>JAGZZT010000001.1 GCA_018377235.1 Clostridium sp.
TAATGCGTTTAGGAGGCTTCTTATAGATGTATTTTATTACAACGAAAAGAATGTTGGAAGTGTGTTTTTTCGCACACCCCAACATTCAGTATAGAACCAAATTTTTTATGACTGCCGGAAGGACTGCGTAAAAGAGATTGGAAACATGATTTCCATATCTTTGGACAAGCAGACTTCCGGCAGTCTTTTGCAGTCAGATAAAGGAATATTAGTTGACTTTTGCTTCTAAACTGTTTAAAATAGTACAATGTACAAGTAATTTTATATGTTTAGACCAGAAAGACTGTGACGGAGACAGTAGGGCTTTACGAAAGGCAAAGCGAGGCAGGGATGGTGAGAGCCTGCTGCGAGTAGAAAAGCGCTGAATATCACTCCTGAGTTGCAGGCTGAACGGAGCGGCCTTTTTGATTACAGCTGAGTGAGAATCAAAACAGGCAGAAAAGCTTCCCATTAAGCTGAGCCGGTGTCCGCCGTTAGAGGGAGCGCATATGAAGTATGCAGTAACAGGTGGTAAAACGAAGTGATTGACAGCCTTCGTCCTTTTACAGGACGGAGGCTTTTTACGCTTTCTGCATACACAAATATTCACCAGACAGGAGGAAGAAAACATGTACGACAAGGTCTCTACTGACATGAATTTTGTGGAGAGAGAAAAAAAGACAGAAAAATTTTGGGCTGATAATCAAATTTTTGAAAAGAGTATTGAAAGCCGCAAGCAGGGTCCGACCTATACATTCTACGATGGTCCGCCTACAGCTAATGGAAAGCCTCACATCGGCCACGTTTTAACGCGGGTTATCAAGGATATGATTCCGAGATACCGCACAATGAAGGGCTACATGGTTCCGAGAAAGGCTGGATGGGATACCCACGGGCTTCCGGTGGAGCTGGAGGTTGAGAAGATGCTGGGCTTGGACGGAAAGGAACAGATCGAGCAGTACGGCCTGGAGCCGTTTATTGGGCACTGCAAGGAGAGCGTCTGGAAATACAAGGGCATGTGGGAGGATTTCTCTGCAACCGTTGGTTTCTGGGCTGATATGGATCACCCATACGTTACCTATCACAATGACTTTATTGAATCTGAGTGGTGGGCTCTGAAGCAGATCTGGGAGAAGGGACTTCTCTACAAGGGATTTAAAATTGTACCTTACTGCCCGCGCTGCGGAACTCCTCTGTCCAGCCATGAGGTAGCCCAGGGCTACAAGGATGTAAAGGAACGTTCTGCTATCGCCAAGTTTAAGGTGAAGGGAGAAGACGCGTATATCCTGGCATGGACTACAACTCCGTGGACACTGCCTTCCAACGTGGCTCTCTGCGTGCATCCGGATGAGACCTATGTGAAGGTTCAGATGAAAGAGGACGGCACTGTTTATTACATGGCCGAGGCTCTCTGCAATACAGTTCTTGGAGAGGGAACTTATGAAGTGAGGGAATCCTTCTCTGGAGAGGATTTAGAGTACAAGGAGTATGAGCCGTTATTTGACTGTGCAGGAGAAATCTGTGCCAAGCAGCGTAAAAAGGCATACTTTGTAGTATGTGATACCTATGTTACTCTTACAGACGGTACAGGAGTGGTTCACATTGCCCCTGCCTTCGGTGAGGACGACAGCAAGGTGGGAAGAAAGTATGACCTTCCGTTTGTACAGCTGGTAGACGCTAAGGGAGAGATGACAAAGGAGACTCCATGGCCAGGCACCTTCTGCAAGAAGGCAGATCCGCTTGTTCTCAAGGATCTGGACGAGAGAGGCCTCTTATTCTCCGCTCCGAATTTTGAGCACAGCTATCCTCACTGCTGGAGATGCGATACTCCGCTGATCTACTATGCAAGAGAATCCTGGTTCATCAAGATGACAGCAGTAAAGGACGATCTGATCCGCAATAACAACACCATTAACTGGATTCCGGAGAGCATTGGAAAGGGACGTTTCGGCGACTGGCTGGAGAATGTACAGGACTGGGGCGTTTCCAGAAACCGTTACTGGGGAACTCCTCTCAATATCTGGGAGTGCGAGTGTGGATGCCAGCATTCTATCGGAAGCATTGAGGAATTAAAGAGCATGTCTGACAACTGTCCGGATGATATTGAACTGCACCGTCCATTTATTGATGCAGTGACTATCAGATGTCCGAAGTGCGGCAAGGAGATGCACCGAGTTCCTGAGGTAATTGACTGCTGGTTTGATTCTGGCTCTATGCCGTTTGCACAGCATCATTACCCATTTGAGAACCAGGATCTGTTTGAGCAGCAGTTCCCGGCAGACTTTATCTCTGAGGCGGTGGATCAGACGAGAGGATGGTTCTACTCTCTGCTGGCAATTTCCACGCTGCTCTTTAACAAGGCCCCATATAAGAATGTTATCGTGCTGGGACATGTGCAGGATGAGAACGGCCAGAAGATGAGTAAGTCCAAGGGAAATGCAGTAGATCCCTTTGAGGCTCTGTCTACTTATGGCGCAGATGCTATCCGCTGGTATTTCTATATCAACAGCGCTCCATGGCTTCCGAACCGCTTCCACGGCAAGGCTGTTATGGAAGGACAGAGAAAGTTCATGGGAACTCTCTGGAATACCTACGCGTTCTTCGTTCTTTATGCAAACATCGATCAGTTCGATGCGACCAGGTACAGTCTGGAATACGATAAGCTGCCTGTTATGGATAAATGGCTGCTGTCCAAGTTAAATACTCTGGTAAAAGAGGTGGATGACAATCTCGGGAACTACAGAATTCCGGAGGCTGCAAGAGCACTTCAGGATTTTGTGGACGACATGAGCAACTGGTATGTAAGAAGAAGCCGTGAGCGTTTCTGGGCAAAGGGCATGGAGCAGGATAAGATCAACGCGTACATGACGCTCTACACAGCTCTTGTGACAGTTTCCAAGACAGCTGCTCCGATGATTCCGTTTATGTGCGAGGATATCTATCAGAACCTGGTGAGAAAGATTGATAAGACGGCTCCGGAAAGCGTTCATCTGTGCAGCTTCCCAGAGGTTCAGGAAGGCTTTATCGATAAGGAGCTGGAAGCGTACATGGACGAGGTATTAAAGGTAGTCGTATTCGGCCGTGCCGCCAGAAATACGGCGAACATTAAGAACCGTCAGCCAATCGGAAAGATGTTCGTAAAGGCAGAGAGAAGCCTTCCGGAGTTCTACCAGGAGATCATTGAGGACGAGTTAAACGTAAAGAGCGTGGAATTCACAGATGATGTGAGAGCTTTTACTTCCTACACCTTTAAGCCGCAGCTTCGTACTGTAGGGCCGAAATACGGAAAACAGCTGGGAAATATTAAGAAAGCACTTTCTGAGATTGACGGAAATTCCGCTATGGATACTTTAAAAGAGAAGGGAGCCTTAACCTTTGACTTTAACGGTGAGGAGGTTGTTCTCACAGAAGAGGATCTTCTGATCGATGCAGCTCAGGTGGAGGGATACGTTTCCGAGGGCGACAATACAGTGATGGTTGTTCTTGACACGAACCTGACTCCAGAACTCTTAGAGGAAGGATTTGTGAGAGAGCTGATCAGCAAAATTCAGACTATGAGAAAGGAAGCCGGCTTCGAGGTCATGAACCACATTCGTGTGTTTGCAGAGGGCAATGAAAAGATTTCCGCTGTTTTTGCAGCCCACGGCGAGGAAATTAAGAGCGAGGTTCTGGCAGACGAGATTGTGACTGGACAGACAGGCGGATACTCCAAGGAGTGGAGCATTAATGGTGAAAAGGTAGTGCTCGGCGTAGAAAAAACAGCGTAGCCAGCGCTGGAAAAAGCTGACAGGCGGGATTGTATATATCCCGCCTTGGCCGAAAAGCGGAAAATGCTTGTTAGGAGGATGGAAAATGCAGACCTTTGATAAGGAAACATTGAAAGAAAGCATTATCGACAATATGAAGAACCTGTACCGGAAGACCATTGATGAGGCTGAGCCTCAGCAGGTTTACCAGGCAGTTGCCTATGCGGTTAAGGACGTGATTATTGACCAGTGGATTGCAACGCATAAGGCCTACGATGAAAACGACGCAAAAATTGTATATTATCTGTCCATGGAGTTTTTGATGGGACGGGCGCTGGGAAACAATATAATCAATATTGGAGCTCAGAAGGAGATCCGGGAGGCTCTGACAGAGCTGGGCTTTGACTTAAACGTCATTGAGGATCAGGAGCCGGATCCAGCTCTTGGAAATGGAGGCCTGGGAAGACTGGCCGCCTGTTTTTTAGACTCCCTGGCTACCCTGGGTTATCCGGCATATGGCTGCGGAATCCGCTATCATTACGGTATGTTTAAGCAGAAGATTGAGAACGGATATCAGATTGAAGTTCCGGATGAGTGGCTGAAAAACGGCTATCCCTTTGAGCTGCGCCGGGCAGAGTACGCTACAGAGGTAAAGTTTGGCGGCTATGTAAAGACAGTCTGGGAGAACGGAAGAAACAAATTCATTCAGGAGGGATACCGCTCTGTTATGGCAATTCCCTATGATATGCCGATTGTCGGGTATGGCAACAACATGGTCAACACACTCCGCATATGGGACGCGCAGCCGTTAAATTCCTTCAGTCTTCAGGCCTTTGACAAGGGAGACTACCAGAAGGCGGTAGAAGAGGAAAATCTGGCGAAAAATCTGGTGGAGGTGCTTTATCCAAATGACAACCATTATTCCGGTAAGGAGCTTCGCTTAAAGCAGCAGTATTTCTTTATTTCTGCCAGTGTACAGCGGGCAGTAGCCAAGTATAAAGAAAACCACAGCGATATTCATAAGCTGCCGGAGAAGGTGATTTTCCAGTTAAACGATACCCATCCTACGGTGGCTATCGCAGAGCTTATGAGAATTCTTCTGGATGTGGAAGGACTGGAGTGGGACGAGGCCTGGGATATCACAACGAAGTGCTGTGCCTACACCAACCACACCATTATGTCTGAGGCTCTGGAAAAATGGCCCATTGAGCTGTTTTCACGCCTTCTTCCCCGTATCTATCAGATCGTGGAAGAGATTAACCGCCGCTTTTTAATTGAGGTAGAGAGACGATATCCGGGCAACTATGAGAAGGTAAAGAAAATGGCTATCATCTTTGACGGACAGGTAAAGATGGCTCATCTGGCGATTGTAGCCGGTTTTTCCGTCAACGGCGTGGCAAGACTCCATACAGAGATTTTAAAGAATCAGGAGCTGAGGGACTTCTATGAAATGATGCCGGAGAAGTTTAATAATAAGACAAACGGCATTACCCAGAGGCGTTTCCTGCTTCATGGAAATCCGGAGCTGGCCGCATGGGTGACAGATAAGATCGGAAGCGAGTGGATTACAGACCTTTCCAAGATTGGGAAGCTCAAAATCTATGCAGATGATAAGAAATGCCAGCAGGAGTTTATGAATATTAAGTATCATAATAAGCTGCGTCTGGCAAAATATATCAAGGAGCATAATGGAATTGATGTGGATCCAAGATCTATTTTCGATGTCCAGGTTAAGCGGCTTCATGAGTACAAGAGGCAGCTGCTGAATATCCTCCATATCATGTACCTGTACAACCAGCTGAAGGACAATCCGAACATGGAAATGGTTCCCAGAACCTTTATCTTCGGAGCTAAGGCGGCTGCAGGCTATCAGATTGCCAAGAAAACGATTAAGCTTATCAACTCTGTTGCCAATGTGATCAACAACGATCGCTCTATCAACGGAAAGATCAAGGTTGTGTTTATTGAGGACTACCGTGTTTCCAACGCAGAGCTGATTTTTGCCGCAGCTGACGTCAGCGAGCAGATTTCCACTGCCAGCAAGGAGGCATCCGGCACAGGCAATATGAAGTTCATGTTAAACGGCGCCCTGACGCTGGGAACCATGGACGGAGCCAATGTGGAGATCGTGGAGGAGGTAGGGCAGGAAAACGCCTTTATTTTCGGACTCTCCTCTGATGAGGTTATTGGATATGAGAACAACGGCGGTTACAATCCAGTTGAAATTTTCAACACAGACCAGGAGATCAGAAGAGTGCTGATGCAGCTGATCAATGGTTACTTTGCTCCTGAGAATCCAGAGCTGTTCCGAGATATTTATAACTCTCTCCTAAATACAAAGAACAGCGCAAAGGCTGACACATACTTTATTCTGAAGGATTTCCGCTCCTATGCAGAGGCTCAGAAGAGAGTGGAGGAGGCCTACAAGAACGAGGACTGGTGGGCAAAAGCGGCTCTGTTAAACACAGCCAGCGCAGGCAAGTTCTCTTCCGACAGAACGATTGAAGAGTATGTAAAGGACATCTGGCATCTGAAAAAGATACAGGTAGAATTGTAGAAAATATTCTGACTATATAGAAAGAAGGAACTGTTTTGCTCCGGCAGGGGCAGAACAGTTCCTTCTTTCTTTGGGTGCACACAAGGAAAAAGTTTTCTCATGTATCTGCTGTTTTCTTCTGGTCATAAATCATAAAACCTGCACATAAACTGTTAGGAGTATTGATATCGTATAAAATAATAAAGGAGAGATTTTCCATGAAACAGACTGCAGCTCTGTGTATCAGCCTACTACTATTTCCCTATCTGTTTACTCTGGCATGGACAGGCAGGGCAGGGGAAATGATTCAGATGGAAAGCAGCGCTGCGGAAAAGCGGATGGTAATATTGGATCGGGGCGGTGAAGGATACCCTGTCTCTGCTGAGGACTATATTATTGGAATGGCAGCTATGCAGATACCTGCTGATTATGAGAAAGAGACTGTAAAAGCTCAGATGATCATTGCCAGAACATATCTTTACAGCCTGATGGGAGAGGAGAATTCCATTCCGGAGTCTGCCATTGACGCCGATATTATGACAGAGGGAGAAATGAGAAAAGCGTGGGGAAAGGAAAACTTTCTGGATTACTATCAAAAGTTTGCTGATGCAGCCAGAGAGACAAAAGGAACGATCATAGCTTTTGATGGAGCGCCGATTGAGCCTTTATTTCATAAAATCAGTGCAGGAAAAACCAGGACAGGAGATAGTCTTCATCCTTATCTGGTTTCTGTGGACTGCGGAAATGATGTGGAGGCAGAAGGATACTTGACGGCAGTGAGCTTCACTCCGGAAGAATTCTGCAGGCGTCTGAATGAGATGGATGATTCTTTGCAGCTTGTGCCGGATGAGGCCTTCCAAAGTCTTCAGATTGTGGAACGAGATAAAGCCGGGTATGTCATTCAGGCGAAAGCGGGAGAAAAGCTTTACTCAGGAGAGAAGATTCAATATGCGCTGGGACTTAAGTCAGCGGCCTTTTCTTTTGAGAAGATGGAAGGAAGCATCCGCTGCCTGGTCAAAGGAGAAGGACACGGTTACGGTTTTGATCAGTGGGGAGCCAATGAGAAGGCCAAAGAAGGATATATGGCAGAGGATCTGCTGAACTATTATTATAAAAATATTGATCTGATTTTTGAATAAGCCGCTTCGGTTTGGTAAGAATATTACCGAGGTGATAAGCGTGAAAGAGAAAATGAACCAGTTGTTCAAGGATAAAATTCTCCTTGGAATGATGGTGTTAGGCCTGCTGACTATTGTTGCCGCAGCAGGCGCAGTCAGATTCAGACAGGGAAACGACAGAGTGGAGGAAAATCCATATCTGGAGGTTCCGGAGACAGGCGGATATATTGTAGAGCAGGATCCGCGCACAGAGGAGAAAGAGGGAAAACAGGATGCAGAGGAAAACAGAGATGATATTAAGGTAGCGGGAAGCTCTGATGCTGAGTATTCCAAGGAGGACCGTCCTGCACGAGAGCCTTCAGGGGCAGGCAGGACAGAGAACAGTGAGGCCGCGTCAAAGACAGGAGCAAAGGCTCTGGCTCTCGACTTTAAGGAGGCGGATAAACTGGCCTGGCCTGTAACGGGGAATATTCTTCTGGATTACAGCATGGATGCGACCATTTATTTTCCTACGCTGGATCAGTATAAGTGCAATCCAGCGCTTATTATCCAGAGCGATGTAAGCAGCCCTGTACAGGCTCCGGCCAATGCAAGAGTGACAGAGTGTGGGGTAAATGAAGAAATTGGCAGCTATGTGGTCATGGATCTGGGAAACGAGTACACAGCTGTCTGCGGCCAGCTGAAGGACGTAAAAGCCCTGGAAGGAGAATACCTCTGCAAGGGAGATATTATCGGCTATGTAGCTGAGCCAACGAAATACTATGCTACAGAAGGAAATAACGTATTTTTTGAATTAAAACAGGGAGGACAGCCTGTAGACGCATTGGATTATCTGGAGTAAAAAAAGTAAAAGACAGATCCACTGCTGTGATTAGAACTGCCAGCTGCACTTATATGCACTCATAAAAGGGAGAAAAGAGATTTTTCAGTGACCTTTAATTGGAATCAGGAAAATTTCTTTTCTTCCTTTTGTTTTACAGTTGACATCTTACCAGGAAAAAGTTAAGATCATAGAAGGATAAAAGAAGGGACGTGAACTAGAGAATGAACCAGGAAGTGCTTAAGAAAAACTTTGAAGGGCACCAATTTAAGACCTCTTTTTTCGAGACAAAGGAGCAGGCAGCAGAATATCTGAAAGCCCAGATTAAAGGGCAGAGGGTGGCCTTCGGAGGCTCTGTTACTTTACAGGAGATGGGGCTTTTTGATGTGCTTTCAGAGGAAAATGAGGTAATATGGCATTGGAATAAACCAGGGACAGAAACGCTGGCAGAGGCCAGAGAGGCTCAGATCTACATAACAAGCGTTAATGGTGTGGCGGAGACAGGAGAACTGGTAAATATCGATGGAACGGGAAACCGTGTCGCCCAGACTCTGTACGGCCCTGAAAAGGTTTATTTTGTGGTGGGGATGAATAAGATCGAGAAGGATTTAAATGCAGCCCTGTCCAGGGCCAGGAATGTGGCTGCTCCGCTAAATGCCCAAAGACTTAAAACTAATACTCCCTGCAGCCGGACAGGAGAAAGGTGCTTTGACTGCATCAGTGAGGCCCGTATCTGCCGGGCTACTGTGATTTTAGAACGGCCGACCTATGGTGTGAAGGCAGAGATCTTATTTGTGAACGAGGAGCTGGGATATTAGCGCATATTTTGATGCAGGAAGTGTTCTGCAGAACTGGAAGAAGGAGAGAATTACAGAATGAATATTTTATTTTTCTTAACGCCTAAAAGCGATGTGGCTTTAATCTATGAGGATGATACTCTGGATGAGGCTCTCGAGAAGATGGAGAGCTATAAATATGCGGCCATGCCGATTATCAGCCGTCAGGGACGGTATGTGGGAACTATTACGGAAGGAGATTTGCTTTGGGGCATTAAGAATAAGTATGATTTTACGTTTAAAGGATTGGAACGGGTTCAGGTAACGGAAGTTCCCAGAAGACTTGACAACCAGCCGGTATTTGCAGATTCTGATATGGAGGATCTGCTGGATAAAGCTATGAATCAGAACTTTGTTCCTGTTTTGGATGATCAGAAGAACTTTATTGGAATTGTTACGAGGAAAGATATTATTAAATATCTGAGCAATCAGTTAAAGAAACAGGCAAAAGAGGTAAAAGCCTGATATTAAAAAAGAGGAGTCTGTTTTCCAGCGCTCTTAACTGGAGCAGGGAAACAGACTCCTCTTTTTTTGTTATAGAAAACTTTTTAGAACTTCTTCCACGTATCTTTTACAAAGAGCAGGAGAAGTGGGAATAACTCAAGTCTTCCGGCCAGCATATCAAAAATCAGTACACATTTAGCAGGATCAGAAAAGAGTCCGAAATTTTGGGATGGTCCAACCAGCTCCAGGCCTGGGCCGATATTATTCAAGGTAGCAGCTACAGCAGTAAAGTTTGTGATCAAATCGTGATTGTCAAAACCTACCAATAAAATAGAAAAAGCGAAAACAAGAACATAGGCAGTCATAAATACATTGATGGATCGAACGATCTCATGTTCTACTACCTTGCCGTCCATGGAAATTTTGCGTACTCCCTTGGGATGAAGAAACAGGTGGAGTTCTTTGTTGACAGTTTTTAAAAGGATTACAAAACGGGATACCTTGATTCCGCCGCCTGTACTTCCGGCACAGGCGCCTACAAACATCAGCATGACAAGGATTGTACGCGAAACCTGAGGCCAGCTGTTAAAATCCGTGGTCGCATAGCCGGTAGTTGTGATAATAGATCCTACCTGGAAGGCCGCCTGCTGAAAGGCTTCCATGACAGATGGGTACAGGCCCCGTATATTAAAGGTAATGATGGAGATGGTGATGGCGATAATTGCCAGATAGCAGCGCACCTCCTCGTTTTTCATCGCCTTTTTCGGCTTCCGCATTAAAAGCAGAAAATAGAAGTTAAAGTTGATTCCAAATAAAATCATAAATACAGTGACTACATTCTGCAGGTAGGGAGAATAACTGGCCATGCTGTCGTTTTTTATGCCGAAGCCGCCAGTTCCCGCTGTTCCAAAGGTAGTGGTCAAGGCATCAAAAAGAGGCATATTTCCAGCCAGGAGAAGCAGAATTTCCAAAATAGTCATAGCCATGTAAATCGAGTACAGGATTTTAGCAGTGGATTGTATTTTAGGAACCAGCTTTTCTACAGACGGACCAGGGCTTTCTGCTTTCATCAGATTCATATGGTAGCCGCCTGTCAGGGGAAGAAGGCTTAAAATAAATACCAGAACTCCCATGCCCCCAATCCAGTGGGTAAAGCTTCTCCAGAAAAGAATGCATCGGGGCAGAGATTCCACCTCGCTTAAAATGCTGGCTCCTGTCGTGGTAAATCCAGAAACTGTCTCAAACAGCGCATCCACTGGATTCGTGATGGAGCCGCTGAACAGAAAGGGAAGAGATCCCATGACACTCAGAACAATCCAGCTTAAGGAAACCGATACAAAACCTTCTTTAGTATAAAATACCATGTTTTTCGGTTTTTTCATTGTCAGGGGAGCGCCGAACAGGAAACACAGTCCCATGGCAGCCAAAAAAGAAAAACCGGCAGCTTCCTGATAGATGACAGCGGTCAGGCAGGGGAGCAGCATCAAGAAGCCTTCACAATTCAAAATCCACCCGATTACATAGGCGATCATTGCATAATTCACAGTGCTACCTCCTTAATGCTCCAGAATATCCAGGATATTCTGCTGCCCTCGTTCCAGAGTTACTACGATAACAGAATCACCTACTTGAATAGAATCGTGGCCTCTGGGGATCAGGACCTGTTCTCCCCTGCGGATGCAGCAGATCAGATGGCCGGGCCTTATTTTAAGCTTGGCAAGAGGGATATCTGTCACAGGACAGGTATCCAGGATAGAAAATTCCAAGGCTTCCACCCGGTTATCCAGCAGCCGATACAATGTTTCGATAGTGTTAACTGCAGAATGGTGCATACTGCGAACATGCTGGATAATATAGTCAGTTGTTAAATATTTAGGATAAATAACGCTGCCGATATCCAGTCCTTCAATAATATCGTCAAAAGCCAGCCGGTTGACTTTTGAAATCAGCTTTGCCTTTGAATTTTTCTTGGCGAAGAGAGCCAGAAGAATATTTTCCTCATCCAGATTCGTCAGAGTGACAAAGGCTTCCGCCTGTCCCAGTCCCTCTTCCATTAAAAGATGACGATCTGTACCATCACCATGAATGATTGTCGCACCGGGCAGAAGGCTGCTGAGAGCCTCACAGCGTTCCAGGCTGTTTTCCACAATCCTTACCCTGACACCGTTTTTAAGAAGCTGTTTAGCCAGGTAGTAGCCGATAGTTCCGCCTCCGACAATCATTACAGACTGCACTGGCTTGACTGGGAGAGAAAAATGCTTTAGGAAACGGTGTACCTGCTCCTTGGATGCTACAAATGAGATGGCATCATTTTCACGCAGAATAAAATTTCCATCGGGAATGTAGACGGTATCGTCCCTCTCTACAGCGCATACTAAAATATCACTGCCGGATCGGGCAGGCAGATCCATGACCCTCACGCCGTCGAGAGGGATCTGATTATCCACCTTCAGTTTCACAAGGTAAATTCTGCCGTTCGCAAACGTATCAATTTTGCTGGCTGCCGGGAAGCGAAGCAGTTTTTCGATCTCCCGCGCTGTAGTCAGCTCAGGGTTGATAATCATAGATACGCCCATTTGCGCTTTGATAAAGTCAATTTCCTGGCTGTACATAGGATTTCTGACCCTGGCGACCGTCTGGCAGCGTCCAGCTTTTCTGGCAATCAGGCAGCATAGGAGATTTAGTTCGTCTGAACCGGTAACGGAGATGAGGATATCAGCCTGTGATACCCCAGCCTCCAAAAGAGTAGTAATGCTTGCTCCGTTTCCGATGATTCCCATTACATCTAAATCTTCTGTAATAGTCTGAATTTTCTTGGGATTTGTGTCAATAACAGTGATGTTGTGATTTTCGGAAACCAGCTGCTCTGTCAAGGCCCGCCCGACTTTTCCGCAGCCAATGATAATAATTTTCATAAAACAGTTACTCCATTCCGACAGTATATCTTCTGTACTTTAATATCTGCAGGAGGCGCCTGAAAAGACTGTTCCCTTCAGCATGTCTTGCCTGCATCTGAGATCATATGGCTATTATAGCAAAAGGGCAGAATAAAATAAAGATAAGATAAAGATAAAATAAAGATAAAATTAAGATAAAGCAAGGAAATGACAGAGAAACTTTGTTTTTTAGGGAGAGGTCTATAAAAGAGGAGGAGCCGGACAGATATCTGCCCGGCTTATTATGAAAAAAATATTACTGTCTCTTTCGAGAAGTATTTGGTTTCTATGGTTATTAGTATAGAGAGAGTTTGTGTACCGGATTTGGAGAAATTGTAAACAATCTTTGAACAGAACGTAAGTAATTTATGAATGGAGAGGATAGCTTCAAGATAAGGAAACTGCCGCAGAGCAATTTCCTGCGGCAGTTTCTGTCTGACAGCTTTATGCAGCGGCAGAAAACTCAGTTACAGAATGGAGGACTATGCGCCGCATCCACATCCTCCAGAGGAACCGCTGTTGTTCAGCGGCATAATACAGTTTGCAATGCCGGCATCATAACCGTTCTGATAACCAGTCTGACAGCCGGCAGCATAGCCGTCATTATAGCCGTTTCGATAGCAGGCATTTCCAGAACAGCAGGAACTGGAAGAGGTATTGCCGCAGCAGGAATTGGAAGTATTGGTATCGTCACAGCAGTTTGCACAGCACCGGCAGCATCGTCTCTGACATCCACAGTTACTATATCTTCTAAAACAACACATATAAATATCTCCTTGATTAATTATTATTTATAATATATGGTATGTACATGGGGACAATAGGTTCCAAACATATTAAAACAGGAGGCAGTATGTTTCAGATTCATTCGATCATTCATTTAAACAGCGGAGCCTGGTCCTGCAGAGCACAGTGCAAAACTATACAGTCTGCAGAAAAAATTCGTGCCGGTTTTACCGGGCCTGTCCGTCAAATTAGTATATTTGCAGATTTGTATCGGGAAGGGATGGAACTTGTGCTGGAAGGGCCGGACAGAGAGACAGTGGAAAAGCTGGCAGATATTTTGAATCATTCAGCAGCAGAACTGCTTGAGAATTAAAAAACAAAAGGAGCGGAAGCTGTCAGGTGAAAAAGAAAGTTTTCCATAATTACAGAAGAAAAACTTTCTTTTTCACGCTATCTGTAAGACTGCAGATCAAGAAAATCAGAGATTTTCAGATGTTGAAGAAGTGGTTCAATTATTTTACACGATCAAATTCAGGGTTAAAGGCGTAAAAGTTTTTGCTGTCCAGGCGATCCTGCAGATTTCTTAAAGCTTCACCGAATCTTTGGTAGTGAACAATTTCACGTTCACGCAAGTAACGGATTGGATCGCAGACATCAGGATCTTTTACAACACGGAGAATATTATCATAAGTGGAGCGGGCCTTTTGTTCCGCAGCGAGATCCTCTGTCAGATCTGTGATGGCGTCTCCTTTTACCTGGAATTCGCAGGAATTAAAGGGGATGCCTCCGGCGGCCTGCGGCCAGATTCCTGTAGTGTGGTCAATGTAGTAAGGGCCGAAGCCGGATTCTTCAATCTGATCAGGTGTCAGGTTTCTTGTGAGCTGGCAGACAATAGCAGCCACGATCTCCATATGAGCCAGTTCCTCGGTACCAATATCGGTTAGAAGGCCTTTCCCGTCAGCGTAAGGCATAGTATAGCGCTGAGAGAGGTAGCGCATGGAGGCGCCGATCTCCCCATCGGGCCCGCCATACTGACTCATAATAAACTGCGCAATTTTAGGATTCGTCTGAGTGATTTTAACTGGGTACTGAAGCCGTTTTTCATATCTCCACATAGGTTACACCTCCCCTTCCCATGGCCACTTTTCTGCTGCCCAGGTCCAGCGGTCTGTATTTTTGACAGCGTCAACCAGAAGGGGACCATATTGAGCCTGCCAGCTTTCTAAGGCTTCTTTGCGGAGTCCAGCAACATAATGATAGTAATTTAACGCTTCCTGATCCGTTGGATGAGTATCCAGATAGAGGACAACATCATCCATTGCAAAACTGGCCTGATCGATACGGCGCATAAGAGCATCTTTGTCTGTAGAATTTGTGACGGAATTGCTGCTGTTATTTGTCATTGTTCCAAACATCAGATACACCTCCCTGCTAAGAATGGAAGATCGAGATCCGGGAAAATGGTTCCCCTGAAAAAACCATTGTCTAAGTCATAGGTTTTTCCCCAGCGCTGCATGGGAACATAGGCCATACCCACAGGATATTTAGAAAAATCAATCGGGCAGCCGGAGACAGAAGGATTTTCTTCAGAGCTGTTTCTTGGTTCAGGTTTTAGAATAGGGCCAGGACCAGGTTCTGGAGCTGTCTGGCATCCTGGTGCTGCAGCTTGATTTTGTTCTGTATCAGTATTCTGCCATGGAGGGCAGCTGCCGGGATTTGGGCAGCTCCAGCCCCATTCTCCATACTGCCCGTACAGAGCCTGGCGTTCTACAATTGGATCCTTTTGATATTCCTGACCGGAAACCCTGTCTCTGCCCGGCATGATATTGGCACTGCGCCAGTCTCTGGCAGAGGAATTTCCAATCTGACTGCGTATGGAGCGGGAAGAAAATGGTTCTTTTTCTTTCACGCCGGAATACTGCTGATCATAGCAACTCATATTTCATTTGCCCTTTCCTGATTAGTTTACAATTTTATCATATGTTTGACAGCACGTTCACTGTTCCCGGAAAGGGTATATTTTTAAAAAGTATTGTCAGAGGGAGGCTGGCATAAGATTCTGATCTGTTCTGACGGGAATAATCATGTTTTTTGTTCTGCTGCAGCTTTTTTTTGCATATATTATAGTGTTTGAGTCTGGAATTTAACGCTCCAAATCGCAGCGGTGCTTTCAGGCAGAAAGCGGTGTTTCAGATGTTATTTTAGTCTTATGGAAAAAGGAGGCAGAATATATGCCAAGAGGCAGAAGAAAAACATGCAGAGAAAAACTGGAAGAGCTGAGAGAACTGATTGCTTCTCAGGAAGCTCAGTTAAAGGAACTGAAACAGAGAGAAAAAGAATTGAAGAAGCAGCAAAAGGAGGAGGATTTGCGCTGTCTGGCGCAGTTGATGGAAAAGAAACATATCAGTGCGGACAGGCTGGCAGAAATTTTGAAGGAAGCACATAAATTCCGCGCAGGAGCCTAAGGGCGCTGCGCGGGAATGAAATACTTAATCTTAAAAGCCTTAAAACAGATTCAGATGGGAGCAGGCCTTCCAGATTCCGTCTTTTTCAATGGAATCTGTAACGAAATCAGCGCAGGCCTTCAGCTCTTCTATTGCATTTCCCATGGCGACTCCAGTTCCGGCAGCCTGTATAATTTCTATGTCATTCATACTGTCCCCAAAGGCCACGGTATCCTTTAAAGAAGGATCCTCTCCAAAATATTCTGCTAAAAGGCGCAGCCCATCTGCCTTGGAGTGCCCTTTTTCGATTACATCTGCGCCGTGCTTTCCTGCAAACAAAGGAAGCCGGAGCGTTGGAAAATTCTGTTCAATCTGGGCAGCCTGACGTTCATTTCCTACAAATGCTAAAGTCCGTATTTTCATGTTTAAAAGCTGCCATGGATCGCCGAATCGTCTGCCGGAAATGCCCCAGTGCATCTGATCACTTTCTTCCACTACTTCAGGGTGGATATAAAAATCATCATCACCCACAGTTACACCGATGGCAAAGCCCTGCTTATCACAGTAGGAGAGCAGTTCTTTCAAGAGAGTCTGGTCAAAGGTGTGTTCATAAAGCAGAGTATTTCCTGCTGTCACCTTGGTTCCATTCATATGTACGATTCCATCCGGTCTCAGGATATCGCGGTATTTGCAGCTGTAATAATTATCCATATCCCTTCCTGTAGCCAGAACAATTTTGTGGTGTTTCCTCAGCAGTTCCACAGCCTTCAGGGCGCTGGGAGTGATTTGTCCGGTTTTGTGATCCAATAGAGTCATATCTAAGTCGAAGCTGATCATAGGCGTTCCTCCTTGTATTGGTTTATTCAACAGTTCCAATAAAGCAAAAAGACAGGGAATTATGCAATAACACAATTCTCTGTCCTCTGAAATCGGGGCAACAGGATTTGAACCTGCGACCTCTCGGCCCCCAGCCGAGCGCGCTACCAAGCTACGCCATACCCCGGTGTTTCCTATTATAGCACAAATCATCAAAAATGGAAGCCCTATTTTTATTTTTTGAAAAAAATATTTTTTCATGAATATAGATACTTTTATTTTTCTTTATATTTTTCTATAGGTTTCTATAGGAAAATTTCAGAAGATCCGTTATAATTGCAGAAGCAGATTTTTTGACAGGATGTCAAAGCAGACTGCACAGTAAATGCTAGTGAAAATAAAATATATATGCAGAAGGAGAAACAGGATGACAGAAGAGAGAGTGGAAGAGCTGGTGGAAAAGGCAGCAGAGCTTCATCGAAGGGGATATAACTGTGCCCAGGCCGTAGCCTGCGCTTTAAGCGGAGAGGTTGGAGCAGATGAGGAGCTGTGCTTTCGTTTGATGGAAGGCTTTGGCCTCGGAATGGGACAGATGCATGAGACCTGCGGGGCTGTTTCCGGAGCTGTGGCGGCTCTTGGTTTTCAAAACAGCCAGGGAAAGGAGAACCCCACAACAAAAGCATCTACTTATGGCATAGTCAGACAGGTGGGAGCGCAGTTCCTTGAGAAAAATGGTTCAACCAGCTGTATGGAGCTGAAAGGGCTGACAGGAAAGGGAGTCCTCAGAACCTGTCCAGGCTGTGTGGAGGACGCAGTCAGAATTGCCTGCGGATTGCTGGAAGAGTAGAAGATCCTGCTGTATGAAGCATTTGGCAGCCAGAAGGCGCTGGTCTGGTGAGGAGATAGGGGCTTAAAAAGCACAGCTGTCTGCCGGGCTGGCGCCTTCCGGCTTTGTTTCGTGTATATGAGAGAAATTTTCCCGCGCGCATAGAGGAACCCGATCCGCGCTATTTTTTTAAAATTTTCCGCAGCAGGCTCAGAAGCAGACCCAGAACGCAGGTTTTTAACAGAGGCTCTGAAAGAGAAACCATGATTTCCAGGAATCGGCCGGCCCCCGGAAGAAGTGGCTGGCCGGCCAGAGCCTGCTGAATCAGCGGTGCGCTCCAGAATGCCAGAGCCAGAAGGAGAAAGGCGGTTATGCCTCGTCCCATATCTGCACTGACAACACGATCTCCGCTTGCAAAATGGCGTTTTGTCAAAATCCAGAGCGCTGACAGGGCTGTAAAGGCCAGGTAAGCACCAGCCAAAGCCAGGTAGCAGGCCAGGCTGTAATTTCGTTCTGTAATTAAAACACGGACAGAACCCAGTCCTTCCCGTCCGTTTAGGAGAGGAGCGAGAGGAAGCCATGCAGCTTTTGCCATGAGCAGGCAGCAGACCAGCTGGGAAATTCTCGAAATCAAGGCAGCGAGATTTCCGGGAAACTTTATTTTGGGAAGAGAAGGGAGAGAAAAGGATTTCTTTTTCTTCTTTTTCTTTTTGGCCTTTTTTTGTCTGGCAGGAGCAGGTTCATAAGCGCCTTCTCCACAATGTTCAGTAAAAACAGAACCTTCAGATTCATCCTGCTTTGCACAAGAAGGACGTCTTCGGCTGTGTCCGCGCCCGGAAAGGCGCTCTGGTTCTGCCAGCGCATTTATTTCAGATGCTGCATCATGCCCGCAGTGCGGATATGAGCCTCTGGGAGAGGTGCCCGCTTTGCTTTTGTGTTTATCATCTTTTAGGTAAGTCATAACTATTCTCCTGTGAACTGTGGCAGTAATTTGCCAATCTTATATTTCTTCTATACTGTACCACACAAATGTGAAAATTCAGAGTCCTTTCCCTTATTTTTTCCTTACAGCGAGGCAGAAAATTTTCTGTGAATTTAGTAAAAATACCTGAAAAGAAGAAACTGGGATATTCCCAAACGAATCGAGAGGTGTTATAATTAATTGTCAATGAATGAAATGAAAAAATGAGAAAGACGTAAGGGGACTGCATCATGGAACACTTGATTGTACCAGAAAACTATGAACCGGCCATCGGCCTTAGAGAGACTCAGGTGGCGATTAAAATTATTAAGGATTTTTTCCAGAGGGAGCTGGCCAAACAGCTGAATCTGACGCGAGTTTCCGCGCCCCTGTTTGTGCTTCCGGAATCAGGACTGAATGACAACCTGAATGGAGTGGAGCGCCCGGTATCCTTTGGAATTAAGGAGCAGAAAGATCGGCCGGCGGAGATTGTTCATTCACTGGCAAAGTGGAAGAGAATGGCGCTGAAGCAGTATGGATTTCAGCCTGGCGAGGGCCTCTACACAGACATGAGCGCAATCCGCCGAGATGAAGATACGGATAATATTCATTCTCTTTATGTGGATCAGTGGGATTGGGAAAAGATTATTACCAGGGAAGAACGCACCAGGGAAACGCTGGAGCTGATTGTAAAGGCCGTATATAAAGCTCTCAAGGTGACAGAGGACTACATGGCCTATGAGTACGAATACATAGGCAGATATCTGCCGGATCACATTGAATTTGTGACCACTCAGCAGCTGGAGGACATGTATCCGGACTGCACTCCCAAGGAGAGGGAGTATAAGATTGCGAAGCTCCACAAGGCAGTGTTTATTGAGCAGATCGGTGATAAACTGAAATCAGGGGAGAAGCATGACGGCCGCGCTCCGGACTATGACGATTGGAAATTAAACGGCGATATTATTGTATACTATCCGGTTCTTGATATTGCGCTGGAGCTGTCTTCCATGGGTATCCGTGTGGATGAGGCAGTTTTAAGAGAACAGTTACAGAAAGCAGGCTGTGAGGAGCGGGCAGAGCTGTCCTTCCAGAAAGAGCTGCTGGCAGGAAAGCTGCCGTGTACAGTGGGCGGCGGTATCGGACAGTCCAGAATCTGTATGTTCTATTTGAGAAAAGCTCACATCGGAGAGGTGCAGTCTTCTATCTGGCCGGACGGCATCAGGGCAGAAGCAGAAAAGCATAACATTTTCCTGCTGTAAGGGATAAAGGAGGTTTTTAAGATGGGTACAGTAAATGAGAGAATTCAGGCGCTTCGCGCTATGATGAAGGAGAGAGGAATCGACGCTTACCTGGTTCCCACTTCAGATTTCCATGAATCAGAGTATGTGGGAAGCCATTTTGAGTGCAGAAAGTTTATTACAGGTTTTACAGGCTCTGCCGGAACAGCAGTAATTACTCAGAAGGAAGCTGGGCTTTGGACAGACGGCCGTTATTTTGTGCAGGCTGGAAAGCAGCTGCAGGGCAGTGAGGTTAAGCTGTTTAAGATGGGACAGGAGGGAGTTCCTTCTATCGAGGAATATCTGGCTGAGGAGATGCCGGAACACGGTGTGCTGGGTTTTGACGGCCGCGTAGTGAATGAGGAATTGGGCGAAGAACTGCTGTCACGTCTTCAAAAGAAATCGGTAACTGCTGCCAGTGAAGAAGACTTAGTCGGCACTCTCTGGACGGAACGCCCCAGCCTTCCGGCTGAAAAAGTGTGGGTTCTGGATGTCAAATATGCAGGAAAATCAGCGAAGGACAAGATTGCTGATTTGAGAAAAGCGATGAAGAAAAATAGGGCCACTGTTCATATTTTAACGACTCTGGACGATATTGTATGGCTGTTAAATATTCGCGGAAACGATGTGCCATGCAATCCGGTGGTGCTTTCCTACGCCGTTGTGACGGAAGACAAGTTTTTCCTCTTTATTAACGAAAAGACTCTGGACAGCCAGGCAAAAGCTTATCTGGAGGATCTGGGAGTGAAGGTGAAGCCTTACGACGATATTTATGTGCTTGCCAAAACCTTCCGCAACGAGAGAATCCTGCTGGAAAAGAGCCGCGTGAATTTCGCTATCTGTCAAAGTCTGGATGAGAGCAATGAAATTGTAAATCAGATGAATCCTACTGCTGCCGCTAAGGCAGTGAAGAACCCGGTGGAGATGGAAAATATGCGGAAGGCCCACATCAAGGACGCTGTGGCTATGATCCGTCATCTGCGCTGGATGAAGGAGAATATCGGAAAGCTGGATATGGATGAAATGTCTGTTCAGAGACACCTGGATCAGCTGAGATTTGACACAGAAGGAAATCTGGGACTGAGCTTTGGAACCATTTCCGCGTACGGGGAGAACGCGGCTCTCTGCCACTATTCAGCCACTCCGGAGACTAATAAGAAGCTGGAGCCAAGAGGACTTTATCTGGTAGATTCCGGCGGACAGTATTACGAGGGAACGACAGATATCACCAGAACCATTGCGCTGGGACCGGTTACGGAGGAGGAGAGGAAATGCTTTACCCTGGTGGCTGCCTGCATGCTGAGGCTTCTGAATGTGAGATTCCCTTACGGCTGCCACGGCTACAATTTTGATTTTGCTGCCAGAGAGCTGCTTTGGAGAGAAGGACTTGACTTCAATCACGGCACAGGCCATGGAGTAGGATATCTGTTAAATGTTCATGAGCGTCCTAACGGCGTCCGCTGGAGAGTAGTTCCGGAGCGCCAGGATAATGCGGTGTTTGAGGAGGGCATGGTAACCTCTGACGAGCCAGGCCTGTACTTTGAAGGAAAGTTCGGAATCAGAACAGAAAACCTTATGCTCTGTGTGAAGGATGTAAAAAATGAGTACGGTCAGTTTATGAAATTTGAAAACCTGACATGGGTTCCCATTGACAGAGACGCCATTGACACCAGATGGCTGGAGAAGAGGGATCTGGAGCTTCTAAACGAATATCACAGACAGGTGTACGAGGTAATGGCTCCGTATCTTTCTGAGGGAGACAGAATCTGGCTGGAGAAGGCAACCGCTCCGATGGAGTAGAGAAAGCGTCTTAAATTTCATCAGCTAGGATTTGATTTTACGGAAACAGTGTCATATACACAAAAATCAGTCTATATCATATAGTAACCAGAGAGCAGATGTCAGAAAGGCTGATGTGATGAGACGATATAGACCAGATTTACAGGTGTGTGAGGCTGCTGCTGAAAGCAGGGGATATCTTCAGGTAGACGTAGTGAACGAAGAAAACAATTTTCCAGTAACAGACGCGGTGGTGACGATCCAGGAGCCGGGCGAGGGAGGCAGAGTTCTTGAGGAGCTTCCCACTGATCAGTCAGGACAGACCGAGCAGGTGGAATTAGCTGCCCCTGAGGAAGCCCTCAGCCTGGAAAGTCAGAACACCATAAGGCCATACAGTGTGTATAATCTGAAAATTTCAGCGCCAGGCTATGAGGATGCAGAGGTTATAGGAACAGAAATTCTGCCGGGGGTGACGGCGATTCAGCCGGTACGGCTGCGGCCAGTGAAAATTCCCACAGCAGAGATGAAGCTGGTCAGGATTCCGGGACATACGCTTTATGAAACGTATCCTCCTAAGATTGCGGAGGCGGAGGTGAAGCCAGTCCGGGAGAGCGGAGAGATTGTGCTGAGCCGTGTGGTTGTCCCTCAGACGGTGGTTGTTCATGATGGAGTTCCTACTGACAGAAGCGCAAAGGATTATTACGTGCCCTACAGAGACTACATAAAGAATGTGGCCAGCAGCGAGATCTATGCTACCTGGCCTCAGTCTTCTATTGTAGCCAATGTGCTGGCTATTATGTCGTTTACGCTGAACCGCGTCTATACAGAGTGGTACAGAAATCAGGGATATGATTTTACTATCACCTCTTCCACGGCTTTTGACCACAAGTGGATTTATGGACGAGATATTTTCGATACGATTTCTGTGGTAGTGGATGATATTTTTGACAGCTATCTGTCCAGGCCGGATGTAAAACAGCCTATACTCACCCAGTACTGTGACGGCAGAAAGGTCAGCTGTCCGGGCTGGATGACTCAGTGGGGTTCCTGCGCACTGGGAGAGCAAGGCTATAGTCCGATGGAAATTCTCAGAAATTTCTATGGAAGCGATTTGTATATCAATACAGCGGAGCAGATTTCAGGAATCCCGGCCTCCTATCCGGGAACAGAGCTGGCCAGGGGTTCCAGAGGGGATAAGGTTCGACAGCTTCAGGAACAGCTGGATGCCATTGCGACTGTATACACAGCTGTTCCGGGCCTGACACCAGATGGGATCTACGGCCCGGCTACAGAACGATCAGTGAAGGCGTTCCAGTCCATTTTTGGTCTTCCTCAGACGGGAATAGTGGATTTCGCTACCTGGTACAAAATTTCCCATATTTATGTGGCGATTACCAGAATTGCCGAACTGAACGGATAATCAGGAACAAAATCAGACAGATAAATCCTTACAATACGAAAAGGGGAGAAGGTATGAATGCCATAGCAAAAGAGCGGAATGCGGGAAAGAAGGGAAAACAGGGAAATGGCATAACAGAGGGTGTAATCTGGAAACAGCTCCTTATTTTTTTCTTTCCTATTTTATTTGGTACGTTTTTTCAGCAGCTTTATAATACGGTAGATGCTGTGATTGTAGGGCGCTTCGTAGGAAAAGAAGCGCTGGCGGCAGTAGGAGGAAGTACAGGAACGCTTATTAACCTTCTGGTTGGATTTTTCGTGGGACTTTCTTCCGGCGCGACAGTGATTATCTCCCAGTTTTATGGAGGAGGAAGAGAAAAGAGAGTCAGCGAGGCCGTTCATACGGCTGTCGCCTTCTCTCTGGTCTGCGGCGTAGGCCTGATGGTTGTGGGAATTGTTTTCTCGCCGATTGCGCTGCAGGCTATGGGAACGCCGGAAGATATAATGCAGTATTCTCTGTCCTACATCAGAATTTATTTTCTGGGAATTATTCCAAACCTGATTTACAATATGGGAGCCGGTATTTTAAGGGCAATTGGGGATTCCAAGAGGCCGCTGTATTACCTGATGGCAAGCTGTTTTACTAACATTGTTCTGGATCTGGTGCTGGTTGTCTGGCTCAGGCTGGATGTACGCGGGGCGGCTATTGCAACGATTGCCTCCCAGCTGGTCAGCGCCGTTCTGATCATAATACGGCTCCTTAAGACAAAAGATTCCTACAGGCTGGTGATCCGAAAAATCAGGCTGAATTTGTTTATGGTGATGCGGATTGTCCGGATTGGCCTGCCGGCAGGACTTCAGTCTGTAATGTACTCAGCCTCCAATATCATTATCCAGAGCAGCGTGAACTCACTGGGAACCGATACAGTGGCAGCCTGGACAGCTTACAGCAAGATAGACAGCGTTTACTGGATGATTATAAGTGCTCTTGGCATTTCCATCACCACCTTTGTCGGACAGAATTATGGAGCAGGCAAGCTGGATAGGGTGAAGCGGGGGATCTATGTGTGTCTGGGGCTTAGTTTCCTTATTACAGCCATTTTAAGCGTGGCTCTGTACCTGGGAGGCGGTTACATTTACCTGATGTTTACTGCTGATGCTGCGGTTATAGCGAAGGGAATGGAGATTCTTCATTTCCTGGTTCCAGCCTTTGCTACCTATGTGTGCATCGAGGTTCTTTCCGGAGCTTTGAGAGGAACTGGTGACTGCTGGATTCCAATGATCATGACAGCAGTAGGCGTGTGCGCCCTGAGAGTGCTCTGGATTTTGGTAGCTGTTCCGTTAAAGCCGGACATCCTTACGGTGGTGTTCAGCTATCCGCTTACCTGGAGTATTACCAGCATTTTATTCCTTGTATATTTTTACTGCTTTAGTTCACTGAAGAAATTCAATGTTCCTCTTCCAAGACTGAGGCGCAGAAAAAGGCGTTCTTAAAATGTATAAAAACAGTGGACAGATTTCGGCTGCTGTGCTAATCTGGATACAATAAAACAGGTGAGCTGAGTATAGTTCGACGAATCCTGAAAGAAAGGAATGGTGTGTATGGAATACAATTCTATGAATCAATGGGGACAGGCTGAAAGCTGTGAAAGAGAGAGCCTGTCAGCATATACGGCGAAGACGTTTCTCTGGATGTTCGCCGGCCTTCTAGTTACCTTTGCCATGACTTATGCCAGCTATGCTACAGGCCTTGTGCTGTTAGTATTTTCCAACAGCTATGGAATTCTGATGCTGACGGGCGCAGAGCTTTTAGTAGTAATTTTTATGTCTGCCAGAGTTCATAAGATTTCTGTGGGAACGGCAAGAGCAATGTTTCTGCTGTATTCAGCTTTAAACGGAGTGGTATTTTCTGCGTACTTTCTGATTATCGGCTCAGGCATGCTGATGTTCATTTTTGGAGCTACGGCAGTATTTTTTGGTCTGATGGCCGGCGTATCCTATGTTGCTAAGGTGGATCTGTCAGGAATTCGTCCCCTCTTAATCGGAGGACTTATTTTCCTCGTAGCATTCCAGTTTCTGGCTATGTTTTTAAATCTCACTTCCATGGAAACAGTTATGTGCTATGTGGGTATCATGCTTTTTCTGGGATTGACTGCCTATGATGTAGGAATGATACGCAGAAACTACCAGATGTTTTCTGGAAATGAGGAACTGTTGGCTAAGGCGTCCATTTTCTCAGCATTGGAACTGTATCTGGATTTTATCAATATATTCCTGTATCTCTTAAGACTCTTCGCAAGGAACAGAGATTAAGAGGCTGAAACAGTATAAAGAACAGGGTCTTTACAGCATTTGCCAAAATCGGCGGAGCTGGAGATCCTGTTCTTTGTTTTTCAGGCTGCGCAGCTTTCTGCCTGAACAAAACAGATATTACGATTGTGTGAAAATTAGATTGCTTCATACAATAAAACTTGCAATTTGTGTGATAAACATATACAATATAAACTAGGCAAAATTGGGACTGCAAGAGTAAACCATCTCTTTTACTAAGCATACCAAGTCAAACTAATTCAAATGGAGGACTGCAAAATGAGTAATTCAGCGAACACATCAGCAGGTAAAAGAATTGAAGCTTTACTTGATGATAACAGTTTTGTTGAAGTTGGCGCTTATGTGAAGGCTAGAAGCACTGACTTCAACATGGCGGCGCAGAACACTGGCGCTGACGGCGTAATTACCGGTTACGGCACGATTGAGGGAAATCTGGTGTATGTATACAGCCAGGATGCTTCTGTTATGGGAGGTTCTGTGGGTGAGATGCATGCGAAGAAAATTTCCAATGTATACCGGATGGCCATGAAAATGGGAGCTCCTGTAATTGGCCTGGTAGACTGTTCTGGTTTAAGACTCCAGGAGGCTACAGACGCACTGGACGGATTTGGACAGATGTATCTGAATCAGACAATGGCTTCTGGCGTAGTTCCGCAGATTTGTGCAGTATTTGGAACCTGTGGGGGAGGTATGGCGGTTGCCTCTGCCATTGCAGATTTCGTTTTCATGGAAGAGAAGGCAAAGCTGTTTGTTAATTCTCCAAATGCTCTCGCTGGAAATGACGACAAGAAGTGTGATACTGCCTGTGCAGATTTCCAGAGCAGCGAGTCAGGACTGGCTGATGGAGTGGGAAGCGAGGAGGAGATTCTTGCCAAGGTACGGACTCTGGTTTCCGTTCTTCCCGCTAATAACGAGGACGATATGTCTTATGATGAGTGTACAGATGACTTAAACCGTCTCTGTGAGAATATCGAAAGCTTCAAAGGAGATACAGGAAAAGCACTTTCCATGATTTCAGATAATGGTTTCTTCTTTGAAGTAAAGGAAAACTATGGACCGGAGATGGTAACCGGGTTTATCCGCCTGAACGGCATGACAGTGGGCTGTGTCGCAAACCGCACCGAGGTATTAGATGAAGAAAACGAAAAGACAGCAGAGTATGAGGCGGTTCTGGGAGCGAGAGGCTGCGATAAGGCCGCAGAATTTGTAAATTTCTGTGATGCATTTAATATCCCTGTTCTGACTCTGGTAAATGTAAAGGGCTATAAGCAGTCCAAGTGTACAGAGAGAAGAATTGCAAAGGCGGCAGGCCGTCTGACCTATGCGTTTGCCAATGCAGATGTGCCGAAAGTAACAGTTGTGATTGGAGAGGCTTATGGAAGCTCTTATGTGACTATGAACAGCAAGTCCATTGGAGCTGATATTGTATACGCATGGCCGGATGCTAAAATCGGCATGATGGATGCGGCGGCAGCGGTAAAGATTATGTATGCAGACGAAATTAATGCTTCTGACAAGGCTGCGGCTCTTATCGCTGACAAGGCAGCGGAGTATGAGGCTCTTCAGTCCAGCGCAGCGGCAGCGGCAGGAAGAGGCTATGTGGACGATATTATCAAGGCAGATGAGACAAGACAGCGTGTAATTGCCGCATTTGAGATGTTATTCACAAAAAGAGAGGGACGTCCATCCAAGAAGCATGGCACAGTCTAAGGTGAGGTGACAATATATGAAACAGAATATAAAACGGCTGCTTCTCCTTCTATCTATGATAACCTGCTTCTTTGTCCTGTCTGGCTGCGCGAAAACAGAGGATGCCGGTTCAGAAGAGGTTACAGCCGATATAGAGGAAACCCTGATGAATGGATCCAGACAGTATCTGGCCACATTTGCAGCTTACAGTGATGAGGAGCTGGAGGAGCAGATCAAACAGGCTGAAAAAGCAGAGAATACTGTGATTTCTACAGCCCTCAGCTCCTGGAAATCTGTAAAAGAGGATCTGGGAAAACTTCAGGTAGATGAGATGGGAGCTCCTTTGATCCAGACTGACGAGGAGACAGGAGAACCGGCTGTTACAGTACAGGCGGAAGGGGAAGATACTTATCAGATAGAGATGACTGCTGTCTATGAGCAGAGAACTATGGAATTCGTCCTTACTGCCGAGGCAGAGGATGACGGCTATGGCGGAAGTGTCCTTACTGTGACAGAAATGACTTTTACTCCTGATTATTCTATAGGAGAGAAGCTGCAGAAGGCTTTCTTAAACATGCTTATGGGTATGGGAACTGTATTTGTTGTTCTGCTGTTCATCAGCTTCATTATCAGCCGTTTGAAAATGGTAAACAGCTGGGGAATGAAGAAGGAAGACAAGGCTGTGAAAGAAAATGTTCCGGCGCCTGCACCGATTAAACCGGCGGCTCCAGTGCCAGTACCTCAGCCAGCACCTGTAAAACCGGCAGAACCTGTTTCAAACACGTCAGAACCGGCTCCGGCACAGTCTGAGGAAGCCGGCGGGGAAAACCTGGCAGATGATCTGGAATTAGTAGCAGTTATCACAGCTGCTATTTCAGCATCCCAGCAAATCCCGGCAGAGGGCCTTATTGTCCGCTCTATCCGCAGAAAATCAGGTTCTAACTGGAAGAGATCCTAATAAGAAAGAAAAAATCAGGAGGAAAAAATCATGAAAAATTATACAATTACAGTAAATGGAAATGTTTATGAAGTAACTGTAGAGGAGGGCTTTACAGGAAAAGCTTCTGCTCCGGCGGCAAGACCAGCAGCCCCAGCAGCGGCTCCAGCCCCTGCCCCAGTTCCAGTAGCCCCTGCCCCAGCAGCAGCCCCTGCCCCAGCAGCGGCTCCGGCTCCAGCTCCGGCAGCCCCTGCTCCTGCAGCAGCTTCGGCAGCAGGTTCTATTACAGTGAGCGCTCCAATGCCTGGCAAGATCCTTGGTGTAAAGACATCTGTAGGCGCAGCTGTTAAGAAGGGACAGGTAATCCTGATTCTTGAGGCCATGAAGATGGAGAATGAGATTGTAGCCCCAGAGGACGGAACCGTTGCAAGTGTCAACGTGTCAGTAGGCGAGATGGTAGAGCCAGGCGCAACACTTGCTACTTTAAACTAATGAATGCGTAAATCCGTTTGGAGGGATAAACATGGAATATATAACATCAACATTGTCCAATCTTCTTCATCAGACAGCATTCTTTAATTTAACTTTTGGAAACCTGGTCATGATTTTAGTGGCGTTTGTGTTCCTTTTCCTGGCTATCAAGAAAGGATTTGAGCCGCTTCTGTTAGTTCCGATTTCCTTCGGTATGCTGCTTGTAAATATCTACCCGGATATTATGATGTCGATAGAGGAATCATCTAATGGAGTGGGAGGGCTTCTTCATTACTTCTACCTGCTGGACGAGTGGAGTATCCTGCCTTCATTGATTTTTATGGGTGTAGGAGCGATGACAGACTTCGGTCCTTTGATTGCCAATCCGTCCAGCTTCCTCTTAGGAGCTGCGGCTCAGTTCGGTATTTATGCCGCTTACTTCCTGGCAATCTTTATGGGATTCAATGACAAGGCTGCTGCAGCTATCTCTATTATTGGAGGAGCAGATGGCCCTACTTCTATTTTCTTAGCAGGAAAGCTGGGCCAGACAGGCCTTATGGGACCGATTGCCGTTGCCGCATATTCTTACATGGCTCTGGTTCCAATCATCCAGCCTCCGATTATGAAACTCTTCACCACAGAGGAGGAGAGAAAGATTAAGATGGAGCAGCTCCGTCCGGTTTCCAAGCTGGAGAAGATTCTGTTCCCAATCGTTGTAACAGTAGTAGTATGTCTGATTCTTCCTACAACAGCTCCTCTGGTAGGTATGCTGATGCTTGGAAACCTGTTCAGAGAATGTGGAGTGGTAAAGCAGCTGACAGAGACTGCTTCCAATGCGTTAATGTACATTGTAGTTATCTTCCTGGGAACCTCCGTAGGAGCTACTACAAGTGCAGAGGCATTCTTAAACCTGGATACAATTAAGATCGTTGTTCTGGGGCTGGTGGCTTTTGCCTTTGGAACTGCAGCAGGTGTTCTCTTTGGAAAACTTATGTGCAAGGCAACCCATGGAAAGGTAAATCCGTTAATTGGTTCAGCTGGCGTATCTGCTGTTCCGATGGCTGCCCGAGTATCTCAGAAGGTGGGTGCTGAGGCAGATCCGACCAACTTCCTTCTGATGCACGCCATGGGACCAAATGTGGCAGGCGTAATCGGTACTGCCGTAGCCGCTGGAACCTTTATGGCAATCTTTGGAATCCAGTAAAAATTAGAGGAGGAAAATGACGATGGCAAAGATAGAAAAAAAGCCGGTTAAGATTGTAGAAACTGTCCTGCGTGACGCTCATCAGTCTTTAATCGCCACGAGAATGACAACGGAGCAGATGCTTCCTATTATCGATAAAATGGACAAAGTAGGCTACCACGCTGTAGAGTGCTGGGGCGGAGCTACCTTTGATGCTTCTCTGCGTTTCTTAAAGGAAGATCCCTGGGAGAGACTGAGAAAGTTAAGAGACGGATTTAAGAATACAAAGCTCCAGATGCTGTTCAGAGGACAGAATATTCTCGGATACAATCACTATGCTGATGATGTAGTAGAATACTTTGTGCAGAAGTCTATTGCAAACGGAATTGATATTATTCGTATTTTTGACTGCTTAAATGATATCAGAAACTTAAAAACGGCAGTTAAGGCTGCTAACAAGGAGAAGGGCCATGCACAGGTTGCGCTGTCCTATACGCTGGGAGATGCTTACACTCTTGATTACTGGAAAAATATTGCCAAAGAAATCGAGGATATGGGCGCAGATTCTCTCTGTATTAAGGATATGGCAGGGCTTTTGACTCCATATGCAGCAGAAGAGCTGGTGACAGCTCTGAAGGAATCTACAAAGCTTCCGATTGATCTTCATACGCATTATACATCCGGTGTAGCTTCCATGACTTACTTAAAGGCAGTAGAGTCCGGCTGTGACATTATTGATACGGCAATCTCCCCATTTGCGCTGGGAACAAGCCAGCCGGCTACGGAGGTAATGGCGGAGACTTTCAGCGGCACACCGTTTGATACAGGGCTGAATAAGGAAGCTTTGGCAGAGATTGCAGATTATTTCCGTCCAATGAGGGAGGAAGCCTTAAAGAGTGGTCTGATGAATACGAAGGTTCTGGGTGTAGATATCAACACGCTGCGTTATCAGGTTCCGGGAGGAATGCTGTCCAATCTGGTTTCCCAGTTAAAGGAGGCTCATGCAGAGGACAAATACTATGATGTGCTTCAGGAGATTCCAAGAGTGCGCAAGGACTTTGGAGAGCCGCCGTTAGTAACGCCATCCTCCCAGATTGTAGGAACTCAGGCTGTGTTAAATGTTCTGATGGGACAGAGATATAAGATGTTTACCAAGGAATCCAAGAAACTTTTAATGGGAGAGTTCGGCCAGACTGTAAAGCCGTTTAATCCGGAGGTTCAGAAAAAAGCGATTGGAAAGGCAGAGCCGATTACCTGCCGTCCGGCTGATTTAATCGAGCCTCAGCTTCAGAAGCTGGAGGCAGAGATGTCTCAGTGGAAGACACAGGACGAGGATATTCTTACCTATGCCCTGTTCCCACAGGTAGCCAAGGAATTCTTTGAGTATAGAGAAGCTCAGAAAACAGGCATCGATCCGAAGACAGCAGACAAAGCAAATAAAGCATATCCAGTATAAAAAAGCAAGAAAAAAAGACCAGACGCAGGGTTTATTCTCTGCATCTGGTCTTTTTTGATTGAAGGAAGATTGCAGATAAGAAGAAAAGAAGTTTTTTGCAGATGGAATGGACATTTCTGAAATTAGTTGACATAGAACGGATCTTGTCATTATAATGAAGATATTGCCAAAATAGGAGATAGACAGATGAAAAAATCAGTATACAAAAAGGGAATGGCGTTTCTTCTGAGCTGTGTTCTGGCCTTCGGAACTTGTATCAGTGTTCTGGATCCATCGTTTTCCCTCAGAACTTTTGCCTATACAGAGAAGCAGGGAACTATCATTGCTTCCAGCCTGAATGTTAGAAGCGGACCTGGAACAGGCAATGCTTCGATTGCCAGGCTGGCCAATGGCACAGCAGTGACAGTGATAGGGGAGGATACTGCTTCTGACGGTGTACTCTGGTATAAGATTCGCTTTACAGGAAGCGGGGGAGCTCAGACAACAGGATATGTATCCAGCCATTATGTGAAACTGGCTTCCCAGAATATTGTGTCAGACAGTGATTTTGAAACTTATATGACGCAGCAGGGATTTCCGGAGAGCTATAAGCAGGGGCTGAGGGAACTTCACTCTAAGTACCCAAAGTGGAAGTTTACGGCGCTGCAGACAGGTCTTGATTGGAATACGGCTGTGGCTGAGGAGAGCAAGGTAACGAGAAATCTGGTAGCCAGAAGCAGTATTTCTTCCTGGAAATCGACGGAAGAGGGAGCTTACGACTGGGCGACAGGAACATGGCCTGGATTTGATGGCAGCTCCTGGGTAGCGGCCTCCAGGGATATTATCAGCTATTACATGGATCCCAGAAATTTTTTGAATGAAACATATATTTACCAATTTATGAATCAGTCCTATGATTCGTCTATCCATACAAGAGAAGGACTGGTGACAATGGTGGAAGGCACGTTCCTGAGCGGGACAGCTCCAGCAGGAGGTGCTTCCGGCAGCAGAGGCAGTTCCGGCAGCGGAAGCGGTTCCGGCGAATCAGGCAGTCCTTCCGGACAGGGCGGAGACTCCTCTGATTCCAGCGGTGTTCCGGGAGGGGGAAGTCCTGACGGCGGAGAGATCACTCCTGGGCAGACAGGAGGCCCTGGCGCGTCATTGGATATTCCAAGAAGGTATGCACAGACGGAAAAGGGGATACTATCTGTTTCCAGCCACCTGGTGGATACTGTTTCTTCCTATGGTCCTGGCATGGACTCTGAAAATTCAGATTCCAGTTCAGTCCCGGGCTCAGAGCAGCAGCCTGGAGGCGGAGATGACAGCTCTGCAGGCAGACCCTACGTCGACATTATTATGGATGCAGCGGCACAGTCAGGTGTAAACCCTTATATTTTAGCGTCTATGATTCTGGTGGAGCAGGGAAAACAGGGAACAGGACGGAGTATATCAGGAACAGTTTCCGGCTATACAGGCTACTATAACTTTTTTAATATAGAAGCTTATCAGTCCGGTTCCATGGACGCGGTGACCAGAGGACTTTGGTGGGCGTCTCAGTCCGGTTCCTACGGACGGCCGTGGAACAGCCGGGAAAAGTCAATTATTGGAGGAGCCAAGTGGTATGGAGACAATTACCCTGGACGTGGACAGAATACTCTTTATCTGAAAAAGTTTAATGTGCAGGGAAGCAATCCCTACACTCACCAGTACATGACAAATATTCAGGCAGCGGCTTCTGAGGGGGCAGAGCTGGCAAAGATCAGTTCTCTGAAAAATACAGCTTTGGAGTTTTCCATTCCCGTATTCAAAAATATGCCGGAGGGGCCCTGCGCACAGCCGACTTTAGATGGAAGCCCGAATAATAAGCTGTCCAGTCTTGGAGTAGACGGCTTTGCTCTGACGCCAAGCTTTAACCGGGATACAGAATCCTATGATTTGATTGTAGATTCGTCTGTCAGCAGCGTTGCCATATCTGCCTCTGCTATTGATTCCAAGGCCAGCGTCAGCGGCACGGGAACAGTAAACCTGCAGAATGGAAACAATGATATTACCATAGCTGTAAAGGCTGAAAATGGACATGTGAGAAATTATATCATCCATGTAGTAAGACAGGATAATGGTCCTACCTATTCAGAATCTGCCGGAGGCAGTACAGCTCCTGGAAATACTTCCGGTCCTGGCAGCAGTTCCGGTCCTGGCGGCGACACAACAGTAGAGATTGTAGGTCCTCCTGGCAGCACCCAATCCGGCGGTTCTGGAACCAGCGCTCCAGGCTCTTCTGATTCAGGAGGAGGGAGCTCTGTGCCAGAACCCATAGCTCCGGATGGAAGTGTAGAGGGCTTTGGAACTGAGGAGCAAAACGGTGTAATTCAAAGCCCGGATTCGGGAAGTCATAGCCAAAAGCCTGGCGAAAGCGGCGGAAACAGAACAGCAGCCGCGGGAACGAGTATCCAGGCGCTGGCGGCACAGATACAGTCGGAGGGAGCGGGAGCTTCCGTGAAAATTTATACCTCTTCCGGTAAAGAAGCTTCAGGAAATGCTGCCACAGGATATCTGGTTCAGGCATACGATTCAAACGGAGATGCTGTGCTGAAGCAGACGATTATTGTCCGTGGCGATAATACTGGAGACGGAAAGGTGAATGTACTGGATATTTTAAACGCCCAGCGTCATATTTTAGGCCTGGGTTCCCTGAAAGGGGAGTTTAAAACGGCCTCCGATGTTAACGGAAACGGTAAAATTGATATTACAGATATTCTTGCCATGCAGAGAGATGTGCTTGGAATTGAAAAACTCAAGTAACAGCGCTGCGTTCCAGTTATAACATGCAGCAGAATATCATCAGAAACAGACGGGAGAATGCATGAACAGAACAATCAGAAACTTTTTTATATGCATGGCCGCGGCGCTTGCAATGGCCCTGGCGCCTTTCCGGGCGGAGATTGCCCTTGCCGCGACAGCGAAGATTACTTTCAATGATCCGAAGCCCGAAGTGGGAGCAGAATTTACCGTGACAGTGAAGGCTGCCACATCTGACGGTAATCTGGGAGGGGCCGATATTGTCCTTTCCTACGATCCAGCTGTGATAGAGTTTGTCAGTGGAAATAATGCTAACGGAGGTGCGGGGACTGTCCGTCTGGTGGGAACAATGGACTCTTCCAGCACAAAAAGCTTTGATTTCAGCCTGAAATTTAAGGCAGTTCAGGCGGGAAGCACTCAGATCAGCGTCAGCAGCTCAGAATTTTATGATTCAGATATGCAGGCTATGACAGTAAGCCATTCTGGAAGCTCCTCTGTACAGGTACAGGCGCCTGCTGCTTATTCCAGTGAAGCCTCTCTTACCTCTCTGAAAATTTCTCCAGGAGGCATTTCTCCGGCATTTTCTCCGGATGTTACCTCCTATACAGCAAACGTAGGAGCAGATGTAAGTAAAATTGCAGTCAGCGCAGAGAGAAAAGACCCAAAATCAAAACTAGTGGTTTCAGGTGACAGCAATCTGCAGCCTGGGGAAAATAAAGTGGTATGCAAGGTGACGGCTGAGGATGGGAAGACTGTAAAAAACTATACCATTGCCGTGACAAGGATGGCTGCCGGAGAGACAGAAGCTCTCTCTGAAAGTGAAGCAGAGGAAACGCAGGCAGCGGTTTTAGGAGAACTGAAGACAGAGATAGAAGGAAAGGAGTATCTGGTGGCGTCCTCCTTTGATCAGTCTCTGCTGCCTGCAGGTTTTACTACATCTACAGTAACCTATCAGGAACAGGACATTATGGGTGGTGAAAATGGAGATTTGACGATTCTCTATCTCCAGGATCCGGAGGGAAGCGAAGGTTTCTGGTTTTATGATGCAGAATCAGGAGAATTTACCCGTTATGCCAATATCCATGTGAGCGAGAAGAATATTACAGTGCTTCCGGCAGATGAGGCGCCGGAGGTTCCAGAGGGATTTGCAGAGACAACTATTCAGCTGAACGGAGATTACAAGGTAGAAGGCTGGGTATGGGAAAGCGATGCTGATCAGAGATACTGTGTTGTCTATGGAATGAACGAAAACGGAGAAAAGGGTCTGTACCGTTATGATATCGGCGAGAAGACAATTCAGCGGTATTTTGAGGATCCTGCTGTTAAAAGCTCCTATTCGGATGAAGAGGTGGAAGCCTTTATCCAGGAATACAATGACATGAATCAGCTGTATCGCCTGCGTCTCATTATTATCATAGCTTTAGGTGCAGTATGTGTGATTCTTATCGTTATGGTAATAGTTCTTCTTAAGAAAAAGGCAGGCGGAAATGGATCGGATCATCCGCATGACCAGGGAACCCCAAATTCCGGCGGAAGCAGACGAGCGGCAGATGTTCCGGCTCAGGCTGGGAAAAACCTTCGGAGAGAGGAAAGAACGGAGCGCAGTGTGCACAGACCAGAGAAACGTGAAACGGCAGAAGGATTGGGAAGACATCAGACTTCCAGCCGTCCGATACCTCAGAGAGGCGAAGGCCATAGAGCAGAAAGAGGACAAAGAACGGAGCGGGACAGGATCATACAGGATATGGGACACTCTCAGGAGGAAAGAAAGAGACAGCAGCGTCCAGTGTCCCAGACCAGAGTTTCTGCTGGTCCCGACAGGCAGGAGCCTTCTTCCAGAGACGGGGCGAACCGATCTGGAAGGGATTCTGATTATAAGGTGCAGGAAAGAAGACCGGTACACTCTCAGGGTCAGCCTGTGCAGCGCAGGGCTCCTGAACGAAAAACTCAGAGTACCAGAGAAAACCGCCCAATGCCTCATAATTCTCCGCGCAGAGAGATGGCATCTGCAGTCAGAAATACAGAAGCAGGTTCTAAACATCCTGAGAAGCGGAAGAAAGAGGATATTGATCTGCTGGATCTCGACAATTAAGATTTCATATAAAAAGCAGGGAAACAGCTGTCCTTGGAAGAAGCAGGCCGCAGCCAGTGCAGAGAGAAAGTGCATGGCTGCGGCCTGCTTTCTCGCTCAAGGAACAGCCAAAATGAAAAAGCTTGACGGAATGAGCCACAATGTTATATACTTATTATAACAGATATAACGAAAGATGGTGAGCCTATGGTATTGGAAATTGATTTTAACAGTGATGAGGCCCTTTATATTCAGCTGAGAAATCAGATCATTGTTGGGATTGCCACAGAACGTATCAGGGAGGGAGATTCCCTTCCCTCTGTGCGGCAATTGGCGGAACACATTGGTATTAACATGCATACAGTAAATAAGGCATATTCTGTATTAAGACAGGAAGGGCTTGTGAAGCTGGATCGCAGGAGAGGTGCTGTCATCTGCCTTGATGTTGATAAGATGCGGGCAATAGAGGAAATGAAGAGGGACTTAGGCGTTATTCTGGCCAGAGGCTGCTGTAAGCACATCAGCCGGGCAGAGGTTCACGAGCTGGTAGACTCCATTTTCGATGCGTTCGCAGACAACGGCGGCAGCTGCTAGTCTGTATGGTTCAGACAGAATCCTGCCTGCCTGGCAGGAATGAAACAGCCATGGAGGATAAAATATGTTGTGTGAAAGGTGTAAAATCCGAGAGGCGAATATCAAATATACAGAAGTGATTAATGGGGTGAAGACGGAACATAATCTGTGTTCTCAGTGTGCGAAGGAATTGGATTTCGGCCAGTATTCTGCTATTTTTGACGGTGAATTTCCGCTGGGAAGACTGCTGTCCGGACTGCTGGGACTGGAGGGTGCTTCTGATGAGGAGGAAAACCGACAGGAGATTGCGTGTCCTACCTGCGGCACTACCTATGAGGAATTTATAGAGAAGAGTCGTTTCGGCTGCCCTGATTGCTACCGGGTATTCGATCTTCTTATTGGAGAGAAAATTAAAAAAATGCAGGGAAACGATATCCATACAGGAAAACGGCCGAGATTTCAGGTGGAGGAGAGGGATACTCACGTAGAAAAGGACGGGGAGCTGAAGCTTTCTAAGGAAGAGGAGATCCGGGGACTGGAACGCAAACTCAGAGAGGCTCTGCGCTGCGAGGAATATGAGACAGCAGCGAGATGCCGGGATGAGATCCGGGCTCTGAAGGCGGAGGACAAAGATGAGTAGATGGTTTGAGGAAGTGAAAAGCGAGAATTCCAGTATAGTGGCAAGCCGCATCCGGCTGGCAAGGAACTGGGAGGAGTATCGATTTCCGGGAAGTCTGACTTCTGAGGAAGCCAAAGAGATGATCCGAAGGCTGAAGCAGGAGCTGAGAGGACTGCCGGATGAAGAAGGGAAAGACTGCGAATACCTGGATTTAGAGCGGATGCCGGATTTGGAGCGCAGAGCCCTCAGGGAGAGACGCCTGATCAGCAGAAGCATGGCGGAGAAAAAGACACCTGGCGGTCTGATCCTTTCAGATGATGAGAGAATCAGCCTGATGTTAAACGGCGATGACCATATTAGAATCCAGGTTATGGATCAGGGATTGGCTTTAAAGGAGTGCTATGAAAAGGCAGACTGCCTGGATAATTATATTAATGAAAGAATTCCCTACGCATTCAATGAAAAATATGGGTATCTTACTACCTATCCCACTAATGTGGGAACAGGATTGAAGGCATCTGTGATTGTTCATCTTCCTACACTGTCCCTGAGTAAGAAATTTCAGGATCTTTTGGGAGATATGGGACGGTTTGGGGCTGTGGTCAGAGGCCTTCATGGAAGGCCTGGAGAAAATGCCGGCGATCTCTATGAAGTGACCAATCAGAAGACGCTGGGGCTGTCGGAGAAGGAAATTCTGGAACTGGTGGAGAATGTTGCGGTTCAGCTGACAGATCAGGAGGCTCAGGTCAGAAAGATTGCATTGGAGAAACAGAGATTAATGATAGAGGATGAGGTATATAAAGCTTACGGAGTTCTCCGCTATGCCAGAAGACTGGCTGTTAAGGACGCCCAGACTTTTCTGTCTCACATCAGGGCAGGAGTATCGGATGGTCTGATTCAGTTTAGAGAGCCCTGCTCTATTTATGGACTGATGGTGGAAATCCAGAATGCAAATCTTCAGAAGAATTCCAGCAGACCTCTTAACAAGGAAGAGCTGGAGACGGCCAGAGCGGCCTGCATCAGAGCTTATCTGCCTGAAATAGAATAGAAAAAGAACTGGTATACAGGAGGAATTAAGTTATATGATAGATCGTTTTACAGAGAAGGCCAGAGAGGCGATCCAGACAGCAGCAGAGCTGGCGGCGCAGCTGGATCACGGCTATGTAGGGACAGAACATCTGCTTCTCGGCCTTATCAGAGAAGGGACGGGAGTCGCTGCCATGATTCTTGGACACTATGGAGTGACAGAAGAAAAGGTATTGTCGCTCATGGAACGTCTTATTTCCCCGGCTTCCCCCACCAGAGTACAGGGAGAACTGGAGTATACACCGGGCGCCAGACAGGTGCTGGAAGCCAGCTATGAGGAGGCTGTTCTGTTTAAAGCGCCTCTGATTGGAACAGAGCATATTTTAATCGCCATGATTAAGAACGGAAAATGTACAGCAGCCAGACTGTTAAATACAATGAATGTAAATATTCAGAAGCTGTATGTGGATTTGCTCAACGCCATGGGCGACGATGCTCCGGCTGACAGAGAGGAACTGGCGGGAAAGGCAAAAAAGGATAAGGGAGAGACTCCGAACCTGGATCATTTCAGCCGTGATTTAACTCAGATGGCCAGAGAGGGAAAGCTGGATCCGGTGATAGGAAGAGAAGCTCAGATGCGCCGTGTAATTCAGATTTTAAGCAGGCGTACAAAGAACAACCCCTGTTTAATCGGAGAGCCGGGAGTGGGAAAAACGGCGGTGGCAGAAGGTCTGGCTCAGATGATTGTAAACGGCGATGTGCCGGAGACTATTGCTGGAAAACGTCTGGTAAGCCTGGATCTCTCTGGAATGGTAGCAGGCAGCAAGTACCGGGGAGAGTTTGAAGAGAGAATCAAGAAAGTTCTTGCTGAAATCCGAGAGGACGGCAATGTTCTGCTTTTCATTGACGAGATCCATACTATTATCGGAGCCGGAGGAGCAGAGGGCGCTATCGACGCCTCCAATATCTTAAAGCCGTCTCTGGCCAGAGGAGAGCTTCAGCTGATAGGAGCCACCACAGTGGAAGAGTACAGGAAGTATATAGAGAAGGATGCTGCACTGGAACGCCGTTTCCAGCCTGTAATGGTGGAGGAACCGTCAGAGGAAGAATCTCTGGAGATTCTGAAGGGGCTTCGCAGCTGCTATGAGGAGCACCATAAAGTGGAGATCACTGACGAGGCTCTGGAGGCAGCGGTAAAACTGTCTGCCCGGTATATTAATGATCGGTTCCTTCCTGACAAGGCGATTGACTTGATTGACGAGGCGTCTTCTAAAATTCGTCTGACTGTTTACACAGAGCCGGAGGAGATTAAGATTCTGGAAGAAGAGATCAGAACTCTGGAGGAAGAAAAAGAAGATGCTATCCGGGCAGAGGCCTATGAAAAAGCCGGAGATATTAAAAAGAAACAGGAAAAGAAACAGCAAAAAATAGAGGAAGTCCGCGCTGGATGGCAGGAGGAAAAGCAGAAAAGAAAGCTGTCTGTGGGAGAAAACGAGGTGGCGGATGTGGTTTCTCAATGGACGAAAATCCCAGTGAAAAAGCTGTCAGAGGGAGAGTCTGAGCGCCTGTTAAAGCTGGAGGGAGTGCTTCACGAGAGAGTAGTAGGGCAGAATGAGGCTGTCTGTGCGGTGGCCAAGGCTATCAGAAGAGGCAGAGTAGGCCTCAAGGATCCCAAACGTCCAATTGGCTCTTTCCTGTTCCTGGGACCGACAGGAGTGGGAAAGACAGAGCTGTCCAAGGCCCTCTGCGAAGCTATGTTCGGCACAGAGAACGCCATGATCCGCGTAGATATGTCGGAATACATGGAAAAGCACAGTGTCTCCAGAATGATCGGTTCCCCGCCAGGATATGTGGGTTACGACGAGGGAGGACAGCTGAGCGAGAAGGTAAGAAGAAATCCTTATTCAGTCATTCTGTTCGATGAGATAGAGAAAGCCCATCCAGATGTCTTCAATATCCTCCTGCAGATTTTAGATGACGGCCACATTACTGATGCCCAGGGCAGGAAGATTGATTTCAAAAATACGATTCTCATTATGACCTCCAATGCGGGGGCAGAAAATATTATTTCCCCGAAGCGTCTGGGATTTGCCTCTGAAAATGATGAGAAAGCTAATTACAATTTCATGAAAGACCGGGTGATGGAAGAGGTAAAGCGTCTGTTCCGCCCGGAGTTTTTGAACAGAATTGACGATATCATTGTCTTCCACCCTCTGAATATGGAAAATATCAGAGAAATTGCCGGTATTATGACAGCTTCTATTGCCAAGAGGACGAAGGAGCAGATGAATATTACTCTTGCAGTGGACAGCAGCGCCAGAGATTATCTGGCCGAGAAGGGCTATGATGAAAAATATGGCGCAAGACCTCTTAGAAGGACCATCCAGACCATGATCGAGGATCGTCTGGCAGAGGAAATCCTTGCCGGAACCTTTAAGAGCGGAGATACAGTAGCCGTGAAAAAAGGGAAGGATGGGCTGCTTTTTTCTAAAAAAGCCAAGAGAGCTGCAGCCAGGAAGACAGCGGGAAAGACAGAAAAAAGCTCTGGTTTTTTAACTGGAACTGTGATAGAATAATGACTACACATAAGAAATACCAGGAGGGCAAGCATATGCCAGTAGTAAATGAATTAATCCGTATTGAGGATGACGGCACAATCAGTTTTGGCAATTATAAGCTGACAGAGAAGTCGAAGCTTGATAATTTCGAGTACAAAGGCGATATCTACAAGGTAAAAACCTATGATGAGATCACAAAGCTCGAAAGAAACGGACTGTTCGTATATGAGTCAGTTCCGGGAACAGCTGTCAGCCACTTCGCTGTGGACGACACAACTGTGAAGTTCTGTGTGGAGGGAGCCAAGGATGCCCAGGTAACGCTTCAGCTGGAGGACGACTGCGAGTATGAGGTATTTGTGGACGGAGCGGCAGTCGGGGGCATGAAGACAAATTTAAGCGGCAAGCTGGTAGTCAGCGTAGAGCTGAATCAGGATGAAGCGGCTCAGATCAGAGTTACAAAGCGCTGATGCCTGAAAAACAGCAGTGAATAAACAAGGAATGTTTCGGCAGAGGTCCCTTTAGGGGCCTCTGTCTGTTTTCAAAGAGAGCGTGCAGGATAAAAGGAGAGCAAGGTGGCAAAAACGAGAACAACAGTGTTTTTTTGCAGTGAGTGCGGCTATGAATCAGCTAAGTGGACGGGACAGTGCCCTGCCTGCCGCGCCTGGAACACGATGGTGGAAGGGCTGGCAGAGCCAGCTTCCAAGGGCATGGTTCCCAGAGGCGGCCTCACTTTGTCGGGAATGGCAGGAGGCTTGAATGGAAGAAATACGGCGTTCCAGGATATAGTTCCGAAAAGTCTGTCGGAAATTGAACTGGAGAGTGAGGACCGGGCAGATACAGGCTTTGAGGAACTGAATCGAGTGCTGGGAGGCGGGGCAGTGAAGGGCTCTCTTGTCCTGGTAGGAGGCGATCCTGGAATCGGAAAATCGACGATTCTTCTGCAGGTCTGCAGAAACCTGGCAGAAAGAGGGCAGAAGGTACTGTATATTTCTGGAGAGGAGTCATTGAAGCAGATTAAACTGAGAGCCAGCCGGATTGGACAGATGAGAGAAAGCCTTTGCTTTCTGTGCGAGACTAATCTGGAGGTGATCCGGGAGGTGGTAAAGAGGACTTCTCCTGATACGGTTGTCATTGACTCTATTCAGACTATGTTTATGGAAGAAGTTTCCTCTGCCCCAGGAAGCGTAAGCCAGGTGCGTGAGTGTACCAATGCACTGCTCCAGATTGCTAAGGGGCTTGGAATTACAATCTTTATCGTAGGTCATGTGACGAAAGAAGGGGTAGTGGCCGGCCCCAGAGTGCTGGAGCACATGGTAGATACAGTGCTGTATTTTGAAGGTGATCGCCATGCATCCTACCGGATTCTCAGAGGAGTGAAGAACCGTTTTGGATCTACTAATGAAATCGGGGTATTTGAGATGCGGGAGGAAGGTCTGGCAGAGGTAAAGAATCCGTCTGAATTTATGCTGGAAGGCCGTCCGGCTGGAGCTTCAGGAGCTGTAGCAGCCTGCTCCGTTGAGGGAACAAGACCTATGATGGCGGAGGTTCAGGCTCTTGTTACCAGAACCAATTTTGGAATGCCTAGAAGGACTGCGGCAGGAGCTGATTATAACAGGGTTAATCTGCTGATGGCTGTACTGGAAAAAAGATGTCATTATGATCTGGGGCAGATGGACGCCTATGTGAACATAGCGGGCGGTATGAAGATGAATGAGCCTGCCATGGATCTGGCCATTGTCATGGCCCTTATATCCAGTTATAAGGACAGGCCTCTGGATGAGAAAACGGCAGTATTTGGAGAGGTAGGGCTGTCTGGAGAGGTCCGCTCTGTGTCTATGGCAGAGCAGCGTGTTAATGAAGCAGTAAAGCTGGGATTTGAGGCCTGTATTCTGCCGCAGATCTGCCTGAATAAGATGAAAAAGCGGGATGATATCCGTTTGATTGGTGTAAGCAGTGTAAAGGAGGCAGTGGCAGTCCTGTAACAGGACTGCCTGTTTTTTGCGAAAAATGTATTAATTTAATATATAATATAAAAAAAGTGAAAAAAACATTTGACAAGAAAACAGGACTGTGCTATTATATAGAAGTCGACAGCAAGAACTGCTGAGAAAGACAGGAAAATGAATAAAGGGGAATAGTTCAATGGCAGAGCAACGGTCTCCAAAACCGTTAATGGGGGTTCGAATCCCTCTTCCCCTGCTTCTTAATAGAACTAAGATGATGGCTGTTATCCTTAGAAGAGGGTTGCAGCTGTTTTTAATTTATGGCTGTATATTAAAAGCATCAGATGAAAATGCAGTCAGACGGTGTCTGAAAAGCAGATGCCAGAAGTCCGTTTATCCCCTTTTTAAATAATGCTCTATATAAAAAAGCTGAATATAACTGAACTTTTTGAATGGGATTTATACTAAATATCCAAAAACCAGAGGAATTTCCTGTATTTTAGAAAAAAAACCAGAAATGTATCTAAAAAAGTGCATGAAATAAAATACACTGTATTGTAAAATATACAACAAAAAAATTTTTCTTGTTTTACTAGTAAAATTTGACAAAATTCGCCTATGTATGGTATAAATGGGTGAAATCGGGTAATACTATAAATTGCACCAATCAAAAGGAGTTAATAATTATGAAGCAGAAGCGGATTACATTACCAACCGTTGAGGAGGCTAAGAAATTTGTGGCGTCAGCATCAAGATGTGACTTCGATATTGATGTATTTTATAATCGCATTGTCATTGATGCAAAATCTCTTTTAGGAGTATTGAGCCTGGATTTAACGAGAGTTCTCACGGTTGAGTATAATGGAGAGAATGAAGAGTTTGAAGCTTTTCTGGCTGAAAAGGCTGTTGCTGAGACGGCTGCTTAAAGGTATGTATTTATTTAAAAAAAGGAAACTGCGGAAGGCGGTTTCCTTTTTTATTAGGGGAAATTTAGTTTGAAAACGGGAAATTCTGCAATTTCAGTAAAGAGACACGGGAACAGAGGGATTGTATGGAGAGGAGAGGGGCTTGGAGAAGATAAGCGAGACAGACGAGAGCCGCCGCCAGATGAAAATATCGGTTCGAAATCTGGTGGAGTTTGTGCTGCGATCCGGTGATATTGATAATCGGAGAACTTCAGGTGCTCAGAAGGAAGCTATGCAGGAGGGAACAAGGATTCACCGAAAGATTCAGAGACAGCAGGGGCCTTCCTACCGGGCAGAGGTCTTTTTGAGGCATCAGGTGGAGGAGGATGGATTCTTTCTTATAATAGAAGGGAGAGCGGACGGCATTATTGAGGAACCTTCTGGCGTGACTATTGATGAAATTAAGGGCGTGTATCTGGATTTAGATGAAATGAAGGAGCCAAATCCGGTGCATCTGGCTCAGGCCATGTGCTACGCCTGGTTCTACGTTTATGAAAATAAGCTTTCTGAGGCTGCAGTCCAGATGACTTACTGCAGTCTGGAGACAGAGGAAATCCGCAGATTTAGGATAGTAAAATCAGCTCAGGAACTGGAATGCTGGTTTCAAGGCCTTCTTCACGAATACATGAAATGGGCCAGATATCTGTACCATAACGCAGTCCGGCGCGACGAATCACTGAGAGAGCTGCAGTTTCCTTTTCCCTACAGAAATGGGCAGAGGGATTTAGCGGTATCTGTATACCGGACTGTCAGCAGAGGGAAAAAGCTGTTTATCCAGGCTCCTACAGGAATAGGGAAAACACTTTCTACAATTTTTCCAAGCCTGAAAGCTGTTGGAGAGGGGTATGGGGAGAAACTTTTTTATCTGACAGCTAAGACGATTACCCGTTCTGTGGCGGAGGAGACTCTGGAGCTGTTAAGAGACAGAGGGCTGTATTTTCGCTCAGTCACGATTACAGCCAAGGAGAAACTTTGCTTTTTAGAAAAGCCAGAGTGTAACCCAGATGCCTGTCCTTATGCCAAGGGCCATTTCGATCGTGTCAACGATGCGGTTTATACGGTTCTTCATCAGGAGTTCGGGATTGTCAGGGAAAAAATCCTGGCTTATGCAGAACAGTTTCATGTCTGCCCCTTTGAGTTGTGCCTTGATATCAGCAGCTTTGTAGATGGGATTATCTGCGACTACAACTATGTGTTTGACCCGGACGTGCGCCTGAAGCGGTATTTTGCAGAGGGCCAGAGAGGCGATTATATCTTTTTAATCGATGAAGCTCATAATCTGGCAGGACGGGCCAGAGAAATGTATAGCGCTTCTATTGTAAAGGAAAAGTTTCTGGAGATAAAAAAACTGGTGAAGGAGGTTTCGCCCCGGCTGACCCGTTACCTGAACCGTGTTAACAGGCTGCTTTTAGAGATGAAGAGGGAGTGCAGGGGGATGGAGATCCTTTCAGATGCAGGATCTCTTGCGATGGCTTTGTCTCAGATGTTTTCTGAACTGGAAAAATTTTTAGATCAGTACCGTGAATTTAAAGACAGGGAACTGATATTAGAGCTCTATTTTTCTGTCAGAAGCTTTTTGAATACTTATGAGAGAATGGATGAGCATTACAGGATCTATTCCAGACTTCTGGAAAACGGGGATTTCTGTGTGAAGCTTCTCTGTGTGAATCCGATTCAAAACCTGGCGGAGTGCCTGGCGCAGGGGAAGGCAGCGGTGTTTTTTTCTGCTACCATGCTTCCTATTCGTTATTACAGGGAGCTTCTCAGCAACGAACCGGAGGACTATGCTGTCTATGTGAACTCGCCTTTTCCGGAGAAAAACAGGGCGATTCTTGTCTCTTCTGACATCAGCAGCCGCTATACTAGGAGAAACAGGAGGGAGTTTGAAAAGGCGGCAGATTATATTGAGGAGATTGCCTCGGCAAAGATGGGAAATTATATGGTGTTCTTCCCCTCTTACCAGTATATGGAAGCGGTAAGGGAGATTCTTCTGGAGAGAAACTCAGAGCTGTTTCTTCTCGTTCAGAAAAGCCGCATGACAGAAGCAGACAGAGAAGCATTTTTAGAGGAATTTTCTTTAAAACGCCAGAAAAGTCTGGCGGCTCTCTGCGTGATGGGCGGCGTCTTTTCAGAGGGAATTGACTTGACTGGGGATAAGCTGATAGGCGTTATTATTATCGGAACCGGGATCCCGCAGGTGAATCCGGAACAGGAAATTTTAAAGCAGTATTTTGAGGAAAATGGAGGAAATGGTTTTGACTATGCTTACAGGTATCCAGGCATGAACAAGGTACTGCAGGCGGCGGGGAGAGTGATTCGCACCATGGAAGACAGGGGGATCATCGCTCTGCTGGATGACCGCTTTCTGCAGCAGGAGTACCAGGAACTGTTTCCCAGAGAATGGAGAGAATATTTTATTGTTACAAGACGGAGTGTCAGGCAGGCAGCTCAGGCCTTTTGGAATTCATCAGACTCTTACACGGAAAAAAAGAGACAGTGATTTACAGCTGTCTCTTTTTTTCGTCTTCCTTAGCACCTAAAAGCTCCATAAATTGCCTGGCAGCCTGGGAGACTGGAATATTTTCGTTGTGAACAACTACCAGCTGACGTTCCGGCAGTTCTTCCTCCAGATTTAAGATAAAAAGTTCCTGTTCGGAAACTGGAATACAGAAGTCTGGCACAAAGGCAATGCCCAGACCGATTTTAGCCAGATCGATCAGGAGATCATTGCTGCTCAGCTCGATTTCTGGAACCAGATCCAGCTGGTGCTTCTGAAACATACTGTGGAGAAATTCGCTGGTCGTACTTTTCTTGTCCAGCATTAGAATAGGATAGGTTTGAAGTTCCTCCAGACTCAGCTTTCTGTCTTTGAGCGGAAAAAACGCTTCATTGGCTGCAAACACATCGTGGAAGGGCCGCAGCATCTTGATATTCTGAGTGTTGGAGAGAGCGGAATTAGGATAATTAGTGATAATAAAATCTACCTGTCCATTTTCCAGAAGCTTGGCACACTCGATGGAGGTGCGGTTAGTCACCTTAATATGGATATTGGGATAAAGGCTGTGAAAATGGCTTAAAAACGGCACGAGAAAATAACGGCAGATTGTGTCGCTGGCGCCGATTCTCAGCTGGCCTCCATTCAGTGTATTTGCCTCCAGCAGCTGATTTTCCCCTTTTTTAATCAGATTCATGGCAGGCTCGATGTGCTTTAACAGGATCTCTCCCTCAGGCGTCAGCTGCACCCGCTTTGTACTTCTGATAAAGAGAGTCTGGTTCAGCTTTTTTTCCAGTACCTTAATGGACTGGCTGACTGCTGACTGAGAAATAAAAAGCTGCTTCGATGCCTCGGAAAAGCTCAGCGTAGAAGCTACGTGGTAAAATACCTTGTATAATTCATAGTTTATATCCATCATTAGAACTCCTTATAAAAGATATTGCTCATTTTAGCACAGACAGAGATATTTTGCAAATTTTCTTTTCTTCCTATTACTGCAAGGGTATGGTATACTTTATTACAAAAACAGGAGGACATGATGATGGAACACAGATTAAATGAGAATGAAGAAATGAAAGAGTTTGATCATACAGATTTTTATCAGATGTATCAGGAAGAGATGGATGGTATCGTGCCCTGTACGGCACAGGAGATAGAGGAACTGTCAGAAGAGCTTTTAAATGGAAGCGAAACGGCAAGAAAGCGCCTGGTGGAAGGTTGTCTTGCCATGGCTTCTGAAATTGCAGAGGAGTATCAGAATAAAGGGCTTTCTGCCGGAGATCTGGTGCAGGAGGCTAATATGGCTCTTCTGCTGCTGGCCTCTGAGTACGAGGGGGGAAATTTCCGGGCTCAGGCAGAAGAACGGATTCGCGAGGCATTGGAGGAGGCTCTGGAGTTTCAGGACACAGAATGCCGGATTGAGGAGGAAATGCTAGCCAGAGTCAATGTTCTGAAGGATATTTCCGCCAGCATGGCAGAGGAACTGGGCCGGGAGGCTACAGTGGAGGAACTGGCTGCCAGAATGAAGATGACGGAAGAGGAAATCAAGGATATTATGAAACTGACCCTCGATGCTATGAGTGTCAGCGGAGAGTAGGAGGAAAGACATGAAGCTGTATCTGATCCGCCATGGACAGACTCTGTGGAATCAGGAGGGAAAGATTCAGGGAAAAACAGATATTCCCTTAAATGAGGAGGGAAGAAAGCAGGCGGAACTTTTAGCTGAGGCTATGGAAAAACGAAGGGTAGGAGCCGTGTACTCCAGTCCATTGAAAAGAGCCTTTGAAACAGCTTCCCGCGTTGCTGAACGGAAAGGGCTTCCGGTTATTCTGCTGAGCGGCCTCAGGGAGGTAGATTTCGGTCTCTGGGAAGGTATGACCTGGAAAGAAATAGAGGCTGCATATTATGAGGATTTTGTCCTCTGGGATAAAAATCCGGCAGAGCACACCCCTACAGGAGGAGAGAAGCGGGAGGACTGCAGCGCCCGATGCGAAAAGGCTATGGAACAGATTCTGTCTGAGACTCCGGAAGGGCAGGACGCCGCTATCGTGGCTCATGGGGGTATTCTCGTCTTTGCTGCGCTCTGGCTGACACGAAAGAGCCAGGAAAAAAATGAAATTATCGTCAAAAATGCAAGCATTACAACCATTGAATACGATAGAAGGACAGGAAAGGGAACGATTTTGTGCCTGAACGATGTGAGCCATCTGGGCTGTCACTGTTCCGGGAAAGAGATTATATAAGAGTATTAATTAGTACATTTGATAATATCTATTAAATATATTAATTTTACTTATTTATATTTTTTGTTTATGATAGATTCAGGAAAGAAAGTATGAATCCATAAGGGACATATGTGATAGAAATGCGATCTGTAAGGAGGAACGTCATGAGCGTAAGGCGTATTTTTGTTGAGAAGAGAGAAGAATTTGCTGTGAAGGCAAAAGAACTCAGAGAGGAGATTGAGAACTATCTGGGTATTCAGACCATTACAGGAGTCAGAGTTCTCATCCGCTATGATATTGAGAATGTTTCTGACTCTGTTTATCAGGAGGCGTTAGCTACTATTTTTTCCGAGCCGCCGATGGATGATGTATATGAGGAGAGCTTTGAAACAAAGGAAAGCGATCTGGTGTTTACAGTAGAGTATCTTCCAGGGCAGTTTGATCAGAGAGCCGATTCTGCCGAGCAGTGCGTAAAGCTTCTCAGCGAAGAGGAAGAGCCGGTTATCCGCTCTGCTACTACTTATGTGGTATCAGGAACCCTTACAGATGCGGAGAAAGAAGCTATAAAATCTCTCTGCATTAACCCGGTAGACTCCAGAGAAAATAACAATCCGAAGCCGGAGACGCTGGTGACAGTGTTTGAGCAGCCAGAGGATGTCAAGGTTTTCGAGGGCTTTATGGATATGCCTGAGAGCGAGCTGAAGGATCTTTATAGTTCCTTAAATCTGGCTATGACTTTTAAGGATTTCCTTCATATTCAGAATTATTTTAAGAATGAAGAGAAGCGTGATCCATCTGTAACAGAAATTCGTGTGCTTGATACTTACTGGTCAGATCACTGCCGCCACACTACCTTCCAGACAGAGCTTAAAGATGTAGAGTTTACAAAGGGAGATTACAACGAGCCGATTGAAAATACCTACAGACAGTACCTGGCTGACCGCGAGGAGGTTTATGCCGGAAGAAGCGATAAGTACGTCTGCTTAATGGATTTGGCCTTAATGGCTATGAAAAAGCTGAGAAAAGAAGGAAAGCTCCAGGATATGGAGGTTTCTGAAGAGATCAATGCCTGCAGTATCGTAGTTCCTGTTGTTATCGATGGACAGGAAGAAGAGTGGCTGGTAAACTTTAAAAACGAGACTCATAACCATCCTACAGAGATCGAGCCTTTCGGAGGCGCAGCTACCTGTCTGGGAGGAGCGATCCGCGATCCGCTTTCAGGACGTACCTATGTATACCAGGCTATGCGTGTGACTGGAGCGGCTGATCCTACAAGACCTATGTCTGAAACCATGCACGGAAAGCTGCCTCAGAGACAGATTGTCACAGATGCAGCTCATGGCTACAGCTCCTATGGAAACCAGATTGGATTGGCTACAGGTTATGTAAAAGAGCTTTACCATCCAAATTATGCAGCTAAGAGGATGGAGATCGGCGCTGTTATGGCAGCAGCCCCCAGAAAGAATGTGATTAGAGAGACTTCTGATCCAGGCGACGTAATCATCCTCATGGGAGGCAGGACAGGACGTGACGGTATCGGCGGAGCGACAGGTTCTTCCAAGGTTCACACAGAGGAGTCTATCGAGGTCTGCGGAGCTGAGGTTCAGAAGGGAAATCCTCCGACAGAGAGAAAGCTTCAGAGATTATTCCGCCGTCCTGAAGCAAGCCGTCTCATTAAGAAGTGCAACGATTTCGGCGCAGGCGGCGTTTCTGTTGCCATTGGTGAGCTGGCTGCAGGCCTTGAAATCGACCTGGACAAGGTTCCAAAGAAATACGCAGGCCTTGACGGCACAGAGATTGCTATTTCTGAGTCTCAGGAAAGAATGGCAGTGGTGGTTGATAAAAAAGATGTAGATCAGATGATGGCTTATGTGGCAGAAGAGAACCTGGAGGCGGTTCCGGTTGCTGTTGTCACAGAGTCTCCAAGACTTGTGATGCACTGGAGAGGCAAGACCATCGTAGATTTAAGCCGCGCTTTCTTAGATACAAACGGTGCCCATCAGGAGGCTGCTGTAACAGTTGAGGTTCCGGTAAAAGAGGGCAGCCTTTTCGAGAAAAAAGAAATTGGCGATGTGAAGGAGCAGTGGCTGAAGCTGTTATCCAGCTTAAACGTGTGCTCCCAGAAGGGTCTTGTAGAGATGTTTGATGCCTCCATCGGAGCGGGAAGCACCTACATGCCTTACGGCGGCCGCTATCAGCTGACAGAGACGCAGGCTATGGTTGCCAAGCTTCCTGTATTAAAGGGTAAATGTGATGCTGTCACTATGATGAGCTATGGCTTCGATCCATATCTGTCCAGCTGGAGCCCATACCATGGAGCTGTCTATGCAGTGCTTGATTCTGTAGCTAAGATTGCAGCCAATGGAGGAGATTTTAAAAAGATCCGCTTCACCTTCCAGGAGTATTTCAAGAGGATGACAGAGGACAGAACAAGATGGGGTACTCCGTTCTGCGCACTCTTAGGTGCTTACAGCGCTCAGATGGGCTTTGGTCTTCCTTCCATCGGAGGAAAGGATAGTATGTCCGGAACCTTCAATGATGAGACTCATGGAGAAATCAACGTACCGCCGACACTGGTATCCTTTGCCGTGGACGTTTCCGACAAGCAGCATGTAGTAACTCCTGAGTTTAAGAAAGCAGGAAGCAAGATTGTTGTATTAAAGATTGAGAGAGACGCTTATGACCTGCCGGTTTACAGCCAGGTTATGGACAGTTATGGAAAGCTTTATAAAGATATGGAAGCTGGAAACGTGATTTCTGCATATGCTGTGGAGGCTGGTGGAATCGCTGAGGCAGTGAGCAAAATGGCCTTCGGAAATAAGCTGGGTGTGAAGATTGAGCACAATGTAGATCCGAGAGACTTCTTCGTTCCGGCCTGGGGTGACATTGTCTGCGAGGTACCGGAAGGAAAGCTTGGAAGTCTTGGAATTACCTACACCGTGATCGGCGAGGTGACAGATAAGGCAGCCTTTGAGTACGGCAGCGTGTCCATCTCCATGGACGAGGCTTTAAATGCCTGGACTAAGACACTGGAGAATGTATTCCCAACTGAGTCTAAGGTAGAGCAGAAGCCAGTAAGAACAGAGCTTTACAATACAGATAAGGTCTATGTATGCAAGCATAAAGTGGCTCAGCCGACAGTATTCATCCCTGTATTCCCGGGAACAAACTGCGAGTATGACAGCACCAAGGCCTTTGAACGGGCAGGTGCCAATGTTATCACGAAGATTTTCAGAAACAGAGACGCAGCAGACATCAGAGATTCTGTGGAGGTTTACAGAAAGGCCATTGCCCAGTCCCAGATCGTCATGTTCCCAGGCGGCTTCTCCGGCGGAGACGAGCCGGACGGTTCTGCAAAATTCTTTGCTACCACCTTCAGAAACGCAGTTCTGAAAGAAGAACTGGAGAAACTGGTTAACGAGAGAGACGGACTGATTCTCGGTGTGTGCAACGGCTTCCAGGCTTTAATCAAGCTGGGACTGCTTCCTGAGGGAAGAATCACAGAGCTTAAAAAGGATTCTCCGACACTGGCTATGAATACGATCGGACGCCATATTTCCAAGATGGTTAATCTGAAAGTTGTTTCCAACAAATCCCCATGGCTGCGGGAAGCAGAGCTGGGAGGAATCTATGTAAACCCAATTTCTCACGGCGAGGGACGTTTCGTGGCAAGCGAAGAATGGCTGGATAAGCTTTATGCAAATGGCCAGGTGGCAACACAGTATGCAGATGCAGAGGGCAATCCGACTATGGACGAGATGTGGAATCCGAATGGTTCTGCTATGGCTATTGAGGGAATCACCAGCGAGGACGGCCGTATCTACGGAAAGATGGGTCATTCTGAGCGAATCGGAGACGGCGTATTTATGAATATTTCAGGACAAAAGGATATAAAAATTTTCCGTTCTGGCGTAGAGTATTTCAAATAAAACAGTTCAAATGTACATGTGAAAAATAAAATCGACACAAAGTGCAAATAAAAAGCAGCTGCGGCTGCGAAGGAAAGATCAACTTAGACAATCAGTCTGGGTTGATCTTTTTTTATACATTTAACTGCCCTGCTGCCGCGTCTGCGATTAAATTGCATCTGTAAATTTATTTAAGAGAACCCGCTGCGCCTGATATCGGCTATGCTTTCACTAGTCTATCCAGACAGGCAACTGCATAGAAAAGCGTTTGCAGCCGCTTTAGCAGCCATCTTAATAGGAGTCAAAGTCAGTGATAAAAAGGCTTTAAAGGCCACGTAGTGCTCTCACAAAGCATATGAAAATCAGTTGGGAAAAAAGAAGAATGAAAATAACTCAACTAAACATCTGAAGCCGGAAAACGGACCCAGAAAACTGGCAGCAGAAGAAAAACAATGGCAGTTGCAGATGCGGCTGTCCCATTTCTCTTTCCTGTTCTTTCACTATTTTAAGTTGCACATTTGGTCGCTCTTATTTTTCACTGTAACAGGTCCAAAGGCCCGGGAATCTTCTGCTTTCCGGGCTTTTATGATGCATTTTTTGCTGATTCATAGAAATTGTCAAAAAAATAGTTCAAATACAGAAAAAGTCATAAAAATGTAAGCAAAAAGTTAAGAATAGAAGGAAAAATTCTGCTATAATAACGATAACAAAAAAGAATGTGCAAAATAATTCAAACATCTTTGACGAACTGTCTCTGATTTGGTATAATGAACCGTAAGAATTTAAAGATGATTCTGGCAAAACGAAGGAGAAAAAGGAGGAGAGAATATGAGGAAGAACAGGAAAAGGATCGCGGTTCTTTCCATGGCAGCTGTGATGGCGCTTGGCATGTCTGTCACCGCCCTGGCAAAGGACGATACGAAGGAAGTAAAGGGACGTCTGGAGATTCGTTTTGACGGAGAGGAGCCTGAGGCTGGAGATACCATGGATATTCCAGGTTACACAGTCAGCCACTATCCGGAAGGCGTCAGACACGAAGTGACGGATGAGTATTTCGACAATGAGGAGGATGAGTTCCAGAGAGGCACAGAGCCTGTTATCTGTCTGGAGTTTGAATCGGAGGATGATTATGACTTTGACGGCTTTACAAAAAGCGATGTGAAAGTCAGCGGTATGCATACAGAACTGAAGAAGGTTAAGAAGGAAGACGATGATACAACTCTGATTGTTTACATTGAGATGCGGAAGATTTCCGGTGATTTGGAAGAACCAGATGAGACAGAGTGGTCTGGATACACGGCCACCTGGGGTCAGGTAGAGGATGCTGATAAATATGAGGTAAAACTTTACAGAAACGATAACCTGGTTACAACTGTAACGACACCGAATGATTATTATGAGTTTTACTCCTACATGACCAAAACAGGCGATTACAGCTTTAAGGTAAGAGCGATTCACAGTGCAGACAATGAAAAGAGTGAGTGGGTAGAGTCTGATGAACTCGACCTTGACTCTGATGAGGTTTATACAGCCGGCGGAGGCGCAGGAACAGGCTGGATACAGGACGCCAAGGGCTGGTGGTACAGAAATCCTGATGGAAGCTCTGTTGTAAATGCATGGCTGTTCGTGGACAACAACTGGTTCCACTTCAATAGAAATGGCTATATGGAGACAGACTGGCAGTTTATTGACAACCGTTGGTTCTATCTGAATCCTGTATCTGATGGTACGAGAGGAGCTATGAAGACGGGCTGGCAGCAGATTAATGGCGTATGGTATTACTTAAATCCTGTATCTGACGGTACAAGAGGAGCCATGATGACAGGTTACCAGACCATTGATGGAAAGACCTATTATTTCGACAACAGCGGCGCAATGTGGGCGAACCGCACAGCTCCAAACGGACACTATCTGGATGGAAGCGGAGCGATGCATTAAAAAGATGGATGTATATTAAAAGAGAATTTAAAGTTTTGGATATGCCGGGCAGGTATCTGCCCGGCATATCCTTTTTTGCTTTACAGGACGAGGTTTCCTCTGAAGCAGAAAGACTTTATAGAAACGGTTGACTTTGTAGAAATGGTTAATTATGCAATTTAAACAAAAAAATACCGCAAAAACAGTGCATAAAAAGAGTAAATAATAAATATTCCAGAAATATATTGCATATTTATAAATTAAGTGTTATAATTATGCCACTCCGCAGGGAGGTGGCATAATGAGATGCATAACAGATAGGATTGGAGTAAACATGGAAAAACCGAAGGTATATATAGACGGGAAGGAAGGAACTACAGGACTGCAGATTTATGAGCGTCTGTCTGGACGAACGGATATTGAGCTGATTTTAGCTGAAGAGGAAAAACGAAAAGATCTTTCAGAGCGAAAAAAGCTGATAAATGAGGCGGATATTGTATTTTTGTGTCTGCCGGATGCAGCGGCGGCCGAGGCAGTGACATTGGCAGAAAATCCAGATACGCGGTTTATTGACGCTTCCACCGCCCACCGGACTGCGCCGGGATGGGATTACGGAATACCGGAGCTTTCACAAACGCATCGTGAGAGGATTGCTGCTTCGCGGAGGGTGGCGAACCCAGGCTGCCACGCAACAGGATTCATTACATCTGTGTATCCTCTGACAGCCCGGGGGATTGTTCCGGCTGATTATCCATTGACAGCGTTTTCGCTGACCGGATATTCCGGCGGAGGAAAGAAGATGATTGCCCAGTATGAAGGTTCTGATAAGCCGGACAGTTTTCTGGCCCCCAGGATGTATGGGCTGACTTTAAGACATAAACATCTGCCGGAGATGCAGAAAATCTGCGGCCTTTCTGAAGCCCCGGTATTCTGTCCCATTGTGGATGATTATTATAAGGGAATGGCCGTTACTGTGATGCTGCAGAACCGTCTGCTGCCCGGCTGCCCGTCGGCACAGGAGATCTGGGAGGCGCTGGCAGAATGGTATGAAGGGCAGAAGGTAATCCAGGTTCATCCGTTTGGCTATGACGGGATGATTTCGGCAGCTTCATTGTCAGGGCGCGATAGTCTGGAGCTGATTGTAAACGGCCATGAGGAGCAGACCATTGTGACGGCGTTGTTCGATAATCTGGGCAAGGGAGCGTCGGGAGCTGCGGTACAGAATATGAATCTGATGCTTGGCTTTGAGGAGACCAGAGGGCTGTACCTTTAAAGGAATGAGAGAATAGGAGGACGATCCAGTATGAAAATAATAGAGGGCGGCGTCTGCGCCGCAAAAGGATTTAAGGCAGGAGCTTTGCACTGCGGCATTCGCAAATCGCAGACAAAGAAGGATCTGGCGATGATACGTTCTGACTGCCTCTGCAATGCGGCTGCCGTATATACGAAAAACCAGGTAAAAGCCGCGCCGGTACTTTTAACGAAAGAACATTTGGCAGATGGAAAGGCTCAGGCGGTTATTATCAATTCAGGAAACGCCAATGCATGCGCGCCTTTTGGAATGGAACATGCCAGAAGGCAGGGGCTGGCAGCCGCCCGCGCCCTGGAAGTGGAGGAAGAAAACGTAGTAGTCGCTTCTACTGGAATTATTGGCCAGACTCTTCCGGTGGAGGCCATTGAAGCCCATGCGGCGGAAATGGAGATGAAATATGATAATTCTCTGGCAGCGGCAGAAGCCATTATGACAACTGATACGAAGATAAAAACGTTTGCCGTGGAATTTGAAGCCGGAGGCACACTCTGCCATATGGGAGGAATCTGCAAGGGCTCCGGAATGATCCACCCCAATATGGGAACAATGCTCTGCTTTATTACGACCGATTGTGCGATTTCTGCAAAGATGGTGAAAAAGGCGCTGCTGTTTTATGTGGATAAGACGTTTAACCGCGTTACAGTAGACGGAGATACCTCCACCAACGATATGTGCGTGGTAATGGCAAACGGCATGGCGGGAAATAAAGAGATCACAGAAGAAAACGAGTCTTATGACGCGTACTGCGAGGCGCTGCACGCGGTAATGAAAGACCTGGCCCGGAAAATTGCGGGAGATGGAGAAGGAGCCAGCAGGCTGATAACCTGTACGGTAACGGGAGCGGAAGACGAGGCAAAGGCTGAAATCCTTGCCAAATCGATCGCCTCTTCTTCCCTGACAAAAGCGGCTATGTTTGGTTCGGATGCCAACTGGGGGCGCGTTCTCTGCGCCATGGGCTATTCCGGCGCTTCGTTTGACACGAAAGCAGTTCAGATAGAGTTTGCATCAGCAGAAGGGTGCATTGCCGTCTGTGAGAATGGGCAGGGACTGGATTTCGACGAGACGCTGGCTAAGAAGATTTTGAACCAGGATGAAGTGGAAATCCGGGTTTCCCTGAAAGAAGGCTGCGGTACGGCAACCTGCTGGGGCTGCGATTTGACTTATGACTATGTAAGAATAAATGGAGATTATCGCTCATGATGAATTTAGAACCAAAACAGAAGGCCGGAATTCTGGTGGAGGCGCTTCCCTATATCCAGGAGTATACCGGAAAAATCGTAGTAGTAAAATATGGCGGAAACGCTATGGTGAATGAAGAGCTGAAGCAGGCGGTCATTCAGGATATTGTTTTGCTCAGCCTGGTAGGCATCAAAGTTGTGCTGGTCCATGGAGGAGGCCCGGAGATTTCGGATATGCTGAAAAAAATTGGAAAAGAGACGAAATTTGTCAAAGGACTCCGCTATACAGATGAAGAGACGATGGACATTGTTCAGATGATTCTCTGCGGTAAGGTGAATAAAAACCTGGTCCGGCTTCTGGAAAAAGAGGGCGGCCATGGAGTGGGGCTCAGCGGCATGGACGGCAGCCTGTTTCAGGCCGTGCCTCTGAAGGATCTGGACGGGACAGAGTACGGTTATGTAGGGGATATCACAGGAGTGAATGAAACAATTGTGCTGGATGCGCTGGACGCAGGATACATCCCGGTGGTATCTTCGGTAGCGGCAGGGGCAGACAACGATACCTGCTACAATATCAATGCAGATACGGCAGCTGAAAAACTGGCAGTAGCCTTGAAAGCTAAAAAACTGATTCTCCTGACAGACGTATGCGGCCTGATGAGTACTCCTGGAGACGCTTCTTCCCTAATTCCTAAATTGAAAGTATCGGAGGTTCCGCCCCTGGTGAAATCTGGTGTGATTTCCGGCGGTATGATTCCCAAGGTGGACTGCTGCGTGGAGGCAATACGCCAGGGGGTAGAGCGGGCAAATATTCAGGATGGCCGTATCCCCCATTCGCTTCTCATAGAAATTTTGAGCCAGGATGGCGTGGGAACGATGTTTTCATAAAGGATATAGTTTCATGAAAAATATAAAAACTGCTTTAGAGAATTGGGAGGAATGGATATGACATTGGAAGAGATAAAGAAACAGGAGGAAATGTATGTGATGCACACATACAATCGTTTTCCCATTGCTCTGGAACGCGGAAAGGGAGCAGTACTCTGGGACAGCGAGGGACGCTCCTATATAGATATGACTTCCGGAATAGGCGTCAACAGCCTGGGGCATCAAAATAAGGCGCTTCTGGCGGCTGTGAACGGCCAGGCGGAAAAGCTGCTGCACGCCTGCAACCTCTACTACACAGAGCCGATGGTACGGGCAGCCAGGAGCCTGATCTGTTCCACAGGGATGGGAAAAGTCTTTTTTGCCAACTCAGGTGCGGAGGCCAACGAAGGAATGATTAAGCTGGCCAGAAAGTATTCGTTTGATAAGTACGGGGAAGGCCGCAGCCGGATTATAACTTTAAAGCAGTCCTTTCATGGGCGGACCGTAACTACGCTGAAAGCGACAGGCCAGGATAAGTTTCATCAGTATTTTTTCCCTTTTACAGAGGGCTTTGACTATGTGACGCCTGGAAACATAGAAGAGATGGAAGAAAAATTAGACGATTCAGTCTGCGCCGTTATGCTGGAACTGATTCAGGGGGAGGGAGGCGTGCTGCCTCTGGATCAGGAATTTGTGAAAGAAACAGAAAAAATCTGCAGAAAGAAGGACATTCTCCTTCTGATTGACGAGGTTCAGACTGGTATCGGCCGCACCGGCACGCTGTTCTGCTATGAGCAGTACGGAATTTCTCCAGACGTGGTCAGCGCGGCAAAGGGACTGGGAGGAGGTCTTCCCATCGGCGCAGTCATAGCGTCAGAAAAATGCGGGGATGTGCTGGGGGTAGGAACTCACGGAACGACATTTGGAGGAAATCCCCTTTGCTGCGCGGCGGCGGACACGGTTCTCTCCATCATCAATACCCCGCAATTTCTCAATTCTGTAAAAGAAAAAGGCAGATATCTGAAGCAGGCGATTTTAAATCTTGGTTCTGAACAGATAAAGGAGGTCCGCGGAATGGGCCTGATGCTTGGCATCGCAGTGGAACCTGAAAAACGGGCCGGTCTGACTGCCGCCCTGATGGAAAAAGGAGTGCTGGTTCTGACGGCAGGAGAAGATACGATTCGTCTGCTCCCGCCTCTGGTAATTACGAAAGAAGAGATAGACAGAGCTGTCGAGGCCATGAAGGAGGTATTTTAGATATGAATCATTTATTAAAACTTTTGGACTGTACGTCAGAGGAGATTGTTTCCATTCTGGACCTGGCGGATCAGCTGAAATATGAAAAAAAGCATGGAATCGCCCATCGCCATCTGGAAGGAAAATCAATCGGACTGATTTTCCAGAAATCCTCAACCAGAACAAGGGTTTCTTTTGAAACTGGAATTTATCAGCTGGGCGGCCAGCCACTGTTTCTCTCTGCCAGAGATCTGCAGATTGGCCGCGGAGAGCCGGTACAGGATACGGCCCGCGTTCTGTCGCGGTATTTAGACGGGATTATGATTCGTACCTATGAACAGAGAGAAGTGGAGGATCTGGCGAAATACGGTTCAATTCCAGTTATTAACGGCTTGACAGATTTCTGTCATCCCTGCCAGGTGCTGGCGGATCTGATGACTATCCGGGAAAAATTCGGCGTTTTAGAGGGACTGAAGCTTTGCTACATTGGAGACGGAAACAATATGGCAAATTCTCTCATTGTAGGGGGCTTAAAATCCGGCATGAATGTATCTGTGGCTGCGCCGGAAGGATATCGCCCGGCGAAAGAGGTGATGGATTTTGCCTCTGATTTTGAGCAGTTCTTTCTGACGGACGATCCGATGAAAGCTGCAGAAAATGCAGACATTATTATTACAGATACATGGGCGTCCATGGGGCAGGAAGATGAAAAGGAAGTTCGCATGAAAGCGTTTCAGGGATATCAGGTTAACGACGCTTTGATGGAGGCGGCCCGTCCCGGCGCTATGGTACAGCATTGTCTGCCAGCATACCGAGGCCAGGAGATCACAGAAAAGGTTTTTGAAGCACATGCCGATGAAATATTTGAAGAGGCAGAAAACCGCCTTCACGCACAGGAGGCCGTTATGGTCATGCTGATGAAAGACAGACAATAACGGCAGATGACGATCCGGTGAACCAGCAGAAGCATCCCTCAAAAAGCAAGACAATTCTGAGTAAAGTTCAAACTGATTCTATAAAAAAAGACAATTTTGTCATTATACAATATTGACAGAATTTTGAAATGTGATATAGTAGAATGAAAGAAGGTGCTTGTGTGTTGAATCATTCCATAAGGAGGGATGCGTATGCTGGAGAAACGCTATATAATCTCCGCAGGCGGAAGTGCACAGCCGCCCCCGATCTCCGCTTTGATGCAGGCAGCCAATCTATTTGGGTGCAATATTTACATAGCGGCAGGGTCATCTCACTTTGATGTGAAAAATTATGATGAGCTCCAGAAAGGGCTTCAGCCAGTGAGACGTTTCCTTGTACTTTGTTTTGACGGGGCGGATGAGGAAGCGGCGGAACTGAGATTCCACAATTTATTTGGAGGATTTTTAAAGACAGCATGAAAACAAAAGATGGTAATCAGCGATAGCAGCCTTGGAGTTGGGGAAATTCCAGGGCTGCTTTTCACAGTCTATGAGATTGTCAGAACTGGAATTTCTTACAGCGAAAGGTTGTAATTTCAGAACTGTTTTTTTATAATATTGATTGCAGAGCTGTGAATAAACGGCTGCGGCAGATATGAAAATAAAAGGAAAAGGAGAGCAGTATGAGAGAAACTGTGCTATTATATAATTTCAAAGACGATGAGAGGAAAAAGAAACTCACAAAAGCTCTGCTTCCTCTTGGTTTCCGCCTGAAGACAGTGGCGAAAGAGGATTACTTAAAGCCGATAGGCTTTCTGGCAGGCCTTAAGGATATGGAAGATAACGGTTCTGTTTATGAGGGAGAGGAGTTTCAGGATGAGATGATGCTGATGGCTGGTTTTACCTCTGCCAGGGTTGATACGCTGCTGAGCGCTTTGAGAAAGAATGGGGTAGGGCGAATTAACTATAAGGCAGTGCTGACAGAGACAAATAAAAGCTGGGATTCCGTCAGCCTGTTCCGGGAAATTAAGCGGGAACATGAATATATGACAGGCGGACAGAAGGGGGCAGAAACGCCGCAGGAGGCCTAAAAACGAGAAGGGAAGAGAGAAATATGAAGTACAGAACAATGGGAAAAACAGGGGCGGAGGTTTCAGCGCTGGGCTTTGGAACCATGCGTCTGCCTTTGACAGCCAATGGAGAAGTAGATGAAAACGAGGCAGTAAGGATTCTCAGGGCCGGCATTGACGGCGGCATAAACTATGTAGATACAGCATATCCCTACCATGGCGGATTCAGCGAGACAGTTGTAGGAAAGGCTCTTCAGGATGGATACCGTGAAAAAGTCTGGCTGGCGGACAAATGTCCTGTCTGGCTGCTGGAGGAGGAAGGGGATTTTGAACGGTTTTTAGACGAGCAGCTTCAAAAGCTTCAGACCGATCACATTGACTTTTATCTGCTTCACGCCCTGAACCGCAAAAGATTTGAGGAGAAGGTAAAAAAGTTTTCTCTTGTAGAGCGCATGGAAAAAGCGAGAAAACAGGGGAAAATTAAATTTATTGGCTTTTCTTTCCATGATACTCTGGACGTATTTGAGGATATACTTGAATACACAGAATCGTGGGACTTCTGCCAGATTCAGTATAATTATATTAACCTGGATTATCAGGCCGGCCAAAAAGGGCTTAAAATGGCTGCAGATAAGGGGCTTGGTGTCGTTATTATGGAACCTCTTCTGGGGGGAAGCCTGGCCAGGCTTTCTGAGCATGTGGCAGCCTGTCTGCCTGAGGGAAAAACTCCTGTGGAATATGCGTTTGATTTTCTCTGGGATCAGCCTGAGGTCAGTCTTCTGCTCAGTGGAATGGGCGCCATGGAACAGGTGCAGGAAAACCTGTCCTATGGAGAACGCTCCGATGTGGGGATGATGACTCAAAAGGAAAAACAGTCTCTCCTGCGGGCGAAAGAGATCTTTGATCGAATGGCTCTTGTCAGCTGCACCGCCTGCCGTTACTGCATGCCCTGCCCGTTTGGATTGGACATTCCAGCATCTCTGGCTGCCTGGAACACGACAGCTCTGGATGAGGACGATGCCAGAAAGGCTTATGAAGCTCTGGAATTTCAGGCAGATTCCTGCCGTGGATGCGGACATTGTGAGAGGGTATGCCCGCAGCATATTCCAGTCAGCAGAGTGATGAAGCAGATGGCGGAATACTTTGCCAAGAAATAAAGAAAAGGAATAGAAAAAAGATGAAGCAGATAGCAGTAATCGGCGGCGGCGCAGCCGGAATGATGGCAGCTCTGGCTGCTGCGCAGCAGGGCTGCCGTGTTACTATTTACGAAAAAAATGAAAAACTGGGAAAAAAGATTTATATTACTGGAAAAGGACGCTGCAATGTGACAAACGACTGTGATATGGACGCATTGTTTGACAGTGTAGTTACTAACAAGCGGTTTCTGTACAGTGCATTTTACGGTTTTACAAACCAGGATGTAATGGAACTGATAGAGAAGGCCGGCTGCCATTTGAAGACCGAAAGAGGAGGCCGCGTGTTTCCGCAGTCTGACAAGTCATCTGATATAATCGGCGCTCTTTCCAGGCTCCTCAGAGAACATGAAGTAGAAATCTGCCTGAAAGAACCAGTGAAAAGCCTCTTTATTGAGGATGGAGTCTGTCGGGGAGTGGTGCTGGAACGACAGAATAAAAAAGTGGCAGCCGATAAAGTAATCATCGCCACAGGCGGACTTTCTTATCCCACTACAGGCTCTGACGGGGACGGTTATAAATTTGCCCGGACAGCCGGACACCAGGTGACAGAATTAAGTCCTGCGCTGGTTCCTTTCACCACAGAGGAGACGGTGGTGAAGGAATTGCAGGGCTTGGCTCTTAAAAATATAGAGATTTCTCTTCGCAGAGGAAAGAAGGAAATTTATCATGATTTTGGGGAAATGCTGTTTACACATTTCGGTGTCAGCGGACCAGTCCTTTTAAGCGCCAGCAGCTACGCTGCCAGAGAACTGAAAAAAGGACCGCTGACTCTGGAAATTGACTTAAAGCCGGCGCTGACTATGGAGCAGCTGGATGCCAGAATTCTCAGAGATTTCGATGAGGCCAGAAATAAGCAGTTTAAAAACTCCTTAAATAAACTTCTGCCGTCTAAAATGATCCCGGTAATCGTGGAGCGCAGCGGCATTGCGCCGGAGAAGCCGGTCAACGAGATTACGAAGCAGGAGCGCAGAAGCCTTGTCCAGGCAGTGAAAAGTTTTTCCCTGACTGTCAATGGTCTCAGGGGCTTTAATGAGGCCATTATCACACAGGGAGGCGTGCAGGTGAAGGAAGTGAATCCTTCCACAATGGAGTCTAAAAAGACGAAAAATTTGTATTTCGCCGGAGAAGTGCTGGATTTGGACGCAGTGACAGGAGGCTTTAATCTCCAAATCGCCTGGTCTACGGGATATTTGGCAGGACTGAGCGCATCTGAAAATGAAAAAGAGATATAAATACGTAAAAGAAGGATACGGAGGAAGTAATAATGCCGATTAATATAGCGATTGACGGACCGGCAGGAGCCGGGAAAAGCACAGTGGCCAGACAGCTGGCTAAGGAGATGGGATACATTTATGTAGACACAGGCGCCATGTACCGGGCCATGGCTCTCTGCGTACTGCGCGCCGGGATCCAGCCGGCTGACGAGGCGGCTGTCACAGAAGTCTGCAGGAAGGCAGAGGTTTCCCTGGAATACAGGGACGGAGCCCAGCAGATTTTATTAAACGGAGAGAATGTGACGGAGCTTATCCGTGCGGAGGAGGTCGGAAACATGGCTTCTGCTATTTCCGGCTATCGCCCTGTGCGGGAAAAGCTGGTGGAGCTTCAGCGAGAGCTGGCAGCCAGAAAGGACGTTGTCATGGACGGCCGCGACATCGGTACCTGCGTGCTTCCATTTGCCGATTTAAAGGTGTATCTGACAGCTTCCAGCCGGGTACGGGCGGAGCGCAGATATAAGGAACTTTTGGAAAAAGGGGAAGAACGCAGCCTGGAGGACATTGAGAGAGACATTATTGAGCGGGACAACCGGGACATGTCAAGAGAAATATCGCCCCTGAAGCAGGCGGAGGACGCAGTGCTTTTAGATTCCTCGTCTATGACTCTGAAAGAAGTTCTTTCTGAGCTGATGGAACTGGCGGAGGACGCAGGCGCCAGGGGCTGCTGCGGCTGTTAATTCGGCCGGACAGAGAAGGCGCTGCCTGACAGAAGCGGATAGAGAGCATGCTGGCAGAGCGTATCAACAGGGAAGGAAAGAAAAAATGGAAGTAAGAGTAGCAAAGACGGCCGGTTTCTGCTTCGGTGTGAAGAGGGCAGTCGACCAGGTTTATGAGCAGATTGCACATGGAAAAGGTCCCATCTATACCTACGGACCTATTATCCACAATGAGGAGGTTGTACGGGATCTGGAAGAAAAGGGAGTCCAGGTGTTAAACAGCCGCCAGGAGCTGGCGTCCCTGACATATGGCACGGTGATTATCCGTTCTCACGGTGTGGGCAGGGATATTTATGAGCTGTTGGAAAACAACCATATTACCATCGTGGACGCCACCTGCCCCTTTGTAAAAAAAATTCATAAGATTGTCCAGGAACAAGGGGAAAATGGAAGAAGAGTAATTATCGTAGGAGATGAGAAACATCCGGAGGTGCAGGGCATCAAAGGATGGGGAAAAGACGATACTCTGGTAATCCAGTCAGCAGAGGAACTGGAAAAATATTCCCTGCAGAATGGAGAGAAACTCTGCGTGGTGGCACAGACGACATTTAATTACAATAAATTTAAAGATATAGTTGAAAAAATTTCTAAAACGCGTTATGATATACTTGTTTTAAATACGATTTGCAATGCAACACAGGAAAGACAGGTGGAAGCAAGTCAGATAGCTTCAGAGGTAGACGCGATGATCGTCATAGGCGGTAAAAACAGTTCTAACACGCAGAAGCTATATGAAATTTGCCGGCGGGAGTGTAAGAATACTTACTATATCCAGACACTGAGTGATTTAAAACCTGATAAGGCAGGTTCTGTGCGCAGCGTAGGTATTACAGCAGGGGCTTCAACCCCAAATAATATTATCGAGGAGGTTCATACTAATGTCAGAATTAAGTTTTGAACAGATGTTTGAAGAATCATCAATTAAACGATTACGTGCAGGAGAGACAGTTACTGGTCAGGTTATCAGTGTAAGTGACGACGAGATCATTCTCAGCATCGCTGGAAGCAAGTCTGAAGGCATCATTCCGAAGAGCGAGTACTCCAATGATACATCTGTTGTCCTGACAGAGAAGGTTCATGTAGGAGACGAGATGGAGGCAAAGGTTCTCAAGGTAAACGACGGAGAGGGCATGGCTGCATTATCCTACAAGAAGCTGGCCGCTGATAAGGGCGTTAAGCGCTTAAAAGAGGCATTTGAGAATAAAGAAGTATTAACAGAGAAGGTTACACAGGTCGTAGATAAGGGCCTGGTTGTTGAGGTTGAGGGAACCAGAGTATTCATTCCTGCAAGCATGGTTTCCGACACATATGACAGAGATTTATCCAAGTATGCCGGACAGGAGATCGAGTTCGTTATCACAGAATTCAACCCAAGCGGCAGAAGAAGCAGAATCATCGGTGACCGCAGACAGCTTCTTATGGAGAAGAAGGCTGCTATGCAGAAGGAACTCTTCGAGAGAATCGAAGTTGGCCAGACTGTAGAGGGCGTTGTTAAGAATGTAACAGATTTTGGTGCATTCATCGATTTAGGCGGTGCAGACGGACTCCTTCACATCTCCGAGATGTCCTGGGGACGTGTTGAGAACCCGAAGAAGGTATTCAAGGTAGGCGAGACTGTTAAGGCTCTGATCAAGGATATTAACGGCGAGAAGATTGCCCTGAGCCTTAAGTTCCCGGAGACAAATCCATGGGCAAACGCAGCTGAGAAGTACGCAGCAGGCAGCGTAGTAGAGGGTAAGGTTGCACGTATGACAGATTTCGGTGCATTCGTAGAGTTAGAGCCAGGCGTTGACGCTCTGCTTCACGTATCCCAGATCTCCAGAGAGCATGTTGAGAAGCCATCCGACGTATTAAGCGTAGGCCAGGTAATCAGCGCTAAGGTTGTTGACTTCAACGAGGATGACAGAAAGATCAGCCTGAGCATGAAAGCTCTTGAGAACACAGCTGACGCAGATGACTCTGCAGAGGAGAACTAAGAGAATTAAAGCAATCGCTGTCGATAGAAGATTACAAAAGAGGTGTGGAAGAAATTCTGCACCTCTTTTGTGTTAAGGAAGAAAAAAGACAGAATTGTTTAGAAATTTGTAAGTAAAAAGTGAACGGCTCTTAAGAAATATCTGGTAGAATAAATATCATAAAAGAGAGCACAGAGAGGAGAGATATATTATGAGAAAAAAATTTTTAGTTTTATGCTGTACAGCAGCGTTAGCCGTATCAGCAGTGGGATGCTCACCAGCAGAAAAAGCTCCAGCACAGGAGACACAGACAGAGCAGCAGACAGAAGCGCTTGAGACTGAAAAAGATTCTCAGGATGGAGAGCAGAATACAGAAGAGATGGCAGCAGCACCTCAGACCGTTAAATTCTATGGAACAGTGACAAGACCTGAGGGGTCAGATGGCGATCAGCTTCTTATGAACGCTACGATCGAGGGCATGGAGGGACAGCAGGAAGTAATTCTGAATATTTCTGAGGAAACTCTGATTTTAGATGCAGTTGAGGGACTTCCTATTGAGCTGGAAAACATTAAGGACGGAGACATGGTTTATTCTTACATGAGCCCGGCAATGACTGCCAGCCTGCCGCCTCAGTCTTTTGCATATATGATTCTCGCTAATATTCCGGCAGACTATCGTGTTCCGGCTCTGGAGCAGGTGAAGGAATTGACCGTGAATGAAGATGGCAGTGCATCAGTAGAAGCAGTTTCCGGTACAGTTTACCAGATTCCTGCAGACTGCGAGCTGCTCCCATATCTGACGAGAAATATGGTGGCAGTACAGGATTTAACAGAAGGTGTAAATTTCCTGGTGTGGTCTGAACTGGGAGAAGACGGCAAGGAAGAGACTGCCAGCAAAATTGTAATATTCCAGAAGGGACAGCTGGCATTTGACGCGCTGGAGGAGACAGAGGCAGAAGCGGCAGAAGGCGCTGATGAGGGAGCAGAGGATATGCAAAATACACTTGCTGATTAAAAGAATACTGTTTCAGAAACAAGTCAGCGTTAACTGACAGAGGATGAAAAGAGGGACGTTTTCCATTTGCATTAGCAGAAGGAGAACGTCCTTTTTTATGACATAGGAAATGGCATTCTGTGGCTTCGCTGTAAAAATTTCTGTATAGCTTTTATGAAAAGGGGAATACTCCTGCTAAACAGAGAAAGGAGATAACCGATGGATCAGAATAAAAAACAGGACAAGATTGACCCGGCTCATTTAAAACCAGAGGATAAACTGAAGTTTGAAATTGCAGAGGAACTGGGACTAGGAGACAAGGTAATAAACGGAGGGTGGAAAAGCCTGACGTCTAAGGAAAGCGGAAGAATTGGCGGTTTGATCACAAAACGCAGAAGGGAAATGAAAAAGGAGGTATTGAAAGAAAACGGCTAATCGCATATAATAGTAGGGCATTAACCGGACAGAAAAATGGCGGTCCGGAGAAAATCAGTTCGGTACAGCGGGGAACATATGGAGCAGAAAAAACAGCTGAGAAAAGGATTTACCACAGGAACCTGCGCTGCAGCCGCTGCAATGGCTGCAGCACAGGCTTTGGCAGGAGGAGAGGAAAAAGAATATGTTTCGCTGATGACTCCAGGAGGACTGGAGGCAGTCTTTGAGATACTGTGGCAGCCAGAGTGCAGAACTGAGGAAGAACCTGCGCGTGGTGAAGCGTGGTTTACGGAAAGAAAAGGACTGCAGAAGATATGCATGGTGAGGAAGGATGCAGGAGATGATCCGGATGTGACAAACGGGACGCTGATTGGAGCAGCCGTCTCCTTTGGAGAGGTTCTTCAGAAGGCCGAGGAGGCTGGAGAAGAGCTTTTCGGTATCTACTGCGATGGTTCTCACGATTCTGCCGTTTATCTGTCAGGCGGGACAGGAGTCGGAAGAGTAACAAAAAAAGGCCTGAAATGCCCTGTTGGCTATCCAGCGATTAACCCGGTTCCCAGACAGATGATTGCTGAGGCCGTCAGGGCAGCACTGCAGAAATTTCACTGCAGGAGGCCTGTATACATAGAAATTTTTATTCCAAATGGAAAAAACCTGGCCGAAAAAACCTTTAATCCCAGACTTGGAATTAAAGGAGGAATTTCTGTGCTTGGAACCACAGGAATCGTCAATCCCATGAGCGAGCAGGCTCTTATAGAAACGATTCGTCTGGATATTCGTGTACAGGCGGCGGAAAGGAAAAGTCTTTTGGCAGTGGCTCCGGGAAATTATGGGGAGGCGTTTCTCAGAGAAGAAATGGGACTTTCTATGGATTCCTTCGTCAAGTGCAGCAATTTTGTCGGAGAAACTTTTTCCATGCTCAGAGAAGAAGGGATCAGGCAGGTTTTGTTTGCCGGGCACCTGGGAAAGCTGATCAAGGTGGCCGGAGGCGTGATGAACACCCACTCCAGGTACGGAGACAGAAGAATGGAGATTCTGGCAGATTGTCTGGAAGAGGTCTGGAATATCGAAAACACAGCAAAGGGGACGTCTGAAGCGGTCTGTCAGAGAGAAAAAATTACAGGACAAATCCTGGCTATGAATACAACGGACGAGGCGGCAGAATTTCTCTCTGCTTTAGGAAAGCTGACTCCTGTGATGGAAACAGTGACAGGAAGGATTAAGGCTGTTCTGGAGAAAAATTTTCAGATAGAAACAGAGGTTATCGTATTTTCTGGTTCATCAGGTATTCTGGGCATGACATCTGGAGCAGCGGCTTTTGCGAAGCGGCTGGAGGGGCAGGCTGACAGAAAAGGAAGATAGGAAAGGAATTATAAAGACAGTATGAATAGAACAGAAGGAATAACGCAGGGAATTCTCTACGGAGTAGGAGTGGGACCGGGAGATCCGGAGCTTTTAACGCTGAAGGCTGTAAGAATTCTAAGGGAATGTGATATGATTGCCATTCCTCAGGAGAACAAAGAGAACTGTACTGCTTATCAGATTGCGAGACAGGCAGTGCCGGAGCTGGATGAAAAGCCCTGCCTTCCTCTTCCCATGCCGATGACAAAAGATCGGGAGAAGCTGGCGGCAAGCCATGAGGCTGCTGCTGTCAAAGCTGCAGAGCAGCTGGCGGCGGGACGCACAGTAGCTTTGATTACATTGGGGGACGCCACCGTGTATTCTACTTATCTTTATATCCATGAACGGATCAAGCGCCTGGGCTTTGAGACGAGGATTGTCAATGGAATTCCGTCTTTCTGCGCGGCCGCTGCAAAGCTTGACATGCCCCTTGTGAACGGTTCTCAGAAGCTGCATATCCTTCCGGCTTCCTACCAGATTGAAGAGGCTCTGGATCTTCCAGGCGTGAAAGTGCTGATGAAGTCAGGACGGCAGATGCCCAGAGTAAAAGCTCTTTTAAAGGCCAGAGGGCTGGAAGCCCGGATGGTGGAAAATTGCGGGATGGAGGGAGAGAAAACCTATCAGTCTCTGGAGGATATTCCGGATAATGCAGGGTACTTTTCTCTTCTTATAGCAGAATCTTCGGAGGATCAAGACAAAGAATAGAGGACAGAGAAAAGCGGAGAGAGGAGAAGCAAAATGGTATACTTTGTAGGAGCCGGTTCTGGGGCTGCAGATTTGATTACAGTGCGGGGAAGCAGACTGCTGAACCAGGCAGACGTGATTATTTACGCTGGTTCTCTGGTAAATCCAGAGCTGCTGAAAGACAGGAAAGAGAACTGCGCTATTTATGACAGCGCGAAAATGACTCTGGAGGAAGTGCTCGCTGTGATAGAGCAGGCGGAAGAAGAGGGTCATATGACAGTGCGCCTGCATACAGGAGATCCATGTCTGTACGGAGCTATCAGAGAGCAGATGGATGCATTGGACAAGCGGAATATTTCCTATGAGGTATGCCCGGGCGTCAGCTCTTTCTGCGGAGCTGCGGCTGCCCTAAATTTGGAATATACCCTGCCGGGGATTTCACAGAGTGTGGTAATTACCAGGATGGAGGGCAGAACGCCAGTGCCAGAGCGGGAGAAAATTGCCTCTTTTGCCGCCCATGGAGCTACCATGGTTATTTTTCTCAGCACAGGCCTTTTAAAGGAGCTTTCCAGCGAACTGATCCGGGGAGGGTACCAGGAGACTACGCCGGCGGCTATTGTCTATAAGGCTACCTGGCCTGATGAGAAAGCCGTCGTATGCCAGGTAGGCTCGCTTTATGAGACAGCGCTTCGGGAAAACATCACCAAAACAGCTCTGATCCTGGTGGGAGAGGCTGTTGCCCATAGAGAATATCAGCGGTCCAGGCTTTATGATCCTGGTTTTACTACAGAGTTTCGCAGAGGGACTGACACAGTATCTGAAACGGAGGCTGAAGGGCAGGGAAAAGGGGATAAAGAGATGGACAGGGCGGAGAAAAACAGATGAAACTGGCAGGAATTGCGTTCACAGATAGGGGGTCCAGACTGCTGGAACAGCTCTTGAAGGAGTTTCAGAAAGCAGGGGAGGAGACTGCTGGGGCCGTTTCCTCATCCTGCGCAGAGGCGGCAGGAGGGTTTTCTACACTGACAGAGCCTTTGAGGGAATGGACCAGGAGGCAGTTTCAGCAGGCGGACGGAATCATATTTATCGGGGCGGCGGGAATCGCAGTCCGCGCCTGCGCTCCTTTTGTGAAGGATAAGACAACGGATCCGGCGGTGATTGTGATAGACGAGACGGGACGGTATGCAGTCTCCCTTCTGTCAGGCCATCTGGGCGGAGCCAATGAGCTGACCCTCAGAGCCGCATCCATAATAGGAGCGGAGCCAGTGATCACTACAGCTACAGACAGAAATGGTCTGTTTGCTCCAGATGTATTTGCGAAAGCGAACGGGCTTGAGATAGAGGATATGACATTAGCTAAGGAAGCGGCTGCAGCTTTACTGAGAGGAGAACACCTGGGCTTTTTTTCTGATTTTCCAGTGGAGGGAACAATGCCGGCGCAGCTGGATTCCGGCACAGTCTGCCGTCTGAACCTGTGGGCAACACGGGCAGGGAACAGTGAGGAAGCCCCTGCGGAGTCAGAAGGAACAGAAATAAGGGCCAGATATTTAAGACTCCTTGCCAGGGATGCGGTTCTTGGAATCGGCTGCAGAAAAGGGACAAAAAGAGAGGCAGTAGAAGCTATGGCAGCGTCTGTTCTGGCGTCCCAGGGACTTGCCATGGAGGACGTAAAGCAAATTGCCACGATTGATTTAAAACAGGAAGAGACAGGGCTTTTGGAGTTTGCCGGCGCCCATGGAACGAAGGTTTGTTTTTATTCTTCAGAGGAGCTTTTAAAAGCACCTGGAACTTTCTCAGAGTCAGCCTTTGTGAAGAAGACAACAGGAGTGGGAAATGTCTGTGAGAGAGCGGCTGTTCTGGCAGCGGGAAAAAACGCATCCCTGATTGTAAAAAAACAGACGGGACACGGCGTAACAGCCGCTCTGGCTGTCTGCAGGAGAACGGTCAGATGGAGGTAAGGAAAATGGACAAGAAAATTTATGTGGTAGGCATGGGACCGGGTTCTCTGCAGGACATGACCATCCGTGCAAAACAGGCCTTAGAGGACTGCCAGGTGATTGCAGGATATACTGTATATGTAGATTTGATAAAGGAACTGTTTCCTAATAAGGAGTTTCTGACAACACCTATGAAGCAGGAGACGAAGCGGTGCCGGATGGCTCTTGAGACAGCGGATCAGGGAAAGACAGCTGCCATGGTCTGCAGCGGGGACGCCGGAGTTTACGGAATGGCCGGACTGATATTAGAGCTTCTCCCGGAGTTTCCGGAGGTATCAGTTGAAGTGATCCCAGGAGTGACGGCAGCCCTCAGCGGCGGCGCTCTGCTGGGCGCGCCTTTAACCCACGATTTTGCTGTAATCAGCCTGAGTGATCTGCTGACTCCCATAGAAACCATTGAAAAAAGAATCCGCTTCGCGGCGCAGGGGGATTTCTCCATCTGTATTTACAATCCATCCAGCAGAAAGAGAGCTGGCTATCTGAAATGGGCCTGCAAAATTTTAATGGAATACCAGAGTCCTGAAACGATCTGTGGTATGGTAAGGCAGATTGGAAGAGAGGGCCAGACAGTGGAGATTATGACTTTGAAAGAACTTCAGAACGCAGAAGCAGATATGTTTACCACAGTATTTGTGGGAAATTCTGCCACCAGGCAGATAATGGGACGCATGGTGACTCCCAGAGGCTATAAAGATGTGTAGGCTTTTAATTTTTGGAGGCACGACGGAAGGACGTCAGCTGGCGCAGTTTTGCGCGGAACACAGAATTTCAGCCTGGGTAAGCGTGGCGTCCCAGTATGGCTGCGATCTGCTTCCCTCCTCAGAATATCTTCACATACTGATAAATCGGATGGACTGGCAGGAGATGGCAGAGTTTATGCGGGACAGGATGATTCAGCTTGTTGTCGACGCTACCCATCCCTATGCAAAAGAGGCGACAAAACACATTAAAAAAGCCTGCCTGCAGGAGCAGGTACCGCTTCTGCGGTGCTTACGTGATGCAGACGAGGAGGAAAATATGGCGGCGGACGTGTTCTATGTACCCACAGCAGAGGCAGCGGTTCAGATGCTGGAGCAGACGGACGGCAATATTTTCGTGACGACAGGGAGCAAGGAACTTCACAGGTTCACGGCTCTGACAGATTACGAAAACAGGGTGTATGCCAGAGTTCTGCCGTCAGCAGAAGCGGTGAATCAGTGCCTGAAGCTTGGAATTTCCGGCAGGCATCTGATCTGTATGCAGGGACCGTTTTCAGAAGAACTGAATGCGGCTGTGATGCGTCAGACAGACGCCAGGTGGATGGTAACCAAGGAGACGGGAAAAAACGGCGGCTACGGTGAAAAAATTCAGGCAGCCAGGGAGGCAGGGGCTTCTGTTATTGTGATACGCCGGGAGAGAGAAGATGGTTTTTTAGTGAAGGAAGTAGAAGAAAAGATCCTTGCTTTCTCGCGCCGCCGGGAAGCAGATTTTTCTAAAAATTCTGAAAAACAGGAAATTCCAGCTCAAGAGAAGGAGCCTCTTCAGGTGGTTTTAGCCGGGATTGGACCTGGTTCAGCCGGGCAGATGACCCTTACGGTTATGGAGCACATTTTTCACAGCCGCGTGCTGCTGGGCGCTCCCCGGATGATTGAGAGCGCTTTGAAAGCTCTGGACAGTCTGGAACAGCTTTTTATACATAGAAACCAAAACGAAAACTTTGGACGTAAGATCAGACCACGGACAGAAGCAGTCTATCTGCCGGAAGCAGTGATACACTTTCTGGAGGGATACCAGGAGGGTGGAACGGTTACGGTTCTGTTTTCCGGCGATACAGGTTTTTACAGCGGTACAAAAAAGCTGGCTGATGAGCTGAAAAAGAGGAAGATTCCCTTTCAGATTCTGCCGGGGATTTCCTCTGCGGCATATCTGTCCGCACAGCTGGGAATTTCCTGGGAGAATGCAGAATTTCTCACAGCTCACGGCCGCATTCTGAATACAGAGGAACTGATCAGACATTTTCATGAGCATCAGGAGCCCAGGTGGCTGTTTATCCTGCTGGCAGGAACAGGCGGAGCTGGAGAACTGTGCCGCAGTCTTACGGAGCTGGGATACGGAAATCTCCAGGCGGCGGTGGGAGAGCGTCTTTCTTACGAAAATGAAAGAATCCGACGCGGGACAGTGGAAGAATTTTCGGGAATTTCTGCAGACAGCCTGTCTGTTTTAGCTGTCCGGGCAGAGGGAAGATTGTTAAAACGAAGAGGAGAGTAAAAGGTCTATGCGGGATGAATGGTTTATACGGGGCAGAGTGCCCATGACAAAAAGCGAGGTGCGGGCTGTATCCCTGTCAAAGCTTGAACTGACGCCGGAAGCAGTTCTGGCGGATATAGGAGCCGGAACCGGTTCTGTTTCCGTTGAGGCAGCGCTTTCCTGGGGAGTGAAGTCTGTGTGGGCTATGGAAAAGAACCCGGAGGCGGTTGATCTGCTGAAACAGAACATAGCCCGCGCCGAGAGGGCCGGAGCCGGAACTATTCATCTGCTGGAAGGGGAGGCGCTGGCACTGCTGACAGATCCAGACATTCGTGAATGCTTCCAGAAAGAGCACAGGCTGACCCACGCTTTTTTAGGGGGGACTTCAGGAAATATGAATCAGATTCTGAAGGAGCTTTTAGCCCTGAATCCTCAGATACGTATTGTGATCAACGTCATTGCCCTGGAATCGGTGGCAGCCGTGGTGGATGCGCTGAGGGAGCTTTCCATTGAAGCAGAGATTGTGTCCGTTCAGACAGCGAAGGCCAAAAAGGCAGGAAATTATCATCTGATGCAGGGGCAGAATCCTGTGTATATTATCAGTTTCGGAGGAAAGGATGAAAACGAAACATGAAATCGATTCTTTTTACGGCTCCCAGAAGCGGAAGCGGAAAAACGATGATTACCTGCGGCTTTTTAGAGGCTGTCAAGCGCAGGGGAATCCGGCCCGCTGCCTTTAAGTGCGGGCCGGATTATATCGACCCCATGTTTCACCAGTATGTGCTGGGAATTCCCGGCGGAAATCTGGACAGCTTTTTTTTAGAGGCGGATCAGGTGAGACAGGTTTTCGCATCCCGCCTGAAGGAAACGGGAGCGGATCTGGCTGTTATAGAAGGTGTGATGGGCTACTACGATGGAATCGGAGCGGTATCGAAACGAGCCAGCTCCTGGGAGATTTCAGTTATGACTGGAACGCCTTCTGTTCTGATTCTGGACTGTAAGGGAGCCAGCGTTTCTCTGGCTGCTCAGGTAAAAGGATTTGCAGATTTTGTGGATAACAGCAATATCTGCGGCGTTATTTTAAACAGGTTATCCCCTATGCTGTACGAACGCCTGAAACCGGTGATAGAGGAAACAGGAATTAAGGTCTATGGATATCTGCCAGAGATAAAGGAGTGCAGTCTGGAAAGCCGCCATCTGGGGCTTTTAATGCCAGGGGAGATAGAAGGCCTGAGAGAAAAAATTGGACTGCTGGCAGAGCAGATAGAAAAAAGCCTGGATATGGACGGACTGCTAAAACTGGCCGTGAACGAAGAAAATGGGCTGCCCGGCGCTTTTTTTTCAGAGAAGTTCACAGCGGAAGGAAGAAATGCGGAAGAAGAAATACAGAAGACTGTCATAGCAGTGGCAAGAGACGAGGCGTTCTGTTTTTATTATCAGGAAAATTTAAGCCTGATGGAGCGTCTGGGAGCAAAGCTTATCTATTTCAGCCCCCTCAGGGATAAAAGCCTTCCAGAAGCGGACGGATATCTGTTCGGCGGCGGCTATCCAGAAAACCTGGCGGCGGAATTGGCGGCCAATACTTCTATGCTGCTCTCTGTCAGAGAGGCTCATCGTAAAAAAATCCCTATACTGGCAGAGTGCGGCGGCTTTCTCTATCTGCACCGCCTGCTGGAAGGGGCTGACGGGCATCAGTATCCTATGGCTGGCTTGATAGACGGAGAAGGATTTTCCACAGACCGCCTGTCACGGTTTGGCTACATTACCTTGACAGGGGCCGAGGGGCAGCAGATACGAGGTCATGAATTTCACTACTGGGATACGACTGTGCCAGGAGGAAGCTGGACAGCTAAAAAGCCCATGTCAGACAGGAGCTGGAGCTGTATGGTGGAGGAAGAAGGACTTTTGGCGGGATTTCCCCATCTCTACTATCCGTCCAATGAATCGTGGCTGAGGCAGTGGCTGAAGGAAGCCAGCGGAAAACACAGAAGGTGGAAAGAAACGACAGCGAGAAACGATACAGAGATGATACAGCAGCACATATAGGGAGGCATACATGAAGAGCGAGGCAGAGTGCAGAACGGGAAAGAGCTTGACAAGACAGCAGCTGGAGAAACGGCTGAAGGGAATTATCCCTCCCGATGCAGCAGCAGAGAGAGAGGCATGGAAACGCTGGGACAGCGTAGCGAAGCCTCTGAGAAGCTTAGGAGTACTGGAAGAGGCTGTTGCGTCAGCAGCGGGAATCTTCGGAACCTGGCAGGTGGACTTTGGAAAAAAAGCGGTTGTCATTCTGTGTGCAGACAATGGAATTGTGGAAGAGGGAATCAGCCAGACAGGAAAAGAGGTAACGGCTGTGGTAACCTCTAATTTCACCAGAGGAGACAGCTGTGTCTGTCTGATGGCTGAATCAGCCGGAGCACAGGTGTTTCCCGTAGACATTGGAGTGGAAAAGGAACTCTGCAGCCTGGGGAAAAAATACCCTTTAATCCATAAAAATGTCAGGCGCGGAACAAGAAATTTTCTAAAAGAACCAGCTCTCACAGAGGAGGAAACTGTGCAGGCTCTGGAGATTGGCATCGATCTGGTGGGAAGCCTGAAAAATCAGGGATATGGGCTGATCGCAACAGGAGAAATGGGAATTGGAAATACCACAACCAGCAGCGCAGTTGTCTCGGCTGCTTTGAAGCTGGATCCGTACCTGGTTACAGGGCGCGGAGCTGGTCTTGACAGCCCTGGTCTGCTTCGGAAAATTTCTGTGATCCGCCAGGGGATTTCTCTGCACCATCCCAATCCAGAAGATGGAATTGATATTTTATCGAAGGTGGGAGGGCTTGATCTGGCTGGTCTGGCAGGCGTATTTCTGGGAGGAGCGCTGTATCGGGTTCCCATTGTAATTGATGGATTTATTTCAGGGGCAGCTGCTTTGATGGCTCAGAGAATCTGTCCGGCCTGTGCTGGATATATGCTGGCCTCCCATATTTCTTCAGAGCCGGCCGGTCATCTTCTGCTGGAGGCTCTTCACAAAAAGGCAGCCATTTCTGCTGGCCTGTGCCTGGGGGAAGGAACAGGAGCAGCTGCCCTGATGCCGCTTTTAGATATGGCTCTCAGAATCTACAGGGAAATGAGTACTTTTAAGGAAATTCAGATTGAAAACTATAAGCCTTTAAAATAAGGCAGACAAAGAAAAACGGTGCAGGAAAAGGAGAGAGGCGATGTTTGCCGTAATTACGGGAGGGAGCGGAAGCGGAAAGTCGGAATATGCAGAGAGACTGTCTGAAATGCTGGAACCTGGAAGAAAACTTTACCTGGCTACTATGATGGTGTGGGACAGTGAAGGAAAAGAGCGAGTGGCCCGCCACCGCAGGATGCGGGCAGGAAAGAATTTTGAGACAGCTGAGGTATATACAGAGCTGGAACAGTTCTGCCTGCCCAGACCTTTTCAGACAGGCGGCGCTACTGTGCTTTTAGAATGTATGTCAAACCTGGTCTGCAACGAATTTTACCGACAGGAGAAGGGAGCAGCTGAACGTATTATGGACGGGGTCTGCCAACTGGCAGGGCAGTGCCGCCATCTGATTGTGGTCACCAACGAAATCTCTTCAGATGGAAGTTTTTATGGGGAAGAGACAGAGCGGTACAGAGAAATCCTGGGAAAGGTTAACTGCTTTTTGGCCTCCAGGGCAGATTTTGGGGCAGAAGTGGTATATGGAATTCCTATAGTCTGGAAAGGAAGCCTGCAGAAGGAATCTGGAACAACAGAAAGGAAGTCTGCAGAACGGATCCAGGACAACGAAAAATAAGCCTGAATAGCGGAGGAGAGAACAGAAAATGGAAACATATCAGGAAGAAAAAAAGAAAAGTCTTGTCAATACGCTGTTCGGCAGCTTTGTAATTGCCTGGTCCATGTACTCCAGGATTCCCATGCCTCAGATTCAGTGGACAAAAGAGAGAATGAAATATGCCATGTGTTTTTTTCCTCTGATTGGAGTCTTAATGGGGGCGGCTGTGACAGGCTTTGTTTTTTTATCTGAGAAGCTGGGCGCGGGGGAAATTTTCACAGCACTTGTGGGGGCGGCTCTGCCTCTTGTGATAACAGGGGGAATCCATATGGATGGTTTTCTCGATACAACAGATGCCAGGAGATCGTTTCTTCCAAGGGAGAGAAAACTGGAAATTTTGAAGGATCCTCATGCAGGAGCATTTGCCATTATCGGCTGCGGAGTCTATCTTTTGATTTATGGAGCTCTGTTTTCAGAACTTGATTTCAGAGGCTGTCTGCTGTTTGCAGGGACATTTGCGGCTGAACGGGCTCTGAGCGGAATGTCAGTAGTGATGTTTCCTATGGCCAGGCAGGATGGGCTGGCCGCTTCCTTCTCCCAGGCGGCGCTGAAACGGGTGGTCCGGCTGGTAATGGCAGGATATCTGGCAGCCAGCGCTGTTTTTTTTCTTATTATCAGCGAATGGGGATTTGACAGCCTGATTCCAGGTTTTCTGTGCCTTGTTTCATCTATGCTTGTCTTTTTCTGGTATTATCGGATGGCAGTCAGAGAATTCGGAGGTATCACCGGAGATCTGGCAGGCTATTTTCTGCAGATTTGTGAGCTGGTGCTTTTAGGCGTTTCTGTTCTGGGAGTGTGGATCTGGTAGGAAAAGAAAAAATCGGCTGGATGAAGGAGGAAGAAAGAAATGGTTTTCATCATCGGAGGAAGCTATCAGGGAAAAACAGAGTGCGCGTTTAGACGGATGAGGAATCAGAAAAAAAAGGAAAGCAAAATAGGAGTGGAAGCTTTCTCTGTATTTGACGCCAGAAATATGAAGAAATCAGAAAAGCTGGAAGTTTTGTCAGAGACAGAGAGAGAGCAGGCTCTGAACGCGCGCAGACAGATTTTTCGGGAGATTTCTGATTCCCAGGCAGTATTTCACCTGGAGCTTGTGATAAAAAGGCTGATGGAGCAGGATTCAGAGACAGAAAACTGGGAAGAAGAGCTTTTTTCAGCTTTACAGGACAAAGAAGGAATCGAAAAAGTGATTACGGCCAATGAAATTGGATACGGAATTGTCCCCCTTGATCCCTTTGAACGCCTGTATCGGGAAAAAGAGGGCCGGTTCTGCCAGCGTCTGGCTGCCTGTGCAAGAGAAGTACAGCGAGTCATATGCGGTGTGGAGACGCGGATAAAATAATAAAGCGAGATAGAGGGAAGGATATAAGAAGATGAAATTGTATTTTGCGGCTGCTGCAGCTGGATTTTTTTTGGATCTGCTGTTTGGCGATCCACATTCTCTTCCCCATCCGGTGCGGCTGCTGGGAAAGCTGATTGAAAGCTCAGAGACCTGGATTCGGAGAATGTTTCCTAAAACGCCGGGGGGAGAAGCGGCCGGAGGAGGACTGCTGGCTTTGTGGATCGTGTTTTTTACAGGAGGCAGCTGCTGGCTGATGCTGTTCCTTGCAGGGAAAGCAGGAACAGCAGTATGGTTTTTGACTGCTTCTGTGATGAATTATTATCTTCTGGCAGCCCGCTCTCTCAGAGACGAGAGCATGAAAGTCTATCGCCCCCTGACAGAGGGAAAGGTGGAAGAGGCGCGTCTGGCAGTTTCCATGATCGTAGGACGGGATACAGACAGACTGGACGCGGAAGGCATTACCAGAGCTGCTGTGGAAACAGTGGCGGAAAATGCTTCGGATGGAGTGATAGCCCCTCTGCTGTATCTTCTGGCCGGAGGGCCGGTGCTCGGGTGGATCTACAAGGCGATCAACACAATGGACTCTATGGTGGGCTATCGAAATGACAGATATCTGTATTTTGGCAGGGCTGCGGCTCGATTGGATGATTTGGCGAACTTGATTCCTGCCCGTTTGTCAGCCCTTCTCATGATTATGTCTTCTTTTATTTTGGGAATGAATGGAAAAGGAGCTTTCAAAATATGGATGCGGGATCGGTACAATCACAAAAGTCCCAATTCGGCGCAGACAGAGTCTGCCTGCGCTGGAGCGCTGGGGATTCAGCTGGCTGGCGATGCCTGGTATTTTGGGACGCTCTGTAAAAAGCCATTTATTGGAGACCCGGTAAGAGCTGTCGAATACCAGGACATTCCCAGAGCGAACAGATTGATGTACGGAGCTGCCTGTTTAATGATGGCATGGTGGGGAATGGGATTGATAATTATAAATTAAATAAATTGTTATGAATGATTATATAGAATTGAGAGAAGAAAAAAGTGTCGCTTAACTGCCTGTTAAGCGACACTTTTTTATCTTACTATAAAAAATGATATGATTTATTACACTTTTTTGGGGTTCGTATAGATTATAACACCCTCTAAATGAGGAGTCAATCGCCAGAAATAGAGATATTTCTCATATTTTTCTAATATTTTCTTAATTTTTTCCATAAAAACAAAAAAAATGTATATTCAGGCTTTTTGTACTTTTGAGCTGTGCAAACAGGGCATTTAGAAAGTGTCGCTTAACAGGCAGTTAAGCGACACAAATGATATAAAGCGAGGAGGACTATGAGCTGGTATGTCATGCAGTGCAGGCTGGGACAGGAAGAAATACTTGTAAATTCCTGTAAATCCCGCCTTTCTTCTGCTGTACTTCAGGACGCATTTTTCTTTCGCTGTGAGCGTCTTTGGAGAGCAGGAGGTAGAAATTGGAAACGAATTATCAAAAATATGTTTCCAGGATATGTGTTTCTGCAGAGCGACAATCCGAACATACTTTCCAGGGAGCTGATTCAGTACCGCGATTTTACAAATATTATGGAAGAGCCGGGATATCTGATTTCTCTGTATGAAGATGAAGAGGAGGGCTTGAGAAGTCTCTGCGGAACTGGCCATATCCTCTCATTGTCTTATGGCTACAGGGAAAATGGAACTGACTATATTCTGGAAGGGCCTTTAAAAGGACGGGAAGACAGGATTATTCAGGCAGACTGGCATAGACGGTTTGCCAGAGTAGAACTTCCCATTGCACGGAAAAATATTGTGATTTGGGCAGGATTAGGGCTTCCAGGAGAGAGGAAGTCAGAAAAAGCAGCAGAAAATCTGCAGATTTAGGCTGCAAAGGTAAAAGAAGGGATGAGGTGGCAGTTTTGGAACACAACAGGAAAGAATGCCTGGAAGGCGAAATGAAGGTTGGGATGGAACGGTGTGCCTGCTGCGGCAGAACAACGGATATTCCTGAAAATATGCCTGTCAGTAAAAGAAAGTTTTATATAGAAGGAGGAGGACAGCTCTGCCGTGACTGCTACTATGAACTCTATGGACCAAAACGGTAAGGCATATTCTGTATTGATGTCAGTATACGGAAAAGAAAACAGCGTCTGGTTCAGAAAAGCAGCGGAAAGTATGCTGAACCAGACAGTACCTCCGGATGAATTTGTCCTGATCTGTGACGGCCCTTTGACAGAAGAGCTGGAAACGGCAGTGGAAGAGCTTGACAGAAGCCATCCGGGAATATTTCAGATTCTGAGACTGGAGAAAAATGTGGGATTAGGGGAAGCGCTGAGACAAGGAGTTTCTTTGTGCCGAAATGAGCTGGTTGCCAGAATGGACAGTGATGACATTGCCTGTCCGGACAGATGCAGACAGCAGCTGGAATTATTTCAGAAGATACCAGAATTATCTTTCAGCAGCGGAACCATAGCAGAGTTTTTTGATGAGAGGGAACTGGAACATCCTGAAACCACTGAGCTCAGACTTCGAACGCTGCCTCGGTCCCATGAAGAGATAGTATCCTATGCAAAAAAAAGAAACCCTATGAATCATATGGCGGTTATGTTAAAAAAAAGCGCTGTTCTGCAGGCTGGAAATTACCAGAGCGCAGAAGGACTGGAGGACTATGATTTATGGAGCAGAATGCTCCAGCTCGGTTTTCGTGCAGGAAATCTGAAAGAGATTCTGGTATGGGCCAGAATCGGAAATGGGATGGAACAGCGGCGGGGAGGAGTGAAATATGCGGGCAGAATGGCCAGATTTCAAACTTCGCTTTTGAAAAGAGGCTTTTTATCTCTGCCCCAGTATATTGTAAACTGCTGTATCAGAATTCCAGTCAGTCTGCTTCCGGGACGAATACGAGCCGTTGTTTATGGCGTCTGCCTGAGAAGATAGAAAAGGGTATGGGGAAGAAGAGAAAAAGCGAGAGAGAGGACAGTAGAGTGAAGCAGTATGAACCATATAAGCGTTTGATTCGATTTTTTTCCGCGCTTGCTGTGATAGGCTTGGAGACAGCTGTTTACTGGTATGTTTGGAACGGTTATTATAACAGAATTCTTGAATATCCCTTCTGGAGAAGAGGAAACTGGCTGATGGTAGCGCTGTACAGCTGTATCCTGTTCTTTTTTCTGCATACATACGGCGGGTTTAAGATTGGATATTTGAAAACTGTCAATTTGATTTGTTCTCAGATCCTGTCTCTTCTTTTTGTCAATGGAATCACGTACTTTCAGATATCGTTGATTGATAAGAAATTTCACAGTCTCAGGGCAATAGCTGTTATGACGGTGGTACAGATATTGACGGCGTCTCTGTGGATTTATCTGTTTCAGCGCCTTTACAGACATCTGTTTCCGCCGAGAAGGCTGCTTTTAATTTCTGGAGACAGACCAGCGTTTAAGCTGATGGAAAAAGTTCATTCCAGAAAAGATAAATATTATCTGGCAGGGGCTATGCACATCAAGATGGGAATACCGGCTATTATGGACGAAGCAGTGCATTATGATGCAGTTATTATAGGCGATATTCCGGCAGAAAAAAGAAATGAACTGATGAAGCAGTGCTTTGAAAAAGATATCAGAAGTTATACCGTTCCTAAAATATCGGATATTTTAATCCGCACCTCTGATGAGCTGGATATTTTTGATTCGCCGCTGCTGCTTTCCAGAAATGAAGGGCTGCAGCCAGGTCAGAAGATTGTGAAACGAATTATTGATTTGACTGTTTCAGGAATTGGGTTAATTCTTACGGCTCCATTCTTTTTGCTTATTTCCATTTCTGTGAAGCTCACAGATGGAGGGCCGGTTTTTTACTGTCAAAACCGTCTCACACTGGGAGGAAAAGAGTTTCGTATTTATAAGTTTCGGACGATGGTTCAGGATGCAGAAAAGGCAGGAAAGGCGCAGCTTGCAAGCGAGCATGACAGCCGGATTCTGCCAGTAGGCCGATTTTTAAGAAGAACCAGGCTGGATGAGCTTCCTCAGTTAATTAATATATGGAAAGGAGAAATGTCTCTGGTAGGTCCCAGACCGGAGCGGCCGGAACTGGCCGCAGAAATAGAGAAAGAAATCCCAGAGTTTTCCTATCGGCTGAAAATGAAGGCTGGATTGACTGGATATGCTCAGATTTATGGAAAATATAACACCACGCCTTATGACAAACTGAAGCTTGACTTGACCTACATAAGAAACTATTCCCTGATGCTTGATTGGAAGCTGATTTTAATGACGCCAAAGATCATGATGCTGAAGGAGAGCACCGAGGGAGTAAAGCAGGAAGCTTCAAGTGAGTAAAGGAGAAAGTCATGGAAAAACTTCTTACTATAGCAGTGCCGGCCTATCAGGCTGAATCCTACTTAAAGACAAATCTGGACTCCCTCTGCCAGGAAGAATTTTTAGAGAAAATAGAGGTAATTGTTATAGATGATGGATCCACAGACAGGACAGGAAGCATTGCAGATAAGTATGCAGAACAATATCCAGACACGGTGAAGGTGATCCATAAAGAAAATGGCGGACATGGTTCAGGCGTCAATGCGGGAATTGATTCAGCAGCAGGGCTGTATTTCAAGGTAGTGGACGCCGATGACTGGGTAGATGTAATACCATTTGCTCATCTGCTGGAAAATTTAGAGGAGCAGAGAAGAAAAGGAAAATATGGAAGCGATGCTGTAATCAGCGGATTCTACTGGGTCTATGATGACGGAACAGGAGAAGAACATAATTTCAGACGAAAAGCTGAGATAAAAGAGCCGTTTAACGGTGTAGAGTATGGAAAGGATTATCGTTTCGACGAAATCAGCAGCCAGGTTTATATAAAGATGCATGGCCTTACTCTCCGAACAGAAATTCTCCAAAAACATAGAGAAGCAATCCGGCTGGATGAGCACTGTTACTATGTAGACGCTGAATACATTCTCTATCCGGTCCCTTATATAGAAACAATAACCTTTATTCCAGACTTCGTCTATCAGTACCGCCTGGGGCGGGAAGGGCAGAGCGTAAGTCCGGAAAAATTGATTAAGAACCGTGAAAATTATGACCGGGTACTTCGTTCCTTGCTTTGTTTTTACGAAAAATGCCGGAATAAAGAGATTGTCTGCAGCAGGGCAAAACTTTCCTATATCGAAACGGGAATTGCCAGGATTGCAGCAGGAAGGGTAAAAATCTTGTTAAGCCTGCCAGGTTCTTCAGAAAACAAAAATCAGCTGAAACAATTTGACAGCTTTTTTAGAGAAAAGTATCCAGGCATATACAGGGCAAACAAAAACAAAGCTGTGTGGGCTCTCAGAAAGAGCAGATACGCTTTGTATGGGCTGGCTTCATGGATGGTAAGGAGAAAATTTGCGTAACAGGATGCAGAAATAGGATAAGAATTCAGGAGGAGATATAGACAGAATGAACAAGTTTAAACAACGGTTGAAAGACTGCTATCATTATCGCCATTTGCTGCAGCAGTTGGTAGAGCGGGACGTAAAATTAAAATACAGGAGAAGCTTTTTAGGATACCTGTGGAGTATTTTAAATCCTCTTCTGATTATGATTATTATGGTAGCGGTTTTTTCTAATATGTTCCGATTTGATATCGAAAATTATCCGGTGTATTTAATTATTGGTCAGACGATTTTCAATTTTGTGTCGGAATCTACAAACCAAGCGATGTGGTCCATTACAGGAAACTCAGCATTGTTAAAGAAAACCTATGTGCCAAAGTATATTTTTACTTTGTCAAAGGTAACCAGCTCCTGTGTAAATACTTTATTTTCTTTGGGAGCTATGCTGATTGTATTTGTAGTGTGTAAAGTACCGTTTAATCGTTATATGCTGTTTATTCCTGTTATTATTCTGCAGGTTTATATTTTCTGCGTAGGAATGGGAATGTTTCTTTCTCAGGCTACAGTTTTTTTCAGAGATATTCAATATATTTATGCAGCGTTTATTACTGCATGGATGTATCTGACACCGATTTTTTATCCTATTAATCAGCTGCCTGAGAGTTTAGCCTGGGGAATTAAAACATTTAATCCACTTTATTCCTATGTAACACAATTTCGAACAATTGTATTATTTCAAGCTATGCCGGAACCCCAGCTGGTAATAGGTGGCTTTGCAGTTAGCTTTGGCGTTTTAATCATCGGAACACTTTTCTTTATGAAAAATCAGGATCGCTTTATCCTGTATATCTAATAGCAAACAGGAGGAAGAAGGAATGGATCAGAAAATAAATATAAAGAATCAGGATTCTGTTGCCGTCAGAGTCAGCCATGCGGCAGTTCGTTTTAATATGGCTTCTGAACGTGTGGATAATCTGAAAGAATACTTTATTAAATTGATAAAAAGAGAACTGATGTTTAAAGAGTTTATGGCTTTGCGCGATGTCAGCTTTGAGGTAAAAAAAGGAGAGGCGTGGGGAATTATTGGAACGAACGGCTCCGGGAAATCTACTCTTTTAAAGTTGATTTGCGGTATTTTAAAACCGTATTCTGGTACAGTAGAAGTCAATGGAACGATCGCTCCTATGATCGAGCTGGGAGCAGGATTTGATGGAGATCTAACTGCAAGCGAAAATATTTTTCTGAACGGCGCTGTTTTGGGATATGATAAAAAGTTTATGCAGGAACACTTTGATGAAATCGTAGAGTTTGCAGAACTTCAGGACTTTCTGGAAATGCCCATTAAAAATTATTCTTCAGGTATGGCAGCTAGACTGGGCTTTGCCATAGCTACAGTAGTACGGCCAGATATTCTTATCTGCGATGAAGTATTGGCGGTAGGCGATTACGCATTTCAGCAAAAATGCGAGCACAGAATGAATGAGATGCGTCAAGAGGGAACAACTCTTCTTTATGTTTCTCATTCGATAGAATCGGTTACATCTGTCTGTGATCATGCGTTGTGGCTGGATAAAGGTACAGTCCGTCAGATTGGTTTTGTAGATGAAGTGGCAAAGGCTTACATGGGGGAGTTGACAAATGAGTAAAATTAAAATCTTAGTAGCATGTCATAAACAGGTTCCTAAGTTGAAAAGCAGCATAATGGATTGGATTCAGGTGGGTGCTGCCAACCATAAAGAACATTTTGAAAGTATACTTCATGATGATGACGGAGAAAATATTTCTTCCAAAAATCCCAGCTTTTGTGAACTGACAGCACAGTATTGGGCGTGGAGAAATCTGAAAGCAGATTACTACGGGTTTTTCCATTATCGCCGTTATTTCAATTTTTCAGAAAAAAGGTATATAACAGACGGTTGGGGAAATGTGTTAGAAGAAAAATTATCCGATCAGATGCAGAAAAAATACGGACTGACCGATAACAGGATAGAGCAGCTTGTTACGCAGTACGATTTGATTATTGCGGAAGAAAAAGATGTAAAGAAAATGCCTTCCCATGATCGCAGTGTATACGAGCAATATAAAAATGGAAACTCCCTGCATATAGAAGATCTAGATATGGTATGTGAAATCGTATCAAGAAAATATCCAGAATATAAAGAAGATCTAGAGCAATATTTAAAGGGAACAAAAACTTGCCTTTGCAATATGTATATCATGAAAAAAGAATTATTTTATGAATACATGCAATGGCTTTTTGACATTTTATTTGAGTTTGAGGCGAAAGCAGATATGTCGGATTACTCTACAGAGGGATTTCGTACTCCGGGACATTTAGCAGAACGCCTTTTCACGCTATTTTATCTTCATGCCAAACGCACTCGAAATTTAAAAATAAAAAGTCTGCAGACAGTGGTCATTTTGAATACAGACTATCATGGACAAAAGGAAGTGCTTCCGGCTTTTGAAAAAAATAACATTGCCATTGCGTTGGCAAGTAATGATTACTTTGTTCCATATATGTCTACTTTGCTGAAGAGCATTCTGGAGCATTCGTCTGGGAACGTGAATTACGATATTTTGATTATGACGCAGGATATTTCAGATGTAAATCGAAGGATAATCAAGAAAATGTGTGACAACTACACAAATTTCAGCACTCGTTTTCTAGATCCAACAGAATTTATAGAAGGGTATGAGTTCTTTGTCCGGGGCCATTTTAGCATGGAGACCTATTACCGTCTTGTGCTTCCGGAGCTGCTTCCGGAGTATGACAAAATATTATATCTGGATTCAGATATGGTTGCCCAGGAGGATGTGGCGAAACTGTATCAGGAGAATATAGACGGATATTTAATTGGAGCCTGCCATGATGCAGATACGGCGGGCCTTTACAATGGCTTTGAGCCAAATAAAAAAGAGTACACCGATCATATGCTTAAACTGAAAGAACCGTACCAGTATTTTCAGGCAGGTACTCTGCTAATAAACTTAAAGGAATTCAGAAAGAGATATACGGTAGAAGAGATTCTGAAATACGCGGTTTCCATGAAATTTCAGCTGTTAGATCAGGATATTTTAAATAAACTTTGTGAAGGCAGTGTGAAATTCGTCGATATGTCGTGGGATGTGATGGTGGACTACGGGAGAATTCGTCAGTCACAAATTATCGCTTTAGCGCCCAAATGGCTGAACGATTTATACAAAGAAAGCAGAAAAGAACCGAAAATTATCCATTATGCAGGGCCGGAAAAACCATGGATACATCCAGAAATGGATTTTGGAATCGAGTTTTGGAAGTACGCAAGAAGAACTCCATACTATGAATATATGATATCCAGAATGATTACGAATCGTACCGTTGATTTTTATGGAAAATATCATCGCCCAACAATTTGGAGCGGTATTCAATGCGTCCGTGATCATGGGTTTGCATATACTGTAAAATATGGGATAAAAAAATTAATAAAAAGAAAATAAAATTATGTTGAGTAAATGTAAGGAAGGAATAGATATGAATACTCCACTGCTATCTGTAATTGTGCCTGTTTATAATACAGAGAAATATGTAAACCGATGTATTGATAGTATTTTAAGCCAAACATATGATAATATTGAAATAATTATTGTTGATGATGCATCGGATGGAGATATAAAAGATATTGCTAGAGAATATATTAAGTGTTATAAAAACATACATTTAGTTTCTCATGAAAAAAATAGAGGACTGTTTCAAGCACGTATTACAGGATTGAAGAGCGCGAAAGGTGAGTATTTTGCTTTTGTAGATAGTGATGATTATATCTCCTGTGATTACTACAGAATAATGATCAAAAAAGCGTTAGAAGAAAATGCTGACGTTGTTGCCTCTGATCATGTAGAGACTTATCAAAAAGAAAAAGGGTTATTTTTTCCTCACGGTATGCTTCACCAAGTTGATTGGGACTTGAAAAATAAAGAGATAATTAATATGCTAATGAGCCAAAAGGGATTGGATTATTGCTGGTGGGTTATCTGGAATAAAATATATTCTATTCAGCTGTGGGAGCAACAGAAACAATTTTTGGAATCAGTAGCAACACATTTAATTATGTGTGAGGATATTGCATTTTCGATAACTTTCTTATCCAAGGCAACACATTTTGTTAATACTCATTATAATTATTACTATTATTATAGAAACGATGATGCCTCTACTACTTCTATAAGTATGAGCTACGAAAAGTATGAAAAAAATATTAATGATTTTATATGTGCTTTTGATATCTCAAAAAAGGCATTACAGTTAAATGATTGCTGGAAAGAAAATAAAACGAATTGGAAAAATTGGGAAGCATCAATTGCAGATATTTGGCGAGACAAAATAGAAAAGGATAAAAAACTTAAGAAAAGTCAAAGATTATATTTTTCTAATTTACTAGAATCGCTGCCCACTCAGTCGAAAAATAGAGTTTTTGATTTAAGCAGGGATTTTTGTGCCCATGGAGTGAAGGGGTGTGCAGAAGACTGGGTAAATGAAATTAAACGTGCAGTAAGAAGCAAAAAGTGCGAACTTGTATCATTTGATATTTTTGATACACTGATCCAGAGACCTTTTTTGACTCCGATAGATTTGTTCCACTTAATGGATCAATATGTTAATCAGTTAGTAAATAGTATTGACTATATAGTATTTACTAATATACGAGTACGAGCAGAACAACTGGCGCGAGAGACTAAACATGCTAAATTTCCACTTTGGGAGGAGATTTATTTAGACGATATTTATGAAGAAATTAAAGGGCTATGCCCTGCACTTTCTCCATTTTTAGAAGAAATTAAAGAACTGGAAATTTCTCTGGAGAAAAAATATTGTAATGCAAGGAAATTTGGAAAAGAATTGTTTGAATGTGCGAAATTTTGCGGAAAAAAAGTAATTTGTACTTCGGATATGTATATGCCGGAATCTGTGATAAAGGAGATTTTGTATAATAACAATATACATCCAGATAAAATTTATGTTTCATCAGAAATAGGCTTAACGAAATCTGCTGGAAATTTATATAGCTATGTTATAAAGGAAGAAAAGGTCAAGGCTTCTGCAATTGTTCATATCGGAGATAACTGGTATTCAGATGTGGAAAATGCAAGAAAAAGAGGAATTACAGCATTTCATTTGCCAAAGGCATCTGATATTTATTGTGGGTATAATTCTGCCATTTATGGAGGAAATTTTTATAAAATATTTAACGAGCAAAAGGGAATTTATTCAGCATTTTCTGCAAACGAACATTGGGGAATCCGATGTATGCAGGCAGTAATAGCAAATAAATTATTTGATAATCCATTCGTGTTTTTTGATCATGACAGTGATTATAATGCAGATGCATATAAAGTGGGTTATCAAGCATTAGGAATGAATATTTTTGCAATAGCAGATTGGCTAACTCATAGTGTAATTGATAATGGATATGATAATTTAGTCTTTATGGCGAGAGATGGCTATCTGCCTTTAAAAGCTTTTGAAAAAATAAACAAAGTATATAAACAAAAAATAAACACACATTATTTATCATTATCAAGAAAGGCGATTCTTCCTTTAATGATAAATAATGTAGTTGATTATTATACCTTATATAATGGGTTTAATTTGTCTACAATGTCTCCACGCGGTTTTTTGAAAATAGCAAAGCCAATTTGTAAAGAAAACTCATTGAACAATGCAGACACTATATGTAGGGAATTTAATATAGTGTATAGCAAAGATTTTGAAACCATAGAAGGATTTTGCAGCTTCGCAGAAATTTTCTTTGAAGAATTTTATGATGAGAATAAAGCGAAAGAATACCGGTTAGATATGAAGGAATATCTAGCACCGATTTTTGCAGGAAGAGCTGCAACATTTGATGTTGGATATAATGGAAGATGTGAAAGTATATTGAAAGAAAATTATGGATTTGATATTACTGCACACTACATACATACAAATAATGACAGACCCATGGGACGTGTACAGAAAAGTGGTATAAAGATAAAAACTTTGTACCCCCATGCTCCATTTATTACGGGTATAATGCGTGAACAACTTATGAGTGAAATGACTCCTTCCTGTATTGGTTATGAGAATATAAATGGAAAATTTGAGCCAATATATGAGGATGATTACTGCGTTAATCTACAAACATGGTTTGTTACCCATACAATGCAGGATGCGGCTTTAGATTTTGTATCAGATATGGTTGATATTTTTGAAGAAGATTTAAAATATTTAGCATACCGTTATTACGATGCGTGTATGCCGTTAGAAACATATTTTGTCATACCTACGCCAGCAGATCAAAGCATTTGGTCTGGTACTGTGTTTGAAGATGACATGGGAATGGGAAATAACAAAAGCCTTGTTGACTTTTGGAATCACGAATTAAATCGATGGGGAAGTACAATTAATTTACATTGTGGAATAGAAGAAATAAATTACGATCAATTTCCTTTTTTAAAGAGATGGCTGATTATTCTTGGAAAAGACTGGGGAGAAGGTAAACGCAGATTTTATAGAGCAACAGAACACCATCGGATAATTAGAGGTGTTTGTAGAAATGCTTATATTGTTTTGAGAAAAATTTTCAGATTATTTAAATGAAGTTTTGCAATTTAAAAAAGAGGAAAGGTATGTTTGACTATTTAATCGTTGGTGCTGGTTTATACGGTGCAGTGTTTGCTCGTGAAGCGAAAAAAGCAGGGAAAAAAGTATTAGTAATTGATCGCCGTTCTACAATTGCCGGAAACGTGTATACGGAAAAAATGGAAGGGATACAAGTTCATAAATATGGTGCACATATTTTTCATACCAATAATAAAAGAGTATGGGAATATGTGAATCAGTTTGCAGATTTCAATCGATTTACGAATTCACCAGTAGCAAACTATAAGGGAGAGTTATATTCTCTTCCATTCAATATGTATACGTTTAATAAAATGTGGGGAGTAGTAACTCCACAAGAGGCAGAAGCCAGGATTCAGGAGCAGAAAAAAGAGGCGGGTATTACAGAACCGAAGAATCTGGAAGAACAGGCAATTAGCCTGGTAGGAACCGATATTTATGAAAAACTGGTTAAAGGTTATACGGAAAAGCAGTGGGGACGTCCCTGTACAGAACTTCCCGCATTTATTATCAAACGACTTCCGGTTCGCTTGACTTTTGATAATAATTATTTTAATGCTCTCTACCAGGGGATCCCGATTGGCGGATATACGAAAATGGTTGAAAATATGCTAGATGGAATTGAAATACGTTTGGGAGTCGATTATCTGAAAGAGAAGGCTCACTTTGATTCTATAGCGGAGAAAGTGGTTTATACAGGGCCGATAGACGCATATTTTAATTATTCTCTGGGGGTTTTAGAGTATCGCTCTGTGCGCTTTAATACAGAAATTTTGGACATACCCAATTTTCAGGGAAATGCAGCGGTAAATTATACAGATCGTGAGACTCCATGGACACGTATTATTGAACATAAATGGTTTGAATTTGGAAAAGACGAAAATGGAAATGATATTCCCAAGACAGTAATTTCCAGAGAATACAGTTCTGAATGGAACGTAGGGGATGAACCATATTATCCGGTAAATGATGAAAAAAACAGTGCTCTTTATCAGAAATATAAGGATTTGGCAGTAAAAGAAGATAAAATTATATTCGGCGGACGTCTGGGTGAATATAAGTATTATGATATGGATGCGGTTATCAATGCTGCGCTGGAAATGACTGGAAAAGAATTATAGTGATTCGGGGAGAATAGAAGAGTATGAATACAACACTTATCATCATGGCTGCTGGTATCGGCTCCCGTTTTGGAAAAGGTATCAAGCAGCTGGAGAAAATGTCGGATACAGGGGAAATCATCATGGATTATTCCATTTATGATGCCATATCCGCAGGATTCAATAAAGTTGTCTTCGTAATCCGGAAGGAGATTGAAGAAGAATTTCGTCAGGTAATCGGAGACCGGATTGCTGAAAAGATAACGGTAGAATATGCTTTTCAGGAACTGGAGGATCTGCCGGAAGGATTTACTGTGCCAGAAGGCAGAAAAAAGCCTTGGGGAACGGGACAGGCAGTCCTGGCCTGCAGGGATGTGGTAAAAGAGCCGTTTGTCATTATCAATGCAGATGATTATTACGGAAAAAGTGCTTACAAAATGCTTTATGAGTTTTTACACCGAACTTCAAAAGAAGGCGGCACAGATAGAATTTTAAAACTTGCCATGGCCGGATTCCGCCTGAAGAATACTCTCAGTGAAAATGGAACGGTTACACGGGGACTCTGTGTGGCAGATGAGAATGGTATGCTGAAGCGCGTTGTGGAGACGAGAGGGATTCGGACACAGGGAGGCCGGGTAATCTGTGACAATGAAAACGTAATGGATCTTTTAACACTGGATTCTATCGTTTCCATGAACATGTGGGCCGGAACACCGGAGTTGTTTCCGATTTTGGAGCAGGGATTCCGGGAGTTTTTAAAAGGAACAGAAGGTGATCCTCTGAAAAAGGAGTACCTTCTTCCAGATATTGTGGCGAATTTGCTGAGTAAACAACAGGCGGAGGTAGCAGTTTTAAGTACAGACGATCACTGGATTGGGATTACATATCAGGAAGATGTGGAAAAGGCGAAGGCAGATTTTAGAATATTAGCAGAAAAGGGAATTTATCATACCCCATTATGGAGATAGAATTATCATGACACATTTGTATGGAATTTCCACCGCTCTTTTTTATCTTTTCTTACTCCTGAAGCCTCTTTATTTTTTCCCCTCCGGCTCTGTGGGAGTGGCGGACATCTTCCTGATGCTGTCCTTTTTCACGGCACTTTTTGATAAAAAACAGAGCGGCCAGGGAATCCGCCTGTTCCGGGAGGATATCCCTTTTTACCTGTTTCTGGGGTTTGTGGTGCTGATCAATGGATGCTGGTACGTCCATTACGGAAACAGGGAGTTTCTCCGCTATACCATGTACTGGGGGTATTCGGCGGCAGCCATCTGGACGTTCCGCGTGCTGTATTCTCATGTGTTTATGCGGGGGATGGTTCTGGCATGCGGCGTCAACGTTCTGGTACAGACAGTGGTGCTTTTTTCGGGGCATGGGCGGTATTTTCATGAGACCTGGGGAGGTTCCCGCTTTATGGGGACGTTTAACGATCCGAACCAGTTTGCATTCTTTATATTTACCATGTTTCTGGTTCTTTTTATGGCATATCGGCAGAGAAATGAAAACGGTGCAGGTGAAATCAGACAGCAGATACTCCTGCGCGTTCTGTTCTATCTGCTGTCTGGCCTTAGTCTGTTTTTGATTGGCCGCTCAAAATCCACGGGTATGTTTCTGGGTATTCTGGTTTTCTTTTTTGTCCTGCTGTGGCAATGGCTTTGCGACAAGATGCGGAGGTCAGGAAGGCGGGCAGCCTGGCAGCTTGGGGTGATTGGTCTGGCAGCAGTTGGAGGAATTCTGCTCTGGCAGTTCTGGCCGTCTGCGGATTTTGATATCTCGAAAACGGATTATTCGCTGATTTCCAGGGTTCAGCAGAAAATGTGGAAGTTTTCCAACGGGAACCTGGCAGATCTTTTATACGACCGCAGTGCGGAACGCCTGGTTCTGGAGCCTCAGCATCTTCTGTATGGAGCAGGAGAGGGATTTTTTGAACGGTTCATCCCGTGGGGATATGAGACGCAGTTAAGTCCTGGAGTATTTGATGTGTTCCATGTCAATGAGATTCATTCCAGCTTTTTTGACGTCTGGTTTTCTTATGGACTGATTCCGATGCTGCTTCTTACATATTGGGTTGTGCGGAATGCAGTCCGCTGTGACAGGAAAAGGAGGGCGGCAGTGATTGCCCTGCTTGCAGAGAGTTTTACCCTGATGAATCTTCGACAGCCGCTTTTTTGGTTTATCCTTGTCTGGTCTGGAATAAAAACAACTGAAAAACAGAAAAATTAATAGAAATTATCCCACAGCAGCAAAACGGAACTTTTCTGCTGTGGGATAGTTTGTTTTAAGAGACTTTTTTTATTTTTTATGATAAAATGAGTAAGCTTACAAAACAGATATAAGATAGATAGAGGTGTTTAGTATGCCTTATTTACATGGTGGAGATATTTATGGCGATGCCAGCGTAGAGATTGATTTTTCAGTCAACACTACGCCTCTTGGCGTTCCTCCTGCTGTTCTTCAGGCAGTTGCTTCCTGCCGGGAGGAGATTCTGCTCTACCCAGACAGCCAGTGCCGCTCGCTCAGAGCGGCGCTGTCAGAATACTGGACAGAACAGCTGTCCTTTGAGGCGGATGAAGAAGAGGATAAGGCAAAGAAAATCCAGATTCCGGCGTCTCATTTCATTTGCGGAAACGGAGCGGCTGATCTGATTTTCGGCCTGGCGGAAGCCTTAAAGCCTGAGAAAGCGGTTCTGTTTGAACCCTGCTTTTCTGAGTACGAGACAGCTCTGCGGTTAAAGGGCTGCGAAGTGATAACAATTCCTCTGAAGCCGGAGGAAAGCTGGCTTCCTCAGCCGGACGCTCTCAGACAGGCCTTAGAAAAGGCGGAAGGCGCAGATCTGATATTCCTTGGGAATCCAAACAATCCCACTGGGATGGCTGTCCCAAATGAAATCATAGAGGAAATGGCAGAGATCTGCCGCCAGTTTTCGGCCGTCCTGGCGGTGGACGAATGCTTTAACGGATTTCTGGAAAATCCGAAAGCGTTTACAGCGGCAGGCCTTACAGGACAGTATAAAAATCTGTTCCTATTAAATGCGTTTACTAAGGTTTACGGGATGGCTGGCCTGCGTCTGGGCTACGGTATCTGCTCAGATGAGGAACTGTTGGCTGAGATGGCTGCAGTCAGGCAGCCCTGGAGTGTGTCAGGGATTGCCCAGAAGGCAGGAATCGCGGCTTTAAAAGAAGAGGAATTTGTCCGGCAGGCCAGAAAACTGGTGAAAGAGGAGAGAGAATTTCTCACAGAGGAACTTCAGAAACTGGACTTTACGGTCTATCCGTCTATGGTTAATTATCTGCTGTTCTCCCTTCCGGAAAACGGCTGCGGATGCTGCCTTGGGCCGTATGCAGAGAAAAATAAGAATTTAGAATATTTAAAATTATTTGAACTAAAGATTTCTTTGAAACAAAGAGGCATTTTGATCCGCTCCTGTGCTGATTACAGAGGCCTTGATTCTTCTTTTTACAGAATTGCCGTAAAGACGCGGAGCGAAAACAGAAAACTTCTCCGGGAACTGAAGGCGTGGAAGAGCTGCATTCAGAAGAACAGCAGGACGCGGCAGGAAAAAGAGCAGGGCGCAGGGCAGAAAGCAGAACAAGCGCATCAGGGAGGAATGTAAGATGGCAAAGGCAATTATGATACAGGGAACCATGTCTAATGCGGGAAAAAGTCTGATTGCTGCCGGACTCTGCCGTATTTTCAGACAGGATGGTTTCCGGACGGCTCCCTTTAAATCTCAGAACATGGCTCTCAATTCCTATATTACTTCGGAAGGGCTGGAAATGGGACGGGCTCAGGTGGTGCAGGCTCAGGCAGCTGGCGTTCTCCCTGAGGCGGCTATGAATCCAATTCTTCTGAAGCCGACCAATGATGTAGGTTCTCAGGTGATTGTCATGGGGAAGCCAATGGGAACCATGCCGGCCAGAGAGTATTTCCAGTACAAGAAAAAACTGATTCCAGTGATTCAGAAAGCCTATGAAAAGCTGGATCAGGAATATGATATCATTGTGATTGAGGGAGCCGGAAGTCCGGCTGAGATCAATCTGAAACAGGATGATATTGTAAACATGGGGATGGCCAGGATGGCGAAGGCTCCTGTACTCCTGGCTGGAGATATTGACCGGGGAGGCGTATTTGCTCAGCTTTACGGCACAGTGATGCTTCTGGAAGAGGAGGAGCGCAGATATATAAAAGGGCTTATTATCAATAAATTCCGCGGAGACAGGACGATCCTGGAACCGGGGGCAGATATGATTGAGAAATTGTGTCAGATTCCAGTGGCGGGAATTGTTCCGTACATAAAGGCAGATATTGAGGACGAGGACAGCCTGAGCAGCCGCCTTGACAGCAGGGCAGAAAAGGCTCTGCTGGACATTGCTGTGATCCGCTTTCCCAGACTTTCAAATTTTACCGATTTCAATGTATTTTCCTGTATTGACGGAGTTTCCGTCCGGTATGTGGAGAGGGCAGCAGAGCTGTCACGGCCGGATCTGGTCATTCTTCCAGGCACAAAAAATACCATTGGAGATCTTCTCTGGATGCGTCAGAATGGTCTTGAAGCGGCGATCTTGAAGGCAGCCGCCTCAGGCACTCCCGTATTTGGGATTTGCGGCGGATATCAGATGATGGGAAAAAGGCTGGCGGACAGGCAGGGGCTGGAATCAGGAACAGAGAATACAGAGATACGCGGAATGGGACTTTTAGATACGGAGACAGAGTTTGAGGAAGAGAAAATGAGGACCCAGGTAACGGGAGTCTTTGAAACGCTTCCCGGGATCTTTTCCGCGCTTTCTGGAAAACCTGTTTCCGGCTATGAGATCCATATGGGACGGACCAGATACATGGCAGAGGCGAAGCCGATGTTAAAACTGTCAGAACACCAGAATCAGGGGGAAGGAAGCCGGACAAAACCGGTTCCAGAAAAGCCGGATGGCTGTTTTGAAGAAAATGTCTGCGGAACCTATGTACATGGAATTTTTGATGCTCCGGGAATTGCAGAGGCCCTGGCCGGGGCGCTTTTGGAAAAAAAGGGAATAAGCCTGTCTTTCAGACAGAATTTTGACTATGACGCATACAGGGAAGAGCAGTTTGATATATTGGCAGACGAATTGCGGAAAAGTCTTGATATGGAGCTTATCTATAAGATTCTTCAGGAGGGGATGTAGAAGTTTAGGGTTTAGATAGCGTCAGTGTACACTGACGCTGCTGACACTAAGGACAACAAGAGAGGAGAGAAATCCATGAAAACAGAGTTAGAACAGGTTCTGCCTGAAAAAATCGAGGAGAGAAGCTTTGAGATTATCTCAGAAGAATTGAAAGCCTTGTTTCCGGAGAAAATGTTTCGTCCCGAAGAAGAATTAATTTTAAAACGTGTGATCCACACAACGGCAGACTTTGAATATGCTGAAAATCTGATTTTTTCTGAGGGAGCTGTGGAGCAGGCTCTGAAAGCGTTAAAAAACGGAGCGGTTATTATTACGGATACCAATATGGGAAGAGCCGGAATTAATAAGAAAAGTCTGGAACGCCTGGGAGGGGAGGTCCTCTGCTTTATGGCGGACAGAGACGTAGCGGAAAAAGCCAGACAGGAGGGGACAACCAGAGCCTCTGCCAGCATGGATAAGGCCGCAGCATTAGGACGGGACTGTATTATTGCCGTAGGAAATGCGCCTACTGCCCTGGTGAGGCTGTTTGAACTGATTCAGGAAGGCAGACTGTCTCCCAAGCTGATTATCGGGGTTCCAGTTGGCTTTGTCAATGTTGTACAGTCAAAGGAGATGATCCTCTCCTTAAAAAATATTCCTTATATTGTGGCCCGGGGAAGAAAAGGCGGCAGCAATGTAGCTGCAGCCATATGCAACGGCCTGATTTATCAGCTGGCCAGAGAAAGGTAAGATTTACACAGGCGTCAGCGGCGGCCGCACAGAGTTATTCCTGTGCAGCCGCCGCTGGTTCAGCCAGTCTGAGCTATGTTTTCAGGCAGTCTGCAGTTAGCAGCAAAAACCGCCGTTTCCTCCTCCTCCGCCACAGCAGCAGCACAGCAAAATGATCCAGATCAGGCACTCGCATCCGCCTCCAAAACCGCCGCACCCGCCGCCGCAGCCGTTATGTTCACAGCAGAAGCCGCCGCCGCAGCCACCGCAGCAGATCAGAATGAGAATCAGAAAAATCAGGTTGTTTCCTCCGCCTGTTGTCTCGCATCCACATCCACATCCGCAGTTTGTTGCTGATAAATCGCTCATATTCAGTTCCTCCGACATTTTCTTTACACTCCATCATATGCCGGGCGGCTTGCCACTGTTTCCACAAGAACGAAAATAAAATGAAAAGAATCTGGAAAATTTCAGCTTAGGGTGATTGAACCGGGGCAGAAACTGTGTATAATTATAAGAATTAGAACCGGACAGGTTTTCAGACAGGAGGACAGAACAGAAATCATGGAAAAGTTATTTTACGAGAATCCCTATTTAAAAAGTTTCACTGCCAGGGTAGTTTCCTGCGTTCCAGTAAAGAAGGGATTTGAGACAGAGCTTGACAGGACGGCATTTTACCCGGAAGGAGGCGGTCAGCCGTCGGATACGGGAGTTCTGGGAGGCGTTCGTGTATTGGACGTACAGGAAAAAAATGGCAGGATTCTGCATATTACGGATCAGGCGCTGACAGAGGGCGCTGAAGTGCAGGGAGAAATCAACTGGGAGGAGCGCTTTTCCAACATGCAGCTGCACTCTGGAGAGCACATTGTATCAGGGCTGATTCACAAAGCCTTTGGCTATGACAATGTGGGCTTTCATATGGGAGCGGAGGAAATGACGATTGACTTAAACGGGCCCATGACATGGGATCAGCTGATGGAAATCGAACGGCAGGCAAATCAGGCCGTATGGGATAATATGCCGTTACATATTTTTTATCCGCCGGAGGAAGAACTTTCGGAGCTTGATTATAGAAGTAAAAAAGAGCTGACAGGCCAGGTACGGATTGTGGAGATTCCAGGAACAGACTTATGCGCCTGCTGTGGAACCCATGTAGCCTATACTGGGGAAATCGGACTTATCAAGTTTCTTTCCATGATTAACTATAAAGGAGGTGTGCGCATCTCCATGCTCTGCGGAAAAAGGGCGCTTTTAGCCTGCGAGAGGAGAGTAGAGCAGGCAGCAGAGATTTCTGCCCTGCTGTCAGCGAAGGTGGAAGAGATCGTGGAGGCAGTGAAACGGCAGAAGGAGGAGCTTGCTGAGGAGAAAGCAGCCGGTATTGCGCTGACAAGACAGCTGATGAATCTAAAATCCGACTGTTATCCAGATTCTGAAGGGATTCTCGCTGTATTTGAGAAGAGTTTTTCTCCCGTCCAGGTGCGCCAGTTCTGTAACCTTCTCATGGAAAAAGGAAAGGGAGCAGTTACAGTCGTGTTCGGCGGTGGAAAGGATGGGTATTCCTATGCGGCTGCCAGCAAAACCCATGATATGAAGGAATTCAGCCAGAAACTGAATCGGAGTTTAAACGGCCGCGGAGGCGGCAGTGCACAGATGGTTCAGGGAAGTGTGAAAACTTCCAGAGAAGAGGTGGAAGCCTGGTTTTTGGAAGCAGCAGAAACAGGAGAGCAGAAAATAGAAAGATAGAATAAGGGGACATATGGAGTTAAACAAAGACAATATGAAACGGGCTATGGTTTTGATCCTCTACACAGTGGTCATTCTGGCGCTGGCTTTTCACATGGAATATGTGGCGGCCTTTTTAAAAGCAGGTTTCCGGCTGTTGTTTCCATTTCTCGCCGGAGCCGCCATCGCCTTTATTTTAAACGTACCGATGCGTTTTATTGAAAACAGAATTCTGGGCGGAGTTTTAAGGATGAAGAAAGACAGCCGTCTGAAACGTCCTGTCAGCCTCCTGCTGGCGATTTTTTCTGTGCTTGTGATTATGGCTGTGGTAGTTTTGGTGGTGGTTCCAGAGCTGACCAGCACTCTTATGGGGTTAAAACGTCTGGTCCCCGCCTTCTTCGAAAATCTTCAGATTCAGGCGGAGCAGGTATTTGCCAGGTATCCGGAAATAGTAGAGTATATCAACAGCATTGAGATGGACTGGAAGACTCTGATGGAGGATGTGGCTGCATTTGTGACAGTAGGCGCTGGAAGTATTCTGTCATCTACTGTGACAGCAGCTGTTTCCATTGCCAGCGGCCTTACGACACTCAGTATTTCCTTTATCTTTTCCCTATATATTCTGCTTCAGAAAGAGACGCTGTCCAGGCAGTTTAAACGGCTGTTTTATGCGTATTTTCCAGAGAAAGCAGTCGATCGGGGTCTGGATATTTTGAGGATGACAGAAAGGATTTTTTCTAAATTTCTTACAGGTCAGTGTACAGAGGCGGTTATTCTGGGAACCATGTTTTTTGTGACTTTAACTGTTCTCCGTCTGCCGTTTGCCCTCCTGATAGGAGTTCTGATTGCTTTTACAGCGCTGATCCCTATTTTCGGAGCCTTTATTGGATGTGCAGTAGGAATTTTCCTGATGCTGATGGTGAGCCCCATGCAGGCCCTCTGGTTTACCATTATTTTCTTTGTGCTTCAGCAGATTGAGGGAAATCTCATCTATCCTCATGTAGTAGGAGGTTCTGTTGGCCTCCCGTCTATCTGGGTTCTGGCGGCAGTCTCCTTAGGCGGCAGTATGCTGGGAATAGTGGGAATGCTGGTTTTCATTCCACTCTGTTCTGTAGCGTATGCCTTGATAAAGGAGGATGTGGGTATCCAGCTGGAAGAAAAGAAAATAGAGGATAAAAAATGGATGTCCGCAAGAGAACGGAAAATTCAGAAAGAACCAGAAAAAGATCTGGATACATCTTCAAAAACAGAACATAAAAATCAGTAAAAAGACCCGCAGGAGCAAAAGGATTTCTTGTGTCCGCTTTCTCCTGCGGGTGAATCTGTGTTCCGGTATATCATGCAGATGGAGGTATTTAGTCGAAATCTGCGTGAAAACTGCGCTCTCCGGAGGTAATAGTGACATAAGAAAGATTAAACTGATCCTCCATCACATCAACCTTATACTCAAAGATATCTCCGTTGTCTCTTTTAGACATGAAAAGATAGGAGCCGATTTCCTTGTCTTCAATCTCATCGCAGATTTCATCGTAAAAAGCCTCTCCATCTATAGGACCGCTATATCCTGTTTCCCTGATTTTATTTTCGATTGCTCTGAATACTTCTTCCATAGAGCCCTTCCTTTCTGTTCAGATATTTTCCTCCAGTATACAGGCCGAATCTGCGGCCGTCAATCACTGGATAAATTTATTTGAAAAAAACGTGATTTTGTGTATAATAAGAGGAATGTAAAAAGAAGAATCGGAGGCGGGCATGTCATATTTTCCAATGTTTGTAGATCTTGAGGGAAAACACATTTTAGCAGTGGGAGCGGGAACGGTAGGCATCAGACGAATTTCAGTTCTGCTGAAATTTGGCGCTCTGGTAACGGCAGTCGACCCTGACAGCCGGCAGCTGGAGGCCATAGAAGAACGGGAAGGGCTGTCCTGGATCAGAGAACCCTATAAAACGTGCAGGAAAAGAATTCTGGAAGAATATCCGAAATTTTTTATGGTGCTTGCAGCGACCGGGGACAGAGACACCGATTTACTGGCAGTTTCAGACGGAAGGCAGATGGGAGCTTTTGTGAACGCTGCATCAGACCGTTCGATGTCAGATTTTTATTTTCCAGGAATTGCTTCTGCAGGTTCTGTGACAGCGGGTCTGATCGCAGGCGGAGAAAACCATCGATTGGCCAGGCGGGCTGCCGCAGAGGTGCGCTCCTTTCTGAGAGATCGGGAAGATGCCTGGAAGAGAGAAGAAAACGATAAAGAGAGAAGAAGTAAAGAGGAGAACCGATGAACAGTAATATCATACGGATAGGAAGCAGAGAGAGCCTTTTGGCAGTCCGCCAGTCTGAGATTGTAATGGAGCAGCTCCTCCAGGCGGATCCAAATCTTAAAATAGAGCTGGTAACCATGAAAACCACTGGAGATAAAATTTTAGATCAGGCGCTGGATAAAATTGGCGGGAAGGGTTTATTTGTGAAAGAACTGGATAAAGCCCTTCTGGATGGAAGAATTGATATTTCTGTTCACTGCCTGAAAGACATGCCTATGGAGATTCCAAAAGAGCTGCCTGTTCTGGCCTGGTCTGCCAGGGAGGACAGAAGAGACGTGCTGATTTTAAGAAAAGGCCTTCAGGAACTTCCGCAGAAGCCGGTGATTGGAACTGGCAGCAGGAGACGAACCATCCAGGCGGCGAAGCTCTATCCTCAGGCAGAATTTAAGGGGATCCGCGGAAATATTCACACCCGTTTAAAAAAACTGGACGCCGGAGAATACGATGCTTTAATTCTGGCGGCAGCCGGGATTTGCAGAATGGGACTGGAAGAGCGAATCAGCCGCTTTTTTTCGGTGGAAGAGATCATTCCGGCCGCTGGGCAGGGAATCATGGCTATCCAGGGAAAAGGAGAAGATATGAGGCAGTTTCTGGAACCGGTCAATTCCAGGGAATCAGAAATCATGGCAAGGGCGGAGAGAAGCTTTGTACGGACACTGGATGGAGGATGTTCCTCCCCTGTAGCGGCCTGCGCTTTTATAGAGGCAGACAGGCTTGTGCTGCACGGACTTTACTATGAAGAGAATGAGAACCGGGCGGTAATCGGAGTGATACAGGGAAGCGTGGACAGAGCGGAGGAGACAGGATATCTTCTGGCTATGGAGCTGAAGAGACAGGGACAGAACAGAGGGGAATGCAGAGAATGAAGGCAGAGGTAAAAACAGGAAAAGTGTGGCTGGTGGGAGCAGGACCGGGAGATGCAGGACTTCTGACCCTTCGGGGCAGAGAGGTTTTGGAGGAAGCCCAGTCAGTTGTCTATGACGCGCTGGTGGGAGACGGTATTCTTGGCTGGATTCCTGAGGGAGCCAGACAGATTTATGTAGGGAAGCGGGGCGGCTCCCACACAAAAAGCCAGGAAGAGATTAATCAGATTCTTGTAAATGAGGCTTTACAGGGCAGACGGGTGGTTCGCTTAAAAGGCGGAGATCCCTTCGTGTTTGGAAGAGGAAGCGAAGAGGCACAGGTTCTGAGAAGCTATGGCATTCCATTTGAAATAGTTCCTGGAGTCACTTCAGCGGTGGCAGTTCCAGCCTACTGCGGAATTCCGGTAACTCACAGGGGCATTGCTCCGTCCTTTCATGTGATTACAGGTCACAGAAAAAATGGGGAACCGGCCGACATGGATTACGCGGCTATTGTAAAGGAAGGCGGGACATTGATTTTCCTTATGGGAGTTACCTCTGCAGAGCATATCTGCCAGGAATTAATAAAAGGCGGCATGACAAAAGATACGCCGGCAGCTCTGCTCGAGAGAGGAACGACCGCTGGCCAGAGAAAGGTAATCTCCACAGTAGAGCGTGTGTGGGAGGACGGAAAACAGGCTGGCATTAAACCTCCGGCTATTATCGTAGTGGGAGAGGTGTGCAGCCTTTCGGATACCTGCGGCTGGCTGGAAGAAAAGCCGCTCTTTGGGAATAAGGTCCTTGTCACAAGACCCAGACGCCGCTCCGCAGGCATGGCCAAACGGCTTCGAGAGGCAGGAGCAGAGGTGGTGGAACTTCCGGCAGCTGAACCCAGACTGGTGCAGGCGGAAGAAGATCTTCAGAAGCTAAGAAAAATGGTCAGCCAAATCGACAGCTTCCAGTGGGCTGTATTTACCAGTCCCAGCGGAGTGGAACTGTTTTTTGAATTTATGAAGCAGGAAAAAATAGATCTCCGGACTTTGATGGGACTTCGCTTTGCAGCCATAGGAGAAGGCACACGCAGAGAGCTTCAGTCTCACGGTTTTTTCGCCGACTATATGCCGGAGCGCTATTATGCTGAGGATCTGGGAAAGGGGCTGAGAGCTTTCAGCAGCTGGAATTGAATTTGAGGAAACAGCGCTTTACGATACGCTCCTGCCTGACGGTTCCGCACAGACAGAACGGGTAAAGGAACTTCTGAAAAAGCAGGAGTTTTCTTTTGTGACATTTACCAGCGCATCGACGGTGGAAGGATTTTTAAGGCTTTTAAAGCCAGACGAAGAAGAACTTTCCGGGTTTACGGCAGTCTGCATTGGAGAGGAAACAAAAAAAGCGGCTGAGGCGGCTGGAATGAGAACTGTTGTCTCGGACGTTCCCTCTATGGACAGCATGGTGGAGCGTATGGAGCGCTCTGCGGTTCATTAAATTTCGCCGCATTGAAATCCCTGTTCTTTCCGGAAGGCCAGAATGTCTTTCAGAAGGAGCTCTGATACCCGCAGACCTCCATAGCCGGTTCCCATATGGATATCCGGCTTCTTGGCTCCGTGGAAATCAGAGCCTCCGGTGGGAAGCAGCTGAAGGCGGCGGCACAGCTCTCGCAGTTTTCTGCTCTGCTCTGATGTGTGGGAGGAATAATAGACCTCCAGTCCCTGAAGTCCGGCCTCTGTCAGGCGGACAGTCAGGGATTCTACGTCTTTCCATGACAGGTGATAGCGCATAGGGTGGGCCAGAACAGGAAATCCCCCTGATTTCAGAATGAGGGAAACAGCGTCTCCAGGATCCACAGTTTTCTTTGGGGGGCAATATCTGCCGCCAGAAGTCAGATATCGTTTAAATGCCTGCTCCACCGTAGAAACATAGCCTTTTTTTATCAGAGCAGAGGCAAAATGTGCCCGGGTAATCACTGTGTTCTCATTTCCTTCCGTCAAATTTTCTTTCGACAGAACAATTCCATCAGCTGCCAGACGCTGCAGGATTTCACAGTTGCGTGCTTCTCTGGCTGATATCATATCGCCTAAAAATTGATTGAATGCTTTGTTTTCCGGCAGAACAAATAACCCCAGAATGTGTATTTCTGTCTCCTTTCCATCGTGAAGCCAGCTGCAGGAAATCTCTGTCCCCGGAATCACAGACGGTGAAAACAGGCCGGCAGCTCTTCTTTTTTTCTCAGCAGCCAGGGCTCTTGAAACTCCGGCCATTGTATCGTGATCTGTGAGGGCAACGGCGGATAACCCTGTCTCAGCCGCGCAGTCCACAATCTCCTCTGGAGTCATGGTTCCATCAGAAGCGCAGGAATGTACATGAAGATCAATATAGCTCATAAAAGGAAACCTCCTGAAAAATATTAATAGAATTAAAACTGCTGTAATGGTTCTGTAATAACCCTTAGTAAAAAGATACAATGTATCATACCACAAAACTGGCTCCAGGTAAAATTTCGACAGAAATATAATTTTTAAGAAATAAGTCATTTCATTTTTTGTAAATTGTGCTATACTTGTCCCTAGAATACTATATTAAGATTTTAGGTGATAAGCATGAGCGAATTCAACAGAAACTCGTCCAGAGGAAGGACGTCAAATACAGGGGGCAGAAGGACAGCTCCCTCCCGAACAGGAAGAAGCGGTTCCAGCCATTCATCTTCCAGAAATCATTCCGGTCATTCTGGATATGGAAAGTCAAACTATTCTTACAGTGCCAGAAATATGCATAACCGCAGACGGCGCAGGAACAGGGATATTACCCAGTGGATTGTCTACGGGGTAGCTCTGGCTGTGGTAATACTTGCAGTTGTACTTCTGTTTAAGGGCTGTAAAGGAGGCGGAGACGCTCTCGAGAGCACGGAGGAATCCATTGCAGGTGAAGCTGCAGATGGCGGCATCACAGTAGATGGGATTTCTATCGACGGTATGAGTCAGGAGGAAGCACGAGAGGCTATTCTGGAACAGTATGGCTGGGATATGAAGGTGACCTACAAGGATAAGACAGCGTCTGTTAATAACCTGATGAAAGAACGGGTAGATGAACTTTTAGAAGAGATTTACGGAGGAAGTACAGAAACATCTTTTGAGGTAAATACAGACAATATGCTGGATGCAGCTAAGGCGGAAGCATCTCTGATTGCTGGAAACTGGAGCATGGTTGCCAAAAACGGAGGTATTTCTGGTTACAATAAGGAGACTGGAAAGTTCACTTTCACAGAGGGAACGAATGGCGCAGTTATCGATCAGGATAAACTGGCAGCAGATATTGTAGCAGCCATTGCAGCGAAGGACTACAAGGCTCAGATTGAAGCTCAGGTAAAGGAAGTAGAGCCGGAATTGACGGCTGCTCAGCTGGAGGCTAAGTATACAACAATTGCTACCTATACAACTACAGCTACTAACAATAAAGGCAGAAATCAGAATCTGAAACTAGCGACACAAGCCATTAACGGTACCATTGTAAATCCGGGACAGGAGTTTTCTTTCAATGAAACGACAGGTCCCCGCTCTACAGAAAAAGGATACCAGCCAGCTTCAGCCTACTTAAATGGTGAAGTTGTTCAGGAGCCGGGCGGCGGCGTGTGCCAGGTATCTTCCACTTTGTACAATGCAGTCGTATTTGCAGGCCTGAAGAGTACAGAACGCCATGCCCACAGCTATGAGCCTTCCTATGTAACGCCAGGAGAGGACGCAGCAGTCAGCTATGGGGGACCAGATTTCAAGTTTGTCAATAATTCGGATTACCCGATTGCTATTAAGGCTAGTTTTTCAGACCAGAAGGTTACCTGTTCTGTATATGGTATTCCTGTTTTGGAGGAGGGCGTAAAAGTCCGCATGGAGTCTGAGAAAACAGCGGAGCTGGATCCGCCGGCGCCTACTTACGAGGAGGATCAGACTCTCCAGCCCAATGAGGAGAAGACAGTAAAGAGTGCGACCCCGGGAAGCCGATGGAGTACAGCTTTAGTCACTTACAAAGATGGGAAGGAAATCGAGAGAATTGATTTCCACAACAGCGTATACAGAGGAAAAGCGGCCATCATTAAGAGAAATACTTCTGGTGTGGTAGTAACAACAGCTCCGGCACAGTCAGAGGCTGCGACGGAACCTGCTGCACAGACGGGAGGAGAGACAGCAGCAGCGTCTACAGAAGCGGCTGCAGGTCCTGATGGTCCTGCAGCAGGCGGTCCTTCCGGAGAAGGAGAGGAAACACAGGCAGCAGGAAGCGGCCAGACGCCGGAAGGCGGAGAGGTACAGTCTCCGGTTGAAAATCCGGTCGTTCCGGCAGCTCCGGGAGATGACGGTTCTGAAGAAGACTAAGATTTAAGATAAAGTTTGTTATAAACTTGTCAGTGATAAGAAGAAATTTATGATTTAAAAAGAGAATAACAGCACCAGTGAAGAGGCAGATTCGTTTAGGGATCTGCCTTTCTCTGTTTTTTCTGGTGTTTCCAGGAAATACCAGAAACAGGAAGAGCGAGATTCGTCTTCTTTCTACAGATTGTTTCTAATTAAGTACGCGGGAAACGTCCTTTTTCGTTTGCATTTTAACAAAAAGTTGGTATAATATGTAACAGATAATTTTCCCGAAAGGGAACTATCTCATAAATATTTTTATATTTATATTTATAGGAGGAATATTCAATGGCAAGAAAAATGAAGACCATGGATGGAAACCACGCAGCAGCTCACGCGTCATACGCATTTACAGATGTTGCAGCTATCTATCCTATCACCCCATCTTCTCCTATGGCGGAAGCCACAGATGAGTGGGCAACAGACGGAAGAACCAATATCTTCGGCCAGGAAGTACAGATTACAGAGATGCAGTCTGAGGCTGGTGCAGCAGGCGCTGTACATGGTTCTCTGGTAGCAGGTGCTTTAACTACTACTTATACAGCTTCTCAGGGACTTTTACTGATGATCCCGAACCTGTACAAGATCGCAGGCGAGCAGCTTCCAGGCGTATTTAACGTGTCCGCACGTGCCGTTGCTTCCCACGCATTAAACATTTTTGGTGATCACTCTGATATTTATGCCTGTCGTCAGACTGGATGCGCTATGCTCTGCGAGTCCAGCGTTCAGGAAGTTATGGACTTAACTCCAGTTGCCCATCTGGCAGCGATTAAGGGAAAAGTTCCATTCATCAACTTCTTTGACGGTTTCCGTACATCCCACGAGATTCAGAAGATTGAGACATGGGATTACGAGGATCTGAAGGACATGGCTGATATGGATGCCATTGACGCATTCAGAAAGAACGCATTAAACCCGAACCATCCGTGCCAGAAGGGTTCCGCTCAGAACCCGGATATCTTCTTCCAGGCAAGAGAGGCATGCAACCCATACTACAACGCTCTTCCGGCTATCGTTGAGGAGTACATGAACAAGGTAAACGAGAAGCTCGGAACAGACTACAAGCTGTTCAACTACTATGGAGCTCCGGATGCAGAGCATGTAATCGTTGCCATGGGTTCTGTAAACGACACTATCGAGGAGACCATCGACTACCTGTTAAAGCAGGGACAGAAGGTCGGCGTTGTTAAGGTTCGTCTGTACAGACCATTCTGCACAGAGGCATTTATCAATGCAATTCCTGAGACAGTTAAGAAGATTTCCGTTCTCGACAGAACAAAAGAGCCAGGTTCCCTCGGCGAGCCGTTATACTTAGACGTAGTGGCAGCTTTAAGAGGCAGCAAGTTCAATGATGTTGAGATCTTTACAGGACGTTACGGTTTAGGTTCCAAGGATACTACACCGGCACAGATCGTTGCTGTATATAACAATACAGAGAAACCGGTATTCACAATCGGTATCGTGGACGATGTTACAAACCTTTCTCTGGAACTGGGCGCTCCGCTTGTAACTACTCCAGAGGGTACTATCAACTGTAAGTTCTGGGGACTTGGAGCTGACGGTACAGTAGGCGCTAACAAGAACTCCATCAAGATCATCGGTGACAACACAGATATGTACGCTCAGGCTTACTTTGACTATGATTCCAAGAAGTCCGGCGGTATTACAATGTCCCACCTGCGTTTCGGACACTCTCCGATTAAGTCCACTTACCTGATCCGCCGTGCAAACTTCGTAGCATGCCATAATCCGGCATACGTACGCAAGTACAACATGGTTCAGGAGCTGGTTGACGGCGGTACATTCCTGTTAAACTGCCCATGGGATATGGAAGGCCTTGAGAAGCACTTACCAGGACAGGTTAAGAAGTACATTGCTGATCATAACATTAAGTTCTACACAATCGATGGTGTGAAGTTAGGTATCGAGACAGGCATGGGCCCAACACGTATCAACACAATTCTTCAGTCTGCATTCTTCAAGCTGGCTGACATCATCCCGGCTGACAAGGCGAATGAGCTTATGAAGGCTGCTGCAAAGGCAACCTACGGCCGCAAGGGTGAAGATGTCGTTATGAAGAACTGGGCTGCTATCGATGCAGGCGCTCAGCATGTAGTTGAGATTCAGGTACCAGAGAGCTGGAAGAACTGTGAGGACGAAGGTCTCGACATGACACACGCAGAGTCCGGACGTGAGGATGTTGTGAAGTTCGTTAATACAGTCCAGGCTGCTGTAAACGCTCAGGAAGGAAATAACCTGCCTGTATCTGCATTCGTAGATTATGTAGACGGTTCTACACCATCTGGATCCTCTGCATATGAGAAGCGCGGTATCGCTGTCAATGTTCCGCAGTGGAATCCAGACAACTGTATCCAGTGTAACTTCTGTTCCTATGTCTGCCCGCACGCAGTTATCCGCCCGATTCCAATGACAGAGGACGAGCTTTCCAAGGCTCCGGAGGGAACAAAGTCTGTCGATATGACAGGTATGCCGCAGTACAAGTTCGTTATGACTGTATCTGCTCTTGACTGTACAGGATGCGGTTCCTGTGCAAATGTCTGCCCAGGAAAGAAGGGTGAAAAGGCTCTTACTATGGTTCCGCTTGACACAGTTCTTGGCGAGCAGAAGACATTTGACTATGGCCAGACACTTGATATTAAGGAAGACGTTATCGCTAAATTTAAGGAGACAACTGTAAAGGGAAGCCAGTTCAAGCAGCCTCTCTTAGAGTTCTCCGGCGCATGTGCAGGCTGCGGCGAGACACCATACGCTAAGTTAATCACACAGCTGTTTGGTGACAGAATGTACATTGCGAACGCTACAGGATGTTCCTCCATCTGGGGTAACTCTTCACCGTCCACACCTTACACAGTAAACAAGAAGGGTCAGGGTCCTGCCTGGGACAACTCCCTGTTCGAGGATAACGCTGAGTTTGGTTACGGTATGTTATTAGCTCAGAACGCTATCAGAAACGGCTTAAAGGATAAAGTTGAGGGTATCGTTGCCAGCGCTGAGGCTTCCGAGGAAGTTAAGGCTGCATGCAAGGAGTGGCTTGATACTTACACAGTAGGCGCATTAAACGGAGCTGCTGCAGATAAGATGGTAGCTGCATTAGAGGGTATTGACTGCCCAGTATGCAAGGACATCGTAAAGAACAAAGACTTCCTTGGAAAGAAATCCCAGTGGATCTTTGGTGGTGACGGATGGGCTTATGATATCGGATTCGGCGGTGTTGACCACGTTCTGGCTTCCGGTAAGGACATCAACATCATGGTATTTGATACAGAGGTTTACTCCAACACAGGCGGACAGTCCTCCAAGGCTACACCTACGTTATGTATACGTTGCCCAGATTTCCATGGGTGCTGATTACAACCAGACTGTAAAGGCTCTGGCTGAGGCTGAGGCATATCCGGGACCATCCTTAATCATTGCTTACGCTCCATGTATCAACCATGGTATCAAGAAGGGTATGAGCAAGGCTCAGACAGAGGAGAAGCTGGCTGTAGAGTGCGGTTACTGGCACAACTTCCGCTTCAACCCGGCTGCTGAGAAGAAGTTCTCCTTAGACAGCAAGGCTCCGACAGGAGATTATCAGGAATTCTTAAAGGGCGAGGTTCGTTACGCATCTCTGGCTCTGAAGAACCCTGAGAGAGCAAAGGATCTGGCAGCTAAGAACGAGGAAGAGGCAAAGGCAAGATATTCTTACCTGACAAGACTCGTTACTCTGTACGGAAACGACTAATCAGAAATAAACTATGCGGGAAGTCTGCTTGCAGGCTTCCCGCTTGTTTATTATACAGACTGCCGTTTTCTCTTTTTGAGTTTTTGTATTTTATTTGCAAAATATGGATTTTTGTGAGACAATAAAGAAGAAAAGCTGGCAGGCGTACAGGATAAGAAGGGGAAGGGAAGGACGCAGTATGATGAAGCTTGAATTTTATATTCCATCCAGCAGGGCTGGAACAAGGCTCCACGGGATTCAGTGGCTTCCTGATGTTCCCGTTATTGCCTCTCTTCAAATCTGCCATGGTATGATCGAACATGTAGGGCGTTATGAGGAACTGGCAGAATATCTGTGCAGGCACGGAATTGCTGCAGCCGGCTGTGACCATCTGGGACATGGAAGAACATCAAAGCCGGAGGACTGGGGTTTTTTTGATGAGAAGGATGGGGAACTGCGAGTGTTAGAGGATATTCAGCTTACGTCTGATTATCTGAAGCGTCAGTATCCGTCTGTGCCGCATTTTATTCTGGGACACAGCATGGGATCCTTTTTTCTCAGATGCTATATGGGAGATAAAAGCAGTGAGATAGATGGGGCGATTTTACTTGGCACAGGGGGACAGCGGCCGCTTTTAGCCAAGGCAGGCAGGCTGCTCACAGAGGGCATTGCAGCTTTAAAGGGAGACAGATACAGAAGCAGGCTGCTTCACCAGCTTCTGATAGGACGATTTGGGCGCATGACAGATAAGAAAGGCGGCAGTCACTGCTGGCTTTCCAGAGAAGAGGAGCAGGTGCGGATGTATACAGAAGATCCTCTGAATCAGTTTATTTTTACCAGCGGCGCGTGCCGTGATTTTATGAAAATCATAACTTTGGCAGGACAGAAGAATGGACAGAAAAAAATACGCAGAGGACTTCCTATTTTTCTGATGTCGGGCGCTCAGGATCCTGTGGGGGAAAGAGGCCGGGGAGTAAGGCGCGTGTATAAAGCTTTTAAACAGACAGGTCTTTCAGATGTGTCTTTAAAGCTGTACCCAGAGGCACGTCATGAGCTGCTTCATGAGACAAACAGAGAGGAGGTATTCAGGGACATTGAAGAGTGGATCCGGAAGAGGATTCCATAGACAGGAGAACAGGCATATTTTTTCTTGATTTTTTTGATTTTCTTCTATATTACAAATATTTTAGTTATTTCATTTATCTAGTTATTGTCTTATTATCTTATTTAGCGTCAGTGTACAAAGGCCAGCACGCTAATCTTATCTAATTACAATTCAAACATTCAAATCAATTTCATTTCTGATACGAAGGGAGTATTTCTATGTTCAGTAAAATAGTAAGCTGCGGAATCCGCGGCGTAGAGGGCTACCAGGTGGCGATAGAGACAGATATCAGCAGCGGAGGTCTGCCATCCTTGACTATGGTAGGATATCTGTCGGAGGAGGTACGGGAATCACAGGAAAGGGTACGCACTGCTTTGCGAAATTCCGGTTTTCTGCTTCCTCCCAGAAGAATCACGATCAATCTTTCGCCGGCTGGCCTGAGAAAGGATGGAACAGCGTTTGATCTGGCTATCGCAGTATCGATTCTTTGCTGCCTGGAGGAAGGGGTTTCAGAGACAGCTTCCCAGGCGGTATTTTTAGGGGAACTGGGACTAAACGGAGAAGTGAAGCCGGTCAATGGAATGATTTCACGGGTTTACTGCGCCAGACAGGCAGGCTTTTCCAGATGCTTTGTCCCTAGGGAAAATGTGAAGGAGGGCACTGTTGTAGAAGGCGTAGAGATTGTGGGTGTGTCAAGCCTGCTGGAGCAGGCAGAACTTCTAAGGAATCCGGACAAAATAAAAGGCCAGTGGTTTGATGGAAATAGCTTCATAAAGAGTTTAAAGCAGAGAAGGGCGTCCGCTGTCTCAGATTCAGCTGGCCGGACAGAGGAAGGCGAGGGTCTCCTTGATTATGCAGATATATGCGGACAGACAACTGTAAAACGTGCTATGGAAACAGCGGCGGCCGGCCGGCACAGCTGCCTTCTTATCGGGCCTGCTGGGACAGGAAAGACTATGGCTGCTAAAAGACTTCCTTCTATTCTGCCTCCGATTACATTAGAGGAAAGTATTGAAGTATCAAAGGTTTATAGCATTTGCGGGCTCTTGCCAGAAGATCCTCCTCTGATTACAGAGCGGCCCTTCCGCGCTCCGCATCACAGTATCACAGCGCAGTCCCTGGCAGGAGGAGGGAGAAGCCCTAAGCCCGGCGAAATTTCTCTGGCTTCTGGAGGTGTCCTTTTCCTGGATGAGCTGACAGAATTTCCTGGCAGAATCCTGGATATGCTGCGTCAGCCTCTGGAGGAAAAAAAGATTACTGTCACAAGACTCAACGGCATTCTGGAATTCCCAGCAGATTTTATGATGATCTGCGCCATGAATCCCTGTCGCTGCGGGCAGTTTCCATCCCAGCGCTGTACCTGTTCAGAAGCCCAGATTAGAAAGTATCTGAGTAAAATTTCCGGGCCATTTCTGGATCGAATTGACATTGGAGTAGAAGTCCCGCCTGTTTCCTACAGTGAATTAAGGGGGCCAGCCGAAGCTGGAAAGGTACAGACGGAAGAATCCTCAGCCTCTATGAGAAAACGCGTAGAAAAGGCCAGAAATATGCAGGAGAGGAGGTTTTCAGGCCTTCCTATCCGGTATAACAGCGAGATGGGACCTGCTGAGACAAAGGAGTTCTGCGCTCTTTTACCTGAGGATGATACATTTCTGCAGGCTGTTTACAGGCAGTATGGCTTCAGCGCCAGAGGCTTTGACAAGCTTTTGAAAGTAGCCAGAACAGCAGCAGATTTAGACGGAGAGGAGCAGATCAGCCGAATCCATTTGTGCGAGGCAGTTTCCTACCGAAGCTTTGAGAAAAAGTACTGGGGGTTTAAAAAATGATAACAGAAAAAGAATACTTGTATTGGCTGTGCCATGTGCCAGGGCTGAAGGCAGATAAAATGAAGCGTCTGCTGGAACAGACCGGAAGTTTTAAAGATATATATTATATGAAGGAACAGGAACTGAAGGCAAGCCGGCTTCTTACTGCCAGAGAGCGGAATGCAGTTTCAGAAGCAAAAAAACAGCTGGATTTAACGCGGGAAGAGTATCATAGACTGAAGGAACGCAGAATAGAATTTATCACCATCTTTGACAGCCAATATCCAGAGCGGCTTCGAGAACTGCCGGGAATGCCTCTGGGATTGTTTCTCAAAGGAAAACTTCCGGAAAACGGCCGTCCTTCGGCGGCGATTATAGGAGCCAGAGGATGCAGCTATTATGGAAAGGAGGAAGCCAGATATATAGCCAGGGAACTTGCCAGGGCAGGAGTACAGATTGTCAGCGGCCTTGCCATGGGAATCGATGGGGCAGGCCATGCCGGAGCGCTGGAAGCGGGGCAGGAAACCTATGGCGTGCTGGGTTGCGGACTCGATATTTGTTATCCGAAAGAAAATTTCCGCCTGTTTGAACGGATGGAACGCCAAGGCGGGATTATGTCAGAGTTTCTGCCGGGAACGCCTCCTTATGCTGGAAATTTTCCTATGCGCAACCGGATTATAAGCGGGCTTTCGGATCTGATTATTGTAGTGGAGGCCAGAAAAAGAAGTGGCTCTCTGATTACAGTAGGCTTTGCTTTAGAGCAGGGAAAAGAGGTTATGGCAGTGCCGGGCAGGGTGACGGATCCCCTGAGCGCAGGGTGCAACGAGCTGATACAGACAGGAGCAGGAGTTCTTCTGACGCCTGATGATGCTCTGGATTTATTAGGTATGAAAAGTGAAAAAAACGGGAACATTGTGAAAAAACCTGAAAATGGGCTTGTCAAGAACGAGAAAATGGTGTATAGTTGCCTAGATTTACAACCGAAGCATCTGGAACAGATTGTAACGGAAAGCGGACTGCCTGCCGGGGAATGTACGGCAGTCCTTTTAAAGCTGGAGCTGGAGGGTTTTGCCGTCCAGACATCAAACCAGTATTATGTTAGGAAATTCAAGTAGGAGTTGGCTATGGCTAAAAATTTGGTAATTGTGGAGTCACCGGCAAAGGTGAAAACGATCAAAAAATTTCTCGGGGCAAATTATGAGGTAGACGCCTCTAACGGGCATGTGAGGGATATGCCCAAGAGCCAGCTGGGAATCGACATAGAGCATGACTATGAACCCAAGTATATTACGATCCGGGGAAAGGGAGACATTCTGGCAAAGCTCAGAAAAGAAGTAAAAAAAGCAGATAAAATTTATCTGGCTACTGACCCTGACCGGGAGGGAGAGGCTATTTCCTGGCACCTGTCCAAGGCTCTCAAGCTGGAGGACTGCAAGGATAAAAAGGTATACAGAATTACATTTAATGAAATTACAAAAAATGCAGTAAAGGCGGCTTTAAAGTCCCCCAGAGCCATTGATATGAATCTGGTAGATGCCCAGCAGGCCAGACGTGTGCTGGATCGAATGATCGGCTACCGGATCAGTCCGCTGCTCTGGGCTAAGGTGAAGCGGGGGCTCAGCGCAGGCCGCGTTCAGTCGGTAGCCCTGCGTATGATCTGTGACAGGGAGGAGGAGATCAGTTCCTTTATTCCAGAAGAGTACTGGAATCTGGAGGCGGATCTTCGGGCTAAGGGATCCAGAAAGAAATTAGCGGCCAAGTTTTATGGAACGAGAGAGGGAAAACTGTCTCTTGGCACAAAGGAGGAGATCGATCAGGTAATTCAAAACCTGGAAGGCGCCCAGTATGTGGTAGACGAGGTAAAAACCGGGGAACGGGTGAAAAAGGCTCCGATTCCATTTACGACCAGTACGCTCCAGCAGGAGGCGTCAAAGACTCTTAATTTCTCTACTCAGAAAACCATGCGCCTGGCACAGCAGCTGTATGAGGGTGTAGATATTCATGGAAAAGGAACGATTGGACTAATCACCTATCTGCGTACAGATTCCACCCGTATTGCGGAGGAAGCTGACAAGGCGGCCAGGGCTTTTATCAGTGAAACTTATGGAGATTCCTATGTGGCCACAGAAGAGACGGCTAAGAAGAGCAGCGCTAAAATTCAGGATGCCCACGAGGCCATCCGCCCCACCGATATTTCCCTGACTCCTGTTTTGGTGAAGGAATCACTGGCACGGGATCAGTTCCGCCTGTATCAGCTGATTTGGAAGCGGTTTGCCGCCAGCCGTATGCAGGCAGCCATATACGAGACTACCTCTGTTCGGGTAGCAGCAGGAGGAGAAAAGGACAGCTACCTGTTTACTCTTTCTGCCTCCAAGCTGAAGTTTGACGGCTTTATGTCTGTTTATATTCAGGAGGATGAGAAGGAGGAGAACACGGTTCTTTCTGAGAAGCTGGAGAAGGGTACAGTTCTCACCTGCGACCAGCTGAACAGCAGTCAGCATTTTACACAGCCGCCGTCTCATTATACAGAGGCGTCTCTTGTCAAAGCGCTGGAAGAGCAGGGAATCGGACGTCCAAGTACCTATGCTCCTACTATTACGACAATTCTGGCCAGACGTTATGTGGTCAAGGAGAATAAAAATCTTTATGTAACAGAACTGGGCGAGGTTGTCAACGGAATGATGAAGAAGGCGTTTCCAAGCATTGTGGACACTGCCTTTACTGCTAACATGGAATATCTGTTAGACAGGATTGGAGACGGCACTGTTCCGTGGAAAACAGTGATTGAAAACTTTTATCCAGATTTAGAGGAAGCAGTAACAGAGGCAGAGAAAAAGCTGGAGGCGGTCAAGATCGCTGATGAAGTCAGCGATGTGCCCTGCGATCTGTGCGGCCGGATGATGGTAATTAAGTACGGTCCTCATGGAAAGTTTCTGGCATGTCCGGGCTTTCCAGAGTGCAGAAATACAAAGCCATATCTGGAAAAAATCGGCGTAGCCTGTCCTAAGTGCGGAAAGGAACTGGTGATCCGGAAGACCAAGAAGGGAAGAAAATACTACGGCTGTGAAAATAATCCAGAGTGTGACTTTATGTCCTGGCAGAAGCCTTCACCGGAACCCTGTCCAGAGTGCGGAGGCCTTATGGTAGAGAAAGGCAGTAAGCTTCTCTGCATTAATGAAGAATGCGGTTATGTGAAGGTGAATAAAAAGCAGTCTCAGGAATAGGCAGACAGAAATAAGAAAAATGTCTGAATTGCTGTAAACTATTCCCATAGAAGCAGTATGCAGAATAGATTCACCGAACTGTAACAAAAGAACTATTAAAAAAATTGAAAAAACCAGAAAAACTCTTGTTATTAATCGAAAGTCGTGTTACAATTTATTTGAGCAAGCAGTAATTTTAAAATACTAAGATTAAGAAAAGGAGGTAACTGGTAATGAGCGTTCAGTTGTTGGATAAAACAAGGAAAATTAATAAATTATTGCATAATAATCACTCCCATAAGGTGGTCTTCAACGACATCTGCGAAGTCCTCAGTGAAATCCTTCAGTCCAATATTCTTGTAATCAGTAAAAAAGGAAAGGTTCTTGGCGTAGCTATCTGCCCTGGAATCGACGAAATTGAGGAGCTGATTGAAGATCAGGTAGGTGGATTTGTTGATCATATGCTGAATGAGAGACTGTTAAATGTACTTTCCACAAAAGAGAATGTAAATCTGGCAACTTTAGGCTTTGCGGAGGAGAATGTAAAGAAATATCAGGCGATTATTACACCGATCGATATGTCAGGCGAGCGTCTGGGAACTTTATTTATCTATAAATCAGATGAGCAGTATGACATCGACGACATTATCCTGAGCGAGTACGGCACAACAGTCGTAGGTCTGGAGATGATGCGTTCTGTAAATGAGGAAAATGCTGAGGAGACCAGAAAGATTCAGATTGTGAAATCTGCTATCAGCACTTTATCCTTCTCTGAGCTGGAAGCAATTACACATATTTTCGATGAATTGGAAGGCAATGAGGGGATCCTGGTCGCAAGTAAGATCGCGGACAGAGTGGGAATTACAAGATCCGTTATTGTCAATGCACTGCGCAAGTTCGAGAGTGCCGGTGTAATTGAATCACGTTCTTCTGGTATGAAGGGAACGTATATCAAAGTTTTAAACGATGTGGTATTCGATGAGTTGAAAGCTCTCAAAGCAGAAAATAAATAAAGCAGATTGTTTATTTTATAAAAGGAAGAAAAAGCTTTCCTGTTCTGATGGAACGATTGGAGGGCTTTTTCTTCCTTTTGCTGTATGTCTGATTTACAGAAAAATTGAAAATTTTTACTCTACAGTGACAGATTTTGCCAGATTTCTCGGTTTATCTACGTCCAGACCGCGTCCTAAAGATACATAGTAAGCAAAGAGCTGAAGAGGGATAATAGCCAGGGAATTAGCAAAAAATCGGTTTGTTTTTGGAACTTTGATTACGTAATCAGCTGTCTGTTCCATATCTTTGTTGTCTTCATTTGTCAAAGCCATGACAAACGCGCCTCTTGTTTTCACCTCTACGATATTGCTGACCATTTTAGCATAAAGCTGTTCCTGGGTGGCCAGAGCGACAACCAGAGTCCCGTCCTCAATGAGAGAGATTGTTCCATGCTTCAGTTCTCCGGCAGCATATGCTTCTGAGTGGATGTAGGAAATTTCTTTCAGCTTTAAAGAGCCTTCCAGAGAAATAGCGTAATCAATTCCTCTTCCGATAAAAAATATGTGTTCTGCAGCCAGATACCGATTGGCAAAACGCTGGATAGAGCCTCTGTCTTTCAAAAGCTCTTCTATCTGTTCAGGAAGTCTTAACAGGGATTCTGTCAGCTCATGATATTCTTCGGCGGAAATCGATTTTTTGGCTTCTGCAAAACGCAGTGCGAGAAGATAAAAGGCTGCCAGCTGAGCGCTGTAGGCTTTGGTAGTGGCTACAGATATTTCCGGTCCGGCCCATGTATACATGACTTTATCTGCTTCTCTGGCAATAGAGCTTCCCACTACGTTGACAATACCCAGAGTTGTCTGGCCATTTCTTTTCGACTCACGCAGCGCTGCCAGAGAATCAGCAGTTTCTCCTGACTGGCTCACTATAATAACAAGCGTGTGTTCCTGAAAAATCGGATCACGATAACGGTATTCGGAGGCTAAATCCACTTCGGCTGGAATTCGGGAAATCCCTTCAAAGAGATATTTTGCGGTAACACCTGTGTGATAGGCGGAACCGCAGGCTACAATCATAATTTTTTTGATCTGGGCAATTTCCTGATCCGTCATTTGGAGTTCTTCAATTTCTATTCGTCCGTCATGAATTCGAGGTGTCAGAGTATCACGGACTGCCTTAGGCTGTTCATAAATTTCTTTCAGCATAAAATGCTCATATCCGCCCTTTTCAGCTGCGTCAATATCCCACTTAACTGTTACACACTCTTTTTTTATTTCCTCCTCATCCATGTTAAAAAAGTGAACGGAATCTTCGGACAGAACGGCAATCTCCTCATTTTCCATATAATAAACGGTTCTTGTATAAGGAAGAATAGCCGGTACATCGGACGCGATAAAATGCCCCTCCTGGCTGCTTCCTACGATCAGAGGACTATCTTTTCTGGCTGAAAAAACCTGTTCCGGAAAATCCTGAAACAGGATACCAAGAGCATAGGAGCCTTCTACCTTGTGCATTACCTGAATTAAAGCCGCTAAAGGATTGTGGGAACATTTTCCGTGATAATAGAAATCCAGCAGATGCGCCAGCACTTCCGTATCAGTTTCTGAGCGAAAGGTATATCCATGTTCTATCAGCATTTTCTTCAGTTTTCCATAATTTTCAATAATTCCATTGTGAACTACTACGATAGAACCGTCGCTGTTAAAATGAGGATGGGCGTTGACATCAGAAGGGCTTCCATGAGTAGCCCACCGAGTGTGTCCGATGCCTGAAAAGCCGGGAAGCTTTTTTCCATCCTGTGTTAAATCTCTTAAATTCTGTAAGCGTCCTTTGACTTTTTCCATGACAATCTGCTGTCCGTTATAAACGGCAATTCCGGCTGAGTCATAGCCTCTATATTCCAGTTTGGCAAGGCCGTCCAGTAAAACAGGAGCGGCCGGTTTGTTTCCAATATATCCGACAATTCCGCACATAGTCATTTACTCCTTTTTGAATTAATAACAAAAATTATAGTGATACATCTGGACATGTCAATACAGTTCAAAAAAAATTAAGAAAATCAGAAGCAATTTTTTAGAGTGGAAGTTCCTGAATGCATGTGAAAATATCTGATAAAGTCAATAAAAAAATGATAAAAGCAGAATTTTGCTGTTGACAAATCAGGAAAAAACGGTTATGCTAAAAACAGTAATAATTACTATAATAAAAGGAGGAGTTATCATGGAATTAAAAGGAAGCAAAACAGAACAGAATTTATTAACCGCTTTTGCAGGCGAGTCTCAGGCCAGAAATAAATATACCTATTTTGCGAGTGTTGCAAAGAAAGAAGGCTATGAGCAGATTGCAGCTATTTTCGAGCAGACAGCTAATAATGAAAAAGAACATGCTAAAATGTGGTTTAAGGAGTTACATGGAATCGGCACAACTCCAGAGAATCTGAAGGCTGCTGCAGAGGGAGAAAATTACGAGTGGACGGATATGTACGCTGCTTTTGCAAAAGAGGCAGAGGAGGAAGGCTTCCAGGCTTTAGCTGCTAAGTTCAGAATGGTGGCAGAGATTGAGAAGCATCATGAGGAGAGATATTTAAAGCTGCTTCATAACGTAGAGATGCAGCAGGTATTTGAAAAGGCAGAGGAGACCATGTGGGAATGCAGAAACTGCGGCCACCTGGTAATTGGCAGGAAAGCGCCGGAGGTTTGTCCGGTATGCGCTCATCCTCAGAGCTACTTCGAGGTTCGTAAAGAAAATTATTAAAAAACAGTTGACAAATCTGATAAATGGCGTTAAGATAGTCACAACTTCAGCAAAGAAGCATTTGAAATAGGAATAAGGCAGAGAAGAGAAGAGTAGTAGACTGAAGCTTTCACAGAGAGTTTCCGGCTGGTGGAAGGGAATAGAGCTAGGTTTATGAAGATGGTCTTAGAGCTGCATAGTTGAAAGAGAGAGTAATTCTCTGTTTAGACTATGACGGGATCGCCCGTTACAGCGACAGAGTATAACCTGAAGGATAGATGAGATCCAGCAGGCGTACTTGCAGAGGCTTATCGTGCGAGCGATAGGTGAAATTAGGTGGTAACACGGGAGCAGATGCCCTCGTCCTGATATATGATCAGGACGAGGGTTTTTTATTTTATAGGAATTTGCGTCCTATGTCATAAAAAACGCTCCGCTTAGGAAGCACAGAACATTCCGCGGGAATCGCTTTCAGGCAAAGCGGTAATTGATTCTGCAAAATGTAAAAACCACAGAAAAAGGGAAAGGAAGAAAAAGCATGATTCAACTGGAGCACATAAGCAAATCATTTGTGACAGCATCAGGGACAGTTCATGCAGTCCAGGATGTAAATCTTCAGATAGGAGAGGGAGAAATTTTTGGAATTATCGGATTTTCAGGAGCAGGAAAATCTACTTTGGTACGGTGCATTAACCTGCTGGAACGCCCGACAGAAGGACGTGTAGTAGTCGATGGGGACGATCTGACAGCGATGGATTTAAGGAATCTCAGAGAAGTACGAAAGAAAATAGGAATGATTTTTCAGCACTTTAATCTGATGCGCTCCAGAACCGTATTTCAGAATATTGCTTTTCCATTGAAAAAAAGCGGTCTGTCAAAGGCAGAAAAAGAGGAAAAAATAAATAGTCTTTTGGAGCTTGTAGGCTTGTCGGACAAAAAAAATGCCTATCCATCTCAGCTATCAGGAGGACAGAAGCAGAGAGTAGCGATTGCCAGGGCTCTTGCCAACGATCCGAAGGTACTCCTCTGCGATGAGGCTACCAGCGCACTGGATCCCCAGACTACACAGTCTATTTTAAAACTGCTGAAGCAGGTGAATGAGACACTGGGAATTACGATTGTACTGATAACTCACGAGATGGCAGTGGTAAAGGATATCTGTGATCGGGTGGCTATTATGGAGCAGGGCTGCGTGGTAGAAGAAGGAGATACCGTTTCTGTATTCAGTCATCCCAAGGAAGCTATGACCAAAGACTTCATTGATACAGCCAGCAATCTTGGAAAGATTCATGACTTAATCGCAGAGGGACACAGCCTGACGGAACTTCAGGCAGGCGAGCAGATGGTGCTTTTAACATATTCCGGAAATAATGCCGGACAGCCGCTGATATCTGCTCTGGCGGAAAAATTCGGAGTCAGCGCAAATATCATTTACGGAAATATTGATTATCTGAAAGGAAAGCCGTTAGGAAAGCTGGTGGTGACTTTATCCGGGAAAAAAGAGGCCATGGATCAGGCCATTGATTATATTCACTCCCTGGGAGTAGAAATGGAGGTAATAAAACGATGAGTATTTTTTATAAAATCGCTCCTCATCTGGAGAGTCTGGGAGGAGAGCTTTTTACAAGCCTGGGGCAGACGTTTCAGATGCTTCTGGTATCTGGTATTCTTGCATTTTTTCTGGGGATTTTCTTTGGTGTGCTGCTGATTGTGGCTAAAAAGGGCGGCATCATGCAGAACCAGATATTATACAGTCTGATTGACAAGTCCATTGATGTGATTCGCTCCATTCCCTTCATTATATTAATGGTGCTTCTGATTCCTGTGAGCCGGGCGTTAGTGGGAACTGGATCTGGTGTCAAGGGAGCCTATGTAGCGCTTGTTGTGGGAACGGTTCCATTCTTTGCCAGACAGATTGAATCGGTGCTGGCAGATGTGGATCGGGGGCTGATTGAGGCCAGCCAGGCTATGGGATTTTCTCCGGCAGAAATTATTTTCAGCGTTTATTTAAGGGAAAGCATTCCTGGAATTACCCGTGTTACTATGATTACCTTTGTTAACCTGGTAGGCATTACTGCCATGGCAGGCGCCATCGGAGCCGGCGGCCTGGGCGATTTTGCTATTCGCTACGGCTATCAGATGGGCTATACGGATATGAGCTGGGTGACAGTGATCATCATTCTGATTATCATCAGTACCATCCAGCTTATAGGAAAAGCAGTAATTAAGAAGACAACTCATTGATATCTGATATCAATAAAGCATAGAGGGAAAACCGCCCTGTTACAGGGAGTTTTATAGAAAATTAAAAGGAGAGACGATTATGAAAAAGGTATGGAAAAAAACAGCATTGACAGCAACAGCGGCAGCAGCAGCTTTAGCACTTTATGGATGCGCAGGCAGCCCTGAACAGGCAGAGACAGGAACAGCTGCTGCTGGAAAGGACGCAGAGGCAACAGTTGTAGAAGTAGGAGTAGTAGGCGAGTACAATGATCAGTGGGACACGATCAATGAGCTTCTGGCTCCAGAAAATATCCAGGTAAAACTGGTGAAATTTACTGATTACGCTGCTCCAAACAGAGCCCTGGCAGATGGAGATATTGATTTAAATGCCTTCCAGACAAAAACATTCTTAGACAATGATATGAAGCAGAAGGGATATGATCTGACAGTAGTGGGCGATACCATTATTGCACCTCTGGCTATCTACAATAACAAGGACAAAATCTCCTCTATTGATGAAATTAAAGACGGAGATATCATCGCTATTCCTAATGACCTGACAAACGGCGGACGGGCTTTGAAGCTTCTGGAGCAGGCAGGTTTGATCGAATGCGATCCGGCAAAGGGATTTGTACCTACGAAAGCGGACATTACAAACTATAATGTGAAAATTGAAATCCGCGAGGCAGAATCAGCAACTTTAGCCAATATTCTTCCAGACTGTGCAGCAGCAGTTATCAATGGAGGAAACGCATTTACAGCTGGTTTAAACCCGGTAAAGGACTCCATTTTTACAGAGGATGTAAATCCTGATACAAACGAACAGGTTCCACAGCTGGTCAACGTCATTGCAGCCCGTACAGAGGATAAGGATAACGAGGTGTATCAGAAGATTGTGGAGGCGTACCAGACTCCTGAGGTAGAAAAGACCATTCAGGACGCTTACCAGGGAGCATTCCTGTGCGCATGGGAAGGCGCAGGAAACGCTGAGGCAGAGGCAGACGCAGCTGCAGAAGAAACTGAAGAGACTGCTGCCAAGGCTTCCGAGGCAGCTGCAGAGTAATTGGGCAGAGCAAAATAACGGAAGTCAGCAAAAAATGCAGTCATCATAATACAAATGAAATAACAACACGCAGTGAAAACTTTACGGGGCCTGAACACTCGAAGGAGACAGGCCCCTTTATCGAAGCGAAGACAGGAGGAGAGGCTGCCATGGCATTAAAGGATTATGTATTAGAACAGAAAGAATATCTGACCGGGATGAGGCGGTATTTTCATGCCCATCCGGAGGTGAGCTTACAGGAATATCATACCTGTGAACGGATTGAAAAAGAGCTGGATTTAGCTGGAATTTCTCATCGAAGAGTGGGAAAAACCGGCGTATACGCCTGGCTTGATGGAAAAAAGGAAACTCCAGATCAAAAAAAGAAATCCCGAGTTGTGGTTCTGAGGGGAGACATCGATGCGCTGGCCATGGATGATCTGAAAACAGTACCCTACCATTCGGAAAATCCCGGTGTATGCCATGCCTGCGGTCACGATGCACATGCGGCAACGCTCCTGACAGCTGCCAGAATTTTGAAAGCGAAAGAGCAGGACTTCTCCGGCCAGATCCGTTTGTTTTTCCAGCAGGCAGAGGAGATAGGGGCAGGAGCCCGTCTGTTTGTGCAGGATGGATTGTTAGAAGGCGCGGCAAGAGTGTTCGGCGCTCATGTGTCCAGCCGTCTGGAGAGCGGAAAAATCGCCCTGACAGCAGGTCCTCAGAATGCCAGCTGCGATTATTTTAAAATTAAAATCACAGGAAAAGGCGCCCACGTATCTACGCCCCATCTGGGAATAGACGCCGCTTATATCGCTTCCCAGATTGTAGTGAATCTGCAGAGCATTGCAGCCAGAAGCACGAATCCTCTGGACACAGTAGTAGTCGGCGTCGGTGTGGTGCGGGCCGGAACTCAGTATAATATCGTGGCAGAACATGCCGAAATAGAGGGAACTACCAGAAGCTTCCTCCCGGATGTGAGAGAATTTACAAACAGAAGAGTACGGGAAATTGCCGAGCAGACCGCCCATATGTATGGAGCGGAGGCAGAGGTGGAATTTAAGGATTTCGCTGCCCCTCTTATCAATGATCCTCAGGCAGTAAAGGAGGTTACAGCGGTTACAGAACAGCTGATTGATAAAGGACAGATTGTAAGCGATTATGAGAAAGCACTGGGAGCCGATGATTTCGCCGATTATTTGGCAGTAACCAGGGGAATGTACGCCTTTGTGGGAACTCACAGCGAAAATAAGCCGGGAAGTGGAGTGGCTCATCATCACGGGCTGTTTGATCTGGACGAGGAAGCCCTTCTCTTATCCTGCAACGTCTATGTGGATTACGCGCTTTGGGTGCTGGAGGCAGAGGAAATTTAACCTTTTGCAAAAATAAAATGTAAAATATCCTGAACAAATACAATTGTTTCATATTCCGTCTCATCAATCTGGATGCCGAACCGCTCCTCTGTCTGAGTCAGAAAATAGACAGTCAGAAAAGAATCCAGCCCCAGATCTTCGATGAGGCGGGAGGAGGGAGTAAGGGGAACGGAACTTTCCGTATAGTCTGTAAGAATGTCAGACAGCTCATCCAGGCAGATCTGTCTGGCCTGTTCCAGTTCCATTTCCCTGAGTGCTTTTAAATCCATGAATTTTGTCTCCTTTTAGAATAAATCATGTATATATGATAGAAAAAGTGTCGCTTTATAGATAGTTAAGCGACACTTTTTTATTGTTATACTAGATGTGATGCATAAATACAACATTTTTTATGCTTTCTTATAGTATAGCATTCTTTCAAATATGCGTCAATCGGCATTAAACGATACAATTCGAATAAAATACTGATTTTTGATTAAAATTTATCAATAAATCTGATTTTATTTTCGAAAAAGTGTCGCTTAACTATCTATAAAGCGGCAGAAAGGACACATGGGAAAATGAGCGAAAAAGTGGAACAAATAGGAAAGTTTCGGGTAAAGAGAATCCTGCAGATGTTATCTTTTTTGTGTATTGTTTTTGTATTTTGCCCTTCTTTTTTAGTTTCGTGTTCAGGGCAGAGGCTTAAGGTAAGTGCAATGACTGCTGTGGGAGGCGTATCTGTTTATGGTGGAGAAGCAGTGCCTCCTCATCCAGCTATGATATTGACGCTCCTTTTGCCGATTGGGATCATATTTTTATTATCGGCTGAAAAATTTACAGAAAAGAAGACTGCCTCTGTCATTGCGCTCTGTGCGGCGGTTGATTTAGCTGTCTGGATGATTTTCAGAGGCGTTGTCAAAAAAGTTGCGGCTGAAACTTACTGTGAATTTCGGACTACAGGATGGTATGTTCTTAATCTTGCCTCTATCATTGCTGTTTTTCTGCTTGCCATTCTGATACGAAAAGGCAGACTAAAGCTGGAGTCGGATTTGTCGGCTATTCTTGCAGCCGGAAAGAGCCATAATATATGGCGGCAGATTCCTTCAGTTATCAGCAATGTAACGCATGCTCAAGAGAAAAAGAATGCTATTGGATTTTGCTGCAAATGCGGGAATCCCATTACATACGGATGTAAGTTTTGCACCGCCTGCGGAACGCCTGTGCCGGAATCGATATTTGCAGAGGGAGAAAACAGAAAAAAGGAGGAGGGCATAGCCGGAAAACAGGAAAAGGAAAACGCAGAAAAAGCAGGAGGGGGAAGCGATTCCGCCAGAAGCATGCAATAGCAGGTAAAATTTATTACTTATGAGGAGGGAAAGGTATGTTTTGTAAACATTGCGGCTCAGAAAATGACGACAATACGAAATTTTGCCGAGAATGCGGACAGCCGCTGGAAGACAGAGCCAATCAGGAAGAGAAGGAAGCCGATCATGCGCCGTCAGAAAAGAAAGGAAGCTCTCTGACTGATAAAATAAAAGCTCTGCCTAAAAAGGTTTTAATGTCTGTCGGCGCAGGCGCAACAATTATCATGCTGCTTCTATTTGTTGTATTGGGAATGGAAGACAGCATTGATATGAACCAGTATCTTACAATAGAAACCGAGGGATACGACGGATATGGAAAGCTTCACGCAGAGATTAACTGGGATGCGGTTGAAGAAAAATATGGAAAGAAATTATCATTTACAGAAGAGGCCGGGAAGACATTCGGAGGGCTCATAAATCTTATGTCGCCTATGGATGCTCTTCAGGACTGTGTCAGAGTGGAGCTGGAAACGTACAGCGGTTTATCAAACGGAGATACGGTTGCCTACACCTGGAAGGTGGACGAGGATCTGGCTAACATGTTGAAATGCAAAATCAAATGTAAAGACGGATCGTTTTCTGTATCTGATCTGCAGCAGGCCGAAACATTTGACCTGTTCAGTCAATTGGAGGTAGAATTTACAGGAACTGCTCCTGAGGGAAGAGCAAGCCTGACCTATACCGGAACAGAATTAAGAAGCGATGCTTTTCGCTGCGATAAATCCAGAGATCTGTCAAATGGAGATACGATTACTGTATCTATTTCCGACAGCAATGTTGAGCTTTTAGCAGAGCAGTTAGGAAAAGTTCCGGAATCATTAGAAAAGCAGTATACCGTTCAGGGACTGAACAGCTATGTGACAAAAGCAAGCGAGATTGACGAGACTGCACTGGCTGAAATGCAGAAACAGGCGTCTGATGAATACATCTCTCATGCAGCTCAATGGAAAGAAGATAAAAAGCTGGAAAACCTCTCATATTTGGGAAATTATTTACTCACCTCCAAAGATGGAGCCGGAAACTATCTGTATCTGGTTTATAAAGCCAGCATTAGAAATTATTATGCTGACAGCCAGCAGACTTATGATCAGGTCAATGAAGTTTACTGGTATACAAGATTTGAGAATCTTATGGTAAACGGAGATGGAAAAACGGAAGTCGATGTACGCGACTACGGCACCCCTTATGACAGCGTCTATTTCGACACCAGCGGAAATGACAGCTATGGAGCCAAACGCTGGAGCTACTACGGATATAAAACATTGGAAGAGCTCTATAAGGATGCTGTTGCGTCCAAGCTGGATGACTATACATGTGAAAACAGCATAAACGAAGCAACGCCGTCCGCCGGCTCTGCGGCCGAAACAAAAAATCAGGAAAATACAGCCAGAGCTGAGGAGGGATGGATTTTTCCCGACAGCAATACGGTTCTTCTGACGGAGAACGATCTGGAAGGTCTGACTGCAGAGGAATGTAAGATTGCCAGAAATGAAATCTATGCCCGCCATGGAAGAAAATTTAATGATGCGTTTTTGCAGTCGTATTTTGATTCCTGCAAATGGTACCAGGGAACTGTAGAGGCAAATTCGTTTAATGAGCAGGAGCTCAATGAAACGGAGTTAGCTAATCGAGATTTAATTGCAGCCTATGAGGCGAAAAAGGGATATCATTAATAGATATATTCTAAAAAACACCAGGCGGGATCCAGAGAGGTTCCGCCTTCTTTTTTTCTGAAGCAGCTGTTTGCTGTAGAAAAATTGGAGTTTGTTTAATCTTCTTCTGAAAAATAAAATATTTCCACAGATTTGCTGATTTGAACACGATTTCATAAAAAATCCCCTCGCGCAAACCCGCATTCTGTGGTACAATAGCCCTAAGCGGGCAGGAGGAGAGGATCTGCACGCCGGGCATTCTGCCGGATATTTCATGTATCCGCTGGGTTCCCGGCTGTTTTTCCCATATTCCGCCCCATTACAAGAAAACAGGGAGATCATATTTATGGAAATGAAACGCGTATTGCTGAAATTAAGCGGCGAAGCCCTGGCAGGAGAGAAGAAGATAGGCTTCGACGAGGAGACTGTCAAGGAAGTTGCCAGACAGGTGAAGCTGGCTGTGGACGCAGGCATTGAGGTCGGCGTGGTGATTGGAGGCGGAAACTTCTGGAGAGGCCGTCAGAGCAACGCTATTGACCGTACAAAGGCAGATCAGATTGGTATGCTGGCTACAGTGATGAACTGCATCTATGTTTCTGAGATTTTCAGAAGCACAGGCATGGAGACTGAGATTCTGACGCCGTTTGCCGTAGGCGCTATGACCAAGCTCTTTTCCAAGGACAGAGCCAATAAATATTTTAAGCAGGGCAAGGTAGTATTTTTCGCAGGCGGTACGGGACACCCGTACTTCTCTACAGACACAGGCGTCGCTTTAAGAGCTATTGAGATGGAGGCTGACTGCATTCTGCTTGCCAAGGCTATCGACGGCGTTTACGACAGCGATCCGAAGCTGAATCCGGAGGCGAAGAAATACGATACTATTTCCATTCAGGAAGTGATCGACAAGCAGCTGGCTGTCGTGGATCTGACTGCTTCCATCATGTGCATGGAGAACCACGTTCCCATGGCAGTATTCAGTTTAAATGAGAAAGACGGCATTGCAAACGCGATGCAGGGGAAAATAAACGGTACAGTAGTGACCGCATAACAGGAGGATTTTTTATGCAGGAGAAAATGAAAGTATTTGAAGATAAGATGGAGAAGTCCTACGATGCGTTATTAAACGAGTTCAGCTCCATCCGTGCAGGACGTGCGAATCCACATGTATTAGATAAGCTGAAGGTAGATTATTACGGATCTCCGACTCCTCTTCAGCAGGTTGCCAACATCTCTGTTCCAGAGCCGAGAATGATTCAGATTCAGCCGTGGGAGAAGAGCCTGGTAAAGGCCATTGAGAAAGCGATTCTCACTTCTGATCTGGGGATCAACCCGAATAACGACGGTTCTGTTATCCGGCTGATTTTCCCGGAGCTTACTGAGGAGCGCAGAAAAGAGCTGGCTAAGGATGTGAAGAAGAAGGGAGAGGGCGCGAAGGTAGCTGTAAGAAATATCCGCCGTGACGCCAACGATACCTTTAAGAAGATGGAGAAAGCCAACGAGATTTCTGAGGACGATTTATCTGATGCAGAGGAGAAAATCCAGAAGCTGACTGACAAGATGATCGACAAGATTGACAAGGCTGTAGAGGCCAAAACAAAAGAAATTATGACTGTATAAAACATACCGGGGCAGGTACTCCTGCCCCTTGTTTTTCGTGGTGGGAGGATATGATGGAAACAGATATTTCTAAAATGGTAATTCCGGCTCATGTAGCTCTTATTCTCGATGGAAACGGCAGGTGGGCCAGGAAGAGGGGCCTTCCCAGAACAGCAGGACATAAGCAGGGCTGTGTCACAGTGGAAAAGACAGTGGAGGATGCTGCCAGGCTTGGAATCAGGTATTTGACTGTTTACGGATTTTCCACAGAAAACTGGAAGCGATCCGTAGAGGAAGTCAGCGCCCTGATGCAGCTGTTCCGCTATTATTTAAAGCGTCTGTTAAAAATTGCCAAGGTCAACAATGTACGAGTGAAGATGATTGGAGACAGAACACGGTTTGACAGCGACATCATTGAAGGCATCAACCGTCTGGAGCAGGAGACTGCCGCTAATACGGGCATGACCTTTGTCATTGCCGTTAATTATGGCGGACGGGATGAAATACGCCGGGCAGTCATCCGTATGATGAAGGACGCCCAGACAGGAGCAGTGGATCCGGAACAGGTAACAGAGGAGACAGTGGCCTCCTACCTGGACACAGCCGGCATTCCGGATCCGGATCTTTTAATCCGTACCAGCGGAGAAATTCGCCTGTCCAACTATCTGCTCTGGCAGCTGGCCTACAGCGAGATCTACATTACAGACTGTCTGTGGCCGGACTTTAATTGTGATGAACTGCTGAAGGCTATTGCTCAGTACAATACGAGAGAACGGCGGTTCGGCGGAGCCAAATAACGAAAGAGGGGATAATGTCATGTTTACAACCAGATTGATCAGCGGAATTGTGCTTGTAATTCTGGCAATTTTAATCGTCGGAACCGGCGGAACCCTTTTATTTGCAGTTACAGCGGCTCTGTCTCTGATTGGAATGTTCGAGCTGTACCGGGTGGTGCAGATTGAGAAGAAGGCGCCGGGGATTGCCGGGTATGCCGCTGGTATTTTTTATTATCTTCTGCTGTGGTTCCATAGAGAAGAATACATAGTGATGATGGCGATTATGGCGCTGATGGTGCTGATGGCTATTTATGTGGTAACATTTCCGCACTATAAGACCGAGCAGGTGACGGTAGCATTTTTCGGCATTTTTTATCTGGCTGTGATGCTGTCCTATCTGTATCAGGTCCGGGCGATGGCAGACGGAAAATATCTGGTGTGGCTGATTGTTTTAAGCGCTTGGGGCTGCGATACCTTCGCCTACTGTGCCGGTATGTTGTTTGGGAAGCACAAGCTGACACCTGTTCTGAGTCCGAAGAAGACGGTGGAAGGAGCAGTGGGAGGAGTTTTAGGCGCAGCTTTGCTGGGCCTGATTTTTGGCGCTGTATTCGGCGGCAGGATGGAGGAGATAGTGAGTCCTTCAATTGTCTGCGCCATTGCCTGCGCCATCGCGGCGGTAATTTCTCAGATTGGAGATCTGGCGGCCTCTGCGATTAAGAGAAACCATGATGTGAAGGACTATGGTCACCTGATTCCGGGACATGGAGGTGTGCTGGATCGGTTTGACAGCATGATTTTCACTGCGCCGGCTATCTTCTTTGCCCTGACGCTGCTGGGCTAGAGGCAGAGAAGCTGATGAAGCGTATTTTTCCAACTAAAATAAAAAATGTACCCATTCAGTCATGCTCTGATTATTTGAGTGAATGGATGCCAGAAGATGGAGGAAGACATGAAGAAAATTGCAATTCTGGGTTCCACCGGTTCCATTGGAACACAGACGCTGGAAGTGGTGCGGACCAATGGCGATATCGAGGTGACAGCTCTGGCAGCTGGAAAGAATCTTGCACTTTTGGAGCAGCAGATCCGGGAGTTTCATCCGAGGCTTGCAGCTGTGTGGGATGAAGAGGATGCTAAAACATTAAAGAATGCGGTCAGAGATCTGGACATAAAGGTTGTGTCTGGAATGGACGGCCTGATTGAAGTCTGCACGGAACCGTCTGCTGAGATTGTGGTGACGGCAATTGTGGGAATGATTGGTATACGCCCGACAATCGCGGCTATGGAAGCAGGAAAGGATATTGCTCTGGCCAACAAGGAGACTCTGGTGACAGCTGGACATATTATCATGCCATTGGCTGAGCAGGCAGGAGTTAAGATTCTGCCGGTGGACAGCGAACACAGTGCGATTTTCCAGTGCTTAAACGGCGAGACCCATAATAAAATACATAAGATTCTGCTGACGGCTTCCGGCGGCCCCTTCCGTGGAAGAACGAGAGAGCAGATGAGGGATATTCAGGTGGAGGACGCACTTAAGCATCCCAACTGGACCATGGGCAGAAAGATCACTATTGACAGCTCTACTATGGTCAATAAGGGACTGGAGGTAATGGAGGCCAAATGGCTTTTTGGCGTGTCAATGGATCAGGTTCAGGTGGTGGTTCAGCCTCAGAGCATTATTCATTCTATGGTAGAGTTTGAGGACGGCGCTGTGATGGCGCAGCTGGGAACGCCGGATATGAAACTTCCTATTCAGTATGCGCTTTATTATCCTGAAAGAAGATTTCTGCCCGGAGAGCGGTTAGATTTCACAAAACATGGGCAGATTACCTTTGAGGCGCCTGACTATGAAAATTTTCGAGGCCTGGCTCTGGCGAGAGAGGCAGGAAAGCGGGGCGGCTCTCTCCCTACTGTGTTCAATGCTGCCAATGAAATGGCGGTCTCAGCATTTTTGGACAGAAAAATCAGTTATCTGGCTATTACAGATATGATTGAAGCTGCCATGAGCTATCATAAAGTAATTGAGAACCCTTCTGTGGAGGAAATTTTAGACACAGAGCAGGAAACCTATAAATTTTTAAGACATCATTTTTTATAAACCGTAAAAAGAGAGGACAGGTGGTAGATTGTTAAGTTTGCTTGCGGCAATTCTGGTATTTGGACTAATTATTCTATTCCATGAATTTGGCCATTTTCTGTTTGCAAAACTGGGGGGAATCTGTGTTCTGGAATTTTCCCTTGGAATGGGGCCAAGACTGCTGAGCTTTAAGAGAGGAGATACCAGATATTCGCTGAAGCTGCTGCCTTTTGGAGGCTCCTGCATGATGCTGGGAGAGGATGATGACCCAGAGGATTTTGAGGAAAAGGCTGGAAAGGATATCCGAAAAAAGAGCGAACTTCTTCTGAAGGAAGAGAACGAAGTGCAGGAAACTCTTTTTTCAGAGGCTGGGATAGATCCGGAAAAGAGCATGAAGGAAGAGGAAGGTGGCATACAGGCGTCCAGGAGCAAAGGACTTCCTGTCAGGTACGCACCGGACGGTACGCCTGTAAATGGTCTGGCTTTTCACGAGGCATCTGTGTTTGCGCGTTTTCTTACGATTGCAGCCGGACCTGTATTTAACTTTATTCTGGCTCTTGTCTGCGGAATTGCCGTGGTAGCTTATGCGGGATGCCAGCCTCCTGAGATCATAAAGGTTCAGGAAGGTTCGCCTGCAGCTGAAGCTGGCCTTCAGGCAGGTGATGTGATCACCAGAATCAATGGAAAAAGGATACATCTCTATCAGGAGGTGGCCATGCAGAACACATTCCATCCAGGTGAAATCGTGCATATGGAATACAGGAGAGGTGAGGAAATACACAAAACCGTAGTAACACCGGCCTATTCGGAGGAAGCAGGAGGCTACCTGATGGGGATTTCCGGCGGAATTCCCAGAGCGCCCAGATCTCTGGCTGAGACGCTCCAGTACAGTGTTTATGAATTCCGGTATATGGTAGATCTGACCTTTCAGAGCCTGAAAATGCTTGTCACAGGCCAGGTATCCAGGAAGGATGTGGCGGGTCCGGTGGGAATTGTAGTTATGATCGACCAGACGGTGGAGGAGAGCAGCAGCTACGGAATTATGAGTGTGCTGATCAGTCTTGCCAATATGTGTCTTATTTTAAGTGCCAATCTGGGTATCATGAATCTGCTTCCTATCCCTGCTCTGGATGGGGGGCGTCTTGTCTTTATCCTGATTGAGGCAGTCCGCGGAAAACCAGTAGATCCGGAAAAGGAAGGCATGATCCATATGGCAGGTATGGCGGTTCTTATGGTGCTTATGGTTGTGATTTTATTTAATGATATTGCAAATTTGTTCTGATCGGAGGGATCTATTATGACATACAGGACTTCAACGAAACCAGTTCAAATCGGAAGCCGTGTCATCGGAGGCGGAAATCCGGTTTTGATTCAGTCTATGTGCAATACGAAGACAGAGGACAGCGCGTCCACTATTGCTCAGATTCTGGAGCTGGAACGGGCCGGCTGCGATATTATCCGGGTGGCTGTGCCGACTATGGAGGCAGCTGAAAGCCTGAAAACCATAAAAAAAGCGATTCACATTCCGCTGGTGGCTGATATTCATTTTGACTATCGTCTGGCTATTGCAGCGATTGAGTGCGGAGCTGATAAGATAAGGATTAATCCTGGAAATATCGGCTCTGAGGAGAGAGTGCAGGCAGTTGTGGATAAGGCGAAAGAGTATGGTGTCCCTATCCGCGTAGGAGTCAACAGTGGTTCTTTGGAAAAGCATCTGATTGAGAAGTATGGCGGAGTAACGGCAGAGGGCATTGTGGAGAGCGCCCTTGACAAGGCTTCCCTCATCGAGCGCATGGGGTATGACAATCTGGTACTCAGCATTAAATCCTCCGACGTTCTGATGTGCGTAAAGGCTCATGAGCTGATCGCCAAAAAGACGCCGTATCCGCTTCATGTGGGAATTACAGAAGCAGGAACTGTTCTTTCCGGAAATATTAAATCTGCTATTGGCCTGGGACTGATTTTAAACCAGGGAATCGGAGATACCATCCGTGTTTCCCTGACAGGAAATCCTGTGGAGGAAGTAAAATCTGCTAAACTTATTTTAAAGACTCTGGGGCTTCGTACAGGCGGTGTAGAAGTGGTTTCCTGTCCTACCTGTGGGCGGACGCAGATCGATCTGATCGGCCTTGCCAATCAGGTGGAGACCATGGTGCAGGAATATCCGCTGGATATTAAGGTGGCGGTTATGGGCTGCGTAGTCAATGGTCCAGGAGAAGCCAGAGAGGCGGATCTGGGTATTGCCGGAGGAATCGGAGAGGGGCTTCTTATCAAGAAAGGAGAAGTAATCCGTAAGGTTCCTGAGGGAGAACTGCTGGGCGCACTGAAGGCGGAGCTTGATCAAATGCTTAAAAATGCAGGTGAGAAGGAATGAAACCTTTCTTAGACGTATTTCCTGATTTACATATCACAGACAATCTGCGAGAGCTTTTAGAACTGGTGGAGGTGGAACGTGTCACCGCCTCCAGGGACAGAAGCTCTATTCGCATTTATATTGTATGTCCCAGACTGATTCACAAACACAATATTTACGGGCTGGAAAAAGGAATTAAGGAGCAGCTGTTTCCAGGCAAAAGAATTACCATTAAAATTCAGGAAAAGTATAAACTGTCCGGTCAGTACACACCAGAGAAGCTTCTGATGGTCTATAAGGACAGCATTTTGATGGAACTTAAAAATTACAGTATCCTCCTGTACAACATGTTCCGCAAGGCGGAGTGCAGCTTTCCGAAACATGATGTGATGGAGATGATTCTGGAAGATACTATGATTGCCCGGGACAAAACGGCAGAGCTGAAGCGTATTCTGGAAAAGATCTTTACGGAGCGGTGCGGACTGCCTCTGGAGATCGACGAGGAGTACAGGATACCACAAAAAAAAACATTGGATCCGGCAATTATTCCTCATTTTTCTGGAAAAGAACAGGAAGGAACCGGCTCCTTCATAGGAAAAGTTCTGGCAGGAAATCAGACTGGGGAGGGCGGAAATTCTGATCCAGGATACAGCGCCTATCTCGATGCCATGGCGTCCTCTGGGGAGGCAGCGGAACTTTCTCAAATGGCCGGAGAAGACGTGCCCTTCTATGACTCGTCGGTTTATGCTTCCGCACCTAAGACAGAAAAGGAACCAGGACGGCTGAAAACGGCTGTTCCTGCGATGGACAGCGAAAAAGTTCAGAAAACAGGAAGGAAGGACTTCGGAAAAAAGGATTTCAAAAAGAGAGAGCCCGGGCGTTTTGGAGGATACCGCCGCTCAGAGGATCCGGACGTGCTTTACGGGCGGGACTTTGATGACGAGACGGTCGAAATCCACCAGATTGAGGGAGAGATCGGGGAAGTGACTGTCCGCGGAAAAATCCTGACCTGCGAAGTCCGGGAGCTGCGGAGCGGAAAGCAGCTGTTTATTTTTACCATCACTGATTTTACTGATACGATCGGAGTGAAAATTTTCGCCAAAGAGGAAGCTGCAGACGATTTGAAGGCAGCCACCGCTCCAGGACAATTTGTTCGCTTAAAAGGTGTGGCCACTATTGATCGTTTCGATGGAGAACTGACTCTGGGCTCTGTCGTGGGAATTAAGAAATGTGAGGATTTCACTGGAAAGCGGATGGACAACAGCCCTGTAAAGAGAGTGGAGCTTCACTGCCATACAAAGATGAGCGATATGGACGGTGTTTCCGAGGTGAAGGATATTATCAAGCGGGCGAAAAAATGGGGCATGGATGCTATTGCTGTGACGGATCATGGCTGTGTTCAGGCCTTTCCGGACGCTAATCATGCGGTGGAAAAGGGAGACGGATTCAAGGTTCTCTACGGGGTGGAAGGCTATCTGGTAGACGATATGAAGCAGCTGGCGGAGGATGAAAAGGGGCAGTCTCTGGATCATACCTGCGTTGTTTTTGATATCGAGACAACCGGCTTCAGTCCTATTAAAAATAAAATAATTGAAATTGGCGCAGTAAAAGTGGAAAATGGGAAAATTACAGACAAATTTTCTACCTTTGTCAACCCAGAGGTTCCGATTCCCTTTGAGATTGAAAAGCTGACCAGCATCAGCGACAACATGGTTCTGAATGCTCCTACCATTGAGCAGGCGCTTCCTGAATTTCTGGAGTTCTGCAAAGACGCTGTTATGGTAGCCCACAACGCATCTTTTGATATGAGCTTTATGAAGCATAACGCCATGCTGCTGGGAAAAAGCTTTGAACCTACGATTCTGGATACTGTTTCCATGGCACGGTTCCTGCTTCCTAACCTTCATCGTTTTAAGCTGGACACTGTGGCAAAGGAATTAAAAATTTCTCTGGAAAATCACCATCGGGCAGTGGATGATGCCGGAGCTACCGCAGAAATTTTCGTAAAATTCGTGGAAATGTTAAAAAAGAGAGGAATCGAAAATTTAGCACAGCTGAACGAGCACAGCCAGATGAGCGTAGAGACTATCCGGAAGATGCCGACCAACCACATCATTATTTTGGCTAAAAATGACATTGGCCGGATTAACCTGTACCGCCTTGTATCAGATTCCAACCTGATCTATTACGCAAAGAGACCGAGAATTCCAAAAAGCGAGATTATCAAGTACAGAGAAGGATTGATTATTGGTTCGGCCTGCGAGGCGGGCGAGCTCTATCAGGCGCTTTTAAGAGGTGTGCCGGAGGCAGAAATCAATAAAATCGCAGAATTTTATGATTATCTGGAGATCCAGCCTCTTGGAAATAACGGCTTTATGCTGAGGGATGAAAAGAGCACCGTGAAGTCGGAGGAGGATTTAAAGGATCTTAACAGGAAAATTGTGGAGCTGGGAGAGCGGTTTAATAAGCCGGTCTGCGCTACCTGCGACGTTCATTTTCTGGATCCGGAGGACGAGGTTTACCGGAGGATTATCATGGCCGGAAAAGGCTTTAAGGACTGCGATGATCAGCCGCCGCTCTATCTGCGCACTACAGAGGAGATGCTCAGGGAGTTTGAGTATCTGGGAAGCGATAAGGCGGAGGAGGTAGTCATTACCAATACAAGACGGATTGCCGCCATGTGCGAGCGGATCGCCCCCGTCCGGCCGGACAAGTGCCCGCCAGTCATTCCAAATTCTGACGAAATGCTGAGAAATATCTGCTATAACAGAGCCCATGAGATGTATGGAGAAAATCTCCCGAAAATCGTAGTGGAACGTCTGGAGAGGGAGTTAAATTCCATCATTTCCAACGGATTTGCGGTTATGTACATCATCGCCCAGAAGCTGGTATGGAAATCCAACGAAGATGGCTATCTGGTAGGTTCCCGTGGTTCTGTCGGTTCCTCCTTTGTGGCTACTATGTCTGGAATTACGGAGGTAAATCCGTTAAGTCCCCATTATTACTGTACGGAGTGCCATTATTATGATTTTGACTCGGAGGAGGTTAAAAAGTTCTCGGGTATGGCAGGCTGCGATATGCCGGATCGGCTGTGTCCTGTCTGCGGCAAGCCTCTTAAAAAGGACGGCTTTGATATTCCCTTCGAGACTTTCCTGGGGTTTAAGGGCGATAAGGAACCTGATATTGACTTAAATTTCTCCGGAGAGTACCAGAGCCGGGCTCATGACTATACAGAGGTGATTTTCGGTAAAGGACAGACCTTCCGGGCAGGGACGATCGGAACACTGGCAGATAAGACAGCCTTCGGATATGTAAAAAAGTATTATGAGGAGAGAGGAGAGCGTAAGCGCGGCTGCGAGATCAACCGAATTGTCACAGGCTGTGTCGGTGTCAGGAGAACCACGGGGCAGCATCCAGGAGGCATTATCGTGCTTCCCCATGGAGAGGAAATCTATTCCTTCACTCCGGTGCAGCATCCGGCAGATGATATGGGAACGAAGACCATTACCACCCATTTCGACTACCACTCCATTGACCACAACCTGCTGAAGCTGGACATTCTGGGGCACGATGATCCGACCATGATCCGTATGCTGCAGGATTTAACAGGACTTGATCCGGTTAAGGATATCCCACTTGATTCCAAAGAGGTTATGAGCCTGTTTCAGAGTACAGAGGCGCTTGGAATTACTCCTGATGATATCGGCGGCTGTCCTCTGGGCGCTTTGGGAGTGCCGGAGTTTGGTACAGACTTTGCCATGCAGATGCTTCTGGATACCAAGCCCAAATATTTCTCGGATCTGGTCCGCATTGCCGGACTGGCTCATGGTACAGACGTATGGCTGGGGAATGCCCAGACTCTGATTCAGGAGGGCAAGGCCACCATTCAGACCGCCATCTGTACCAGAGACGATATCATGGTTTACTTAATCGGCATGGGGCTGGAGGAAGGACTTTCTTTTACTATTATGGAGAGCGTCCGCAAGGGAAAGGGACTGAAGCCGGAGTGGGAGGAAGAGATGACGGCCCACGGGGTTCCGGACTGGTACATCTGGTCCTGCAAAAAGATTAAATACATGTTTCCTAAGGCTCATGCGGCTGCTTACGTCATGATGGCCTGGAGAATCGCCTACTGTAAGGTGTTTTATCCTCTGGCTTACTACGCGGCTTTTTTCAGCATCCGTGCCAGCGGCTTTTCCTACGAGCTGATGTGTCAGGGAAGAGAAAAGCTGGAGCACCATTTGGCTGACTATAAAAAGAGAATGGACAGTCTATCCAAAAAAGAGCAGGACACGCTGCGTGATATGAGAATTGTCCAGGAAATGTATGCCAGAGGCTATGAATTTACGCCCATTGACATTTATAGAGCCAGCGCGAGAAATTTCCAGATCATAGACGGAAAGCTGATGCCTTCCCTGAGCAGTATCGACGGGCTGGGAGAGAAAGCGGCGGATGGTATTGTGTTTGCCGCTGAAGACGGTCCTTTCCTGTCAAAAGAGGATTTTATCAATCGTTCTAAAGTAACAAAAACGGTGGCGGATTTAATGGCAGATTTGGGGCTGCTGCGGGGACTTCCAGAAAGCAACCAGCTTTCTCTGTTTGATTTGGCACTGTAAAGCTGGCATAAACAGAAATACGGAAGCGGACATAAAGGATGTATAAGAGAGAGGGAGCTATATGAAATACGATTTTGAGACAGTTTTGGATCGATATGACAAGGGATCTGTAAAATGGAATCTGATGAAAAAAATGAAGCCGGAGGTAGAGAGAGGAGTTGTTCCGTTCTCTATCGCGGACATGGAGTTTAAAAATCCGCCGGAGATTATAGAGGCGTTAAAAGAGTATCTGGATACTGCGGTTCTGGGCTATCAGACAGCGGAGCCGTCCTGGTATGAAGCGGTTACCAGCTGGACGAAACGCAGATATGGGTGGGAGACAAGGCCAGAGTGGTTTTATACTACGCCTGGGGTAGTGAACGCTCTGTATCATGGCGTTTTGGCCTTCACTGAGAAGGAGGACGGCGTAATTATCATGCCTCCGGTTTACCATCCTTTTTATCGGGCAGTGGAAACAAATGGAAGAAAAGTTGTCAGATGCCCGCTGAAGGAGGGAAGAGAACTTTCCTATACCATCGATTTTGACAGGCTGGATACTCTGGCTGCTGATCCTAAAAATACGCTTCTTATTCTCTGTAATCCTCACAATCCTATAGGGCGCGTCTGGAGCAGAGAGGAGCTTTTAAAAATCAGCCAGATTTGCCTGCGTCATCACGTGTTTGTAATTTCTGATGAAATTCACTGTGACTTAATTATGCCAGGCCATGTATTTACCTCTTTTGCCTCTCTGTCAGAAGAAAATGCCGCTAACACCATGACCTGTATCGCCCCCAGCAAAACCTTCAATCTGGCTGGCCTGGAGGCCTCCTGTGTAATCCTGCCGGATCGTGAGAGAAAGCGCCAGCTGAAAAATGAAATGGGGCGCGTCTCTTATGAGGGACGTGTGAATGTCCTGGGATACAAAGCGATGGAAGCCGCATATACCAGATGCGATGAATGGCTGTCAGAGGCAATTCAGGTAATTTACAACAATCATCTGCTTTTAAAAAATTTCCTGAAAGAACACTGTCCTGAGGTCAAGGCTGCTCCCCTGGAAGGAACATACCTTCAGTGGATGGATCTCAGAGCTTTTGGCTGGACGCCGGAGGAGCAGGAGAAAATTATGGTAGAGTCAGACCTGTTCTTTGACGAGGGCAGCATGTTTGGCCATGAGGGAGACGGATTCGAGCGGATGAATCTGGCCTGCCCTCAATCCGTTATGATGGATGGACTTTATCGTTTCAGCCAGGCGATAAAGGGCCAAAAGCGGGGATGTATCAATGCTCACATCAGATAATGGTTCCTTAAATATGGCGGATACACTTCTTGTCGTAGATGATGTAGAATTAAACAGGGCTGTCCTGACTGAAATTTTTAAAGATTCCTATCGGATTGAGGAGGCAGAAAATGGCAGAATTGCTCTCGAAAAACTGACAAACCACAGAGAGCGGTTCTGCGGCGTTCTGTTAGATGCGGTGATGCCGGAAATGGACGGTATCAGTCTTTTAAAAATCATGAGTGAGTTACATATGAGCGCTGAGCTGCCTGTTTTTTTGATCACGTCTGAGACAAGTCCCGCTCTATGGAAGGAAGCATATTCTCTGGGTATTATGGACTTGATCCTTAAGCCGGTCATTCCCTACATCGTCAGACACAGGGTTGATTCGATTGTCAGACTGTTTCAGTCTAAAAGAAGCCTGGGCAGCCAGCTGGAGGCCCAAAAAGACGAACTGATTCAAAAAACAGAAGAAATGTACCAGCTGAGTATAGACGCAGCAGAATCTCTGGCGAATATTATCGAATTTAAAAATGATGAGTCCAGCTCTCATATCAGGAGGATCCATGAAATTACCATAGCTCTGCTGAAGGATACACGCCTGGGCAGCGGTCTTTCCCAGGGTGACATCAAACAGATTGGCCTGGCGGCTATTATGCATGATGTGGGAAAAATCGCTATTCCTGATCGTATTTTAAATAAACCTGGCCGCTTTACGCCAGTTGAATTTGAGCTGATGAAAACGCATACTGTGGCAGGCGGGCAGCTTTTATCAAAAATCTGGCACAGAAAGGGAAACGATACCTATTATTATGCCCATGATATTGCACTCCATCACCATGAGCGTTGGGACGGCAGAGGATATCCTGATGGTCTGAGGGGAAGCCAGATTTCTGTCTGGTCCCAGGCAGTCTCTCTGGCAGACGTCTACGATGCACTGCTCAGCAAGCGGTGTTATAAGGACGCCTACAGCCGTGAAACGGCAGTGGAAATGATTTTGGGAGGAGAATGCGGAAGGTTTAATCCTGTATTAATCGATAGTTTTTTGGAGATTGAGAAGGGACTTCGCAGACTGTATCAGTCAGATACAGATTAGCAAATAGAAAGAGGAGTATGAAAGATGAACAAAGAAAGATACGACAGGCTGACAGAAGTCGGAATCCAGATCGAGGAGGCCCTGGAACGCTTTATGGACAGTGAAGCTATGTTTGAACGGTTTCTGGGAAAATTTCTGGAGGACGAGACCTATAACCAGCTGAAAGAGGCTCTTGAGAAGGGTGATATAGAGATGTCTATTATGAAATCTCATACTTTAAAAGGAGTAACGGGAAATCTTTCAATGAAAAATCTTTATCAGCTTACAAGCAGACAGGTAGAGTTTTTAAGAGCAGGGAAGCTTGATGAGGCCAGAGAGCTGATGGCGGACATTGACAAGGCCTACGAAGAGACAGCCGAGGCCCTGAAGGAGTAAACACATGGTTAGACAGAACAGTGCAGACAGAAAAGGAATACCCCATGAAAAAAAGCAGCGCAAACTCAGAGGAACGCTGCTGCGGACAAGGAACAGCCTGTTTCTGCTGGCCCTGTTCGCGGCAATTTCCAGCGCCAGCTTCCATATGATACGAAATAATCTGCTGGACAACGCCCGGGTGATGGGAGACGGCCTTGCCCGCTCCTATTCGGTAGAGGAGGAAAAGAACATCACAGCATATCAGGTGCTGATGAATATGGAATCCAACTATCTGGACCAGTTTCTGGAAAGCAGACCCAGTAAAGCTCAGCTGAAGGAATGGCTTCGTGTTTTCTATAAAAATACTGGCGCTGTCCTCGGCAAAAATTCAATTCTTCCTTATGCAGTAATTGATGGAACCATTATTTCGGCCATTGAGATTCCAGAAATTAAAGATTATGATCCAGCTTCCCACGAGTGGTACCGCCAGGCAGATGAGGCGGACGGAGCGATTATTTTCAGCGATATGTATGAGGATTCCTGTCAAAATACGTCGGTTATCACCATTGCTAAAAAGTGTAAAACGCCTGAAACTTTTCTTGCATTCGATATTTTTCCAGAAAAATTCAGAATCAGTACCAATAATCAGGAACTGCCGGACAGAAGCTCCTATTATCTCTGTGACAAAGCCGGAAATGTGCTGTACAGCGAAACGTGTTTAGAAGAGGAGCGGATGGATCCATATTTAAAGAGGATTTTAAATGACATCCAGGATGGAACCCTGGAGGAAAATAACCCATATGTAATCAATCCCAATGGGGAAAAAAGAGGCGTCTATTATGAAAAAATGGACAACGGCTGGACCTGCATTGTAACTATTCCTTACAAAGAACTGTTAGGAGACTTTTGGAACGCAACACGCTGGTATGTGGGATTATTCAGCATCTGTTTTGCTCTGACAATTTTCATGGGTGTTAAAAGCTGTCTGCTAAGCAGAAAAATGAAGCGCATCAATGAGACAGTTCAGGTTTTGGGGAATTCTTTCTACGCAATCTACCGGGTAGACTTTAAAAACGATACCTATGATATGATCAAGGGCTCTGATTATGTTCGTTCCCAGGTTCCTGAAAAAGGACGCTACAGTGATTTTCTGAAAATTGTAGGAACAGTGATCGAAGAAAAAACCTATGAAGAATTTACGGAAAGCTTTTCCCTTGATAATATTAACCGCCTTGTGTCACACAAGGTTAAGGACTATGGCGGCGATTTCAGGAGACGCTTTCAGGACGGCTACCGATGGGTGAGCGTCCGCCTTCTATATGATGAATCGCTGAATAAAAATGAGGCTGTACTCTGTTTCAGAGAAGTGGAGGAGGAAAAGAAAAGTCAGCTTCAGCATCAGCATATTCTGGAAACAGCCCTTGATACGGCTAAAAAGAACGAAGATGCCCAGAGTCAGTTTTTCTCAGCCATGTCTCATGATATGAGAACGCCTCTCAGCGCGATTATCGGAATGACGGAGCTGGCGGAAAAGCATCAGAAAAATACGAAACAGGTAGAAGGCTACCTAAAGCGCATTAACGCTTCCAGCCGGCAGCTGCTGGGGTTGATTAATGATATTTTGGAAATGTCCCGGGTGCAGAAGGGAAAAATTACTATTGAAAACAGTGATTTTGACTTAAAGTCAGCCGTCAGTGATTATACAGCTCCCTTTGCTATCCAAGCGGAGCGAGAGAAAAAGGACTTTACCGTTTCCTTCCAGATTAAAAGCCGACAGGTACGGGGAGATGTTTTCCGCCTGGGACAGGTTATGAATAATCTGCTGTCTAATGCTTTTAAGTTTACGAAGCCTGGCGATTCTATTACCGTCTGTATTGAACAGATAGAGGGACGGTCTGGAGATATATTTCGTATCACTGTCTCTGATACAGGCGCTGGCATGTCGGAAGAATTTCTGACGCGTCTATTCCTTCCCTATGAACGGGAAACCAGGTTCGGAGCGAAACATATTGCAGGAACTGGTCTGGGAATGGCGATTGTCAAGAGTATCGTCAGCCAGATGGATGGACAGATAAGCGTAGACAGCAAGCTGGGAGAAGGAAGCACATTTACCTTGCTGCTTCCTTTTGAAACCCTTCCTGATATGAAGGAAGCAGATAAAGAGAATGCTGCAGAATGCTCAAATGCCGACAGCGCTGACTTTGAATCAGAGTATACAGACTTGTCAGGCCTCAGAATTCTGCTGGCAGAGGACAATGAGATTAATATGGAAATATGCCGGGAAATGCTGGGCATGGCAGGAATTGAGGTGACAGAAGCGTGGAATGGGAAAGAGGCTCTGGAAGCATTTCGAGCGTCTCCGCTCTCGTATTTCGATGCTGTGCTGATGGATATGCAGATGCCGGAAATGGACGGCTGCGAAGCCGCTTCAGAAATCAGGAAACTCAAGAGCGAACGTGCTGATGCAGAGAATATACCCATTATTGCTATTACAGCCAACGCTTTTACCGAAGATATTGCAGCGACCGAGGCGGCAGGAATGAACGCCCACATTTCCAAGCCCATTGACTTTCCTGTTCTGTGCAAAACCCTGGATCGTCTGAACAAAAACAGAAAATAACTGTACCTTAAAAAAAACATGTTTTTGTCTATTTAAGCATGTACACTTTTGCTGTATACTGTTCAAAACGCAGAAAGGAAATAAGAAGGAGCAGTGAAAAAAGCAGCAGTTATTCATGATTTATCAGGATTTGGAAAGTGTTCTCTCACCGCAGCACTCCCAATTCTGTCAGTAATGGGAGTGCAGGCTGTTCCCCTTCCCACGGCTGTATTGAGTGGTCAGACAGGGTATGGCGATTATGTCTGTGAGGACTTCACGGAACCTATGGCCGCTATCTCAAGGCTTTGGAAGCGTCAGGGGATACAGTTTGACGGCATTTATTCTGGTTTTCTTTTGAATGAAGGTCAGGCAGAGCAGCTTCTTGACTTTATCCAGGATTTTTCCGAAGAGAATACAATCGTAGTAGTGGATCCTGTTTTAGGAGACAACGGAGAGCGGTACAGTGTTTTTAGCGATCAGATGGAGCTGGCTGTCAGCAGGCTGGCAGAAAAATCTCATGTGATCACACCGAATCTGACAGAAGCGCTTCTGCTGGGGAGACAGGCCAAAGAGTCTTTGCCAGACTGGAAGGCAGTGAACCTTTTTGCCAGACAGGAAAAACTTGAACTGGCCGAAAAGCTGGGGAAGATTTTGTTCTCTGCCTATCGGCTGAAGGGTGTGGTCATTACAGGCATTGATATGCCTCGAAACTCAGAGGAAGGATCTGCACAGATTGGAAATTTTATTTTAACGGAAGATGGAACTAGTCAGTGGGAGGTTTCTTTAAAAACTGGCGGCAGTTATTCCGGAACAGGAGATATACTGGCCTCTATTGTCACAGCTTCTCTGATAAACGGAATTTCCCTGCCTGACAGTGTTCGAACGGCAGTAGAATTCATTGGAAAGGGTATCCGGGATGCTGCAGCAACAGGAACAGATCGAAATGATGGAATCTGTTTTGAAACCTATCTCTGGGAACTTGGAAAGGAGGCGGCAGGCAGTGAAAGACATCTGCAATAAAACTTCTGACAGAAAGCTGGAGCTTCTGACTCAGACAGCTGTGATGGCAGCTCTGACCGCAGCCCTGACACTCTGGCTCCACATACCAACGGGAGCCAATGGAGGCTATGTTCATTTTGGCGATGCTGTGATTTACCTGGCTGCTGCGTTGCTTCCAAAGCCCTATGCTATGGCAGCGGGAGCAGTGGGGGGAGTGATTGCGGATCTTTTAACAGCTCCTCTGTGGGCGCCGGCTACCTTTCTGATCAAACCGCTGATTGTCCTGCCTTTTTCAAATAGAGGAGGACAGATAGTTACCAAAAGAAATACAGCAGCTCTTGTTCTGGCGTTTATTCTGTCAGCCTCTGGCTACTTTCTGGCAGAAGGACTGATATTTGGCTTTCATACTGCCTTTCTTGTTTCCGTGTCAGGAAGCGCAGTACAGTCTGGAGGAAGTGCTCTGGCATTCCTCGCAGTGGGAACAGCCCTTGATAGAATGAAGGCAAAACAGAGATGGCGGATCGGATCACAGGGATAAAATTCAGGGCGCAGTAAGGAGGAGACGGCTATTATGGCAGATATTGTTTACAGATATAAGAATCAGGTGTATTTAAACATTACAAACCGATGTCCCTGCAGATGTGATTTCTGCATCAGAAGCCACGGCGTTTCTGTAGGAGACGCACAAAATTTGTGGTTTGAGACTGAACCTGATTTGAAGGAAATTTTTAATGCAATCGACTGTTTTGACTTTTCTGGATGCAGGGAAATTATTTATTGCGGTTACGGAGAACCGGTCATGGCCCTTGATAAAATGAAGCAGATCAGCCCCTATCTGCGCAAACATTTTCCTGGCTGCAGTATCAGGCTGAACACTAACGGATTGGGAGATTTGATACATGGCCGCTCCACAGCTGAGGAAATCTGCAGTCTGGCAGACAGCATTTCCATCAGTTTAAATATGCCGGATGCAGACAGCTATGAATCGGTTGTCCATCCTGCTTATGGCAGGGACGCCTTTTTTTCCATGCTTCAGTTCGCTCAAAATTGCCGGAAATATCTGGGTGACGTTCGGTTTACAGTTGTAGATGTAATAGGAAGAGAACAGATAGAGAAAAGCCAGCAGCTGGCGGATCGTCTGGGGATCCCGCTGAGAGTGCGTGAATATTCAGAATAAAGAGTTTGTTAAAAATATATAAAAAAAGAATAAATTTTCTATTGACTTATAGGCAGTCATTTGGTAAGATCACAGATAGGAAATAAATAAGCTATGGATTGTTACTGGTAAGCAGGCAAAACCAATTTTGAGGGAGAAGGGCAGAAGTGTCCATTTAGGACAGGCTCCTTATCTTCAAAGTTGGTTTTTTTATTGCCGTGGTATAGCTTGCCAGAGGGAGAAGCATGACTTATGAAAATTGATAAGGTGATCAACAATAATATCGTAAGCGCTCTGGATCCAGAGGGAAAAGAGATTGTTGTCATGGGAAGAGGGCTTGGCTTCGGAGCAAAGCCTGGAAAGGAAATTCCTGAAGCAAAGATAGAAAAAATATTCCGTCTGGACAGCCAAAATACCATGAACCGTTTTAAGGAGCTTCTTTCCAACCTGCCATTGGAGCACATTCAGGTTTCGGCGGAAATCATTAACTATGCCAAAAGCGTGCTGAACAGAAGCCTGAACCAAAATATCTATGTAACTTTGACAGATCATATTAATTTTGCAATTGAGCGGTTTCGGAAACAGATTCATTTTTCTAATCCTCTGCTCAGCGAAATTAAGGCTTTTTATAAGGAAGAGTATCTGATCGGAGAGTACGCTGTTGCTCTGATTGAGAAGGAGATAGGTATCCGCCTTCCAGTGGACGAGGCCGGATTTATTGCTCTCCATGTGGTAACGGCTGAATACAATACAGCCATGAGGGAAACGATTGATATTACAAACCTGATTCAAAACGTAGTGGGGATGGTTCGGGATTATTTTCATGTAGGCCTGGACGAGACCTCCCTCAATTATCAGAGGTTTGTGACTCATCTGCGGTTCCTGGCCCAGAGAATCGTGGCAGGAGAGCTTCTGGACAGTGGAAATCCAGAGTTTAACCGCCTGATTTCCCAGATGTATCCGGAGGAATACGCCTGCAGCCTGAAAGTCAGGGAGCATATAAAATCGGCATACAGCCATGATGTGACAGAGGAGGAAACTGCATATCTGGCCGTTCATATAAAACGAATCAGAGATTAAGAAAGAGAGGAAATCACATGTTTTCATCACTGAAAAAGATGTTTGGAGGAAAAGAGGAGAAGAAAGCCGTTTTAGCACCTGTGTCGGGAAAGGCAGTTTCCTTAAAAGAAGTAAATGATCCAACCTTCAGTCAGGAAATTCTTGGAAGGGGCGTTGCTGTTATGCCTTCTGAAGGAAGAATTGTGGCTCCTGCCGACGGAACCATCAGCGTATTTTTTGAGACAAAGCACGCAGTCAGCATTTCTGCTGAGAACGGTGCGGAGATCATTGTCCATGTAGGCCTTGATACTGTTAATTTAAAAGGTGAGCATTTTACAGCTCACAAACAGCAGGGAGATAAGGTAAAAGCAGGAGAGCTTCTGTTAGAATTCGATATGGAAGCTATTAAAGCGGCCGGATACGATGTTATCACACCGGTCATCATCTGCAATACTCCAGATTTTCCGGATATGGTCTGCCATACAGGTCAGGACGTTAAGGAATTAGATACTATCATCGAGCTGTAGAAAGGCAAAAAATATGAAAACGCTGACTATTACCGTTCAAACAGCAGAAGGACTTCATGTAAAGCCTGCCTCTCAGCTGTTTATGGCTGCCCGGGAATTCAGCTGCTGTATTACGGCTTACTGCAGGGAAGGACAGGCTGACTGTAAAAATATCCTGGAGATTTTAAGCCTGGGAGCAGCGGAGGGAGAGCGGATCACTCTGCATTTTGACGGGCTGGATGAGACAGAGGCTAAAAGCGCCTTTCTAAGCCTGGCAGAGAAGTCAGAAGAATTTTCATATGAATAATATAGCAGAGATATGGTTTGTATCTGCCCTATCAGGCAGGTTCAGATAAAAAAACTGCCGGTAGTCCGGCAAAAAAGGAAAGGGGTTCATTATTTATGGTAATGAAGTTTTTACAGAAGCTGGGAAAATCCCTGATGCTCCCGGTTGCATGTCTCCCTGTCTGCGGTATCCTGATGGGACTGGGATATGCATTATGTCCAAGCACCATGCAGGGCGGTTCCGTAGAGGGACTGAAGGAGATCATCGGTTTCTTCCTGGTGAAGGCCGGCGGCGCTCTGATTGACAACATGTCCTGGCTGTTCGCAGTAGGCGTTGCAGTGGGAATGTCTGATGACAATGATGGTACGGCAGGTCTTGCAGGCCTTGTATCCTGGTTAATGATGACAAAGCTGTTAAATCCGGCTGTCGTAGGAACCTTGACAGGCGTGGCAGCAGATGCAGTAGACTTATCCTACAGCAAGATCGAGACACAGTTTATCGGTATCTTAGCAGGTATTATCGGCGCTATGTGCTACAACCGTTTTAAAACTGCCAAGCTTCCGGACTGGCTATCTTTCTTCTCCGGCAAACGCTGTGTTGCCATCGTAACAGCATTAGTTTCCATCGTGGTAGCAGCTGTTCTGTTCTTTGTATGGCCGATCGTATTCGGCGCTTTAGTAGCTCTTGGAAAAGGCATCATGAGCCTGGATGCAGTAGGTGCAGGTATCTACGCGTTCTTCAACCGTCTGCTGATTCCGTTTGGTCTCCACCATGCGTTAAACAACGTATTCTGGTTTGATACTATTGGTATCGGCGATCTGACACACTTCTGGGCAGGAGAGACTTCTGCAGACGTTACATGGAGCCTTGGTATGTACATGGCAGGATTCTTCCCATGTATGATGTTTGGTATCCCAGGCGCTGCCTTAGCGATGGTTCAGTGCGCTAAGAAGGAGAAGAGAAAAATCGTAATCGGTCTTGTAGGTTCTGCTGCCATCGCTGCTTTTGTCTGCGGTGTTACAGAGCCGTTCGAGTTCGCGTTTATGTTCCTCGCTCCAGTTCTGTACTTAGTATATTCACTGTTATATGGTATTTTTACTACTATTACAGTCGCACTTGGCTTCCGTGCAGGCTTCTCATTCTCTGCCGGACTGACAGACCTGGTATTCTCCGCACAGCTTCCAGCTGCTGCCAAGACCATGTTAATTATTCCATTAGGCGCTGCGGCATTTGTGGTGTTCTATCTGGTATTCCGTGTCCTTATCACTAAGCTTGACTTAAAAACACCAGGCCGTGAGGATGATGACACAGAGAGCGAGAAGGCAGTAAGTCTTTCCAACAACAATTACACAGAGGTAGCTTCCATTATCCTTGAGGGACTTGGCGGCCCATCCAACGTAACTTCCATCGATAACTGCATTACACGTCTCCGCCTGGAGGTAAAAGATCAGGCTCTCGTAGATGAGAAGAAGATCAAATCCGCAGGTATTGCCGGCATTATCCGCCCAGGCAAGACAAGCGTGCAGGTAATCGTAGGAACTCAGGTTCAGTTCGTAGCTGACGAGTTCAAGAAGCTCTGCAAATAATGCGTTTATAACGATATGAAAAAGCTCCTTTATGGGGCTTTTTCGTATTTACAGGAAACTAGAAGCTTGCATTTTCAGAGGCCTGAAATTATAATGAAACAAGTGTAAAACACAATCCCTGACAAATGAAGGAGAATGCAAATGATTTTAGCCATTGACGTAGGAAATACAAACATTGTGATCGGATGTATTGACAAGGAAAAATGCCATTTTATCGAGAGGCTTTCCACAGTTCGGGTTAAGACAGAATTAGAGTATGCCATTGACATTAAGAGTGTGCTGGATATTTACCATGTCCGTCCCGACGAGATCGAGGGAGGCATTATTTCCTCTGTCGTTCCACAGATTACCACAAATATTAAGCTGGCGGCAGAGAAAATTCTGAAAAAGGAGATTCTTGTTATCGGATCCGGCATTAAGACAGGACTCGATATCCGAATTGATGATCCGGGACAGCTGGGCGCCGATCTGGTGGCAGCTTCTGTGGCTGGAATCGCAGAGTATCCTCTTCCGCTCATGATCTTTGACATGGGAACTGCCAACACAGTCTGCGTGATTGACCGGGAAAAACGGTATCTGGGAGGTATGATCTATCCAGGGCTGGGAGTATCGTTAGACTCCCTGACTGCCCACGCTTCCCAACTGAGCGGAATCAGCCTGGAGGCCCCTGAGAGGGTGATTGGACGCAATACTATCGATTGTATGAAGAGCGGAGTGATCTACAGCGCTGCTGCGGCTATGGACGGAATTATCGATCGGATTCAGGAGGAAATGGGAGAGAAGCTGACAGTCGTCGCTACCGGCGGCCTGGCTAAGTGTATTGTACCTCATTGCAGAAGAGAAGTGGTTTTAGATGACGATCTTCTGTTAAAGGGACTTCTGATTCTTTACGATAAAAACAAACGGTAAGCAGCTTATGGAAACGTTATCTGAAAATCAGTTAAAAAAACGCATTTGCACGGGTATTTTGGCCCATGTAGACGCTGGAAAAACCACGTTATCTGAAGCTCTTTTATATCTGTCCGGCTCTATCAGAAAGCTGGGGCGGGTGGACAATCAGGACGCCTTTTTGGACACCTATCAGCTGGAGCGGGCCAGAGGCATTACTGTTTTCTCCAAACAGGCAGAGCTTCAGTGGAACGAGGCTGCGGTGACACTTTTAGACACGCCGGGACATGTGGATTTTTCAGCGGAAATGGAGCGTACTCTTCAGGTACTGGATTATGCCATCCTGGTAATCAGCGGCGCCGATGGCATTCAGGGTCATACGGAAACCCTGTGGCGCCTTCTGTCCAGATATGAGATACCTGTTTTCCTGTTTATTAATAAAATGGATCAGCCTGGGACTGATCGGGCCGCTTTGATGAAAGAACTGAAAAAACGGCTGGATGAGGGCTGTATTGACTTTCAGGAGGCGGGGACGGAAAATTTTTATGAGCAGGCCGCCATGTGTGAAGAGAGGCTGCTGGACGCCTATCTGGAAACAGGGACTGTGGAGGAAAGTGAAATCAAAAGTCTGATTCGCCATAGAAAACTGTTTCCCTGCTTCTTCGGCTCTGCTTTAAAGCTTCAGGGCGTAGAAGAGCTGCTGGACAGCCTCTGCCGTCTGGCACAGTCTCCCTGCTATCCTGATTCCTTTGGCGCCAGAATTTACAAAATTTCCAGGGACAGCCAGGGAAATCGTTTGACTCATCTGAAGGTAACAGGAGGAAGCCTGAAGATAAAAGCAGCCCCTGTTTCCGGCTGCCCTGATAAAATTAATCAAATCCGTATTTATTCCGGAAGCCGGTTTGAGACGGTGCAAGAGGCTTTAGCTGGAACGATCTGCGCGGTATCCGGCCTTTCTGCAAGCTTTGCCGGGCAGGGGCTGGGCTTTGAAGAGGAACATACAGCTCCGATTTTGGAGCCGGTATTAAATTATCGTCTGATCCTCCCGGAGGACTGCGATGCGGCAGCTTTCCTTCCAAAGCTCAGGCAGCTGGAAGAGGAGGATCCTCTTCTGCGCGTGCTGTGGAACGAGTCTCTGCAGGAAATTTCCATGCAGATGATGGGGCAGGTACAGATTGAGGTATTAAAAAGCCAAATTGAAGAGCGCTTTGGTATTTCGGCAGAGTTTGGAGCAGGTTCTATTGTATACAAAGAGACAATTGCAGGTCCGGTAGAAGGGGCGGGACATTTTGAGCCTCTGCGCCACTACGCGGAGGTTCACCTGCTTCTGGAACCAGGGGAGCCTGGAAGCGGTCTTTCCTTTGAAACCAGGTGCAGTGAGGACGTGCTGGACAAAAACTGGCAGCGCCTGGTTCTCACCCATCTGGAGGAGCGGCAGCATCCCGGTGTTCTCACAGGCTCTCCGATTACCGATATGCATATTTCTCTGACGGCAGGAAGAGCCCACCCGAAGCACACGGAGGGGGGAGATTTCCGTCAGGCTGTTTACAGAGCGCTGCGCCAGGGGCTGATGGAAGCGGAATCGATTCTTCTGGAGCCTTGGTATTCCTACCGCCTGGAGGTGCCGGAGCAGTCCATCGGCCGGGCTATGAGCGACATGGATCAGCGAAGCGGAACCTGTGTGCTGGAGGAGTCAAAGGACGGCACAGCCCTGCTGACGGGACAGGCTCCCGCCGTCTGCCTGACAGAATATCAGGCTGAGGTTACGTCCTATTCTAAGGGGCGGGGACGGCTTTCCTGTTCCCTTCTTGGATATCGGCCCTGTCACAACACAGAGGAGGTCATAACCTGCATCGGCTATGATCCGGAACGAGATACAGACAATCCCACAGGATCTGTTTTCTGCGCTCATGGAGCGGGCTTTATTGTTCCCTGGTATCAGGCGAAAGAGTACATGCATGTGGAGAGCGACTTACGTCTGAGCGAAAAGGACGAAAAACAGGGAGAACAGCTCAAGGGATTTAAAAATCCAGGTTCCAGTACAAAACAAAAAGCTTCAGAAGAGCCGTGGATGGGAACGGAGGAAATAGACGCTATTTTGGAGAGAACATTTTATTCCAACAGCCGAGGAAAGGACGTTCCCAGGAAAAAATACTCTTCCAGCGTAAAAAAACAGCGCAGTTTTACAGAGGAGCTTCCTTTGCAGCTGCCTCGCTCCGCCCCTAAGGCTGCCGGAAAAAAGCAGGAGTATCTGCTGGTAGACGGCTATAACGTGATTTTTGCCTGGGAACGGCTGAAAATTCTGGCAGAAGATAATCTGGATGGAGCCAGACTGGCCCTCCTGGACATGCTCTGCAATTATCAGGCTGTCCGCCAGTGTTCTCTTATGGTAGTATTTGATGCTTATCGGGTGGAGGGGCATACTACAGAGGTCAGTTCCTACCACAATATTCAGGTAGTGTTTACCAGAGAGGCAGAGACTGCAGATCAGTATATCGAGAAATTCGCCCATGAAAATGCCGGACGCTTTGATGTGTCGGTAGCCACTTCCGATGGAGTGGAGCAGGTCATTATCCTGGGGCAGGGCTGCCGTCTCATCTCTTCCAGAGAGCTGGAAAAGGAGCTGGAGCGGATGAATCAGACGCTTCGAGAAGAATTCCTGATGAAGACGGGAGCGAAGGGAAACCGCCTGTCCGATCTTTTGACAGAAGAAGAGCTTTTAAAACTCAGGCAGGAAATAGGGCCAGAATCAGAATAAAAATGAGGAGTATGTTATGGCAGATATTCATTGGATTACCGACTTTTCAGCTCCTGAGCTGGATATTTACGCCCGGCTTTCAGAAGGGCAGCTGCTTCATTACTATGAGCCGGATGCAGGAATCTTTATTGCGGAAAGCCCTAAAGTCATCGAGCGGGCCTTAGATGCAGGGTACGAACCGCTTTCCTTTCTCACAGAGCCTAAGTGCATGGAGGGAGAGGCCAGAGAACTTCTGGCCCGGTGCATCGGGATTCCCGTCTACACGGCAGAATTTGATGTGCTCACAAAACTGACAGGATATCAGCTGACCAGAGGTCTTCTCTGTGCTATGCGCCGGAAGCCGCTTCTCGATATCAGAAGTCTCTGCGCTGGCCTGACACGGATTGTAATTCTTGAAAATGTGATGAACCCTACCAATGTAGGAGCAGTGTTCCGCTCCGCGGCAGCTATGAATATGGACGCAGTGCTTTTAACGCCTGGCTGCAGCAATCCTCTCTATCGGAGAGCCAGCCGGGTCAGCATGGGAACTGTGTTCCAGATCCCCTGGACCTTTTTTGATGAAAAGACCGAAGTCTGGCCAGGGGACGGAATGAAAATTTTGAAAGAGCTGGGTTTTAAGACAGCGGCCATGGCTCTTAGGGAAGATTCTACCACCCTCGACGATCCGTCTCTGAAGGAAGAGGAAAAACTTGCAGTGGTAATTGGAACAGAGGGGGACGGACTGGCCTCGGAGACAATCGCAGACTGTGACTATACAGTACGGATTAAGATGGCAAGAAATGTGGATTCTCTTAACGCTGCTTCCGCAGCCTGCCTGGCTTTCTGGGAACTGGGAAAGCGGCTGTAGAATAAAAAATTTGCTCTGCTATCCTGTTTCTCAAGCCAAAAATAGATTGATTTCTCATAAAATCTCTAGTATAGTAGTTACAGGTTTAAAAGGGAAAGAAGGAAGAAGAGATGATACGAATAGCAGTAGACGCCATGGGCGGAGACAATGCCCCAGAAGAGCTGGTAGCGGGAGCAGTGGAAGCGGTAAAAGAGAGAAGCGAGATTAAGGTTCTCCTGATTGGCCAGGAGGACGCCGTAAACAGGGAGCTTTCCAAATATACATATAATAAGGAACAGATCGAAGTTATCCATGCCAGCGAGGTGATTGCCACAGAGGAGCCGCCTGTCAGTGCAGTGCGCAAAAAAAAGGATTCCTCCCTTGTGGTGGGCATGAACATGGTCAGGAAGGGTGAGGCAGACGCCATCGTGTCAGCTGGAAGCACAGGGGCTATCCTGGTAGGCGGTCAGGTTCTGGTAGGCCGGATCAAGGGCGTGGAGCGTCCCCCATTAGCTGTTCTGATTCCCACAGATAAGGGCGTATCCCTCCTTTTAGACGGCGGAGCCAATGTGGACGCCCGTCCATCCCACCTGGTGCAGTTTGCCAAAATGGGTTCTATCTATATGGAACATGCCATGGGAGTTAAGAATCCGAGAGTGGCAATTGTCAATATCGGTGCGGAGGAGGAGAAGGGAAATGCCCTGGTAAAGGAAACCTTCCCTCTGCTGAAAGCGTGCGGCGATATTAACTTTACCGGAAGCATCGAGGCCCGTGAGATTCCACATGGAGGGGCAGACGTTATCGTGGCGGAAGCTTTTGTGGGAAATGTCATCTTAAAGCTGTATGAAGGTGTAGGCGCTGCTTTGATTTCCAAGGTGAAGGAGGGCATGATGACAAGCCTCCGGTCTAAAATTGGAGCGCTGCTTGTAAAACCAGCTTTAAAGACAACCTTGAAGAGCTTTGATGCCAGCCGTTACGGGGGAGCGCCTCTTCTGGGCTTAAAGGGGCTGGTAGTAAAGACACATGGAAGCTCTAAACGGACTGAAGTAAAGAATTCGATTATCCAGTGCCTTACCTTTACCGAGCAGGGCATCAACGCAAAGATTCAGGAAAGTCTGAAGGAGAAAGAAAACGGAGAGGCAGGAAACAGCGATGGAATTTGAAAGACTGCAGAAGATTATTGCAGAGGTATTAAATGTGGAACCGGCGGAGATTACTATGGAAACCACGTTTGTAGATGATCTGGGTGCAGACTCTCTGGATATCTTTCAGATCGTAATGGGAATTGAGGAAGGGTTTGATATTGAAATCCCCACAGAGGCAGCTGAGCGGATTGCGACAGTGGGGGACGCGGCAGAGCAAATCAAGAATGCGTTAAATTAATACCATGATACCATTTCAGCAAAGAGGCAGCTCTGGGAACAGGGCTGCTTCCATCATATTATCACAGTCAGGAGGATCTATATGACACATGCACATTTAAAAGAGCTTCAGAAGAAAATCGGCTATGCCTTTAAGGACAGCTCTCTTCTTACCCTGGCCATGAGCCATAGCTCTTATGCCAATGAAAAGCACCTGAGCAAACTGGGCTGCAACGAGCGGCTGGAATTTTTAGGGGACGCGGTACTGGAGATTGTTTCCAGCGATTTTCTTTTTCACCGGTTTCCCGATATGCCGGAGGGAGATTTGACAAAGACCAGGGCCAGCATGGTATGCGAACCGACTCTGGCTTACTGTGCAGAGCAGATTGACCTGGGAAGTTATCTTCTGTTAGGAAAGGGAGAGGACGCTACCGGAGGGCGCACGAGAAATTCAGTTGTCTCAGATGCCATGGAGGCTTTGATCGGAGCTATCTACCTGGACGGTGGTTTTACTAGTGCAAAAGAGTTTATCCTTAATTACGTTTTAAATGACATGGAACACAAAAAACTCTTTTATGATAGCAAGACTATCTTGCAGGAAATGGTGCAGGCCAGAGGAACAGAACTGTTATCTTATGAGCTTCTGGAGGAAAAAGGACCGGATCACAATAAAACTTTTGAAGTAGCGGCCCTGATTGGAAGCCATGAGATCAGCCGCGGATCCGGGCGGACAAAAAAGGCAGCGGAGCAGAGAGCCGCCTATCTGGCGATTCTGAAACTGAAAGAAGAAGAAAAAAAGGGCGTTTAGGTGGTCTATGTATTTAAAAAGCATTGAAATTCAGGGATTTAAGTCCTTCGCCAACAAGATTCTCTTTGAGTTCCACAACGGCATCACTGGCATTGTCGGCCCTAACGGAAGCGGAAAGAGCAACGTAGCCGATGCGGTCCGCTGGGTATTAGGAGAGCAGAGGGTCCGCCAGCTGAGAGGCGGGACTATGCAGGACGTCATTTTCTCAGGCACGGAGATACGAAAGCCTCAGGGGTTTGCCTATGTGGCGATTACGCTGGACAATTCCGATCATAAGCTTCCCATCGCCTATGACCAGGTGACGGTTTCCAGGCGGCTTTATCGCTCTGGTGAGAGTGAGTATAAGATCAATGGAAGCGCCTGCCGGTTAAAGGACATTAACGAGCTGTTTTATGACACGGGAATCGGAAAGGAAGGCTACTCTATTATTGGCCAGGGCCAGATCGACAAAATTTTAAGCGGACGCCCGGAAGAACGCAGAGAGCTGTTTGATGAGGCGGCCGGAATTGTTAAATTTAAAAAGCGCAAGCTGATCGCTCAGAGGAAGCTGGATGATGAGGAGCAGAACCTGGTGCGCGTAAAAGACATTTTGTCAGAGCTGGAAAAGCAGGTAGGCCCTTTAAAGATTCAGTCAGAGTCAGCTAAGGAGTACCTGAGGCTGAAGGAAGAGCTGAAGGGCAGGGATGCCAATCTGTTTCTGCTAGAGCACAAAGCTCTGCAGATACAGATTTCAGAGCTGGATCAGAAAACTTCCATTGCAAAGGGAGCTTGTGAAGATGTATCGAACCAGTCAGAGCAGTTAAAAAAAGAGTTTGACCAGCTGGAAGAAGAAAGCTCCCTATCAGAAGAGAAAATTGCTTCTGATAGGGAGGCGCACTCTAAATCCATCCTTTTAAGAGAAAGCATGGACGGGCAGATTGCGGTTCTTAAAGAGCAGATCCGCTCCGAGCAGCTGAATGAAGAACACATGAGGGAACGCATTTCCTCCATTGATCAGGAACTGCGGGGAAAAGATGAACAGAAAAATGAGTATGCACAGCAGAGGGAGGAGACCAAAAGGCAGGTAGCTCAGGCAGAACAGGAGCTTTCTTTGGCGGAACAGAGGCTTTCTGAGATAGAACAGCAGATTTCAAAGCTCTCTGAAGAGTCGGAGTCAACTAAGACAGCTATCATTTCCGCTCTCAATGAAAAAGCCAGTCTGGCTGCCAAAAGTCAGAGGTACGAGACTATGCTGGAGCAGGTGGACGTGCGCCGCTCAGAGGTTACACAAAAGCTTCTGCGCTTTAAAAGCGATGAATCTGTGCAGGAAGAAGAACTTAAAAAGGAAGAGACTCATTTAAACCAGGCACAGGAGGAACTTCAGGAGCTTCAGGAGCTGGAGGAGAAAACAGCGTTTCAACTGAATGCTGCCGAGGAGGAGGGCTCCGTTTTGGCTTCTCAGCTGAACAGAAGCCAGCAGGATTACCATATCAGCCATTCTAAGCTGGAGTCGCTCCGGAATCTGGCCGAGCGGTATGAGGGATATGGAAACAGCATCCGCCGGGTTATGGAGCAGAAAAGCCGGATTTCGGGAATCCACGGCGTGGTGGCGGATCTGATCTCCACATCGAAAAAATATGAGACAGCTATTGAAACGGCTCTGGGGGGCAGCATTCAGAATATTGTCACAGACAGGGAGGAGACGGCCAAGGAACTCATTGAATATCTGAAAAAAAACAGGTACGGACGGGCTACCTTTCTTCCCCTTACCGGCATCAGCAGCAGAGGCGGCTTTACTCAGGAAAGCGCTCTGAAAGAGCCTGGAATTCTGGGGCTGGCCAGCGACCTGGTAGAAGTAAAGGATGAGTACAGAACCCTGATCCAATATCTTCTGGGACGGGTCGTAGTGGCAGATACCATTGACCATGCCATCGCCCTGGCCAGAAAATTTCATCACACCCTCCGAATCGTCACCCTGGAAGGAGAGCTTTTAAGTGCAGGAGGCTCCATGACAGGCGGTTCCTTTAAGAACAGCAGCAACCTTCTGGGACGGCAGAGAGAGCTTTCGGAACTTCAGACCTCCTGTCAGAAGGCTTTAAAGGATGTGGAGAAGACTCAGAAAGCAATCGCAGCCAATGAGAACCTGAAAAATCAGTGTGCCAGCGAGGCGGCAAGACTCCGGGAGGCAAGGCAGGAAATTATCCTGAGAAAAAACACAGCTCAGCTGAACATTGAGAGGCTTTTGGGAAAGAAGCAGGAAATTGCGGAATCTTCCGCTGATCTGGTGATGGAAAACAGGGAGCTGGAATTTCAGCTTCGGGAAATCCGTGAAAACAGAGCGCGTCTGTCCAGAGAAGAGGAGCAGCTGGAACAGCTTCAAAAAGAGCAGGAGGAACGCTCTGAGCAGATTTCAAGACAGCTTTCTGACTTTCAGTTAAAGCGTGAGGAAGCATCAAAGCTTCTTTCCGATACCCAGCTGTCATCAGCGGGAATCCGGCAGCAGGATAACTTTATTGTGGAAAATTTAAGCCGCATTTTAAAAGAGCAGAAAAACCTTAAGGAGGAGCGTCAGCGGATTTTGGAGAGCAGCGGCGTAAGCGAAGCGGTTATCTCTAAAAAGCAGGAGGAAATTGAACAGATCAGGAGCCAAATGCAGGAAGAGACATTAAAGGCTCAGAAGCTGGAAGAAGCGCTGGCCAGAAAGTCTGAGGAAAAAGAACGGCTGGCGGCAAAACAGAAATCCTTTTTCCAGAAAAGGGAAGAACTTTCTAAGGAGATCAGCCGTCTGGACAAAGAACTGTATCGTCTGGAGAGCCAGAAGGAACGGCTGACAGAGCGGATGAGCGATCAGGTTTCCTATATGTGGGAGGAATATGAACTGACCTATTCCGGCGCACAGGCTCTTAGGGAGGAGGAACCGGGAACTATTCCGGAAATCCGCCGGGCCATCGAGGAACTCAAAGGAAAAATTAAAAGCCTTGGAAATATCAATGTCAACGCCATTGAAGACTATCGGGAAATTTCTGAACGGTATGAATTTTTAAAATCTCAGAATGATGATCTGGCTGCGGCCAGGGAGGCTCTTTTAAAAATTATAGAGGAGCTGGATACTGGAATGCGGCTGCAGTTTGAGGAAAAATTCGCCCTGATCCGCCAGGAATTTGACAAGGTGTTTAAAGAACTATTCGGCGGCGGACACGGCGCTCTGATTCTTCAGGAGGATGAGGATATACTGGAAGCAGGAATCCAGATTATTTCCCAGCCTCCGGGTAAAAAGCTTCAAAACATGATGCAGCTTTCCGGAGGGGAGAAGGCGCTGACTGCCATCGCCCTTCTGTTTGCTATTCAAAATCTGAAGCCGTCTCCCTTCTGTCTTCTGGATGAGATTGAGGCAGCTTTAGACGACTCGAATGTAGATCGGTTTGCAAAGTATCTTCATAAGCTGACAAAAAATACGCAGTTTATTGTTATCACCCACCGAAGAGGAACCATGGTTTCCTCTGACCGCCTGTACGGTATTACCATGCAGGAGAAGGGAGTTTCCACTCTTGTTTCCGTGAATCTTGTGGAAAGTGAGCTGGAAGCCCAGGCAAAGGCAGGCAGGACAAAGTTTTAAACAGGATTTTATATAGAGGAGGAAAACATATATGAGCGGAGGAAAAAAAGGATTTTTCGGACGTCTGGTAGAAGGACTGACGAAGACAAGAAATTCGATTGTGGCTGGAATTGATTCTATTTTCAGCGGATTTTCAGCCATTGACGACGATTTCTATGAGGAAATTGAGGAAACGCTGATTATGGGAGATCTGGGAATCCAGACTACCATGGCGATTATGGAAGATCTCCGTCAAAAAGTGAAGGAACAGCACATTAAGGAGCCTTCTGAATGTAAGGAGCTTCTGATCGAGAGCATCCGTTCCCAGATGGATCTGGGTGAAAATGCCTATGAATTTGAGAACAGAAAATCCGTAGTTCTCGTTATTGGAGTAAACGGAGTAGGAAAAACCACCTCTGTGGGAAAGCTGGCCGGTCAGTTAAAGGAACAGGGGAAAAAGGTTATTCTGGCAGCAGCCGATACTTTCCGTGCAGCAGCTATTGAGCAGCTGACCGAGTGGTCCAACCGGGCGGGCGTGGAGCTGATTGCCCAGCAGGAAGGCTCCGATCCGGCCGCTGTCATCTATGATGCCATCGCAGCTGCCAAGTCAAGACATGCGGACATTCTGATCTGCGATACAGCAGGCCGTCTCCACAATAAAAAGAATCTGATGGAGGAATTAAAAAAGATTAACCGAATTATTGACAAGGAATTTCCTGATGCTTACCGTGAAACTCTGGTAGTGTTAGATGGAACTACTGGACAGAATGCTCTGGCCCAGGCAAAGCAGTTCATGGAAGCTGCCGATATTACCGGCATTATCCTGACTAAGTTAGATGGAACAGCCAAAGGAGGAATCGCCGTAGCCATCCAGTCAGAGCTTGGTATTCCAGTGAAATATATTGGAATTGGAGAAAAAATTGATGATCTTCAGAAATTTAACGCAAATGACTTTGTAAACGCTTTGTTTGAAAAACCGGCAGAGCAGTAAAGAAAACGACAGAAGGAGAGAGGGAAGACCATGTGCGAAAATGAGAAGAAGCTGACACTGGAAAAGTTCGAGGAGGCCACCGAGGTGGTGGGAAAGGTTATTTCTGAGACAAAGCTGGTTTACAGCGAACACTTTTCCAATATGACGGGAAATAAAGTATATTTTAAACCAGAAAATATGCAGTACACAGGAGCCTATAAGGTAAGAGGCGCTTACTATAAAATCAGTACTTTATCAGAGGAGGAAAAGCAGAAGGGTCTTATCACCGCCTCTGCGGGCAACCATGCTCAGGGAGTCGCCTATGCGGCCAAGCTGGCCGGCATTAAAGCTACCATTGTCATGCCGACCTCTACTCCGCTGATGAAAGTCAACCGCACCAGAGGCTACGGCGCCGAAGTTGTGCTGGAGGGAGACGTGTTCGATCAGGCTCTGGCTCATGCTTATCAGCTGGCAGATGAGCACGGGTACACCTTTGTCCATCCATTTAATGATCTGGATGTGGCTACCGGACAGGGAACCATTGCCATGGAGATTATTAAAGAGCTTCCAACTGTCGACTATATTTTAGTTCCCATCGGCGGCGGCGGTCTCTGCACCGGCGTGTCTACTCTGGCCAAGCTGCTGAATCCAAAGATCAAGGTAATTGGGGTGGAGCCGTCAGGGGCAAACTGTATGCAGGAGTCGTTGAAGGCAGGAAAGGTAGTGTCTCTTCCAGGAGTCAATACCATCGCAGACGGAACGGCTGTTCAGAGACCTGGCGATCTCCTCTTCCCATATATTCAGGAAAATGTAGATAAAATTATTACTATTGATGATTCCGAGCTGATTGTAGCGTTCCTGGATATGGTAGAAAACCACAAGATGATCGTAGAAAATTCAGGTCTTCTGACAGTAGCTGCCTTAAAGCACCTGGACGTAAAGAAGAAAAAAATTGTTTCTATCTTAAGCGGCGGCAATATGGATGTAATCACCATGGCTTCCATTGTCCAGCATGGACTGATCCAGAGGGACAGGGTGTTTACTGTCTCTGTCCTGCTTCCTGACAAACCAGGTGAGCTGGCCAAGGTGGCTTCTCTTCTGGCAGAACAGCATGGCAACGTGATTAAGCTGGAGCATAACCAGTTTGTCAGCATCAACCGAAATGCGGCAGTGGAACTGCGCATCACACTGGAAGCTTTCGGAACGGATCACAAGAATACGATTGTAGCCGCATTAAGCGAGGCTGGATATCGTCCAAAGCTTGTAAAGTCAAAAAGTGTCTATGAATTGTAGCTGAAACGGGGGGAGCTGTGAAAGCATTATGTATCAATTAGACCAGAATACGCCTTTAGAGAAAAATCTCTGGTTTTTTGTCAAATGGAGTGCTGTTTCCAGTCTGATAGGCCTGACAACCGGGCTGGTGGGGACTATATTTGGACATATTGTCATGAGGGCAGGCGCTTATTTTAATGGCCACCATTGGACCTTAGGCCTTCTGCCTGCAGCAGGCCTTATGATTGTGTGGATTTACCACCTCCTAAAGGAAGATAAAAACAGGGGAACCAACATGGTGATTGAATCCATCTACACGGATTCTGATATTTCTCCCGGCACTGCCCCAGCTATCTTCCTGGGTACCATTCTCACCCATCTTTCCGGAGGTTCTGCCGGACGGGAAGGAGCTGCCCTGCAAATGGGCGGAAGCATCGGAAATCAGATTGGCCGTCTGATGAAGTTGGACGATAAGGATAAAAAAATTGCAGTTATGTGCGGAATGAGCGGAGCCTTTGCGGCTCTGTTCGGCACCCCCATGGCTGCGGCTCTGTTTTCCATGGAAGTTATCAGCATCGGCGTTATGTACTACGCGGCTCTTGTTCCCTGTACCTTTTCCGCCTTTATCGGGGCGGCCGTATCAAGGCGTCTGGGACTTTCTCCAGAAGCTTTTGACATTGGTCAGATTCCTGATTTTTCACTGAAAGCAGCACTGCTCATGGTTGTGTTAGGCGTTTTATGCGCTCTGGTTTCCGAACTGTTCTGTATTGTTCTCCACCGCACCGAGAAGGTGTATCGGCGGTACTTTCCGTCTCCAGGCAGACGGATTGCGGCAGGCGCTGTTCTGATTATCGCGCTTACGCTTCTGGAAGGTTCCTTTGATTACAATGGAAGCGGTATTTTGCTGATTGAACGGTGCTTTGAGGGGGAGGTACAGTATACGGCATTTCTGTGGAAAATCCTTTTCACCGCAGTAACCCTGGAGGCTGGTTTTAAAGGCGGAGAGATTGTTCCTACCTTCTGCATCGGGGCCGTCTTTGGGTGCAGCTTTGCCATGGCAACAGGGCAGCCTTTCGGCCTGATGACAGCCTGCGGTATGCTGGCTCTGTTTGTGGGCGTGACCAACTGTCCCATTTCTACGCTTTTGATTGGTTTTGAAATGTTCGGATACCAGGCAATGCCGTACTTCGTGATAGTGATTGCCGTAAGCTTTACCCTCTCAGGCTACTACAGCCTTTACTCCAGCCAGAAATTTGTCTACTCTAAGACGAAAACAGAATACATCAACCGGAAAATGGAAGAGTAGGAGGAAAATTCAATGAAAACACTGATTCGGCACGCGACTGTGCTTACCATGGATGAGAAAAATACTGTATTTAAAAATGGATGTGTTCTCATCGATGGGGACAAGATTATAAAGACGGGGGAGGAATCAAAACTGCAGGCAGATATTGAGGCTTTTGGTGCTTCCCAGATTATCGACGGACACGGAGGAATTCTGCTTCCTGGAATGATTAATACCCACTGCCATGTCTCCATGATGCCTTTCCGCACCCTGGGAGACGATTGTGCCGACCGTCTGAGGCGCTTTCTTTTTCCTCTGGAGAACGATGCCATGACCAGAAAATTAGTCCGGCTGGCTGCCAGATACGGAATCTGTGAGATGCTTTTAGCCGGAGTTACCTCTTTCGTAGATATGTACTATTTTGAAGATCAGGTAGCCGAGGCCTGTGAGGAGCTTGGCATCCGGGGCTGGCTGGGAGAGACGGTGATCGGGCAGAAAACCTGCGACAGTGAGGAGCCTTACGGCGGCCTGGCTTATGCTGAGAACTTTATCAGGCAGTGGAAAGGCAGCAGCCTTGTAAAACCCTCTGCAGCTCCCCACGCCACCTACAGCAATAGCCCGGAAATGCTGAAAAAAGCTTACGAGCTGTCATGTAAGCATGACACCCTGTTTACCCTCCATGCCAGCGAGATGGATTTTGAGATGGAGCAGTTCAGACGCGAGAATAACATGACTCCATCTGAATTTTTACAGGATTTGGGCCTGTTAAGCGACAGGACACTTCTGGCTCATTGTGTCTACATGACGGATCGCGATATGGATTTGCTGGCGGAGACGGGAACCGCTGTGGCTCACTGCATCGGATCCAATACAAAGGGCGGACGAGGAGTAGCCCCTGTTCCTGCCATGCAGAAGAGGAATATTCCGGTAGGCCTTGGAACAGACGGCGCTTCCTCTGGAAATACGCTGGATTTATTTACTCTGTTTAAGCTGTTTGCCGATTTCCAGAAAACAGCTTACCATGACAGGAGCCTGTTCCCGGCAGAAGATATTGTAAGAATTGGGACCACAGGCGGAGCAAGAGCTGTTCATGCAGAAAAAGAGCTGGGTTCTATTGAATCCGGAAAGAAGGCGGATTTAGTCATTGTGGAAACAGATTCTGTCAATATGTTCCCATGTTATAATCCATATTCTGCCCTTGTCTACTCAGCCAATGCCTCTAATGTGGATACCGTCATGGTAAATGGCCAGCTGCTGGTACGCGGAAAACAGCTGGTAAGGGCCGACCTGGCAAAGATCCGTGAAGAGCTTCGCCAGGAGATGGGACCTTTTATGGAGGCGGCCAGACAATATGGAGACATGCTGTAGATTAAAACGCAGTCTTTAAATCAAGCTTTGAAAATTCTTCTTCTGAGAGGGAGGCTCCTTTCACGCTGACTACCGCGGCAGAAACGCGGCCGGCAGCTTCAAGGGCTTCCCTCATGTTATATCCCAGACTTAAGCAGGCCATGACAGTCCCAATATGGGAGTCTCCAGCTCCTACCGTATCGGCTATCTGAGCCGGGTAAGCGGGAATTTGGTAGAAAGAGCCGTCCTGCTCCAGGCAGCAGGCTCCATTTTTTCCCAGAGTAATGATCACAGTATTTCTTGTTTTCTGAAATAGTCTCTCCGCCGCTTCCCTGGCTGAACTGCAGCCGGAGAGAGCGCAGGCCTCCGCTTCATTAATGTGGAGAATAGGGTGAAGATCGAGCATTCTTTCTGTCTTTTCTTTCTCAATTAAAATTCCTCTTGGACCGGGAGCATAAAAAATCTGCTGTTCTCTGTGATCCTCCAGATAGCTTAACAGCTCGTTTCCTGTAGGTTCTTCCACTTCCAGACCGCAGATATAGGTCATGTCAAACTTTTCCTTTTCGAATGGCTCCATCCATCTTCTGCAGAACGTGTACTCAGCTCCGTGCAGAGACATAAAGGTTCGTTCTCCTCCTTGTTCTACCAGACAGTAGCAGCAGCCGTTTTCTCGATCCGGGACATCGGCCAGCACAGGAAATCCCTTCTGTTTCAGTTCTTTTCTCACATAATCTCCGTAAACGCCAGTTCCTACCGGTGAAATAAAGGTATGAGGCGCTCCGAACTGGCGGATGATGTTGGCCGCATTGTAGGCGCAGCCTCCTAAAGTCATAGACTGACTGAAAGGATGAATGTCCTCCTCTGTCTTTGGAAGGTGAGCTATATTAATAATAATATCCACACAGGTAGAGCCGATAATTAAAATTTTTTTAGGAGTTTGAATTTTATTTTTCATAAGATGTTTCCTCACATTCACTTTATAATTGGAGCTTATCGTAAAAGTATCAGATAAAAAAAGCGAAATCCTGCTCCAGTAGAAAAAACGCTGTTTTTATAGTATACTAAAAAACAGAAATATTCAAATAGTTTCAAAAGCGTCCAAAACTGCTTTTTAAAGGAGGAGACAGAGGTGGAAAGAAAACAAAATTGTCAGGCACATTCGGAACAGGATATATACAGAAAAATTTCAGCTATGGCAGAGGAAGAGAGAGACGAGCTTATTCGGATCAGAAGGGATTTTCATAAATATCCAGAAACTGGGTGGCTGGAAATGAGAACTTCTGCTAAAATTGCAGAATATCTGACAGAGCTCGGCATGGAAGTCCTCACCGGAAAGGACGTATGCAGGGAAGAAGCCCGTATCGGCGTGCCTGATTCAGATATTCTGGAACGCCATTTCAGCCAGGTGAAGGAGCAGGGCGCACCCGCCCGGTTTCTGACAGAGGAACTGGAACAGGGGTATACGGGAGTGGTAGGAATCCTCCGCTGCGGGGAGGGGCCGACCGTCGCTCTGAGATTTGATATTGACGCTCTCCCCATGGAGGAAGCAGGGGATCTGGAACATCGTCCTTTCCGGGAGGGATTTTCTTCCCAGAATCCAGGAATGATGCACGCCTGCGGCCATGACTGCCATGCAGCTATCGGTCTTGGGACAGCCAGGATTCTGTCTGCGCTCAGAGAGCAGCTGCACGGCACTGTAAAATTTCTGTTCCAGCCTGGGGAGGAGGGGACAAAAGGCGCTTACGCCATGGTGGAAAAGGGTCACCTGGACGGAGTCGACTATTTTGCCGGAACTCATGTAGCGCCGGACGACAAGGAGGACGATGGGGACATTACCCCGGGAACCTACGGTTCACTGGCTACCTGTAAGTATAACGTCTTCTTTCACGGTCAGGCAGCCCATGCAGGAGGCTTTCCGGAAGAAGGGAAAAATGCCGTTCTGGCCGCAGCTCATGCTGCAGTAGGGCTGTCCGGCATTGCCCGCCACAGCCAGGGCATCAGCCGGGTCAACGTAGGCGTGATCCGGGGCGGCAGCAACAGCAACGTAGTGGCGGATGAGGCCATGATTTCCATGGAGGTCCGGGGAGAAACAGATGAAATTAATCAATACATGGATCGGCGGGCAAAGGAAATCTGTCAGGCAGCGGCAATGATGGAGGAATGCAGCTGCGAGATGCGGCTGATGGGCAGAGCCCCCTCCCAGGTCAGCAGTCCGGAACTGATTGATCGGATTTCAAACCTGGTCAGGAACCATCTGCCCCAGTACCGGGTGAGCAGTAATCCAAACGCCAAAAACTGGGGCAGCGAAGATATCGGTTTTATGATGAACCGGGTACAGGAACAGGGCGGACAGGCTGTCTACATGAGAACCATGACAAAAATGGCATCCCCTCAGCATACCGTGCGGTTTGATGTGGATGAGGACGTTCTTGTAAAGGGAGCTGTCTCATTTTCTGCCATTGTCTGCGATTTACTGAAGAAGGATTAAGGCTGAAACCATAATTTCAGGCGTTTTTTCATTAACGCTGATCATCTTCATCTGGAACATACTCTAAAATATCTCCTGGCTGGCAGTCTAAGGCCTCGCAAATAGCGTTGAGAGTAGAAAAGCGAATTGCGCTGATTTTTCCCGTCTTAATTTTTGACAGGTTAACATTGGAAACGCCTACCCGCTCTGACAGCTCGTTAAGAGACATTTTTCTGTCAGCCATTACCCGGTCAAGGCGAAGAATAATAGCCATAAAAGGCTCCTTTCATAAAATAGGCGCAGACTTTACCTGCGCCTATAAAGTTTCGTCTGATTCTCTCTGCAGTCCCTCACCATAGAGAAAAATAAGCTCCAAAGCGTGAAAAAACAGATAGGTCATCATATAGGGCAGCAGAGCTGCCAGTCCGGCAATTCCGAAAATAAAGCTGCTTAAAAAAGCTAATACTGCCAATACTGCATAAACGCGGGAGCAATTCCTCCACATATGGGAACTGAACTCTGTGAAGGGCGTATCTCCTGTTTTAATTTTTTTAAACATGCGCAGCAAAGCTAGGAAAACATAATAGGCTATTAGATTAGGGAATATTTTGGATACTGTGCATACAATTAATGTCAGATAGCTGATATTGCTGCTGTTTCCCTTTTCTGTAATAAATATGCCGCCTAGAAGCTGGGCTAAGAAGTTCCCAAGATTGTTACCCTCTGTATAAAAGCCGGGAACTGCCAGTACACTGATAAATACTGCCGCGTATACTAAAATAGTCGCTGCACTAAGAAAAAGAAACACCTTCAAATAGGAACAGATCAGATTACTTTCTTCTGAAAGTAAATCCAACAGAGATTTTCGATTAAGATTTTCTAATGCTTCACGTTTCATACAATTCACTCCTTTCTGAAATCTACAGCAAACAAAGGTCTGCCTTCCCATGTGTTATCTGTTTTCATTATACTCCTTTATTTTCTGAAATACAATAATTATTTAATGTTTATCATTAAAAATATGGTTTTAAAATAAAATCCGCTGCATCAATAGTATATAGAATAAAAGTTTTTCTGCACTCCAACTTTTTATCCATCTCTCTCATCTATAAAACAGAACGAAAGCAAAAGGAGAGATGATTATGAAGAAAAATTATCTGTTAATAACCTGTTTATCTGTATCCATGCTTCTTTTTACTGGCTGTGCTTCCGGGCAGAAAACACAGGAAACAAATCCTCAAAAAACAACGGCTCCTATTGAGACAGAACAGGATAGCTTAAAAAATCCTTCTGATAATAAGAAGAAAGAAGAATTTACCATTGAGGTGGAAGAGGGAAAGGGGTATACGGAAGAAGAGGAAACCCTGTCTGCAGAAATCCGCAGGCCTGTTTTAGTGGATCAGAACGGAACAGAGCTTTCCATAAACAAAGAAATTTCTGAATATGTAGACAGTCTGATTACAGAATATGAGGAAAACAAAGCTGCCTCTGAAAAAGAGGAGGAAAGCGTACACTATGCAGTCTCTAATACTTATGAAGTCACTCATGACGGAGAGCAGTATTTTTCTATGTATATGGTAACAACTCGCATTATGGGAAGCGGTTCAGAAGTCTATAAAACGTACACGATTGATAAAAAAACAGGAGAAGCTGTTTCTCTGGGAGAGCTGCTGAAAAATAAGGAAACACTCAGGCTTGTCAGTGAAAATATCTCTTCCCAGATGGAGGAACAGATGAAAGAAGATGCATCTATCATCTATTTTCAGAGCTCAGAAGGAGGATTTTCTGGTCTGAACGGCAATGAGAGCTTTTATTTGAATCAGGACGGCTCCCTGGTAATTGTATTTGATGAATATACAGTTGCGCCCGGCTCCATGGGAATGGTAGAATTTACGATTCCCACAGATATAGCAGGCGCTTTCCGATAATTATTTCGATCAGTTAAACAGCCACCAGGTCGGCTGCTCTGATATTTCCATGCCCAGCTTTTTCTGAAGGTTCATGGATTCTGTATTTCCTTCTATGACCTGGCAGAACGGAATTTTTCCGTACTCCAGAAAATGGCGGATAAGAAAGGCTTCCAGACGAAAGCCGTAGCTTTTCCGCCTGTATTCTGGAAGAATTTCCAATAGTCCCATGCTTCCTTCCAGATGTTCTCCTGCAAATCCAGCCATCTGTCCATGTTCAAAAATTCCCCACATCTGTCCCCGGGAAATTAATTCTCTCACATAATCCCCTGGATCCTCCATAGTACCATAAAAGCTGCAAACTTCTTTGGCATGTTCTGCCTTCAGAGTAATGATTCCTGAATCGTCAAACTCAGGAGCTTTTTTCTGCATCCATGCCGCCTGATTCGTCAGCATACTGGTAGCAAAATGATACTGCGCCTGTATTTCCTCCGCCAGCTCTTTTTGATGAACGGCAAACTGGTGGTATGTATTCTGGGACAAAATCTGACGGCATGGTTCAAAATTCTCTGCCGCAATCATGCAGGTCTGGCTGTCTGTTTCATAAATCATGACTCCGTCCTGCTCGGCATATAAAATTTCAGCCTGCTTCATCCGAATCGCCTCTATCATATCAATGTGGTTTACAATTCCTCGATCTGCCAGCCATTTAACCGCTTTTTCGCTGGTGCTTTTTTTCGTCTGATCCATCCTTTTGTACCTCCTCCTATCACAGCTTAGCGCCAAGAAACAACCGTTTTGTACGCTGCGCCAAGCCGCCCGAAAAATCAGAAAGCAAAAAACTTTCTCTGCCGAAATCATATCCTTTAAAACACTCATTGTCAAGCCGGCTCCCACACACAGGGGAAAATAAAAAATGTCCGCATGCCCAAGACAAAGATGAAAATTAAAGCAGGTGACAAAGCTTCAGATGGCTTTGGCGGAAATGTATAAAGAGAGGAAGGCGTAATAAGTGGCTAAAATTTATGTTGATTGAGTAGAAACGGAACTAAAAATCTTTGAACAGATTTCGGTATCTATTCGGGAAGCTGTTGAGGAGGAGCTTAGAAGCAGAGGAGAAGAGAAACTGTTTATGAAAGATAGATAAAATAGAAACTTTGTGGTATACTCTTCCTGTTACCGCCTCCTAGACTGGTACGGAAGGGAGGTGAATCACATGGAATATATTGCTTCTCTTATTGTCACTGTTGTGGGTGGTGTAATTTGCCATTGCATCATCAAATGGATGGATAGTGACAAATAGTCGGTAACCATCCTACGGTATTAAGCCCTGCCGTGCCAAAACAGGGAATAGAAAACCCCAGAGTTGCAGCTCTGGGGTTTTCATTTTGCTGAATCACATGGATTCATTACTTCTCTTTGCCTACTGGCATTATAGCATATGCGTATTTGAATTACAAGATACGTATGTGCTGTTTTTTTACCCAAAATCAGAGGAAGGAGGTGAAAAAGGATGCGCCGGAGCCGCGCTGAGAGTAGCAGGTATGTTTGACCAGGAGAAGGCAGAAACCCACATTCCTGATCCAACGGCTCAGCGCCGATTATCTCCAAGGCTGGATTCAGGAGGACAAGGAAGTGATTTAAAAAGGCGGCCAACTGGCCGCCCTGATTGTATCATCTTCGGTTTTATGTGATATTGGTTCTTTTAAAATTCCTGCAAAGCCTTGATAAATAAAGGAAATCCGTGTGATATTTGAGCTAAAAACGGTAATATTTTCCTATCATACGGCGATATCAAACACTCACATGAAAAAGCGAAAACCCTTGTATCTACAAAGAAAACTGCGTATTTTCCAGCAAATACAAGGGTTTGAAAAAGTGGAGATAATGGGACTCGAACCCACGGCCTCTTGAATGCCATTCAAGCGCTCTCCCAGCTGAGCTATATCCCCATATGATTTAGAACGATTGTATTCTAGCATAAAAAAGCTTTCTTGACAAGTATTTACTGAAAAATTTCTTTGATTCTTTAACAAAATAAAGTATAATAGACAATATCTGTCATATTCTGTATTTTAAGGAGAACTTGCCTATGTATCGTAAAACGGAACTGAGAGCCCTTTATGACCGCCTGAAATCACAGTATCCTCAGTATCATCTGGACTTTTCGGGTGATTGTCTGACGATCGCCAGACTTCGCAGCAGAGCTGTGATAAATTGTGAGGGGGCAAAGCTGTATACAGGTGAGACGCTGTACGATCAGTTTACCAGTGAGGAGGTAAACAATCCCGATGATCTTTATGAGCTGATTGAATTATTCCTTTTAGAACTCCAGCGTTCTGGCATGGAGAGCGGGAATGAAACCTATCGTTCTGCTCAGAAGCAGGCAGCCCGGGGAAGTACGCGCCTGATGCTTTCTATAAGCCTTTTTCTTACGCTCTGCCTGGTTTCGCTGCTCATTACCCAAAACCGCTGGTGGATTGTGCCGATCTTTATTCTCCCGTTTGCATCCTTTGTGCCGCTGGCTCTGATCCATAAGCGCGCGTTTCAAACCCATTGGGTTTGCCCGACATGCGGCCAGGCTCTTCCCCTAGATAAGCAAAGCCGTTTCCCCAAAATGGAATATGTATTTCAATGTCCCTGCTGCGGCCAGATACTGGAACAGCCGTCAGAACTGGAACCGATTCATCCGGAAAGCAATATGCCGAAAAAGCAGCTGGATCCGCCCTGCGATCTGCCTAAACCTGGAAACAAATGGCCCTGTCTGCTGGCTGGCGGTATTACAGCCGCTCTGTCTCTGTTTCTTTTTCCGCTTTTGTTTGTCTCAGATGAACCGCTGGATCCATTGGGAGTCGGAATAGCGGCAGCGCTTCTTTTGCTGCTTATCGGACTGGGGATGGTACTGATTTTCTGCCGCCACAGGGAGCTGGAAGTAATATGGCAGCCAATCGTCGCAGTACGGGAACGGAATATTGTGACGATTTTTGGAATGATTTTATGGCTTCTCGGTTTCATTATGATGCTCCTTTCCGTTATTGTATCTGGAACACCTCCATTCGAGGCCGTTTATACAATTGTCACTGCCTTCATCGGCCTGCCGTTTATGGCGCTTGGAATCTGGATGCTGTTAGCAGGGTGCAACCGAAGTCTGCTGATATTTCAGGATAATTCTGTTCTGTACACCAGCAGCTTTGGAAAGCAGAAAATGTTTGCGCCAGGCCAGATAGCTGCTGTGCAGCTTACTGCCAGCCGTTCCATCCGTCTGCTGGACAGCAATGGTAAAAAGCTGATCTCAGTGGAGACAAATATGAAGGGCATTCCCCGGCTGGCAGAGTGGATCGAGTGTTCAGATCTCGCAGTCGCTCTGACTCATGCCATGGAAAAGCAGGCGGAGCAGGAAGCGAAGGCAGAAGGAACCGTCCAGTGGCGGGAAGAATACAGAACCCGCTGGCACGCTCATATGAAGGCTATTCGGATAGGAAGATGGCTGGTTTTGCTTTTCTTTGCTGCCGGTACACTTGCTCCGCTGCCCCTGACTCTCTTTGCCGATATAAAATTTCGTGCTGCAATGGCGATTGCAGCCATTGCCCCCATCCCATTTTTGGTGTTCTGCATCGTTTTTGCTCCTGTCCTGCTTTTTGACGATCCTCCCAAAAACGCTACGCCTGAGTGGAACGCCATGCACATAAAAATGCCTCTGATTCCTTCGCTGCTTCTGTCTCTTCTCTATATGGGACAGGTTCACTACTTTTGGGAAGGCTGGGTTCTTCAGGAGGTGGACGACAGCTGGTTCAGCCTGGTGCGGATATTGGTTATCGGCGTATTTTTGACGGTTATGATGCTTGTGCGTACCCCAAAACGCCTGCGTCTGGGAGCAGGTTTTTTCATGGGGCTGATCGGCTTCTGCACAGCCTTTGGCTTTCATTATTATATCAACACAGCCCTGTGCGGCCCGGCCAGACATTATCCGGCAGTCATCGCAGACAGCCATGCCGACGATCCGGATGATGAAGAAGATCACTGTACTCTGACTGTTATCATGAACGATGGCAGGAAAGCCGACCTTACGGTTCTGAAAGAAATCTATGAACAGGCCCTGCGCGGTGAAGCGTTTGATCTCTGCCATTGGGAAAGCCCGTTGGGAGCGACGTTTCTGGATATCCATGCTCCAAAAGAAAATGATGGAGAGTAAAGAAACATATAAAAATATAGTGTAAAGAAAAAACACTTGACACCCCAGCCTGCCTATGATATTATAATCCAGGTGATTGGAAATGGAAAAAATTGTGGAGCAGACACTGCTGTATGATTTCTATGGCGAGCTGTTGACAGACCACCAGAAAGAAATCTATGAGGACGCGGTGTTTAACGATTTGTCTCTCAGCGAGATTGCCGATGAACAGGGAATCAGCCGTCAGGGTGTTCATGATTTGATTAAACGATGTGACAGGACTTTAGGCGGGTACGAAAAAAAGCTTCAGCTGATTCAAAAATTTCAACAGACCAGAGAACTGGTAGCTGAAATTCACAAGCTGACAAAACAGTTTAAGGAAACAGGAGACGAGGCTTTTATCGATCGGATTGGAGAGATTTCCAGTGACATTATTAAGCTGTAGCGACAGAATACTGTGACAGGAGGTTTCCGGATGGCTTTTGAGAGCCTTGCAGACAAACTGCAGAATGTATTTAAAAATCTGACTGGAAAAGGCCGTCTGTCAGAGGCTGATGTAAAAGCCGGACTCAGGGAAGTCAAGATGGCTTTGCTGGAGGCAGACGTCAGCTTTAAAGTAGTAAAGCAGTTTATCAATTCTGTGCAGGAGAGAGCGGTAGGACAGGACGTCTTAAACGGTCTGAATCCAGGACAGATGGTAATAAAAATTGTAAATGAAGAGCTGGTAAAGCTGATGGGCTCCGAGATGACGGAGATTGCCTTAAAGCCTGCTAATGAAATCACAGTCATTATGATGGCTGGACTTCAAGGCGCAGGTAAGACAACTACCACAGCAAAAATAGCCGGAAAGCTAAAGGCTAAAGGCAGAAAACCTCTGCTTGCAGCCTGCGATATCTATCGTCCGGCAGCAATCGACCAGCTGAGAATCAACGGTGAGAAACAGGGTGTTCCTGTATTTTCCATGGGAACAGGCCACAAGCCGGTAAACATTGCAAAGGCAGCCATTGAACATGCAGCCAAAAATGGTGACAATGTAGTGATTCTCGATACCGCCGGCCGTCTTCACATTGATGAGGACATGATGAATGAGCTGGTGGAGATTAAAGAACAGATAGCAGTGGATCAGACGCTTCTGATTGTAGATGCCATGACTGGACAGGATGCAGTAAATGTGGCTGGTATGTTCAATGATAAGATTGGCATCGATGGCGTCATTTTAACTAAGATGGACGGCGATACGCGAGGCGGAGCAGCTCTTTCGATCAAGGCAGTAACCGGAAAGCCGATTCTCTATGTAGGTATGGGAGAAAAGCTCTCAGATTTAGAGCAGTTTTATCCGGAGCGCATGGCTTCCCGAATTCTGGGAATGGGCGATATTATGTCCATTATTGATAAGGCAACTGCTGTCATTGATGAGGAAAAGGCAAAGGCTCTTTCCCAGAAAATTAAGAAGGCAGAGTTTGATTATAATGACTTCTTAGACCAGATGCACCAGATTAAAAAAATGGGAGGAATGGCCAGCATCATGAATATGATGCCGGGCATGAACCAGTTAAAGGGCGTGGATCTGGACGGCAATGAAAAGATGATGGATCGGGTGGAGGCAATTATACTATCCATGACAAAAGAAGAGCGGGCCAATCCTGATTTGCTGAATCCTTCCCGAAAGAAGCGGATTGCGAAAGGCGCAGGCGTGGATATCGCGGAAGTCAACCGCATTGTCAAGCAGTTTGAACAGATGAAAAAAATGATGAAACAGCTGCCGGGCATGATGGGCGGAAAGCGCCGGGGAGGACTCGGCGGGCTGATGGGAAAAATGAAGCTTCCCTTCTAAAATTTAAATCGTTAGTAAATGCAGACGCATTTTCTATATAAGTTTCCAAATACACAAGGAGGTAAAATTACAATGGTAAAGATGAGACTGAAAAGAATGGGTCAGAAGAAGGCACCTTTCTATAGAATTGTCGTTGCAGATTCCAGATCCCCAAGAGACGGAAGATTCATCGAAGAGGTAGGCTACTACGACCCAAACACAGAGCCGAGCACCATCAAGATCGATGAGGAAGCAGCTAAGAAGTGGTTAGCAACAGGCGCTCAGCCAACAGAGACTGTTGGAAAGCTTTTAAAAATCGCTGGTATCCAGTAAATAGCTTGTATGAAAAATGCCTTTTTAAGGCATTTTTCATAGGCCGGCTTCGGAGTTCCGAGTGCGGTCTGCGAGGTGAATGGTATGAAAGAATTAGTGGAAGTGATTGCAAAAGCGCTGGTAGACAACCCAGATGAGGTTGCAGTTACAGAATCTGTAAAAGATGACGAAATTGTAGTTGAGCTGACAGTCGCTTCTTCCGATATGGGTAAAGTGATTGGAAAACAGGGCAGAATTGCAAAAGCGATCCGCTCCGTTGTAAAAGCAGCCGCATCAAAAGAAGATAAAAAAGTTATTGTAGAGATTCAGTAACGAAGAAGCCGCCGGCCTTCATGGTAGACGGCTTTTGTTATTTCAGAAAATGGAGACAATTATGGAACAGTTTTTACGGGTAGGTGTCATTACTTCTCCCCACGGCATCCGCGGCGAGGTAAAGGTCTTTCCTACAACCGATGATATAAACCGCTTTAAAAAACTGAAGGAAGTATATCTTGACACTGGAAGAGAGCGGCTTTCTCTCCATGTGGAGCAGGTGAAATTTTTTAAGGGCATGGCAATTCTGAAATTCAAGGAATTTAATAACATCAATGATGTGGAGCCGTTCCGCAAAAAGGATCTTCTCGTATCCAGAGAACAGGCAGTTAAATTAGCGCCCAATGAAAATTTTATTGTAGATCTCATTGGTCTTACTGTGATGACTGACGAAGGAGAAGAGTTCGGAACCGTAAAGGATATTCTTCAGACAGGCGCTAACGATGTCTATGTGATTACGGGAAAGGATGGAAAGGAATATCTGTTCCCATCTATCAAGGAATGTATTCTTAATGTGGATCTGGACAAAGGACAGGTTCTGGTACATATTTTAGACGGCCTTCTGGATCTGTAAAGTCCCGGGCCGTCTTTTTAAACAGGAGGACGCGATGAATTATCATATACTGACCTTATTTCCGCAGATGATCATGGATGGATTAAATAACAGCATTATCGGCCGCGCCATAGAAAAAGGGCTGATATCGGCAGAAGCAGTGAATATCCGGGATTTTTCCCAGGATAAGCACAATCACGTAGACGACTATCCCTACGGCGGAGGTGCAGGCATGGTAATGCAGCCCGGTCCTGTAGTTTCCGCTTATGAAGATTTAACCTCCCGTCTGGGGAAACGTCCCAGGGTGATCTATATGACGCCTCAGGGAAAGGTGTTCAGCCAGAAAATTGCCGAGGATCTGGCAAAGGAGGAGGATCTGGTCTTTCTCTGCGGCCACTATGAGGGAATTGATGAGCGGGCTCTTGATTTGATTGTAACAGACTATCTGTCCATCGGAGACTATGTGCTGACAGGCGGAGAGCTTCCGGCTATGGTCATGATCGACTGCATCTCCCGCCTTGTTCCAGGAGTATTAAATAACGACGAGTCGGCGGAATTTGAGTCTTTCCATGACAATTTGTTAGAGTATCCTCAGTATACGCGACCAGAAGTTTTCAAGGGAAGACGTGTTCCGCAGGTGCTGTTAAATGGAGATCACAGGAAAATTGATGTCTGGAGAAGAGAACAGTCCATTCGAAGAACCATTGAGCGGAGGCCAGAACTGATGGAGGAGGCCTGCCTTACAGAGAAAGAACAGAAATTTGCTGATTCTGTCTTCCATGAGCAGGAGACAATACGCCGTTCTTCCTATCAGGTCATCAGTCTGGATCTGTTTCAGACCCTGGCTGATGTCAACGCCAGAATTCCGGAAATATGGAAAGAAATTTTAGGAGAAAATTACACGGACCGCCGGGCAAGAGCCGGTGCGGAAGCTATTGTAAGCGCCTATCCCAAGGTTTTAAAAAAATCGTTTTCTGAGAGCGGCTTCTGCGATATGGAGGAAATTTACCGCCGATGCGCCAGAGAGGTTCTCCGTATAACTGGCTTTGGAACAGGTTCTTTTTCTGTGACAGAAGATAAGATGACCCAGGTTATCCTTAAAAACCACAGCCTGGCTCCTCTATATGAAGATACGGTTTTCGCCCTTAGAGAGCTTGGAGAACGCTTCCGCCTTGTACTTTCCAGCGATGCCAGCCCTCTCATGGCTGAAGGCGTTTTAAAGCGTCTTGGAGAATCCGGAGTTACCTTTGAGAAGGTCTTTTTATCAGACGAGCTGAAAGCCTACAAGGGCGGACCTGATCGCCGGTTCTTCTCAACCCTCTGCAGAGAACTGAATGTGAAGCCGGAGGAAATTCTCCACATTGGGGACAGCGTAAGCGATATCTCAGGCGCCTCTAAAAGCGGTATCCACAGCTGCCTGATCAGCCGGGACTACCGGCCCTACAAGGGAAAAGTGCAGCCGGATTACAGGATTAACGGGCTGAGTGAGCTTACAAAGCTGCTGCGCCTTTAGAATGGTTCCTGCCAGGTTATTCTCAGGGCTGGACTGTTACGAAAAATATCCGAAAAAAGTCTTGCAGAAGCAGACAATTTATGATAGAATTTATATCTGTGAAATAAAGAGATGGTCCTCTGTTACTAATTATGTATTAAGAACATCAAAGATTTTAAAGGAGGTTCACTTAGATGAACGAGATTATTAAGAATATTGAAAACGCACAGTTAAGAACAGACGTTGCTGAGTTCCACGTAGGCGATACAGTTAAGGTATACGCTAAGATCAAAGAGGGAAACCGCGAGAGAATCCAGGTTTTCGAGGGAACTGTAATTAAGAGACAGAATGGCGGCATCCGCGAGACTTTCACAGTAAGAAAGAATTCCAACGGCGTTGGCGTTGAGAGAACATGGCCGGTACATTCTCCTTCTGTTGAGAATATCGAGGTAGTAAGACGCGGTAAAGTAAGAAGAGCTAAGTTAAACTACTTAAGAGACAGAGTCGGCAAGGCTGCTAAGGTAAAAGAGTTAGTTAAATAATTCTTGCGATTGAAGGGACAATGAAAATTGTCCCTTTCTTTGTATTATTGAGCAATTTTACGTTCAAAATAAAGAAATCAATTGAAACAAACATGAGAGAGGAACTATGATGAATATACAATGGTATCCAGGCCACATGACAAAGGCCAAACGGGCGATGAAGGAGGACATCAAGCTGATTGATCTGGTGATCGAGCTGGTTGATGCCAGAATGCCCATGGGAAGCCGAAATCCTGACATTGATGAGCTGGCCAGGGGAAAGGGACGCATGATTCTCCTGAACAAGGCTGATCTGGCAGACGAACGAAAGAACGAGCAGTGGACGGACTGGCTGAAAAGCCAGGGGTTTCATGTGGTAAAGATTAACGCCCGCACAGGCATGGGCTTAAAACAGATCACACCACTGGTTCAGGAGGCCTGCCGGGAAAAGATTGAACGCGATCGGCGCAGAGGAATTAAAAACCGTCCGGTCCGCGCTATGGTTGTGGGCATTCCCAATGTAGGTAAATCCACCTTTATTAATTCTTTCGCCGGAAAAGCCTGTGCAAAAACAGGAAATAAACCAGGCGTTACCAAAGGAAATCAGTGGATCCGCCTGAACAAAACGCTGGAGCTTTTGGATACTCCTGGAATCCTGTGGCCGAAATTTGAGGATCAGGCCATCGGAATGAATCTGGCCTTTATTGGATCCATCAACGATGAAATTCTGGATAAGACAGAGCTGGCCGCTGAGCTGACCCGCTTCCTGATGACTCACTATCGGAAAATGATGGAGGAGCGGTACCAGCTGGAAGCTGGGACAGACTATGAGCCATATCAGGTACTGGAACAGATCGCCAGAATCCGTGCCTGCCTCTTAAAAGGAAATGAACTGGATATTAAGAAGGCAGCCAACCTGTTTTTAGATGATTTCCGAAGCGGAAAGCTGGGACGGATTTCCCTGGAATTTCCTCCGTCTGTCCCGTCTGAGGGCAGTCTGAACAAAGGAGCACAGTCTGAGGAGGCGGCACATGAGAACGCTTAAAGGTGAAAAACTGGAGCAGGAGCTTCTGCGCCTGGAAGCAATGAAAGAGTATGAAAAAAAATATGGCGTGGGCTCTGTTGTCTGCGGCATCGATGAGGCGGGACGCGGACCTTTGGCAGGTCCGGTAGTAGCCGGAGCCTGCATTCTGCCTGCCGACTGTCAGATTCTCTATCTTAATGATTCCAAAAAGCTGTCGGAAAAGCGCCGGGAAACTCTGTTTGAGGAGATAAAGGAGAAGGCTGTGGCCTTCGGTGTAGGTATTGTAAGCCCGGCTGTTATTGATGAGATCAATATTCTTCAGGCTACCTATGAGGCCATGCGCCAGGCTGTCAGCAAGTTGTCGGTAATTCCGGATATTTTTTTGAATGACGCAGTCATTATCCCGGGAATTGAGGAAAGCCGTCAGGTAAAAATCATCAAGGGAGACGCAAAAAGTGTTTCCATTGCAGCAGCCAGTATTCTGGCCAAGGTGACAAGGGATCGCATGATGACAGAATATGACAGCCTTTATCCTCAGTATGGTTTTGCAAAGCACAAAGGCTATGGAACAAAGGCTCATTTAGAAGCGATACGCCAGTATGGCATGTGCCCAATCCACAGGAAAAGCTTTTTAAGAAAATTTGAGGAAAGGGAGGCTGCCAATGACCGCTAAAAGCAGCCGGAGAGCAGCGGGCGCCCGCCGTGAGGAACTGACAGCGAAGTATTTAGAATTGCAGGGATACCAGATTTTAGAACAGAATTTTTTCAGCCGTTATGGAGAGATTGACTTAATTGCAAGGGACGGAAATACTCTTGTTTTCGTGGAGGTCAAATACCGTTCCAATACAGCAGCCGGAGATCCAGCAGAGGCTGTGACCGCTCAGAAGCAGGAACGAATTCGCAAAACAGCCAGGTATTATCTCTGTGTACATCAGATTTCTGAAAATGTTCCCTGCCGTTTCGATGTGGCGGCGATTCTGGGTTCCCAAATTCGACTGATTAAAAATGCTTTTTAAGGAGAAACTGATGAGCAAAATCAAATTTAAAAAACAGGATGAGCGAGAGGTTCTGGCAGTGAAGGAAAGCGCCGGAGTTACCTATCTGAGTTTCCCTGCTTTGGAGAAGACAGGTCTGGTATCCCACGCATTTTCCACCCGCCTGGGCGGCGTCAGCAAGGGAGACTACGCCACCATGAATTTTTCTTTTACAAGAGGTGACAATCGAGACGATGTCTTGGAAAACTATGCACGGATGGCCCGGGCTCTTGATGTGAAGCGTGAAAAAATGGTTCTCACCTATCAAACCCACACTGTCAATGTCCGGCGTGTGACAGAGGAGGATGCCGGAAAAGGCGTGATCCGGGAGCGAGATTATACAGATGTGGACGGACTCATTACAGATGTTCCAGGCATTACCCTGGTTACCTTTTTTGCTGACTGCGTGCCCCTCTATTTCCTGGATCCAGTGCACCGGGCGATTGGACTGTCCCATTCTGGATGGCGCGGAACGGTTAAAGGCATGGGCAGAGTGACTGCAGAAGCCATGAAGGAAGCCTTCGGTTCCCGCCCGGAAGATTTGATTGCCTGCATTGGCCCCAGCATCTGCGCCAGCTGCTATGAGGTAGGGCCTGAGGTGGCCGAGGAATTTGAAAATGCCTTTGCCGTCAGATACCATGCTTCTATTTTGGAAAAAAAGGCAGACGGAAAATATCAGCTGGATCTGTGGAAAGCTAACCAGATTGTACTGGAGGAAGCAGGTTTAAAAAAAGAGAACATTTCTGTCACCAATATCTGCACTCACTGTAATCCGGAGCTTTTATTTTCCCACCGGAGAAGCGCAGAGCGGAGAGGAAATCTCTGCGCTTTTCTCTGCCTGAAGGAAGAATCTGTGCCAGAACTTTAATAAGCAGAATTCCGTTTGTATTTCCACTATTAATATGACAAAGAGCATGCACTGCGAAAGAGTTTTCATTCTTCTGCAGTCCATGCTCTTTGCTTTTTGCATTCACTCTTTTAATACAGAGCTTCTGCTGTCTGAAGCATTATCTCTTTAAGAGATAAGAGGTTTTTAAGACCATGCCTATTTGCCGGCCATCTGCTTCTCCTGCGCCTCGATCATCTTCTTTACCATATAACCTCCTACAGATCCATTCTGTGCGGAAGTTAAGTTTCCGTTGTAGCCGTTGCTTAACGGAACGCCGAGTTCGCCAGCGACCTCCATCTTAAAACGGTTCATTGCTTCCTTTGCCTCAGGTACATTCATTGTGTTGTTATTTGTAGACATAACAAACCCTCCTTTTCATCTGACTGCCCATGTGATAGTTTTCTTTTGTGCATTTCATGGGCTGTTGTTTTTGCTACATTCCTAGTATGTCTCGAACTGCTTATAATACACTGGCATCTTTTGAGCCTTCTTCCAATGTCTGCCTGTCGTTGGCAAGCTACGTTTTTACCGTGCTTTTTCGCGAATCTTTTAATTTTGCCTTGTATATCACGTCATTACATACTATAATATGCTGTGACGAGCGGGACAGAGTAAAATTCCAGCCGCCGCCAATAATCAGACAGCAGGAAAAATAGATGAGAGTAATAGCCGGCAGCGCCAAAAGGCTGCTTTTAAAAACACCGGAAGGGATGGAGACCAGACCGACCACAGACCGGATTAAGGAAACTTTATTTAATATGATTCAGGATGATCTGTATCAGTGCCAGTTTCTTGACCTGTTTTCAGGAAGCGGAGCTATCGGAATCGAGGCCTTAAGCCGGGGAGCCAGTCAGTCCGTGTTTGTAGAAAACCATCCTGGAGCTGTAGAGATTATCCGCAGCAATCTAAAAACCACACATCTGGAGGAACAGGCCATTGTAATGAGCTGTGATGTGATAACAGCCTTAAAACGTTTGGAGGAGCAGAAAATTTCTTTTGATTTTATTTTCATGGATCCACCATACAACTGTTTTCATGAAAAAAGGGTTCTGGAATATCTGGCCCATTCTTCCCTTGTCACGCAGGATACTGTAATCCTCGTAGAGGCTTCCAAGGAGACAGATACCTCCTATCTTCCAGATCTGGGATTTCACCTGGATCGAGTAAAGGAGTATAAGACCAACAAACATTTATTTATCAGTCTATCTGACTGCAATTCTTGAATACCAAAGGAGAAAACAGTATTATGAAAACAGCTATTTATCCGGGCAGCTTCGATCCAGTGACATTGGGCCATTATGACATTATTGAGCGTTCCTCTAAAATTTTTGACAGACTGATTGTGGGAGTTCTCAATAATCGTGCAAAATCTCCATTGTTTTCTGTAGAAGAACGTGTTAAGATGTTAAAAGACGTAACAAAAGGGCTTCCAAACGTGGAGGTGATGGCTTTTGACGGGCTTCTGATTGATTTTGCAAGGGCGAATGAGGCCCAGGTCATCGTCAGAGGTTTACGTGCTGTTACGGATTTTGAATATGAGCTTCAGATGGCTCAGATGAACCGTGTCATTGCCCCTGAGATTGATACACTGTTTCTGACTACGAATTTAAAATACGCCTATTTAAGTTCCAGCATTTCGAAGGAAGTCGCTATGTACGGCGGCGATATTTCGGCATTTCTGGATCCCTTTGTGGCGAAAGAGGTACAGAAAAAGTGTTCCGCCAGCCATAAAAAGGTAAAGGAGATAGAGAACTATGAGCAGAATTGAGCAGATTATCAATGAAATTGAGGAATATATTGAGAGCTGTAAATTTCAGCCTCTTTCCAATACAAAGATTCTTGTAAATAAGGAAGAGATTGAGGAGCTTCTGGTGGAGCTGCGCATGCGGATTCCGGAGGAGATTAAAAAATATCAGAAGATTATCAGCAACCAGGACGCTATCCTCCAGGAGGCGCGTTCCCAGGCAGATGCTATGGTAGCCAAGGCGACGGAACAGACAAATGAACTGGTAAATGAGCACGAGATTATGCAGAGAGCCTACGCGGAAGCAGAGAGCATTATTCAGAATGCCCAGACTCAGGGGCAGGCTATCTTAGACCGTGCTGTAAACGAGGCGAACGCCATGCGCCAGAGTTCTGTCCAGTACACAGACGACATGCTGAGAAGCCTTCAGACGATTGTAAAGCATACAATGGACGAGGCACAGAACCGCTTTGATTCCTTTGCATCCTCCCTCCAGTCCAGCTATGATATCGTTTCCTCAAATCGAATTGAATTAGCTGGAAGTCTGGTGGAGGAGACTCAGGAGCCTAACCAGCCAGGGACAGCAGAATAAACAGAGCCGTGGAGAAAAGCAGATGAATCAGCTTCCACAGTACATAATGCCGGATGGAAAGTCCGGCATTTTTCTGTATTACCGCCGAGACTTGAAAAATGCCCGACAGACCTCCGAATACAGCGGCCCCCATCATGCCGACACCTGTAACTAAGGCCGGATGGCCGCTGGATGTCATTTCTCGTATCCCTGTGGTCATTTCGATGAGTCCCAGAAGATAGGGGCGCAAAAAAAATTCTTTTGGCAGGAAGGCAGTTACAAATTCGGCGAAAATAGAAAAAATCATGAGATATCCGCCTATTTTTGCCATAATCTCCAAGCAGTCCATGAGAATCTCATCGAAAGAAGAAGCGTATATCTGCTCTGAAGTTTTGACTGCCCGAGTCTGGCTCTGCTTCCAGTTTTTCAGCTTGGGTACACGGTAAACTGCCCTGGCCAGGGAGGCTATAAGAAATGCCGGCAGATAGATGCAGAAAAGAACTCTGGGAAAAGGGATGGAAGAGGGCAGACGGACAGCCAGATAGCCTGCTAAAAACATAGGACTGGGCCAGGCAGAAACAGCCAGAAGATATCTGCCCTCCTCTTCTGAGATTTTTCCTTCCGCCAGAAAATCAGCTGTTGTTTTCGGTCCCATAGGATAGCCGCAGAGGATACCTGCCATCAGGGCATAGCTCCCATTTTCCGAAAAAGACAGGCAGGAGAAAAGAGGACTCAGCGGGCGGGTCAGGGACGGCACGGCTCCAAAAGCCACAATGGCGCTGGAACACAGCATAAAAGGCAGAAGAGTAGGGAGCACTGTGTGAAACCACAAAAGGAGCCCAGTCTCCGCCCCTTTCAGGGAGAGAGACGGATAGAAAAGCAGAAGCCCCATTACCGCTGCCATAATAAACGGAAATAAGGATTTTTTCATAAGACACCGAATACACTGTTTTGTACACTATATGTAAAAAATTGGTGAGGTTATGATTTTAATCCTGATCCTTCTTCTGGCTTTATTCAGCACAGCTGTCACAGGTTTTCTCTCGGTATCTGTTCCCCTTGTCCGTCTGACTCCTGATGCGTTGGAGTCAGAGGCTTTTCGGGCCATGAAGTTGGGAGAAACTGTCTCTGAGCTTTACCAGCTGGATCCCGAACAGCTGGCCGCCCTGATGATCCGGCACAATTACGATTTGACAGAATGCACGGATCTGTCTTATGATAATAAAATACTTAAAATGAAAAAGCCTAGGGAATACAGAAAGCTGGCAGACGGATATAAAGCTGTGCTTTCCGATCTGGTCTATTTTCCCATTCCGTCCAGCATCCGCCCTGATACGCCAAGGCCAGTCTATGAGGATGGATGGCAGCAGAAAAGAACCTATGGAGGAAATCGCGGACATGAGGGCTGTGATATTATGGGGGAGGAGCGGGAGAGAGGATTTTATCCTGTGGTCAGCATGAGCAGCGGAACCGTGGAAAATGTAGGATGGCTGGAACAGGGGGGCTGGAGACTGGGCATTCGTTCCCCTTCCGGCGCCTATCTCTACTATGCCCATCTCTATTCCTACAGCAAAGACTGGAAGAAGGGAGACTCTGTAAAAGCCGGGGAACTGCTGGGTTTTATGGGAGACTCCGGATACGGAAAAGAGGAAAACACAGTAGGAAATTTTCCGGTTCATCTGCACCTGGGCATTTATATTAAAACAGAGCATTTTGAAGAGCTGAGCGTCAATCCCTACTGGATTCTCAGATATCTGGAAAAGCGGACTCTTCTATATGATTATTAAAGCGATACAAGAGAAATGGTTGGTAACAGAATTTATGAAAAAGAACAGAGAGCCGGGAGCGCTTCCCGCTGATTTTAAAGAAAAGATGAAACTGCTTCTGGGGGAAGAATATGAAGCCTATCTGAAAAGCTTTGAAGAGCCCTGCCACAATGGCCTTCGGATTAACAGACTGAAGCTTGATCAGGAAATGTGGAATCAGATTTCTCCATTCTCCACAAAACCTGTCCCCTGGATCGAAAACGGTTTTTACTACCTTTCAGATTCCGCAGATTCGGCGGAAGAATCCAGGCCGTCCAGACATCCCTATTACTATGCAGGGCTCTACTATCTTCAGGAACCCAGCGCTATGACTCCGGCCAATCTTCTCCCAGTGGAGCCTGGAGATTTGGTATTAGATCTCTGCGCAGCCCCAGGAGGAAAAAGCACAGAGCTGGGGGCAAAGCTCCAGGGAAGGGGACTGCTGTTTTCCAATGATATCAGTAATTCCAGAGCTAAGGCTCTCCTGAAAAATCTGGAAATGGCAGGCATTCCCAATTTTTGTGTATCCAGTGAAGCCCCTGAAAAACTATCCGGCCTTCTGCCGGAATTCTTCGACAAAATTTTAGTGGACGCCCCCTGCTCTGGAGAGGGAATGTTCCGCAGGGATCCGGACATGATTAAAAGCTATGAAAAGCAGGGGCCGGCCGAATATGCGCTCATTCAGCGATCCATTGTCTCTGAAGCAGTAAAAATGCTGAAGCCGGGCGGACTTCTTCTGTACTCCACCTGCACCTTTGACGAGGAGGAAAATGAGGGAACCATCCGATATCTGTTAGAGCATTTTCCTGAGATGAAGCTCAGGGAACTTCCACAGAGGGAGGGCTTCTCCCGGGGTGTAGAATTGCCTGAGTGCGTTCGCCTGTTTCCCCACCAGATTCAGGGAGAGGGGCATTTTATTGCGCTTCTTCAAAAAGATCCAGATATGGAAAACGAAAATGCAGGAAGAAAACAGCATTCCGGTCCAGTCTTCGGAACAGGAAAGGGCGTAAAAATTCCGTCTTCTCTGGAACAGCTGGCTGGGAGTGAGACGGCAGCCTTTTTATCTGCTGTCTCAAAAGAATTTCCCCTTTCCCAGCTGTTTGAGAAAAATGGCAGTCTCTACCTGCTTCCTGAAGCAGTTGCAGAACTTGAAGAAAAACAGCGGAAAAGCATTCGTTTTCTCAGAACAGGCCTTTTATTAGGAGAAATTAAAAAAGGACGGTTTGAGCCTTCCCAGGCTCTGGCTATGGCTCTCAGGAAAGAGGAATATCCGGCTGTTATGGACTTTAATCCGGAGGATGAGCGGGTAATCCGATACTTAAAAGGCGAAACAATCGCTCTGGACAGCAGCGAGTCTGCCGCCCTGGACCGCCATTTTTCCTGGATTCTCGTCTGTACAGGAGGGTTTCCCTTAGGCTGGGCTAAGCTTTTAAAAGACAGCCTGAAAAATAAATATTATCCTGGATGGAGGTGGCAGTAATGGGAACCATGCGCCTTGATAAATTTCTGGTGGAAATGAAAAAAGGAAGCCGAAGCGAAGTAAAAAAGCTTATTAAAAGCGGCCGAGTGGCAGTGGACGGCCAGACGGTGCGGGAAGCAGAAAAAAAGCTGGATCCGGAACATTCAGAGATCTTGCTGGATGGCCAGAGGGTAGCTTACGCTTCTTTTGAATACTTTATGCTCAATAAGCCTCAGGGAGTTGTCTCCGCCACAGAGGACCGCCGTTTTCAGACAGTTGTGGATCTAATCGATACAGCCAGGCGAAAGGATCTCTTTCCGGCAGGGAGACTGGATATAGATACAGAGGGACTTCTTCTTATTACCAACGACGGTCAGCTGGCTCATCAGCTGCTCTCCCCCAAAAAGCATGTAGATAAGGTGTATTTTGCCAGAGTAGAGGGGATACTGCCAAGTGATGTGAAGGAACAGTTTGCGAGAGGTCTGACTCTGGACGGGGGAGTGAAAACGCTTCCTGCCCAGCTGGAGCTTTTAAAGGAGGGGCCTGTTTCGGAAATCCGCCTGACTATTCATGAGGGCAAATTTCATCAGGTAAAGCGTATGTTTGAAGCAGTGGGCTGCAGTGTTATCTACCTGAAACGGCTTTCCATGGGAAGCCTTGTTCTAGACGAAGCGCTGGCTCCAGGAGAATACAGAAGCCTGACAGAGGAAGAGCTTCGCAGTTTAAAGGGAGAAAAATCACCTGAATCATCTTTTCTCAGACCTGCCAGTCCGCTGGCTGGAAAAAAGGCTTTTTTATTTGATCTGGATGGAACGCTGGTAGATTCCATGTGGATGTGGGGAGCCATTGACGTAGAATATCTGGGAAAATTCGGGCTGGAATGTCCGTCCGATCTCCAGAAAGCTATTGAAGGAATGAGTTTTTCCGAGACTGCCGCCTATTTTAAAAAAAGGTTTGCCCTGGAGGCTTCTCTGGAAGAAATCAAAACGGACTGGATTTCCATGTCTATTGAAAAATACAGAAACCAGGTGCTTCCAAAGCCTGGAACGAAAGATTTTCTATCCTGGGCAGCAGAGCATAACATAAAAATGGCTGTCTGCACCAGCAATGGCCGCGAGATGGTGGACGCTGTGTTAGATTCCCTGAAGCTGGCCGGTTATTTTGACTGCATTATTACCGGCTGCGAGGTGGCGGCAGGAAAGCCGTCTCCTGATATCTACCTGGAAGCAGCCCGCCGTATGGACGTTTCACCAGAGGAATGCGCTGTATTCGAGGACGTGCCGGCGGGAATTTTAGCTGGAAAAAGAGCTAAAATGACTGTGTTCGCCGTTGAGGACGAATATTCCCTTGGGATGGAAGCAGAAAAGAGAGAACTCTCCGACTTCTATATCCGCAATTACAGCGAACTGATGCCGTAAAGATCCAATGAATGTAAAGAGGAGTACAAAGGATTTATGATACATGATTACTTACCAATCTGCAGAGAGGACATGGTAAAGCGCGGATGGGATCAGTGCGACTTTGTCTATGTAACTGGCGATGCCTATGTAGACCATCCCTCCTTTGGCCATGCCATTATCAGCCGTGTGCTGGAATCCCACGGCTACCGGGTGGGAATCATCCCGCAGCCGGACTGGAAAAATCCAGAGAGTATTCAAATTTTAGGAGAGCCGAGACTTGGCTTTCTTATCTCAGCCGGAAACATGGATTCCATGGTCAACCATTACTCTGTCTCTAAGAAGCGCAGAGCCAAAGATTCCTACACCCCAGGAGGGGAGATGGGAAAGCGGCCAGACTACGCCACTGTTGTCTATGGAAATCTGATCCGCTCTGTCTATAAAAAAACGCCTGTTATCATCGGAGGCATCGAGGCGAGTCTTCGGAGACTTGCCCACTATGACTACTGGTCAGGAAAACTGAAGCGCTCTATTCTCCTGGATTCCCAGGCAGATCTGATCTCCTATGGAATGGGGGAGCGCTCCATTGTTGAGATTGCAGATGCCTTAAACAGCGGAATTGACGTGAAGGATATCACTTTTATCGATGGAACCGTCTACAAAGCAGAAAATCTGAACTCTGTGTACGATGAACTGCGTCTTCCCTCCTACCAGAGCATGAGGGAGGATAAAAAGGAATACGCCAAGAGTTTTTATACCCAGTACTGCAACACGGACCCCTTTGTGGGGAAACGTCTGGTAGAGCCTTATAAGGACAACCTGTTCGTAATCCAGAATCCTGCTTCCAAGCCTCTGAGTCAGGAGGAAATGGACGATGTATACGCGCTTCCCTATATGCGCAGCTACCACCCGTCCTATGAGGCGGCTGGAGGAGTTCCCGCCATCTCTGAGGTAAAATTCAGCCTGATCAGCAACCGCGGCTGCTTCGGAGGCTGCAATTTCTGCGCCCTCACTTTCCATCAGGGCAGAATTGTTCAGACCAGAAGCCATGATTCTATTGTGAATGAGGCAAAACTTCTCACAGAGGAACCGGACTTTAAGGGATACATTCACGATGTAGGCGGTCCTACCGCCAATTTCCGTTTCCCGGCCTGCGAAAAGCAGATGACGGCGGGCGTATGCCCGGAGCGTCAGTGTCTCTTTCCAAAGCCATGCCGGAATCTGAGGGCGGACCACAGGGATTATATTGCTCTCCTTCGTAAGCTGAGAGATATTCCCAAAGTGAAAAAGGTATTCATCCGTTCCGGTATCCGTTTCGATTACCTGCTGGCAGATCCCAGCCGCGAATTTTTAAAGGAATTGTGCCAGTACCATGTCAGCGGACAGCTGAAGGTGGCGCCGGAACACGTAGCTGATAACGTATTGAGGAGGATGGGAAAACCGGAAAACAGCGTATATCGTCAATTTATGAAAGAATATAAGGATATGAACGAGCGGCTGGGGTTAAAGCAATACCTGGTTCCCTACCTGATGAGTTCTCACCCAGGCTCCACTCTGACAGAGGCAGTGGAGCTGGCAGAATATCTGCGTGATCTGGGCTATATGCCGGAGCAGGTACAGGATTTCTATCCCACGCCTTCCACCATTTCCACCTGTATGTATTATACAGGCCTGGATCCCAAAACCCTGACTCCTGTTTATGTTCCTACTAATCCTCACGAAAAGGCTATGCAGCGTGCGCTAATCCAGTACAGGAATCCGAAAAACTATGATCTGGTGGAGGAAGCTCTCAAAAAAGCCGGCCGCACAGATCTCATCGGCTACGATAAAAAATGTCTCATCCGCCCCAGACGAAACGAGCACAGGGGGGCAGTCGGACAGGAGTTCTATGGAAACAGAGGATTTCAGGGCAAAGGACCGGGAAAAGGCGCTTCCGGAGGACAGGGAAGCGGACATCCGTCCAGAAAAAAGAAAACCATCCGAAATGTGCATAAAAAACGGAGCTGACAGTCCGGAAACTGACAGCGCCATAAGGAGGCAGAAGGCATATGAAAAAAATTGCAGTTGTAACAGGAGCTTCTTCCGGAATGGGACGGGAAGCTGCCATTCAGCTGGCGGATCAGTTCGGCTGGCTGGATGAAATCTGGCTCATAGCCAGGAGAGAGGAGCGGCTTGCCCGCTTAAGGCAGGAACTCCCCTGTCCTTCCAGAAGCTTTGAACTGGATTTAACAAAGCAGTCGGCTCTTTCAGCCCTTTCCTCAGCTCTTGAGGAGGAAAACCCCAGAATTGTCTTTCTGGTCAATGCAGCCGGCTATGGAAAGATTGGTCAGGTGGGGACAGTATCTCTGTCTGAAGAGATGGGTATGTCCGAATTAAACTGTACTGCTCTCACAGCTGTGACTCACCTGACGCTCCCCTATATGGGAACAAACAGCCGAATCCTCCAGTTCGCTTCCTCTGCCTCCTTCCTTCCGCAGCCTGGCTTCGCCGTCTACGCGGCCACCAAGGCCTTTGTATTAAGCTACAGCCGCGCCCTGGGCGAAGAGGCAAAGAAGCGTGGAATCTATGTAACCGCCGTCTGCCCCGGACCTGTAAAGACAGAATTTTTCGATATTGCTCAAACTACAGGAAAAATTCCTCTCTACAAAATGCTTGCTATGGCAGATCCGAAAAAGGTGGTAAGGCTGGCCATCCGAGACTCGGTGATGAAAAAAAGCGTCTCTGTCTACGGTCCGCTTATGAAGCTGTTCCGTCTGGCTGCCAAGACGCTGCCCCACAGTCTCCTCCTTTCCTTGATGGCGGCTGTTTCTCCGGAGCAGACAGTCCAGGCAGAGGAAGGAACGTGTACGCATACACAAAATGAATACGCAGGAGAACAAACATATGAAACGAATTAAAAAAGGCGAGTATGGATATAGAAACAGCATGAGAAGAGGGCGGGTGATTAAAATTGCGGTTCTCACTCTCTTTATTCTGGCCCAGCTGGGCGCCAGATGGTTTACTGACAGCACGGCTCTGAAAAATATTCTCACTGTCATGGCTGTCATTACGGTCATTCCGGCTGCCAACCTGGCTTCCCCCTACATCGCCGTCTTTCCCTTCAAGACTCCGTCCAGGGAATTTTACGAAAAACTGGCTCCCTATGAAAGCAAATTCACTATTCTCTACGATCTGGTACTGACCACTAAGGATGACGTGCTTCCCATGGACGCTATTATAGTTCATCCTACAGGAATTTACGGCTACTGCATTAATAAAAAGGCAAAGCTTTCCAGAGCCGAAAAAGCTATCAACGAAATTCTGACCGCTCACCGCCTGGATCCGAATATGAAAATTACAGGAGAATGGTCTTCCTTTGAAAAACGGGTTAAGAGCCTGAAGGCTGCCTCCGAATATGAGGATGATGGGAGCGTAGAGTACGCGATCACAGTAATGAAAGGATTGTCCATGTAATGAGACTTGTAACTGTAACAAAAAACGAGGCCGGCCAGCGTCTGGACAAGCTGCTGTTCAAGTATATGAATCTGGCTGGAAAAAGCTTTATCTATAAGATGATCCGAAAGAAAAACATTACTCTCAACGGGAAAAAATGCGATGGTTCGGAAAAGCTCCTGGAAGGAGATGAGATCCGTCTGTTTCTGGCAGAGGAGACCATTGAAAAATTTTCCGAGGTGAAAATCCAGAAGGTAAAGAAGACAGCTCTTGACATTGTGTATGAGGACAAAGACGTCATCTTTATCAATAAACCTGCAGGCATGCTTTCTCAGAAGGCAAAGGACAGTGACGAGTCTCTGGTAGAGTACCTGATTGACTATCTTTTAGACAGCGGGCAGCTTTCTAAGGAAGAGCTGAAAAGCTTCCGTCCTTCTGTCTGCAACCGTCTGGATCGCAACACCAGCGGTCTGGTGGCGGCAGGCAAGAGTCTGCTGGGTCTTCAGGTTCTCTCAAAAGCTATCAAAGAGAGAACCATTGGAAAATATTATCTCTGTATTGTAAGAGGTGTCATAGACAGTCCCAGACGCATCCAGGGCTGGCTTTTAAAAGACGGGCAGACCAATCAGGTAACCGTGACAAAACAGCCGCAGAAGGGGAGTCTCCCCATTGAGACAGAATACGTTCCCACAGCCTCAAACGGACATTACACTCTTCTGAAGGTTAAGCTGATTACCGGTCGTTCCCATCAGATCAGAGCTCATCTGGCGTCCATTGGCCACCCCATTATCGGAGATACCAAATATGGAGATCCGAAAGAAAACCTGGCTGCCAGAAAGAAGTACGGCGTTTCCTGCCAGCTGCTTCATGCGGCCTTTCTGGTGCTTCCGGAGGAGCTGCCAGAGGAACTTTGTCATCTGCGCGGCATGGAGCTGTCGGCTCCCCTGCCGAGTGTATTCGCGGCTTTTGCAGAGCAGCTCCAGGGGGAACGGTAGATGGGAACCTGGAAAACGCGGGGACTGCGCGGCTCTGCGCTGGAGGATTTAATCAACCGTACCAATGACAGTTACCGGGAAAAAGGGCTGGCTTTGATTCAGAAGGTTCCCACTCCCATTACGCCCATTTCCATCGACAAGGAGAGCCGCCACATTACACTGGCCTATTTTGATCAGAAGAGTACTGTTGACTACATAGGCGCGGTGCAGGGAATTCCTGTCTGTTTTGACGCTAAGGAATGTGCGGCGTCTACCTTTCCCCTTCAGAATCTCCACCCCCACCAGGTAGCCTTTATGAGGGAATTTGAACAGCAGGGAGGAGTTTCCTTTATTCTCGTCTCCTACACAGGCCTGGATGAGATGTATTACATTCCTTTCCGCCATGTGGAAAAATTCTGGCAGAGAATGGAGGCAGGAGGGCGGAAAAGCTTCACCTACAGTGAGATAGACAAAACCTTCCAGATCAGGGCTTACCGAGAATTTTTCGTCCACTATTTAGAAGCCATACAAAAAGATCTGGAACTCCGGGAAGATTGATATTCTGGAAAATACGTTGAAAACATGATATCATTTATTATGAAAGACTTAAATATATAACAGGTACAGGAGGATATTATGAGCAAGGTATTAGAGCGTTTTTTACACTATGTTTCCTTTGACACACAGTCCATGGACGATCAGAAAGTGGTTCCCAGTACGGAAAAGCAGCTGGCTTTGGCAAAAGTATTGAAGGAGGAACTGGAAACCATGGGAGCCAGTCAGGTCCGCATGAGCGATCACGGCTATGTATATGCCGTGATCCCAGCCACTGCAGAGCATCCAGTTAAATCTTTGGGCTTTGTGGCCCATATGGATACGGCTCCTGCTATGTCCGGCAAAGATGTAAAACCAAGAATTGTGGAGAGCTATGACGGCAGAGATCTGGTGTTAAATGAAGAAAAACAAATTGTCATGCGGGTGAAGGATTTCCCGGGTATGCTCGACTGTGTAGGAAAGGATCTCATTGTCACAGACGGAACAACTCTGCTGGGCGCAGATGACAAGGCAGGAGTTGCCGAAATTATGACTATGGCCGAATTTTTCCTATCCCATCCGGAGATTCCTCATGGAAAAATCTGCATCGGCTTTACTCCTGACGAGGAAGTGGGAAGAGGCGCTGATTTCTTTGATGTGGAGAATTTTGGAGCAGACGTCGCTTACACTGTAGACGGCGGTCCTGTCGGCGAGCTGGAATATGAAAACTTTAACGCTGCTTCCGGAAAGGTAGATATCTGCGGCAGGGGAGTTCATCCGGGAAGCGCCAAGGGAGCCATGATTAACGCTCTTTTAGTTGGAATGGAATTCCAGTCCATGCTGCCTGCCTTTGAAAATCCCATGTACACAGAGGGATACGAGGGCTTTTTCCACTTGGATCAGATGGCCGGAGACGTAGAAAGCGCTCACCTGGAGTATATTATTCGGGATCACGACAGAGAAGCCTTTGAAAAGAAAAAAGCTCTGTTTGAGGAGGTATCCCGCTATCTGAACGTCAAGTATGGAGAGGGCACTGTTTCTGCTTCAGTGAAGGATTCTTACTACAACATGAAGGAGCAGATTGAGCCGGAACACCTGTATCTGATCGACACTGCTGAGAAAGCCATGAAGAGTCTTGATATCGCGCCTTTAGTATCTCCTATCCGCGGCGGTACAGACGGAGCACGTCTCTCTTACATGGGACTTCCCTGCCCGAATCTCTCTACCGGAGGCTACAACTTCCACGGAAAATATGAGTTTATTCCTGTTCAGTCCCTGGAGCAGATGGTCGAGGTATTAAAAAACATTGTAACTTTGTTTGAAAAAATGTAAAAGACTGTGGACTGTATCTCCTGCAGCAGAAATTCTGCTGCAGGAGATATTTTTTACAGCAGCAGTTCTACCCTGTATTCTCTCATCCAGAAATCTACCTGCAGAAGATACGCCATCAGCTGAGGACCTGCCATCAGCTGGCCGTACCAGGGCTTTCCGTAATCGGATGGGGCATTCAGAAATTCTTCTGCCTTTTTCCGGTCAAGAAGGGGCAGAACAGGGGAGGAGGAGTCATTTAAAAGCTCTCTCACCTGGCTGGCCAGAAGCATTTCATACTGCCTGTCATAGGTTTTCGGATAAGGGGATTTCTTTCTAAAGAGAACTTCATCCGGCAGCAGCCCCCGTCCTGTATCCCGAAGGAGTCCCTTAATCACACCATTTCTTGCTTTCATTTCCCAGGGCACATTGTAGAGATACTCTATAATTCTATAATCGGCAAAGGGAACCCTGGCTGTCAGATTCCACTCTCCGCTGGTGCGGTTCATTCGATTCAGCAGTGTTTCCATAAACCATTGAAGATTCAGCCAGCTGATCTCCCTCCTTCTGGCATCCACTCCAGTTTCCCCTTCCAGCCGGGGCATCTGAGCCAGAGAGGTTTCATATGCGTTCTGCACATAAGTTTCCATGGAAAGCGCGTCTATAAATTCATCTGAGAGAAACAGCTGTCTCGGAGCCAGGTCGATCGTCCAGGGGAAGGTGTCTGCCTTCATCAGATCCTCCCTGTGAAACCAGGGATATCCGCCGAAAATTTCGTCAGCGCATTCTCCTGTCAGGGCAGCTTCATAGCTGCTTCCCACCTGGGAGCAGAAATAGAGAAGAGAGGAGTCTACGTCTGCCATAGCCGGAAGCCCGTGAGCTGTAACAGACGCTTTCAAAAGTTCTGTCTGGAGCTCTGTAGAGCATTCCAGAAAATGATGATCCGTTTCCAGAAAAGCTGCCATTTTTTCCGCATAGGGACGATCCTGAGAAGGCTGGAATGAATTAGACTGAAAGTTTTTGTCATTATCCCTGAAATCAAAAGAATAAGTAGTAAGCTGACGATTCTGTTTTTTCAATGTTCTGGCGCAGAGGGCAGATATAAGGGAGGAATCCAGACCGCCTGACAGAAAAGTACAGAAAGCTGTCTCAGGCTTCATCTGACGGCTTACAGAATCCTCAATCAAAAATTTTGTCTTTTCTACTGTTTCTTCATAGGAGTCTGTATGAGGCTCTGCTTTAAGCTTCCAGTAGGCATGCTGCTGGATTCCATCCGGTGAGGCGCAGAGAAAGCAGCCTGGAAGCACCTCTTTTATATTTTTATAGACGCCGCAGCCCGGCGTTCTGGCCGGCCCGATGCTGAAAATTTCATTCAGGCTTCTGAGATCTGCCTGAGGCCTGATTCCAGGGCAGGATAAGAGAGCTTTCACTGAGGAAGAAAAGTACAAAAGTCCCTCTGAACTCACCGTATAAAATAACGGCTGGGTTCCTGCCCGGTCCCGATAGAGCAGCAGCCTGTGCTCCATTGCATCCATTACTGCAGCAGCGAAACAGCCATTAACCTTTTTGATAAAATCCGGCCCCCAGGCCAGATAGGCAGTTAAAAGTACGTCTGCTTCATTTTTTGCGGCAGAGTAACCAGAGACAGACAGCTCCTCTCTAAGCTCTTTATAGTTATAGAGCTCTCCGCTGTATAAAATCCCCATGTCTCCTCTGAGCTGAGACTGGATGAAAAGCCTGTCAGTGCGGATTAGACCGAACCAACTGTTTACATATTCTTTTTCATCTTTCTGAACTGGCCGGTTCTTCATGCAGGCTGGTTCCTGTGCCTGTTTCATTTTCTTTAAAATGTTCTCAAAATATTCCTCTTTTTCTGCCAAATTTCCTTCTGTGCTGTAAAAGCCAGCTATTTTATTCATATGAAAATTCCTCCTGACACAATATTCATTATTATCATCTTCCTAGAGCAGAAAACAGGCGGTCAGAAAGGCTGCCAGAAATCCTATGGCTACAGGAAGCAGATTTTTTCTTGCCAAATCTACAGGATTGACCCCACAGATAGCAGCTACAGGAATAATTCCCCATGGCACAATAGTTCCGCCTCCTACATAGATAGCTGAAATTTGTCCTAAAGCCGCCAAAACGGGGACAGAGGCTCCTGTGGCCGCTCCAAAAGTCCGGGCCATGGCTCCTGTCAGAGGAAGGCCGGAAAAGCCGGAACCGTCCAGGCCTGTCAGCCCCCCTATCACAATTTGGAGAAAAGCTGTTATATATGCGTTTAACGGCGCATGGGAAGCCAGCCAGACAGCCCAGTCGTTTAAAATTCCCGTTTGGAAATTTTCACCCAGAATTGATGAAATCCCGTTTCCTCCCAGAAAAAAGAACGCCCCAATTACAATGACAGGAGCGAAAATCTGTATAGCAAACAGAAACCCGTCCGTCAGGTAAGAAGTGACTTTTTTCAGGGAATGACGGCCAAAACCCAGTACAGAGCCCAGACACATCAGAGCCACCGCTGTTCCGGAAACAATGCTGGTAGCCTCTCCGCCACTTAAATTTCTGGAAATCATAATACATATATCTGTCAAAAAAGCCAGCGGAGTTAAAACAGCCATGATTCTGGCTGATGGTTTCAGAGGCTTTTCATGAACTTCTTTTTCTGATTCTGCCTCCTGTTTTTTCTGTTTGAAAGCCAAAGTTCTGCCTGCTCCTGCAGCTGCAGAACCCTGCCCGGAAATTTCTCTTTTATTTAAAAGAAAGGCAGCTGCAGCTGTCGCAATTCCCATAGTTAGAAAAACCGGCCTGGCTTCTCCAAGCAGAAGAGAAGCGGAGATGCCGGCAGCTGATGCAGACACGGCAGGCGCGCCCTGAATTACCGCATCCCAGCTCAGAGCAAAACCATGGCCAAACAGATTCATGGCCATAGCTGCTAAAAGAGGGGAAAGACCTGTCTTAAAGGTGAATGGAAGCATGACGGCTCCTATGAGAGCTACTGCCGGAGACGGCCACAAAAACAGAGAGACTAAAAACATGAAAATTCCCAGAGCCCACCAGGCGGCTGAAGGAGTCTTCACAATTCGCTTTATTGGTTCTGCTAAAAGCCGGTCACTTCCCAGTTCCCCCAGACATTTGGACAGTGCTGTTACTAAAGCTATGGTCGCGATAATTTCCATAAACTCACGGGCTGCAAAAAGAGCCGCGTTGAATACAGTCTGAATTCCTCCTACTACAGAATGAAGTCCAGCAGATCCTATTAAAAAAAGGAAAAAAATACATACAAGCGGTGTGTCCAGCCGCATAATCATAACTGCAAGAATAGAAATTACTCCCACTAGATAAAGAATGTGAAGAGGAGTAATGGCTGCCGCGTCAGGCATATATAAGCCTCCTGTCTGTAACGATATATCGTAATGTATGCGTACGGACAGGTTTCCTTGAAAGTTTTTCCACTTTTCATTGCCAATTTTACAGTTTTCGTCTATAATTTAGACATAGCTTTTATAATATTCTGACTTTAATTTTATCTATATTACGGAGGAAAAAATATGGGAAGAGGAGGGGGCCGTTCCGGCGGCGGACATTCAGGAGGACGTTCAGGAGGATTTTCCAGCGGGGGAAGCAGAGGATTTTCCAGCAGACGCTCCTCCAGTAAAGGAAACTCCAGAGGCGGAGGGGTTCGTTACTCAGGACACAGTTCAGGAGGAGGGCGCATCGGTGGCTTCTATCCAAACCACAGACGGCCCAGGCCTTCGTCTTCCCGGCCTCTGTTCGGCGGTATTTTTATTTCTGGCTTTGGAGGGGGCGGAGGATTTTCCAATAAAACTCAGATGCCGCTGTCTTCTCCTGCAGGATCTGCAGACAATGGTTCCTTCGGCGGCCAGCCCTCCAGTAAGGAATACAGCCAGAACAGCCAGCAGATTTACCAGGAAAATAGCAAAAGAGGCGGAGGGATTCCCGGCTGGTATATGGTTCTTATGGCTATTATGGTCATTTTCTCCGCTATACTGTTCTGGAATGCAGCGACAGCCAGAGCAGACGCAGCCAGGCAGCCAGTGCGGGAAAAGCTGCCGGAAAGCGCATGCGTGACTGAGGACCGCTGGATTGACGATTCCATTGACTGGCTGGGAAATGACTCCTCTGTGAGGGATGCCATGAAATATTTTCAGGAGAAGACAGGCATTCAGCCCTACCTTCTCATTACAGACAGCCTGGGAGGAAAAGGCGGAGAGATTACAGACGCAGAGGCAGAGGCTTATCTGGCTGAACTCTACGATTCTCTCTATTCTGATGAGGGCCATATGATCTTTGCCTTTATGGAATACGCGCCGTCTCAGTATATTACTTACCTGTATACCGGCACAGCAGCTGACAGCGTAATGGACGCTGACGCGAGAAATCTGTTTCTGGACTGTGCGGATCGCTATTACGCTGACAGTTCTCTGTCAGACGCAGAATTCTTTGAAAAAATTTTTGTAAAGTCTGCAGATTTGATTATGGCTGACACAGCAGGCCATGCAAAAGCGGCGCTTCTCTACGCTGTATGCGGGGCAGCTGCCCTCATTATCATGGCAGCAGGGCTGATCTGCTTCAAAATACAGGAAAAAAAGGCAGCTGAAGCAAAAACGCTGAAAGAGATTTTAGACACACCTGTCAGCTTATCTCCGGAAGAAGAGGAGCTGAAAAACAAATATAAAGAATAAAGCAGTGCAGGAGGAACATACGTATGGCAGGAATTTTCGACAGAATCGGAACTATTGTAAAGGCAAATATGAATGAATTGATTGACAAATTTGAGGATCCTGAGAAGCTGATTGATCAGACCATTCTGGACGCTGTCCAGGAATATGGAAAGATGAAGCAGGCTTCCCTGGACGTTCTGGCTAACGAAGCCCTCACAAAAAAACAGTTAGACGAGCTGAAAAAAGAAGCTGAAACATGGCATTCTATTGCAATTAACGCTCTGAAGGCCGGAAATGAGGCGGACGCAAAGAAAGCTCTTGAAAAAGAGCAGAGCTATAATCAGAGAGCGGGTTCCCAGGAAGCTGCTTACCTGTCTGCCAAGCAGGCTGCAGATACAATTCGTGAAAAGCTGCGCCAGATGGAGGATGAAATCAACGATATGAAGCAGAAAGCGGCTCAGATTAAGGCAAAGGCCGTAACTGCTAAGGTAACAAAAAAAGCCAGCGATCTGTCCTCCAGAGATACAGCTCAAGGCGCTTTTGATGCCTTCGCACGGATGGAGGAAAAGGCAGACCGGGAACTTGCCAGAGCACAGGCTGAAGAATCTCTTAACAGGAACCACACGGAAGCAGAAGAAGAGGATCTGATGAAAAAATATGCTTCTTCCGAATCTTCTTCCACTGACCTGGCTCTGGAGAAGCTGAAAGCAGAGCTGGGTCTGTAATGCAGCTTTGAAAGAACAACGAAACATCATTCCATTTTCTAAATAAAGGCAATGAGACCAGTTCAAAAAAGAGCTGGTCTTTTTTATTAATTTTTTTAATTAAATTTCATTAGTTTGACTAATGTTTATTGATTATAAACAAAAAAAATTACAAAAACTCACAATATTCGACTAACAAAAGGACAACTGTCCTTTTCCTGTTTGTGGTTTCCCTATATAATAAACCTGCAAACAATACATAAATTCCCAATATTTCATAAAAAAGAAAAACAGAATGAAAAAAACAAAAATATTAATTGATACAGATTTCGGTGATGACACTGATGATACAGCGGCGTTCCGCCTGGCTCTTACCTGCGGCTGTCTGGACATCATGGCAGTTACAACTGTATTTGGAGATACGAAAAAGCGCGCTGAGATGGTATTGGACTTTTTAAGTCTTTACGGGAAAAAAGATGTCCCTGTAGCGGCCGGGCATGGAAAGGCTCTGATTGAACGAGAGCACAGTGCTGGGGCAGATCCCATCCAGTACCCCATTATGAAAAACAGCCCGAAGGCTCCGGCTGATATCCTGGCAGAAGATTTAATCCTTCAATATGTCAGAGAAAATCCCGATCTTGTCATTTTGGCAATGGGAGCCATGACAAACATCGCCATGGCCTTTCTCAGGGAACCCGGGCTGATGCGCCATGTAAAAATCCTCGCCATGGGAGGCGCTTTTTTCGACGCAAAGCCTGAGTGGAACATTGCCTGCGATCCGGAAGCAGCCAGGCTTGTGATGGAGCAGTCTGAACATCTGATTCTGATGGGACTGGATGTGACAAAATACCTGAAAATAAGTCCGGATATGCTTGACAGCTGGAGAAGGCGAAAAGATCCGGTTATGAATTACTTTCTGGAGGGAGTTTCCCTGTTCCAGAAGGCTACCGGCTTTCCTGTCACCTTTCACGATGTGCTTTTAATCGCCTATCTGCTGGATCCGGAGGTAGTTTCCCTGCAGAGAGGCAATTATACGGTTGAGTTAAGCGGTTCCCTGACCCGGGGAACTCTGGTAAATCTCTCCAATTATTATGAAATTGACGCTCCAGAGGAAGGCCGCCTTTTATTTGCCGGCCATGTGGACACAAAACGATTCTTTCAGATTTTAAAACAGTATTTTTAACTTCACTTATTTTATGATTTATTTTAATCAAAAGCCAGAGCGCTTTCGATAGAGAAAACGATTATGAGGAGGACAATCACTATGAAGAAACTGACAGCCGCAGCGCTTGCTGTCTGCATGACTGCAAGTCTGGTAACAGGATGTTCCGCGCCGGAACCGGAGGAGACAACCGCTCCGTCCAAGGCAGCTGAAAGCGGAGCAGAGCAGCAGAAAGACGCAGAGACAGCAAACCCGGAGGACTACAAGGTAGCGCTTATGATTCCTGGAAACCTGGGAGACAAATCATTTTTTGACGCTTCCTTCCGCGCCATTGAGCCTATCGAGGAGCAGCTTGGCGTAACGGTAGACTATGTGGAGGCTGGACTGGACACATCCAAATATTATCCGGTTCTCGTGGATATGTGCGAGGCTGATTATGATTTAATTTTAACTATTTCCAGCAACAACGACGATGCCCTGGTTCAGGCAGCAGAGGAGTATCCGGATCAGCTGTTCATCAATCTGGACGATGAGCTTACAGACCCGCCTGCAAACGTATACATCATGGGAACAAAAAATAATGAGATGAGTTTCCTGGCAGGAGCAGCTGCAGCTCTCAAGGCAGAAGAACTTGGTGAGGATAAGATCGGCTTCGTAGGCGGTATGGATATTCCTGGAATCAACGAGTTCTTAGTGGGATATATTGAAGGTGCTCAGGCAGTTAATCCAGACATCAAGGTAGCAGCCTCCTATGTTGGAAGCTTTACTGATACAGCCAAGGGAAAGGAGAATGCCCTTCTTCTCTACAATTCCGGCCTTTCCGTTATTTTCGCGGCAGCAGGACAGTCCGGCCTGGGTGTGATCGATGCAGCTGTAGCTCAGAACAAATTTGCCATCGGCGTTGACTCCGACCAGGCAGAAGCCTTAAAGGATACAAAACCTGAGATGGCAGGCGTGATTATCACTTCCGCTATCAAGAACATTCCTGAGAACGCTGTAAAAGCAGTAGACAGAGCCATGAAGGGTGAGATTCCATACGGAACAAGAGAGGTATTCGGAATCGCCGAGGGCGCTGTCGGCATTGCTGAGAACGAGTTCTATGAGACTTTACTGTCAGAGGAAGACAGAGCGAAAATCGAAGAGTTAAAGAACCAGGTAATTGCCGGAGAAATTGAGATGACTCCAACCACCGGTATTACCACAGAGAAGGTAAATGAAATCCGCGAGGCTGTACGCCCATAGTTCACGGAGGTATCCTGATGGAACACTATCTTTTGGAGATGAAAAACATCTCAAAAATTTATGGCAATGGGATTGCAGCAAACAAAAATGTCAATTTCAATCTGAAAAAGGGAGAGATTCACGCTCTGGTCGGAGAGAATGGAGCGGGAAAATCTACCCTGATGAAAATCTTATTCGGAATGGAACCGCCGTCATCAGGAGAGATCATATTAAGGGGAGAACCTGTCAGGTTCTCCTCTTCCAAAGATGCGATCGCTCATGGAATCGGAATGGTGCATCAGCATTTTATGCTGGTGGAATCCTTTACGGCGGCTCAGAATATTATCCTTGGCATGGAGCCAAAAAAAGGACTTTTTGTCAGTGAGGAGGAGGCCGTCCGCTTCACAAAAGAAATCAGTAAAAAATATAATCTGGACGTAGACGCAGAAGCTGTTACCCAGACTCTTCCCGTAGGCGTAAAACAGAAAATAGAAATTTTAAAGGCTCTGGCCAGAGGCGCAGAGATCCTGATTCTGGATGAACCGACCGCTGTGCTGGCTCCTCAGGAGACAGACCAGCTCTTCGACGAACTCATTAATCTGAAAAAGCAGGGACACACCATTGTGTTCATTTCCCATAAAATTCCCGAAATCAAACGGATTTCCGACCGCATCACAGTTATGAGAGCCAGCCAGTTCGTAGGCTGCTGCGAGACAAAGGATGTAACGGAGCAGGAAATTTCAGCCATGATCATGGGCTGTGAGATGGATACCTCCATCCAGAAAACGATCCCCAAGCCTGGCGACAGAAAAATTCAGGTCAAAAACCTGTCCTACACCGATAAAAATCAGGTCAGGCTGCTGAACAACATTAATTTCAGCGTCCGGGGCGGTATGATTTTCGGAATTGCCGGTGTCCAGGGAAATGGACAGGTGGAGCTCGTAGAGCTGATGACAAAAAAGAGGATGATAAAAGACGGAGATATTCTTCTGAACGGGACATCTGTAAAGAACCTGTCCATTGAGCAGATCCGCCGAATGCAGTTCGGTTATGTGCCGGAGGATCGTATGGAGCAGGGTATTGCAGGACAGGAATCTATTGCAGAAAATATGGTTTCAAACCGGTACAGCAGCAGGGAATTCTGCCGCGGAGGCCTTCTGAATTATAAAAAAATACTGAAATTTGCAGAGGATCGCATTAAATCTTACGAGATACGCTGTTCCGGCACTGGGCAGAACGTGGGAATGCTGTCTGGCGGAAATATGCAGAAAGTAGTCGTAGCCAGAGAATGCAGCCACAGCCCTGAGGTGCTGATTGCAGAACAGCCTACCAGAGGCGTGGACATCGGAGCAGCCCACATTATCCATAAGAAAATGATGGAGCTGAGGGATCAGGGCTGCGCTGTGCTTTTAATCTCTGCTGATTTAAGCGAGGCATTAAAGCTCTCGGATGTGATCGCCGTTATGTACGAGGGAGAAATTGTGGCTTATTTTGACAATACAGAAGGACTGAATGAAGAAAAGCTGGGACTTTACATGCTGGGACTTGAAAGGCACAGCGAAGAACAGATAAGGAGGGCAGAAGGGTGAGCAGAGAGCGTTCATTTAACATCATAAGAACCGCCGTTTCCATGCTGGTGGCAATCCTGGTGGCTTTTGTCATTATCCTGCTGGTCAGCGATCAGCCAGTGGAATCCATTAAAACCTTCCTTTTGGCACCGTTTTCTTCCAAACGATACCTGGGAAACATTGTGGAAACAGCAGTTCCCCTTATTTTTTCCGGTCTGGCCATGGCGGTTATGTTTAAGGCCAATCTGTTTAACCTGGGCGGAGAGGGTGTATTCTTCATATCTGGAATCGCCGGATCCTTCTTAGCAATCTGGCTGAAAATGCCTCCTGTTTTATTTCCCATCGCCTGTATCGCTGCGGGAGCTGCAGCCGGTATGATCATTATGCTGGTTCCAGGCGTATTGAAAGCAAAATATGGAGCCAATGAGATGGTAACCTCCCTGATGATGAACAATATTCTCCTGGGAGTTGGTCTGTATCTATTAAATAACGTCATGCGCGATCCGAAAGTAGCGTCCCTGGTATCTTACAAGTACCGTTCCAACGCTGTTCTTTCTAATATCGTGCCGGGAACCAGAATCCACTCCGGCTTTCTGATTGCCATTTTATGCGCAGTGCTGGTATACCTGTTTATGTTCAAGAGCAAATGGGGCTATGAAATCCGCATGACTGGAAATAATGCAAAGTTTGCCAGCTATTCCGGTATTAACGTAACTAAGGTGATTATTATCGTCCACCTGGCGGCAGGCGCCATCGCCGGAGCCGGAGGAATCATCGAGTGTATTGGCATGCATAAGCGGTTTGAGTGGACAGCTCTTCCCGGTTACGGCTTCGATGGCGCCATGATTGCCATGCTGGCTGGAAATAACCCGCTGGGCGTTATTGGGGCAGCTTTTTTTGTCAGCTACCTGCGGATTGGAGCAGATCTGGTGAATCGTTCCTCTGATATTCCTACAGAGATGATCGCGATTCTTCAGAGTATTATTATCCTGCTTATTTCAGCAGAACGGTTCCTGCACAAATACAAACAAAACTGGATTGAGAAGGAGGTGAAGGGATGAAAGCGCTTGCAGACCTGATTTTTACCAGTGACTTTTTCTACTCAATTTTTCGTGTGGCCACACCCCTTCTGTTTGCCTCCATGGGAGCAGTTGTATCTGATGTGGCCGGCGTTCCGAATATTGCCCTGGAGGGCATGATGCTGATTGCCGCCTTTGCGGGAATGTATTTCAGCTACCTGTTTGGAAGCGCCTGGGCCGGACTGGCCTTCGCCATCCTCTTCGCCGTGCTGGCTGCGGGAGTACTGGCCTTCTTTACCCTGTACTATAAAACTAATATCATTTTAGGCGGCATTGCCATCAACAGCCTGGCCAGCGGAGGAACCATCTTCTTCCTCTATCTGGTAGCCCATGACAAGGGTACCAGTGTGGCCCTCACCAGCAAGGTGCTGCCAAATATCAATATTCCGATTATCGAGCAGATTCCGATTATCGGACCGGCCATATCCGGCCACAACGTGCTTACCTACCTGTCGATTCTGGCAGTGGTATTCACCTACCTGCTCTTGAAGAAGACATCACTTGGATACCACATCCGCGCAGTTGGAGAGAAAAAAGAGGCGGCGGATTCTGTGGGCATCAGTGTGATGAAGACTCAGGCAGCCGCGCTTTTGATCAGCGGCGTTATGAGTGGTCTCGGCGGAGCTTTCATGTCCATGGGCTACGTGTCCTGGTTCTCCAGAGACATGGTCAGCGGCCGTGGATGGATTGCTCTGGCAGCCGAAGCCATGGGGCAGAGAGGGGCAATTGGTACAGCCGCCACTTCTCTGTTATTTGGTGTGGCAGACGCCCTGTCAAACGCAGTGGCGACCCTGGGATGGCCGTCTGATCTGGTTAAGACCATTCCTTACTGTGCAACCCTCATCGGTCTGGCTGTCTTCTCCATTAGAGCCTGCAGAAAAATGAAACGGGCGTAACCGCCTAAACAGTAAAAGGAGGACTGACATGGCATCTTTTGATATGACAAACGATATCCTGTACACCATCAAAAATCCTAAGGTTACCTTTAACCAGAGATTAAAGGACATGGCAAAGATTGCAGAAAATTCCATCGAACTGGTAGAGTATACGGAAAAATCAAAGGAATACTTTGCAAACGGCGCCATGATGGATATGTTTGAGGGAAAAACTCCCTACCGCACGCGCTACTGCGTGCCGGACTACGAAAAATTTTTAAAGCAGGGAAGTGAATTTCTCATGCTGAAGCCGCCCAAGGATATCTGGGACGCAGTGGGAAATCTTCTCTGCCTGTACCATAACATCCCGGCAGACGGCGGGCTTCCCGTTTACATTGGAAACCTGGGAACACTTCTGGAGCCGTTTGTAACAGATGAGGCCGAAGCAGAAAAAGCAATCCGCTTCCTGTTAGTTCATGTGGACCGGACTATCTCCAACGCCTTCTGCCACGCCAATCTGGGACCAGAGGACACAAAGGCCGGACGCATTGTCTTAAAGCTGACAAAGGAAATGCAGAGACCATGTCCGAATATGACGCTTCTTTACAGAGACGATACTCCTGACAGCTTCATACTGGCAGCTCTGGATACAGCCATGACAGCGGCCAAGCCAAGCTTTGCCAACGATAAGATCTACCGCAGAGAAATGGGAGACTATGCAGTTGTCAGCTGCTACAATACTCTGCCTATCGGAGGCTGCGGCCTGACGCTGGTTCGTCTGAACATGAACCGGCTTCCTGAGCTTGCAAAGAGTCCTGAGGATCTGTTAGAACGTGTTATCCCTGACGCAGTGACAGCTGTCTGCGACGCCATTGACAGCCGCTGCCGCTTTATTGTAGACGAATGCCATTATTATGAAAATAATTTCCTCTACCACGAAGGCCTGATTCACAAAGAGAAAGACTACATGGTAGGAATGTTCGGCTTTGTGGGACTGGCAGAGTGCGTAAATAAGGCATTGGGCCTGACTGAGCCGGGCGAGCGCTACGGACATAACGAGAAAGCAGACGCCTTTGGAGAGGCAATTATGGATCGCATCCGGGCAGAGATTAACAAGCGGCCAGCGGCCTATGGAAAATACGGCCTTCACGCTCAGGTAGGCGTTATGGAGGATACAGAATCCACGCCAGGCGGCAGAATTCCAATTGGCGAGGAACCGGAACTTCCCCTTCAGATTCAACATTTCACCCGGATGCACAAGGGCTGCGATGCCGGCTGCGGAGAGCTGTTCCCCTTTGACCATACAGTGGAGAACAATCCGCAGTATCTCCTCGACATCCTGAAGGGAGCCTTCTCCACTGGAACCAGATACCTCTCCTTCTATTCCGGAGATTCTGATCTGGTGCGCGTCACCGGATACCTGGTAAAGCGCTCTGATATTGAGAAATTCAACCAGGAGCAGATGACCTTAAACGAGGCCACTGTCAACGGCGCTGTCGTTGATAAAAACCTTCATCTCCTGGACAGAAAGGTGCGTGGAAACTAATGGATATCACGGCTCCGGTCAATAAAATTATCCCTTTCAGCAGTGTAGACGGATTTGGAAACCGTACTGCAGTCTTTCTTCAGGGCTGTAACCAGAACTGTCTTTACTGCCACAATCCGGAGACCATTCATATGTGCAGAAACTGCGGGGCATGTGTAAGCGCATGTCCCGCAGGCGCGCTTACGATGGAAAACGGAATTGTTTCTTATGATTATTCCAAATGCTGCAGCTGTGACACCTGTCTGAAAACATGTCAGTTTGACTCCTCCCCCAAGATAAGGAATATGACTGCCCTCCAGCTGTATGAAGAAATCCGCAGTTTTTTTCCTTTTGTAAACGGCATTACAACCTCAGGAGGAGAGTGCAGTCTTTACCTTGACTTTTTAAAAGAATTCTACACGCTGGTCCGCGCAGATGGAAAAACCGCTTATATGGACACTAACGGGCAGATTCCTCTGTGGGAGAGAGAGGACGTGCTGGCAGTAACTGATAAAACCATGATCGATCTGAAGGCAGGAAGTGAGGAAGATCACCTCCGCCTCACCGGAAGAGGTCTGTCTGTTGTCACAGAAAACATCCGTCAAATGGCTGCTATGGATAAGCTTTATGAAATCAGGACGGTTGTAGTTCCAGAAGTTGTGGATAACCTGAAAACTGTAAAACTTGGAAGCAGCCTGATTGCAAATTATCCCAATGTGCGGTATAAATTAATTAAATTCCGTCATTACGGCGTCCGGAAAAATTTTGCATCCACAAGGGAGCCGGATGACGCCTATATGCAGATGCTGCGGGAGGCAGCGTTAAGCGCCGGAGTAAAAGATGTGCTGGTCGTTTAGCTGGATAAACCGTTTTTAGGAGGATACCATGAATTTGAGGGAGCTCTGGAGAAAATACGATTCCTATAATCAATTTAATATTTCTGTACTTCCTGAAGAAATCAAGACCCAGGGCGTTCATCTTTCCTACCCAGCCGGATCCGTTATCATAAATCTGGGGGATTTTCCCGATTATGTATATTTTATTGAATCCGGCGTAGCTCTGGGAACCAGAGAGTACAACGACGGAAATAATTATTTTTATTTCCGGATTACCAGTGAAAACGGCTCTGTCGGCCTGCTGGAGGTACTGGCCCGCAAGGAACAATGTGTCGCTACTGTGGTTGCAGAGACCGCAGTTACAGCCCTGCGCATCAGCTCTGCTGTTATCTATGAGTATCTGATGAAGCATGTAGACATGCTGTACCGCTGTACTTACATTGTTGCCAACGACCTCTATCAGCGTTCCGGCAACGACGGAATTCTATATTACCAAAAAGGGATAGACAGGGTAAGATACTACCTGGTACAGCATTATCTTCTGCATGCCAAGGCAGAGCAGCCGCTGATGGTGCAGACCGACTATCAGACTATCGCCAGCAATATCGGCGTCAGCGTCCGGACTGTAGTGAGAAGCGTCAGCCGCTTAAAGGAGCTGGAGGAAGTTTCTGTCTGTAAAAAGAAGATAACGATTTCTCATTGTCAATACCAAAAGATGCAGGCAGCCATCCGTCTGCTGATTCCATCTGAAACTTTAGGTATTCCTTTTTAATAATCTGGCATCATTTTTAGTGAAGGAGCATGATAAAAATGAATCGGAATAATCATCCATATGAATTAACAGAACGATTTCCATTGATCCGTCCAATGTCTCAGGGAAAAGAAATTTTCTGGAGCAATGACAGGCTGACAGATGCCTGCTCCGCACTCCAGCAGCTGCCTTTTTCAGCGGCAGATATAGAGAATGCAGAAAAAAGATGGACACGCTTTGCTCCTTTTATAAAAAAGGCTTTTCCTGAAACCGAAATGACAGATGGAATAATAGAATCTCCTCTCCTTGAAATCAGTTCAATGAAGCATGTTCTGAATGAATCGTTTCATGCAAATCTGAGGGGACGCCTTCTGCTGAAAATGGACAGCCACCTGGCAGCAGCAGGATCAGTGAAGGCAAGAGGAGGTATCTATGAAATTCTCAAACATTCCGAGGATCTGGCTCTGTCCCAGGGTATGATACGTCCAGGTGAAACTTATGACGCCTTTTGCAGCCCGGAATTTCGGAAATTCTTCAGCAGTTATTCAATTCATGCCGGTTCTACAGGAAATCTGGGACTGTCTATTGGCATAATCAGCGCTGCATTAGGATATAACGTGACCATACATATGTCTATGGACGCTAAGGAATGGAAAAAGAAGCTGCTCCGTGAAAAAGGAGTCCGTGTGATAGAATATGCTTCCGACTACAGCGAAGCAGTTAAAGCAGGGAGAGCACAGGCAGAACAGGATCCTATGAGCTATTTTGTGGATGATGAGAACTCTGCCAATCTGTTCCTGGGCTATTCCACAGCTGCCAGACGTCTGAAGAAACAGCTGGATGATATGGGAATCACAGTAGACCGATCCCACCCTCTGTTCGTCTATCTCCCCTGCGGCGTAGGAGGGGCTCCTGGAGGCATCACCTTCGGTCTGAAACAGATTTTTGGAGATTCCGTTCACTGTTTCTTTATAGAGCCTGTCCAGGCCCCCTGCATGGCGTTAGGCGTCATGACTGGTCTTCACGATGAAATCTGTGTTCAGGATATTGGTCTTTCCGGCCTTACGGAAGCAGATGGCCTGGCGGTAGGACGGCCTTCAAAATTTGTTGGAAAACTTATTTCCCCTCTGCTGGACGGAGAGTTCACTGTCACAGACGAACATTTATACCGCTATCTGCGTTCTTTTATGGATGCAGAAGCCATGTTTATTGAACCCAGCTCCTGCGCTGCCTTTCAGGGCCCGGCAGTTATCTGTTCCAGTCTGGAATGCCATAAATTTTTGCTAAATCATGGGCTGGATCAGAACATGGATCAGGCCGTCCATATTGCGTGGGCAACTGGAGGAAGCCTGGTACCAGAAGAGATCCGAAAACAATATTATGAAAAAAGCTTAAAATAAACAGGCGTATCCTCTTGACAAACGCAGGTTTGTTTTGTATAGTGAAACTATCATATGACTGACGGAAGTGGAATAAACCACATGAAGTATGATTTTAAAAAGCCGACCGTCTGGGCAGTCTGCCTGGAGGTTTGGCTTTTTTTGTTTTCTTAAAACAAATCGAATTCGCCAAGGAATCCAGGCGGCCATATTATCTGTTTTGATTCATTCATATTTACTTTATTTCCATTCAGGGAGGACACAATGCCATGACAAAAGGATACATTCATTCCTGGGAATCTATGGGGCTGGTAGACGGTCCTGGTATCCGCACAGTAATTTTTCTGCAGGGGTGCCGCCTCAGATGCCAGTACTGCCATAATCCCGACACCTGGGATATAGACGGCAGGGCAGAGACGAAAACCCCGGAAGAAATCATAGCTGTTCTAAACCGTTTTAAACCCTATTACGGCACAGATGGAGGAGTGACCTTCTCCGGAGGAGAACCTCTCCTTCAGAAGGAATTTTTAACCGAAACCCTGGCCCTGTGCAAAAGCCATGGAATTCACACCTGTCTCGATACGGCGGGAGTAGGAACGGGAAGCTATGAGGAAATTCTGAAACATACGGATCTGGTGCTCTTCGACATGAAGCATTACACCAGGGAAGGTTATTTCAACATCACAGGACAGCCCATAGATGAAAGCCTTCGGTTTCTTCACGCTGTGCAGAAGCTTAATATTCCTGTCTGGATTCGGCATGTAGTTGTTCCCGGACTTACAGACAGCAGAGAGCACCTTCTGGGATTGTTTGAATCAGTCAAAGAGGTTAAAAACGTGAAAAAAGTAGAGCTTCTTCCTTACCATGTACTGGGTGTACCGAAATATAAGGCTATGGGAATCCCCTACAGATTGGAACATGTCCCTCCCCAAAATGCTGCGGAATTGGAACAATGGCAGAACATGATGAATGAATATTTTCAAAAATAAACAGGTAAAAGCACTGGTAAAATGTCTTTAGGCGAAAGGAGATCGAAAACATGAGTATCGATGTAAACTGTACCGCATGGAAAGGATTTAAGACAGGAGAGTGGCGTCATGTCGTAAACGTAAGGAATTTTATCCAGAAAAACTATACGCCTTATGCAGGAAATGACGAATTTCTCACCGGAACTACTGAAAAAACAAAAAAAGTCTGGGAGAAGGCTCATGCCCTGATTTTAGAAGAAGTAAAAAAAGGGATCATTGATGTAGACACTACTGTCGTATCTGGAATTGACAACTTCGCTCCCGGTTACATTGATAAAGACAACGAAGTCATTGTAGGACTGCAGACAGATGCCCCTTTAAAGCGGATTGTCAATCCTTTCGGCGGCATGAGAATGGCTAAAAGCGCATTGGAACAGTATGGCTACAAACTGGATCCAGAGGTGGAAAAACATTTTAATTTATACAGAAAAACCCACAATGACGGCGTATTTGACGCTTATCCGGAACGTGTCAGAAAAGCGAGAACTGCCGGCCTTTTAACCGGACTTCCAGATGCTTACGGGCGCGGACGCATTGTAGGAGATTACCGCCGCGTTCCTCTCTACGGAACTGACTTTTTAATCGAATCCAAAAAAGAAGATTTAAAGCTGCTGGACGGACCTATGACAGATGAAAGAATCCGTCTTCGTGAAGATGTCAGCGAACAGATCCGCGCTCTTCAGAAAATGGCTGATATGGCTGCGCGGTATGGCTGCGATATTACAAAGCCGGCAGAAAATGCCCATGAAGCTGTTCAGAACCTTTATATGGCATACCTGGCAGGAATCAAGGAAAACAATGGAGCGGCTACAAGCCTTGGACGTACTGCCACCTTCCTTGATGTCTATATTCAGAGAGATCTGGACGCCGGTATTCTGGATGAGGCAGGAGCCCAGGAGCTGATTGATCAGTTTATTATCAAACTTCGTCTTGTGCGCCATCTGCGCACCCCTGAATACAATGAACTGTTTGGGGGAGATCCTACCTGGGTGACAGAAAGTCTTGGCGGCATGGGAGTCGACGGACGTACTCTCGTTACAAAAAATTCCTTCCGCTATATCCATACTCTGACCAATCTGGGCACTGCGCCGGAGCCGAACCTGACTGTGCTGTGGAGCCAGAATCTGCCGGAAGCATTTAAAACTTACTGTTCCCGCATGAGTATTGAGACAGATTCCATTCAGTATGAAAATGACGATCTGATGCGTCCTATGTATGGAGACGACTACTGTATCGCCTGCTGTGTATCGGCAATGGCGGTTGGAAAGCAGATGCAGTTTTTCGGAGCCAGAGCCAATCTGGCCAAAAGCCTTCTTTACGCCATTAATGGCGGTGTAGACGAGAGGAAGGCAATCCAGGTTATCCCGGATATTGAAAAAAATACGGATGAAGTTCTGGATTATTCCCATGTTCTGGCTGATTATAAAAAAACTCTGGCCTATGTCGCTGAACTCTATGTAGATACTATTAACATTATTCACTTTATGCACGACAAATACGCCTATGAGGCCAGCCAGATGGCGCTTCATGACACCTGGGTAGAAAGGCTCGCTGCTTTTGGAGTGTCCGGTCTTTCTGTGGCTGTCGATTCCCTGTCAGCCATTAAATTCGCAAAGGTAACGCCTGTGCGCAATGAGGCGGGTATTGCCGTGGACTTTAAGGTAGAAGGAGACTTCCCCAAATATGGAAATGATGATGATCGGGCAGACGACATTGCCGTAGAACTTGTATCTTTCTTCTCTGCAGAACTTAAAAAACATGCTCTGTACCGAAATGCTGTCCATACGCTGTCCGCCCTCACCATCACCAGCAATGTTATGTATGGAAAGAAGACAGGAACTACCCCTGACGGAAGAAAATCAGGCGAACCTTTTGCCCCTGGAGCCAATCCGATGCATGGACGGGATACTCACGGCGCTCTGGCTTCTCTGAATTCAGTTGCAAAGCTTCCCTACCGGGCAGTCTGCCAGGACGGCGTTTCCAATACGTTTTCCATCACTCCGTCTGCTCTCGGAAAAACAGAGGACGAGAGAATTAAAAACCTGGTTATGATTCTGAACGGATATTTTATTCAGGGCGCCCACCACTTAAATGTAAACGTAATGAACCGTCAGCTCTTAATTGACGCCATGGAGCATCCAGAACAGTATCCGACTCTGACTATCCGCGTATCTGGCTATGCGGTCAACTTCAGCCGTCTGAGCCGGGAGCAGCAGCTGGAAGTAATTAAACGTACCTTCCATGAAAGTATGTAAAACATGAAATTGATTTAGAATGAGAAAATTGTTTAAAAAAGTAGAAAATGAGTTTATTTCTGAAAATTCTTGACAGAATCAGACTCTGGTGCTATTCTGGAAGTAATTAAATGAATACAAAAGCTATGACGAAGACAGAGTCTGCAATGTGTTTTACAGAGAGTCGGGAAAGCTGGAATCCGATAAACATTAGCTGATATCTCTCATCACTTCCGAGCTGAATTTCCGAAACGGATAATTGGAGTAAGAATTTTCGTGTTGGCTACGTTAGTGTCTAGGGCTTGCTGGAGCCTAAAGAGAGGCAGAATTTTTTATTCTGCAATTTGAGTGGTACCGCGGGTATTGATTTAATGATCAGGACTCGTCTCAAGGAAATCTTTGAGACGAGTCTTTATTTTTTTGTAGGAGGAAATGAAAATGAATTTATCACGGAAAAAGATGCTATTGGTAAGCTTCATGCTGTTCTCTCTGTTTTTTGGAGCCGGAAACCTGATTTTTCCGCCATTTTTAGGGCAGAATGCAGGGGCAGCAGCAGTTCCCGCACTTTTAGGATTTCTGCTGACTGCTGTGGTGCTTCCAGTTCTCGGAGTTATTGTTGTCGCTCGTTTTAACGGTCTTGACTGTCTGGCAAACCAGGTAGGAAAAAATTTTTCTCTTGTATTCACCGTTTTAATCTATCTTTCTATCGGACCCGGGCTGGGTATTCCGAGAGCCGCATCTGTGCCATTTGAAATGGCTGTAGCTCCGTACCTTCCGGAAGGGGCAGATATAAAGCTTTTCATGGTTCTGTATTCTTTTGTATTTTTTGCACTGGCTTTCTGGCTCTGCATGAACCCGGGAAAGCTTGTCAGACGAATTGGAAGCTTTTTAACGCCAAATCTGTTATTGCTTCTCGGCATACTGTTTTTCAGCTTCCTTTTCAGGGGAAAAGTAGAGGTAGCGGCTCCTCAGGCTGCATATGAAATGCCGTTTTTCAAGGGTTTTTCAGAAGGATATCAGACAATGGACACCATCGCAGCCCTTAACTTCGGGCTGGTAATTGCCATTACCCTTGACTCCTTTGGGTTAAAGGAAAAGAAGGATGTTATGAAGCATACGGTATATGCAGGAGTATTGGCCGGTTCTATTCTCGCTCTTGTTTACATCATGTTAGCCTATATGGGAATGTGCAGTTCCGGCGTTTACGCTGTACAGGAGAATGGAGCATGGACTCTGCGCCATATTGTATCGCAGCTTTTCGGTGAATTCGGAGCGGTTATCCTGGCAGCTATTTTCTCACTGGCCTGCCTGACCACCTGTGTCGGACTCATCAACTCCATCTCACAGTTCTTTTCAAAACAGTTCCAGTTCTTTGGATACAGACAGTGGGTAATTACGATTACAGGTTTTTCATTTTTAGTCTGCAATCTGGGGCTGAACGCTATATTAAGCCTTTCCATCCCGGTACTTGATGCGATTTATCCTGTATCTATCGTGCTGATTCTTCTGGGATTATCTCATCGTATATGGACGTCAAACCGGTATGTATACCCTATGGTTGTTGCAGGAGTCAGCTGCGTCAGCGTGATTTATGCGCTTGATAATGCTGGGCTTTCCCTTGGATTCCTCTCAGATTTATGCCATTCACTGCCTTTATATGATGCTGGTTTCTGCTGGGTAAGCGCCGCGCTTGTCATGCTTGTACTGAGCTGTGCTGTAAACGCCGCTTTAAACAGCCGCGCAGCCGCATGTCCGGAAAGCCAGAATTAAGTTAAAAGAGTTAAAAGGATTTTTTATCTCATAGTTGCCTAAACCGGCGATGTGTTGTATAATAATCCGCTGGCGTCAGTGTGTACTGACGCTAAGAAACTTTTAAAATAACAACGATTGCATTTTATCAAATTCAAAAGGAAAAACAATGAGAAAATTAGCGTTAAGTGATGAAATACTTCTAAGCGTTCAGCAGCCCGCCCGATACATCGGCGGAGAAGTAAACATGGTGAAAAAGGATCCAGCAGGAAAAATCCGCTTCGCCATGGCCTTCCCGGACGTTTATGAGCTGGGCATGTCCCACCTGGGAATCCAGATTCTCTATGACATGTTCAATAAACGGGAGGATGTTTACTGCGAGCGTGTCTACTCTCCATGGATGGATCTGGATCAGATTATGAGGGAAAAACACATCCCTCTTTTCGCTCTGGAATCCCAGGATCCTATTAAGAATTTCGATTTTCTGGGCATTACTCTCCAGTACGAAATGTGTTATACCAATGTGCTACAGCTTCTGGATCTGGCTCATATTCCGCTGCATGCCTGTGACAGAACAGAGGAGGATCCGATTGTCATCGGCGGCGGTCCCTGTACTTACAATCCGGAACCTATCGCTGAATTCTTTGATCTCTTTTACATGGGCGAAGGAGAGGTTGTTTACTTTGAACTCTTAGATCGCTACAAGGAAAACCAGGCCAAAGGCGGCAGCAGAAGAGAGTTTTTAGAAATGGCGGCAGAAATTCCAGGTATCTATGTGCCCGCTTTTTATGACATCCTCTACAAAGAGGATGGTACCATTGAACAGATGGTTCCCAATAATCCCCATGCAAAGGAAATTATTTCCAAGCAGCTGGTAATGGAAATGAACGATACCTATTACCCAGAACAGCCTGTAGTTCCTTTTATCAAGGCTACTCAGGACCGTGTAGTACTGGAAATTATGAGAGGCTGCATCCGCGGCTGTCGTTTCTGCCAGGCAGGCATGGTTTACCGCCCTGTGAGGGAGAGAAGTCTGGAAACTTTAAAAGATCTGGCTTATAAAATGCTGAAAAGCACAGGGCACGAGGAGATCTCCTTAAGCTCCCTGAGTTCCAGCGACCACACACAGCTGGAGGGACTGGTCAATTTCCTGATTGACGAGTTTGACGGTAAGGGTGTAAATGTCTCCCTGCCTTCCCTGCGTATTGACGCTTTTTCCCTGGACGTTATGAGTAAGGTTCAGGATATCAAGAAGAGCAGTCTGACCTTCGCGCCTGAGGCTGGTTCCCAGAGGCTGCGAAACGTTATCAATAAAGGACTGACAGAGGAAGATATTCTTCACGGTTCCTCAGAGGCATTCAAAGGCGGCTGGAATCGCGTTAAGCTCTACTTTATGCTGGGGCTTCCTACCGAGACAGTGGAAGACATGGAGGGAATCGCTCTCTTAGCTGAAAAAGTAGCGGAAGAGTATTATAAGGTTCCAAAGGAGCAGCGCTTCGGCAAGGTGCAGGTAGTTTCCAGTACCTCCTTCTTCGTTCCGAAGCCATTTACTCCATTCCAGTGGGCGACTATGTTCACTAAGGAAGAGTACCTGAAGAAAGCCCATATCGTAAATACAAAAATGAAAGAAATGCTGAACCACAAGAGTCTCCGCTATAACTGGCATGAGGCTGACGTTACCGTTTTAGAGGGCGTTATGGCCCGCGGCGACAGAAAAGTGGCTACTGTTATTGAAGAGGCCTATAGAAACGGCGCTCTCTACGATTCCTGGTCAGAGAGCTTTAAAAATGACGTATGGATGAATGCCTTTGAAACCTGCGGCATAGATCCTGATTTCTACACCCTGAGAGAACGGTCTCTGGACGAAGTTCTCCCGTGGGATTTCATTGATGCCGGCGTTTCCAAGGAATTTTTAAAGAGAGAATGGAACCAGGCTCTCCACGAAACTGTCACGCCAAACTGCAGGCAGAAATGTTCCGCCTGCGGCGCACTGAAATATAAAGGAGGCGTCTGCTATGAAAATAAGAATTAAGTTCCGCAAGCAGGGCGCCGTCAAATTTGTCGGCCACCTGGATATTATGAGATATTTCCAGAAAGTCATGCGCCGGGCCGATGTGGATATCCGTTACAGCGAGGGCTTCAGTCCCCACCAGATTATGTCCTTCGCCGCGCCTTTAGGCGTAGGCCTTACCAGTAACGGCGAATACGTGGACATTGAAGTAAACAGTACGGAAAGCTCTGAGGAGATGGTAAGGAGGATCAACGCAGTCAATGTGGAGGGAATTTCCGTCACCTCCTACAGAAAACTCCCTGATTCAGCCAAAAACGCCATGTCACTGGTAGCTGCCGCCGACTACACCATGTGGTTTAAGGACGGCTATGAGCCAGAGGATGAGAACGGATTCTGGACTGGGTTGTCCCGTTTTCTGGAACAGCCCTCCATCCCCATTGTCAAGAAGACGAAAAAAGGCGTCAAGGAAATGGATTTAAAGCCCTATCTCTACGGGATTTCCATTGAAAGTCCATTGAAAGAAACATCGTGGAAGGAAATGGCTTCCGACAGTCCAGAACGCCAGGGCGCAGGCAGAATTTTCATGAAGCTCTCTGCCGGAAGCTCTGTCAATATCCGTCCAGAGCAGGTAATCGGCGCCTACTATGAATCCCTGGGACAGGAATATCCGACCTTTGCTTTCCAGATTCAAAGGGAAGAGGTTTACGGCGATCAGGGCAGCGACAGCTGCCATCGCTTCATACCGTTGGAGGAATATGGAGAAGAAATCATTGAATAAGCTTCTGATTACCAGATGGGGTGACCAGATTCTCACAGTTCTCACAAAAAACGGAACCTGCGTTTCTCTAAATCTGGAACCTGCAGAGCAGGCGGGACTTCTGGGCAATATCTATATCGGCAAAGTAAAAAATATTGTAAAAAATATCAACTCTGCCTTTATTGATCTGGGAAATGGACAGACCGGCTATTACAGCCTTGCAGATAATAAAACCCACCTGTTTGCAGACATGGCCTGGAAACTGTGTAAGAAAGAAGAATCGTGTGAAAAAACAGATTTTAACACTGACTCCAGAGCGGAAGACAGGAAACGGACGCTCCGTCAGGGAGATGAAATTCTGGTTCAGGTAGAGAGGGACGCTGTCAAGACGAAAGATCCCGTCCTTACCTCCAACCTGAATTTTACAGGAAAATATCTCGTCTTAACCCAGGGAAAAAAGCAGATTGGATTTTCTGGAAAAATTCATGATAAAGCCTGGAAACATCACATACAGGCGCTGCTGGAAAAAGAGACCGATGGTTCCTTCGGGCTGATCGTGAGAACGAATGCAAGGGAAGCGGAGGAGGAAGCCCTTCTGCAAGAGCTTCACCTGCTTTCCAGGAGACGTCAAAAGCTTCTGGAAGCCGCTTCCCACCGCACCTGCTACAGCCTTCTGGCCTCCTCTGAGCCTTCCTATGTCAGCAGCATACGCGACGCCTACAGCAATGAGCTGGACGCCGTTGTAACCGATGACAGAGACTGTTATGAGACGCTCAGGCAGTATATGGAGGAAAACCAGAGCGAAGATCTTCATAAACTATCCTTTTACGAAGATCCGCTGCTTTCACTTTCCAAGCTCTACAGCCTGGAAACTGCTATGGAGCAGGCTCTGGGGAAGCATGTATGGCTGAAATCCGGAGGTTATCTGGTGATCGAGCCTACGGAAGCGCTGACTGTCATTGATGTAAACACGGGAAAATATACCGGGAAAAAAACTCAGGCGGAAACTATCTTTAAAATCAACCGGGAGGCTGCCGCAGAGACTGCCCGGCAGCTGAGGCTCCGCAATCTGTCAGGCATTATTGTAGTAGATTTCATAGACATGGAAACAGAAGAGCACAGGTCAGAGCTGATGGCCCTGCTGGCGCGGGAACTCTCAAAAGATCCTGTAAAAACTGTGCTGGTGGACATGACACAGCTGGGACTGGTGGAGATCACCAGGAAAAAGGTGAAACGGCCCCTGGCAGAACAGGTTCATTCAGCCAGATACCCGTCAAAAGAGACCAGAACAAGTTTATAAAAACTTAAAATTTTTCTTTTTAAACCAGTTGACAAGTTCAGGCAGAAATGCTATTATACTACAGTATGCCGCACAGTGAGGTTTACAAGTCCGGATTTCCGGCGCCGAAGCTGGCGAGTAATGATAAGAGGAGGTGCCATATGTACGCAATTATTGCAACAGGTGGTAAGCAGTACAAAGTAGCCGAGGGCGATATCATTAAAGTTGAGAGACTTGGTGCAGGTGCTGGCGAGACAGTTACCTTTGATCAGGTTCTTGCTGTAAACAACGGCGAGTTAAAGATCGGATGCCCAACCGTTGACGGTGCAACAGTTTCCGCAACTGTAGTAAAAGAGGGTAAAGGCAAAAAGGTTATCGTTTACAAGTACAAGAGCAAGACTGGCTATCACAAAAAGAACGGTCACAGACAGCTCTTTACACAGGTTAAGATTGAAAAGATCAACGCTTAATCAGAGATGATAAGAGTAAACGTATTTAAAGATTCTGGTGGTTCCTGCCGTGGAATTTCATTTCATGGGCATGCAGGATATGACGATTACGGAAAAGATATTATCTGCGCTTCCGTTTCCGCACTGGCGTTAAATATGGCTAATTCTGTTGAGGCATTTACAGATGATGGTTTTAACGGCAGCATGGATGAAGAGAGCGGCGCATTTGAGTTTTCTTTTACCGGTGAAGTCAGTGCAGAGTCAAAACTCCTGATGGATTCTCTTATTCTGGGACTTCAGAATATTTCAGAAGCCTATGGAGAACAATATATTAAAATCCGGTTTGAGGAGGTGTAAGTGATGTTTAAAATGAACCTTCAGTTATTCGCTCACAAAAAAGGTGTTGGTTCCACAAAGAACGGCCGTGATTCCGAGTCTAAGAGACTGGGAGCCAAGAGAGCAGACGGACAGTTTGTATTAGCTGGAAACATTCTTTACAGACAGCGTGGTACAAAGATTCATCCAGGTATCAACGTAGGCCGCGGTGGAGATGATACATTATTCGCTATGGTTGACGGCGTTGTTAGATTTGAGAGAAAAGGCAGAGACAAGAAGCAGGTTTCTGTTTACCCAAGAGCAATTAACGAATAATTAAAGCAGCTCCATACCTCATCGTATGGGGCTGTTTTTGGTTACAGACAGACGATAGATCACAGAGAAAGGGACAGGTGTTGCTATGTTTGCCGACAGCGCAAAAGTATTTATCAGATCCGGAAAAGGCGGAGACGGCCATGTCAGCTTCAGGCGGGAACTCTACGTAGCTGCCGGCGGTCCGGACGGCGGAGACGGCGGAAAAGGCGGAGATGTTATCTTTGAAGTGGAAGATGGACTGAACACTCTGACAGACTTTCGCCATGTCCGCAAATATGCGGCCCAGGACGGCGAATCCGGAGGAAAACGCCGCTGCCATGGAGCAGACGGAGACGACATTATCATTAAGGTTCCAGAGGGAACCGTTATTAAGGATTTTGAATCTGGAAAGGTCATTGCCGATATGTCTGGTTCTAATCGCCGTGAGGTGATTTTAAAAGGTGGAAAGGGCGGTCTGGGCAATATGCACTTTGCCACATCCACCATGCAGGTTCCTAAATATGCACAGCCAGGACAGCCGGCTCAGGAGCTCTGGGTACAGCTGGAATTAAAGGTAATCGCCGATGTCGGCCTGGTAGGTTTCCCAAATGTAGGCAAGTCTACTCTGCTTTCCCGCGTCTCAAACGCAAGGCCCAAGATCGCCAATTACCATTTCACAACTTTAAATCCTCATCTTGGAGTTGTGGATTTAAGTGAGGGACAGGGCTTTGTTATGGCCGATATCCCAGGACTAATCGAGGGAGCTTCCCAGGGCGTAGGCCTTGGCTATGCTTTCTTAAAGCACATTGAGCGGACCAAAGTTCTGGTTCATGTAGTAGACGCCGCATCCACAGAAGGACGGGATCCTGTAGCCGATATCAAGGCTATTAACGAGGAGCTGAAGGCTTACAACCCTGAACTGTTAAAACGTCCTCAGGTCATCGCGGCCAATAAAACTGACGCGATTTACTTTGATCCGGAAAGCGGAGAGAAAAATCCTGTGGATCGCCTGAAGGCAGAATTTGAGCCGGAAGGAATTCAGGTATTCGCGATTTCCGCAGTCAGCGGACAGGGTGTAAAGGAGCTCCTTTACCATATCAATGAGCTTCTGAAAACCGTCGATCAGACTCCTGTCATTTTTGAGAAGGAATTTGAATACCAGTATCAGGGAGAGAATCTTCCGTATACGGTTGAGAAAAACGAAGAGGGAGTCTTTGTGGTTGAGGGACCGAAGATTGAAAAGATGCTGGGCTATACAAATCTGGATTCTGAGAAGGGCTTCCAGTTCTTCCAGAGATTTTTGAAAGATTCCGGAATTTTAGAGGAACTTGAAAAAGCTGGAATTGAAGAGGGCGATACGGTCCGTATGTATGGCCTGGAATTTGACTATTACAAATAACAGGGGATAAATTATGACAAGTAAACAGAGAGCCTATTTAAAAGGGCTTGCTATGAAGATAGATCCGATTTTCCAGATTGGAAAATCAAGCGTAACTCCTGAGCTCACTGCAGCAGTAGCAGAGGCTCTGGAAGCGAGAGAGCTCATTAAGCTGAGCGTTCTGAAAAATTGTCTGGACGATGGAAATTCCATCGCAGCTGTATTAGCTGAGAGAACACATTCTCAGGTAGTTCAGGTAATTGGAAAGAAAATTGTTCTCTACAAGCCTGCAAAAGATGAAAAGAAAAGAAAGATTGTGCTGCCATAGGCATCAGAACACCTGAAAGGAGCTGGCAGAAGTGAAAAAAATCGGTATTATGGGAGGAACCTTCGACCCCATCCATTCCGGCCACCTGATGCTGGGCAGACAAGCCTATGAGGAGTATGAGCTGGACTGTGTCTGGTATATGCCTTCCAGGCAGCCGCCTCATAAAAAGGATCACCTGATTACGTCTCCTGATGAACGTCTAGAAATGGTACGTCTGGCTGTTGAAAGTACGCCTTTTTTTGCCTGCTCTGACTTCGAGCTTCGCAGAACAGAGGGAAATACCTATACTGCCGATACGCTGCTCTTGTTAAAACAGGCTTATCCTGATACAGAATTTTATTTTATTGTGGGAGCCGACTCTATTTTTGATATAGAAAAGTGGTATCATCCTGAAATCGTGATGAAAAATGCTGTACTCCTGGCGGCTGACCGTTCCTGCGGTCATGATGATGTTCCTTTAAACCGTCAGATTGAGCATCTGACAAAAAAGTACGACGCCAGAATCTGCCGTCTTCACTCTAGGAGAATAGACGTATCTTCTCAAATTTTAAGAGAGAAAATACAAAATGGGGAGGGCGTTTCCGACTATATTCCAGATCCTGTCGTGCAGTTTATCAGAGAGCATCAGCTTTACAGACCCATTACAGACTAATCTATCAAGACAGCATGAATCGAGGCGTGGATTATGAACAGTGAAATTTTTTTAATTCGTGAAAAATTAAAGGAAAGCCTGAATCCAGGAAGATATGAACACTCTCTGAGCGTTTCTTTTACCTGTATGGCTTTAGCAATGAAATATGGATATGATTTGGACAAAGCAGAATTGGCCGGTCTCCTTCATGACTGCGCAAAATGTTATGATAATAAAACTATCATTGAGGTCTGCAGAAATAAAGGCCTGGAATTAACGGAAGGCGAACTTCAGGCTCCATCTATTATCCATTCCCGTCTGGGAGCCCAGATGGCGAAAGAGAAATTCGGTATAACTGATCCTGAAATTCTCAGTGCTATTGCCTGCCATACCACTGGAAAGCCTGATATGAGCCTTCTGGACAAAATTCTCTATATTGCTGATTACATCGAGCCTCGCCGATATAAGGTAAAGGATCTTCCGTCTGTCCGCTGTCTGGCCTTTGAGGATCTGGATCAGGCTCTGTTTCAAATAATGGAGGGTACTCTCCGTTATCTGAATGAATCCGGAACGTATGCAGATATCATGACTCAGAATGCATATTATTATTATAAGAAGCAAATGTGTACACAAAGTGAAGTGCAGAAAGAAGGAGAGTAGAAGACCTTATGAACCCATCTAAGGAAATGGTAAAGCTGGCTGTTAAAGCCCTGGAAGATAAAAAAGGCGAGGATATTAAGATTATTGATATCCAGAATGTCTCTGTTTTAGCCGACTATTTTATTATTGCAGGCGGCGCAAACCCAAATCAGGTACAGGCCATGGCCGACAATGTGGAGGAAGAGCTTTTTAAGGCTGGCTTTGAAACGCGCCAGGTGGAAGGCTACAACACTGCAAACTGGATTCTTATGGATTACAATGATATTATTGTCCATATTTTCTCAAGAGAAGACAGACTGTTCTATGATTTAGAGCGTATCTGGAGAGATGGAAAAGTCATTGAAAATGTAGAGGAGCTGTAACAGCAGCTCCTTTTTTAGTTTACGCACCTATGAGCGCGCTCTGACAGACACATAGCTTAAGCTGCGCTGCGCCATTAAGTTTACATAATTATTTTATGTTAACTTATCAAGAAACATTATTATCTTAACCTGGAAATAGGAGAGGAGCCCGTATCAGTTTACATAATTTTATTATGTAAACTGATACGGGCTCCTCTCCAAAATCATGCTTACATCTTCATTCTGAACAGCCCAATTACTTTTCCGAGAATCTGAACCTCGTCTGCCAAAATCGGCTCCATAGAAGAATTCTCTGGCTGAAGACGATAATGCCCATTCTCCTTATAAAAGCGTTTAACAGTAGCTGAATCATCCAGAAGAGCTACTACAATTTCACCATTCTCAGCCGTCGCGGTTTTCTCCACAAAAATCAGATCTCCATTAAAAATACCGGCCTCTACCATGCTGTCTCCTTTTACCCGAAGCATAAATACTTCTTTATCCGGAAGCATCTCAGCAGGGATTGGAAAATAATTTTCTATATTTTCCTGGGCCAGAAGAGGCATGCCAGCGGCAACGGTTCCAAGAAGAGGAACATTTACCACTTCACGGCGGGCCAAATTAAAGCAGTCATCAATAATCTCTATCGTTCTGGGCTTCGTAGGATCCCGACGGATATATCCGTTTTTCTCCAGCGTCTCCAAATGGGAGTGGACCGAAGAAGTAGACTTCAAATTTACCGCTTCGCAGATTTCTCTGACAGCCGGCGGATATCCCTTCTTTAATATAGTTTCCTTAATATATTCTAATATTTCCTGCTGTTTCGGCGTAATTTTTTCCTGTGACATAATCAAACCTCCCATCGGGTAATCTTAAAACAGTATACTGCCCCTGATAATACTATATTAACATAGAATTAAAAAAAAGGCAAACTTTTGTTCGGATTTTTTCTAAAATCAATTGACAAACACATGTTCTGGATGTATAATACAATCATTCAAAGAACATATGTTCCGGAACATAAGTTTGCTTCGTTTTACTTCAGTTTACCATGCAGGGAGGGTTTTAATATGAAAGGAAAAAGCAGAAAAAAAGAAAGCCGCAGGGACAGAAGCATTTCTTTATCTGAAACATTTTGTTCACTCAGTGATTATTTCTTCCGTTCTGACTGCTCTACAGCCAGATTTCTGATCAGTGCTGCGGCAGCTCTTGCTCTTTGTACTATGTTTACCACAGTAAATCTTTTGAATTCTCAGGCAGAAGAGCAGAAGAGCAGTCCCTACCATAAATATTATACCAGTATCCAGATTCAGGACGGTGACAGCCTGTGGAGTATTGCAGAACAATATCGGACTCATTCCGGCAAAAGTGCCGCCGAATATGTCTGCGACTTAAAAGAGATGAATTCTCTTTCCAGCGACACTATCCATGCCGGGCATTATCTTACTATTTATTATTACGATTCTTCTGTCAAATAATTTATATATGTAAAGATAAAAACTTTAGCTTTCTCGCAGCTTTACTTTATTTCTGGCGCTTCGGCGGCGTTCGTCCTCTAAAGCAGCATAGTGCCTTTTCGTAGTATTTACATCTGCATGGCCTAGAACATCCGCGACCAGATAAATATCTCCTGTTTCCCGGTAGAGATTCGTTCCATATGTGCTGCGCAGCTTATGAGGGGTGATTTTTTTCAGAGGAGCTACTACCTGGGAATACTTTTTTACTAGGTTTTCTACACTCCTCACATTGAGACGTTTTTTCTGCATAGACAGAAACAGCGCATCCTCACTGCCTGAGGCAGGAGTGAGACGCCGTCGTTCTTCCAGATAGGCTTTCAGCGCTTTTTCCACTTCATCTCCAAAATAAATAATGACCTCTTTTCCTCCTTTTCGATGAATGCGGATTCCGTCTACATTAAAATCAACATCGTTTAAATTCAGTCCAACACATTCAGACACACGGATACCAGTACCCAGCAGAAGAGTCATTAAAGCCAAATCCCTGACCTTTGTCTTTTCATGATAAGCTTTCTGCCTCTCTGTCAGCTGAGCTCCATCCTCCACCAGATCCAAAAGGCGCGCTACCTCATCAATTTCCAAACGGATAATTTCTTTTTCATGCAGCTTAGGAAGTTTTACCAGAGCGGCTGGATTTGTCTGAATCCGTTCGTTTCTAAAAAAGTAATTATAAAAGCTTTTAAGTGAAGACATTTTTCTCGTAAGTCCCCGTTCCGTGTTAATTAAGTCTTCCTTATTTTCTGTAGAATGACATTTGAGAAATTCCAGATATTCCTCCAGATCCATCACTCCAATCTGATCCAGGACATCCACCGTAAAATCACGCTTATCCTTATCCTTCCACATTGGATTTGTCTGGATTAAAAAATCAAAAAAAATACTCAGATCGTATGCATAAGCGATTCTTGTCCGTGAAGATGTCCGTGGCTCGATCCCGCGAAAGAAATCCGCACAAAATGGAGGGAGTTCCCGAATCAGTTTTCTGAGTTTTTTCGTATTTTCTATCATTTCCTGTTCGTGGTAGGAGAGTACTGCCATATCAATTCCTCCTTATTTAATCATTTTGAATCAAATTTTTTTATCCTTCCTTTATAGGCCACCCAGGAATGTTTCCAGATGTCACTGCGTGGAAGAACCGTTCCTTTACGCCTGGAGCTTCTGCATTAACTGATTTAATTAAATTTTTAACAAACTCTCGTTTTGTTTTTCCATCAACCGGGCAGGGATTTTTGCATACTGGAAGCTGATAACGGTTTTTAAAGCCAATAATATCAGCCTCAGCCACGTATAAAAAAGGGCGTATCACAAATAAATCCATTCTGTCTAAATAAGTCTTTGGAGAAAAGGTATGAAAACGCCCTTCATAAATCAAAGACAGCATCATAGTATCGATAACATCATCTTTATGATGGGCGTAAGCAATCTTGTTGCAGCCCAAATCTTTTGCAGCCTGATTCAAAGCGCCTTTTCTCATTTTTGCACAGAGAGCACAGGGATTTGATTCCTGCCGTGATTTAAAAACAATCTGGCTGATTTCCGTAGGAACCACTGTATAAGGAACAGAAAGTTCCTGACAGAAATTTTGAGCTGCCTGCAGATCAAAATTTCCAAAGCCCAGGTCAACTGTAACAGCACATAAGTCAAAGGATTTGGGATAGAATTTTTGAAGATTTTTCATGGCACACAGCAATGCCAGACTGTCTTTGCCTCCAGAAAGTCCCACAGCGATTTTATCTCCGGAATCAATCATATCATATGTGTCAAGCGCCTGACGTGTCAGGCTGAGTAATCTTTGAAGCTTCATCTGTTTTGTGTCTCCTGTAATTTCAGTTATTATTTTCAATAAGTGATTTTTAGAATCCTGTACCGCCTAAAATTTTAATAGCTGCACGCAAAAGGGCAGAAGTGCAGGACCCTTGAAAGAGGTTCTATTTACTCATCTATAACTATTCGTGAAAGAATAGTTTATCGAATAGTTATGGGCGGATTGTCCTCTATCCATATATAAAGCCTTCTTTATTATCATTTACTCTAAAATTTTCCTGTAGTGAGTCCAACTTCTGTCAGACAGGCTTACTGTAACATTATTTGTTTTTCCAGCGCTCTCATGAATGCAAATCATTTTTCCAGTAGCTGGATCCCAGCCTAAAAACATAACCACATGAGCCTCATCTCCAGGAACTACAGCAATATCCCCAGGCTTTAATTCCTCCCTGGGTATTTCCACTCCGCTGGCAGCTAAACTGCTGGTTCCTCCGCTGGTAACCGGTGTTCCCAGTGCTGACCAGTACACCCAGTTAATCCATCCAGAACAGTCCAGACCTTTCAGAGTTCTTCCCATCTGATCTGGTTCTGTAACGCTGAAAAACTGATTTCCTGTATAGCCCGGCCGTGAAGCCTTTCCTCCAAAATGATATGGAATTTTCCCAACCGAATCCAAGGCACAAGCAATTAATTCTCTTCTTTCCGGCGATATATCTTCTGGAAGCAGCGCCATATGAGCTTCTAACTCCTGTTTTGTCAGTGTTCTTCCAAAAGACATCTCTTCTGATTTTAAACCATATTTTGCTTCCCAATCCTGAGACGCAAGCTCCCGGGCAGCCGTCTGAGCCTCTTCTGTCCACCCGCTCCATCCATTATTCGCAGAGACAGCTTTTTCTTCTTCCGTTTCCTGTATCGATGCAGCTAAAGAAAACAGGTTTTTTTGTTCATTCAGCCCTGTTACAGTGATTGTAACCACCACATCCACATGGCCTGGACAGACAGAAAAATCTGAGGAGCCGCTATCTGAACTATTTTCCGGCACTGTTTCTGTCTCTCCCACAGCCTCCGACTCTTCCTTGGAATCAGCTGGTACAGTTTCAGCAGTCTGCATCGTCTGATCCGAGACTTCTGAAGTTGATACTGATTCTGCGGCAGATGCCGTTTCTTCTTGGGACACAGGCTTAAGGCTTTCAGAAGGCTGTGAAGATGCATCAGGCAAATTAGAACTGGAACCTGGCCCTGAAGCTTCCAGGGCTGGACTGCTCTCAGCTGTTTGAGTCTGAGACACGTCGGCTGACTCTTCTGTCCGCCCTTGTACCTGTTTTTCTATGTCTTTTTGCTCCTCTTCAGGCTCTGCAGTTTTCACCTGAGAAGGCACAAATTCAGTCTCATCCTCTTCGTCAGTCTCTTCGCAGCCGTCACAGTAATAAACCGATCCAATTGAAATATCATATCGATGGGATGCTTCCCACAGCTTTAACGCATAGGTTTCTGTTGACTGTACATGATCCCACTGGTGAAAATAAGAATATACATTTGTAAGCGCCAGTATTTCCTTTGTGTTGCTGTATTCCGCACTTTCTTTCCCATCTCCATTAAGAAAACGAAAGCGGATTCCTGTTCTATAAGGAAGATGGTTCAATTCCTGATAAATACGATGCATCCAATTCTGTTCTTTTTCATTAAGCTCTTCAAACAGCTCTGCTCCGACCGACTTTTGGTGAAGCTCTGGCCCTAACCTGCTCAATTTCTGCAAAAATCCCTGAACCAGCAAATCTGCAGCCGAATTCTGGATGTCTCCTTCTATCTCCTTCTCAGCTCTGCTCATGATGGGAAACAGGTAAGCAAGATTATACTCTGTCAGTGATGGCACATATTCAAAGCTCTGCCAAAATCCATAAATATGACTTCCCACCCTTCTGATATGATCCTTCCCTATGGAATATAGAGTTTTCTCTTTTTTTAGCTCTGTCTTAGACTTTTCTCCGGTTCCTGGATCTGCAATGCCTTCCTTCTCTATATCCTGTTTAGAGCTTAAAACTGCTGAATATCCTTTTCCTGATGCTCCCATCCACTCTGACAATACTACCGGAGGAACTGACAGTGCCGCCATCGCCAAAGCTGTAACTATGTATGTTTTAATATCATTTTTCATATGTATCTTCATATCTGCCGCAACAAATCCCGTCTGACAAAAACTCAGCTGAAAACAGCCTGTTCTATTACAATAACACTGATCAGCTTTGCATATCAATCAAAAAAGACGAAATTTTTTCTTAATCTTAAAATGAAGACAGCGTCTGCGTACAAAAATAATACGATATGTACGCGACGCTGAACTTTTCTACGATATAAATATAAGGCGGTTTCCCAAAAGAAACCGCCCGCCGCCTGGCGCAGACCAATCCCGGATCCCCTGAAGCTTCACAAATTATATAATTTCACAAACTATGTAATGCTTCTATACCTGAGAATTTTTGCTTTTCAGATACTCCATTTTTGTGTCTGCAAAAGCTTTAATTACCTTTACAGCTCCTTCATATCCTACTACGCTGCTGTTAATGCAGATATCATAGCTCTTGCAGTCTCCCCAGCGCTTGCTGGAATAATAATTATAATAGCTGGCACGGCGTTTATCCGTCTTAATCATGATATCCTTAGCCTTTGTACGATCTACATTATGGCTGTTCATCAGATGGCGGATTTTATCCTCCTCATTTCCGCAGATAAAAACAGATACCATTCCCGGATACTCTGCCAGCGCATAGTCTGCACACCGGCCTACAATCACGCAGGATTCCTCCTCAGCCAGTTTTTTAATCGCTTCAAACTGAGCAAGAAAAACTTTCTGATTTAGAGGCATATCCATATACCCCAGTCCGCCTGTGTATCCTACAGAATAGGAATCCATAATAAGTGAATAAAGGAAACTGTTTGTAGGTTTCTCATCATGCGTCTTAAACAGCTCCTCACACAAACCGCTCTGCTTTGCAGCCAGAGTAAGCAGTTCCTTATCATAACACTTAATTCCCAGCTCACTGGCCAGCATCTGACCAATCTGGCGTCCTGCACTTCCGCTTTCACGTCCTATTGTAATCACGAGATTATGTTTCATATGAACACTCCCTTCCGAAATTTCATTACGAAATATGTTTCATATGAGTATTATAGCTCAAAATTTCTGAAAAGTCATCACTTTTTAACAAAAATATCAGCTTTTATATTTTTCTCAACTTTTCAAGAAGATTTTCAAAATATTCTGGGAGCGGAGCCGAAAATTCCATGTATTCTCCAGTTCTTGGGTGAATAATTCCGAGAATTCCCGCATGCAGCGTCTGTCCTTGGAGCTTAAACGGACATTTCGATGGCCCGTACACGCTGTCACCCAAAAGCGGATGGTTCAGACTGGCCATATGCACACGAATCTGGTGAGTCCGCCCCGTCTCCAGCTGGCACTCCACATAAGTAAACTGTTTAAATCTCTCTAAAACTTTGTAATGGGTTACCGCATGCTTTCCGTTTTTCTGGTTAATGCTCATCTTTTTTCTATCAACGGGGTGGCGGCCAATCGGCGCGTCCACCGTTCCCTCGTCCTCCCGAATTACTCCATGGACAATCGCATAATATTTCCTTGTAATCGAGTGAACTTTCAGCTGCTCTGCAATCGAATTATGAGCAAAATCATTTTTACATACAATCAGAACACCCGTGGTGTCCATATCGATCCGATGGACAATCCCAGGACGCATCACTCCGTTAATTCCGGAAAGATCCCCGCGGCAGTGATACATCAGACCATTGACCAGTGTCTGGCTGTAGTGTCCAGCCGCCGGATGCACCACCATCCCTTTGGGCTTATTGATGAGAATAATATCCTTATCTTCATATAAGATATCCAACGGAATCGGCTCTGCCTCAATCTCCGGCTCCACTGCCTCAGGAACCTCCAATGCCACCGTCTCTCCAGCTGATACGCGGTAACTGCTTTTAACCGTTATTCCATCTACCTCTATCAGCTGAGACTTCAGCAATTTCTGCAGATAAGACCGGGTAAGACCACAGCAGGCTTCTGACAGGTATTTGTCAATTCGTTCTCCCTGAAATTCCTCTGGCACAAGATAACTCTGTTTCAATCTTTTTCCTCCGTTCTCCTCCATCTCTTCTCTGCGGCCCTGCAGATTTCATGCTGACGCAGCCGTCTGTCTGCCGCAATTTATCCTTCTTTTCTCTGTTTCTGGAACGAAAGGAAGGACAGTTCCTCCTCCGAATAGACAAAAAAGATTAAAACCATCAAAAGGAAGGTAGCTATTACCACATAGCAGTCGGCCACATTGAAAATAGGGAAATCTATCAGTTTAAAATAGAGGAAATCGACTACATATCCCTGGCTGATTCTGTCAATCATATTTCCAACAGCCCCCGATACCAGTAAAAACAGGCACACCGTCAGAGGAAGAAAGCGGCGTTCTGAAGGCATCCGAATCAGTACAAAAACTGCCGCCGCCAACACAAAAGCTGCAATAACGAAAAATAAAAGCTGTTTTCCCTGCAGCATTCCAAATGCCGCCCCACGGTTTTCCGAGTAATAAAATTCAAAAATTCCATCTATCAGCACAAACGGCTGATTTCCTTTCAGCTTCGCAACAGCCAAGGCCTTTGTCCACTGATCAAATCCAATAGACGCAATTAAGCCAGCTGCAAAAAAAAGAAGCTGTCTGACTTTCTGATTCATGTATCCTTGTCTCCTTTAATCAGCTTTACAGTTAAGCAAAAATATACTGCAGAGCTTCTTCCATCTCTTTTGTTGTTACTGTACGGTCTACAAATGCCTGTCCCACCTCTTTCAGCAGGATAAATCGAATGATACCAGAATCCATTTTTTTATCGTTGGCTGTAGCTGCAATCACTGAAGGAATATCAAGTCCGCTGACAGAGGTTTTAATTCCAAACCAGGACAACGCGGATATAAAGCGCTCCGTCTCCTCCATAGAAATATATCCTCTCTTTGCAGAAATGTACATGCCTGCAATAGAACCCAAAGCGACACATTCTCCATGCAACAGTTCAAAATTTTTAAGCTTTTCAATGGCGTGTCCCAGCGTGTGTCCGAAATTTAAGAGCATTCGGTCTCCCTTCTCAGATGGATCCCGCTCTACCACTCTCCGCTTAATGTGATTGCTCTCCACTACCAGCTGCTCTAAAGCAGCCATATCCATACTGCGGATCGCCTCTTTATGCTCCAAAATCCACTCATAATATTCTCTGGACTGGATCAGGCCATGCTTAATTACCTCTCCCATTCCTGCCGAAAACTGCTCCTGTGGAAGCGTTTTGAGAGCTGCAATATTCTCATAAACCAGCTTAGGCATATGAAAAGCTCCCACCATATTTTTATAGGCATCGAAATCTACCCCTGTCTTTCCGCCGATACTGCTGTCCACCTGAGACAAAAGAGTCGTGGGAAGCTGGATAAAAGAAATGCCTCTCAGATAAGTCGCGGCGGCAAACCCGCACAGATCTCCTACCACACCTCCTCCCAATGCTGCCAGCATGTCATTGCGATCAAACTTTGCCAAAATCAAAGTTTCATAAAGTTCTCTGACTGTATCTAAGTTTTTATGTTCCTCACCAGCTGGAAATATAAAGGAGATCACCTGGCTGCAGCAGGATGCTAAAAGATTTTTTACCTCCTCTAAATACAAAGGAGCTACGTTGGAATCTGTTACAATACAAATTTTTCTATGTTCCAGATGAAACATTTCCAATTCTTTTGGAAGCGCGGAAAAATCCTGTTCCAGAAGAATATCGTAAACTGGTTTTTCATCCACACGAACTGTCATTCTGTTTGGCATTTATGTCATCCTTTTACTGCCTTCCAGCTGTCTTCAGCCGGCAAAACAGCCCTTTCTGTCTTTTTTATATACTTCGGATCGTTTGTTCTAGGCCAGAACTTGTCCTTCATCAGCAGTATTTTCTGGCAGATACAAAAATTCTGCCCTTTTTTGTTTCGTTTTCTGTACCTGTAAACTGGAATTTTCCAATTCCACGAACAGATACAACCTCTCCCCCCTTCAGCTGCAGAGAAGGAGAGGATACAAGACGTCCATCTACGAAAACCTTTTCCCCCTGAATATATGGAATAATCTTCGTTCTGGAACTGTGATATACCATGGCCAGCACATTATCCAGCCTGGGGGAGGCAACGCTTCCGCGTACCTCCTCGTATTTCTGCACTGCCTGACAGGACAGGAGCGGAACACATTGGCAGACAACAGCAGTATGTTTCACCTGTCTCAGCTCATTTGAAATGTATTCCTCCATCCGCTTCAAGCAAAAAATAAAACAGCCGTCCTCATTTATGACAATATCCCCCAGCATACTCCTCTCGATTCCCAGATTCATCAACGCACCCAGATAATCTCTGTGGGTGAGCGTTTCAGCGAAACGGGTGTTAAGCGGTTTCACTTCCAATATACTGATAGGCGGTTCCATCGTCTCCTCTTCATAGGACGGCAGAAAACAGACAATCTTACGCTCTGACGGCTCATAGCCGCCTGTCAGCATAAAGCGTACAGGCGGCAGGTTCCGCTCCAGAGAATGAAAAACTGTCTGCTCATTCAGATTTAAGAAATCTGTATATGACGGAATATCACGCTGGCAGCAAAGATTCGCCAGATCCAGAATCCGTTTTTTTAATAACTGTTCTTCCCTGTTCATATTTCGTTATAAATGAAAGCTGAGACCTGAGACGTTCATCCCTGCGCCTGACGGCGTATTGGAAAGAAGTTCGCGAAACTCTCCTGACAGCTCCACTGTAGAAGGCGTAGCAATAAAAATGCTGCCGGATATTTTCTGAAGATTTCCATCCATGGAATAAGTCGCTCCACATGTAAAATCAATGATTCTCTGAGCAACCTCTAAATGAATGCCCTCCAGGTTAAGTACAACAGCTTTTCCTTCTAAAAGTCTCTCGCAGATTTCATGTGAATCTTCCATAGATACAGGCTTAATTAAAGAAACTTCCATACCTCTTCTCAACGGCACTACTTTATTATTGTTAGAAGCCGGCCTGGACAGGAAGCGCGGTCTCTGCTCCGGCTCCTCGTCATATTCGTAATCATCATTATGCTGTTTATTAAATAAACGCCTGCGAGCCGGCCTTTCCTCCTCTTCGTATTCCTCGTCGAAGTATCCGTCATCTTCGTCGTCATCTGCCTCGTTCAACCGCATCGTGTCCATAATTTTGTTCAGAATGCTCATACTCTGCTCTCTCCATTCCTTGTCCTGGCACCGAAAATACCGGTACCCACTCTTATCATGGTTGCGCCCTCCTCGATAGCAACTTCATAGTCGCCTGTCATTCCCATGGACAGCACACTCATATTAACATTATCAATGTTTTTGCTCCTTATGTCAACATATAATTGGTACAATTTTTTAAAAACTTCCCGATTATCTTCCGAATTCGATACAAATGGAGCAATTGTCATAAGTCCTTTAATGTGAACGTGAGGAAGTTCTTTTATTTTCATCACAGCATCCTCTACTTCCTCTGTCCGGAAGCCGAATTTGCTCTCCTCCTCCGCTACATTTACCTCCAAGAGAATGTCCACCGTAAGATCCCTTTTCGCTGCATCCTTCTCAATCTGCTCTGCCAGCTCTACTGTGTCTACTGAGTGGATGAGAACTGCTTTGTCGATCACCTGGCGCACCTTATTTTTTTGAAGATGGCCGATCATATGCCAGCGTACATCCTCCGGCATCTGTTCGTATTTTTCCATAATCTCCTGGACGCGGTTTTCACCAAAATCCCTGGATCCAGCCTCATATGCCTCCTTAAGCATCTCCACGGGCTTCGTCTTGCTCACAGAAATCAGAGTCACCTCTTCCTCTCTCCGGCCGCTTTTCTGACAGGCCTGGCGGATTCTTTCATGAACCTCTTCTAAATTCTCTTTTATCATACCTGCATCTCCTATTACCTTTATTCGTAAATAATCATTCCCTCTGTCACCATAGAGGCGTCCAGAACAATATGATCATACACAGAAAGACCGTAATCAGTTCCCTTGGCAATCGTAAAATATTCTCCATTGCCGGACAGTTTTTCAATCTTTTTAAATACTGCATAACCCTTATTGATATTATAAACGCCCTCTAAAGGAGCAGTCGCTCCAATTTGGTAGCGCTCGCTGGAATCCTGTTTTACAATGTAGTCTCCATTTTTGAAAGCTCCATCCTCAGAAGTTTCCACATAGTAGTATTCATCTGTAGCTCCATATATCTCAGCAGGTGTAAAGACCACCGAGGCCTCTCCGCTCTCTGAATAAACCTCTTTGTAAAAACCGGTCTCAGCACCGCTTTCATCTCCTCCTGAAGCGGCAAATTCCACTGGAACTGTAAAGAAATCCTTTGTTGTAACGGATGTGGCCGGGATCTTAAGTCCCTCTTCTGTTTCTGAAACAACCTCAAATTCAGCAAAGCGATCTGAGATAAACTGCACCATAAACCGGTCAAAATCAAGTTTTCCGTAAGTTCCTCCATCTGCCCCTGTAATCTGTGAGTATCTTCCTGAAAGAGTCAGATTATCATCTATAAACTTTACTCTCAGTGCGTCCTTATCTGCATATGCCGCCTTATCTTCCTCTGTTAGAGGAAAGAGAACCGACCAGCTCTCAGAAGTAATCATCTTATAAACCGGCGTTCCAGCCTCGATAAGCTTTCCAGCCTGTCCCACTGATTTCTTATAGTTTTCCTTTTTAAAGGAATCGGCTGTCACGGCCGATGGCTCCATCCCCTCATAGGAATCAATAGCATAGGATATAATTCCAGCCTGATCTGTGTAAATCTGCTGAAAGTGAATTCCCTTTGCCTCAAGTTCTGAATCCAGCTGATCCAAAGCATTAAAATTCACCAGCTCCACAACAGATGCATCCAAAGAGTATTTTTCATCATATACGGAAGAAAATTCTGAATCATCATAGGACAGGCACAGAGATGCCAGCTTCTTCTTCAGAAGAGCCAGATTTTCATCTGTAAAAGCCTGACCCGCCTCCTGGCTTTCTTCCAGGTAGTGTTCCAGCTCTCCTGTCTCATCCAGTGAATAAATACGGGAACCGGCCGCGGCCTTCTTTCCCTCCCGCACATAGTAATTCACATATCCTGACTGTTCTGTCTGCTTTACCGTCTCCTCCCGCAGAATCAATCCTGTATATGTTTTATCATTGACAATACTTCCTTCAACAACCTCATAAAATTGTATCTTATCCCGCCCAAGGTACTTAAAAACACAAAGAGCCAGATAGAGAAAGATCAGGGTAAATATCAAGGTACCTATATTGAAATTCTTTGGTTTTCTATAAGGTACTATCTTTTTAGTCTTGGCCATGATGCTAACCGGTCTCCTTTCCCTATGTATTATAAAAGGAATCGGTGAAAAGTGCAAGACAATTCAGGAAATGACTGGAAAGACGGAGATCGAAAGAGGGAAGACTGCCGTCTGCAGTTCTCCCCTCTTTTGTAATATCGTATGTAATTGTTCAAATACAGCCGCTGTCTTATAAAGAAACAACTACGCTGGATTTAGCGCACTCTGGGAGATTTGACGCATCCTCAGATACACTGAGTACAAATGTGAGATGGTATTTTTCGCTGATCTCCTGCAGTGTCTTAAATGTCTCCTCAATGCTCTCTCCCTCTAAGGAAGCCAGCTTTAAGAAGCTGTCAAAATACATCTGCTCCAAGTCATGATCCTGCGAAATAATACCGCAGATAAAACCGATAAAGCCCTCGCTGGAAGTGATAGGATACTCATTTACATTAATTAAACGAATCCTGTTATTCAGTTCATACATGTGTTTGGAGCTTTTATCCAGATACACAATCGAACCTGTGGATTCTTTGACGGCTGTATTCGCCATGTCAAGAAGATATTTAGTTTTTCCTTTTCCCTTGTTTCCCGAAATAATCTGAATCATATCAAATCTCCTCCTTGGACTTTATTTAAGTTGTATAAAAAATCTTTTATTATGCAATTAATTATAGTATAAATGCCCGAAAAAATCAATCACTAATCGACAATTTTAGTAATTATATTGGTCATATTCTTGTAAAGCCCCTGTCGGTTCTCTGCTTTTAACACCACCGAAATATATTCCTTTCCGTTTTCGTCCTGTTCCGCCATAATCAGGCAGTATCCGGCTGCCTGGGTCGTTCCTGTCTTTCCGCCCAGAACCGTCAGACCCTCTGGCGTTTCTGTTTCCCCATTCTGATACCAGTTTCCTACCTTCCATGTTTTGGAAACGGCACTTCCCTGCGCATTTGTATAGGAAGCAGTGTAGGCATCGGCTCCTATAATCTCCCGAAATTTCGGCTGCTTCATAGCCTCATTAAATATCAGATAAAGATCATAGGCTGTTGTGTAGTGTTCCGGATCCGACAAACCGCTGGGATTTTTAAAATGAGTCTGTGTCGCTCCCAGCTTTCTGGCTCTCTCGTTCATCTTCTCCGCAAATGCCTCCACGCTGCCGGACATATGAACGGCAATCGCGTTAGCTGCATCGTTTCCAGACGGAATTAAAAGCCCATACAGCAGCTGCTCCATAGTCAGGGTATCTCCCGGCTTAATTCCGCAGAGAGAAGCCCCTGATTCTGTGATCACGGCATCTTCTGTCACCTGTACCGTGTCGGAGAGATTACCCTCCTCAATGGCAATCAGAGCCGTCATTACCTTTGTAATGCTGGCTGGATAAAGCTGCTTATAGGCATTCTTACTGTATATTACATTCTTGTCTGTAACGCCGAATACTGCCCCCGCCTCTCCGGTAAATTCTGTGCTGTCATCGAAAGACTCCCCATCGATCACGCAGAGCTCAGAAGCAAAAAGAGGCGCCAGGGAGGCTGAGCCCTCCGACACCCCAAGATTGCTTCCCCTATCCGCAAAGGAATACGGCTCTTCCAGCGTTTTTCCACTGCAGCCGACAAGAAGAAGCGCGGCCGCTAATCCAAAAATCTGTTTATGAAATAAATGCTTCAAGTCGTTGCTCTCCTGCTTTTTTAAGAAACAGTCTGCCTATCTGTACATCTCACGCCATTCCATGTCGCCGCGTTCCAAGGATTTAATCAAAAGCTCCGCTGTGGCAACATTTGTCGCTATCGGAATATTGTACATATCGCAGATCATCACCACATTGTTGACATTCGGCTCGTGGGATTTAGCTGTGGACGGATCTCTGAGGAAAATCACAAGATCCATCTGATCGTGTTCAATCTGTGAACTAAGCTGCTGAGCGCCTCCCAGATGCCCTGGAAGGTACTTATACACATTCAGGTTTGTGACCTCCTCTATCAGCCTTCCCGTAGTTCCCGTGGCATAGAGAGAATGTCGGCTTAAAACACCTCTGTAGGCAATGCAGAAATTCTGCATCAGCTTTTTTTTGGAATCATGAGCTACCAACCCTATATTCATACTGAGCTACCTCCTTAACTATTGCTGCTTTTTCTCTGAAGTCCAATGTTTAGTACAATTCCCATACCGGCATAAATACTCAGAAGTGAGCTGATGCCGGAGCTGATGAAGGGAAGGGGGAGTCCCGTATTCGGGAAAATCCCTGTGGCAACGGCAATATTCGCAAAGCCCTGAAAGCCTATGAGAACTGCCATTCCAATGCAGACAAGGCGTCCGCCTATGTCCTTTGCCCGGCTTGCTGTGAGGAGACACTCAAACACCAGGAGAGCCAGCACGGAAATGATGACCATGCTGCCCACAAAACCCAGTTCTTCACCAATAACGGCAAAGATAAAATCTGTCTGATCCTCCGCCACGAAGTTTCCGCTTTTTACGGATCCCACACCTGCATTATTCAGCCCTTTTCCCCAAAGCTGTCCCGATCCTATCGCCATAATTGATTTATCCTGCTGGCTGTTTGCGTCCGCGTACTGGGCGCTGCCGTGGAAAATCTTAGCCAAAATTCTCCGGGCCTGATACTCTCTCAGGAATGGTACTATACCGAACTGAGCCAGATAAAGGAACAGCCCGCCGGCAGGAATTCCTACCGCCAGTACCCCGCCGATCCATTTATAGCTGAGCCCAGCCGCATAAATAATAACTATAAGCGGTATCGTAATGACAATGCTGGTAGACAGGTTTGGCTGAGCCAAAACAAGTCCCACTGGGAGTGCTATCATAAGCGCAATCGTTCCCAGAACTGATACCTTGTTGATCCTCTCATGATTTTTTGCCAGGTACCAAGAGAGGACTATAATCAATCCTACCTTCAAAAACTCAGACGGCTGAATGGTGAAACCAAAAATTTTCAGCCAGCGCGTCGCTCCTCCAGAACTGTGTCCAGTGATCAGAACGGCGATCAGGAGGGCAACGCAGCCCACATAAATCAAGGTATTCAGGCGGAAAATCCTGTGATAATCAATCATGGAAATCAGAAGACAGCATACAAGAGATACTGCCACCCCCAAAATCTGTTTTCCAACGATCGCCGGCTCTCCGCCACTGGCGCTTTTAAGCACCAAAATTCCCGCAACACTTAAAAAAACCATGTAAATTACAATGCGGAAGTTGTAATTTTTTAAGCTGTAGTTGAATATCATGCTGTAAAAGTTTCCTTGCTCTGCTTAATATTATGAACCAGTATCGTAGCGCATAGAGCCGGTACTTTTCTGCCGTCCGGCAAGGTTCTTATCATCTGTACGATGACGTCCTCCTCCTTTACCTCCATGTATCTGGAAACTGCATGGAGCAGGTCTGTGCGTATCATCTCCAGAATATCCGGAGAGCAGCCTGCCCGGTCAGATGCCAGAAGAAGCTTCAGACGCTTTCTCGCTATTTCACCTGAATTATTTCTGCCAAGCAGTCTGAGGATGCCCATCTTGTCTCCCTCCTTATGCCCGCTTTAAAAGGCAGGTGATTTTTGACCAGAGATTCCGGCTGTTGTCAAAATTCAAAAACGGCACGGACTCTCCCATGATTCTTCTGCAGATGTTCAGATATGCCTGCCCTGCAAAGCCGTTCATCCCAGCCAGGGGTTCTCCCTGGTTGGTAGAAATCACAATATCTTCATCGTCAGGGATGGTCCCAATCACAGGAACGGACAAGATATCCATTACATCGTCTACTGACATCATATCTCCCCGTCTCACCATATCCATGCGGATGCGGTTAATAATCAGATCGATATGCTTCATCTCATCTGCCTCCAGCAGCCCGATAATGCGGTCTGCATCCCGGATCGCCGATACCTCCGGCGTAGTTACCACGATCGCTCTGTCAGCTCCTGCAACGGCATTTTTAAATCCCTGCTCGATACCAGCCGGGCAGTCAAGAAGTATGTAGTCAAACTCCTCTCTCAAAGAGGCGACCAGCTTTACCATCTGTCCAGGGTTTACAGACGATTTGTCTCTCGTCTGGGCAGACGGCAGTAAAAACAGGTTAGGATATCTTTTGTCTCTTATCAGCGCCTGCTTCATCCGACAATTCCCCTCCACCACATCTACCAGATTGTAGACAATGCGGTTTTCCAGTCCCATTACCACATCCAGGTTTCTGAGGCCGATATCTGTGTCTATCAGAACCACCCTCTTCCCTAATATAGCAAGACCTGTTCCCACATTTGCGGAGGTAGTCGTTTTGCCTACGCCGCCTTTTCCGGATGTAATCACAATGACTTCACTCATAGTGCAATATCCTCCTGTATTCAGTTTACATTCTTATTTTACTCTAAAATTTCCAAAGTTTCCAGCATTAAATAAAATTTAAGTAATTTAAGAAACTCTTTCTCTCTGCTCTGGCCACAATTCTTCTTTATTATTCTCCGTTGATAGTCTCTCTGGATGCGTTCAAAGCTCCTGCGCTCATGATTTCTTCCAGGCTCATGTAGCCATAGTAATAGCGATACACTGATTTTGCTGTGAGGGCTGCGTTAGCTGAATTGTATCCATTAGGAATATTAACTGCCACACTGATTTCAGGATTTTCATATGGCGCAAAGGAAATGAAGAACGCATGGTTTCCTCTTGTCTTTACCTCCTGGGCCGTACCTGTCTTTCCGGCAATATTGACGGGAAGATCCTGGAATCTGGCGCTTCTTGTCACCACTCCTCTCATACCCTCAAACACTGCATCCCAGGTAGAGGATGCAATATCCAGCTGCTCATGTACCTTCGGTGCAAACTCCTGCACCAGGTTTCCTCTGGAGTCTGTTTCCTTCAGGAGTAGGCTCAAATCAAATACCGTCCCCCTGTTGGCAAGAGCTGTGACGTACCTGGCCAGCTGTACATTCGCAAAAGCATGAGTACCCTGGCCAATAGCGGAACGCTCCGGATCCATATCGCTTATGTGGGGTTCTGACTCAAAAATCTCAATTCCAGATGTCTGATCAAGGCCGAACATGGAAGCGTACTTTTTCAGTGTCTCCAGTCCTTTATCTGCCTTATAGGTATCTCCCTCCATGGACATTCTGTGAGCCAGTTCTGCAAAATAGACGTTGCAGGAATTTGTGATACCGCCCACTACGTTCAGCGGTCCATGGTGTCCCAGACACTTTAAGGGATTGCTTATCTCCTCAAATACTCCCTCACAGACAACCGGCTCCCCCAGACCGATCACGCCCTCCTCCAGGCCTGCGATAGCTGTAATGGGCTTAAAGGTAGAACCTGGCGCCTTCAGAGTTGTCGTTGCATTATTTCTCAGAGGGCCTGACAAATCGCTGTTCACCTGGGCAAAATAATCAACATTATTAATCTTGTTGTTATCGTAGCCCGGATAGGTAACAAGAGCCAGAACCTTGCCTGTGTGTACGTCTGTCACCACACAGGATGCAGTACATGGATCTAATGCCAGCTGGGCCGGTGTCAGCTCTACATTTCGTATCTTCTGCATCATAAAGGAGTACGTGTAATTTGCATCTCCCTGTCTCAGAGCAGATACCTGAGCCTCATCATAGGCCAGAACCCCCTGATCATAGAGAGCCAGGCAGAGTTCCTTTCCTGACACAGTATTATTGTAAATCAGATACTGATAAATCTTTTTGGAAAACTCATCGTTGTCAGTAAGAATTCCAAAAATATGTTCTACCAGAACCTGATATACATCGTCAGCGCTGGAATATTTACTCTCGATTTCCAGCCTGGTGGTGTCAATCCAGTTGTTCGCAATGCCGTAATACAGATATTCCTTCAGACTCAGACTGCCTGCCTTCCAGGCCTCGTACTCTTCACTCTTTGTGTCAATCTCAGAAGAGAGAATCAGCTTTTCTCCGTCAGAGGCCAGCAGCGTATAAATATACTGCATGTAGGCCTGCATATCCTCTGAAAGAGCGTTCATCGGAGTAGGCGCGCTGCTGGTCAGCTCATTTTTCAAGTCTGCTTCAATCCTGGCCTTGGCGCTTTCAAATTTGGCGTTGATCTGCCGCTCTGTATCAGATGCCTCCTCCGATGCAAAATCATGGAAGGACAGGACATTATTGTTAATCAGCTGAAAATAAGCATCTTTAATGGGGAGCTTAATCTCAGAGGCGTCCACATTCTTGATCTCTTCCGGCTCCTGATTGACAAGAACATTTGTCAAAATACCGGCCAGCTGCTTCTCCAGAATATGGTATATCGCCTTCTGAAGATCCCGATCCAGAGAGAGCCAGATATCGTTTCCAGCTTCCGGCTCTACTACGTTAGCTGTCTCCAGAATCTTGCCCATATTGTCTACATAGATGGTCTGAGAACCTTTCTTTCCTTTCAGTTCCAGCTCCATAGAGGACTCGATTCCCGTGCGGCCAGCCACATCGTTCAGTTCATAATCATCGCTTTGTTTTTTCAGTTCTTCCAGCCCGTCTGTAGTAACTTTTCCTGTATATCCAATGACAGGAGCAAAGTAGATGGCGTCATTGTAAACACGGATAGTGGATTCCTCGATATTCACTCCCGGAAGATCCGCCGTGTGCTCCAGAATATCCGCCATAGTCTCCTCGCTGATATTCTCAGCCACGGTTGTCGCTTCATACTTTCTAAAACTTGTAAAGCGCATGGTATACCGGATGTTTACAATCTGGACAGCAATATCCAGAGGAACCTCCACCAGATTTCCATTCTCATCCTTCATCTCGTCCAGCTTGTAGACGTGCATCTGTTTTCTCAAAAGCTCCTCCGCTGTCACAGAGGACGGATATTCTCCTTTCGGATCATCCAGCTCGTCCACACTCTTTAAACCGTACAGATCCCGCAGGAAGCGGAGTCTGGCGCTTTCGGAGGCCGATGTGTAAGATACATTTCCCTCCGCATCTGCAGTAATTTCCAGATCTCCCTTTACCGTTTCCCCGTGCTCATTCAGTATCTTCACCAGCTCCCAGAGCATATAATTCCAGCCGGTGCTGTTTTCAAAGGCTCCTATGTCCTGTACTGTCACGTTGTAGGCCAGCTCGTTATAGGCCAGCACATTTCCGTTTCTGTCGTAAATATTACCTCTGGTGCTGGCTGTCTTAATCACCTTTTCAGTCAGCGAAATATATTCATCCTGATACTCTTCTCCATGCACAATCTGAAGTGAAAACAGACGTGCTGCCAGAGTTCCGTACATAAGCAGGAACACCAGGGAAATGGCGAAAAGCCGGGAGGTAATGACTTTTTTAAAAAACTCCTTTAAATATTCCAGTAAATCCCTAAACAATGGTAGAATCTCTCCTTTGCATCCGTTCCTCCAGCGTTCTGTTGATAAACAGAAGGAGGCGGTAGACCAGCAGCGTGGTTACGGTAGTAAAAATAATTTCCGGCACCATAATTTCCTTAAAATAGTAAAGAAAATCCAGTCTGGCCCGTATCAGGAAACGGAACACATATATATACATGTTATAAGCCAAATCATTGGTAATGCTTAAAATCAGCGGCAGAGTGATGTAATCCTCATAGTAATATTTAGTAAAAACACCGTTAATATACCCTGCGTTGATAAAAAACAGCGTATAGAATCCAAAAGGGCCACTGTAAAACAGATCCATGAACAGGCCCGCCACGAGTCCATAACAGATTCCGGCTGCCCTTCCATCTATAAAGCCATTAATAAACACAAGAATCAGAAGCAGATTCGGCGCCGCTGACAGAAACGCAATCTGCGGAAATACACAAATCTGTATCGTAAAAGCCAGAATCAGAAGGATAATGTTGAGAATAATTTTCCTGATGCTGTTCTTAACCATAACCTCTACTCCTCACCGCCGTCCTTCAGCTGGGTAATGACAAGCACTTCCTGGAGATTGTCAAATTCAGCTACCGGAACAATCTGTCCTGATTTCGTCACATTATTGGAATCTGTCGTAAGCTCTGTAGCGTAGCCGACTAAAATTCCAGGCAGAAACACATCGCTGATGTTAGAGGTGACTATCTTGTCCCCCTCCTGAATATCAGCCTCTTTTTTCACATGATCCAGCCCCAAAAGTCCCTCCTGAAACAGCGTCAGGTCTCCGCTGACAATACAGTTATCACCGGAACGCATGGACATGCAGCTGACGCGGCTGGAATCGTCGATAATCGACCGCACTGTGGCGTAATTAGCGCCCACATCAGTGACAATTCCCACCAGGCCCCCGCCAGCGATAACATTCATGTTTTCTTTAATACCGTCGTTGGATCCCTTATTGATCCGGAAAATCTGGAACCAGTTTCCAGAGTCCTTGGCAATAACTCTCGCGGCTACCTTCTCATACTGCATGTAGTCCTGATCCAAGGCATACAATTCTCTCAGACGCTCCAGTTCATACTGTTCAGCCTGAAGGCGGTTATTTTCCTCTGTCAGTTCTGCTACCCGATCCTTCAGCTCCTTATTTTCCGTCTGAGCCTCCTTCATGGCAGAAAAGTCCCTCATATGGTTGTAGAGACTTGTACCAATCGCATTGACTCCTGACTGAAATGGAATTAAGACGTATCCCACTCCTGTCCGAAGAGGTGTCAGGATGCTGTTATTAATGGATGTGACGGCAATCAGCACAATACAGAAAAAGGACAGACCCGCCAGAATATATTTACTGTTTTTCATATTTTATAACATTCCCCGTTCTTTAAAGCTGAAGTAGGAATTGTCTCCTATAATCACATGGTCAAGAAGTGTAAGCCCCAGCAGTTCCCCTGCTTTTGCCACCTTCTGCGTCAGCCCGATATCCTCCCGGCTGGGAGAGGGATCTCCGCTGGGATGATTATGGACAAGAGCCAGCCGCACGGCATGGTAGCGCAGGGCTTCAATAAAAATCTCTCTCGAAGAAGCTACAGACGCATTGACCGTTCCGCGAAACAGGCAGGATTCCCGAATCAGCATATTTTTCGTATTAAACATCATCAGATGGAGTTCTTCCTGCTCCATATGACGCATATCTTCCATATAAAATGCCGCAATTTCCTCAGGGCTTTCATAATTTTTCGTCTCCTGAACGGCCAGGGTTTTCCATATCCGCTTCGACAGCTCCCCAATACACAGAAGCTGAAGTCCCTTTACCCGTCCAATCCCCTTTACTGCCATCAGCTCCGGCAGTGTAAGATGCAGCAGTCCTAAAATCCCCGTCGGTTCATTCAGGCTCAGTATTTTCTGCGCCAGAGCCAGAGAATGTTCTCCTCTGGCTCCAGTGCGTATAATAATCGAAAGCAGTTCCGCGTCCGTCAGAGCCTCTGCCCCCAGGCGCTCGCACCGTTCATAGGGCCTGTCCAGCTCCGGTATTTCTTTCATAGTCTGGTAATCCATATCGGCCTTCCTTTCTCTATTACCTCTCCAGGTACAATGAAAACGGATGGCTGCTTACTTATTTTATCACAATCATTCCTGTGTGTATATACGAGAATTTCTATTTTTTTCGAAAGCATTTCTTAAAAAACCTGAAAATTCCCCCGTATTTTTTCGGTTAAATTGTCACAATTCCTGCATCCTTCAGTTTCTGCAAAGACATAAGAATGCCAAGTTTCGCATGATACCAGGTCAATCCTCCCTGGAAAAATACAGAGTACGGCGGCTTAATAGGCCCGTCTGCAGACAGTTCAATAGAAGCACCCTGGATAAAAGCTCCTGCTGCCATAATCACCTGGGAATCATATCCCGGCATATCCCATGGCTCCGGTGTCACAAAGCTGTCTACTGGCGCAGCTGCCTGAATTCCTTCGCAGAATGCAATCACTCCCTCCGGCTTTCCAAAGGTCACTGCCTGGATGATGTCGTGACGCGATTCCGTGCTGTTCGGAACAACCAGAAAGCCCAGCTTCTCATAGACAGCGGCCGCAAAAATAGCTCCTTTTAAAGCTCCAGCTGTCACAGTAGGAGCTAAAAACAGTCCCTGAAATAAAGACTGATTAACGCCCAGGCTGGCTCCAACCTCTCTTCCAAGTCCAGGAGAGCCCAGACGATAAGCCGCGTTCTCCACACATTTTTTTGTTCCAGCAATATAGCCTCCGATAGGAGCCAGTCCGCCGCCTGGATTTTTAATCAGAGAGCCTACAACCATATCTGCTCCCACGTCGCTTGGCTCGATGGTTTCCACAAATTCTCCGTAGCAGTTATCCACCATGCAGATGAGATCTGGCTTAATGCTCTTTACAAAGGAAATCAGCTCTCCGATCCGCTCTACTGAGAGCGTCGGTCTGGTTGCGTATCCCTTGGAACGCTGGATGGTAACCAGCTTTGTCCTCTCGTTAATAGCTTTTCTGATTCCGTCGAAGTCAAAACTTCCGTCCTCCAGAAGATCCACCTGGCTGTAGGTAATGCCATACTCTTTCAGGGAACCGTTGGAATTTCTGATTCCGATTACCTCCTCTAAAGTATCATAGGGTTTTCCCACAGGAGAGAGCAGTTCGTCACCTGGGCGCAGATTTCCAGCCAGAGCTGTGTAGAGAGCATGAGTTCCGCAGGTAATCTGAGGTCTCACCAGAGCGTCCTCTGTGTGGAATACGCTGGCGTATACCTGCTCCAGAGTCTCCCTTCCCAGATCATTGTAGCCATAGCCTGTGGTTCCTGAAAAGTGAATATCGCTTAAACGATTCCTCTGCATGGCTGAAATAACCTTCAGCTGGTTAAATTCCGCCGTCTCATCCACCTTTTTAAAACGCTCTTTTAGCGTCTCCTCAATTTCCAGTCCAAATTTCAGCACCTCTTCGCTGATGCCAAGCGTTTTGTACATTGATGTTAAATCCATTGGTATCCGCCTTCCTTATTCATTTCTTTCATTAATATATTTCTTTACCGTATTAGTTTCAGTCCCGGTGCGCCTCCTGCCCCTGGAGAAACTTCTCCCCAAAGGCTTTCCGGCAGTCTTCCAGCACAGCGTGAAGCATCTTCTCCCTGCTGCCTTTGAAAGACTCTGATTCCAGCCACCGTACGTTCCTCTCTCTGCGGAACCAGGTCAGCTGCCGCTTTGCAAAGTGCCTGGTATCACGCTTCAGAATATAAACTGCCTCGTCCAAAGTCAGCTGCCCGTTTAAATAATCTAATATTTCCTTGTATCCCAGTCCCTGCATGGAAACCATGTCCCTGGTACAGCCCATTGCCTGAAGGGCTTTCACCTCTTCCACCAGTCCATGTTCCATCATCCGATCCACTCGCTCATCAATCCGGCTGTAGAGAAGCGGCCTCGGCAGATCCAGCACATAATAGAGAAACTGGTATGGCGAAGTCTTTTCCCGTTCTTTTCTGTTATGTTCAGAGATCTTCATCCCTGTCTGCCTGTAAAATTCAATAGCCCGAATCACTCTTTTTACGTTGTTTTCATGAATTGCCTCGGCTGATTCCGGATCTATCTCCTCCAGCAGGGCATGGAGAGCAGCAGGGCCATCTGTCCTGGCCTTTTTCTCCAGTTCCTTTCTGAGTTCACTGTCCTCATCTGTCTCTGTAAAATCAATATCATACAGAAGAGCCTGAATATAAAATCCTGTTCCTCCTGCTATGATGGGAATATTTCCATGACTGTAAATCTCCTCCATCGCCTGTTTCGCCATCTCCTGAAACCGCACCACATTGAACTCCTCCGGCGGATCCAGTACATCGATCAGGTAATGGGGAACTCCGTCCATCTCTTCCCTGGTTACCTTGGCTGATCCGATATCCATATGGCGGTACACCTGCATGGAATCAGCGCTGATAATCTCCCCGCCAATCCGCTTTGCCAGCTCAATGGAAAGTGCTGTCTTTCCGGAGGCTGTAGGGCCTGTGATAATAATAAGAGGCCGTTTCTGTTCCATCTGGTCTTCTTCCTCCTTCTCTTCCCTTCTCATTTATACAATCCGCTTAAATTTTTTCTCCAGCTCATACCGGCTCATAGAGATAATTGTAGGTCTTCCATGTGGGCAGGCATAAGGATTTTCCAGCTCCAGAAGCTGGTCAATCAGCGTTTCCGCTTCAGATGCAGACAGATGATGGTTTCCCTTCACAGCTGCCTTGCAGGACAGAGAGGCAATTCTGTCATTGATTATGTCTGCTCCGCTTCTCTCCACATCCTCTGACAGATTGTCCAGCATTTCCATTAAAAGTTCCTTCTTGGCAATAGAAAACAGGTTGGCAGGCACAGCCCTTACTGCATATTCCTTTCCGCCGAAGGGCTCTATCTCAAACCCAATATTGGTAAAGTGATCCATATACCGCTCCAAAAGCAGCTGTTCGGAATCATTTAATGTCAGAATTACAGGCGGATTTACCAGCTGGGAAGTGTACTCTCTATTCTTTAAGGTAGCCATGGTCTTCTCATAAAGTACCTTTTCATGAGCTGCGTGCTGATCGATAATATAGAGCTTGTCTCTGTATTCTACCAGCCAGTAGGTGTCAAACAGCTGGCCAATCAGCCTGTGCTCCGCCCTGGCCGCTCTGGTCAGAAGGCGATCCTCGAAAAGATCCATCTGCCTGGGTTCTTCCGGTTTTTTCTGGATTTTCTGCTCCTGTCTGTCCTCCTGTTCCGCCTGCTTTAAAACAGAGCCATATTCTGCACCTGTTTCCCGGATCTGTACTTCCGGGCTTGCCAAAGCCTTAACTGCTTTCGGAACTGGCTTAATCGGCTTTTCAAAAAGCAGCTTTGGATCTTTCAGTTCCGTCTTTGGTTTCTGAGGCTCTGCCTGTTCTGGCTGGATCGCAGAAGCATTCTCTCCTGCCAGCTCCATCTTTTTCAGCAGAGAATGCGGAGCCTGGAGCGATGCCCGGCGTTTTTCCTCAAAAGGCTCCAGCCTCTGCATCTGAATCGGCTTTAAGGAAGGCTCATTTCTCTGGCTTTTCCCCAGCTCTACCCCCGGAATCAGCTCCCGCTCTGACAAAGCCATGGAGATCGTGTGGTAAACCATCTTATAGATCATCTCTCTATCCCTGAAGCGCAGCTCCATCTTAGCTGGATGGACATTAACGTCCAAAAAGGATGGATCGATGGTAAAGTGCAGCATGGTAAAGGGGTATTTGTGCTGCATCATGAACGGCTTATAGGCGTCCTCAATAGCCTTGTTAATCAAGCTGCTTTTAATATAACGGCCGTTGATAAAGTAATTTTCAAAATTCCTGTTTCCCCTGGCAATCAGAGGTTTTCCAATAAAGCCCGACAATTTCACCGGTGCTTCCCCCATTTCCACAGGAAGCAGGTTTGCTGCGATTTCCCTGCCGTAAATGGTGTAAATAATATCCCTCAGATTGTGATTTCCTGATGTGTGAAGCCGGCTCTGTCCATTCTGGATAAAGCGAATGGATACCTCCGGGTGGGACAGAGAAATTTTCTCTACTAGATCGCCGATATGAGCTCCCTCTGTGGCCGGAGACTTCAGAAACTTTCTTCTGGCCGGCGTATTGTAAAACAGATTCCTGACCAGAAAGGTCGTTCCCTCCGGAGCTCCGATATCCTCCAGACTTTTTTCTTCTCCGCCGTCGATACAGTATCTGGATCCAGACAGGGCGTCTCCTGTCTTTGTAATCAATTCCACCTGGGCGATAGAGGCAATACTTGAAAGAGCCTCACCACGAAAGCCAAGGGAAGATACGGTAAACAAATCCTCCACTGTCTGAATCTTGCTGGTAGCGTGGCGGAGAAAAGCGGTGGAGATCTCTTCCTTTGGAATTCCGCAGCCATTATCCGTCACCCGGATCAAGCCGATTCCGCCTTCCTTGATTTCAATAGTGACGGCTGTCGCCCTGGCATCAATGGCGTTTTCCAAAAGCTCCTTCACCACAGAAGCAGGGCGTTCAATCACTTCACCAGCTGCAATCTGATTAATGGTCATCTGATCAAGCACCTGAATGTTTGGCACTGAAATCCCTCCTATCTCTCTGCCTCCCAGCGGTTTTTAAGCCTTGATTGGAACTTGTCCAGGGTCACCAGGGCTTCCACAGGAGACAATCTGCTGATATCCAGTTCCATCAGTTCCTGTATAATGTCCTCCTCACGGACTGTATCAAAAATAGACATCTGGCGCAGATCTACCTCATCCGGCTGCTCTATGCTGCGCCGCGGCTGGCTATTCCTGCTGCCGGAGGCAATCTCCTTGGCCCGTGCCGTAATGTCTGCGTCTGACAGCTCTTCTACCAGCTCCTTCGCCCGGCTGATCACAGGTTCAGGCACTCCCGCCAGCTTGGCTACCTGAATTCCATAGCTTTTGTCTGCTCCGCCTTTTACAATCTTTCGCAGAAATACAATGTTATCTCCCTGCTCCTTTACAGCGATACAGTAATTATTCACTCCGCTGACAGCACCCTCCAGCTCCGTCAATTCATGGTAATGAGTGGCGAACAGTGTTTTCGCACCCAAAGTCTTCGTGCTGCTGATGTATTCTACCACTGCCCAGGCAATGGACAGGCCGTCAAAGGTACTGGTTCCCCTTCCGATTTCATCGAGAATCAGAAGGCTGTTCCTGGTAGCGTTCCTGAGAATATTAGCTACCTCCGTCATCTCCACCATAAAGGTACTCTGCCCGGAAGCCAAGTCATCGGACGCTCCCACTCTTGTAAAAATCCTGTCACACAGGCCGATATTAGCCTCGTCCGCCGGAACAAAGCTGCCTATTTGAGCCATCAGGGTAATCAGAGCCGTCTGTCTCATGTAAGTGGACTTACCTGCCATATTAGGGCCTGTGATAATGGAGATACGGTTCTTTCCATTGTCCAGGTAAGTATCATTAGCTACGAACAGATCGTCCCGCATCATCTGCTCCACCACCGGATGGCGGCCGTTCTTAATATGAATCACGCCCTTTTCATTGATTTTCGGCTTCACATAGTTCTGACGGGTTGCTACTGCTGAAAAAGATATCAGTACATCTAAAAGAGCAATAGCTTTGGCGGTCTGCTGAATCGTTTCCACTCTCGCCCCAATAGCGTCTCTCACCTGGCAAAACAGATCGTACTCCAGAGAAAACAGCTTATCCTCCGCTCCCAGAATTGTCCCCTCCAGCTCTTTTAACCGCTCTGTCGTAAAGCGCTCTGCATTAGTCAGAGTCTGGCGTCTGATAAAATAGCCGGGAACCTGATCCTTAAAAGAATTGGTCACCTCAAAGTAATAGCCGAACACCTTATTAAACTTTACCTTTAACGTCTTGATCCCAGTCTTTTCCTTCTCCTCTGCCTCCAAATCCGCCAGCCAGTCTTTTCCCTGAGTTTTGGCATGGCGCAGGCGATCCGCTTCTTCGCTGTACCCCTCTTTAATCATGCCTCCGTCCCTGACGGAAATCGGAGGCTCTTCCACAATGGCCCGCTCAATTAAATCGGTCAATTCCTCCAGAGTGTCCATCTCCTGATCTACCTGCCGCAGAAGAGGACTCTGAAATTCTCCCAGAATCTGCTTGATATGGGGCAGCATAGCCAGGGAACTCTTAAAGGCAATCAAATCTCTGGGATTTGCCGTCTTATAGCTGATCCTTCCAATAAGACGTTCCAGATCATAAACGGCATTCAGATATTCCGCCATCTCCTCCCTGGAAATATAGTTCATATTCAGCTCCTCCACCGCATTCTGGCGCTCCAGGATCCTCTCTCTGGAAATCAGCGGCTGTTCTACAAAGGAACGCAGCATTCTGGCTCCCATGGCTGTCTTTGTTTTATCAAGAACCCATAGGAGAGTTCCCCTCTTCTGCTTCTCCCTGAGAGTCTCTGTCAGCTCCAGATTTCTCCTGGTGGAGGTATCTAACATCATATATTGGCCTGTAGTGTAAGGCGTAATCCCTGTCAGATGATCCAGGGTACTCTTCTGAGTCTCATAAAGATACTGAAGCACCGCTCCGGCTGCAATGGTTCCAGCCTCATACTGGGAAATTCCAAGACCATCCAGATGGTTCACATGAAAATGTTCCCTCAGAAGCGTGCGGCAGGAATCGTCTGAAAAAAAACGGTTTTCCAGAGCAGTCACAACCACATGAAGACGGTTTTTTAAATCCTCCAGATCTACCCCTGACATGTAAAAAGCTTCATTACAGATAATTTCAGATGGAGCAAATTTATAAATCTCATCCAAAAGCGTCCGCTCTGATTTTACCTCCGTTACCAGGTAATCTCCTGTGCTGATATCTGCGGAAGAAACACCGAACACTCCATCCATATAGACGATTCCCATCAGATAGTTATTCTTTGATTCCTCCAAAGCCTGGGAACTCGTGATTGTTCCAGGCGTAACCACACGGATAACCTCCCTTTTCACCAGGCCCTTGGCTGTCTTCGGATCCTCCATCTGCTCGGCAATCGCAACCTTATAGCCTTTCTGCACCAGCCGGTTCAGATAGTTGTCCACCGCATGGTAGGGAACTCCGCACATGGGAGCCCGCTCTTCCAGTCCGCACTCCTTTCCTGTCAGGGTGATTTCCAGCTCCCTGGAAGCCGTCTTCGCATCCTCGAAAAACATCTCGTAAAAATCGCCTAATCTGTAAAAAAGAATGCAATCCGGGTACTGCTTTTTTGTCTCCAGATAATGAGCCATCATAGGTGATAATTGTGCCACAGTCTGTCCTCTCTTCTCTCGTTGTATGAGTTTTCCCTTCTCTGCAAAAGAACGACTGCTGCCCGGCCCCCAATCTGGGAAGCCGGGCTGCAGTCTTTTTCTATCGCAGAGAACTACATGGGAACTCTTCTTTCTTTGTCTCTTTCGTCACAGGAGGCAGACTACTGCCTACCTCTGAATCAGCGGATCCGTCGGATCCCAATACTGGTTATCAGAAACTGGAATTAAATCCGGTTTGTCAAATGGGGAAGCCACATTCGGATCCTCATAAATCACTACGGTTGTTCCGATTGGGCAGTTATCATATACCCACTTGGAATTCTCGCAGGTCAGGCGTACACAGCCAAGAGATCTGGAAACCCCAAGGCCATTATATCCTTCTGTATTGAGCTTGTTAATATTTGGTTCTGAATAGGTAATGGAGTGGAATAAAAAGCCCTGGGTGATTCTGGTAGCCCACTGAGTGTAGGAATCATTCACCATCAGTCTCCATCTGTATTTTTCCGGAGTTTTGAAGGTTCCGATAGGCGTATCATCTCCAACTGATGTCAGCATGGCCTTTACTGGAATAATATAGCCGTTATCTCCGTCCTTCGCGTAAATTGTGGAGCAGTTTAAGGTCTTATTTACCTTAATTACATAGCTGCTCTGCTTACCGATAATATTGTCCACATCCTGAACCAGGCGTCCTGACGGCTCAAAATAAAACTTCATGCCATCAATATAATGCCAGCCAGAGAGGGACTGTCCATCCTTAAAGTAGAATCTTTCATGATCATATGAAGCCCAGCCTGTGTATGGAGTTCCGTCCCCATTAGTCATAGTGCTTCCCTCTGCTCCAATCCGAATACGGTTTGTCAGTTCGTTGATATAGCGTCCTGCCGCAGAGGATGGCCCTGGCTGTCCCTTCGGAACGAGAACCACTTCTACGCTTACCAGATGCTCGCCTAAATTAGACGTTCCCGCTACCTCTCCATTCTTTGCCCATCCCATCTTGCCCTGGCCGCTGGAGGTAACGGAATAATAAACGTCATAATCTCTCTCTGCATCTCCTGTTAAAACAATCTCTATCGCTTCGATATAGGTGGAAGCCTCTGTTCCGCCAGTAGGCTTTCCATCGTGATTCCACCAGATAAAACCTCCGTTGTTTACAAAGGAGCGGTAGGAAACGCCTCCGATTCCATTATAATTGTTCAGGTTCATAGACAGGCTTGTCACCTCAGTTCCCACACCCTGATTGTAGGATACAGACACATTGGGAGCCGTGGAAGCTGTTCCGCTGTCTCCTGTCTGGGTATTTCCCCCTTCCGGAACCTGAGCGTCCTGCTGGCCTTCTCCGCCTTCTGCCTGGCCCTGATTTTCAGACTGTGTCGGCGGCAGTGTCTGTCCCTGATCAATCTCAAGTCCTGGACCAGTGGGCGCATCCTCCGCCGCAAATGCAGTGGTTCCTCCTCCCACAGTCATGACTGCTGCCAAAAGAAGCGCCGCTGCCCTTAAATGTTGCTTTTTCATATGTATGCCCTCCTAATCATTACATAATGTTCCCATATAATAAAATCCTTTTGATTCATCCAGATACACATCCACAATTGTTCCAATCAATTCTTTTCCGCCCTTGAAGTGAACCGTGATATTATTGGAAAGACGGCCTGTTACCATACCCTCCTCATGGGTGTCCGGCTCCTCCACCAGCACTTTCTGAACTGTATGGACGTCACGTCCGCTGATTTCCGCGGAAATATCCTGCACCTCTTTTAAGAGCCGATCAAATCGGTTCTTAATCACATCTTCCGGAACCTGGTTCTCCATCACAGCCGCCGGCGTACCTGTCCGCTTGGAATAGATAAAGGTGAAGGCGCTGTCATAGCGGACCTTTCTCACTACATCCAGAGTTTCCTCAAAGTCTTCCTCCGTCTCTCCCGGAAATCCCACAATAATATCTGTAGTCAAAGAAATATCAGGGATTTCCCGCTTGATCTTTTCAGCCAGCTCCAGATACTTTTCCTTAGTATAACGGCGGTTCATCTGCTCTAACATCCTGCTGCTTCCCGACTGCAGAGGCAGGTGGAGATGACGGCAGATCTTTTTGGAATCTCTCATCACTTCTATCAGCTCGTCTGACAGATCCTTTGGATGGGAGGTCATAAACCGGATACGTTCCAGCCCCTCAATCTTCTCAACTCTTCTTAAAAGCTCTGCAAAAGAAACTGGTTCCGGCAGGTTCTTTCCATAAGAGTTTACATTCTGGCCAAGCAGCATGACCTCCACTACACCGTCTGCCACCAGTCCTTCGATCTCTCTTATAATGTCCTCCGGCCTTCTGCTTCTCTCTCTGCCACGCACATAGGGTACAATACAGTAACTGCAGAAATTATTACAGCCGAACATGATATTGACACCGGATTTAAACGGATACTTTCTCTCACTGGGCAAATCCTCAACGATCTGATCTGTGTCCTTCCAGATATCGATCACCATTTTTCCCGTCTCGAATCTGGCATACAGCAGTTCTGCCAGCTTATAAATATTATGAGTTCCGAAGATCACGTCTACAAAACGGTATGTCTTCTTAATCCTCTCTACCACCTGATCCTCCTGCATCATGCAGCCGCACAGGCCGATGAGCATTCTGGGATTTTTCTTTTTCAGGCTGTTTAAATAGCCCAGGCGGCCGTATACCCTCTGGTTAGCGTTCTCTCTAACCGTACAGGTGTTGTAGAGCACCAGGTCGGCCTCCTCTGTATCCGTATGCTGAAAACCGGCAGCCAACAGAATGCCCTCCAGCTTTTCTGAGTCATGGGCATTCATCTGGCATCCGAAAGTCTCAATGTGGAAGGTCACCGCCGTCTTCTGTTCCTGTTCCTTCCAGGCCTCCACTGCCTGGCGGCACAGCTCCATAAAATACTCCTGTCTTTCCGGCTCAGCAGACGGGGCTTTATTCCAGATTTCTGTATATGTAATATTATTTAAGTCCATTGATCAGGTCCTTTCTTATCCATTAAACTTCATTCCCGTTTCCGGGAAACCGTATTTCAGACGGCTGACATCTACAGATTATAGCATAAATACCGGTTAATGGAAATAGTAAAAGTCCTGTTAATTTCTTACAGAATTTTAACAAACCGCCTGTCTGGGAAGGTTCTCGGCTGCTGCCCTGCTACTTCCTCACCTGTCCGTTTCCATAGATGATGTATTTTGTAGTGGTCAGTTCCTTCAGTCCCATGGGTCCTCTGGCATGAAGCTTCTGGGTGCTGATTCCAATCTCCGCTCCAAATCCAAATTCAAATCCGTCCGTAAAGCGGGTGGAAGCATTCACATAGACGGCAGCCGCATCCACCTCATTTAAAAACCGCTGGGCATTCTCATAATCCTTTGTGATAATAGCCTCCGAATGCCCGGTATTATAGGTATTAATATGAGCAATGGCTTCATCCAGAGAATCAACCAGCTTCAGAGAGAGAATGTAGTCCAGGTACTCTGTCCCCCAGTCCTCTTCCGATGCTTCCTGAAAGTCCGGCACAATAGCCCTCGCCTCCTTATCAGCCCTGACTTCCACCTGTTTTTCATCCAGCCGTGCTTTCAGCCTTGGAAGAAGCGATGGGGCAGTTCTTCTGTGAACCAGCAGAGATTCACAGGCATTGCAGACGCCGATCCTCTGTGTTTTGGCATTGAAAATAATGTCAATAGCCATATCTAAATCAGCGCTTTCGTCCACATAAATATGGCAGTTTCCCGTACCCGTCTCAATAACAGGAATGGTGCTGTTTTCCACCACGGTTTTAATAAGTCCGGCTCCTCCTCTTGGAATCAGAACGTCCACATAATCGTTAAGACGCATAAACTGTCTTGTGTTTTCCCGGTCTGTATCTGTAATCAGGCAGACTGCATCCTCCCAGAGGCCTGCGTCTGAAAGCCCCTTTCTCAGACACTCCACAATGGCCTCATTAGAACGCAGAGCGTCCTTTCCTCCTTTTAGAATCACAGCATTTCCAGATTTAAAGCAGAGGCCGAATGCATCGGCTGTCACATTGGGTCTGGCCTCATAAATGATTCCCACCACCCCCAGCGGAACTCTCTTCTGGCCAATTAAAAGGCCGTTTGGGCGAGGCTTCATGGAAATCACTTCTCCAATCGGATCCTCCAGAGACGCAATCTGAAGCAGTCCCTCTGCCATAGCCTGAATCCTATCAGGATTTAACTCCAGACGATCTACCAGCCCCTGGCTCATTCCGTTTTCCACCGCCAAAATCACATCGTCCTGGTTGGCTGCCAGAATCCGATCCTCTCCGTCTAAAAGGGCCTTCGCCGCCGCTCTGAGTCCCCTGTTCTTCTCCTCTGAACCCAGACTGTTAAGCTTCCTGGCTGCCGTCTTCGCTCTCTGTCCTATTTCCTTAAGCATGTTGTCTCTCCTCTCTTGCCAGATATCTGTCCGGCGTCACAATCACGTCCATTTTTACATCGAAGGGCTCAGATGGAAGCTCTTGTTCCAGCTGAAATTCATAACATATTCCTATTTTCAGGTGTTCAGGCTCTCGTTCAAAAAAACGGTCATAATAACCGCCTCCATATCCAAGTCTTGAAAAATCCTGGCCAAAAGCCACGCCAGGCACAAGAACCGGCGCGTCCGGCTTCTTGGCTTTTCGGCAGCTCTTTACTGGTTCCGGAATTCCCATGGCGCCTGGCTCCAGGTCCTCTTTCTTGGTAATATAATAAAAATCCATATCCTTTCCCTGAACTCTCGGCACAGCCACTGCAACATTTCTGTCCCATAGTTCCTGAATCAAGACGCTTGTCCCCGCCTCACTTTGCACGCTTATATAACAATAGACGCAGCTTCCCGGCTCCCAGCTGCCCAGAGAAAGAATCTGCTCTGCCAGCTTTTGCTCCCAGTAAAGGCGTTCTTTCTCAGAAGTTTCCCTTCTCAGTTTTCTCATTTTATTTCTGATTCTGTCTTTTGTCTCTGCCGCCTCACAGGTGTTCTGCTCCATATCTGCCTCCCTGTGCCCTCCAGGGCTTCCAGCTATACTTCCTGTGTGTTAATGTTTACGATTCCCCACGTTTCCATCTTTCTGTCCCAAATCCGTAATACTTCCATCTTTCTCCTGAATCCGTATGCTGTTTAAGGTTCCACGCATATTCTGACGGATCGCTTCCAAATATTCTTTTCTCAGAGCGGCCTGTTCCTCCTTCTCCTCCTCTGTCAGTCCTACAGCCTGGCTTTTATGGTAAAGCGCGTTAATTCTGTCTATCTTTTCCTGTTTCACAATATCGTCCTCCTGTTTTTTCTCTGATTAGTTCAGTTTTTCTTTTCTTTTTTCTTCTTCCTGTTTTTCAGCACCTTTTATCCAGTCCGGCGCACTCGGTTACTTTCCCGCCTTTCTCTGCTCCAGGTAGTCGCTCAGATGAAAATTTTCGTCGCGCTTTTCTGCAAACAAAGTTCCCTTTTCCTCTCCATTTAAGATCTCGTAGATAACGTCTAAATCTGCCGCGTTGGCAATGACCATGTCTGAGCCGCTGCCAGTGGCAATCTGAGCCGCTACCAGTTTAGCTGACATGCCTCCCGTTCCCACACTGCTGCCGGTATCCTTTCCCATGGCTAAAAGTTCCGGCGTCAGCTCCCGTACGAGAGGAATCAGCTCCGCATCCGGGTTCTTATTGGGATCATCTGTATACATGCCGTCAATATCAGACATCAGCATCAGCACATCAGCGCCAATTAGAGCAGTCACCAGAGCTGACAGACGATCATTATCTCCAAACTGAATTTCATAGGTAGAAACTGTGTCGTTCTCATTGACAATCGGAACTGTTCCCAGCTTCAGCAGCTCGTCAAACGTATTTCTGGCATTAAACCTGGACTCCTCATTAATCATGGTGTTCTTCGTCATAAGAATCTGAGCCGCTGTCTGGTTGTACTCAGCAAACAGCTTCTGGTACACCATCATAAGTCTGGCCTGGCCTACTGCCGCAAAAGCCTGCTTCTGAGCAATTTCCTTAGGGCGATCTGCAAATCCCAGAGCCTGACGCCCTGCTGCAATAGCGCCTGAGGAGACCAGAACCACCTCTCTCCCTTCTCCTCTTAAATCGCTGATAATGCGAACCAGCTTCTCAATTTTCCTCATATTCAGATCCCCTGTCTCTGGATGGGTTAAGGATGAGGAACCTATTTTGATAACAATTCGTTTTTTATTTTTTAAAGCTTCTCTCTCTTTTTTCATATCTGCGCTTCCTCTCTCTTTTTTCCCCGCCATGTCTGCTGCTCCCCACAGGATGGCTGAAACCTTCTTGCAATAGCCTCCGCCGTCTTAATCCCGTCCATAGCGGCGGAAGTAATTCCCCCTGCGTAGCCTGCTCCCTCTCCGCATGGGTAAAGCCCCTTTACACTGCTCTCCATAGTCTCTCCCCGGCCAATCCGAAGCGGTGAAGAGGTCCTGCTTTCTACCCCGGCCAAAATGGCGTCATACCGGTCAAATCCCCGTATCATGCCGCCAAAAGCTTCGATTCCCTCCTTCACAGAACAGCAGACAGCTTCCGGAAGTACCTGGTTCAAATCGGCAAAAGCCGTTTTTCCACAGAAAGCCGGCTCCACATCTCCAAACTGGCTGCTCTTTTGCTTCTTTTTAAAATCTCCGTACAGCTGAACAGGAATCCTGCCTTCTCCCGCCCTGTAGGCCAGCTCCTCCAGATGCCTCTGGAAAGCAATGCCCCCCATGGCTGTCATTTCCGGAAAATCCTCAGGAGTCACCGTGACAATTAAAGCGCTGTTAGCGTTGATTCCATTTCTGGCGTGATTGCTCATGCCGTTTACTGCCAGGCGTCCAGGCTCCGAAGAAGCATTGACTACGAAACCGCCCGGGCACATACAGAAGGAATAGACACCTCTTTGATTTGACGTCTGGCGGGTTACCTTATAAGGGGCAGCTCCCAGAATCCCTGGATCCTCCATTCCGTACTGGGACAGGTTAATCTGCTTCTGAGGATGCTGGATTCTAAGCCCTACCGCAAAGGCCTTAGCTTCCATGAAAATTCCTTTTTCAAATAAGGTTTTAAACGTATCCCTGGCGCTGTGCCCCACAGCCAGAACTACAGCCCTTGCCGGCAGAACCTCCTCTCCCCTCTCTGGATGTTCTGTTTTCACAGCCTTCACCATTCCGTCCCGGACCACCAGATCAACTGCCTTTGTGCGAAAGCGCACCTCTCCTCCCAGAGAACGAATCTCCTCTCTCAGGCGCTTGACCACACAGCTCAAAACATCCGTTCCTACATGGGGCTTGCTGGAATAAAGAATGGACTCGTCAGCTCCCGCCTCTGTAAGGATTTTCAGCACCTCTGTATTTCTGCCGGAAACGTCCTTCACCAGAGTATTCAGCTTTCCGTCTGAAAAGGTTCCCGCCCCTCCCTCTCCGAACTGGACGTTTGACTCCGGATTCAAGACTCCGCTTTCCCAGAAATGCCTCACCTGTTCTGTTCTTGTGTCCACGTCTGCGCCCCGCTCCAAAATAATCGGACAAAAGCCCGCCCTTGCAAGCATCAGACCGCAGAACAGTCCCGCAGGGCCGAAGCCGATAATGACCGGTCTCTCTGTCAGGCGCTCTGCCCCGGCCTCAGGTTTCGGAAACTGGTACCTCTTTTCCTGTACAGTTAAAATATTGGGACTTTTCGCCCGCTTCACCGCAGAAGTCTCATTTCCCTCTATCTGGATATCCACTGCATATATGTAGAGCAGCTCTCCTTTTTTTCTGGCGTCTATGGATTGGCGCCTGATAGTCAGACTTTTAATTTTCTCCTGAGGAACTTTTAAAAGCTTTGCCGCTTTTTTTATCAAATCCTGCTTCCCATGATCCACAGGAAGCTTCAGCTGATTGATTCGTATCATCCTATCTCCCTCCATGAATGCCTGCCAGCGCTCCTGTGCTCCAGGCCCACTGCAGGTTGTAGCCTCCGCAGATACCATCCACATCCAGCAGCTCGCCGGCCAGGTACAGGCCTTTTCTCTTTTTCGATTCCATAGTGCGGGGATCCACCTCCCGCACATCCACGCCGCCGCAGCAGACCTGAGCGTTCGCAAAGGGATTTGTCTCCGTAATCTCCGTCTCAAACTGCTTGATCAGACGCGCCAGCTCAGACAGCTGTTTTTCTGTCAAATCAGAGACTTTTCCATTTGCAGAGATCCCTGCCAGGCGAAGAAATAAAAGAGCCAGTTTTTTATTAAACCACCCGGTAAAGAAGCCCTCCGCGCACCTCTCTCCCAGAAGCTGCCTGCGTTCCCTGAGAAAGCGCCCCAGCTCTCTCCTGTCAAGCTCCGGATAAAAATCGATCACCGCCTTCACCTTCATTTCCCGGGACAGGGCCTCAGAGGCGAAGCGGCTCACCTGAAACACAGGAATTCCTGATATTCCATAGTCTGTCAGCTGCAGTTCCCCCTGGTCGGAAGCCAGCTTCTTTCCATCTGCCCAGATGCTCACGCAGGCGTCTGCCCGGACGCCGGAAACCTGTTTGAAAAATGTTTCCCGGCAGCGAAGCTGAACCAGGGCGGGAAGGGGATGGATCATCCTGTGCCCCAGCTTTTTCGCAAGCGCGTAGCCGCTTCCATCAGAACCAGTAGAAGGAGCTGCCTTAGAGCCTGCTGCCAGAATTACAGCATCCGCATAAAAGCGTCCTTTCTCACAGGAAACCAGCCACTCCTGTTTTCCATCTTTTCTGAAGTCCGGCGCTGTAATCGTCTCGCTGCCGCACTCTGTTACAATTTTCACTCCCAGCCGGGACAGTTCCTCCCGCAGGGCATCCAGAACTGAAGATGCCTGGCCGGAAGCCGGGTAAAGATAGCCGCTTTTATCCTTTAAAACGATTCCCAGATCCTCAAAAAAAGTCTCCGCGTCCGGCTCTCCAAACCAGCTTAAAACCTCCATAGGAAACTCTGGCACACTGCTTCGGTAGCATGACGCATCCATCCGGCGGTTCGTCAAATTGCATTTTCCATTGCCTGTAGATAAAATTTTTTTTCCAACTCGATCCATATGTTCCAGAAGCGTAACCTGGGCTCCCTGTCTGGCTGCAAAAATCGCCGCTGTCATGCCGGAAGCTCCGCCCCCTATGATAATCACACGTTTTGACATGCAAATTCTCCTGTCTGTATTCAGCCCTCTCAGACTGCATTTTTTCCGCTGGCACAATTAAAGCGTCAGTATATCACTGACGCTAGTATACATGAACAGAAAAAAAAGTTCAATTTAAAATTTAACTGGTGTAGGACTCCAGATAATTAAACACCTCCATCATCGAAGAAAACCATAACCCATCCAGCAGCCGTTCCTGCTCTGCAAGGGGAAACTCTGACAGAGGCATGTGGGTATCCAGACAGATGGAGTTCCTGTCCTTTGCAAACACAAGCAGGAATCCGTTTTCTGATACAAGGCAGTAGCTCTCCTCCTGGGATTTTACCTGCCTGGCAGGAATTCCTACGGTCAGATCTGTTTTCTGAGTCCTTTCGGTCTCTGTTCCTGACTCTGTTTTTCCTTTTCCCTCAAGGGAAATGTTCCCTGCTGTTTCTCTGCCTTTCACTTTCTCTGCCCTGTAGTGTTCCTCCACTGTTTCCGCATCCGCTGTTTCCTGGGGAAGGGTTTTTCCCCTGTCTTCCTTTCCCGCAAATACCAAAATAAGCGCCGTACACACGGCCAAAACAGACACGCCAGCCAGAACTAAGAGCGTTCTGCTTCTGCTGCTATATTGTTCCATGAAAAAAATCCCTCCTTATCGGTAGTATCCGTCAGGAGGGAACTTTTTAAACACATTTTTAAAAAAGATGGAATTTCCGCCCAAGGGCAATCACTTTCGTGCCGCCTGGCATAGACCGAAGCTCTGACTGCTCCACACCTCCAAGCTTTAAAAGAAGGCAGCCGTAGACAGCTGCACCTGCACACACTGCCAGAATCGTAGCCGCCGTACTGTTCTTAAAAAGCAGAAGCAGGCCCTTATAACTTCCGTAGGCAGCCGCTCCCATCACCGCCGATGCTGCTGCCGGAATAAGAAAGGTCCGCTTAAACTCCTGTCTGTAGCGCAGATGCCTTCTGATAGCCAGTCCATTTAAAAAGCAGATAATCAGAGCGAACAGGATATTGGCATACAGCACACTGTAAATTCCCCAATGAAAGCCCATAAGCATCACATACAGAGCCGCCACGTGAAGCACCAGAGCAATGGCCGCGTTCCGCACCGGAATATTCATATGGCTCAATCCCTGTAAAATAGCATTGGTCACAGTAGACAAGGATAAAAATACAATAGCCGAGGAACCGCAGATCATCATCTGAACCGCCTGAGCCGTATCTCCGCTGTGAAAAAGAAGACGGTTTACCGGCTCTGCCAGAACCGTCAGGCCCACAGCAGCAGGAATCGCAATTATCATGGAAAAACGAATCGCCATCCCCGTCTTCCTCTTAGCCTCCTGTCTCTCCTTTTTTGCCACTGCCGCTGCCAGCGATGGAATCAGGGAGGAGGACAGAGCGTTAGCCATAGCCAGAGGTACATGGACCAGAAGCAGATACTTATTATTGTAAATACCCCAGAGAGCCAAAAACTCCTCTCCCTGCCCCAGAGCATCCATTCCATAAGCCATAATGCTGTTGTCCAGAACAGCATTAATATTATAGACGGCAGAGCTTAAAATAACCGGCAGAACCGTCAAAGCGAAGGATCTTGAAATATGGCCGTAGGATTCTTTTCTGCCCTTTCGATCTTTTCTGGCGCGCTTTTTCATCACTGGCCAATAGACGGCAAATAAAAATATCATAAAGAGCAGCGCTGTCAGAGCGCCTGCTCCCGTTCCGATGGTGCCTCCAGCCGCTCCGAAAGCCTCCGGATATCCCGTTGTCTCAAAGACGCGGTTGGAATCCAGTCCCACTTTAAATAAAAGGCCTGCTGCCGTCACGCTGATCACTGCGTTCACTACCTGCTCGAAAATCTGAGAGAATGCAGTGGGAACCATCGTTCCATGGCCCTGAAAGTATCCCCGCAGCACGCCCAGGTAGGCCATCACCCAAATGGTAGGAGCCAGAGTCTTTAATGCGTACACGCAGAAAGGTGTCATAAACACCTTGTCCGCAAAAAAATCGCCAAAATACCACACTGCTGTACAAGCCAGCCCTCCGGCTGCGGTAGCGTATACCAGAGCTGCCCAGAGCACTCTGGAAGCATTTCTGAACTCTCCCCTGGCCAGCCTTGCTGAAACCATCTTTGAGACAGCCAAAGGGAGACTGTAAGAGGAAAGAATCAGGACAATATTGTAAACATTAAATGCAGTCGAATAATAACCCATGCCCTCGTCCCCGATAATATTCGTCATAGGGATCCGGTACATCAGGCCAATCAAACGGACAATGATGCCGGCCACAGCAAGGATCGTGCCCTGAATCACAAAATTTCCTGTCTTTTTTCCAGCTCTTTTTCCCGTATGTCCGCCCACATTCTTTCCAGATCTTTTCTGCTGCTGTTCCGGCCGTTTCTGCTGCGTCTTCGCAGCAGGCCTCTGCCGCCGTCCAGCCACTTTTCCCGCAGGGCCTGTAGCAGTCACAGCCAGCTCTCGCCCAGTCTTCTCCTGCCTGTTTTTCTGCTTTCCAGGTGTTTTAAGAGGCGGTGCAGACGGACGTTCCGATGGAGAAGCAGTATCAAACGCATCCTGAAGATCCTCAAGTGTCAAAACCCTCCGCTCCGGCTGCCGTTTTCCCGCCCCTCTTCGTCTCATTCTTCCATTCATAGAGAACCGCCTATCTGGTGTAGCCCTTAAGGCTTAAAATCTCTTCCTGCTTTTTCTCCATCACAAGGCGTTCATTCTCCTCCATGTGATCATAACCGCATAAGTGAAGCATGCTGTGAGCTGTTAAAAATGCCAGCTCTCTGGTCTGAGAATGGCCGTACTTCTCCGCCTGTTCCTCCACCTTGTCCACAGAAATTACAATATCACCCAGCAGAAGCTCTCCTGTCTCCAGGTTAAAATAGTCCTCTGCCATGTCTTCCAGGCGCTCGAAATCAGAAGGGGTTTCATAGTCTCCCATAGGAAATGAAAGTACATCCGTAGCCCTGTCGATGCCTCTGAATTCCTGATTAATCCGATGAATTTCCTCATCATCCGTCAGAAGCACATTCACCTCTGCCTCATAAGGACATTTTTCATAGTCCAATGCAGCTGTTACAACTTCCCGAATAATCTCCTCATAGGGAAGATTCAGCTTTTTCTCTGCCTCGTATTCAATATTAATCGTCATGTCTATTCCTCTTTTTCGTCTGTATTTTCTTCTGGGGCTGGCTGTTCTTCTTTTCGTAATCCTCATAGGCCTCCACAATTTTCTGGACCAGAGGATGGCGCACCACATCTGAGCTGGTTAAATAACAAAAACTGATATCGTCAAGCCTTCTCAGAACACGGATAGCAGTGTCTAGTCCAGATGCTGCTCCGGCCGGCAGATCTTTCTGAGACTGATCTCCCGTAATAATCACCTTTGAACCGAAACCGATTCTCGTCAGAAACATCTTCATCTGAGCCGGTGTAGTATTCTGAGCCTCGTCCAGAATAATAAAAGCATTGTCCAGGGTCCGCCCTCTCATATAAGCCAGAGGCGCCACCTCAATCAGGCCCTTCTCAGAGTTATGCAGGTAGCTCTCTGCTCCCATAATCTGATACAGAGCGTCATACAGAGGTCTCAGGTAGGGATCAATTTTGCTCTGCAGGTCTCCCGGCAGAAATCCCAGCCGTTCTCCTGCCTCAATGGCAGGGCGGGTCAGAATAATCCTGCCTACTTCCCCATTTTTAAAAGCCTGAATAGCCATGGCCATGGCTAAATATGTCTTTCCTGTTCCCGCCGGACCGATTCCAAATACAATCATCTTTTTCCTGATAGCGTCCACATACTGCTTCTGTCCCAGAGTTTTGGGTTTCACCGGCTTTCCCGTCACAGTACGGCAGATAATATCCCTGTCTATCTCCAGAATTTTATCGTCATTTTCCGTAAAAGACAGGGAAATTGCGTAATCCACATTCTGTTCTGTAATAGTATTTCCCCGCCTGGACAGCTCTATCAGGTTGTTAAATACGCTTTTTGCCTGCCTGATGGCATGTTCCGGCCCAATGATTTTAAGCGCCCCGTCCCTGGCAATCATAGTCACATGAAGTGTGCGCTCGATTTTTTTCAGGTATGCATCAAACTGCCCGCAGACGTTTCTCTCATGCTCCATGGGTATATCGATTATAGTCTCTATTACGCTCATCTTTGCTGTTTGTCTCCTTTAGACGCTTATTTCTTTTACTGTCTGCCTTCCAGTGCCGGACAGGACTCTTCCGCCTCCGCTGCTCCGTCTTTCTTTTCTTCCTTTGGATCACCCTTCTCTTCAACGGGAACCAGGAGACAGAAAGGCTCCTCCACCGTCATCTCCAGCTGGAACTGACAGGCAGAACCATTATTTAGTATTGTAACATTATTTTCTATAATTTGTACCCCTTTTTCTATTAATTTTGCCTCTGTCTCTCTTCTGTATTCCTCAGCCATGCGGGAAAGCTCTTTTTCTGTGTAATTCATAGTACACAGCGCATATTCCTCAGCCCCGATCGTCCCGTAGAAAAAAGGCAGGCAGAAGGTCTCTGTAATATGAGCCTGTCTCGTCTCAGACGTATAGATCCATTCCGCTCCTTTAAAGTCCGGGGGCAGCAGGATGAAGGTTTTTCCAAAGATCTGAAAGAACAATCCTCTCCTCTTTCTGCCTGTTGGAAGTCTTTCCTCATGCCACATAGAAATTTTCTTCTTATCCACCCGTCTGCGTCTCCCCACGATGTCAGCGTCCGCTCTGACCGTGTGCTCCGATATCACGGTTCCCGAGTCATCCGTAATGGAAATCGTTCCACTGACCAGCACCTGTCCTTTTTTTACTATATCTCCTGGATGGACCATGGGAGTACCGCTTCTCACTATTACAGACACAATCTCTCCGTCCTCGGCGGCTACCAGATCTGCGGGAGTACTATCCTTCTCCGGAACCGTTAAAACCACGTCGTTTTCCTTAATGTGGATATAGAGTCTGGTTCCTTCCACTCTGGCAGAAACCCAGGTAACGTCCGAATACTGGCTTCGAATTCTGCCTTCCAGCTCTTCACAGTCAATTTTTGTCTTTCTCTTTCCGCAGGCAATCTCTTCCATCTCCAGAAAATTTAAAAGCTCTTGATCAGAGTGACGCAGATTCCCCTGAAACTCGATGTCCCAGATAAACAGGGAGCACAGATACAAAATTAGAAAAAATGAGAAAAACCCTGCCGCCCACAGCTTCCGCTTTCTGTTCCTGTAAAAAAAGAAGGGAAGCCCCTGCTTTTTCAGCAGTTTTAACCGGATACCAGATTTTTGGGCTAAGGAGCGGCAGGCAAAAAATCCCTTCACTGTCATACAGCATTCATATTCATGTCCTGTGCAGGAAATATTCCATATTTCAATTTCACCCTGGCCGCAGAGATTAAAAAAACGCTCAGGTGAACAGCCCTGAAGCCTCACCTTCACGATTCCCTCCAGCTCATGCCTGAACCGGTTCATGCTCTCCTCCTTAAAGCGGCTCAAATACTGCGGAGCGGATCAAACCCGACAGAAAAAGCTGCTCCTTGTCATAATAGCGGATAGTCAGACATTTCCCCTCTATCGCTAAACGGCCGTTTTTTCCCTGCAGTCTCAACGCCGTATCTGTATAGAGGATAATATTCCTGTAATTTTCTATCAGAACGCCCCTGTTTCCTGTAAAGCTCAGAAACATATCCCCCAGCATAACGTCCTCTGGGAGATTCAGAGCTGACACAACCGCTCTTTTCTGCCTGCCGAACAAGTAAGCGCCGCCTTTCCCCATCTTCATACTCAATATATGAAAAAAGCCAGGCTGCTTATGCCTGGACAGTAAAAAACATCAAAAAGTTTCCTTCGCTTACAAGCTGAAGTCTGTTGACAGACAAAAAATCCCTGGCTTTAAAAGCCAGGGATTTTGTCTTGATTAATTGTATTTGCGTTTTCTAGCAGCTTCAGATTTCTTTTTACGTCTAACGCTTGGTTTTTCGTAATGCTCTCTCTTGCGAATCTCCTGCTGAATACCAGCCTTTGCACAGTTTCTTTTGAATCTGCGTAAAGCGCTGTCTAAACTTTCGTTATCTTTAACGATTACATTTGACATAGCTCACACCTAACCTCCCTTCAGTTGTGTAATAAGTGCATATTAATACAACTGTTTGGGCATTTTTTTAGCACTGTTATGATTATACCACAAATCCCATATTCGTCAACAGGATTTTTGTGTTTTTTGAAATTTTTTTTATATTTTGTCGTCTGACTTCTGTTTTCAGGCATTCTACTGAATCTGAGAAGCAATTACCTCTTCCGCTTTCTTCAGGGCATCTTCCACTCCTGCTGGATTCTTTCCGCCGGCCTGAGCCATATTAGGACGTCCGCCGCCGCCTCCTCCAACCAAAGAAGCGATTGCCTTGATTAAGTTTCCAGCGTGAGCGCCCTTTTTCTGAGCCTCGTCTGTAGCGGAAGCCATAAGATTTACCTTGCCATCCTGAACAGAAGCAATAAGAACCACGCCTTCACCCAGCTTCTCCTTTAACTGATCTCCCAGGTTTCTTAAGCCGTTCATATCTACGCCGTCTACCTTAGCTGCCAGGAACTTCACACCGTTTACTTCCTTCACCTGGTTCATAACATCTCCCAGAGAATCGTTGGCCAGTCTGCTCTTTAACTTCTCATTTTCTGAGTGAAGCGCCTTGATCTCGTCAAGCATAGCCTGAAGCTTGTCATGGAGAGCGGCCGGAGTTGTCTTCACAAGCTTGGCAGCCTCATGAAGCTCTCCCTCCATCTCATGGTAGTAATTCATCAGCCCTGTGCTGGTGAGAGCCTCGATACGTCTCACACCTGCTGCGATTCCAGCCTCAGAGATAATCTTAAATGCAGAAATCGTGCTGGTATTCGGCACATGTGTTCCTCCGCAGAGCTCTGTGGAGAAGTCTCCCATCTTTACTACGCGGACGCTGTCGCCATACTTTTCTCCAAAAAGAGCCATAGCCCCTGTCTTCTTTGCCTCCTCCAGACTCATAATGTCTGTCACAACTGGAAGCGATGCAGCGATTTCATCATTTACCATCTTCTCTACCTTCGCAATCTCTTCTGGAGTCATAGCGGAGAAGTGTGTGAAGTCAAAGCGGAGTCTGTCGCTTGTAACCAGGGAGCCTGCCTGCTCTACATGGGTTCCCAGAACTGTTCGCAGAGCCTTGTGAAGCAGGTGAGTTGCAGAATGGTTTCTGCCTGTCAGTTCGCGGTTCTCCTTGTTTACTTCAAGAGTTACCTGGTCTCCAACCTTAAACATGCCCTTTCTGACAGTTCCCACATGGCCAACCTTACCGCCCTGAAGCTTAATAGTATCCTTTACCTCGAACTCGCCGCCCTCTGTGCGGATTACGCCGATATCAGCCTGCTGTCCTCCCATGGTAGCGTAGAATGGAGTTTCTTTCACAATAACCGTTCCATTCTGGCCGTCTGTCAGAGCCTCTGCCAGCTCGTCCTCTGTGGTGAGAACAGTGATCTCAGACTCATGAGTCAGTCTGTCGTAGCCTACGAACTCTGTGGTGACAGATGGATCGATAGACTGGTAAACCGTCACATCTGCTCCCATGTAGTTGGTAGTCTTTCTGGCTGCTCTGGCTGTTTCTTTCTGCTTTTTCATGCAGGCTGCAAAGCCATCCTCGTCTACAGAAAGGTTCTTCTCCTCCAGAATCTCCTTTGTCAGATCAACCGGGAAGCCATAGGTATCGTAGAGCATGAACGCGTTCTCACCGGAAAGCACCTTCTCACCCTTTTCAGCCATCTCGGCTTCCATCTCGCCCAGGATAGAAAGTCCCTGGTCAATGGCCTTGTTGAACTTGTCCTCCTCTTCTGTGAGAACCTTAAAAATCATGGACTTCTTCTCATCTAATTCCGGATATCCGTCCTTGGAAAGTTCGATAACCGTCTTGCAGAGTTCAGCTAAGAACTTGCCCTCAATACCCAGCTTTCTGCCGTGGCGGGCTGCACGTCTCAGCAGTCTTCTGAGAACATAACCCCGTCCCTCATTGGAAGGCATAATACCATCAGAAATCATAAAAGTACAGGATTTAATATGGTCTGTCACAATACGCAGAGACACGTCTGTCTCGTAATCCTTCTGATATTCCTTTCCTGCCAGAGCGCATACCCGATCAAGAAGAGCTTTGTTTGTATCAATGGTAAAGAGCGAATCCACATCCTGAACAATAACAGCCAGACGCTCCAGTCCCATTCCTGTATCAATGTTTTTGTGCTCCAGCTCTGTGTAGTTGCCATGTCCGTCATTATTAAACTGGGAGAACACGTTGTTCCACACTTCCATATAGCGATCGCACTCGCAGCCTACCGTGCATCCCGGCTTTCCACAGCCGTACTTCTCGCCGCGGTCATAGTAAATCTCAGAACATGGACCGCAGGGACCTGCGCCGTGCTCCCAGAAGTTGTCCTCTCTTCCAAAGCGGAAAATGCGTTCTGCCGGAATCCCCATCTCCTTATTCCAGATCTCAAAAGCCTCTTCATCGTCCTGGAAAATAGACGGATAAAGGCGGTCTGGATCCAGTCCTACCACTTCTGTTAAAAACTCCCAGGACCAGTGGATTGCCTCTGTCTTGAAGTAATCTCCAAAAGAGAAGTTTCCAAGCATCTCAAAAAATGTGCCGTGGCGGGCTGTCTTTCCGATATTCTCAATATCGCCGGTACGGATACATTTCTGACATGTGGTCACGCGATTTCTCGGCGGAATTTCCTGGCCTGTAAAGTACGGCTTCAGGGGCGCCATACCGGAATTAATGAGCAGCAAGCTGTTATCATTATGCGGAACCAGAGAAAAGCTCTTCATCGCCAGATGTCCCTTGCTCTCAAAAAATTCCAGAAACATCTTTCTCAGTTCGTTTACACCGTATTTTTCCACGTTGTTTCCTCCTGCCTTACATAAAGTAAGTAATATTTTTATTCATTCGTATATCCTATCACAGGAATATGTGATTTTCAAGGTTTTTGGCCGGGAAAAGGCGAAGAAAATCTTCGCCTTTTTCTCTCTTCTTATTTTATTTTTCCTCTGAAACTTCCTCCTGAGGCAGGAAGCTGCCGTAATCCTCCAACAGCTCATAGGCCCGTTCCTTCGTAGATTTTGCCAGGGAAGCCGTGTGTTCCAGCCCCTCCAGAGTTCCTCCGCTGTAGCGGGAAGAAACCTTTTTCGCATCTGCATCGCGCTTTTTAATCCACTCCCGTTCCTCTTTCGTCAGTTCTTCAGCCTCTGTTTCATTCATATTTTTAATAATGTCCTGATAAATTCTGTTCAGCAGATCATCCCAGAGCTTCAGTTCATAGTCTGCCAGATTCAAATAAGACCAGGTACTGGTATCTGTCTCGGAGCTTTTCAGCTTTTTAATAGAGGCGGCCGTACTGTCAAGCTCCCTCTGGTACGCCTGTGCTGTCACCTGCTCTGCCTCTTCGGCCGCACTCTCCTCCAGCCCTGCTGTCTCCGATGCTGGAGAGAGCAGCCCGCTGGAGGCAGCTGCCCGACCAGCTTTTTGAAGCGGCTGGGCAGAATCAGCTTCTGCAGCTGTCTCAGGCACTGAAGCCGACCGTCCCTGCGAAGCAGCGGCCTCTGAGTCTGAAACACCGTTTTCCTCGTTCTCGTCTGCCCCTGCCTCTGCTGCCTCTCTGCTGTTTTTCAAGGAACTTTTAGCTGCAGTGTTTCCTAATGAAGCTGATTCTTTCAGCGCAGGATCTTTCGATGCAGATATATCTGGAACGGCTGCTCTGGATCCCTTTGCTTCTGATGCTGCATCCGTCCCTTCTTCGTGTGAGCTGCTCTCAGGATATTCCGACTCAATACGGGAAAAGGAGGAATCCGAGCTGCTCTGCTCCTTTTCTGTTCTGTCCTTTTCCTGCATATGGAATGCCTCTGCCTGACGCATCTCGATCTGAGGCTCTGCCTTCTCCTTCAAGACAGGGCCTGTCTGATCTGCTTTTTTCTGTTCATACACCTCTGACGCCGCGTATTCCTGCACATCTGATGCCTGAGGACTGGACACAAAACGCTTCACCTGAACCGTGACCAGCATTCCAAATATGCAGATAAAACATATGGCGGTAATAAATTCCCTTTTTTTCAAACCGACCCATCCTTTAACGTATTTCTGGTATCAATAACATATCATAATTTTCCATGAAAAGAAAGTGTCAGATGAAAGACGTAATATTTTGTAAGGGAACCTTAATATTTTCCTGTTTTCGTTAGATTTCTGAGTCTCAGATCCCCGGATCATCCAGCAGATTTTTTCCGTCCGCCGCAGAGGTAGCCAGGAAATCACAGCGTTCATTTTCCGGGTGTCCATTGTGCCCCTTAACCCAGATAAACGCAATCTGGTGGGGTCTTGCAGCCTCCAGCAGACGTTTCCACAGATCCACATTTTTTACAGGTTCATTTTTTCCGCGTTTCCAGTCCTTCTTAATCCAGCCATCCAGCCAGTGCTTGTTAAAAGCATCTACCAGATATTTGGAATCTGAGTACAGCTCCACCTGGCAGGGACGGTTTAACGCCTCCAGCCCTGCAATGGCCGCCATCAGCTCCATCCGGTTGTTGGTTGTACGCTTGTAGCCGGCTGACAGCTCCCTTACATGAAGCTGCCCCTTTCCGTCTGTATAATGAAGCACCGTTCCAAAACCTCCGGGGCCGTCTGGGTTTCCCCTGGCTGCTCCGTCTGTGTAAATTTCTACTTTCAACTGTCTGTCTCCTTTTGTGTGTATTTCTGTTACCGATCCCATTTATCACAGAGAGAGTTGATCTGATCGGCAAACTTGGCCAGGTCTTTGTTGGCCCCTCCCTCATTATGCATGACTACCCGGCGCAGACGATCTGCTGCTGCCAGCAGTCTTGCAAAGACGCCTCCAGCTCTCTTTGAGGCATCTTTTTCATCCTCACGGCGGATCGGAATTCCCCTGGTAATAACTTCAAATTTTTCTTCAGCTAAGTTATAGACAGTTCCGCTGAAGGGGGCAAAGGCTGGAATGCCATACTCCCCGCTGAGCTTCTTAGCAAAGGAATCGCAGACATCATCGTCTCCATGTACTACAAACACCTGCTTCGGCTTATCCATAAAGCTGGTAATGAAACGAATCAAACCGTCCTGATCGGCATGGCCGCTGATGCCCTCTATCTTCTCAATATGAGCCTCCACATCGATAGTCTCACCAAACAGCTTTACCTCCTTCTTGCCCTCAATAATACTTCTTCCAAGTGTTCCCACAGCCTGATAGCCAGCAAACAGGATGGTGCATTCCGGTCTCCAGAGATTATGCTTCAAATGATGACGGATACGTCCGGCATCGCACATGCCTGCAGCTGAAATAATTACCTTGGGCTTTGTATCAAAGTTAATGGCAACCGAATCTTCACTGCTGACGGAAAGCTTCAGGCCTTTAAAAGAAATGGGGTTTACACCCTTTTTCACCAGAGCCTTCGTCTCATCGTTGTAACAATCCAGCATATTATTTTTAAATACCTGAGTAGCCTCCACAGCCAGAGGACTGTCCACATAGACGTCAAAATCTCCGTGGCCTGTTACAAGCCCCTCCTCCTTAATCCGGCGAATATAATAGAGCACCTCTTGAGTACGGCCTACAGCGAAGGCAGGAATTACTACGTTTCCTCCTCTATCCAGAGTTTCCTGAATGACCCTGGCGAATTCCTCAATGTGTTCCGCAGAATGTTTGTGAAAACGGTCTCCGTATGTCGACTCCATCACTACATAATCAGCCTGAGCAATATACTGGGGATTGCGGATCAGCGGCTTGTTGAGATTTCCGATATCGCCGGAAAATACGATTTTCTTTGAACAGCCGTCCTCTGTCAGCCATACCTCAATAAAGGCGGAACCTAAAAGATGGCCTGCATCTGTAAACCGGATTTCCACCCCTTCCGCCAGGCGGATAATTTCATTATAGCTGCATGGTACAAAATGCTTTAATACCCCTTCTGCGTCTGCCATAGTATAAAGAGGCGGTTCCTGAGGCTTTCCAGCTCTCTTGGCTTTCCTGTTCTTCCATTCTGCCTCTGATTCCTGAATGTGAGCACAGTCCTTCAGCATAATATTGCAGAGGTCACAAGTAGCCCGGGACGCCATAATCTGCCCGGAAAAACCTCTCGCAAAAATAAGCGGCAGCATTCCCACATGATCAATGTGGGAATGAGTTACAAGCACATAGTCAATATCTCCGTAGCTGACCGGCAGCTCTGCATTTTCATATTTGTTAGATCCTTGTTCCATTCCGCAGTCAATGAGTATCTTAAGACCGCAGGCCTCTAGGTAATGGCAGCTTCCTGTAACCTCGTGAGCCGCTCCAATAAACATTAACTTCATATAACCCTCTCCTCTCCAAAATACGGCTGTGCCCCCGCACATCCGACGCCGCCTTCGGCAGCTTATCATTTTGTCGATACCACATCAGAGAAAACAAATGTCTGCTTCTCAGACGCTTGTTTTCTTTCTGATGTGGTACATTATACCATAGTTTTAAATGATTATGCAAATCATTCCGCCATTGCTGTCATTGATGATCTTCTGCAGTGTATCCTGAAGTTTTATTTGACAGTCTTCTGTCATCTGGGATATCTTTGCCTGGATGCCGTCTCCCACGATCTGTTCTACGCTCTTTCCAAAAATGTTGGTATTCCACAGTCCATCCTCACTCTCCTTGGCATTAGCCTTGATATATTCGATTAAATCTTCAGCCTGCTGCTCACTCCCCACAATGGGGGCAATTTCTGTCTCAATATGAGCTTTAATTAAATTGATCGACGGCGCCTGCGCCTTCATTTTGACGCCATATTTATTGCCATGGTGAATCAGCTGCGGTTCATCCAGAACAATTTCCGACCGATCCGGCGTCACGACTCCATAGCCTTTCAATCTTACTTGGCTTAAAGCGTCTCCCACCTTTTCGTACTCCCTCTCCATAGCCGCCAGACGCCTCAAAGTCTGCATCAACTGGTACTCTCCGCCGATCTCTACTCCTGTATAATCGCTGAGGATCTGATAATAGCAGCTGTCATCCACCTCAATATCCACTGATACGCTTCCATCCGCCATCTTCATTCCTGTAATTTTCATCCGCCTGATTGGACCGTCGGAAGGGACAGGCAGTTCTCCCCCAATATCTTTCATACGGCTGATTTTTTTCAGCAGTTCCTTCACAGCCTGGACTACATGTGTTTTCAGCCAATGATCCTGAGGAAGTATTTCCAGCCATTTTGGAATAAAGAAATCTACTTCCGCCACGGGAAACTCTGTCAGCACAGTTTCCATAATCCTCCGAATATCCTCCCTCTTGAGCTGCTCACAGTTTACGGGCATTACCTGAACGCCGTATTTTTCCTCCATCTGGGCCGCCAGGGCCTTTGTTTCATCCGAATAAGGGCGCATGGAATTCAGGAGAATGAGAAATGGCTTTCCTAAGTTTTTAAGCTCTCTTACCGTTTTTTCTTCCGCCTCCATGTAGCTTGGCCGTTTAATCTCCCCAAAGGAGCCATCGGCTGTAATCACAAGTCCAATGGTAGAGTGATCAGTAATTACCTTCCGGGTTCCCAGCTCCGCAGCCTGTGTAAATGGGATTTCATAGTCAAACCAGGGAGTTTTTACCAGCCGCTCCACATCATTTTCGATATGTCCCGCCGCTCCATCTACCATAAATCCCACGCAGTCGATCAGGCGTATCTTTGCCTCCACTCCGTCTCCCAAGGGAATTTCTGCTGCCTCCTTAGGGATAAATTTAGGCTCTGTTGTCATAATGGTTTTTCCTGCCGCGCTTTGAGGCAGCTCGTCTCTGGCCCGCTCCTTGGCATGACCGTCCTCCATCTCTGGCAGAACCATCTGCTCCATAAATCGTTTAATGAAAGTAGATTTTCCAGTCCGTACCGGCCCTACCACGCCTATGTAAATTTCTCCCTCCGTCCTGGCCTTAATATCGCTGTATACATTAAAATTTTCCATAAAATTACCCCCTTCTGTGCTGGTACAGTATATGCTGAAGGGCTCCCATGTAGACATGAGAAACTTGATTCCCTCCTGCCAATATGGCAGCGTCTGTGTACAGAAGGAGCAGGCTTTGGATACGGACGTCAAACACATGCCATAAATAAAATCGCTTGACACTTTTTGTATGATTTTATAAAATTAATTCAGACAAATACAAATTGTCGCACGAAAGGATGGTGTCTATGAAATACTATGAGCTTGCCATTAAGCGCAAATCAACAAGAGACTTTAAAGATAAAAAGGTCGCTGCTCAGACGCTGAATCAGATTAAGGATTATGCCGGACAGTGTAAACGCCTTCTCCCTGAACTTCCAGCAGAGTGGAGGATTCTGGAAGGAAATCCCGGAAATTTAGCTGGAACAGCCGGCTACTCTGGTTTTATGATAGAGGCTCCCTCTTACCTGCTTCTGCTGTCAGGAAAAGAGGAAGGATTTCTTGAAAATGCTGGATATATGGGGGAGGATATGATTCTAAAGCTGACTGAGCTGGAATTAGATTCCTGCTGGATCACTATCACAGATCCAGTTCTCTTAAAGCAGCGTCTTCATCTTGATACAGGACTGGAGCCGACAGCTCTGATTGCTTTCGGCTACGGAAAGCCTGAAGGCGGAACCCGTCTCGATATCAAGAGCCCAGCATCTGTCCATATGAAACAGCGCAACGGCCAGATTGCTCCAAAGCTCTATCTGGAGGATGCTGTATTCGGAGGAGCATGGGGACAGAAATCTGATTTAGCTGACTGGGAGCCGGATTCCGATCTGTACCGGGCTTTCATCGCAGCCTGCTGCTCTCCGTCTGTATTAAACCGCCAGCCATACCGTTTCATTCTGGATCACGATGTTGTATCCCTGGTTCTTTTAGAGGATGAGATGACTTCCTTTGAAAATGCAAAGCTGAACGCTGGTATTGTAATGCTTCATTTTGCTGAGGTTCTCTCCCAGAATACAGGACATCCGGGCAGATGGCAGCTGGGCGCTCCTGAGAAGAGTTATGAGCTTCCAGAAGGAGCCTCTTTTGCAGGATGGTTTAAAATCTAAAAGATATTAAAACAAGAGGGCTCCACATGTTTTCCGTGTTCCAATTAAAGTCACTGGAAAACATGTGGAGCCCTCTGCCGCTTTATAAAAAGCTTTCAAACAGCCATTACACTTCTTTTTCGTACTGAAGAACCGCATCTCTGGGAATAAACAGGCATACCTTCTGCCCCTCTTCAAAAAATACAGGGCTGTTAAACAACCTGGATACCTTAAACTGCTGATCAGATACCGTCACATAATACAGCACTGTATTTCCCTGCGGAATTCTCTCTGTTACTGTCCCGGATAGCGTATATCCCCCTTTTCTCTTCTCTGAATCTTCCACAGAATCTGCGAAAATTTCAATCAGCTCAGGCCGGATGCACACATCCTGCTTCCACTTATCTCCTGTCACCGCCTGAAACTGTGCTGCGGACACCATGTTATAATTTCCCATAAAGCTGGCTGCAAAGGCTGTCCCTGGATGTGCATACAAATCCAGCGGTTCTGCCGACTGTTCTACAATCCCCTGATTCATCAAGTGAATCGTATCTGACATGGACATAGCTTCATCCTGATCATGGGTGACAAAAATCGTAGTCATTCCCAGCTCCCTATGAATTTCCTTAATTCTCTTTTGAAGAACTTTTCTAAGCTTTGCGTCAATAGCGCTGAAAGGCTCGTCCATTAAAAGAACCTTGGGTTTTGTCACAATACACCGGCATAGAGCAACTCTCTGCTGCTCTCCTCCTGACAGCTGAGATGGATATTTTTGTTCGCTTCCTGCCAAATCTACCATTTTCAACGCTTCTGTAATACGGATTTTGGCTTCTTCCTTTGTAACTCCCTGTATTTTCAGTCCGAAAGCTATATTATTATATACATTCATAGTCGGAAACAGGCTGTACTGCTGGAAAATCATTCCTACATTTCTCTGGCGGGGAGGCACATGGGTAATCTCTTCCCCATCCAGCAAAATGCGGCCAGAAGAAATTGATTCTAACCCTGCCAGACAGCGGAGCAGCGTACTTTTTCCGCATCCAGAAGGACCAAGAAGAGTAACGAACTCCCCTTTTTCCACAGATAGACTGAGATTTTTCAGCACATGCTGGGAGCCATAGTATTTTTCAATTTTTTCAAATGAAATATAAGCCATTTTCTCTCCTGTATTCATCACGCCCCTCTTATTTCCCTATCGCTGTATCCATAAAATCAGAAGCCACAATATCCTCATATGGGATGCTGTTCTTAATCAGGCCCTGATCTTCGCAAAAGCTCTCCATTGTCTCATAACCTTCCGGAATAATCTCTCCTGTCTCGGAAAATGTTTCTTTAATACATTCAAATTTAGCAGTCAGCTCCTCTACTGTCATACTGTCATACATAGGCGAAATCAGCTCTGCCAGTTCTTTAGAACTGTGGTCGCTAATCCACTTTAAAGCTTTAGAAGACGCGTTTACAAACGCCTGTACTGTTTCAGGATTCTCTTCTGCAAATTTCTTTGTGCAGGTGACAATGCTTGTCTGGCAGAACTGGGAGCCATAAAGTTCTTCATGGGTTTCTGGATCGGTACAGTCTAAAAGAATGTTGGCATTTGGAACGGTCTCTTCTAAAATAGCCTTATTATAAACATCAAAGAAGATTCCGTCTACCTGCTTTTCACCTAAAGCAACAATGGCAGATCCATAATCAAGATTAATAAAGTTTACGTCATTTTCACTCAGTCCCGCACTTTTAAGCATAGATAAAACGAAGGAATATGGTGCTGAACCAGGCATTCCTGCAAAGATTGTTTTTCCTTTTAAATCGGCTACTGTTTTAATATCTTCTGCACCTGCAAATGCATAGGTACGGCGGTTCGTATTAGTCAAAAGCAGATATGACTCCATTCCTTCATCGTATGCAGTCATCACTGGCTCGGCAGAAAGCAGACAAAAATCAGAATCTCCTGCATGCATTCCCTGAAATGCAATCGGCCCGTCTTTATAGAGCATAAACTCTACATCCAGCCCTTCTTCTTCAAAATATCCCAGCTGCTCTGCGGCATAGGCGGATGCCCAGCAGATTCCACGGAATTCAGAAACTATAACCTTTGTAAGTTCTTTCTTATCCTCTTCCTGCTTTGTCTCTTCACTGCTCAGGCTTTCTGCAGACTCCCTAGCCGTAGTTTCTGCGGCTGCTTTTGTTTTGTTCTTTTCAGCTGTCTCAGCTCCCGAGCATCCCGCAAGAACTGCTGCCGCAATACCGGCAGCGCACATCAAAGATATCCACTTTCTCATTGTTCAATCGTTCCTTTCCCCATTTTAAATTTTTTAATTATCATTTTGTTCCTTCTCCTCCCCAATATTTAAGGAAGCTCTTGGTTTCCATTTGAGAAGCGCTTCTTCCACTCTGTCCAGGCCAAAGTTTAAAATCAGCCCTAGCAGCAGCAGAATAAAAATACAGGACATCACACGTTTCATGTTAAAATACGAGGTTGCATAGGCAACCATCCACCCAAATCCCGCTCCGGCTCCCATATATTCTCCTACTATCGCTCCAATCAAGCTGGCGCTGAAGCCTGAACGGATTCCCGACAAAATCCAGGGCGTGCAGGTGGGAAGTACTACCATCCATAAAATCTGCGTCTTTTTAGCCCCTAGAAGGCTGGCAGATTCAATCAGCTTAGGCTCCATATCAAAGATTGCTCCATAGGTTGAAAAAAATACGCAGAAAAACGCGCTGAGTCCAGCCAGGAAGATCTTTGACTGCATCCCGATTCCAAACCAGAGAATATACACTGGCGCCAGAGTCAGCTGAGGAATTCCATGGATTGCCGTAATAACTGGCTTAAAAATTTTCCCTAAAAATGGAAACTGTCCCAGCAGGACTCCTGCTGCAATCCCAATTATACTTCCGCCAAACAAACCTGCAAAAGCCTCCTGAAGCGTCACAGAAGCATGCTTCCACAGTTCTCCGCTTACAATGAAATCCCACAAATCAGCCGCAATTTCTGAAGGATAGCTGATATAGAAATCTGGCAGCCGTCCGCTTCTCACGCCCCATTCCCAGAATACCAGCACAGAAAGGATTAAAAGAGTTCTCAGCATCCATGCAGTCCATGCTGTCTTTTGTTTCATAAATCGTCCCCTCCTGCCCCGATTCTAGTTCATATAATAAGCTTTTCCATCTTCAAGACCCGGATCCTTAAGACCTGCCTTTTTCAAGTTTTCACGAAGCATAGCCTTCCTGGAATCCTTCTCAACACCATTAGCACTGAGATAAAGCCCGTCACAGACTCCCTTAAAAATTCCATATGGCATTCCGATGCCTATTTCTGTATCTTTCCAGCCGGCCAGATAACGTGTTCCTGAACAGAACATGGAAATATTCATGGAATTCGTTTCATACGGATATGCAGTACATTCAGAACACAAAGCCTGATTGCCTGTCATTTTAAAATTAGGCTGAGGCCCATAGTGATATGTATATCCCTGAATTAAACGCATCGTTCCAAAAGAATCAGAAAACAAAATCACCACATCCGGATCACAGTCTTCATAGGCCTCCAAAGGCTGTATCAAAAGTCCATGAGTATGATGCCTGCAGAAGGTTAAGCTGTTTACCTCCTGCTTGGCAACTGCCAAATCACGGTATAAACCAAAGGAGTATGCTTCGCATCCAGTAAAATAACGCTCCGAAGGCTGTTCCAGCCCTACGGCACGTGTTCCGCCCCCGCAGATACATTTTGTAATATCTGTTTTCATGCATACTCCCAAGCTGGCCGTTTTTACCATCACACAGTATGCCATCTTAGCTCTGGCTTCTTCTACAGGGCAGCCCTCATATTCTTCTTCTGTAAATAAGAATTTGATCCCCACTGGTTTTCTGGTTAAGATCTCACTTGTCTCCAGCTTTGCCAGAGCTTCTTTTTTTGTAATATCCACTTCTGCACCTCCTTTTATTCTGAAAAATATCATAATAAATCTTCTATTTTATAGCATATTTTCAATGAAATGTATAATCATTATTTGCAATAAAATACATCGTATTATAGAAATAATCTATACTGTTTTTCTATTGTTCAACACTGGTTCACAGCAAAAAAGCCTATGGCAGCAGCCTGGCCACTGTCATAGACTTTTTTTATCCTTTTACGCTATTCTAGTTACGTTCTCAGTGTAGCCCTCAGCCTGTTGGGTTTTAACAGCAGATCCAGCCCGGCTGTAAACGAAGGCGCAATCACATCCGCATGGTTTAAAAGCCTGCCGCAGAGTCCCTCTTTTTCTAACACTGCAATGGACAGATCTGCCGCATCAAACATCTGGATATCATTCAGTCCGTTTCCAAGGCAGACTACGCCGCCTGAAAGACCTTTTACAATTTTTTCCTTGCACTCGGCCGCTCCTTCTCGCGGAAACGTCATAACCTCTATTCCTAAACCGCAGCACTGCTCCTTCACCGTACCATAAGTATCTGCTGTCAGGATATACAGCTGTGCCATCTCTTTTAATTTCAGAATCCTTTCCTCCGCCTCTGCCAGAAATACTCCGTCCACAGCGGCAGTTCCATTATAATCCATCACAATATGACAGATATCAAGTGATTCCCATCCTGGTATCTCAATTCGTATCATCATTCTGCTCCTTTATCCATAAAGTCCTTCCAGGAATGCTCTTGTTTCTTTCTCTTCAGGATGTGCAAAAAGTTCTCTGGAAGGCCTCATCTCTACCAGCCTTCCTCCAAAAAGAAAAGCTCCGTAATCTGAAATTCTTCTGGCCTGGGCAATGTTATGGGTCACAATAATGACTGTGTATTTCTCTTTCAGCCGCATCAATGTTTCTTCAATCACAGCCGACGCTTTTACGTCCAATGCAGAACAGGGTTCATCAAGAAGGAGGACATCCGGCTCTATGGACAGGGCTCTCGCAATACAGAGTCTCTGCTGCTGGCCGCCAGACAGATTTAAAGCGCTCTTTCCCATAACATCCTTTACCTCATCGAAAAGCCCTGCCATTCTGAGCTTTTCTTCTGCAATCGTTTTTAACGCAGATTTATCTCTGATCCCATAATATTTAGGGCCATAAGTCATATTTTTATAGATAGAAAACGGAAAGGGAGATGGAGTCTGAAACACAAGCCCTACCTTTCTGCGCAGTATATCTGTTTTCATAGTTTTAATATTCTGACCGCCCAGAAAAATTTCTCCCTCTGCCGATGCTCCGGGTTCCTCAGAAAGCATGCCGTTCATGCACCTCAGCAAAGTGCTTTTCCCGCATCCTGAAGGTCCGATGATAGCTGTAATCCGATGGGCGGGAATATCCATGGATATATCAGAAAGAACCTTTTCTGAACCATAAGAAGCCCCGACCTTCTGAAGCGTCATGACATATTCCATTTTTTCTGACTCCTTCCTGCATAGATTGTTGCCGCCAGGCTGCCAATCAGAATCAGCGCCATCATCACAAAGGCGGTTCCATAAGCCATTTCCATAGAGGTTTCCCCCTGAGCCACCAGAAGATACAGATGCATGGGAAGCGCCATGGCCGGCTTTCTCAAATCAGTCGGAATACCGGAATAAGCTACTGCACCAGTAAAAATTAACGGAGCTGTAGCTCCCATGGCATAACATCCTCCTAAAATCAGGCCAGAAACCAGCTCGCCGCGGCACGCCGGAAGTACAATATTCCATATCGTATAAAACTGCGGGCATCCCAGAGCATAAGAGGATAAAATCAGATTCCTGTCTATTTCCCGAAATGCTTTTTCAGCCCGTACTTCAATAAATGGCAGAATCATAACAGCCAGAGCAGCGCCTGCAGAAAGAATGCATCTGCCCCACCCCAGGCTTTTAACCAGGAAGCTGTAGGCAAACAGGCCCAATACAATTGATGGAATTCCTGAAATACACTGGATGACTTCCTGAATGATTCGCTTCAGCCGGGAGCTTTTACAGTAAAAGTTCAGATACAGGGCACAGGCCACTGCCGGGATTCCTCCCAGCACAACTGCAGTTCCAGTAAAGCACAGACTTCCTGCAATCGCAGGCCAGATTCCCCCTTCTTCTCCCAGAACTGCCCCTTTAGGCGGCTGAGATAAAAACTCCCAGCTTATAGTACCTGAACCTTTATAGAATACATAAGTAAAAAGAAAGAAAATCAAACCGGCTGTTATAAGCATTCCGCCATAAGCCCAGATTTTGACAAGCATATTTCTAATTTTCATAGTTCCCTACCTTTCGATTCTTCTGCGAATCCAGGCAATGCAAGAATTAATTGCAAACAGCAGAAGCATCAGCACCAGACCAGCTGCATATAAAGCGTGATAGTGGGTGCTTCCTGCTTCTGCTGTTCCCATTTCCAGAGCAATTACAGCTGCAATCGTCTCACTTTTCCCGAGCAGTCTGGGAAAAAGATTTGCATTTCCAATTACCATCATGACTGCCATCGTCTCTCCCATGGCTCTTCCAATAGCAAGGATCATGGACATAAGAATATTTTTCCATGATGCAGGAAGTATAATCGTGGCCGCCATATGCCATTTAGAAATCCCCATAGCCTTAGCTGCCGGTTCATATTTTTTTCTTACCTTAAGCATGGTTTCACTGCAGGAGGCAACCAGAAAAGGAAGCAGCATCACGGCCAGCACAATAGCTGCAGCCAGTACGCAGGATCCGGTGGGAATACCGCTCCTGATAAAGAAGCGCACCAGAACTGTCAGGCCTACAAAACCGTACACTACAGACGGAATACCTGCAAGAAGATCTACAAAAGGATATAATATGCTCCTCATAGTGTCAGAAGCCACACATGAAAGAAACAAGGCAGCGCCAAGACCAGCTGCAGCAGCCAGAATCAGAGCCGCTGCAGAAACGTACAGAGTCGCCATTATAAAATTGAAAATACCAAAGGAGGGTTCCCCAGTGTAGGCAATCGGCATCCACCTGCGTCCAAAAAGAAAATCGGGCACTGCCACTTCTTCAAACGTGGGCAGTGCCTCCTTTACTATAAAATAAATGACAAAGGCCAAGACCAGCACGGTCAGCACAGTCAGGGCCTTTATCACAGCCGAAATAACAGCATTTAATTTTTCATTCATCTCAGTCTACTCAGCCGGTGTGAATGCCGGAATGTATCCATTGGCCTCCACTGCCTCTGCTCCAGTCTTTGAAAAAATATAATCGATAAATGCCTGCTCAGAAGCAGTTACAGGTTTTCCTGTGACAAACATAACCGGTCTCTGAATCTTATAGGCTCCACTGATAATATTTTCTTCTGTAGCCTCTACGCCGTCTACTTTCATAGCTGTCAGAACCTGTTTTTCTGCATTTGCCTTATTATAAGCTCCAAATCCAGCGTAGCCGATTCCCCAGGGATCGACCGCAATATTGGTAGCTAATTCTGTCATAGATGCAGACTGGGTTGCAGAAGGTGTCACTTCGCTGTCTCCCATCACGCTCTTCTGGAACACCTCATATGCGCCTCCGGACAGATCCCGGATATATACGTTAATTGTTTCAGCAGGAAGAGATGCGTCGACCTGATCCCAGGTTGCAATTTCACCGGAAAAGATTTTCTGAATAGTCTCTGTTGTCAGATCATCTGTCAGATCACAGATCGGATTTTCTGCATTCACAGACACTGTAAGGGCATCCTTTGCAACAATAAATTCCTGATAATCTGCACCCAGAGCTTCCATCTCAGAATCTTTCATTTCTCTGGCTACCATTCCAAAATCTGCTGTACCGTCAATCGCTGCACTGACTCCCACGCCAGAACCGCCCGGCGCTACATATACAGAAATATTGCTGTCTGGAAATGCCGCGTCAACCTTGTCCCAGGTCACATACTCCTCTGTAAATGAAGAAGCCAGGGATGACATAATCGGATATAAAGAAGTGGAACCGCAGAATAAAATAGATGACTGGAATTCATCTGCTTCTTTGGCTTCTGTCTCCTGAACAGACTCGCTTTCAGAAGGTGCAGCTACTTCTGCCTTTGTTTCAGCAGCGCTTTCTTTTGAAGTCTGCCCTGATCCACAAGCTGTCAGGCTGAGCGCCATAGCCGCAGACATCAGAACTGCTAAAGTTTTTCTCATAGTATCCTCCCTCTGAGTACAGTATTTTTCTGACTCATATGTATTTAGAATAGGTTTCATTCTTTATATCCGAGGATAACACGAAACAGAGAGAGACTCAAATCGTTTTTATTCATAAGCCTCTCTCTGTTATTGATATTATCTATTATTCACTTAAATACGCTTTTTTGACCTGATCATTATTCATCAGTTCTTTTGCGTCTCCTCTTAGCACAATCTTTCCCGTCTCCAGAACGTACGCTTTGTTGGCAATGGAAAGAGCCTTCTTGGCGTTCTGCTCCACCAGAAGAACCGTGGTTCCTTCGGCGCTGATTTCTTTAATAATCTCAAAAATTTCGTTTACATACAGAGGAGAAAGACCCATGGACGGTTCGTCCATTACAATCAGCCTCGGATGGGACATGAGTGCCCGCCCCATGGCCAGCATCTGCTGTTCTCCGCCGGAGAGAGTGCCTGCCAGCTGATTTTTTCTCTCTTCCAGTCTCGGGAAACGCTTATAAATTCTTTGAATTGTTTCCTCGCTCTCCTGCTTATTATTTCTTGTGTATGCTCCCATTTTCAGGTTCTGAAGAACCGTCAGCTGGGCAAATACCCGGCGTCCCTCCGGCACATGGGCGATTCCCATAGATACCAGCTTATAGCCGGGAACCTTTGTGATATCTTTTCCCTCAAATACAATACTTCCCGATTTCACTGGAATCAGGCCTGTAAGTGCATGAAGCGTTGTCGTCTTTCCAGCCCCGTTGGCTCCGATGAGGGCGATAACGTCTCCCTCCTCTACCTCGAAGGAGATGCCCTTGAGCGCCTGGATTACGCCGTAATAGACGCTTAAATCTTTTACCTCCAGCATTGCCATGACTCTGACCTCCCACTTTTCATAAATTTATTATTTGTTTTGCTGCTGCAGCTCACGCTGTCTATTCTCCCAGATAAGCCTTGACAACCTCCGGGTTATTCAGCACCTGGCTGGTTGGCCCCTCTGTCAGTACATGGCCAAAATTCAACACCGTCAGCTTTTCACAGATTCCTGATACCAGCTTCATATCATGTTCAATCAAGAGAATGGTCATATCGAAGTTGTCCCGGACAAACTGGATGGTATCCATCAGCTCCTTTGTCTCATTGGGATTCATGCCGGCCGCCGGCTCATCCAGGAGAAGAAGCTTTGGCTCTGTGGCAAGAGCCCTGGCAATCTCCAGCTTTCTCTGCTTTCCATAGGGAAGGTTGGAGGCCTTCACCGCAAACTCTTTCTCCAGATCAAACACCTTTAAAAGCTCCAGAGCCTTCTCATCCATCTCCCGCTCCACTTTTCTGTATTTCGGCAGACGGAAAATACCTGTCAGAGTGCTGTAGGAATGGTGGTTATGAAGCCCCACTTTTACGTTGTCAAGGACGCTCAAATCCTTAAACAGACGGATATTCTGAAAGGTTCTGGCTACTCCAGCCCGGTTAATCTCAATATTTTTCTTCCCTGCAATATTTTTCCCATCCAGAAGAATAATTCCCCCATCCGGTTTATACACGCCTGTCAAAAGATTGAATACTGTTGTCTTTCCAGCTCCGTTGGGGCCGATGAGGCCGTACAGCTGGCCTTTTTCAATGGTAATGTTAAAATCGTCTACTGCCTTCAGTCCGCCGAAGGAGATACTTAAATTTTTTACTTCAAGCATTGCCATATCCTACTCCTCCTCCGTCTGTTTCTTCTGTTTCTTAAAGGATGCTGCAGCGCGGCTTCTGAATTCCTTTGCCTTAGGGCTGGAATTGAACAGCATCATTGCAATCAGCACAATAGCATAAATCAGCATTCTGTAGTTGCTGAGACCGCGCAGAAGTTCTGGCAGCAGAGTCAGCACCACTGCCGCAATAATGGAACCTCGGATATTTCCAATTCCGCCCAGCACCACAAATACCAAAATCATAATGGACATGTTGTAGCCAAAGGCCTTAGGCGTAGCTGCCAGTGTAGCCAGATTGTGAGCATAGAGTACGCCTGCTACTCCTGCAAGAGCTGCAGATACAGAAAAAGCTAAGAGCTTATATTTTGTAATATTAATTCCTACAGACTCAGCCGCAATCCTGTTATCTCTGATAGCCATAATAGCGCGGCCTGTTCTGGAATGAATCAGATTCAGAACAATGAAAAGGGTAATTAACACCAGAATAATACCTATCGTAAAAGTAGCCGCTTTGGGAGTTCCTGTGATACCCTGGGCTCCCTTAATAATCACCTCGCCTCCCTCCTCTAAATTCAGGGAAGACGCGTCTTTTAAAGAAAAGTGGATTCCTTTGCTGTCAATTCCTACAAACAGGGCGTTGATCAGGTTTTTGATGATCTCTCCGAAAGCCAGAGTCACAATCGCCAGGTAGTCCCCCTTCAGCCTGAGGACAGGAATTCCGATAATCAGGCCGCAGACAGCTGCCGCTGCCGCTCCGATCACTATTGCTCCTATGAAAAGCAGAAGCACTGCCTGATCGTTGTTTTTTGCAATGTCAAAGGTCTTCATCATGGCGTTTGTAAAAAATGCGCCTGCAAAAGCCCCCACGCACATAAAGCCTGCATGTCCCAGGCTCAGCTCTCCTAAAATACCCACTGTCAGGTTCAGGGAAACTGCCAGAATGACGTAAGTGCACAGAGGGACCAGAATTCCCTTTAACAGGCTCGTCATCCCTCCGGCTGCTGTCAGAACCTGAATCAAAACAAAACAGGCCAGGATAATGCCATATGTAATACCGTTCTGAACCAGCGTTTTATTTCTGTATGTCTTGATATTCATGGCCTCCACCTACACTTTCTCACTGACTTTTTTGCCCAGAATTCCAGTCGGACGTACTAACAGTACAATAATAAGTACAGAAAATACTATCGCGTCTGAAAGCTGGGATGAAATATACGCCTTCGTCAGGTTCTCGATTACCCCCAGAAGCACTCCGCCGATCAGGGCGCCTGGAATGGATCCGATTCCGCCGAATACAGCTGCCACAAAGGCCTTGATACCAGGCATAGAACCTGTATATGGCGTTAAGGACGGATACGCGGAACACAGTAAAACCCCTGCAATGGCAGCCAGAGCAGAACCGATGGCAAAGGTAATGGCAATGGTTCTGTTGACGTTAATTCCCATCAAGGTAGCAGCTCCTCTGTCTTCCGACACCGCCAGCATGGCCTGTCCAATTTTTGTCCTGTTAATAAAAAGCATCAAGCCTGCCATAATCACAACGCAGGCTAAAATAGTGACAATCGTCACACTGGAAATGGAAAGTTCCCCTCCTGCCAGTTTTAACGGCGGCAGGTTCACTACAGAAGTAAACTGGCGGGCATTAGAACCGAAAATCAAAAGCGCCACATTCTGAAGAAGGTAACTGACGCCAATGGCTGTAATCAAAACAGCCAAAGGGGAGGCATCTCTTAAGGGGCGGTACGCCACCCGCTCTACTGCCACTCCCAGTGCTGTACAGACAACTACAGCAGCTAAAACTCCCACAATCGGAGATCCTCCCATGGTACTCACCACAGTAAAAGCTGTAAAGCCTCCTACCATAATGATATCGCCGTGGGCAAAGTTCAGCATCTTTGCAATTCCATAGACCATAGTATAGCCCAGAGCGATGATTGCATAGACACTGCCCAGACTGATGCCATTAATCAAATAGGACAGAAAATTTATCATCTTCCTACACCTCGTTTTCTTTGTTTTTACTGGACAGAAAAGAAGGCTGCCGCACTGTGCAACAGCCCCCTGTCCCATTTACAAACAGCTCTGCATGCGCCGCATGGGGCTGCTTTTAATCCATCATCTCGTAAACGCCGCTTACAATCTTGGCTGCCTTCGGGGCCTTTTCTGGCTCTCCGCTTGCATTCCATGTCATTCCTTCACCAGTCAGACCATCAATGGTAATTTCTGTCATAGCTGTCTTCATAGCCTCGCACATATCAGACACTTCCATATCAGGAGTTACTCCTGCTGTTTCTGCTGCCGCTTTAATTGCATATACAGCATCATATGCGCCTGCACCGAACTGAAGCGGTTCGATTCCGTAAGCTTCCTCATACGCCTTAACAAAATCCTGGCTTCCAGCCTCGTCAACTGTGAATGGAGTTAAAAGCATCAATCCCTCTGCCAGAGACTGGTCAAAATTCTTAACACTTAAGATTCCATCCATACCATCGCAGCCGAAGAACATTGGATGAAAATCCTTGTCAGACGCCTGTTTTAAGATAATAGAAGCCTCCTGGTAGTAGATGGGGAGGAACACCAGCTCTGCTCCAGCCTCTTTCGCTTTATCCAGCTGTACGGAAAAGTCTGTGTTGCTGTCTGCTGTAAAAGCCTCGCTGGCTACAATCTCCAGTCCCTTTTCCTCTGCTGTCTGTACAAATGTCTCACGGATACCGTCAGAATACTCGCTGGAGCTGTCGTAGATAATCGCAATCTTTTTGGCAAGTCCGTTATCTGCGATATACTCTGCTGATTTCTTTCCCTGATCCGGATCGGAGAAGCATACGCGGAATACGTTGTCATTCTCCACACACTGAACAGCTGAACCGGACGGAGTCAGCTGGAACATATTGTCAGCCGCAGACTCGGCGCCTACTGCAATACAGGGCTTAGATGTGGTGGTTCCCACTAACATCTGCATTCCCTTATCTTTTAAAGTATTGTATGCGTTCACAGATTTCTCAGCGTCGTTCTCGTCGTCCTCGAAGTAAAACTCTACCTGATAGCCATTAATTCCGCCAGCCTCATTGATCTCCTTTACTGCCAGTTCAGCTCCGTTTCTGACAGACTCTCCATAGGCAGCTCCTGCTCCTGTAATCGGTCCGATTCCGCCAAGTACGAATACCTCTCCATCTGCGCCTGCCTCCTGGCCGTCCGCTGCCTTTGAATCAGATGCGCTGTCACCGTTTCCGGAATTTCCGCAGGCTGTTAACGACATTGCCATCACTGCTGCCAGTCCTAAACTAACTAATCTCTTTTTCATAAAAAATCTCCTCCAAACCCTCACTAACCAACGGTTAATGCTTTCTTTTTGATTGACGCCATTATAGTTTTCCACCTGCTAAAAGTCAATATGAAAACACGAAAATTTTTCCATTTTCAGTCTAAAAACGCAATTTTTCGCATGATTTTCTGAAATCTTATGACTTTTAGTTATAGCTTATATTGTAAGAAATTATAATGGCCCGACAAGGGCAGGAAGAGATTTTCTTTTAAATTTTACTCCCAGGGAAGAAGACTGTTTTCAATTCTTTTATCCCGCAGCATAAGATCGCCTACTGCGTCTTTGGCAGGCTTTCCTTCAAACAGTACCTGATTAATCTGTTCTACAATGGGCATATCCTCTCCGTAGGCTTCTGCCAGTGCCTTGGCAGCCTTGGCAGAATAAACACCTTCCACCACCATCTGGACTTCCTTCATCGCCTCGTCCATGGTATAACCCTTTCCAATGAGAATTCCAGCCCTGCGGTTTCGGCTGTGCATACTGGCGCAGGTTACGATTAAATCTCCGATTCCGGAAAGCCCTACAAAGGTCTGTTCCTTTCCTCCCATCTTCATGCCCAGGCGGGTAATTTCAGCAATTCCCCTGGTGATCAGAGCAGCCTTCGTGTTATCCCCATAACCTAGTCCATCGGCAATTCCAGCTGCCAGGGCGATCACGTTTTTAAGCGCAGCTCCCACCTCAATCCCAAGCATATCGGGGCTTGTATAGACGCGGAACACCGGACTCATAAAAACAGACTGAAGATATTCGGCGGTCTCCCTTCTGTGAGCGCCTACCACACAGGTAGTAGGAAGTCCGCGGCTTACCTCCTCCGCATGACTGGGACCGGAAAGAATCGCAGTCTCTGCATCAGGAAGTTCCTCCTCGATCACCTGGGACAGCGTCTTTAGCGTGTCTTCCTCAATTCCCTTGGCCACGTCCACTACCAGCTGACCCTTTTTCAGGAAAGGCTTCATCCTGGCTGCTGTGGAACGCACAAAAACAGAAGGAACCGCCATAATCAGCACATCCTTCTCCCTCATAGCCTCCTCAAGATCAGCAGTGAGAAAAATCTCTTCCGGGATGACAATTTCCGGCAGATTTCTGTGACGGCGAGTTCGTTCCATCTCCTCTATCTCCTCCGGAAGAGCTGACCAGATCTCTGTCTGGTGTCCGTTATTATGTAACAGTACAGCTAAAGCTGTCCCCCATGTTCCCGCTCCAATCACGCCAATTGACGCCATGATTCTACCTCCTCATTTCTATCAGTCTTATCTATTCTGTGCCGTGAGAATCTGTTTCCTGGGAGTTTTTTTTCTTCGCTCCCAGCTTATTTTCCGTGCCTGAAAGCAGGCGCTTAATATTCGCTCTGTGCCGCCAGATGGCCATAAAGGTCAGAAACGCTCCCAAAATGCAGAATTCCGGGAAACAAGCCTCCGTCACCTGATAGCTTCCCTGGCTTCCGAAGAAAATCAGCTCTGCCAAAAATACAAGCGAAACCAGAATGGAACCTAATGACACATATCTGGTAATTCCCACCGCCAGGCCAAACACCAGCATGCAGCTGACCATCATCCGAAGATCCATAGTGCTCAGAATTCCGGCCAGGCAGGCGATTCCCTTTCCTCCGCGAAAGTGCAGATAGAATGGAAAATTGTGTCCCAAAGTCACGCCTACGCCGGCGTACATGGCCCACAAAGCGCTGTTGGCAGCTCCGTCTCCATGGCCGAAGAGAAGCTGTGCTGCCCCCATCGCGAACACAGCCTTAAAGAAATCCCCCAAAAATACAATCGCTCCCGCCTTCGTCCCCATGACGCGAAGCACATTGGTAGAACCTGCATTTCCGCTGCCGTACTGACGGATATCAAGCCCCTTTGACCTTCCGTACAGGTACCCCGACTGAATCAGCCCAAAGGCGTAGCCAATTCCTAAACAGATAAGCCGTTCCATCATCTCCTACTGCTCCTTTCCCTTCCTCTCACGGATAATAAACTTAAGCGCCGTTCCCCTGAATCCGAACGCATCCCGGATCCGGTTCTCCAGATATCTGGTATAGGAGAAGTGCATCAGTTCCTTGTCATTAACAAAGATTACAAAGGTCGGCGGCTTCACTGCCACCTGAGTCATGTAGTAGAGCTTCAGTCTCTTTCCCTTGTCTGACGGCGGCTGCTGCAAAGCTACTGCCTCTGTCATAATTTCGTTTAAAACTCCAGTCTGAATACGCATGGTCTGGTTTTCTCTTACCATGTCAATCAGATCATAAAGCTTATTTAATCTCTGTCCTGTCTGGGCAGACACAAACACATACTCTGCATATGGTATGAAGGAGAGAATCGTTTTGATCTTATTAGTATACTCATAAATGGTTTTGTCATTTTTCTCGATGGCATCCCACTTATTGACTACAACGATAATTCCCTTTCCTCTGTCATGGGCGATTCCGGCAATCTTAGCATCCTGCTCTGTCACTCCTTCAGACGCATCGATTACCACCAGCACCACATCGGCTCTCTCCACGGCAGTTACGGTACGAATAATGCTGTATCGCTCCAGCTCTTCCTTAATCTTGCTCTTTCTGCGAAGGCCTGCTGTATCGATAAATACATACTCCGTTCCATTGTGTACAATTTCCGTATCTACAGCATCCCTGGTGGTTCCTGCCACATCGGACACAATCACCCTGTTTTCTCCCAGAAGCTTGTTGATAATGGAAGATTTTCCTACATTCGGTTTCCCTACAATGGCAATTCTGGGTCTGTCATCTTCTTCCTCTTCCCCATCCTGATCCGGGAAGTGGGCGATAACGGCATCTAACAGTTCTCCCAGTCCCAGACGGGAGGTGGCTGAAATCGGAATTGGGTCTCCGATTCCAAGGTTATAGAACTCATAGACATCATTTCCAAACTTTGTGAAACTGTCCACCTTATTCACTGCCAGAACTACCGGTTTTCTGGACTTTCTAAGCATGTCAGCCACCTTTGAGTCTGAGTCAGTCATTCCCTGGCGTACATCCACAATAAAAATAATCACATCTGCTGTGGCGATGGCAATCTCTGCCTGCTCTCTCATCTGAGCCAGAATAATATCCCTGGAATCCGGCTCAATTCCGCCGGTGTCAATCAGAGTAAAGCTCTTATCCAGCCAGGTTCCGTCGGCATAGATACGATCCCTGGTCACTCCAGGCGTATCCTTTACAATGGAAATCATCTCGCCGGCCAGGACGTTGAACAGCGTAGATTTTCCTACGTTCGGACGGCCCACCACGGCTACGATTGGTTTCTTTTTGCTCATATTCATTCCTCCATTAAAAGGCAGTGTGCTGAAATCTCAGAACCCTGTCCCATATTTTCCTTCAAGCCCTTTAGCCGGACTGCTGCATTCCTTCTAAAGAGTCTAACTCATACGGCCCGTGTTCCGGTATATCCCTCCTGTCCTCCACAGGATAGAGCACCGCCTCCACAAAGTCGCGTCCGCTTGATTTTACAATATTCACTGGTACTTGTAAAGCGTTTTGTACGTCAGCTCTGGTCAAATCATCCAGGAAAACCTCCTCCCCGCTTCTGAACATGGCCTCAGGAAGAAGGAGACGTTTTCCCAGCTCTTTTCCCTTCAGCTGGGCAATCAAGTCCCTGGCGGTGATCAGCCCTGCCACTGTAATCAGTTCTCCGAAAAAGTCATTTCGGATGGGATACACATGGATTTTTCTGCCTGGAAAACGCCTGCTTATCTCCGCTGCATACTCTTTAATATAAGGATAGGGAAGCATTCCTGTAGCAATAGAAATCTCCTCTTCCGCCTCCTTGTCCTCCTGCTCTGTTTTCAGAGTATTTAAAGCCTCGTTTACCTCCTCCGTCATCAGGCGTATCATGCCCACTCCATTTTCCAGCTGAATGTAGCCGTCGTACCGCTCCGCCTCAGGGAGAGTACGTCCCGCCTGCATATAAAACTCATCGCTGGCATGGATAAAGTGAATTCCGTGTTCTGCATAAATTTTTTTCTGCCAGCTCTCAATCAAATCAATGGCCTCGCCGCACTCCTCTGCTGTAAAAGGTTCCAGGGGATACAGGCCTTCCCTGTATTTTGACAGTCCCACCGGAACCACAGACACGCTCTGCATATAGGGAATATACTTTGTCAGCTCCTGAATGGAAAAATTCAGCTCCTCTTTGTCATTCACTCCTTTGCAGAGGACAATCTGGCCGTTCATGGGGATCTGAGCCTCGTACAGCCGATCCAGCTTCTTTAACGCCTCCCCTGCAAACCGGTTGTTCAGCATCCTGCACCGAAGCTCCGGGTTCATGGTCTGGACAGAAATGTTAATAGGAGCCAGATGAAACTTGATAATCCGTTCAAAATCCTTATCCTTCATATTGGTCAAAGTAATATAATTTCCCTGAAGGAAGGACAGTCTGGAATCATCGTCCTTAAAATAGAGGGTTTCTCTCATCCCCGGCGGCATCTGGTCAATAAAGCAAAAGATACATTTATTATGGCAGGAACGGTACTCGCTCATCAGGCCGTTTTCAAAATTCAGCCCCAGATCCTCATAATTGTTTTCAATATCCAGCTCCCATTCCTCGCCGTCCGCCTTTCGCACCACCATAGTGATAGACTCGCTGTTCACCATATACTCATAGTCAAAAATATCCTCTATCTCCTCCCCGTCTATGGTGAGCACCGCGTCTCCAGCCTCCAGCTCCAGTTCCTCTGCGATGGAACCTGGATCCACGGATTTAATGATATGACCTTTTTTCTTCATGGTCTGTGTCTGCCTTTCTATTTTTCTGAAATCCGGCGTTCTGATTCCGCCTTCGTCTTACACTTCTTTTATCATATCAACATTAGATGCGTTTGTAAAGAACTGGTCGCAGGGTTGTCTTTTTCAGGGATTTTCAGGGAATTTCGGCATTTACTATTGACGGTTCCTGTCTAAAAATGGTATAAAAATGGTGCAAAGACTGCTGACAGGACATCCCTGTCTGATAAATGGAGGAATTTTCTATGTCGAACGACTATGTATTTAAGGACCGTCTTCCAGTAGCGCCTTTAAAAATTGCCGCCCTGGAAAGCTGCCGCGATCTGGCTGCCAAGGTCAACGAACACATCATTAACTTTCGCCGCAACGACGCTGAGGAGCTTGCAAAGCGTCAGGAAAATCTTCAGTTCCGCGGTTATGACGCTGATTCTTATCTGTTAAACTGTTCCTGCTCCCGTTTTGGAAGCGGCGAGGCCAAGGGCGCTGTTCATGAGTCTGTCCGCGGAACCGATATCTACGCTATGGTAGATGTGACAAACCACAGCCTGACCTACAACATCAGCGGATTTACAAACCACATGTCTCCGGACGATCATTTCCAGGATTTAAAGAGAATTATCGGAGCCACTGCCTCTACTGCACACCGCGTCAACGTGGTAATGCCTTTCTTATACGAGGGAAGACAGCATAAGAGAACATCCAGAGAGTCCTTAGACTGCGCTATGATGTTAGAAGAGCTGGTAAACATGGGAGTAGAAAACTTCATCACTTTTGACGCCCACGATCCGAGAGTGCAGAACGCTATCCCGTTAAACGGCTTTGACAACTTCATGCCTACCTACCAGTTCGTAAAGGCAATCTTTAAGCACGATAAAACCTTAAAGATTGACAAGGATCATCTGATGGTAATCAGCCCGGATGAGGGAGCTATGAACCGCGCCGTTTACCTTGCCAACAACTTAGGTGTAGATATGGGTATGTTCTATAAACGCAGGGACTACTCACAGGTAGTCAACGGAAGAAACCCAATCGTTGCCCATGAATTCTTGGGTTCCTCTGTAGAGGGAAAGACGGTTCTCATCATTGATGACATGATTTCCTCCGGCGAGAGCATGCTGGATACAGCCAAGGCCTTAAAAGACAGGAAGGCAGCCAAGGTTATCATCTGCTGTACCTTTGGTCTGTTTACAAATGGTCTGGAGAAGTTTGATGACTTCTACAACAAGGGCTACATTGACTGCGTTATTACTACAAACTTAAATTACAGGACGCCGGAACTGTTAAAGCGCGGCTGGTATGTGGAGGCTGATATGAGCAAATTTATCGCAGCCATTATTAACTCCTTAAACCACAACGCTTCCCTGGAGAATGCGCTGACCTCTTCTGAGAAGATCCAGCAGCAGATCAGAAGATACAACGAGGCAAACCGATAGGAATCGCCATTTATCAGATTTATTCATAAAAAGACAGTTTTTTGTTTCGTCAAAGTCACAAAAAACTGTCTTTTTTCTTTTTCACAGAATCGCAGCAACACTAAATTTCAAATTTAAGTGTTCTTCCTATAACTGCGCATCTGGCGCCGCTTCCATGTCCAATCTCTTCCGTGACGGCGATGGGAAGGGTGCTGGCAAAGGATCGCACCAGTTCTTTTGTTTTTCTCCCGTCTCCCCTGCGTTCCATCTCTGTAAACGTGCCCAGAAGGATTCCGTTTATCCGTTCAAACACTCCCATCTGAGACAGCTGGGACAGGCAGGCAGTGAGTTTATCTGCCCCTCCGCTATTTCCCTCCAGAATCAAAATTTTTCCAGAAAAATCAGGGAGATACGGCGTTCCAGCCAGTTTTAGAAGACATCTGATATTGCCCCCGACAGCCACCCCTTCCATAAACGTGCCTTGGAGAAAGTAAACCTTCAAATCTGTCAGAGGACGAATCTGAGCCCAATCCAGTTGCTGGCTGGCTTCTGACGTCCTGCCCCAAAGCCTGCCCTCCTCCTTCAAAAGCTTAAGAAGACTTTCCAGCTGTTCCCTCCCCTGGGAATGAAGGAGATTCCGAAGCTGGTACAGGCCGCAGGCACAGCCGGTTTTTCCATAGACTGCATTCAGTACACAGGTCAGATCGCTGTATCCAAACAGCAGCTTCCCCTGTCCTTTTTGCTTTATGGCTTCATAATCCAGCCATGGCAGAATCTCATTGGCCATATCTCCCCCCGAAATGTCGAATACAGCGTCCACCGATGGATCGCAATAGTATTCCATCAGTTCTTCCGCTCTATCCCTGGCGTTCTGTCCTGCCGGGTTCTCCTTTCCAGCAAACAGGTGATTTCCATATACCGTCTCCAGCCCTGCATCCTCAAGAATTGTAAGAAGCCGTAAAAAGGCCGGGCGAAAAGACTCTGCCATACCATTTGAACAGCTTACCAGGGCAATTCTTGTACAGATTTTTCTGTCCAGCCTGCTGCTTTGGCTGTCTTCTATGTTATTTTTTCCTTCTGCCATCTGTCTCTGCCTCCTTATTTTCTCTCATTCTTCTTCAGGTTACAGATTCAGTCTGCTGTAGCTTTTCTCCAGATAAGCTTCCAGCTTCTTTTTAAGCTCGCGGTTCTCCTCCTGTTCAAGAGCCGGATCCTGGTCTAAAATCTGGCTGACCTCTTCTGACACCTTTTTCAAAAGGTCTGCGTCTGTGAAGATATCGGCCAGCTTGAATTCCAGTTCTCCGCTCTGCCGGATCCCAAAAATATCACCTGGACCGCGCAGTTTTAAATCTTCAGAAGCAATATAAAATCCATCGTTGGAATGGTTCAGAATTTCCAGACGTTTCTGGATATCTCCATCAGAGGAGGCATTCACCATAATGCAGTAAGACTGTTCTTTTCCACGGCCCACACGGCCCCTGAGCTGGTGAAGCTGTGCCAGACCGAACCGTTCTGCATTCTCAATCATCATCACAGTCGCATTTGGGACGTTAATTCCCACCTCGATCACTGTAGTGGACACAAGTACATGAATACTGCCGGCTGCAAAAGCCTCCATCAGCTCATTTTTCTCCTTAGGCTTCATCTTTCCGTGAAGATATTCTACACGAATCGTATCCGGCAGATTCTGGCGAAGGGTATCTGTATAGTCAATGACATTTTCCGCTTCAATCATCTCACTGGCCTCCACCATAGGGCAGATCACATAGGCCTGGCGTCCTGCCTTCACCTCCCGCTCAATAAAACGGTAGGCGTTCTCTCTGTAATCTGTCCCCACCACGCAGTTTTTGATGGGCTTTCTGTTAGCTGGAAGTTCGTCAATCACAGAAATATCCAGATCTCCATATAGAATAATAGCAAGGGTTCTGGGAATCGGCGTGGCGCTCATCACCAGCACATGAGGCTCCTGCCCCTTATTTCCCAGCATCTCTCTCTGGCTGACGCCAAAACGATGCTGCTCGTCTGTAATGACAAGAGCCAGCTTATCATAAACTACTTTCTCCTGAATCAGAGCATGCGTTCCCACAATAATATCCGCCTCATGGTTTTCTATCTGTCTGTAGGCCAGACGCTTCTCTTTAGCTGTCATGGAGCCTGTCAGCAAAACTGCCTTTTTCTCTATTCCATTAGCCGCAAACAGCTCCTCTATCGATTCCAGATGCTGCCTTGCCAGCACCTCCGTGGGTACCATAAGCGCTCCCTGAAAGCCATTCTCCGCTGCCTGGAGAAGGGCCAGAACCGCGATAATCGTCTTTCCGGATCCTACATCTCCCTGAATCAGACGGTTCATCACCTGACCGCTGGACAGGTCTGCACAGACCTCCTGTAAAACCCTCTCCTGAGCTCCTGTAAGGGAATAAGGCAGAGAAGCCTTAAGCCTCTCTGCCTCCTGACTCAGTTTCATCACATAAGAACTCTTCACATCCGCCTTTTTTTCTTTTAACAGACGCACAGAAATCAGAAACATGAAAAATTCATCGAAAACCAGCCGTTTTCTCGAAAAAAGCAGTTCTGTCTCATCTCCCGGAAAATGAATATGCTCCAGAGCAAAATTATACTCTGCCAGCTCATACTTCTCGCGAAGAGGTTCCGGAAGAAAGTCCTTTTCCATCCTTCTGTTTTTAAGCGCCTCTGCCACTGCCTTGGTGATCGTCTTATTTCCAAGGCCCTTCGTCTGTCCATAGACCGGCTGCATAGAGTGAACCAGCTCCTGATATTTTTCCGGACGATAAATTTCAGGCTGTTCCATGACAAGCCGTCCCCGCTTTTTCATAACCTTTCCACGGAAAACAAAACGCTCCCCGGCCTTCAAGGTCCTTCTGAGAAAGGGCATATTATACCAATTCAGCTGTATCGTTCCACTCTCATCCCTCAGATGTGCCATCACTACCTGCAGGCGGTTAAAGCGTACCACGTCCGCAGTTTTTGTCAGAGTCCCCTCCACTGCGGCCATGGTATCCGGCTGAAGTTCTCCTGCCGGCTGCGGCTCCCGGAAAGCATCATACCCCCTGGGATAGTAATGAAGCAGCTCCTCCACCGTATCAACTCCAAGCTTTGAAAACAGCCTGGCGGTTTTATCGCCCACTCCCTTCACTGATGTCAGCGGCTGCTGTTCCATACCCTCTCCTCCTGTTTCTTCTTATTCAACAGAAATCAGATAATAGTAAACTGGCTGACCTCCGAAATGAAGTTCGATCTCACAGCCGGAAAACTGCTCTCTGGCCTCCTCCAGGAAGCCTTCCGCATCCTCTTCTTTTACACTTTTTCCATAGTAAATAGTGATCAGCTCTGAATCGTCATCTACCATGGCATTCAGCGCATCCATAGCTGTCTGGCTTACGCTGCTGCCCACTGCCAGCATCCCGGAATCTCCGATTCCCATAATATCTCCCTCATGGATCTCTCTTCCATCAATGGAAGTATTTCTGACTGCATAGGTAATCTGACCCGTTTTTACACGCCCCATCTCCTGCTCCATAATCTCCAGGTTCTCCTGGGATGCCAGATCTGGAGCAAAATTAATCAGAGCTGTAATTCCCTGAGGAACCGTCTTTGACGGAACGACCACAACCTCGCAGCTCTTCACCAGATTTTTGGCCTGCTCTGCCGCCAGAATAATATTTTTATTATTAGGAAGCACATATACTGTGTCTGCATTGACCTGCTCCACAGCCCTTAGAATATCTTCTGTACTGGGGTTCATTGTCTGCCCGCCCTCGATCACCACATCAGCGCCGATACCCTTAAAAATATCAGCCAGTCCTGTGCCGGCGCAGACTGCCACAAATCCAGTTTCCTTTCTGGGTCCTTCTGAAACGGCCTGACTCTCCTGGGCTTTCACCTCTTCCTGCTTCTGCTCTCTGGCGATACGCTCAGCGTCCTTGATCAGCCTCTCCTCATGCTCCTCCCGCATATTATCAATCTTAATTCTGGAGAGGGAGCCGAAAGTAAGAGCTTTTTGGAGCGCAAGGCCCGGATCATTAGTGTGAACATGCACCTTTACTATTTCGTCATCAGACACTACTACAAGAGAGTCTCCGATAGACTCCAGATACTGCTTAAAGCCCCTTTCGTCAGAATCCTTGAATTCAGATGCAAGGTTGATGATAAACTCTGTACAGTAACCAAATTTAATATCAGCTGTCTCAATCTCAGCTGCAGGGGAGACAGAAACCTTTACAGAAGGCGAAGCTCCTTTTGAACTCTGGCCGAGAACTGCTTCCTTTCCCTTCAGCCCCTCCAGACATCCCTTCACAATCTGCATCAGACCCTGGCCGCCGGAATCTACCACTCCTGCCTGTTTCAGCACCGGAAGCATCTCCGGCGTCTGGCTGAGCACATAGTCGCCATGCTCAATTACCTGGGACACAAAGTCCAGAATATCCGTGGTCTCCCCCGAAAGTTCCTGTGCCCGCTCTGCCATACCTCTGGCAACAGTAAGGATCGTTCCCTCCTTCGGCTTCATGACCGCTTTATAAGCAGTCTCCGTACCTCTGTGGAAAGCTCTGGCCAGACAGGCAACGTCAATTTTTTCTGTTCCAGCAATTTCCTTTGTAAATCCTCTCAGCAGCTGAGAAAGAATAACGCCGGAATTTCCTCTGGCGCCTCTCAGGGAGCCGGAGGAAATCGCTTTGGCTAAAAGCTCCATCGTAGGCTTCTCAATGGCCGCTGCTTCTCTCGCTGCTGAGAGAATTGTCATCGTCATATTAGTTCCAGTATCTCCATCCGGCACCGGAAACACATTCAGTTCATTAATCCATTCTTTTCTGGCCTCAAGGCCCTCAGCGCCCGCGAGAAACGCTCGTTTCAGCGCTGCGGCGTCAATATAGTCCATACCCACAGGTTGTTTCCTCCTTATGATTAATCAATCACCCGTACGCCTTCAACGTAAATGTTGATTTTTTCTACCGTCATGCCGGTCAGTTCTTCCACTTTGTACTTCACGCTTTCAATCAGGTTATCCGTCACAGCCAGTATGCTGACTCCGTAAGACACAATCACATGAAAATCAATACTGATCGCGTTATCCCGGATCGTCACATTGATGCCTTTTGTCAGGCTTTCCCGTTTTAAAAGCTTTACCAGACCATCTTTCATACTGACAGCGGCCATTCCGACAATTCCAAAACACTCTACTGCCGTCGTTCCCGCATACATCGCAATCACTTCCGGATCAATCTGGATCGAACCATATTTATTGTCAATACGCCCCTTCATAGCTGCAGCCTCCATTCTTTTTTCGTTTTGAGATTCCCGACTGTCACTGCCAGGCACAGGAGATCCCTTTCGTATTTTGGAACCCCTGGTTACTAGTGATTATACCTTATTTTTGTAAAAAAAGAAACAAAATTTTATTTTTCACTTGCAAATTTGCCTGCTTTCTGCTATCATACAGTTGTTATGGATTTTTACGCAAAATCCGATGAACGGTAGAGGAGGTGCAACCATGGCTAAATGTGCAATCTGTGAAAAAGCTGCTCACTTTGGTAATGCAGTAAGTCATTCCCATAGAAGATCTAACAAAATGTGGAAAGCTAATGTTAAGTCTGTTAAAGTTAAAGTAAACGGCGGAGCTCAGAAGATGTATGTATGTACTTCTTGCTTAAGATCCGGTTTAGTTGAGAGAGCATAATTATCGTGCGGTTCAGCGTGTAAAAGAGGAGATAAAATCAAGGTTGGTTTTATCTCCTCTTTTCTTTTTTTAATATAATTAGCTGCAGAACAGATTATAGCCAATAACCAGAAATACGACCGAAATGCACACACAGAAAAAACTCTTCGGAAAAATTAAAATAAACGTCATTCCGGCCCCCGCCGAAAACAGCACCAGGCCAAATACACGTTTCATGCGATGCCCTCCCTAAACTGCGCTGCAAAAAGCAGGCGCCTGTATACTACATAGTATGCAGACGCCTGCTTTTCATTCTCTGCTATGTTCTATTTGTTTTAATCTTCCGGATGATTTGGACGGAAGTTTTCCTTATAATCTTTGTATGTTTTCTTTACTACTCCTGTCAGTGCGAACAGGGCAATTACGTTCGGAACTACCATCAGGGAGTTGAAGCAGTCGGACATATTCCAGATAGTGGAAACCTTCATCAGAGAACCCATAATAATAAAGGCACATACTAACAGAATGTACGGCTTCACTGCTTTCTCACCAAAGAGGTATTTTACATTGGTCTCACCGAAGAAATACCATCCAAGAATTGTAGAGAACGCGAAAAACAGCATGCAGATTGCAATAAAGATAGAACCAAAGGAACCGAATGCAGAATTAAATGCCGTCTGTGTTAAAGCGATTCCCTCTAAGAGTGCGCCGTCTACATAAGCTGCAGAACCTGGCTCAAGCATCTTTGTTCCGATAATAACGAAAGCTGTCATGTTTAATACCAGCATAGTATCAATAAATACAGATACGATAGCTACCTGTCCCTGCTGACATGGATGATCAACAATTGCCTGAGCATGAGCGTTTGGTGTGGAACCCATACCTGCCTCATTGGAGAAAAGACCTCTGGCAACGCCCTTCTTCACTGCTTCCTTCATAGCAACACCGAATGCACCGCCGCATACAGCCTGAGGAGTGAAAGCTCCGCGGATAATAGCTGAGAACATATATGGTACATTCTCAATGTTCATGATAACAATGATCATTCCGCCTAACAGATAGAAGCAGGCCATAATCGGAACCAGCTTTTCTGTGATAGTAGCGATTCTGGAGATACCGCCTCCAAAAATCAGCCATGCAACAATCGCGAGAAGAATTCCTACAGCAATCTTATCATAGGAAATCTGCTGCCCCATAATGGTGAAGCTTCCTACATTAGAGAAAAATGCTGTGTGGAATGCGTCTGTAATAGAGTTAGCCTGCACTGCGTTTCCAAACAGTCCAAGAGCCAGAGTGATTAAAATCGCAAATGCAGCTGCCAGCACCTTTCCAAAGGTTCCTTTAAAAGCTGCCCGGATATAATAAACAGGGCCTCCTGTCGCTTTTCCATCTGGTCCTGTAGTCCGGTATACCTGAGCCAGAGTCGCCTCGCAGAAAATCGTGGCCATGCCCAGAAATGCAGATACCCACATCCAGAAAATTGCTCCGGGGCCTCCAGCTGCAATCGCTGTAGCTGCACCGGCCAGATTTCCTGTACCTACCTGAGCTGCAATCGCTGTGGTGAGAGCCTGAAAAGAAGAAATTCCAGAGCCATCTCCTGTTTTTTTCTTCTTCTTAAAAAGTCCTCCGAATACTCTGCGCCATCCGTTTCCGAATTCCCGAACCTGCACAAAACCCGTCTGAATGGTAAACCAGATACCGCCGCCTACCAAAGCTATCAACAGGACGTAGCCTGTCAATACATCGTTTGTCTTCAGAAGAATCGTGTTAAATAAATCCATACGCTGCCTTCCCCCTTCGTGGTATTAGTCGAATTGATTTCTTAGGCGTTCACGGACTGCTCCTGCTTCTCTCAGCCAATCAAGCGTCTTTATCAATTTGTGATTATTATATCATACTTTTCTGATGATGTCTTGTATTTTTTGTGAAACATTCCATTTATTTTCGTTTTTCTCCATTTTTTTTGGATATTTTATATAATCATCTGTATCGAAGAGCAGCAATCTTATTTGTTCTGTTAAATTCTCGAAAAATATTTTGATTTTATATTTTTTATCATATTTTCTAATTTTTTGGAATGTTATCTGCTTGAACAAGCAAGTTTTTCTCCAACTATCTCATCATTTCCTCTGCCATTTTCAACAGCTCTTCTATTTTTTCCGCAATTTCTCTTTCTTTTTTCTTTTTCTTCTCTATCTTCATCGTTTTTTTACAGTAATCATCCTGGAAACAGCATAAAGAGAACCATTATTTTTCTTGATTTTTTTGATAAAAAAATAACAGGAGTCTATACTCCTGCTATTATACTTACTCCCGATGCCGTCAGTCCCGCGGCTTCTGTTCTGTCGCTGTCGCCTCTGCGTCTGTCCTCTCATCAAAAGTCTCCGCCATATCCTCCGCCTTCTTCACTGCCTCCTGAGAAGGAGTATGGCTGATACCGCCGGCAAATCGGTTCACAAAATCAGGAACCATATCGATAATTTTCGTTACCGCATCCTGATGCTTCACATTAACCAGCTTTGTTACTCCGTTCTGAATGATGAGAACAGCGCTTGGACTGATTTTTGCGCTCATTCCCCCAGCTCCATTATTTTTTGACGGCTGGTTAAAAGCGCCTGCAGCCATGCCGCAGGATACATCCACCAAAGGCAGAATAATGGCATCGTCGATTTTAACTGCCTCGCCTACTACTGTTTTCGTGGCAACGAAGCTGTCCATACCCTTAAATAACGCCTCCACAGTGGATGAAAACTGATTATCTGCCATCCTCTATATTCCTCCTTCTCTCCAAAACCGTTTCATCAGAGTTCTGAAATTTCTGTCCCGCCAAACCCGCAGTCCGGATACTGCAAAGGCTCCAAAGCAAAACTTTCCTTTTACAGAAATATCTCCCTCCAGCATATTTTCGTTGAATACTGCCGCAGTTTCAAGGCTGCGTCCATAATATGGATAAAAAAACGCCAAAACTGTCAAAATCTGCCCCATTAGATAGGGATCCTCAATCCCAAAAGAGATAGAACCTCTTATATCAGGAAACAGTTTTCTGCAAATACGCTTTGTCTCTCTGATTAGCAGATGAAATGTCTTTTTATTTTTTTCGTCTGTCATCAAAGCAGACAGGCTGTCTTTTTTTTGTTTCAAATTCAGAATCGCTTTTCTGGCGCGCCGGGCAGCTAAAAAAAAGCGTCTTTTTAGCTGCTCTGCTTTCTCCTCCAGCCGCTCAATCAGCCCTTTTCTGCGTTTTTTTTCTTTTTCTGAGGTTTCAAATCCAGAATCATCCGTCTCCGGCTGCCCTTGTTCTCCATCTATCTGTCTTTTTGATACAGAAGCTGAAAATTCCGTTGGTCCTGGAAACACTTCCTGTTTTTCCGGTTCCGTCTCCTCCTGCCTTTCCATGACTGTTACCAAATCCTTATCTGCCTCTTCATCCAGTCCATTTTCCCCGGGGCAGCTCTTCTGCTTCCGGTTTTCGTCTAATACGCTCTCCTCCTTAAGCTCAGATTCTTTCTCCGTTTTTTCCCGAAAGGGATAAAACCACAGGACACGAAGCTCCGTCTTAAGTCCCTCTTCCCCATAAGAAAAAGAGCAGGCAGCCAGATGAAAGAGCCAGGAAATCTTCCCTTTAGAAGAAAATTTCTCGTGCAGGGACGCTTCTCCCTGATACCTGACCGGAGCCAGGAGCACAGACAAAACCACTGCCAGAATTACTGCCAGCCCTGACAATAGAAGAAACAGAATTACTTTTAGAATAAAAAATACAATATGGAGCATCTTCCCACCTACTGCGTATTTTTTTCCAGGTACTGCCTTACCTTAAATCCCCCGGTCTCCCGGTACACCTGGCTGACAATCTGCCCTGCCAGACAGCAGGCCTCCTCATATCCTGCAGCAATCCCGACTATGAGAGGATCCTCTGCCTCATGCCAAGGCTTTCTAATCTCACGGCAGCTGTATATATCAAGAAGATTATTGCCTCCTGAAGCCGGAGTTATAACATAGAGATCCGACTGAATTTTTCGTTTTCTTAAGCTTTGAAGGATCTGAAACCGCTTCCCGGCCGCCTGTTCTCCCATGTATAAATGCTGGTAAAACCTCATATGTTCCTCCTAAATCCATCGCTTCGCCTCTAGCTGACTCCGCACATCTCTTATGCAAACTCTAAAATCGATCTTCTCAGCACATCGAGAGCCTGGATGACAGAACGCTCTCTGATTTTCTGTCTGTCCCCCTTAAACCGGAACTCCTCCACATGAACCTTATCATTCATATAGCATGCGATGTAGACCAGCCCTATAGGTTTCTCCGGTGTCGCTCCGTCCGGGCCTGCCAGCCCTGTAATGGCTACGCAGATATCTGCATCTGTGGCAAAGACGCCTCCCTTGGCCATCTCTTTAGCCGTCTGAGCACTGACTGCACCGTACTTTTTCAGAGTACTCTTGCTCACATCCAGCAGCTTTCTCTTCGCCTTATTGGAGTAGGTAACAAAGCCCTCTCTAAACACCTCTGACACACCCGGCACCCCTACCAGGGTTCCTGCCAGAAGACCTCCTGTGCAGGATTCTGCCGTGGTCACTGTCAGCTCATGCTTTTTTAAGAGCTTCACCACCACATCGGTCAGCGTCTCCTTCTCATCTGTAGTATATACAGCCTCGCCGAACCGCTTCTTGATCTCTTTGACCATAGGCTTTAACAGCTTCTTGGCTTCCTCCTCTGTGGCAGCTCTTGCCGTCACCCGAAGATGAACCTCTCCCTGTTTGGCGTAGGTAGCCAGAGTGGGGTTTGTCTGTTTGTCAATGAGATCTATAATCATCTCCTCCACCTTGCTCTCCCCAAAGCCACAGATTTTCACCATCTGAGACAGAATTATCTCTTCATTTTTCTTCTGAAGGTACGGGCAAATCTGCTTCTCCATCATAGGATACAGTTCATTGGGAGGTCCCGGAACAAGAATCACTGTCTTGCCGTCCTTTTCCACTACCAGGCCAGGTGCTGTGCCGTTTCCATTATCAAACACAACAGCCCCCTCCGGAATCACTGCCTGTTTCCAATTGCTCTCCGGCAGATCTTCTTTCTTTCTCTCTTTGTAATATTCTTTCAAACGGTCTTCCGTATGCTTATCCTTTACAAGAGGAAGCCCCATTACCTTAGCGCAGGTTTCCTTAGTCAAGTCATCCTCTGTAGGTCCCAGTCCTCCATTTAAAATCACAATATCAGAGCGGTTCAGAGCAGTCTTTATTACCTCCGCCAGACGCTCCTCATTGTCGCCTACCGTAGTCTGGTAGTAGACGCTCAGCCCCAGCATAGCACATTTTTCAGACAGATACCTGGCGTTGGTATTTACAATATTTCCCAGCAGCAGTTCCGTTCCCACAGATACCAGTTCAACAACCATGTTTAGATGCTCCCTTCTGTCAGAACCTTATGGTTCTTCGCAATGTAATCAACCAGTGAAATGATGGTCAGCGCCAGAGCGATCCAGACGCAGAGGTTTGTCAAAAGCACAAGGCTCGGAATATCGAGAATTAAAAGCACTACCGCGATCATCTGGAAGGTTGTCTTAAATTTCCCCCAGTAGCTGGCCGCAATTACCACGCCGTTATCAGAGGCCACCAGACGGAAACCGCTGATAATAAACTCACGGCTGATAATAATTAATACCATCCATGCCGGAAGCTCTCCCAGCTCAATCAGGCAGATCAGCGCAGAACATACTAAGAGCTTGTCAGCCAAAGGATCCATAAATTTTCCAAAGTTAGTCACCAGATTATACTTTCTGGCAATCTTTCCGTCTAACAGGTCCGTCAGGCTGGCTATGATAAACAGAGCTAAGGCAATCAGACGGAAGGTTCTGTTCTCTCCGCCCTGCCAAAGCAGGAAAAATACGAAAAACGGAATCATAATCACACGCAGTACTGTAAGTTTATTCGGCAAATTCATCGCATAACTCTCCTATTAAATCATACTCAAGAGCTCCTGTCACTCTGACTCTGCAGAAGTCACCGGACATCAGAGGCTCGTCACCGTTTACAAAAATCAGACCGTCCACATTGGGCGCGTCCATGTAGGTTCTTCCCACATAAGCATTCTCGTCTGCTACCTTACCCTCGATCATCACCTCCAGAATACGTCCCTTCATATTCTCCGACTTTTCAAAGGCAATTTCCTGCTGCAGCTCCATAATCTCGTCCCGGCGCTCCTCCTTGATTTCCTGCGGAACCTGATTTGGGAAGGAAGCCGCCGGAGTGTCCTCCTCTGCAGAATAGGCGAACACGCCCAGACGCTCAAACTGCATTTCCTCCACAAAATCCAGCAGCAGTTCATGATCTTCCTCAGTTTCTCCCGGAAATCCGGAAATCAGAGTGGTTCTCAGAGCAATATCCGGGATCTCCTCCCGAAGGCGGGCAATATTTTTCTTCAGCTCTGCCAGGGTAGTTCTCCTGTTCATCCGCTTTAAAATCGGATCACTGGCATGCTGGATGGGAATATCCAGATAATGACAGACCTTTTCCTCTGTCTTAATAGTCTGAATCAGCTCCTCTGTAATCTCCTCCGGATAGCAGTACTGAATGCGGATCCACTGAATGCCTGAAACAGAGGAAAGTTTTCTCAGAAGTTCCGGAAGAGCCTTTCTGCCATATAAATCCATCCCGTAAAGGGTTGTCTCCTGTGCTACAAGAATCAGCTCCTTTACCCCTTGCTCTGCAAGCTCTCTGGCCTGCTCCAGCAGGCGCTCCATGGGAACGCTTCTGTAGGGTCCGCGCAGATAAGGAATAATACAGTAGGTGCAGCGCTTATCACAGCCTTCTGCAATTTTTAAGAAAGCATAATGGCCCCCTGTGGTCACCAGACGCTTTTCCCTCACATCCGGCAGAGCGGACAGATCGTGGAAGCAGGAAATATGCTCCTGCCCTGAAAGAGCCTGTCTGATTACATTGGCGATCTCATCGTAAGTAGAAGTTCCCAGGATTCCGTCTACCTCTGGAATCTCCTGCATAATCTCCTCCTTGTACCTCTGAGCCATACATCCGGCTACAATCAGTGCCTTGCACTGTCCTGTTTTCTTAAGCTCTGCCATCTCAAGAATCGTATTGACGCTCTCCTCCTTGGCGTCCCCAATGAAGCAGCAGGTATTAATCAGAATAATATCCGCCTCATATTCGTCATCTGTAAAGGTATAGCCGTCTTTATTTAAAAGCCCTAACATCATTTCTGTGTCCACCAGGTTCTTATCACAGCCGAGGGAAACACAAAGTATTTTCATAATTCATCTCCTGACTTATTATTTTTATGTGATTTCTTCCTATAGCAAAAATGCCATCTCACGGCATGAAGCCATGAGACGGCCCGTTTCATTAAAACTGGATGTCGTCCTCGGAGCTGTCATCCTCGCTGACAATCTTTACCTTGGAGCTGTAGAGTTCGTCGATAGCAACAGAAAGAGGCTTTCTGCTGGCAGAAGCGATAGACGGATCCTCCTTGGCAATCAGCTGTCTGGCACGTTTCGCTGTGGCAATCACGATGGAATAACGGCTCTGAATAATCGGATCTGCTCCTTCCTCCACGCCGCTGTTTACTACTTCCATCAGGTCTGTATAGGATGGCTTTAACATCATAATGATCATATCTCCTTTTTTCTGGTATTCTATTATTCTACCATGGTCCTGCTCATTTATCAATGGAGGAAGCATGGTTTTAACTTTCAATCGCTTATTTATCAGCTGTCAGCTGCTTTACATCCTTCTGAACCCGGGCAATGAAGTCTCTGTGATTTCCTACCCTGGCTCTCTGGCTCTGTATCAGGGCGTGCAGAGTCTCCACACAGTTTTCCACTGTGTCATTGATCACAGTGTAGTCGTACTGCTGAATAGAGTCCGCCTCCTCCCCGGCCCGCTTCAGACGCGCCTGGATGGTCTCTGCATCCTCTGTGCCCCTGCCTACAAGCCTCCTTTTCAGCTCCTCAGCACTGGGCGGCATAATAAATACCAGCATAGCCTCAGGAAACTTTTCTTTTACTTTCAAAGCCCCCTGAATCTCTATCTCCAGCAATACGTCCTTTCCCGCCTCAATATTGTCAAACACATATTTCCTGGGGGTTCCGTAGTAGTTCTCCACATACTGGGCGTACTCTATCAGCTCGTCCCGGCGGATCATCTCTTCAAACTCTTCCCTGGTCTTAAAAAAATACTCTCGTCCGTTCTCCTCTCCCTCTCTGGGTGATCTGGTTGTGGCGGAAATAGACAGCGCGTAATTATCGTACTTTGAGATCAGCGCCTTCATTACCGTTCCCTTCCCTGCTCCTGAAAATCCGGAGACAACGACTAAGGTTCCCTGATTGTCCATATCCATCCTCCTGTCTCTGTTCTATCATCTAAAACGATTCTGCCGTATAAAGCTCTGCTGCCGACTGAATCCAGCTTGTTTTCTATTCGATATTCTGAATCTGCTCTCTCACCTTCTCGATCTCCGTTTTCAGCGCAATGGCCTTATCGGAAACCTCCAGGTCATTGGCCTTGGAAAGAATGGTATTAGCTTCCCGATTCATCTCCTGGGCAATGAAATCCAGCTTTCTGCCCACGCTGCCGCCGGAGAGCAGTTCGGCTTTTGTGGCCTCAATATGGCTTTTCAGGCGCACAGTCTCCTCATCAGTGCAGATTTTATCAGCAAAAATCGTCACCTCTGCCGCAATCCGTCCGTCATCAATAGCTGTTCCGGAAAGCAGCTCCTTTACCTTCTCTTCCAGCTTCTGTCTGTATTCAGCTATAATTGCAGGAGAGCGTTCTTCGATTTCTCTGACGAGAACTGCCATATTATCCAGCTTCGCCAGGAGATCTGCTTTTAAATTTTCTCCCTCTTTTACCCTGGTCTCCACAAAACGAGACGCAGCCTCTGTAACTGCTTCCTTTAAGATAGCCCACATGTGCTCTTCGTCCTCTGGAACCTGCTCCATCATCAGCACATCTGGATATCTGGCTAAATCAGACACTCTGATATCATTGTCAATGTGAAACTGCTCTGCCATCTTTTCAAAGTAGGACATATATTCTGCTGCCAAAGAAGCATTGTATTTAAGCGACATCTTCTCCTCTGTATAGTCCTCATAGGTAATAAACAGATCGACCTTTCCTCTCTGAATATGCTGCTTCAGCAAGCCTCGGATCGAGGCTTCAAAATAATTAAACTTTTTAGGCATCTTAATGCTGAGATCCAGGTAGCGGTGGTTGACCGCCTTCATCTCCACAGAAATTTTATATTCTTCTGTGATAATCTCACACCGTCCGAAGCCTGTCATACTTTTTAACATGGCTGCACCTTCCTTTGTCCATAGATAGGTATTATTATAAGCTATATAAAAAATCAAGTCAACTGAAAATGCGGCCGCATTCCAGCTCAAACACTCAGCCCGGCAGCAGAACTTGGTATAAACTTTTCAATAAAAACCTGCTGTAACCATCTGGCCCATAAATTGTATCTATTCTGCAGTATTTTAAGCAAAAAGGATTGTAAACATTTTTTTATTTTTAGTTGACATTCTTCCGCCGTCAGGTTTATAATACAGCCATCACACATGCAAAGGAGATACTGCTATGAAATCAGGCGCTGCTGAACATATATCTGAAGAAATCATAAAAGGACGGCGGTTAACTAAAGAGGACGATATATCTTTCCTGCTGACAGAAGATTTAGATACTCTGTGCCGCGGAGCGGACGCCATACGAAAAGCCCTCTGCGGCAGCCACGCACAGCTCTGCTCCATTATAAACGGACGCAGCGGACGGTGCCCGGAAAACTGCAAATTCTGCGCTCAGTCAGCCTGCTGGCAGGCAAATATAGAGGAATATCCATTTTTATCTCCAGAAACCATTCTGGCTGACTGCCGTCTTCATGAGACCAGACATGTCCGCCGTTATTCAGTAGTTACTGCCGGCCGGGCTTTAAGCGGCCATGAATTTGAGCAGGCTCTCACTGCCTACCGGGCTATGGCAGAAAACTGCCAAATCGGCCTGTGCGCATCTCACGGGCTTCTGTCAGAGGAGGATTTTTTCCGTTTGAAGGAAGCGGGAGTTACCAGATATCACGCAAATATAGAAACATCCCGAAGAAATTTTCCAAATATCTGTACAACCCACACCTTTGAGGACAAACTGGAGGTTATCCGCCGGGCCAGAACTGCAGGACTTGACGTCTGTTCCGGGGGAATTATCGGCATGGGGGAAACTTGGGAGGATCGGATTGATATGGCTTTTACCCTCAGGGAACTGAATATTTCGTCTATCCCCTTAAATATACTTCGGCCTATTCCAGGCACGCCCCTTGAAAACCAGAAGCCGTTGTCAGAAAACGATATTTTAAGAACCATTGCCATTTTTCGCTACCTGAATCCAGAGGCTCAAATCCGTCTGGCAGCAGGCAGAAATTCCATGGCAGACAGCGGGCGCAGAGCTTTTCTTTCTGGTGCTAATGCAGCCATCACCGGAGATATGCTCACTACCTCAGGAAACGGGATTGCTGAAGATCAGAAGATGCTGGCTGAAATGGGATTTTCTCTTTAAGTAAAACCAGAAAATATAAACTTTCAGGAAAAAGGAACTTTCTCTGTTCCATGTTAAGTCACACGAAAGAGCCAGGAAAAAGGAACTTTCTCTGTTCCACTTTAAGTCACACGAAAGTTCCTTTTTCCTGGTATACACATTTAAAAAGATAATAATAGGAGTCTGCCATGGATAAAATGAATTCTGTTTCTGCAAGCCGCAGAACATTTTTTACTACAAAAAATATGAGTTTGATTGGGCTGATGACCGCTCTAACCTGTGTACTGGGGCCGCTGGCAATTCCTCTTCCTTTCAGCCCTGTTCCCATTTCCTTTACTAATCTGGCTGTCTATCTGGCTGTCTATGTTCTGGGAATGAAGGCCGGTACTGTCAGCTACCTGGTTTACCTTCTGCTAGGTATGGCAGGGCTTCCTGTCTTTTCAGGATTTACAGGAGGACTGGGAAAGCTGGCTGGTCCTACTGGAGGATATTTGATTGGATTTATCTTTATGGCGATGATTTCAGGCTTTGCCATTGACCGTTTTCCTGGCAAAAAGCTGATACATGCTGTCGGGCTGGTGCTTGGTACAGGAGTATGCTACCTGTTCGGAACTATCTGGCTGGCTCAGCAGCTGGGAGTTTCTTTTACTGCCGGACTGGCTTCCGGAGTCATTCCCTATCTCCCTGGAGATACAGCAAAAATTTTGTTTGCTCTCGTTATCGGTTCCAGACTGCGCAGGGAAATATCCCGTCTGTCCCTGAGAAACTAGCATAAGAACATACAAAGTTCTGCAGATTTTGCTTATATTATTTGAAATCTTGTAATTCTCTCTTTCTAATAGTATGATAGAGGCAGAAATGAATGCCTCCTTCTGCTGTCCTGGCAGGCAGGCGGCAGAAGGAGGCATATTTTTGAATCTGAAACACGCACAGTACATGATGACAATCCTGCAGGAGGGGAGCATCACAGCAGCGGCTAAAAAACTCTTCATCTCCCAGCCCTCCTTAAGTCAGATGGTAAAGCTGGTGGAGACAAATCTCGGAACCCCTGTCTTCAACCGGGCAACCGATCCTCTGACCCTGACTCCAGCCGGTGAAAAATACATAGAGGCGGCGGGACAGATTCTGGCGATTCACGCTAATTTAGAACGGGAAATTGAAGAAATACGGGCGGAGGAGCACGGAAAAATTAAATTTGGCATTCCCGTTCAAAGAGGCATGATGCTTCTGCCCTTGGCTCTGCCTCGCTTTTTTGAGGCTTATCCACATGTGACAGTAGAGCTTTTTGAGCAGGGCTCCAGCCGAATGGAAAATATGGTGTTAAATGGAACTGTAGATCTGGCCTGCATGACTACAGTAGCCCGCCACGAAGAGCTGACCTATCAGCTTCTGGAAAATGAAGAGATGGTTCTTTTGGCTGCCCGCTCCACCGGTCTGGCCTCCAGAATCCCAGATGGAACTCCCATCTCCATCACAGAGGCAAAAAATGAGCGTTTTATTTCCAATCGGCCCGGACATAATGTCCGCACTATCCAGGACAGCCTTTTTATTGCAAGTGGAATCCAGCCAAAAATCCTTCTGGAAACCGGCAGTATTGAGGTAGGCCGACGCGTCTGTCTCTCCTGCGGAGCCGTCATGCTCTTTCCCAAAAGCTGCATTGAAAATACAGAAGAGCTGCAGAAAAAGGCCTGTGTTTACCCTGTTCTCAATTCTGCCACAGACCGCCACTGTTACTTGTGCTACAAAAAGGGGCTGTATCTGACCAGATATATGCGTGATTTTATTGAGATTCTCCTGAACACAGGAGGCAGCCTGAAAAAAGGGCCCACCCAGGAAGAATATAATGAATAACTGCTGTTTTTTTCAGTATATTCCTAAGCATGCCGTAAAACAGGAAAAGCTGTAAATCACAGAAGCCGCCAGAAACCGCTTTTTTGCGGCTCCTGGCGGCTTCTGTGATTTAATTGAAGATGGTTTACTAAAATGGATTTTTAATCAGCTGCTTTCTGCTGTTCTTCTGAAATTTAAAACTCAAATTCCTTAATCTGTCTCACTACATCCATGATCGTTCCGTCACGGCCCTCGATAATTCCCACAACTCTGTCCTCGAACTGAACCGGATCCGGTGTTCCTGTCATAGCGTAAGCCTTATCTCTCAGCTCCTCAATCGTGCAGAACGGAAGCTTTACGTTCTTCTCCTTCATGCAGTCAATGAGATCCTGGCGCTTTGGATTGATGGCAATACCGTAATCAGTGATTACCACATCTACTGTCTCTCCCGGCGTGGTAACTGTAGTTACATCTGTACAAATAGCCGGGATTCTTCCCTGCAGAAGCGGAGCAATTACGATTGTACACTTAGCGCCTGCAGCTGTGTCAGGATGTCCTCCCTGGGCTCCTGTAATCACGCCGTTGGAACCTACCACCACGTTGCAGTTAAAGTTTACATCCACTTCAAGAGCTGCCAGAATCACGAAATCCAGCTTATTGACATAAGCTCCCTTGTTGAAGGGGTTCGCATACTCAGAAGCAGAAATCTCAATGTGATTGGGATTTTTCTTAATCGATTCGATGGCTCCCATATCAAAGTCCTGAGTATCTACCAGCGTTCTGATTAATCCCTTCTCTAACAGTTGGCACATAGGCGTCGTAATTCCGCCGAGCCCCAGCCCCATCTGGATGCCCCGCTCCTCCATAATCTTTCCCAGGGAAATAGTGGAGGCGATGGAAGCGCCGCCTACGCCTGTCTGATAAGAAAATCCGTCCTTAAAATAAGGTGTGTTAATTACAAACTGTGTGCAGTAATCAGCCATCATCAGCTTTCTCACATCTGTCGTGGGTTTTGCCGCTCCTGTGGCGATTTTCTCTGGATTTCCGATAGCATCCACTACGCATACATAGTCCACGTTAGTCATGGAAATGCTGGCCGGAATATTGGGAAATGGTACCAGACAGTCTGTGACCGCCACTACCTTGTCTGCATACTCCGCATCCACCATGGCGTAGGACAATACGCCGCAGTCGCTCTTTCCGCCGTTCGGACGGCAGTTTCCATACTCGTCACAGGTAGGCGCTCCGATAAAGGCAATGTCAATGTGAACCTCCCCTGACTCAATAGCTCTCACACGGCCGCCATGAGAACGCATAATCGCCAGATCTCTCAGCTTTCCGCTGGAAATAGCCTCTCCAATCTTTCCTCTCACACCGGAGGACTGAATACCTGTAATAGTTCCGTCCTCAATATAGGGCACAATGGCGTCGTTTGCTTTTCCCAGGGAACTGGCGCAGATTGTGATCCCCTTGATTCCCATATTGTGAACCTCTTCCATTACCATGTTCACCACATAATCTCCTTCTCGGAAATGATGATGGAAGGAAAGAGTCATATTATCATGGATTTCACATTTTTCCAGCACTTCCCGGATGGAAGAAACCATCTTGGAGCGCTTCGGATCAGACAGGGCCCGGACGGTAGGAGCCGCTTTTGTATATTCGTAGTTATCGTATGCGTATGCGCCTTCAAATACCTTTTTTCCAGTGGCTTTTAAAATTTCCTCTGGAATCTCTCGTCCTACTTTATTTATCATCTTACATATCCCCCTCATATACGCCGGATGCCTTCGCCAGGGCCAGAGTTCTCTTGGCTCCGTCATAAAAGGCGATATCAATCATTTTTCCATCCACAGTAAATACTCCGATTCCCTTTGCCTTTTTGTCATCGATTTCCCGTACTACCTTCTCAGCAAAGATAATCTCCTTCTCTGTCGGGGTAAAAATCTTGTGCACCACTGCGATCTGCCTCGGATTGACCAGAGATTTTCCGTCAAAGCCCATTCTCTTTATCATCTCTGTCTCTTTTGCAAACCCTTCCATATCGTCCAGATTGGTAAATACTGTATCAAAGCACTGAACGCCTGCGGCTCTGGCTGCCATAATCATATGCTGTCTGGCTCCCATCAGCTCCACTCCGGTTCCTGTAATAACTGTCTGAAGATCCTTTGTATAATCCCCTCCGGATAAGGCCACGCCAATCAGGCGGTCAGAGGATTCGCAAATTTCCAGAGCGTTTAACACGCCGCGGCAGGACTCTAAGGCTGCCATCAGAAGGGTACTTCCCTCTGGACGGCCGAATTCCCGTTCTGCTGCCAGTACATGCTCTTCCACCGTTTTTACGTCCTGGGCAGACTCTGTCTTGGCGATACGGATGGTGTCGGCCCCTCCTGCCACACAGACACGAATATCTTCTCTCCAGTGAGGCGTATCAAGGCCATTAATGCGGACTACCCGCTCCACTCCTCTGTAATCAATCTCCTGAAGCGCATGGTAAAGGGAGTATCTCGCCGCATCTTTCTGATTCTCCGCCACTGCATCCTCCAGATCCAGCATAATAGAATCTGGTCCATAGATATAGGGATCTTTAATCAGACCCGGCTTCTGGCAGTTTAAAAACATCATGGAACGTCTTAATCTTTTCTTATTTGGATGGCTCATTACCGAATGTCACCTCCCCATGGAAGATTCTCTGTGATTCCGTTTGCCCGGTATACAGCGCACTCTACTCTTGCCTTGATGGTGCAGTCTAAGGCTCCCTTGTCAATCACTGTCACCTTGGCGTCTGTCACGTGCAGGCGGTCAAGCGTCTCCATCACGACCTTCCTGATCTGTTTTCCAAACTGATGAATCACGCTGCTTTCAATAGTAAGCTCCACAGTTCCCTCACCTGGTTCCACTGTGATCTGAGCATCGCTGGACTCCAGAGTTCCTGCTACTGCCGGTTTTTCAATAACCATACCTTTCTCCTCCTTATTATCTTTTATGGAAATATCTTCCATCCTTTTATCTTGGTCATTTTTACTACCTGTATCGTATCACTGGCAGCCAGAAAGAGCAAATACTTAAAGAATTATAATAAATATAGGAAAAAGCCTATTGTCCCTCTGACAGGCGTTTCAGCTGAGCTCTGATCGTCCTCATTTCCAGGCCGGAAAGAGCCGCTTTACACCTAGAAAGCAGTGCCGTATCCTCTGGAGAATTCCCTGCCGCTGCACACTCTTTTAAGGAAATACCAAGCCAGGACGCTAACATTTCGGCCCCTGCCGCCTTGACAGCCTTCTCGCTTACCGTCTGGATTCTGCCGTTTTCTGCAAATACACGAACATTTTCGCTTCCCGCATCAGACAGCATACGTCTAAGCTCTCCTGCCGCCTTCTCCTGAGCTGCCATATCGTTTTCATCACTTCCCTGTCCTGGCAGCCTGACTGCTGACTTTAACAGGATACCCTTTCTTCTATATAAATAAAACTTTCTGCCCGCCTGTTCCGCCCACTGCTTCACTAAAAGGCCAGTTTCCTCCTGGAGCGGGAAAACCTTCTCTTCTTCAGTGTTTTCCCCCTTTTTCTTTAATATCACGCAGGCTCCGCTGCTGAATACGCCTCCATCCAGACAGTCCCAGATTCTTCGGCATCTCTTTCCAGCCTCCTCCACCGGAAGGGAAGTAGCTAAAAATTTTCTTCCCGAAAGCCCGCGAAACCATAACGCCATCTCTTCTGTCAGCGCCTCTCCCTCCTCTGTCAGCGTTCCATCCACATCAAAAAACCAGGCCTTTACCAGCTCAGGGATGCGAAACTGCGGATAAGGGCCGAACAGATCTCTCCCGGGAAAATCGCTGCGCCCGGAAGCCGCCAGATAACAGGTACACCGTTTTCTTCTGCAGACAGTTTCCTGGCCAGAAATCTTTCTCCCCCTTAACGGCAGGGAGGCAGAAAGATTGCACCTTCCCCTCTTTCCATCCGCCTCCAGAAAAAGACGGCTTCCACAAAAAGAAGGAACAGCCTTAGGCCAGTAAAATTCTCTGAAAAACCAGGGATCCAGAGCCAGAAATTCCTTTTTTTCCGCTGCTGTGCAGGGACGCCCCAGTCCGTCCATCTGATTAATCCAGCAGTAAATTTCTTCCGGCAGAAGGCCAAATAGTTCCCGGACAGCCAAAATATTGTCCGGATTTCCTACTGCGCCCACCGAAAGCCTGACTCCCTGCTCTGAAAGATACCTGCATTTTTCCGCAAATATACGCGGCTGTTCCATCTCCGGGTGAAAAGTCGCCCAGATTCTTAGCTTTTCTACTTTTCCCCCCTCTTCTTTGTAGAAATTCAAACAGCTTTCTGGATGAAAGCTGAGATTGGTCTGGGCTCCCACTGCCTCTACGAAAAAAAGGCGGCTGAGAGCCGCCATTTCCTTCCAGTAATAGCCATGAATTAAAGCCTCGCCGTAGGGCGCTATCAAAATTCCCAGCTTTTCCTCAAAGGCAGAGGCCTGCTCTGAGAGCCCGGCTGTAAAACGGCACAGGGCTTTTTCATCTCTCTCAAGCTCCATTCTGCTGCCAGGCCGTTTTGCAAAGGGACAGTAGGAGCAGGCATAATTGCAGCTTTTTAAGCTCCCCCTGTACTGAATTTCCCGAATCTGCGTCATATCTGAAATTCCTCCATTTTCCGTCTCACATCAGGAGAAATAAACGCAGTTCCCAAAGCATCCGACCATCCAATGCCTTCCTCTGTCAGCCTGAAAAACAGGCTGTTCTCTCCCGTCTCTTCCTGCTTCTTCTCTTTTTTTGCAAACCCCTGTTTCTTCCAGTCCTCCAAAAAAGGAAAATCTGTTTCCGGCTCTGTCCCGAATTTTTTCCTGTAGGCGTTCAAAGAAATGCCTGTTCCAAACAACAAATGTTTTATGCTGTAGCGTCTTTTTTCCTCGTCCTCTGACAGAACGAAGCCATATGGAACCGCCAAATAATCCTCAGTATCCAGGAATTCCTGAATCCTCCTTCTGCACTCGGCAGGGCGCACTGCAAAAGGCGCACAGGCGTGAAGATTTCCCAGATAGCTTCTTCCACCGCAGCCCAAAGACAGCGTATTGCCGTAGCCGCACTCCCGGAAAACCGCCGGCCTGTCTGATCGCACAAAACGGCGCATGGAATCTCTCCGATACCCCCTTTCTCTTAAAAAAGAAACTGCTTCGCAGTAAAGCTGATACACCTGTTCCTCATCTGCAATCCCCTCTGCCATGGAAACTCCCTTTCTCACATACAGTGGATACAGAAACAGCTCCTGAGGATCAAAAGAAGCTGCCTTCTCCACAGAGAAAAGAAAGCTTTCTTTCGTCTGCCCCGGAACTCCGTAAATCAGATCCAGATTTACACAGTCAAATCCTGTCTCCTTAATCAGCTTCAAAGCTCTTCTGGCCTGATCCGCTCTGTGACGTCTTCCCATGGTCAAAAGTTCGCTGTCAAGAAAACTTTGAACGCCTATGCTCACTCTTGTAACGCCATTTTCTTTTAAAATAGACAGCTTTTCCTCTGTAGTCTGATTGGGGGCCGTCTCCACAATGATTTCCGGCTTTTCTATCATGGGCGCTGTCCTTTTCACAATAGAAAACATCCGCTCCAGCTGGGCCGCGGAAAGGAGAAGGGGCGTCCCTCCTCCCACGGTCAGACTGGAAAAAACCGGCATTTTTTCCTGACGTTCAAACATCTCCCGGTACTGAAAAGCCTGAATCTCCACCCGTTCCAGATAAGCGTCAATCAAATCCGGAGATGCCGCTGACACTGAAAACAGATTGCAGTATCCACATTTGCTCTCACAAAACGGAAGATGGATATACCACTCATTCTCCCTCTCCGCCAGCAGACCGGCCTTATCTTCCAGACTTACGCCCTCTAACGGCCGGTATGCCGTTTTATGGGGATAGCTGTACATATATTGGATATATCTGCGCATTATTCTTCTCCTCTGATTTCTGCAGTCTTCTGTAAAAGAAAAAAATGCTTATACGGCACTGCCTCCACTGCCGGATGACTGATGCCGTGGAACTGGCAGCCGTCCTCTCCATAACAGGTTCCGTGATCAGAGCAGCATATCACAAAGGCATCTCCTCTTGTTTTTCTCCACCAGTCAAACAGGCGGCCCAGCTGGGTATCTACATAGCGCAGAGCAGCCTTGTGGCTCTCTATAGTATCGCGTCTGGAAGTATTCTCCCCCAGATAAAACCAGTTGGGATAATGGATGGCATCAATATTGACATAGAGAAAAATCTTCTTTTCTCTATCTGCTTCCTGAAGCTTCTTCTGAATAAAATCCACCTGGTTTTTCGCACTGTCAGGAACCTGGCAGCCAAACCCCGGCTTCCAGAAACTATGCTTAAAATAGCCTGGAAACACTCTTCCAAGCTCTGTACGTTTGTCAAAAAACGCCACTCCTCCTATACACCAAGTATCGTACCCAATCCGCTCCAGCCCCTCCATAATCGTAGCGCCTTCAAAGGCAAAAGCGCCTGGAGGAGTCATTCTTCCCATACCGATATTCTTAGGAAAAAACAGCATATTTCTGTCTGCAATGGATTTTGCTTCCCAGGGGCAGGGAAGAAAACCTGCAAACATAGCGTGGTGGGACGGATATGTAAAATTCCCTGGCGCCTGGCACTTCTGCCACGGCCCGTACTGATTCAGCACAGGGGTATTCCCTTTTTCCTCCTCTTCCTTTGCCGCGTCATAGCGCAGGGTATCCAGGCAGATAAAAAGAATATCCTTCTTTCCTGCTGCTTCATTCATATCAAATTCCAGCATCCCACGGGTGCCGAACTGCTCAAATGGTACATCTGGTTTCAAATCCTTCCCCCTGTTCTTCTGTCCAGGCTTTCATCACTTCTGCCTGGTGTCTGTAAATTCTGTTTGCCTGATAAATATCCTGATAAAGTAAGTCTCCCTGTCCATTGATCTCAATAATTCTCGGTCGCAGGCTCCCCCTCTCCAGAAGAATATCCGCGCCGAAGCTTGAAAGGCCAGGAAATGCAAAGGAGATCCGTCTGCAGAGCTCCTCTATCTCCTCCCGCACAGAAAGGGGAAGTCCCAGTTCCTCTGCTGGCAGAGGATGATTGTTCAGATGGAGATTCGTAAGAGGTCCCTTCGACAGGCGGGCCAGCAGAAAATCCAGCTGTCCAAACTGCCAGACTGCCCTTAAATCATAGCTGTACTCCTGAAAGGAAGCCTTTGGATACCACCGCTCCACCAGACAATCGATAGAAAGAATCTGATCTAAAAAAACTTCTATTTCTCCCCTGTTTCTCAAAACACGCAGTTTTTTCGTGTTAATCAGAGGATGTTCCTGCTTGTCATCATCTGCAAACGCCGCACAGGTATAGAGCGCTCCTGTACCCTTTTCAGGATGAAACCGGAGAGCGCAGACCCCTGCCGCCCCCGATCCCCACACCGGCTTAATAAAAATCTGGCTTTCCCTCTGCTCCGCCATCCAGGAGAGCAGTTCTCCTCCCCTTGAAAAACGTCTTTCTTCCTGCCGGTTCAGCCCCTCCCCTGTAGTTGAAATGCCTGCCTGAATCAGACGGTTCTGACACTCCCGCTTGTTAAGCGCAGTCAGAATTCCTTCCGGCGTATTCAGCCAATGGGTATGAAAGCCTCTTTTTCTCCTGACTCTTTCACTCTCCTCCAGTCTTTTTAACGCGGTTTGGTATTCCCTGACTCCCTGTTCCAGATCCTGTAAAAAAACTCCTGCGGCTGGAAAAGGATCCAGCTTAACAAATAGATCCTGCTCTGGAAATTCTGGATAAGCCAGAAATATGTCCCAGTCAGAAAAGACAGGACAAAGGCCTGTTTCCTTTGCCGCCCTCTGGAAATACCGGGTTCTTTTATGAGCGGCAGCTCCCAGAAGAAATGCCTGTCTCATTCTGTCAGCATGGGGTACATCCAAATTTCCCCATCATACTCGTCCGGCAGATTGCGCTCAGAGATATCTAACTCTAAAGGAAGCGTCTTTAATCTTTTCTCCATTTCCTCAGACATATAATGGTAATGGAGATCCAGCTTTTTTATATTCGGATATCTGGACAGTCCTGAGAAAAGGATTTCGCCGCCCTTATCATCCAAAGTTCCTCCAGACAGGTCTAAAATCTCGATCTGTCCCATATATCTGCTCTCCAGCACAGCCGCCGCCACCTCGTTCTGAAGCTCGCTGTCTGTCAGACCCAGATAAGACAGTCTGGGAAAATCCGAATTAGCCAAAAGGCTCTTAATAGTGTCAATGCTGCCGTCAAATCCATAGTCCTCCACTCCGATGTAGAGCAGAAGCTTCCTCAGATTTGGAAGATGAGCCTTCTCAATGCTCCTGAACACATCTTTTGAAAGTCCGCCGCAGATAATCGTCAGCTCCTCCAGATTATCATGGGAGAGCGTTCCCAGCTGAAGCTCTGTGCTTCCCTTGATGGTCAGAGACCTTAACTGGGGCATTGCCTCATAAAGAGCGCTGTAATCGCCCTGGATAATCCAGGAAACCTCGCACTCTTCAAAATCCATGTCCCCAATAAACAGAGAGGTAATATGAGAAAATTTCTCCCTGTTTTCCACAATATCGTCAATCATCTGCTGACAGCTCTCCTCCCAGGAGGTTCCCCAGTCACCAATCACCAGTTCTGTCAGAAAAGGAAATTCCCTGTCTGCCAGAATTTCTGGAATCATCGTCTTAGGCCCCTTGCCCTCTTCAGCCATATCGTAGTCGTAAAAATACTTCTTACTTTCTGCCATACGCCTCTCCTCTCTTTTCTCTGTATTTTCGTTAAAGATAGTGTCAGTATACCATTTCTCTCTGTTAAAGTCATCTAAAACAGTTGTGCTTCTCTGGAAATTTCATTATAATAGTTTAGCGTCAGTACGCTGACGTCATACTATGTAATTCAACTGACAGGAGATAACTCATGAATGATTCTTATTCTGATAAATTACCGGAAACTGCCGCAGATTTCAGCCTGCTGAACCGCTCTGTTTCTGTAGAGGATATGATGGAAGCCAGAGAGCGGAGAGCCCGTATTCAAGAACAGCTGATCCAGACATATCATGTTCCAGTCATCAGCTTCACTCTGAATATACCAGGCCCAGTCAAAATTCTGCCGGGAACACCGGAATTTTTCCGACACGGCTCTGAGTCTGTCCGGAAGGCTCTGAAAGAGGCTTCTGTGCCGATTATCTTCGAGACACAGCTGACAGAGCACACAGGTCTGGAACTGTTTCTCTGTGCCGATGCCGGGCCGGAAGTTCTTAAACAAATCACCGCTTCTCTTGAGGAAAAAACAGCTGGCGGACGTCTCTACGATATTGACATCATCCGCACAGACGGAAGCAAAGTTTCCAGAGAAGAAATCGGTCTTCCAGGCCGCTGCTGCCTGCTCTGCGGAGCTCCGGCCCACGCCTGCTCAAGAAGCCGGAAGCATACAGTGGACGAATTAGTTTCCCGCATTCAGCAGCTGATAGAGGAGGACTTGTTTTTAGAACGGCTGTTTCTGGCTGCCAGAGAAGCTCTGACAGACGAGGTGTCCGCCACCCCTAAGCCAGGCCTGGTAGATCGTCTGGACAACGGCTCCCACCAGGACATGTGTTATGAAACCTTTTTAAACAGTGCTGAAGCGATAGCCCCTTACATCCGTACTATGGCAGAGCAGGGACTCCATTTTTCCAGGCAGATGGCGCATGAGGACGAAAAAGAGCAGGATCTCTCTCTTCTCTTCTCTCAGATACGGAAAACAGGTCTTCTGGCGGAAACAGCTATGTTTGACGCCACAGGAGGAGTCAATACCCACAAAGGTATTATTTTTTCCATGGGAATCCTGGCTGCCAGCGCCGGATTTCTCTTTGGCCAAGGCAGACTGTTTCAGCCAGACCTGAAAAAAAGCATTCAGATGCCTGTTCTGAATTCTTCTTTCAATCTTTCCCAGCTTCTCTCCCTGTCCAGAAGGCTCTGCCAGAAAGAAATCCTCGAAGATTTTTCAGCTCTTGAGCAGCTCAGACAGCAGGCTGACAAGGGCGTGGGAACCGGGAACGTCCATTTTTCTCACGGAGAAAAGCTGTACCTTGCCTGCGGCTGCCGGGGCATACGTGGAGAGGCCTCCGATGGCTTTCCTGCCCTGTCATCAGTTTCCATGAAGGCTTTTTCTTCAGCCCTTGAGCTTCTTGGCGCGAAAACAGAAATTTCCGGAGACATCTGGAACAGAGCCTGCCTCCAGACGCTCCTCTCTCTCATGGCTCAGGTGGAAGATACTAATGTGATCCACAGGGGAGGAATGGACGCCGCTGCCTATGTTAAGGAGCAGGCCTGCAAAGCTCTTTTAGAGGGCGGCGCAGTGAAAAGCGGCTGGCGGGCACGTCTTTCAGCCATGAACCAGGATTTCATTGAAAAAAATATAAGTCCAGGCGGCTGTGCAGATCTGTTAGCTCTTACTGTATTTCTCCTCCGTCTTCAGGAAATTTCGCCGGAGGAATGTTTTTAATTATCATCAACAAGGAGGATTATATTAATGGCTTTTGACGGAATTGTCATTGCGTCCCTGGTTCATGAATTTAACCAGACCATCACCGGCGGAAAAATCGCAAAAATTGCCCAGCCGGAAAAGGACGAGCTTTTATTTACCATAAAAAACAACCGTGAAAATTACAGACTTCTTTTATCAGTCAATCCCAGTCTTCCGCTGGCTTATCTGACAGAGCAGAACAAAAACAGTCCCTTAACTGCGCCGAATTTCTGTATGCTGCTGAGAAAACACATTGGAAACGGAAGAATTATTTCCATTACCCAGCCAGGCCTTGAGCGGGCGGTAGAATTTGAAATCGAGCATCTGGACGAAATGGGAGATCTCTGCCGGAAACGGCTGATTGTAGAGCTGATGGGAAAACACAGCAATATTATTTTCTGTACCAGAGAGGGGATGATCATCGACAGTATTAAGCATATTTCCGCTCAGGTAAGTTCTGTCCGGGAGGTGCTTCCAGGCAGAGAATATTTCATTCCCCAGACCTCTCATAAGCTGAATCCTCTGGAAACTGGCGAGAAGGAAATGGCCGCAGTGATGGCACAGGCGCCGGAGCCAGTGGGGAAAGCTCTCTACAGCCACTTTACAGGCATCAGCCCCGTCATGGCGGAGGAATTCTGCCACCTGGCCAGCATCGAATCCTCAGTTCCAGCAGCAGAGCTTTCAGAGGCAGAGCGGATTCATCTAAGCCGCACCTTCTCCCTGGCTATGGAGTCCGTGAAAGAGGGACAGTTTTCCCCCTGTATCCTCTATAAAGGAGAAGAACCTGTGGAGTTTTCCGCCCTTGCCTTCACAGCCCTGCCGGCAGACTGCTGTCTGAAGGAATTCTCCTCTATGAGCCAGGTGCTGGAAACCTACTATGCCTCTAAAAATGTCATTACCAGAATCCGTCAGAAGTCCTCCGATCTGCGGCGGATCGTCCAGACTGCTCTGGAGAGAAATTACAAGAAATATGATCTGCAGCTGAGGCAGCTGAAGGATACGGAAAAACGGGATAAATTCCGGGTGTACGGAGAACTTTTAAACACTTATGGCTACGAACTGACAGGAGGGGAAAAGGAACTTTCCTGCCTCAACTATTACACCAATGAAACCATCCTCATTCCTCTGGATGAAACGAAAACAGCTCAGGAAAACGCGAAGAGGTATTTTGAAAAATATAATAAATTAAAGCGTACCTTTGAGGCTCTCACAGAACTTACTGAGGAGACAAAACGGGAAATCGACCATTTAGAATCTATCAGCGCAGCCCTTGACATAGCCTTAAAAGAGGAAGATTTGGCGCAGATCAAGATGGAACTGACAGAATACGGCTTCATTAAAAAACACGGGCCGAACATAAAGAAACAGAAAATTGTAAGCAAACCCTTCCATTATCTTTCCTCCGACGGCTTCCATATTTATGTGGGAAAAAATAACTATCAGAACGAAGAGCTGACTTTCAAGCTGGCCACTGGAAACGACTGGTGGTTCCACGCCAAGGGAATTCCCGGTTCCCATGTCATTGTAAAAAGCGAGGGGAAGGAACTTCCAGACCGGGTATTCGAGGAGGCCGGAGCTCTGGCAGCTTACTACTCCAAGGGCCGGAACAATGAAAAAGTGGAAATTGACTATATTCAGAAAAAGAATATCAAGAAGGTGGCCGGAGCGGCCCCAGGATTCGTCATCTACCACACCAACTACTCTCTCATAGCTGTGCCGGGGAATAAGCTGGAGGAGATAAATTAAAAACAGGGGGAAATACCCAAAAGAAAGAAGATGCCTTCCCGTGCCTTTCATTATCACAGGAAAACATCTTCTTTCTTTATATTATTTTATTCTCTGCACTTTCTACCGGATCTCCGCTTTTCCGCCCATATACGGACGTAATACCTCTGGGATTCTTACAGATCCGTCTGCCTGTAAGTTATTCTCTAAGAAGGCAATCAGCATACGCGGCGGAGCTACTACTGTGTTATTTAAAGTATGGGCAAAGTATTTTCCGTTCTCGCCGTTTACGCGGATCTTTAAACGGCGCGCCTGAGCATCTCCTAAGTTAGAACAGCTTCCTACCTCAAAATACTTTTTCTGTCTTGGAGACCATGCCTCTACATCTACAGACTTCACCTTTAAGTCAGCCAGGTCTCCGGAGCAGCACTCCAAAGTTCTGACCGGAATATCTAAGGAGCGGAACAGATCCACTGTGTTCTGCCACAGCTTGTCATACCATTTCATGCTGTCTTCCGGCTTGCAGACAACAATCATCTCCTGCTTCTCAAACTGATGAATTCTGTATACGCCTCTCTCCTCGATTCCATGAGCGCCCTTCTCTTTTCTGAAGCATGGGGAGTAGCTGGTCAGAGTCTTGGGAAGCTCCTCCTCCTTAAGAACGGTGTCGATGAACTTTCCAATCATGGAATGCTCGCTGGTTCCGATCAGGTACAGATCCTCTCCCTCGATCTTGTACATCATGGCATCCATCTCAGCAAAGCTCATAACGCCTGTCACTACATTGCTGCGGATCATAAACGGCGGTACACAGTAAGTAAAGCCTCTGTCGATCATAAAATCTCTTGCATAGGAAATCACAGCGGAATGAAGTCTCGCAATATCTCCCATCAGATAGTAAAAGCCATTTCCAGCCACTTTTCTGGCGCTGTCCAGATCAATTCCATTGAAACGCTCCATAATTTCTGTATGGTATGGGATTTCAAAATCAGGAACAACCGGATCGCCATATCTCTGAATCTCCACATTCTCACTGTCATCTTTTCCAATCGGAACAGACGGATCGATAATGTTCGGGATTGTCATCATAATCTTCGTAATCTTCTCAGCAAGCTCTTTCTCAAGCTCCTCAAGCTCAGCCAGACGGGCGGCGTCCTCGCCTACTTTCTTCTTCAGCTCCTCTGCCTCTTCCTTTTTGCCCTGAGCCATCAGGCCTCCGATCTGCTTGGCAATCTTATTCTTTCCCGCTCTCAGATCGTCTGCTTCTTTTTTAACTGAACGGTTCTGAGCATCCAGCTCGATTACCTCATCTACCAGTGGCAGCTTGCTGTCCTGGAATTTATTCCTGATGTTCTGCTTTACGATCTCCGGATTTTCTCTGACAAATCTTAAATCTAACATATTTTCCTCCTGCAGCAGTTTCTGAAAACCGCTTTTATTTTCATTGAAATCAATGATATTGGCTGTTTTTACAGCTAAAACGTAATCTGACCTTGATTATACTACAGTTTCTCGTTTATGAAAAGCCCATTTCTGCCTTTTCCTGAGGTCCCTTAGTTTCTGCGGCTTAACCGGAACAAATAGGGCAGGCACTCCTCTATGCAAAGTCCTTCCTTTTCTGGAATCTTAAGCTCCTCTGAACATTCCACACACTTTCTGGTGAAGGTAGCCGCCCGACGCACCGCTTCCTCCAGCGGCACAGAGTGAACCATCTCCCCAGCCAGCACTGCAGAAAATACATCCCCTGTACCGTGACGGCTGGTTTCGATACGCTTTCCAGTAAAAAAGACAGGGGTTCTTCCCCGCTCCAGAACTACATTAATAATAGAATGGCTTTTTACCGCGCCTGTGAGCACCACCGCCCCAGGTCCCATGAACAAAAGCTTGTAGGCCAAATCTGACAGTCTGTTTTTCGACCAGCCAGTCTCGCTCCACGGAGTTTCTGTCAAAAGACAGGCCTCTGTCAGGTTCGGCGTAATCACATCCGCATACTGAATCAGCTCCCGCATCTCCTCACAGAGTTCCCTGGTACAGGTTCTGTAAAGAGAACCGTTATCTCCCAGCACTGGATCTACTAAAATTTTCGTTCCCTGCGGTTTCAATTCCATAAGAAATTCCGCCGCTGTCCGAACCTGTCCGGCTGATCCTAGAAATCCTGTCATAACGGCGTCGAAGGAAAACTGAAGCTTTTTCCATTCCTCCAGGTACGAAACCAGCCCTTCTGTATAATCGTCAAAATAGCAGCTGGGATAGCCGGTATGATTTGACAAAATAGCCGTAGGAGCCGGGCAGCACTGTACTTTCAAAGCGCTCAGCACAGGAATAGCCGCTGTTATAGAACAGCGGCCATAACCTGCCATGGAATTTATCATTGCAATCTTTTTTTGTCCTGTCTCATTCATCGTAATCTCCTTATGATAACCGGAGAAGAAGGCCCGCTGAGTGAAGCGCAGGCCGCGCCGCCATATAAATCAGGACAGACGCTGCCGCCGATATCACCGCATTAATAGAGGTGGAGGCGATATTCCATACAAGAGCCAGCTCAGCCGCCGGCTTTCCGATTATCAGCAGTTTATAATAATATCCAAACAGCGGATCAGCCACCATGTTAAATAGAAGACCTGCAGCTGACGCCAGGATCACATATTTTAAAATATGCTTCTTATCTGTGCTGACAGAAATTTTTCCAATCCTGTGAGCCACAAAGCCTGTAATCAAACCGATGCACAGCTTTAAAATAAAGGTTTTCGGCGCGTAGATCACATAAACCGGATCCAGCAAATCGCCTATGGTCATTCCAATGGCTCCTCCCAGACCTCCCCAGAAGCCGCCAATGAGAAGAGCGCCCAGAACGCAGACGGCGTTTCCCAGATGAATGGACGTGGCGTCCCCGCCCGGAAGGGTCAGTTTAATCTGGCCAAACGTAAATACTACATAGGAAAGAGCTGCCATCAGCCCGGTCATGGCTATTTTGTATGCCTTATCATTGTTTCGAATCATATCACTGCCTCCTGCATTTTTCTGACCTGTATCTTATCACATATCTGTACTCGATAAAACATGCAGTTTTCATATTTTTTCAAGGGTCAGTTTTAATTCTGATCAGTCATGACTCTCAAAGCAGATAAGAATACCCTTTTGAAATTCCAGGCTTCCCTTCTCTCCTGTCAGCTCGTTGCTGATGCAGAGGCTGGTTCCCAGATGAATTGTTTTATTAGAAAGAGGGTATTTAAAGCCAGTCAGAGTGATGCCTTCCACCGTTTCAGTGAGAGGAAGGAACGAAATATATCGGCCGTATGCCTGTTTCCTGAAAAACTCTGTCTTTCCAGGACCAGCCAGGTAAATCTTATTCTTCTCATCATAAATTTCCGCTCGCACGCCATTCTGAAAGCACTGATTTAACAGCTGCACATTACCCAGAGCGTGATCCATCCGTCCGCCTAAAGCTCCCAGCAGATGTACCAGACGAAAGCCCTTTCTCTCTGCTGTGAGAAGAGCCAGCTCTGTGTCTGTCTCATCCTTCTCCGGCCGGTGGATTTCAAGCTCAATTCCCGGTCTTCCCTGATAGACGTCAAACAAAGAGGGATCCACAGTATCTAAGTCTCCCACAATCTCATCCGGGCAGATGTCAAGATCTGCAGCCGCCTTCAGTCCTCCGTCTACAGCTATCACACAGTCATATCTTCTGCCTTTCAAAAACTGTTCTGCAAAGCTTAAATCCAGGCTTCCTCCTGTTATGATAAGGCAGCACTGTTCCGTCCTACTCATATTCCTTAAAAATCTCCAGGAACGCCTTTGTATTGGCCGCTGCGTCTCCTTTAAAGACAGCAGAACCAGCTACAATCACATTAGCCCCTGCTTCAATCACCTGGCGGACATTGCCAAGCCCCACGCCCCCATCTACTTGAATGTCCAGATTCAGCCCTCTCTCATCGCTCATTCTGCGCAGCTCTGTTATCTTATTTAAGGTATAGGGAATGAATTTCTGGCCGCCAAAGCCTGGGTTGACCGACATGATAAGCGCCATATCCAGCTGCTCCAAAATACAGGACAGACTGGATACAGGGGTAGCAGGATTCAGGGCAACAGCAGCCTTAAGTCCCATCTCCTTAATCTGATTCACTGTCCGGTCCAGATGTCTGCAGGCCTCCTGGTGAACGCAGATCAAGTCAGCTCCTGCCTTTTTCATGTCCTCCACATACCGTCCCGGCTCCTCCACCATCATGTGGACGTCAAACACGCGATTCGTAACTGGACGGAGCCGTTCAATCACTGGCATTCCAAAGGAAATGCTTGGCACAAAAGTTCCATCCATCACATCCAGATGAATATACTGGGCTCCCGCCCTGTCTACTGCCTGGATTTCTTCCCCCAGGCGTGAAAAATCTGCTCCTAACACAGACGGCGCTAAACGTATCATAATCAATATCTCCTTTTATCCTTCAATTCCTGATACAAAAGCAGGTAATTTTCATATCGGCTGCGGCTGATTTTCCCAGTCTTTACCGCTTCCTTGACTCCGCACACCTTCTCCCCCACGTGAACGCAGCCTAAAAAACGGCAGCCTTCTTCCTCTGGGGCAAATTCTGGAAAACAGTCTTTCAACTCCTCCGGCTTCAAGTCTTCAATATACATGGAGCTGAAACCTGGCGTGTCCATCATATAGGTATTTTTCTCCACAAAAAACAGCTCTGAGTGACGGGTCGTATGCTTCCCTCTTTTAATTTTCTCACTGACAACGCCTGTCTCCATCCTGGCTTCCGGCTGGAGAAAATTAGTCAGAGAAGATTTCCCCACCCCGGAGGGGCCTGCCAGCACGGTAGTTTTTCCCCGTATCAGGCTGTGAATCTCCTGAAGCCCCTCTTCTTCATAGGTGCTGATAAAATGGATCTCATAGCCTGCCGGCGCGTAGATGGAGCGCAGACGTTCCATCTCCCCTCTGGATGATAAATCAATTTTATTAAAGCAGATAACAGCCGGAATATTCTGGCGCTCCATCATAACCAGAAACCGATCTAAAAGGTTCAGGTTCGGCATAGGTTCTGTAATGGCAAATACCACCAAAGCCTGGTCTATATTTGAGACAGCAGGGCGAATCAAGGCGTTTTTCCGTTCCAGGATAGAGACAATATTGCCTGTGCCAGCTTCCTCGTCCAGAATTTCAAATTCTACATTATCTCCCACCAGGGGCTTAATCTTCCTGTTTCTGAACACGCCCTTGGCCCTGCACTCATAGACCTTCTGATGTCCGTCATGGACATAGTAAAAGCCTGCAATTCCCTTAACAATTTTTCCTGTCATCTACGCATCGACCTCCATAAATTCAAGCGGATAGGTCTTCAAAATTCTGTCATTGGTTAAATCCCAGATCTGCAGCTCTCCTGTCAGAACACCATCCGCACCTGTCAGCTCATAATGGACAGGAAGCGTTACGTCTCCCTTCATATTTCTGGCGTCCATCACAGTAGTTGTCCTCTTCTGACCATTTACCGTCTGAACCATGACAATCTCCACTGTAATAGTAGTAGAGGCGCCGCTGGGCCCAAAATTATCCTTTAGCGGATAGTCATCATTGACAATCGCCGCGTATTTCTTGCCCCGTCCCTCGCTGACTACATAGCTGACTGTGCTTCCCTCTGGAACCTCCTCATCCATCAGGGGCGTCTGGCTGATAATTGTTCCTCTCTTAACGCTGTCGCTCTTCTGGGTGACAATCTGATCCTCCGGCGCCGGAAGAAGTCCGGCTTCAGCAAGAGCCTCCCCGGCCTCCTCTTCTGTCATGCCGCTTAAATCAGGAACCTTTACCATGCTGACTGCCGGTCCAAGGCTCACATAGAGTTCAATCTCATCTCCCCTGTCAGCTTCCTGCGGCTCATAACGCACCACCATATCAACAGGAATTGTATCGCTGTTCTCCTGTTTCAGAGAGACAATCAGGCCTTTTGCCTCCAGAAGATTCTTTGCATTTGTCCCATCCAAAGCCTCCAGTCCCAGAACCGTCAGGTCAATCTGGCGGGTCTCCCTGGTTTCCTCTTCAGATTCCTCTTCGCCGCCCTCTCCAACAATAACTTTGACAGTAGACTGCTTATCTACAACAGTTCCCTCAGCTGTCTTCTGGTCGATGACGCGCCCTTTTTTCTTCTCCTCTGACTGTGCATAACTATAGCTCAGCTTCAGGTGGCTCTCCTGCGCCTTTTCTTCCGCCTCATCCTCTGTCAGGCCTACAAAGTCAGGAACCCTTGTCTCTGTGTCCTTAAGTCCTGTATCCTGCTCTGAAGTCTGGGTCTGAGCCGAAATATTTCCATTTGAGCCAGAATTGAAAATTCCTCCCAGCTTGGCAAATATGGTAATCAGAACAGCTACAATAATGATGGCTGCTACGATGCCTACGCTTGTAAGAAGCTTTTCAATCTGGGGATTAATATCAGAATCCTTTCCCTGCCTTCTGGCTTTTTTCCCGGAAGAGCTGCTCCCTGAAGCCGGAATACGTTCGGAGCTTCTGTCTCTGCCAGAGCTTCTGTCCCGTTCTCTGCTTCTATCATAGGAAGATTCATATGGATGATATGGGCTGCCGTCATCCTGATAATCAGCGTATTCATCGTATCCATATTCCTGGCTTCGGCTGTAACTGCCTGCCTCCCGGCTGTCCCGCCGGCTGTGAGTTTCCCTCCTGTCGCTTCCATGTTCTCTGTCATGACGGCCTGGCTCCCCAGCTGCCCGCATACTGGAGCTCTGTCCGTTCATCACCACAGGACCTGTATTTCTGGCCTGTTTGATCTGACTGAGTTCGTCGCTTGAAATCACCATGGTCGGCGAAGAAGTATCCACCTCCGGCTCCTCTGTGACAAAGTCATCATCTGGATCTACCAGCGCATGGCGCAGATCCGCAATCAGCTCATAGACATCGCTGTAGCGCTTCTCCGGCTTTTTCTGCGTACACTTCATAATAATCCTGTCCAGACTTACAGGAACTTCTGGATTCAGACGGGACGGCGGTGTCACAGACTGCTCCAAATGGGCCAAAGCAATGCTTACTGTATTGTCTCCGTCAAAAGGAACCGTTCCTGTTACCATCTCAAACATGGTAATGCCCAGAGAATAAATATCAGTCCTGGAATCACTGAAGCCGCCTCTGGCCTGTTCAGGGGAAATATAATGGACAGAACCTATGGCCGTAGCGCCGATAGTCTGGCTGCTGACCGCCCTGGCAATGCCGAAGTCTGCTACCTTCACCTTTCCATCTCTGGAAATAATCATGTTCTGGGGCTTAATGTCCCTGTGAACAATATGCTGATCATGGGCAGCGGCAATTCCCTGAGCTACCTGAATGGCAATTCCAATGGCCTCCTTGGAGCCCAGCCTTCCCTTTTTCGTAATATAGCTTTTCAAAGTGATGCCTTCTATCAGTTCCATAACGATATAATGGATGCTGCCTTCGTCCACAACATCGTATACGCTGACAATATTAGGATGAGAAAGACCGGCAGCCGCTTGGGCCTCCAGCTTGAATTTCTTTACAAATCCAGCGTCTGTGCTGAATTCCTCCTTCAGCACCTTGATTGCTACCAGCCTGTTTAATTTATGGCATTTCGCCCGGTAGACCTCTGACATTCCGCCGGATCCTATCTGATCCAGAATCTCATACCGATTCTGCAAATACATTCCTGGTCTAAGCATCATAATCCGTCCACCTCACTTATCTGGGGATCAATCAGGACAACTGCTATATTATCCTTTCCCCCGTTCTGATTGGCTAACGCAATAAGCGCCCTGGCCTTACTCTCCAGAGGGCCCGGAAGCAATACCAGACGAAACATGGCAGAGTTATCTACCATATTAGAAAGGCCGTCTGAGCAGAGAAGAACATAGTCTCCTGCCTTCAGATTTACCTCAAAAAAATCTGCTTCCACTGTCCCGGCAATGCCGACTGCCCTCGTAATGTAATTCTTCTGCTTTTTATACTCAAGGCTGTCCCGGGTAATCTGCCCCAGAGACACCATCTCTTCCACATAGGAATGATCCCGGGTAATCTGCCTGATCCCTCCCCGCTCAATCAGGTAGAGTCTGCTGTCCCCCACATTGGCCACATACAAAGTAGAATCCTCTATGGTAGCAGCCACCAGCGTACTTCCCATACCGGCCAGCTCCTGGTTTTCCAGGGATGCCTCATAAATTTTTCGGTTGGCCTCTGCAATCCCCTGATTCAGCGCCTCTACTGGCGTTCTGGCCGAGCAGTCTCTGATATAGGAAGTCAGGCTCTCTATTAAAAGCCTGGAGGCCCGATCCCCAGCCTTATGGCCTCCCATACCGTCCGCAACAATAAATAAATTTGAAAGAGGTCCGATAGACTCTGTTGTGGCGAAACGGCAGTCCTGATTGACAGGCCGCACCCGCCCAATGTCCGTCAACGCACAGGCTTTCATCTTCCTTATGTCCTTTCCTTCTCAATATAGCTTTTTCGAAGCTGCCCGCAGGCTCCGTCAATGTCCCGCCCCATCTCCCGGCGCACCGTAACATTGATTCCCCGCTTTTCCAAATACTGTTTAAACTCCTCAATAGCCTTCCGATCCGACTGCTTAAACTCCCTTTCCTTGATAGGATTTACCGGAATCAGATTCACATGGCCATGCTGCCCCTTCAGCAGCTCTGCCAGAGCTCTGGCCTCGTTCAGATTATCATTGACACCCTTTACGAGACTGTACTCAAAAGTAAGCCTTCTGCCTGTCTTTTCAAAGTAATAATGACAGGCATCCAATACGTCCTTTAAGGCAAAACTATTGGCTACTGGCATCAAAGTCTTCCTCACCTCATCATTAGGAGCATGGAGAGACAGCGCCAGTGTCACCTGGAGCCCTTCTTCCGCAAACTGGCGGATTCTGGGAACAATGCCGCAGGTGGAAACAGTGACATTGCGCTGACTGATATGTAAGCCGTTCTCGTCTGTCAGCAGATGAATAAAGCGGAGCAGATTGTCATAGTTGTCCATAGGCTCTCCGGAACCCATCACTACCACGTTCGACACACGTTCTCCTGTGTCCCTCTGAATCCGGTAAATCTGCTCCAGCATCTCAGAAGGCCTCAAATTTCTCTCCAGACCGTCTAGGGTAGATGCACAGAAACGGCAGCCCATCCGGCAGCCCACCTGGGAAGAAATGCAGACGGAGTTGCCGTGCTTATAGCGCATCAGCACACTTTCGATTACATTTCCGTCCTCCAGCTCAAACAGGTACTTTCTCGTACCGTCAATCTGGGAAATCCGCACATCCACTGGATTTAAAGACGCATAAAAAGCTGTTCCCTTCAGAATTTCCCGCATTTCCTTAGACAGATTTGTCATCTCATCCAGGGAAGCTGCCAGCTTCACGTGCATCCACTGATACAGCTGCCTGGCCCGAAAGGGCTTTTCGCCTAAATCCTTCAGATACTCTGTCAGCTCCGGAAGGGTCATGGATTTTAAGTCTGCCCGTCCGTCTCTTTCCATTTTTCAAAGCCTCCTTGTCATTCTGCTTTTCTTTTAATTCTGCTCTTCTTTTCTCCTCAGTACCGAGATAAAAAAGCCGTCTCCCGGATAGAAACCCGGAAGCAGCTGGATATATCCCTTTTTCCTTGTATCCTCAAGCAGTGTCTGTGCCAAAGCGTCCCCAATTCTGCCTGTCAGATCCACTGGTTCAAACGGCAGCTGAGACAGAATCCAGCGAATATTCTCTTCATTTTCCGCCGGATTTACGGTACAGGTACTGAACACCATGGTTCCGCCTGGCTTTACATACCGCCAGACTACAGAGAGAATCTCCCTCTGCAGCCTGGCCAGATCTCTGGTCTGCTCCTCTGTAATATTGTAGCGGATGTCTGGTTTTCGTCCAATGATTCCAAGGCCGGAACAGGGCAGATCTGCAATCAAAAGATCTGCTTTTTCTTCAGAGCTCTGGTCAAACTCCGTAGCATCCTGGACTCTGGCTTCTATATTGGAAAATCCGGAGCGCCAGATATTGTCCTCCACCAGAGCGATCTTCTTCTCCGTCAAGTCCCTGACCTCCACCATACCAGTTCCGTGAAGCAGCTCTGCAATGTGCAGGCTTTTTCCTCCCGGCGCACCGCAGACGTCAATAACATAATCTCCCTCATGCACTCCAGCGGCGTCTCCCGCCAGGGAAGAGCTTAAATCCTGTACCTGAAGCCAGCCGTCCAGAAAAGCATCCAGACTCTCCAGATAATCCACCTGGCTTAAGAAAATCACATCCTCGGCAAAGCCGCTTTCCTTTACCTTTACTCCCTGGCTTTCCAGAGAGCCGAAAATTTCCTCCCTGGAAGCCAGGCTTAAATTCATCCGGACAGTCAGAGGTCTTTCCATCAGAAAACTTTCTGCCATGGTTCTGGCCGCCTCTTTCCCATACCGCTTCTCCCACAAGGAAAAAATCCACTGCGGAAGACAGCAGGCTGTACTGTCATCCGGCCATTTTATCTCTTCCTTATTCCTGGATATATTTCTCAGCACTCCGTTTACAAAGCCCTTGAGTCCTGAAAAGCCTCTGCGGGCTGCCAGCTTCACTGCCTCATTGCAGGCTGCTGAATCGGGAATTCGATCCATAAAGCAGATCTGGTAAACGCTCATTCTGAGAATAGTGCGAATCACCGGCTTCATTTTGCGCAGCTTCACACTGGAATATGCTTCAATCAAATAGTCAATCTGCATGAGCCTTTCCAGAGTACCGTCGGCAGTCCGCTTGATAAAAGAGCGTTCCTGTTTATCCAGATACTGATATTTTGTCAAAGCTCTCTGAATCACCAGATGGCTGTACTGCTTCTTCTCTAAAATTTCCAGAAGAATTTCCAGCACAATCTCCCGCGCTTCCGGAGCGCTTCTATTCCCTTCTTTTGCCGGTTTTCCAGTTCCGGTTTTAGTCATTATCTCTTCTTCCTCCAAACAGTATAATCAGACGCAGAAGCTGCAGGATGGATCCGGCTGCAGCCGCCACATAAGTCAGGGCTGCCGCTCCCAGCACCCGTCTGGTGCCATCTACCTCGCTGCCGGAAAGAATGCCGGTAGCGTCCAGAAGCCTTACAGCTCTGGAGGAGGCATTAAACTCTACTGGAAGTGTCACCAGCTGAAACAATACAGCTGCAGAGAACAGGAGGATTCCCAGCTGAACCATTGGGGAACCGAAACCTCCGATAAAAAATCCAATCAGAATCAGCGGCCAGGAAATCTGGGAACCGAAATTCGCCACCGGAACCAGGGCTCCTCTGAACTTTAACGGCGCGTATCCCACAGCATCCTGAATAGCGTGGCCGCACTCATGGGCAGCCACACCGATGGCAGCCACAGAGGTGGAATTGTAAACGTCATCCGACAGGTTTACCGTCTTTGTTCTTGGATCATAGTGGTCTGACAGCCTTCCGCCCACATGACGTACTGTAACGTCATAAATCCCCTGGCTGTTTAACAGCCTTTGGGCTGCCTCCGCTCCTGTCATGCCAGTCATAGAGCGGACTCTTGAATAGCGGGCAAAGGTGCTGTTTACCTTGGCGGAGGCCGCCATGGAAAGCGCCACTCCAATTAAAATCAAAATAATCGTCGGATCAAACCTGGGATAGAATCCATAACCATAGTACATAAATAAACGACTTCCTTTCTCAAATTAAATCATCGCCCTTTTCACTCATTCTCCCCTATGGTATTCTGCACATTAAGCGCCGAATTTAGCATCGGATCCGGCAGACATCTACAGGCCCAGCTTTTCTCCCTTCTTCAGGGAAAAACCCCTTAAAAAGGCGCCGGTATCCATACGCTTCTTTCCCTCCAGCTGCAGCTCTTTTACAGCCAGAGTCCCATTTCCTGTCTTCACCAGAAAACGGTCCTTTAAAACCTTTACAATTTCACCAGGTTCTCCCTCAAAATTCTCTGCCAGAACATCAGCTGCCCACAGCTTCATAGTTTTAGCTCCATAATGGGTGTAAGCGCTGGGCCATGGGTTCAAACCGCGGATTAGACGCTCCAGCTCTGCCGCGCTCTTTGTCCAATCGACATTTCCAAGAGATTTGTCGAGCATCCCGGCATAGGTCGCTCCCTCCTCAGGCTGAGGCGTCCTGACAGCAGTCCCACTCTCCAGTTTCCTGAGAGTCTCCAAAACCAGCGGGCCGCCTGCTTTGGACAGTTTATCAAACAGGCTTCCTCCTGTCTCATTCTCCGCCAGCGGGACGACCACCCGATCCAGCATATCCCCGGTGTCAAGTCCTACATCCATCATCATAGTGGTAATGCCGCTCTCTTTCTCCCCATCAATGACAGCCCACTGAATCGGAGCCGCCCCCCTATATTTAGGAAGCAGGGAGGCGTGAATATTCACACAGCCATATTTCGGCAAATCTAAAATCTCTTTAGGAAGGATCTGGCCGAAAGCAGCTACCACTATCGCGTCCGGCTGGATTTTCTTCAAGGTGTTAAAAAATCCCTCGTCCTTCTTTACCCGGATCGGCTGATAAACAGGAATTCCATAGGACAGGGCTTTCTCCTTCACCGGAGTCATAAGGACTGCCTTCCCCCGGCCTTTAGGTTTATCCGGCTGCGTCACCACCGCCGCCACCTCATGGCCTGCCTCCACTAAGGAAACAAGAGCCGGGACTGCAAAATCCGGTGTTCCCATGTATACTAACTTCATGTGTGCATCCCCTTTCTGTGCGCGGGCTGTTCTTTACTCTTCCTCAAACTCTCCACTGACGTCCTCCAGTTCTCCCTCGACCTTGTCCACATACAGTACTCCGCTTAAGTGATCGCACTCATGACAGATCGCTCTGGCTAACAGATCCTCGCCCTCCAGAATATACTCCTCCATGTTCTCATTAAGAGCTTTTACCTTAACATAATCAGGACGTGTTACAGTTCCTGATTTTCCCGGCACGCTTAAGCATCCCTCCGGACCTGTCTGGCTTCCGCTGGTCTCCAGAATTTCCGGATTAATCAGCACATACTGATTTCCGTCCTCCACATCGATCACCACAATCTGCTTGCGGATGCCTACCTGCGGCGCTGCCAGTCCCACTCCATTAGCCTGGTACATGGTATCAAACATATCCTCTATCAGCTCTGCTGTGCGGGGAGTCATCTCCTTCACCAGCTTGCACTCTTTTCTGAGAACCTCGTCTCCGATCGTTCTGATTTCCCTGATTGCCATATCTGAATCCTCTCCTTCTATGCTTTTCTGTGTTCTATTATTTTTGCTGTTCTCTGTTATGACCTTATGACACGTCGTACTGAACCTGAACCATTCCCGTGCCATTTTCCGTCAGGGAATCCATACTATCCCTGATTTTATCTAGTATATCACAATTTTCAGACTTAATATATAAAATTTTTCTATAGATATCATTAACTTTGTATACAGGCGCATTGACCGGTCCGATAGACTGGCAGGGAGAAGAAATTTCCTCCAGAAGCCTGGAAATCCGTTTATCAGCCTGGCGGCAGAAATTTTCCAGAGCCATTTCGTCCTTTGCCGCAAACAGCACGGCAGACATTCGGCAGGCCGGAGGATAATTCATCATTTTCCTGTAGGCAATTTCCCGGCTGTAGAAGGCCTCATAGTCCTGTCTGGCCGCCGTTTCAATGCTGTAGTGATCCGGCTGGTAGGTCTGAATCACCACATTTCCCGGCTGGCTGCCCCGCCCGGCCCGGCCGGCCGCCTGAGTCAAAAGCTGAAAGGTCCGTTCCGCGCACCGGTAATCCGGCGTATTCAGAGAAAGATCTGCCGCCATAATCCCAACCAGCGTCACATTTTTAAAGTCATGGCCCTTGACAATCATCTGGGTTCCAATGAGAATATCAGCCTCCCCGGCCTCAAAAGCAGAGAGAATTTCTTCATGCCCGCCCTTTTTAGCGGTCGTATCTGCGTCCATTCTGAGTATTCTGGCCTGGGGAAACAGCTGTCTGGTCATCTCCTCCAGCTTTTGAGTGCCCGTTCCAAAGCCTGCGATATAGGGAGAACCGCAGGAAGGACAGCGTTTCGGCATAGGCAGGGAATAGCCACAGTAGTGGCAGTACAGACGGCCGTTTTTATGAAGAGTCATGGATACGTCACAGTGAGGACACTGAACTGCTTCCCCGCAGGAACGGCAGGATACAAAATTTGAATAGCCTCTCCTGTTCATAAACAGCATAATCTGCTGTCCCCGGCTCAGCCTGTCCTGAATGTGTTTCAGCAGACAGCGGCTGAACATGGTTTTATTGCCAGCTTTAAGTTCCTCCCTTAAGTCTGCCACCTCCACCTGAGCCAGACGGCTCTCTGAAGAAGCTCTTTTTTGAAGACGCAGGAGTCCATATTCTCCGGACAGTGCTCTGCTGTAGGACTCCATAGAAGGGGTAGCGGATCCCAGGACTACATCTGCCCCTGACAGCCTGGCTCTGATTTCAGCTGTCTCCCTGGCATGATATCGGGGCATAGTCTCGCTTTTATAGGCTCCTTCGTGTTCCTCATCAATGATAATTAATCCCAGATTAGAAAAAGGAGCGAAAAGAGCCGATCTGGGTCCGATCATAATGTCCACCCCGCCGTTCATAGCCAGCTCCCACTGATCGTATCGTTCTCCTGCCGAGAGTCTGGAATTAAGAATGGCAATCCTGCCTCCAAACCGCTTATAAAACCGCATGACAGTCTGGTAGGTAAGGGCAATTTCCGGAATCAGCACAATGACCTGGCGTCCCTCTCTCAGGACGCGATCCATCATTTCCATATAGACCTCTGTCTTTCCGCTGCCTGTAATTCCGTAGAGAAGCCATGTCTTTTCTTTTGAGAGCCGTTTTTCTCCTTCCGGCCCCTGGATCAGACGGCTTTTATAAGAGGCCCAGAAGGTTTCTGCCGCTGCCTGCTGACCGGTATTTAAGCTTACACCCTGTATCTCCTTCTGAAGCCCTTTTAACGGATTACGATAGACTTCCCTTCGTGTCACCTCTACTATTCCCTTTTCAATCAGCGGTTTTAACGATGCGGCTGTAATGTTGAGCTGATGCTCCACTACCTCTCCGGGAATCTGGCTGGTCTCTAAGAAAGCCTCAAACAGCCTGGCCCGGGCCCGATAGCTTCTGCTTCTGGCCTCTTTAAGGGCATTTTCAAGCTCCTCCCTAGTCAGACAGCAGCGAACAGTCTTTTTCTCCCTGCGTTTCATTTTCTGCTTCACCGGAAGCACAGTCTTCAAAGCCTGGTTCATTGTAGAGCCATAGAGCCGCTTCATTTCCCAGGCAAGCTCAATAAGCTGGGACTGCACCGACACACAGTCAGGTGAAATCCCAGCTATCTCCTTCATCCGTTCAATATCAAATTCTGGCTGCTTAGTCACCTCCACCACGAAGCCGCGGCGGAGAGTATTTCCCTTGCCAAAGGGAATCTCCACCTGCACGCCAGCCTTGATCCTGTCTTTTAACGCCTCAGGCACTATGTACTGGAAGGTCCGATCCACCTTTTCATGGGAAATATCAATAATCACATTTGCAAAGATCTGCTTCATACGATCTGTCAGCCTCTTTCCCGGGCAGATTCTGTCTGCTCCTTCCCTCTGCTTCTGAAATGAAGCGCAGTCTCCCCCAGCTTCATGCTGTTAGAGCCCTTAAACAGGACGCAGTCTCCTGGTTTAAGAAAATCTTCCAGAAACTGGGTCATCTCCTCCTTATTTTCAAAGGAGGTTACTGAGAGAGACGGGCGCACAGCCAGAGCTCCCTGGCCAATCTGCTCTGCCAGTTCTCCCAGAGTAATCAGGGCGTCCACCTGCTCCCCTGCAAGAAATTCTCCCACCTGACGGTGGAACATTCCGGCGTCAGAACCCAGCTCCTTCATATCAGCCAGAACTGCCACTCTTCTGTGACACTTTCCAAAGGAAGACAGAACCTTAAGTCCTGCTTTCATGGAATCCGGACTGGCATTATAGGTATCATCAATGATCGTAAGACCCTCAGCCTCATAAATCTGCTGCCGGTTCTTAAACCCCCCGAACTCTCTCAGCTTTTCTGCTGCCGATTCCAGTGAAACCCCATTTCGATCTGCCACTGCCAGGGCAGCCAGAGCATTTAAAACATTGTGCTCTCCCATAACAGACAAAGTGACAGGAATTCTCACATCTCCATGAATCATAGTGAAGGAAGGACAGCCATTTTCTACGGAAATATCAACGGCCCTGTAGTCAGCCTGCTCCCCGGTTCCAAAATAAATCGTCTCCCGGCCGTTCCATCCGGACACCTGACAGAGAAGATCATTGTCACTGTTCAGAAAAAGGGGACCGGAAGGGTTCATTCCCCTCTGGATATTCAGCTTTTCTTTTAAAATATTTTCTCTGGTTCCCAGATTTTCAATGTGGGTAACCCCTACATTTGTAATTACTGCCATATCCACAGCAGCAATTTCTGCAATGACCTCCATTTCTCCCGGTTCGCTCATGCCCAGTTCCAGCACACCGATCTGATCCTTTTCTGAAATTTTAGAGAGCGTCAGGGGCACACCAATCTGGCTGTTGTGGTTGGCCGGCGTCTTAAACACTCTGTATCCGGCGGAAAGGGCCGCTGCTACCATCTCCCTGGTAGTAGTCTTTCCTACGCTTCCAGTAATTCCTACCAGAGGAATAGTCAGTTTTCTCCTGATAAAAGCTCCCAGAGACTGAAGCGCGTCTTTCGTATCCTGTACCTGAATCCAGGCGGCCTCAGGCCGCTGCTGTCTGGACTTTATTACTTCGCCTGAGGTCTCCTCATGCTCAGAGGTAAACACTGCTGCTGCTCCCTGTTCCAGAGCTGTCATAATAAAACGGTGGGCGTCATTTTTCTCACCAATCAGCGGCACGAACAGACATCCTTCTTTCGCCTCTCTGGAATCAATGCTGATTCCTGTCACCATAGCAGCCGGATTTCCTGCCAGCAGACGGCCTCCCGCAGCCTCTGCTATCTCCTTTACAGTTATATGTTCCATTGTTTTCGTCCTCTGCCTTCCAATCCTTCTGTCTGAGACTGCTGATTTCTACAGTCCCAGCTTCTCCACTGTCTCCTGCACAACCTGGCGATCCAGGAAGGGATAGCGCACACCCCTGATCTCCTGATAATCCTCGTGGCCTTTTCCGATAATGGCAATCATATCTCCTTCTCTGGCGTGGGAAACAGCAAATTCTATAGCTTTTCTCCGATCAGGAATCTCAATATAAGTTCCGCTGGTCATGGACAAGCCCACTTTGATGTCTGTGAGAATCTCCTGTACGTCCTCATAGCGGGAATTATCCTCTGTAATAATGCAGAAATCTGCCAGCTTCCCTCCAATTTCTCCCATAGAATAGCGTCTTTCTTTGGCTCTGTTGCCGCCGCAGCCGAATACACATACCAGGCGCTTCGGCTTATAGTCTCTAAGTGTTCTAAGCAGACTTTCCATACTCACTGCATTATGAGCGTAATCTACGATCACGGTCATCTTAGAGGACTTATATGCAATTTCCATCCGTCCATCGATCTTTAAATGCTCTAACCCGTGGGATACCTTGGGCTTGGGAAGTTCAAAAAAGCTGCACACTGCCACAGCAGCCAGGGCATTGGCAGCGTTAAAGTGTCCTGGTACATTAACCTTGACCTCCAGCTCATAACTGCCCATCATCTGGAATACCAGTCCCACAAAGTCACTTGCTGTCACATACCGGAGACCGGAAGCCTCAAAATCAGCTGGGCGCTCCAGAGAAAAAGTGTAAATTTTTGACGGTGCTCCCTTCACAATCTCATCGAAATGTTCATCGTCCTCATTGACGATAGCCGTCTTACAGTGCTTTAACAGCTGTTTTTTATAGTACAGATATTCTTCAAAGCTTTCGTGCTCTCCTGGTCCAATGTGATCGTTTGAAATATTTAGAAACAGGCCGTAATCAAATGTCAGGCCGTCTACCCGGTGCATCAGATAGCTCTGGGAGGACACCTCCATTACCATGTACTCGCAGCCAGCCTTTACCATCTCGTCGAAATACTGCTCCAGAATATAGGATTCCGGTGTGGTATTTTTCGTAGCGTAGTGTTTATCCCCAATTACCGCTCCATTTGTTCCAATCAGGCCTACTTTTTTTCCACAGGCCTCCAGAATGGATTTGATCATGTAGGTGGTAGTGGTTTTTCCTTTCGTTCCCGTTACGCCGATAGTTACCATCTTTTCTGCCGGGTATCCGAAACGGGCGGCAGACAGAAGCGCCAGAGCATTCCGTCCGTTTTCCACCTTGACAACCGTCACATCATCCGGAATATCGGAAACCTGATGTTCCACCACCAGAACCTTGGTTCCAGCTGCTAAAACTGCCGGAATAAAATCATGGGAGTCTACATTAGTTCCCTTCATGCACACAAACACCGTCTCTTCCCCGGCTTTTCTGGAATCGTAAACGACCTCTTTCACAGGAATTTCCAGTTCTCCCTGCACAAGCTCATATTTCAGCTCCTTTAACCAGTCATTCAGCATTTTTCTTCCTCCCTTTTTATCATACGCGGGAACGCCCTGCAGGGTACATGTCTCTGCCGCTTTTTCCATTTTCCCAGCTCTGTATCTCTTAATAACCCTGTTCTATCAGCTCTTCAAACTGTTCCTCGCTCATAAGGACCTTCCTTGGCTTGGTTCCCTCATCCTCGCCTACAACGCCGGCCTCAGCCAGCTGATCCATAATGCGGGCAGCCCTGTTAAAGCCGATTTTAAGCATTCTTTGAAGCATTCCGATAGAAGCTTTGTCCTTCTCAATAATAAACCGGGCTGCCTGCTCAAAGTAGGCGTCTCTGTCTCCTGCACTGTCAGGTCCCGCACCTGAAAAGGCGGAGGTCATCTTCTTTTCCACCTCCGGATCGTACTCTGTAGTCAATCCCTCCTCTGCCAGGAACTCCACAACTCTCGATACCTCCTGGTCGGAGACGAAAGCTCCCTGCACACGCTGAGGCTTCTGGATGCCCTGAGGATAAAAAAGCATATCGCCCTTTCCCAGCAGCTTTTCCGCTCCGTTCATATCGATAATGGTTCTGGAATCCACGCCAGAGGATACGGAGAAGGCGATTCTGGATGGAATATTCGCCTTGATCAGTCCTGTGATAACATTGACAGAAGGCCTCTGGGTAGCAATTACCAGATGAATGCCAGCCGCTCTGGCCAGCTGAGCCAGACGGCAGATCGCGTCCTCCACTTCGCCTGGGGCCACCATCATAAGGTCGGCCAGCTCATCCACGATAATAATAATCTGCGGCAGCTTCTTCGGCTTGTTTTCATCCTCAATATCTTCTATGGATTTGATCTTCTCATTATATCCCTTTAAGTCTCTGACATTGTACTTGGCAAACTTCTGATACCTCTCCGTCATCTCCGCCACCGCCCAGTTGAGAGCGCCGGATGCCTTCTTCGGATCTGTCACAACAGGGATCAGAAGATGCGGAATTCCATTGTAAACGCTCAGTTCTACCACCTTGGGATCGATCATGATAAGCTTTACATCCTCTGGAGAGGATTTATAGATAATACTCATAATCAGCGTATTAATGCACACTGACTTACCAGATCCAGTCGCTCCTGCAATAAGCAGATGAGGCATTTTCGCAATATCTGTCACAACTGTCTGGCCTGCAATATCCTTTCCCACTGCAAAGGACAGTCTGGAGGAAGCCCGCTTAAAGTTATCTGACTCTAACAGGTCGCGGAGAAGCACTGTCTCTGTCTCCTTATTTGGAACCTCGATTCCTACAGCGGCCTTTCCTGGAATCGGCGCTTCAATCCGGATATCAGCAGCTGCCAGATTCAATTTAATATCATCAGACAGAGACACTATTTTGCTGACCTTTACACCCTGTTCTGGGTGAAGCTCATATCGGGTAACAGCCGGACCGCAGCTGATATTCGTCACAGTAACGCCAACTCCGAAGTTCTTCAATGTCTGCTGCAGCTTAATCGCAGTATCCTTGTACTCCTGCTCAGAACGGCCGCCCACTGCCCTTCCTTTTTTCAGAAGATCCATCGGCGGGAACACATACGGTTTTTTCTCCGGCTGGGGCTTTTTTACCGATTCCTGTTTTTTCTCCGGTTCCTGCTTTCCTGCTGAGAAAGCTGACGAAACATCTCTGGCTGTGATCTTTTCTGACTGAACCGCTGCCTGCTCTCTGTCAAAGTCTCTTCCTGACTCCTTTTCTTCATTATCAGAGGCAGCTTTTGCCTCATGGCGCTTTCTCTCCAGCGTCCTTCGCATCAGATCTGCATCTGTCTCCATAACCTTTCCGGAGGCAGTGACAATCTGGTTATCCTCCTCCCGTAAAAGCTCCGAGGCAGCCATGGCTCTCTCCCCTGCTTCCCGAATCTGCTCCTTCACAGCCATCAGAGCACCTCTGCCTGCCAAGTCCTCTGCGTCAAAATCTAAGCTTCCTTCTCTGTCTTCTGCAGGGCTGTTCTCAGCCGGAAGCTCTTCCTCTGCAAAGATCTCATCAGCGTCAATCGGTTCGTAATAAATTTCCTCTTCCTGACCCTCAAGTCCAAGCTCTCCGCTTTCAGCCGGTTCCTCGATTCGGAGTTCTGCAAAGGTTCTCGTATCTCTTTCTGCATAAATACTTTTTAATAAAGCTTCCTCCCTGGCCGGAGTGCCGAAACCACTGTCTTTCATAGGTTCCAGCTCCTCTGTCTCAGGCAGAAGAGCAGGTATTTCCTCCTGTTTTAAAGCCTCTGCATGAGCAGATCCCTTTCTGCGGCTGACAAAAGTTCTGTCATTTTTCTCCTGCTGCCCATCCAGATGATTTTTCCTGTGTTCTTCTCTATCTTCTTCTCTATGTACTTCTCTCTGCAGGCTGACCGCCGCATCTGGTTCTGCCTCTGAAAATGTTTTTTTCTGTTCTGCAGATATCTCTTCCTGTTCTCCGCGGCCCGGCATGGTAATGCTTCCGCGGAAAATGTCAGCCGGATTCAGCGGTTCACGGCTCTCAGGCTCCAGAACATAATCTTCCGGACTGTCATACTGTTCCTCTCCGAAGGCCTCCTCCCGGAAGCCATCATAAGAATCTCTGCGGACATCTTCGCACTGTTCCCTGTCAAGACTTCTATGAGAATCTCCATAGGGCTGTCCTCCCAGAGTTACAGCGTCCATGTCTATGCCTCTGGCTCTCTCCTCCCTGATACGCTGGCGTTCTTCTCGCCTTACTTCCCGCCGCTCTTCATAGATTTCACGTCTGCGATCCATATCGTCCTTCGCATAGCGGTAAGCTCGTCCGCTGCCTTTCTTGACAGCTCCTACTAAAGATTTCTCTGTAATGCACACCACTCCAATGGCGAAAAGAACCAAAAGAATCAGGTAAGCTCCGATGGTTCCCACTGTAGAGCAGAGAACCGTCACCAGAACGCCTCCCACAATGCCGCCTCCCTTTCCGGAAACAGCATCCTGCTTAAAATAATCAACCAGCTTCAGTTCCTCGCCATAGCCGCCTCCGAAAATCAGCTGGGCCAGTCCGCACAGTGCCAAAAGTGTCACTGCAGATGCCGCCAGCTTCATCACTGCTCTCCTGTTTCCCCTGTTTGATAAATAAAAACAGCTTCCTACGCATAAAAGAACCGGGAACAGATATCCCAGCTTTCCAAAGGTTCCAAGCATAGCCTCCCGGCAGAAATCGCCCACCACACCACACAGATGAAAATTGCTCAAAAACAGAAGTACCGATAATGCAAATACTGCAATAATCGCCACTTCTGTCAAAATAAAGCTGTTTTCCTCTGGCTCTGGATCTTTGCGTCTGCTGCTTCCTCTGACCTTTGTATCGGCCTTTCCGGCGCTCTTTCCTGTTCTTTTATCTGTCCTGGAAGACGTTCCCTTTTTTCCGGAGGACGCCCCTCTGCTTCTGCTGTTCTTTGCCCGCGATCTTGGTTCCTCTGATGTCTCCTGTTTTTTCCTGCTTGTACCTGCCACTTATCTAAGCCTCCAGATTTTTTTACTCAGATAAGTATACATAAATTTAGAAGAAATTGCAACGCATTAAAGTTTTTTCTTTTTTTCAATTAATTCATTCAATTTCTTTAACGCTTCCCTGATTCCCCCTACTTCATCAATCAGTCCTTCCTTTACCGCCTCCCGGCCTACCAGAATGGTTCCCAGATCCTTGGTAAGCATTTCCGTATTAAGCATCAGATTTTTCAGCTGATCGTAGGCGATTTGGGCGTGTTCTGCTACAAAGCTTAAAATTCTGTCCTGAATCATCTCAAAATAGTCGTAAGTCTGAACTGCGCCTATCACCATTCCCGTCATCCGCACCGGGTGAATCATCATGGTTCCTGTGGGAACAATGAAGGAGTAATCAGAAGCCACCGCAAGCGGGACTCCGATAGAGTGGCTGTCCCCAATTACCAGAGAAACCGTAGGACGGCTAAGGGAAGCAATCATCTCCGCCAAAGCAAGGCCGCAGCTCACATCCCCTCCCACTGTGTTAATTAAAATCAGCATTCCATCTACCTGATCATCGTCCTCCAGCCTGGCCAGTTCAGGCAGGATATGTTCATATTTAGTAGTTTTTGTACTTCCCGATAGATTCTCATGGCCCTCAATTTCTCCGATTACTGAGAGCAGATGGATTCGGTTCTTCTGTCTCCCGCCATCTAAAAGAACTTGTCCCGTTTCCCGGATCCGCTCCGCCGCCTGTGTGCTGTCCTGCGCCTCTTCCCCTGATTCTGCCTGCGAAATATTCTGTTCTCTGTCTGTTTTGTTGGAATACTCTGCTCTGTCTGTTTTTTTTACGGATCCCGTCTTTCCTGTATACAAATCGTTCATGCCTTCCTCCTGTCTGCTTTCCGGCTGCTTCTGTATTTGCACACAGCCGTTTTCTCTTCTTTATCCTGCCCTATGAAAAATCATTCATACATCATTCTGTCTTATGGAAGATATAGGCAATTTTATATTCGATTTTTCCTGAGCCATAGATTATAATAAAAGGAAGCGCCAGCATGCTAAACTCACTGCCGGTTCATCATAATAACCGATTTGACCTAAAAGATTTTAGATAAAATCCATGAAAGGAGACAGACAAAAACCATGTCAGAATACCGCATCAGCGAAATCCTTCCCCAGGACAAACGCGGGATGGAACAAGTAAACAGACTGTTAGAAAAGGAGGGGATACGGAGAGACAAAAATCTCGACTACACAGTCGGCCTCTATGACGAAAACTACCGATTGGCAGCTACCGGTTCCTGTTTTGGAAATACCCTGCGATGCATGGCAGTGGATTCTGATTTTCAGGGAGAAGGGCTATTAGGCCAGTTAATCTCTCATCTGGTAGAATACCAGTACGGTCGAGGAAATTTTCACCTGTTCCTCTACACCAAATGCAGTAAGGCCATGTTCTTTCAGGATCTGGGTTTCTACGAGATCGCCCGGGCCGGCGGGGAAGCTGTTTTTATGGAAAATAAAAAAGACGGCTTTGCGCGGTACTTAAAACAGCTGGTTCAGGAGACAGATGAAAGCGGAGCTGTCCCCTCCCGCAGCGGACTTCCTGCCGGGGCAGTCGTTATGAATGCCAATCCGTTTACTCTGGGACATCAATACCTGATTGAAAAAGCCGCGTCCGCCTGCAGTCTTCTCCATCTGTTTATCGTCTCGGAGGACGCATCTCTGGTTCCCTTTCCAGTTCGCTTTCAGCTGGTAAAGGATGGAATTTCCCATCTTTCCAATGTAGTTCTCCATAAAACGGGAAGCTATCTGATATCCAACGCTACCTTCCCATCTTACTTCCTGAAGGATGAGGAAAGTGCTATCTGCTCTCACGCCAGACTGGATGTGTGTCTGTTTAAAAAAATTGCAGCCGCTCTGTCTGTCTCTGTCCGCTTCGTGGGAGAAGAACCTTTCAGCCAGGTAACAGGGCTATATAATCAAATCATGGTTCAGGAATCTGAAAAAGGGAACGGTCCTTCTATAACTGTCATCCCCCGCCTGGAGCAGAACGGCCATGCTGTCAGCGCCTCTTTGGTGCGGAGCCTGATTCACGATGGCAGGCTGGAGGAAATACGCCCCCTCGTCCCAGAAACCACCTACTGCTACTTCACCTCAAAAAAGGCGAACACCGTCGTCCAGGCGATTCAAAATTCCAGTCAGGTGATTCACTACTAGAAGCGTGTAAAATGATAGATGGGGATATCAAAAAACAAAAAGCAGATCATATTTCCGGCAGCTCTGCCACTGCCAAAATATATTAAAAAGAAGCAGGATTATTTTCCAGTAACTTCCATTGGAATAAGGAAAATAATCCTGCTTCTTTAAAACATTCTTTTAAACCTCTTTTTTAATCTCCCAACACATTGACTATCTTCGCTGGGGTACGGTAATTCCATCGGGAAATCTTGATTCCACTGCTTGGATTGGACGCATGAACAACCTGTCCATTTCCAATATAAAGAGCTACATGGTTGATCGTACCGCCGCTGTTAGTGTAGAACACCAGGTCGCCCGGCCGCATTTCAGAGGAAGAAACTGCTCTTCCGGCATTAGCCTGAGACCCGGAGTGATGAGGCAGGCTCACTCCAAAGTGGGACATAACCGCCATAGTAAATCCAGAACAGTCAGCGCCATTTGTAAGGCTTGTGCCTCCCCATACATAAGGATTGCCCAGGAACTGAGTCGCATAACTTGCAATTTGAGAGCGCTTGGAGGATCCGCTTCCGGAGCTTCCCTTGCTGCTGGAGCTGCCTTTGCTTCCAGAACTTCCCTTTCCGCTGGAGCTGCCTGTATCTGCTGTCTCTTCCACAGGGGTGAACTCAATAGCCTCGTTCAGTGCATAACGGACATCCACATAGTCGGTGGCTACATAGGCGGAGGTAGTATCCAGCTCAATTTCTACCCAGCCATCCTGCTGACTCAGCACATTATACCGCTCACTGTTGGAAATCTGTGTCCAGATAGGAGCCTCTGTGTTCGGTTCGGTTCTGGCATTCAAACGGTCTGTGGATACAATGGCCATCAACTTGGCTTCCTGAAGCGCCTCGTCTTTAGCTGCCTGCCCTGTCAAAATATACTCGGAACTTACATATCCAGTCACAGGGCCGGACTTAATCTTATACCACTTTCCATCTTCTGTAGTCTCCAGAATTTCGCCGGCTGACTTACTTGTCATCTTTCCAATAATCTTTCCGTCTTCCTTCGGCTCTTTCCGGATATTCAGATAATTGTTTACATTGGAAATACCAATGTTATCATACATATTCAGCACCATGGTACGCAGATCCAGTTTTCTGGCCTCATTCAGAGCATATCGCTCCTGCACATATTCAGAAGCAATATAGCCGTCTGGAATCTTAATCCAGTCGCCTTCCTCTTCCTCTATGGTATAGCGTTCGTTTCTCAGAACCTGCTCCAGTACCTGTGCATCCTGGTTCGGTTCGCTTCTCACATTCAGTTTGTCAGCTGTAATAACAGCCATCTGATCCACCAGATCAAAAGCAGCTGTTTTAGCCTCATCGCCTGTCAGCACATATTCGGAACTAATATAGCCAGTAAGACCGCCGGATGTTACCTGATACCATCCTTCCTGAGAATCGTCTAAAATCTCACAAGCGCTTCCATTCAGCATTTTTCCGATAATGTCTGCATTCTGATCCGGGCTTTCCCTCATATTCAGATAGCCGGTCACCTGTACAATGCCCAGATTTTCATAAGATTCTACTACTGCCGCTTTCTGCTCGTCAATTTTTTTTAGTTCTTCGTCTTCTTCCATCAAATCGCCCTTAGCTGATTCAGTGCTTCCCTCACTCTCAAACACGCCTTCTATCTCAGGGTTCTTTCCGGATCTGCCTGCGCCCAGGTCGATTCTTCCGCCCTTCGCAAGCTTTCCCGCCAACACAATGACGAGAATCACAATCACGCATCCTGCGGCAATCAGGAAGTATTTAAGTGGATCTTTACCGTTTCTTCTTCTCCTGGCCTTCAGCAGTCTGGCTGCGTAATCATCTGGTTTATTCATTCCCATTTTCATCGCTCCATTTACTGTAATTTCTCCAGCGCCGGCAGGCAGAAAGTTCTCTCACCTGACTGCTGATGCTGTCCTGTCAAAACATACATAGGAAATTATAGCACATTTTGTCGATAAAATCGACTGGAAAAAAGTAAAATTATTATAAACACGCAGCCCTTCAGCCATGCCAGGAGCGCCATCTTAATCTCCCAGCATATTGACAATGCGATAAGGCGTCCTGTAATTCCAGGTGGAAATTTTGATTCCGCTTCTGCGGCTGGCCGCGTGGACAATCTGGCCGTTTCCAATGTACATAGCCACATGGTTGACTGTTCCTCCGCCATTTGCATAGAAAATCAGATCGCCCGGTCTCATTTGAGAAGATTTGATTGATGTTCCCTGTCTGGCCTGTTCCCTGGATGTCCTGGGCAGGGTGATTCCCGCCACATGGCTGTAAACGTACTTGACGAATCCTGAACAGTCCGCTCCTGTATGCGGATCATTTCCTCCCCATACATACCGGTTTCCTACAAACTGGAGGCCATAGTTGACCATCTTATTTCTCAGAGACTGGTTTCCGTCCAGAGGGCTGAACTTCACTGCTTCCGGAAGGGCGTACCGCACGTCTACATAGTCTGTGGATACGTAAGCGGTAGACGTATCCAGCTCAATACCCACCCAGCCGTCCAGCTGCTCTGTGACAGGATATCTCTCATTGTTGGAAATCTGTGTCCAGATCTTTGAATCCTGGGTTGGCTGCTCCCTGGCGTTCAAACGATCCGTCGACACAATTGCCATCAGTTCCGCTACATTCAAAGCCTCATCCTTGGCCGCCTGGCCTGTGAGAATATAATCTGCGCTGACATAGCCGGTCACCGGCCCAGATTTGATTTTATACCATTTTCCATCTTCGCTGGTCTCCAGAATCTCCCCCGCTGACTTGCTGGTCATCTTTCCAATGACTTCACCATCCTCGCTGGGTTCACTCCTGATATTCAGATAACTATCCACACTGGAAATTCCCAGATTATCGTATAAATTTAACACCATAGACCGCATATCCAGTTTTCTGGCCTCATTAAGGCCATAAGCCACTGTGGCATAGTCAGATGAAATATAGCCAGATGAAATCTGAATCCAGCCATTCTCCTCCCCTTCTACCAGATATCGCTCGTTCTTTAAAGCCTGTCCCACCACCTCAGCTGAGGTGCCCGGCTCCTTACGGATATTTAAAGAATCCGCTGTAATAGTCGCTCTGAGAGCGACCTCCTCCATAGCTTTTTCTCTGGCCTTATCGCCTGTAAGCACATACTCTGCGCTGATATAGCCCTCAATCCCTCCAGAAGAAATATGATACCACTCCTCTGTGGAATCCTCCAGAATCTCACAGGCTCCGCCGTCCTGAAGCTTTCCAATCACATCTGCATCCTGGCTGGCCGTCTCGCGGACATTCAGGTAGCCCGTTACCTCCACAATACCGAGATTTTTATAGGAATCTACCACTGCTTTTTTTTCTTCCTCTTCTCTGGCAGCCGCTGCCTCCTCCTGGGAAATCGTCTCTTCCGCAGTCTTTCCCTTCGTATTTATAGCTGGATCGCCCTTTTTTCCCAAAAAACGGCTGCCCGCAAAAAGCACTCCTGCAAGGAGCGCCAGAGCCAGCGCTGCGATCACAGCGTATTCCTTGTATAAACCCTTTCTTTTTTTACGCTTTTCCGGCACCACAGGCTTTCCGACTTCTGCATCCTTTTCTATGTTTTCCTCCAGCTGCTGCACAGACTCCTTTGACGGCTGCTCCAGATTCTCCAGCTCCAAATCTAAATCCATCAGTTCCAAATCCTCTGTATTCAGCTTATCTAAGTGTTCTAAATCTTTTTTTTCTTTCATCCACTTTTCTCCGCTTTACTCAATCTTATTTAGCGTCAGTATATAAGAGGCAGCACGCTCTCTGTATACTGACAAAGTTTTCATGTATTGCTGTCTCGGCAATTCGTTGGGTATGATTATAGCATTAATCCGAAAAAATGCCAATAGAGAAAGAAAACAAACCACAGCAGAAGAGGCAGAGTTTCCTCTGCCCCTTCTTCACTCATATGATTTTTATCACGCTATCTCGCCAGCATCATTCTGTCGTTGGCAAACTGGCCGCCGCTGGCCTGCTCGAATTTACGGAGCAAGTCCTCTACCTTCAGGTTTTTCTTCTCCTCACCGGCCACATTGTAGATAATACGTCCCTCATGCATCATGATTAAACGGTTTCCGATATGGATTGCATCGTTCATGTTGTGAGTAACCATCATGGCGGTCAGATTCTGGCTTCCTACAATCCGTTCTGTCAGGCTCAAAACCTTGGAAGCAGTTTTCGGATCCAGCGCCGCTGTATGCTCATCTAAGAGAAGCAGCTTCGGCTTCTGAAGAGTTGCCATAAGAAGCGTCAGCGCCTGTCTCTGCCCTCCGGAAAGGAGTCCCACCTTGCTGGTCATCCGATCCTCCAGTCCCAGATCCAGCTGAGTCAAAAGCTCTCTATACCGCTCCTTTTCCTGGTTTTTGATTCCCCAGCCAAGACCCCTTCTCTGGCCTCTCCGGTAAGCCAGCGCCAGGTTTTCCTGAATCTCCATATTAGCTGCCGTTCCCCTCATGGGATCCTGGAATACCCGGCCAATATATTTAGCCCGCCTGTACTCCGGCTCTCTGGAGATATTGACTCCATCGATGACAATTTTTCCACAGTCAATGGGATATACGCCTGCAATCATATTCAGCATCGTAGATTTTCCGGCTCCATTTCCGCCAATAATTGTACAGAAATCCCCCTCGTCCAGATGGAGGTCAATGCCGTTTAACGCCTTCTTCTCATTGATGGTTCCCTTATTGAAGGTCTTCTTCACGTTGGAAATCGTCAGCATTATTCCTCCCCTCCTTCCGTGTACGCCATTTTCTGTCTGTATCTGGCCGCCATAACCGGCACAGCCAGAGCAATTACTACAATCACTGCAGTTAAAAGCTTCATATTATCTGAATCAAATCCCAGCCTCAGAACTACCGCACGAATAATCTGGTAAATCACAGATCCAGCCACTACGGCAATCAATTTCCAGTAGAACGGAATCAGGCGTCCCATCAGCACCTCTCCGATAATAATAGCAGCCAGACCGATTACAATGGCTCCTGTTCCCATCTGAATATCGGCGTAATTCTGTCCCTGGCATACCAGACCGCCAGAAAGACCTACCAGACCGTTGCTGAGCATCAGAGCCAGCAGCTTGATGCGGTTAGTATTTCCGCCCAGGGCACGGATCATATCCTCATTATTTCCAGTAGCCCGCATAGCGCTTCCAAGCTCTGTTCCAAAGAACCAATAAAGAAATACAATCACCAGGATGGTAACTGCAAGTCCTGTAATAATCATAGCCTGGTTCTGAGTCAGTCCAAAGCCTTCTTTCAGCCAGGAAATCGGCGTCTCTGCCTTTCCCAGGTTCATATTGCTCTTTCCCATTACTTTCAGGTTAATGGACCAAAGGGAAATCTGAGTCAGAATTCCGGCTAAAATAGCTGGAATCTCAAATACTGTGTGGAGAATTCCCGTTACTGCTCCTGCCGCCATACCAGCTGCCAGACAGATCACGAGGGCCAGCACTGGATTCATACCCTTTCCTGCTACCAGAGCTGCACAGACGCTCCCGCCCAGAGCAAAGCTTCCATCCACTGTCAAATCTGCAATATCCATCAGGCGGAAGGTAATGTAAACACCAAGCACCATAATCCCCCACAGGACGCCCTGGCCTACGGCTCCCTGAAGGGAAGAAAGTATTCCCGCCATTATTCCTCCTCCAGCACTGACATGTCAAGCCCTAAAGCAGCCGCTGTGTCCTCGTTAATCTGAAGTTCGCAGTCAGCGTCTTTCATGTAGCCAATCGGCATGGAAGCAATATCTGCTCCCTCTGTAAGAATTTCAACTGCCTGCTCTCCTGCCATATGTCCTAACTCATAGTAATCGACTCCGTAGGTCACAAGACCTCCTTCGTCCACCTGGCCGCCCTCTCCGCAGATAGTGGGAATTTTATTTTCTGTAGCAACCATTGCAACAGTAGCATAGCCAGAGGCAATAGTGTTGTCAGTAGGAGTATAGATTGCATCTACATTTCCCACCATAGATTCAACAACTGTCTGAATCTCATTTGTACTGGAAACAGTGTACTCCTCATACTGGATGCCTGCATCTTCCAGAGCCTCTTTCGCCATTTCCACCTGAATTTCAGAGTTAGCCTCAGCTGTACTGTAGAGAATTCCCACCTTCTCAGCATCTGGAAGGAGCTTCTGAAGCAGATCCATCTGAGCCTTTACTGGAGTTAAATCCGAGGTTCCTGTCACGTTGCGTCCTGGTTTTTCATTGGAATCTACCAGTCCGGAATCAGCCGGATCCGTCACTGCGCTGACTACAATCGGAATCTCCTCTGTCATGCCTGCTACTGCCTGAGCCGCCGGAGTGGCGATAGCGAAAATCAAATCGCTCTCGCTGTCTACCAGCATCTGTGCAATCGTCTGGCACGCCGACTGATCGCCGGAAGCATTCTGCTGATCCAGTTCAGCATTAATGCCAGACTCCTCAATCGCCGCTACAAAACCTTCATTTACCTTATCAAGTGCTGTGTGCTGAGTCAGCTGAAGCACGCCGATTTTGTAAGAATCACTGGAAGCGTCTGTTTTTCCGGAAGTTTCCCCAGTCTGTGCGCTTTCAGCTTCTGTCTTTGCTGTCTCTGTCTGTGAATCTGTGTTTCCTGAACAGCCTGCCATGGAAAGAGCCATGACTCCTGCCATTGCTGCCGCTGCGATTTTTCCTGTCTTTTTCATTTTAACCTTACTCCTCCGCTTTTATCCTGATTTCCTAATTTAACACCCTGGTTTTTCAGAGTGCCAAATTTTTATTAACGCCATCTTACTACACTTTCTTCCCCCCGTCAATTTCATTTCTTTAATATCCCACGAAATCAACGCGTTAAAGCGAAAAATCGTCGTATTGCACAAAAAAAGCGGGGTAAAATTGTGCATTTTTTCTCCCACCTTTTATCTCTGTTTCTTTCTGTGTTTTCTTGTATTTTTTTTACAACAATCTTCTTTTTATTTGAATTTTTTTCAAACTTCTCCTATAATTGCTTTATTATAAACATTATAATGAAGTCTTAATAGCAAAGGAGGTTTTTTCTTCTATGAAACCCAAAGTCAAACAGGTCCTGGAAGGCCCCCTCGCCCGGGCTCAGCTTCTGATTTTCGGCACAGCCTTTTATTTTGAGGTTATTGCCGCCGTCTGCATTATCATCGGCCTCATCATAACCTTTTTAGGCGTCCCTGAACAGATTCTGCTTTTGGCAGAGACAGGTGCTTTCATCACTTTTCTGACTTTCATGTTCAACATTGTGATAGGAATCGAGCTTTTAAAGATGTTCTGCCGTCACGATCTGGATTCTGTGGTGGAGGTACTGCTCTTCGCAGTAGCCAGACAAGTAATTATCGAACATACCTCTATGGTAGATAACCTGCTGTGTATGCTTTCAGTGGCCGTTCTGTTCTGCATCAGAAAGTTCCTGTTCGTCTCTGCTCTTGACAAAAAGGAGCCTGCACTGAAGGCCATCAACCCTGTGTTTAAGGGCGCGGTCTCCTCACAGACTCCTGTTCAGGAACACAGCAATAAAGAGAACCCTGAGGCTGAAGAAGAATCCAGAGACAGGATTCTCAAGGCCTACAGCAGAAATTCTCTGTTTGAATAGTTCTCCGGCCGTCAGACGCGGCTGTTCTTTCTCGCTTCTCTGGCGACAGGCAGCCGCACTATAAATACCGTTCCATGGCTGTCCTCTGCCTGGCTGGAGGATACAGTCACAGTTCCGTGATAAAAATTCACAATGTGCTTCACAATGGAAAGTCCCAGGCCTGTACCTCCCTGCTTACGGCTGCGGCCCTTATCTACGCGGTAAAAGCGCTCAAAAATGCGCCCTACGCTCTCTTTCGGAATTCCCACTCCAGTATCCCGTACCTGCAGCTCCATAATTTTTCCTCTCCGTTTCAGAGAAAGCCATATTTTTCCGCCATCCAGGTTGTATTTCACCCCATTGCTCAAAAGATTGGTAAACAGCTCCTCCATCTGCCTTCTGTCAGCGCAGATATAAAATTCTTCTGTGTCTGTCTCAATCTCAATTCTCCTCTCTCTCGCCATCCCCTCCACAGAAGAAACCGCCTCCCGCACAAGCTCTTCAGTGGACATCTCCCGAAGCTCTGCCTGAATCCCACCTGTCTCCAGGCGTGAAATCATCAGAATATCGTCAATCAGACTGGTCATGCGGACTGCCTCTTTTTTAATTCGGCTGAGAAAATCGCCGCGCATCTGCGGATTGTCCGCCATTGGTGTGTCGAGAAGTTCTACGTAGCCACGGATAGAAGTGATGGGAGTCTTCAGTTCGTGGGAAGCGTTGCTGAAAAACTCCTGGCGTATCTGTTTTTCCTGCTCAAGACGATTCAGATAATCTCTGACATTTTTAGACATTCTGGTAGTTGTGTCAGCGATGACATTGATCTCTTCATAACCGCACCTTTCAAAATGAAAATCCGTATAATCTCCATTTACCTTAATCATCTCCTTGGAAATCTCAAGCAGAGGCTTGGTAATAGACTGAGAAAATCTATCTGCCTCCAGCGCAGATCCAATCAGAGCAATAGAAAAGCTCAGAAATACGGCCGGAAACAACATTTTAATATAGTCCTGCATCCCTGTGTAGGGAATCGCCAGCCGCAGAATACAATCAGAATGGGAGGATTGTATCGCCACATACAGCATCTCTTTCCCCAGAGTCTTGGAACGGCGTCTGGCGTCTCCCTTTCCATCTTTCACCGCCTCCTGGATCTCCTCGCGCTGCATATGATTATCCAGTTCTGATGTGTCTTTCACCCCTGTATCCACCTTGACAATACCATCCGGATCTATGATGGTAAGGCGGCTGTCATTTAGATTGGCAGATTTTGAAATCCGTTTCGCCTGCTCTTCCAGATTGCCTTCATAGTCAAATGCACTGTCTATCGTATCCAAAATAAACACCATGTCATTTCGGCTGTTATTCAGAATTACGCTTCCCGTCACTATGTAGAGAATTGCTGTATTTAAGAGCAGCGCCAGCAGAAGAAGCTGGATAAATTTTCTGAATATAGCTGTTTTCATTCTGCTGTTTCCCTGTCCTCCTTTCCCGTCAGCTGAGCCGGTAGCCGACTCCTCGGATTGTCTTAATATTGTGTCCTGATTCCTTCAGCTTCTGGCGCAGCGTTTTTATGTGCATGTCCAGTGTTCTTGTCTCTCCGTCATAGTCGTAGCCCCAGATTCGGTCCAGAAGTTCCTCCCTGGTCACAACGCGGTTAGTATTTTCCATCAAATAGCAGAGAAGCTCATATTCCTTCAGAGTCAGCTCCACGGTCTCCCCCTTATTTTTCACCTCTCTCTTTTCCAAATCAATAGAGATGTCACCTACAGCGAGAAATTTATCTTCCTCTCTCTCATCTCCAAAACGTTTTAAGAGATTTCGAATCCTGGCGGAAAATTCTAAAATTCCAAAGGGCTTCGTCATGTAATCGTCGGCTCCTCCATCAAGACCGGCTACCACATCCAGCTCACTGTCCTTGGCAGTCAGCATCATAACCGGAATTTTCCTGGTGTCAGGCGATGCCTTCAGCTTGGCTACAGCCGCCATTCCATCCATTCCAGGAAGCATCCAGTCAAATACAAAGAGGGAGGGGAGGCTTCCCTCCACCCCCCTCACTGCTTCCAAAGCTTCCTCAGCTGTCTCGAAAGCGCGGGTTGTATAGCCAAAGCTTTCCAGAGCCACGCAGATCAGATTTCTGATATTTTCATCGTCTTCTGTTACATAGATCAGGTGCTTCATCATTATTCAATCTCCTCTTTTACATAGCCTGCAATGTTTCTGGCATGATCTGCGATTCTCTCATAGTTGCTGACAGCATCGAGGAAAATGACGCCGCTTTTTGTATTGCACTCGTGGTTGGACAGACGCTCCATGTGAAGTTCCTTCAGTTCTTCCTCCAGGCCGTCTACCTCCTCCTCATAGCGCGCTGTCTGGCGCACTTTGGAAAGCTCCTTGTCTTCCCGGCATTCCATCGCTGATTCCACAGATCTTATGGCAGCCTCGGAAATCTTCTTTAAATCGTTTAAGCCGCTTTCAGAAAACTCTCTGTTATTTTTTATATTAATCTGAGCCAGCTCTGCCAGGTTTTCTGCGTGATCTCCAATTCGTTCCACATCTCCGATGGTATAAAACAGGTTTTTCACCAGCAGATGCTGGCTGTCATTTAAGGACAGATTGTTGATCTTCACCAGATAGTCGGTCAATTCCGTATCCAGATGATTCAGCTTTTTCTCATTGTCAAACACTTCCTGGCAAAATGATTCGTTTCGATCTGTCAGAGCAGCTGTAGCAATTTTCAGATTGGCTGCTGCCACCCGTCCCATATTGATCACTTCTTTTTCTACTGTCTCAATGGCAAAGGACGGAGATTCCAGAATACGATCGTCCAGATGGCGGAGAATCTCTCCCTCCACGTCTCCGCTTTTCTCTTCCTCTTTGCTGTCCCTTACGAGAGCACAGGCTGTTTTTACAAGGATGCCGGCAAATGGGAACAGCAGGACTGTATTGGATACGTTAAATACTGTATGGAAAATAGAGATTCCCACACTGTCTGCTGTGGACGCCGCAAAGGCCGGATTAAACATAAAGACAACAAACATGACGGTTCCAAACAAAATTGTTCCGAAAATATTGAACAAAAGATGGATTACCGCTGCTCTCTTGGCTGTCCTGCTGGCTCCTACTGCCGATAACAGAGCAGTGACACAGGTTCCGATGTTCTGTCCCAGCGTAATGAATACAGCCGACTGCCAGTTTACCATTCCATTTAAAGCCAGCGTCTGAAGAATTCCCACAGACGCAGAACTGCTCTGGATAATAGCAGTTACCACAAGTCCTGTCAGCACTCCTAAAATAGGATTTTCTCCAAGAGTCTGGAAGGCCTGGGCAAAAATAGGCGCATCTCTGTACGGCTCGATAGATGAAGACATAAAGGACAGTCCAATAAACAGAAGGGCAAAACCGATCATGATCTCTCCGCCTTCTTTTTTCTTATGGCTCTTTGTGAAAAGCACCAGAAAAGCGCCGATAAAGAATAAAAACGGCGCAAAAAATTCTGGCTTCAGCACCTCACCCCACTCACTCATGGACACGATCCAGCTGGTGATGGTAGTTCCGATATTGGCTCCCATGATCACCCCGGTAGCCTGGAACAGGTTGATAATTCCTGCATTTACAAAGCCTACTACCATAACAGTAGTGGCGGAACTGCTCTGAATAATGGCAGTAACTGCCGCGCCTGCCAGCACTCCCATGAGACGGTTGTTCGTCAGCACCCCAAGCATATGCTGCATGCGGCTGCCGGCAGACCTCTGAAGTCCGTCAGCCATGATATTCATTCCATACAGGAACATTCCAAGACCGCCGACAAACTGAAACAGCATTCCCAAATCCGATATCGACATTGTTTCTCTCCTCTTATTGTAAAAGTATGGTTTAACTATATCAGCTCTATGTAAAGCCAGTCTATAGTTTAATGTAAAATTTCTGTAAAAACACGCAGAACATTTTTATAAAAAACTGCATCTATCTCCGATTCGGTGAAGCCCTGACAGGACATTTCATCAGCAATCTTATAGAGCGCTGCCGGAGAATCTACTTCCAGTTCTCCTGAAATGCCGTCAAAATCCGATCCCAGGCCAATGCACTCAATACCGCCTATCTGTCGGATATGCTTCATGTGTCTCACCATATCGGAAACGCGGCTGACGCCCTCGTCCGTGGAATTTCCATTTAACTCGCTTAAAAAAACGCCGCAGAAGTTAATTCCCATCACTCCGCCCCGGTCTGCCAGCGCCCGGATCATTTCATCTGTCAGATTTCTCACGTGACCAGCTTCACTTCTGGCATTGGAATGGCTGGCCATAAAAGGCTTTCTGGTATGTTTTACAATATCCCAAAATCCTGCATCTCCCAGATGGGAAACATCGATCAGCATTCCCAGCTTCTCCATTTCTTCAATAAAGGCAATTCCTTTTTCTGTCAGCCCTCTTTCCGTTTCTGAGGTCATATGTCCCGTCTGAAGATCCATCCGGTTAGGCCAGGCCAGATCGTTAGGGTAGTTCCAGGTAAGAGTCATCATCCTGACTCCTTCATTATAAAATTCGTGAAGGCGCTCCAGGCTTCCCTGGCATACTGCCCCCTCCTCAATGGTAAGGAGCGCAGACATCTTTCCTTCTCTGTCATTTCTTAGAATTTCCTCCGCTGTCAAAGCCTGGGCAATCACATCTCTGTTTTCTGCCATCTCCTTTTTAAAGCGGGTCAGGATTTCTCTGGCACGTTCATAGGGATCTGGCTGTGATTTTAAATCTGTAAAAACAGCGAAGCACTGAGCCAGGGCATTTCCCTCTCTCATCCGTTCCAAGTCTAAATGACCGCTGTTTCTTCGCAGCGACTCTCCTCCTGCCTCCGCCTCAGGCTTGCAAAGGCGGGGAATTGTATCACAGTGCATGTCTATATATTTCATTTTCATATTCTCCCATCTGCTGCAGTTTTTCTCTATTTCGGCTGTACGCCGCATGATCAAATTTCCAGATAGCTGCGAAGCGCCGGAAGCAGCTTAAGAGCTGTTTCCCTGCCTTCCTGATGAAGATTCTGCAGTTTTTTCAGATCACGCTCCAGCCTGGAAACATGGACTGGCTTCTCAGGGCGTATGACAAAAATTCTGCCCTCTTTCTCTAAACAGTCTATCTCTTCCTGCATCCGGTTATACCGTTCCGGCACTTCAAACAAAGCAGCTTTAAGATTTGGAAGCGGAGCAAAATACCGATTATAAGCCCTGACAGCCAGGGGGCTGAGAGGCTTTTTTCGGTATCCGTGATTTCTGGTAAGCACCAGCACAATCTTTTCATATCCCAAATCCATGGCTCTCTGGTAGGCAATGGGCAGAGATATTCCTCCATCCAGATAGTTTTTATGATCTACAGTCACCATTTTAGATAAAAGCGGCATACTGCAGGAAGCCTGCACTGCCTTCATCATATCACTGCACTGGCTTTTTTCAAAAAACTCCGTTTTTCCTGTCCTGCATCTGGTAGCAGCCGCCTCAAATTTCTGAGGCGAACCGTAAAATGCCTCATAGTCAAAGGGAATCAGTTCATCCGACAGTTCCCCAAATACAAAATCAAAGTTAAAAACAAGCCTGTTTTTTATAAGGCTTCTCATTCCCATATACCGCTTATCATGCAGATATGTCTCGTTAATTTCCAGCATTCTGCCCTTTTGACCGCTGATATAATTCATCCCGGCCATGGTTCCAGCTGATACGCCGTTCACATAGGACAACTGTATTTTTTCCTCTGTCAGCACGTCCAGGACTCCCGCTGTAAACAAACAGCGCAGAGAGCCGCCTTCCAGCACCAGAGCTCCTTCTGTCATTCCTCCACCCCTTTTTCGGTATCGTGTTAAATTTTTGTAACATCTCTATACATTAATATAAGGGGTCATTATGAAAAATGCAAGCAGAAGGGAAAAAATGACATGACAAACATATGGAATGTTTCAACAGTACATTTACGCTGTTTCTGTTAAATAATAAAAAGGACTGCAGAAGTTTTCACGCTCCACTTAAAATCGCTGAAAAACTTCTGCCAGTCCTCTGTCATTAAAAAACTGCAGGATGGGCGATAATAGCGAGGCTTTCGCAGGGAGGTTTGTGCTAATTTCCGCCACCGAGCGAAGTGTTTGAGCCGTAAGGCGAGTTTTCGCGAATGGCGGATCATGGATGCACAAACCGAGCAGAAAACGCAGCTAGTCGCAAAGCCTGCAGTTTTTGTTTGAATTTTGTCTCATTTATTAAAAATCTGTCAAACTCCCTACATCAGCGGGGCGAACAGGCGCAGAGCCTTTCCCATAAAGCGTCTGAAAAATGGGAAATTCCGGCAATCTGCTATGGTGATCTCCTGACATTTTTCCAGGGTTTTCTGGTAGTCATCCTCCACCTGAACCACCACCGGATGCTTATAAAAGTAAGCAGCGCACTCAAAATGCAGGTAAAGACTTCTGAAGTCCAGGTTAATGGTTCCTACTACTGCCTTTTCGTCATCACAGGTGAAAACTTTTCCATGGACAAATCCCGGCGTATACTCAAAGATTCTTACCCCGGCTGTCAGAAGCTCCTCGTAGTAGGAGCGGGCCAGCAGATAGGCAGACATTTTATCTGGAATGTGGGGCATAATGATAATCGTCTCCACCCCCCTCTTTGCAGAATACTGGAGGGCATTGATCATCTGGTCGTCCAGAATCAGATATGGAGTCATAATATGGACATATTTTTTTGCATGACCCAGAATATCCAGGTATACCTGCTCCCCCACATTTTCCTTATCCAGGGGGCTGTCTCCGTAGGGAATCACAAACCCAGAGGCATCAGCACCGTTCGGAAGCTGATAGCCGGAAGGTTTTAAGTAACTCTCGTACAGCTCCTTCTCCTGCTCGGTCACTCCCCACATCTGAAGGAACATCATGGTAAAGCTTACAGCCGCGTCTCCCTCCACCATGACAGCCGTATCCTTCCAGTGGCCGAACCGTATCTTCCTGTTAATATACTCATCCGCCAGATTCACACCGCCGGTAAAGGCTGTGTGGCCGTCGATCACGCAGATCTTTCTGTGATCTCTGTTATTCTGATGGGTAGACAGAGCCGGCCGGATCGGAGAAAACATTTTGCATTTAATCCCCTTCTCCCGAAGCGTCTTGGGGTAGGAATAAGGAAGCAGCATCAGGCAGCACATGCCGTCGTACATAACGCGGACCTCCACTCCCTCCCTGACCTTTTCCTCCAGGATTTCCAGGATGCTGTTCCACATTTCTCCCCTCTCTACAATAAAATACTCCATGAAAATAAAGTGTTTCGCCGCTTTCAGCCGGCGCTTCATTTCCACGAACATATCGTCTCCCAGAGGGAAATACTGAGCTGCTGTATTCTGATAGACCGGACATCCGGCAAACCGGTTCATATAGCGCACCAGGTTGCCCTGGCTGGAGCTCATCTCATTAAAACGCGCAGCCGTTTCCATGTCCTGCTTCAGGTACGGCGCTGTCTCGGCAGACATAATCTGAAGCCTGTGTCCGATAAGCTTTGTGCCAATCTGGAGCCGCACGAACAGATAAAACAAGGTTCCGAATACAGGAAAAACGAGAATTGGGACGACCCATGACAACTTAATGGAAGTACTCTCATCTGCGCTGATAATGTAAATCAGAGTTACCGCGCTCAGAATGACAGACGCCCCATAGAAATAGAGCATGTACTCTTCCAGCCAGGCAAAACCCATCAGCAGGATTCCCACCTGGATTAAAAGGAAGAGAACCACAAAAGTAGTTCTGCCAAACACAAGGCGCAGCAGTTTTTTTCTCTTTTTCATTTGACTGTTCTCCTGTTTGAAGGCCTGTTAGTCCTCCAGCGCCTGACGAATATCTTCAATAATATCATCAGCGTTTTCAATTCCCACACTGAAACGGATCATAGACGGATCTACGCCTGCCTCTACCAGCTGCTCGTCTGTCAGCTGACGGTGGGTATGGCTGGCCGGATGGAGCACGCAGGTACGGGCATCTGCCACATGGGTCACAATCGCAGCCAGTTTCAGTTTGTCCATGAATACGCCCGCTGCCTCTCTGCCTCCCTTCAGTCCGAAGGAAATAACGCCGCAGGTTCCATTTGGCATATATTTCTGCGCTAAATCATAATATTTGTCTCCCTCAAGCCCCGGATAGTTTACCCATGCCACGTCCTCTCTGGACTTTAAGTATCTCGCTACCTTCAGAGCATTCTCACAGTGACGCGGAACACGAAGATGCAGAGTTTCCAATCCAACATTTAAAAGGAAAGCGTTCATCGGCGCCTGGATGGAACCAAGATCTCTCATTACCTGGGCAGTGGCCTTTGTAATATAGGCCCCCTTTCCAAACTTCTCTGTATACACAACGCCGTGATAAGAAGCATCCGGCTCTGTGAGACCCGGGAATTTGTCTTTGTGAGCTTCCCAGTCAAAGTTTCCGCTGTCCACGATGCATCCTCCTACGCTCATGGCATGACCATCCATATACTTGGTAGTAGAATGGGTTACAATATCAGCCCCCCACTCGAAGGGGCGGCAGTTAATGGGAGTTGCAAAGGTATTATCCACAATAAGCGGAACTCCATGTCTGTGAGCTGCCTTGGCAAATTTTTCAATGTCTAATACCACCAGCGCCGGGTTGGCGATAGACTCGCCGAATACGCACTTGGTATTCGGGCGGAACGCCGCGTCCAGCTCTTCTTCTGTAGACTCCGGATCCACCAGAGTTACCTCGATTCCCATTTTCTTCATGGTAACTGTAAACAGGTTGGAGGTTCCTCCGTAAACAGTGGCTGCGCAGATAAAGTGGTCTCCAGCGGAGCAGATATTAAAAACAGAATAGAAGTTTGCTGCCTGGCCGGAAGAGGTCAGCATAGCTGCCGCACCGCCCTCCATCTCGCAGATCTTTTCTGCCACAGCGTCATTGGTCGGATTGGCAAGTCTGGTATAGAAGTAACCATTCTCCTCCAAGTCAAAGAGCCGTCCCATCTGTTCGCTGGTAGAATATTTAAATGTAGTGCTCTGATAAATCGGGAGAACTCTCGCCTCTCCATTTTCTGGATGCCATCCTCCCTGGATGCAGGTAGTCTCGATTGAACGCTTTTTGCTCATGCTGTCTTTCCTCCTAGTCCAGCCTGCTGCGCAGGCCCTTTTGCACCTAAGTCTATCACAAAACAAGTCCTGGGACAAGATTTATCTGTGTTTCAGCCTGTTATATAAATCAAAAATCAAAGAACCTGTATTTTCATATTCTGAAGGGTATTCCTCAGCCCCTATCTCAATCGTATAGGAGCCATAGCCGTTAATCACAGCCGTAGAACCTTTCTGCAGCCTGCGGACACCTGAACCGTAATTTAAATGCTGGTGTCCGTGAATCAGATATTTGGGATGAAATTCATCCAGAATTTCGTGGAAACACTGAAAGCCCTGATGGGGAAAATCTTCTCCATCTCCCAGCCCTTTAGCCGGAGCGTGAGTAAGGAAAATATCCGCACCATGATACCGCTGCAGCTGCCTCTTCAGTCTCTGGACCCGACGTCTCTGTTCCTCCTCTGTGTACAGATAAATTCCATCCGGCTTGTACCTCATACAGCCTCCCAGGCCTGCAATCCGAAGTCCTTTATAATTGTAAACACGATCCTCCACACAGATACAGCCTTCTGGAGGATTTGTCTTATATCTGTCATCGTGATTTCCCATCACATAAAGCACAGGCGCCCGGCCCATAGTCACCAGAAATTCCAGATAAGATGCCCTCAAATCCCCGCAGGATAGAATCAGGTCGATATCCCTTAGCCGTGAACTGTCATAATAGTCATACAGAGCCTTCGACTCCTCGTCAGCTACAATCAAAATTTTCATTGTATTCCCCCTCCGTTCTGGCCGCCTCCACTCCCAGAGCAGAGAGCAATTCTCTGGCATCCTCTTTGAACGCACCTATCCCGGGGATTTTTCCTATTACATTGTCGTTAAGCCAGTCCATTTTCACAATCTGAAACATATCCAGAGAACCGCTGTCATCTCCCTTCAGCCGTCCCCTTTTTGTCCTGATTTCTCCGTCAAAGGGAGAAAATCTCCCCTGGATAATCTCCTCCTCGAATACATTTGCCAGTTTTCTCACCGGATAAGGCACACGGGAAGAAAAAAATACGCTTACTACCTTGGCCGACATACCAAAAAAATAGTTAACAGCCTGGCCTGTCTTCGTAAATTCTCTGGAATTAAAGTTCCCGTCCATCACCGATTCTATGAGAAGGCAGTAATATCGTCCCCAGTCAATCAGCGGCATGGCCAGGTTCTCGTAATCTCCCTTTTTCTGATTGTACCGGAACAGGCCAAACAGCCTGCTTTCCTCTGACGGAAGCTTGAGATCAGGTCCTGACACCATAGTAAAGCCTGCCTTTTCTATCTCTGTTTTCCAGTCAGAATTTTTAAGATTTGACCATTTCAGGTAGATTTTCACGTCTGGCCGTATCATCTGGGCTCCTATAGCGAAGGCGTTAATACTGGCCACAGCTCCGTATACGGGATAATCGGCAATATAAGCGATCCGCCCGTCCTCGCAGAGGGAGGCAGCCGTCATGCCCAGGATAAATTTGGCCTCATACATTCTGGCATAATAGCTTCGAATCGAACGGTAAGAAGCATTGACAGAACAGTTCAAAAACTTGATTTCCGGGTGATTGACAGCTGTTTCCAGCGCCTGCGCCCTCATCTGGCCAGCCGTGGTAAAAATAATATCGTTTTTCTGCAGCACTGCCTTGGCCAGAGCGTCTCTGGTAGCTCCTTCTGTATCGCAGTGATTATAAACGGAAATTTTTACCTGATTTCCATATTGATTCTTTAAAGCCTGCCAGCCAAGCCTATGGCCATAGGCCCAGGCAGAGGTTCTGGAATCCTTGCCATTGATAAAGGCAATGCGGAGAGGCTGCTTTTCCCCTCCATGCCGAAAGGCAAACAGACCATTTTTCTCTCCCTCTGCCTCCCCGTGTTCCTCGATCAGAGCCACTTTCTTTTTCTGCCTGGCAAGCTTCATCTCCTCCCAGGCCCGCTCCATCCGCTCTCTGATCTGGCGGTCGCTGTCCGTGAGAAGCCCCTGGCAGCCATATACCTCTAAATACACAAAAAATGCATCGCTCTCCTCTGTCAGGCTGTCCGGCCCGGCTTTTCTCTCATAACAGCTGCAAAACCTTCCGAAAGCAGCCCGAAGCTCCTGGATTTTATCTTCCTCCCATTTCTCCGCCAGGCTTTCGCCGAACCTGGAAGCCAGTTTCTGGTAGGCCTCAGGCTCTGAAAAAAGCAGATCAAATAATCCTGTAACTCTGTTAAACGCCGCATACTGATAAAAAGCCTCTGAAGCCCTCTTCCCATCTCGTTTTGGAAGAATCCGCGTAATATCAGCCGTAATTTTAACGGCTCCCACAAATTTCATTACGCTGACCCGTTTATTTCCCTCTCTCACGTAAAAGTGGTGCATATACTCGTAAACCTTCACCGGCTCCCTGATTCCTTCCTCCATCTGAGCTTCGTAAAGTCTCTCCCATTTCCCCGAAAATTCTGTCTTTTCCTGAAGGAGGGGCATAAAATTCCAGGCAAAGCTCTCTGAGCGTGAAGCTGTCCTGGTCCCCGTCACCCTGGCCAAGGGAATTTCAAATACTCCCAGTTCTTCTTTTCCCGCTGTCTTTGTGTGAAGAAGAATCTCATCGAGAGCAGTCAGATAAGGGTATCTGCCCTTTCCTCCCGCCTCCCGGAAGGCCTTAATTCCCGCTTTCCTCGCTTTCTTATACTGCTCTGCGGCAAAATCACTCATGGCTTTCCCTCCTCTCCGCCTCATCATCAGATACTGGCAGATCCAGCTTTCCTGGAATCAGCCCCAGCAAATCTCTGAGCACCCAGCTATGATACCAGACACACAGGGGAAGAGCCGTCAAAAGCGGAAGAAAAGCAATCTGCGGAAAATGCTTAAAAGACAAAATGATTAAAAGGACCATGCTGCCGTCCCCCACAAGCATCATAAGCGTCTTGGGAAGATGCTTAAAACCAGCCAAAACCGCATTTTTAAAGGTGACTGCCAGAGGATTATAGAATCTAGCCTGAAAAGGAAACACATACAGCGCGAGCACCAGATAGAAAAAAATCAAATAAATATAGATGGCCCAGCCTGCACAGAGCAGGACTCCTCCATTCTGTCCGGCAAAATATTTCACTAAAAACCAGCCGTCATACCAGAGCAGAAAACCGATGGCTCCCATAATCAGGGATATTGCAGCCCCCTGAAAAAGATTCTGCCGGAAACTGTGGAAGAAGTTTTTAATCGTTCCCTCATTGTCGTGCTCCAGCATTTTAAAGCATACATAATTCATAGCGCAGAAGGCCGGTCCCGCCGTGATCAGCGGAATAGAGCACAGAAGCGTAAGAAAGGTCAGGGCAATCAAATCCCCAGCCTTTCCTACTGCCTGCCAGAAGTTATTGTCTGTGTTAAACATCCGTTCTATCATCCGTTTTTCTCTCCTTTTCCTCTTCCCGTTCCTTTTCCCTCACATATTCATAGACCATCAGACCCAGACGCAGCATCATGGCATCATCGAAATTTCTTATATTCAGTCCCAGGCCTTTCTGAAGTTTGTCCAGACGATACACCAGCGTATTTCTGTGAATGTAGAGATGCCTTGCCGTCTCCGCCACATTCAGAGAATCTTCAAAAAACTGACGGATCGTAGTCAGCGCTTCCTCATCCAGCTCCTTAGGTTCCGCCTGAGCGAATACTTCCCGCAGAAATTGTCTGCACAGAGACATGGGAAGGCTACAAATCAGTCTTCCGATTCCCAGCCTGTCATAGGAAATCACATGCTTTTCCCGAAAAAAAATGCGGCCGGCTTTCATAGCAGTCCAGGCCTCCTCATGGGAGCGGGGCAGAGAGGCCAGTTCTGTTACTGGTGTTCCAAATGAAAGATAGGCGTCCTGCATTCCTTCCGTGTTAATCACATCGATTATATTCCTGCCTATTTCTTCCATCTGTTCCGTCCCTTCCCTCTCTCCCAGAGTTCTGATATACACATAGGTTCCCGGCTCAGCTTTAAACAGAACCCCTCCCGCCGGACCTCCGTAAAGAGAGCGGAGAATGTCGAGAACGGTATCGCGGCCGTTCTCTTTTGCCTTCACTAAAAATGCAGCCCGCCTGGCCTCACTGTTCAGGCGGAGCTGTCTGGCCTGTTCCGAAATTTCCCCGGGAAGAAGTGTTCCCAGAATCAGATTCCGAAAAAATCCTTCCTTGTCTGTCCGTTCTTCCTGACAGCGGAAAGCACCTGAAAGGGCAACTGCAGACAGGCGCAGAAAGACAGCAATATCTCCCTCTCCTGTTCCGGCCAGAATAAATCCCCCTTCTTCCCCATCTCCTATTCTGACTCTAAGCAAAAAGATATTTCCGCACTGCACGGCTTCTTCTCCTTCTGTCAGAGAATCTGCATATCCTTTTAAGACGTCCTGGGTAATCCTCCCCTTCTTAAGCTCTGCAAAAAGCTTTTCCGCCCCTTCCGATGCAGCTAAAAACTCTCCGCGCGGCCCGAACAGGGCCAGTGAAAGCCCTGAAGCCTTCCTGATTTCTCCCAGTATATTTTTAAGCGCTCTTTTTGATACCAAGCTGCTTCCTCCTAATTGCTTTCCTGTTTCTGCAGCGTCAGTGTGCAAAGGACAACACGCCGTATTGCCCTTTGCACACTGACGCTAATTGGAAAAGAGGATACTGCCCCAGCAGCATCCTCCCCCGTTGTCACCGCCCTCCTCTCTCGTTCAGGCGGCTCTGAAATTAATTAAAAATTGCGTTTTCAGTCTCAGTATCAAACGCATGAATCTTTTCTGTATCCATGTAAAGCTTAATTGCCTCGCCCGGTTTTACGCGGACAGACGGATTCACTCTGGCTGTCCAGGTAGCTGTATCCATGTCAAAGTACAGGAATGTCTCCGCACCCAGCATCTCGTATACGCGGATGGTAGCGTTCAGGCAAGCATCCTTGTTTCCACGCTCAATATCAGACTCATCGTGCAGATCCTCCGGACGGATTCCCAGCGTAACTCTCTTTCCGACGTATCCCTTCTCCTTTAAAACAGCTGCTCTCTTGTCATCCAGCTTAATATCCTGTCCGCAGAATACAAGATGTACGCCCTGCGCGTCTTCCTTCACATCTGCATCTACCATGTTCATCTGAGGGGCCCCGATAAATCCTGCTACGAACTTGTTGCCCGGCTTGTCATACAGGTTCTCTGGCGTATCTACCTGCTGTACAACTCCATCTTTCATAACAACGATTCTGGTTCCCAGCGTCATAGCCTCGGTCTGATCATGAGTAACATAGATAATGGTTGTGCCAAGCTTCTGATGGAGCTTGGAAATCTCAATACGCATCTGGCCTCTCAGCTTCGCGTCCAGGTTGGATAACGGCTCGTCCATCAGGAATACCTTAGGATTTCTTACAATGGCACGTCCCATGGCCACACGCTGTCTCTGACCGCCGGATAAAGCTTTCGGCTTTCGGTCAAGCAGGTGCTCCAGATCCAGAATCTTTGCAGCTTCATGTACCTTCTTGTCGATTTCGTCTTTCGGAACCTTTCTGATCTTTAATCCGAACGCCATGTTCTCGTACACCGTCATGTGGGGATACAGAGCGTAGTTCTGGAATACCATGGCGATATCTCTGTCTTTTGGCTCCACATCGTTCATTCTCTTTCCGTCAATATACAGGTCGCCGCCTGAAATATCTTCCAGTCCTGCCACCATGCGGAGGGTTGTAGACTTTCCGCAGCCAGACGGACCAACGAAAATAATAAACTCCTTATCTCCAATCTCCAGGTTAAAGTCCTTTACAGCCTCAAAGCCATTCGGATATTTTTTACAGATATGTTCTAATTTAACTGTTGACATATGGATTCTCCTTCTCTATCAATGATTTCAGCATTCAGATGCATCCAGTATATAAAACTTCTGCCGTATTTTCCACGGCACACCGCACAAAATGCAGACATATTTTTCGTTATAATGACGAATTGGCTGAGAGATCCTTCACGCTCTCCCGGATCATCAGCTTGGCTGGAAGTGTCACCTGAACCGGCAGCTCCCTCTTTGTCAGAATCCGGTCGCTTAGCATGTCCACTGCCCTCTCTCCCATGAAATCCATGTACAGACGCATGGTGGTAAGCGGAGGAACCATATATTTTGCTGTAGGAATATCATTAAAGCCTACAATACTGAAATCCTCCGGGCATCGCTTTCCGGCACGGCTGATAGCGTTTAAACATCCCACAGCGAGAGAGTCGTTAGCCACAAAAACCGCTGTCGGCGGCTCCGGCAGAGCCATCAGCTCATTCATCAGGCGGAAGCCCACACGGGAAGTAAACGCTCCGATCCGCTCGTAGCTGGTTCCTTCCTCTTTCTTTTCTTCCATAAACGCCCGGTATTCCAGGGTTCTCTTGTCCGTCTCTGCGGACTCTCCAGCCTCTTTTGTGTCATTTCCGCCGATAAATCCAATTCTCCTGTGTCCTTTCTCCCACAGATAATCGAGAATTCGTCTCGTTTCCCTACGCAGATCAAACACAATTGAATCATATTTATCGTAGTTGGGATTACTGTCCACAAAGATAGTCGGCCGATCCAGCTCATCAATCCGCCTCAGTTCCTCTTTTCCGAAGGTTCCCAGGCAGATTACCCCATCAATACCCGATACTCTGAACTCATCCTTTTCAGAAATACTGACAAGTCTGCAGCCAAGCTCTGCCGCCCGTCTCTCTATGGCAATCCGCACTGAGAGGTAGTAGGGATCCTCCACCTCTCCCTCTAATGAATAATAATTGATCAGGAGAAGAGAGAGCCTGCGTTTCCTCTTCTTCTGGTTTTTCCCTCTGTATTCCAACTCCTCTGCGATCTCAAATATTCTCTTTTTTGTCGCCGCATTTACACTCAGAGTTTCATCATAATTTAACACCCTTGACACTGTGCTGATGGAAACCTGCGCACGCTCTGCTATGTCCCTGATCGTTGCCATATATGCTTCTTCCTACTCTTTCTATATTGAATGCTGATTAGCAGAAGACAGTAAACGCCTGCTCCCCCGTTTTTTCTCTCTCTGTGAAAGAAACGGCAAAACTCATGGCGAAATCTTCAATCCTTACCTTACACTCCTCTGTCTGTTCCTGACCACAGGAATTGCTTCCAAGGCCAGAATGTCTCCAGTCAAGATTCAGGATAATATCATCCTGTTTCTTAATTTCACATGGATGAGCGGCATTTCTGAGAGCCTCTGTCGTATAATCATGAACATTGATTCCCAGTCCGTCTCTGGAGGTAACGAGAAGTCCCTCTTTTTCATCTGTCAGGGAAACCCAGCGCACATTCTCTCTGTGGCCGTTTTCCTGCGGCATCACGTAATTTGTGTGCATTCCGTCCACATCTGTCTCATAGACGCCCATCATCGCCGCCTGTCTGGAATCGCAGTAATTCTCTCCCGGTCCCATGCCATACCATGCCACATTGCGGAACTTTTCGTTTACGCTCATCTCCACGCCGATTCTCGGAAGGAACTCCGGCTCAAACTCTGGATTGCGGATGGCTGTGCCGCGGAGATCTACTTCCATGCTTCCGTCTCCGCAGACGGTGTATACATAAGCCAGCTTAAATCCCCAGACCTGATTGTAACAGCCAAAATGCTTCTGAATATAAACCTGAACTCTGCTTTCAGAGCTGCTGACTGTCATATACTCTAATTCCTCCATACCTCTGGAGACAAAGTAATTATTCTTCCAGTCATTGACCTTGTACATATCATTGTCAATGTCAGCCCGATCCACAGTGAGAACAGGTCCTCTCTTAATAAATTCCTGATCGCCCTTCTTCATGGAAGCCAGCACGCCGTGTACCTTGTCAAAGGAGTATACAATATCCTGGCAGGCAATGACAACTTCTGTATCTGTCTCAGAAACAGATACTGGCTTTTCTGTATGCTTCACGCAGACCGTCTTTTTCTCAGCTAATGGGAACTGGTAATGACCCAGCTCATGGCCGGCCGGCGCCCAGGCCGTCTCCATCTTCTCCCTGACAGAGATATTTAAATAATAATCTCTGTTGTCCTTCAGGTCAATAGGACTATGGGGAATTGAAAGAATTTCCTCTTCGCCTGGCTTTGTGTGTAAGGAATCAATGGTAAAGGATTCCTGGATCTCACTTCCGTCTGTTACAGAACACTCCAGGAATATACCATCCAGAGTCTTGAAATCATAGTAATTCTTTATGCTGAACAGATCTCCCGTCTCTCCCAGACGCTCCATCCATACAGGGCAGATTACCTGCTTGTACTCTACAAGACCCGGAGACGGCGTTCTGTCTGGCATGAGAAGTCCGTCAATACAGAAATTTCCGTTTGTGGGGAAATCTCCGTAATTTCCGCCGTATTTGTAGGTAACGGTTCCATTCTCATCAGTTGTCTTAATGCCGTGGTCGTACCACTCCCAGATAAATCCGCCCTGAAGACGGTCATAGGTGCGGTAAAGCTTCTGATAGTCTGCCAGGCATCCCGGTCCATTTCCCATAGCGTGGCTGTACTCACAGTGGATATGGGGACGATTGTGCTTCATCTTCGTCTCTCCAATCTCCTTTAAGCCTTTCAGTCTGGAATACATCGTAGAATATACGTCTGTAATCTCAGCCTCAAAGTCTCCCTCATAATGGATCAAACGGGATTGATCCATAGCTCGGATAGCCTCCGCCTCTTTTTTGAAATTCACTCCAAAATAAGATTCATTTCCCAGAGACCACATGATGATGGAAGGATGGTTGTAATCTCTTTCCACCATGCGGACCGCTCTGTCCACATAGGCAGTTTCCCAGTCTGGGTTGTCTGTGATCATATCGTAGACATGAGCCCACTCAAAACCATGACACTCCAGATCTGCCTCGTCGATCACATACATTCCGTACTCATCGCAGAAATCATAGATAGCTTCAATAGACGGATAATGAGAGAAACGAATCGCGTTGATGTTGTGCTTCTTCATCAGAAGAACATCCTGTCTCATCACCTCCAAATCTACAGTTCTTCCGCCCTCCGGGGAATAATCGTGGTGGTTCACGCCGTTAATCAGGACAGCCTTGCCGTTTACGGTAAATACATTTCCCTTTACCTCAACTTTTCTAAAGCCCAGACGGTAGCTTACCTGATGGGAAGCCGTTCCGTTCTGCTCCATGGATAAGGTCAGCGTATAAAGGTACGGTGTCTCTGCTGTCCAGGCATGAACAGACTCAATCTGAGCAGAGACAGCTGCGTTCTCACCTGCCTGAGTTTCTCCGGATGCTGCTGTCTGTCCCTCGGCATCTGTAAGAGACCACTTTAAGGTTCCCTCTCCTGCCAGGCGGATCTGTGCGTCTAAGAGTCCTGTTGTATAAGAATCATCCAGATCTGCGTGAATCCGGCAGTCCTCAATTCTGGCCTTCGGCGCGCTGAGCAGAGATACATTTCTGTAAATTCCGCTGCACCACCACATATCCTGATCCTCTAAATAGGTTCCGTCAGACCACTTGTAAACGCGGACTGTTATCTGATTTTCTCCTGCATTAATATAGGAAGAAATATCAAATTCTGCCGGAAGGCGGGAAACCTTGCTGAAACCTGCATGGATTCCGTTTACCCATACATCATAGGCGCTGTCCACTCCTTCAAACCGGAGAATCGTATCATTTTCCATCCAGTTTTCCGGGATTTCAAAACTTCTTTTATAAATTCCAGTAGGATTTTCTGTAGGCACATACGGAGGATTTAAGGGAAACAGATACAGCACATCTGTGTAGTGCATATGATCATAGCCCTTTAGCTGCCAGCAGGACGGGACTTCTATGGTATCCCATCCGGCTGTGTCGTAATCTCTCTTCTCAAATCCATTCGGACTATATTCCGGCGCCGTCAGGTACTTAAAAGCCCAGTTTCCATTTAAAGAAATCTGCTCTGCGGAATTAGTGAAAAAGGATGTACGGCCTGGCAGACGGTTGATCCCTGTCAGGTTCTGATCCTCCCACCGTTTTTTTGCTCTCATCTGCATAACATTTATACCTCCCGTTTTTGCTTGTGTATTCTGCTGGTTTTCTAAACTAATTATATCTATTTTTTTAGTAAAAGTCAAATGGTTTGCTCAATATTTTTACTGTTATTTTTACTAAAACCTATTGACTTTTTATATTAAAAGGCTTATTATTTAATTACTTTTAGTGATTTTACCCAAATCACGGCGCCGCGTTATCGGCGTTTCCGCTGGAAGGTGGGTAAATAGTTCCAATTATTTAGGAGGTAAACGTATGAAGAAAACAAAATTGTTTGTATCTGCAGCAGCCATCTCTATGGTCGCAGCCCTTTCCCTCACAGGCTGCGGAGGCGGCGGAGACAAGAAAGCAGCAGAGAGCGACAACACTATCACTGTATGGGCCTGGGATGTTGCCTTAAAGCAGCTTCAGGCTTCTGCTGAGAAATTTAAGGAGACACATCCTGACGTAGAATTCCAGTTCGAGGAGATGGGTACAGAGCAGATTTATACAAAACTTGCCACTACTCTGAATACAGGAAAAGGACTTGCAGACGTTATCCTTCTGGAGGGCGAGCAGGTAAGCGGCTACGCTTCTAAGTATCCAGACGGCTTCGCAGATCTGAGTGATATTGTAAATAAAGATGATTTTCTTCCTGTTAAAATGGGAGAGGTTACGGTCAACGACAAGGTAGTAGGCTTCCCGTGGGATGCCGGCCCTGTTGCTCTCTTCTACCGCACCGATTATTTTGAGCAGGCCGGAGTAAACCCGGAGGATATCAAGACATGGGATGATTTCATCGAGGCAGGCAAGAAGGTAACAGCTTCCTGCAAGACTCCTTCCGGAGAGCCGGTTAAGATGCTTCCTGTCGCTCCAAACGGTTCCAACTTCTGGAAACTGCTTCTGACAGAGAAGGGAGCCGGCTACTTTGATGCAGAGGGCAACACAGCCGTTAATTCTCCGGAAGCTCTCGAGTGCATGGAAATGGCCAAGAAGATCTATGATGCAGACATCGCATTAAACTACACAGACTGGGCTGAGTACGAGGGCGTTGTTGTAAACCAGAGCGTTGCTACTATTCCTGAGGCTGTATGGATGATCGGAACCATCAAGGACAAGGGACCGGATCAGTCCGGCAAGTGGGGTGTTATGAATCTTCCTGCATTCCCAGGAGACGAGGTAAGCGGTTCTACTAATGGCGGTTCTGATATTGTAATCCCAGCTGCCTCTGCCAATATCGATGTAGCTAAAGAATTTGTACAGTTTGCCATGACAGATGTGGACTTGCAGGCTGACGGTTTTGTAAACTATGGTTTATTCCCATCTTACATCCCGGCTTACGATGCAGAAGTATTTACCGAGCCGGATGAGTTCTTCGGCGGACAGAAAATTTATGAAACCTTCATTGAACTGGGCAAAAAGGTTCCGGCTGTCAACTACACAGAGAACTACAACGAAGCCATGAAAGCTGCCGGCTCTGCCTGCGCTAAGGTTTACCTGGAGGGTGAGGATCCGAAGACCGTTCTCGAGGATCTTGAGAAGGATTTAGTTTCTAAGTTTGGAAAATAACCTCTCTATCCAGAACAACAGGAGGCTGACATGAAAACACATAAAAAAGCAAAGTTTTTCCCTTACGGAATGATGATGCCCACCATCGTTATATTCGGGCTCTTTATGATTTATCCGGTAATTTACTCCTTCTATCTAAGCTTTATGGAGTTCTCCGGAGGAACTTATACATTCGTAGGACTGCAGAATTACATTGAACTTTTTAAGGATCCTGTATTTTACAAGGCTCTGTTCAATACATTCTTCTACCTGATTATACAGGTTCCGGTTATGATCGGCCTTGCGCTTCTGCTCGCTGTGCTCATCGAGCAGAAGTTTATCCGGGGACGCGGGTTTTTTAGAATGGCTACATTCCTCCCCACCATCACATCCCTGGTTGCCTATGCGCTGGTATTTAAGGTACTCTTTAATACTGATCACGGCTTAATCAACTATATTGTTGAATTTTTCGGCGGCGAGAAGATCCAGTGGGTATACTCTGCATGGCCGGCAAGAGCGTCTATCATTATCTCCATTACATGGAGATGGGTCGGCTATAACATGATTATCATTCTGGCAGGTATCCAGGCAATTCCTACTGAAATGTACGAATCTGCTTCCCTGGACGGAGCAAATTTCTGGCAGCAGCTCAGATACATTACCATTCCTGCTATTAAGCCGATTCTTCTGTTTACAACTATTACTTCTACTATCGGTACGCTTCAGCTGTTCGATGAGCCATACATTCTGACTCAGGGCGGACCAAACTATGCAACTATTACTCTGGGAGAATATCTCTATGATAATGGCTTTAAGTTCCTGAAATTCGGCTTTGCCTCTGCTTTGGGATATGTAATGGTTATTATTATCGGAATATTATCCTACATTCAGTTCAGAATGAGTAAGGAGGATTGACATGCTTAAAAAAATCGGAGTATACGCATTTTTAATACTGGCGGCCTTCCTCTCATTATTTCCATTCTACTTCATGTTTGTCAGTGGAACGAACACGAACGCGGATATCTTAGCAGCTCCGCCCAGACTGCTTCCCGGCTCCATGCTTTCCCATAATTTCTCTGTTCTTGTGGAAAAAATGGATATTTTCCGGGTTGCTTTCAACACACTGTTTATCTCTGTTGTGTTCACAGTTCTGGCTCTGATGCTCTATTCCGCAGCCGGATATGTGCTGGCCAAATTCGAGTTCAAGGGAAAAGGCCTGATTTTCAGCTTTATCATGGTCTCCATGATGATCCCGCCTCAGGTTATGTACGTTCCGTTATTTCAGCTGTTCGTAGCAGCTGGTATGACAAACACCTACACAGCCGTTATTCTGCCCGCTCTGGCCAATGCCTTCGGCATTTTCCTGATGCGTCAGAATATGACGAACTTCCCGACGGCTCTTGTGGAGGCTGCCAGAATCGACGGCTACAGTGAATTCGGCATCTTCTGCCGGATCGTGCTTCCGAATGTAAAGCCAGCCTTAAGCGCCCTGGTTATCTACATGTTCACCAGCATGTGGAACAACTTCATGTGGCCTTTAATCGTCCTGGAAACAAAGGATATGTACAACTTCCCGGTTGCTCTGGCCGTTCTGGATGGAAATCCGACTAACAAGGACTTTGCAGTCATCCTTCTGGCCACCGCTATCGCTACTCTTCCGATTCTGATTATCTTCATGGTATTCCAGAAGCAGTTCGTAGCAGGTGTCATGGGAGGCGCTGTCAAAGAGTAAAGCGTTTCATAAGAGATTTGTATTTTCTAATTATTTAAGCCCCCGGGCAGCCGATTGATAAATGTCAGCTGCCTGGGGGCTTGCTTTATTACTATTACTTTTCCATTTATTAAGAAAATAAGAAAAAGTTTTCCCGTGACTTCCATTGGAACAGGAAAACTTTTTCTTATTTTCATTCTCTGCTAAAACTCAAATTCCTCCAGAATGCCTGCTACCAGTCCGATGCAGCCTTCCACGTCTCTCTCGTCTGCCACCTCGGCCGGGGAGTGCATATAACGGAGCGGAATAGATACCAGAATCACCGGCGTTCCTCCGTTCTCAAAATGAATCTTATCTGCGTCTGTACAAGTCAGGCGGCTGGCTGTCTCATACTGAACCGGAATTCCCCGTCTGGCTGCAATTTTCTCCGCCTGCCGGTTCAGCTGAGGCGGAATTAACGGGCTGTTGCAGAGCACAGGACCAGCTCCCAGCTTCACCTCTCCAGCCTCCTTTACAGAGTAACTATATGGATAATCTGTACAGTAGGTCACATCCACCACCACAGCCAGATCCGGCTTTACGGCTCCAGCCGTAAAGTAAGCGCCGTTTTTCGTCGTCTCTTCTCCCGCTGTAGCCGCGCAGTAGATACCGCGCTTTGTTCCAGCCTCCTTTACTCTCTTAAAGGCCTCCATAATGATATAGACGCCCAGACGGTCATCCAGAGCCCTTCCTGTGAATCTGCCTCCGGAAAGTTTCTCGAAACCAGAGTCAAAGGTAACAGTAGAGCCTGGCTTTACAAGGCGCAGGGCCTCCTCCTTGGAATCAGCTCCAATATCAATCGCCAAATCCGTTACCTCCAGTTTCTCCTTTCTGCACAGATCCCTGGAGCCGTTTACCACACCCTTTACAATTCCATGCTCTGTGTGAATCTGTACGCGATGGCCCGGATAGGTCTGGGAAATCACCCCTCCCCTGTCAATAGCATAGAGGTATCCGTGATCATCCGCGCAGGTAACTACAAGACCAATCTCATCTAAATGGGCCGTGGCCAGAATTTTCTTCTCTGCCTGCGGGTTCAGAACTGCCACTGTATCATTCAAAATATCTGTAAATACCTGGTCTGCAAAGGGTTCCATCTCCTCTTTCACAATCTGGCTTCCCTGCACAATATCCCCCGAAACTGTCACAGCATCCAAAAGCCTGTTTAAAAATACTTCCTGTTCCATGTTGTTCCTCCTCCAGTCTTTCATCTTACCTCTATGATCTTATCTTTCCCTGCCTGGAATGTCAATAGAATCAGGCGCTTTCTCTTTTCATCCGCCCTTTTTTATGATAAAATATTCATAAAATGCTGGAGGCAAAAAGTATTTTCACACTAAAGGAGGAATTATCCATGACACCATCCAATGTGTATTTCACCACCTTTCGGACTTCATTTCACGAAAATCTTCTTCAAAAGCTGGAGCGTCTGATTAAAAAAGCCGGACTTTTTGAGCAGATTGACTTTCGGAACAAATATGCTGCTATTAAAATCCATTTCGGCGAGCCGGGAAATCTGGCCTATCTGCGCCCCAACTATTCCAAGGTAGTGGCAGACCTGATTAAAGAGCATGGCGGGAAGCCTTTCCTGACCGACTGCAACACCCTCTACGTGGGAGGACGTAAGAATGCCCTGGATCATCTGGACTCTGCCTATACCAACGGCTATAATCCCTTCGCCACCGGCTGTCACATTTTAATTGCAGACGGGCTGAAGGGAACGGACGAAGCTCTTGTGCCTATAGACGGAGAGTACGTTAAAGAAGCCAAAATCGGACAGGCTATCATGGATGCCGATACTTTCATCTCTCTGAACCACTTTAAGGGCCACGAATCTACCGGCTTCGGAGGCGCTATCAAGAACATCGGAATGGGCTGCGGATCCCGCGCCGGAAAAATGGAGATGCACAACGCTACCAGCCCCTTTATCCTTCAGGACAAGTGTATCGGCTGTCACGCCTGTGAAAGAAACTGCGCCCATGGAGCTATTTCCTTTCAGGAAAAAAAGGCCTTTATTGACGAAAACAGATGTGTTGGCTGCGGACGCTGTATAGGGGTCTGTCCTGTGGACGCTGTGGCAAACCACTGTGATGAGTCCAACGATATTCTGAATAAAAAAATCGCAGAGTATACTCTGGCAGTAGTCAAAGATCGCCCTCACTTCCACATCAGCCTTGTGGTGGACGTATCTCCCTACTGCGACTGCCACGCAGAAAATGACGTGCCCATCGTGCCGAATGTAGGTATGTTCGCCTCCTTCGATCCGGTAGCCCTGGATATGGCCTGCGCCGATGCAGTAAACCGCCAGCCAGTCATGGCAGGAAGCGTTTTAAGCGAGAAGGAACACTGCCACCATGACCATTTTACAGACGTTCACCCGGAGACCAACTGGATGGTGGCCTTAGAGCACGCTGAAAAGCTGGGAATCGGCACCAGAGAATACAATCTTATTACCATTTAAAAGCATTGAAAAAAGAGCAGACGATTTCGCGCTTCCCTCAGGCCGCTGCAAATCCTCTGCTCTTTTCGTATACTGGAACCTTCGTTTATTTCTTTTTTTCTCCCATCTTCACCTGCATCCAGGTTTGATAGATGTTGTCCTTAAGCGCTCTCCCCTCTTTAATCACAGGCAGATTTAAAACGCTTACCGCGGCATCTGTCTCCCGACAGCCGCTTTCTTTCGTCAGTTCCCGCAGATACCCTGTCTTTAAATCTTCCTCTGAAAGGCAGAACATCCTTTTGTTGTCTGAGAACAGCTCCGGGTGCATCAGATAAACCGCCGCCGTCACATCCCAGTTATAGAAACCGCCGATTCCATAATCATTTTCATTATACCCAAACCAGTAATCGGTCCTCTCCCTGATGTAGACCGCCGCCGGATTCTCCGTGGAAAAGAGGTGTTCTTTATAGTCTTCCTTCGTAAACAACACCTTCAGGCAGTTATTTCCCGTAATGACAGACACCAGGGAGCCCTGAGTAAGAACAGCAAGGGAAGCTGTCGGATCACAGGAAAAGTTCAGCTCGTTCATGATCTTTTTCTGAAATACAAGAGGTTCCGTAATACCTCCCATCAATATAATTTCCTTCACCTTGCTGAAAAAGGAAGGATCCTTTTTCCAAGCCCCCATCAGATTAGTCAGGGAACCTGTAGCCAGTATCGACAGCTCTCCCGGATACCGATCTGCCGCTTCAGCGAGGAAATAGGCGGCCTCGCTCTCATAAGCCCCTGCCCGGGTGCCTCCCGCTTTCACCGGAATATCCTCCCGTCCCAGATCTGCCAAAAGTTTTCCAAGGCTTCCTAAAACCACCTCCTGGGTGCTGTTTCCATAGGCTGCTGTAACTCCCAGCACCTCTGCTTCCGGACAGCCAAACAGGTACATCAGAGCCAGTCCGTCATCCACGTCGCAGTTTTCCACACCGAAGGTACAGTCACAGTCAAATACAATACGCTTCCTCAATCTCAATCCCTGCCTTTCCTCCTGTTGTTATGCCTGTCTGCTCCAGCTCCCGGCTCATCATCTGGCAGAGAAAAGGGCCTGACGGTGTCTCCAGAGACAGCTCCACCATCTCTCCCATGAAAGTGACTTCCTTTACAGCAAAACTGCCTGCTCCTGTAAGTCTGACAGAAAACGGACGCACCATAACCTCCGCCTCCCCTCTTCTGCGTCCATGCCAATTATTCAAATTGGAAATCGGAATTTGAACCCACTGGCTGACAAACATATTTTCCTGTACTCTTCCTCTCAGATAATTGACCTTTCCAAAGTATTCCGCCGCCTCCTTTGATACCGGCCGGTAAAACAGCTCCTCAGGTGTTCCCTGCTGCAGAACGCGCCCTCCGCTCATCAGCACAATCCTGTCCGAAAGCTGCAGAGCCTCTCTTTTATCATGGGTTACGAGAATGGTGGTAATCCCCCGCTCCCTGTGTATTTTTTTCACCAGACTCCCCATTTCCAGCCTGAGCCGTTCGTCCAGACCGGAAAAAGGCTCGTCCAGCAGAAGAATTTCCGGTTCCGCCGCCAGAGCCCTGGCCAGAGCCACCCGCTGCATCTGGCCTCCGGAAAGCTCTCTTATTTTTCTCTTCTCAAATCCAGACATTTGAACTTCTTTTAAAAGCTTCTTTACTGTCTCCTTTTGCTGACTTTTAGGAACTTTTTTAATTTCCATGGGAAATGCGATATTCTGTTCTGCCGTCATGTGGGGAAACAGCCTCAGATCCTGAAATACAATAACTGTTCCTCTTTTCTCTGGCGGCTCCCTCAAAAGATTTCTGCCGTTTAAGACGACTTCCCCGGAATCTGCCTCCAGCAGTCCTGCGATACTCTTTAAAAGGGTACTCTTTCCGCAGCCAGATTCCCCCAGAAGGGACAGAAATTCCCCTTCTGACGCTTCCAGGCTGAGCCTGTGCAGGATTTCCTGCTTCTGCAGACTGACGGCCAGTTCCCGGATTACAAGCCCTCTCTGCGCTTCTCTACTCATAAAATCCTCCTTCTGAATCTTTTGTCCATCTCCGTCCAATCCATTCGTACAGGCCGAACACAGAAAGGGTCACAGCCAGAAACAGCACGCTGTACACACTGGCTATACTTCTATCTCCACTCTGCAGATAGGGAACCATAACAATAGAAAAGGTCTTTACCTGCCCTCCTCCTATCATCAGCGTAAGAAAATACTGGCTGAAAGACACCACATAAGCCATGCTGGCCGCTGACAAAACGACAGGAGCCAGGACAGGCAGTGCCACCCTGAAAAACGCCTGCCAGGGAGACGCTCCCAACACTCTCGCCTGCTCCTCCAGCCCCCTTCCCAGCGCTCTTGTTCCGTCCATAATCAGCCGGACCGCATAGGGCAGGGAGCAGATCAGATGAGCCAGGATCACGCCTGAAACCGTATTATTAAGTCCCAGCCTGATAAAGGTAAGCTGAATACCCATAGCAAACACAGTAGAGGGAACCATAAAAGGCAGAACTGTGAGAAATCCAAGCAGCCGTTTCCCGAAAAAGTCATAGAAAACCAGCGCCCGGCATGTCATAACGCCGATAACAGCTGATAAAACTGCTACTGCTGTGGAGATTAAAACGCTTGAAAAAAACACCCTGAACAATTCCACCCTGCGCCCTGACACCTCTTTTACCGCCCGGAAGGAGAATTTCTGCGGGATCAGATCCGGCCAGGCCCAGCGTTTCGTAACCGCCCACACAATCAGAAGAATGCACGGAAGCAGGATCACGGCAGCCAGCAGAAAAAGAACTGCATTTATCATTCTCTCCCTCATCTTTCTGCCCCTTTCCTTCCTGAAAGCCTTCTGGTCTGCCGGTTTATCAGCCGGAAATAAATGACTGCACTCACAAGTGAAATGATGATAATCACTCCGTTAAGCGCCATGGCATAGGGCCTGTTTCTCAGATCTGGATGAATATACTGCTGATAGGCCAGCACAGGAAGAGCTTTGGGCTTTGTAGCTCCCAGCAGAAAAGGCAGCTCATACGCGCCCAGGGCAAATACGAACAGAATCAGGAACCCGCTTAAAATCGTGTCCCAGCACAGGGGCAAAGTCACCCGGCAGAAAGCGCTCAGACGGCTGGCTCCCAGGTTTACTGCCGCCTCTCCCAGCCTGTCGTTGATATTGGCCATCAAAGCGATGACAAAATAAATAATAAAAGGAACTTCTTTCCAGAGATAAGCCAGAATTACTCCTGTCCCCTTCCTGTCATAAATCAGCAGCGGAAACTCCTGCTGGCTCTCTATAAGCCCAAGGCTGAAGGCTGCTCTTGCAATCATGCCGTTCTGAGAGCACAGGCTCACTACAAACAGCGCGGTCACCACATGGGGAACCGCCACAGGCAGCTGCAGAACCCTCATAAAAACTCCTTTGGTTCTTCCCCCTGCCACGCAGAGGCCGCAGAGAACCGTGCCAATAACAGCAGCTCCAAAAGCGGAAATGAAGGCGATCCTTAAACTGTAGAAAATAGATTCTGCCATATCTGGCCTCAAAAAAATTTCTTTGTAATAGCGCAGCGTAGGCTCCTTTAACCCAAAAGCTGGAATCACCCCCAAGCTCTGGGTGATTCCAGCTCCTAATCCAATCATAAAAAGAATGGTCAGTATGATTTGAGGAGCCAGCAGCACGTATGGCGCCAGCTTTCTTTTCATTACTTACCTACCACTTCTTCCAGCCAGATTTCTTCAATCACCGGAACCAGCTCTGCCGGCATCTCTGGAAGGCGTTTGGAAAGCAGTTCATCCTGTGGGATTGTTCCCTGCCCCAAATCTACCTGATCAAAGGCAGCCTTCTGCCCGTCTGTCAGAGCTTCATTGTCCAGAACAGGAATGATCTTCAGCGTCTCGTAGCGATCCGCCTGGATCTCTGGAGACAGCATCTCGTTAATGGCTGCCATAGCCCCTTCCTTGTTGCCGGAATTAGCCGCGATCGCCATAAAGTTCGTGTTTCCGATGGTTCCTTTGTCAAACAGAAAGCTTTCTGTAGTCTCTGTGTAAGCTCCATCCTCAATCTTTAACGCAGTGCTGTAGGCATCATAGGTCATGTTTAACACCACCTCGCCGTCAGCAAACATGTGATCCAGAGTGGTGGAGGATTCCGGGAAAGTCTGTCCCTGATTCCAGAGATATGGATTTAACTCCCTTAAATACTCCATAGCCGGAGCTACTGCCTGTCTCACCGTCTCCTTGTCAGGCTCCATGGTTAAAAACTGTTCATAGCCGCACAACTCGTAGATGATATTTCTCACGAACACGCTTCCCGTGAAGTCAGGAAGGGCCGGATACGTTACTTTTCCAGGATTTGCTTCCACAAAAGCTCTTAACTCCTCCGCGCTCTTTGGAAGATCCGGAGTTACCTCCGTATCTGCAATCAAAACCATCTGAGCTTTTCCGTAGGGGGCCTCATATCCCTCCACCGGGTAGGCGAAATCCAGAGTTACATCCTCAGATTCTGCGTCCACATATTCGTTAAAATTTGGAAGCTTGTCTGTAAAGGGGCCGTAAAGCATGTTGTTTTCCTTGGCAGACTGGAAATTCTCTCCGTTGATCCAGATCATGTCGATGGATCCGTCCTCCTCCCCGGCCTGGAGCTCTCCTGACAGCTGGCTTAACACCTGATCGATATCCATGGGAACCCGCTCCATGGTAATATCGTATTTTTCCTTCATAACAGGAGCAAAAGTCTCGTCCAGCCACTGGTTCAGCTTTTCGTCTCCTCCCCAGCCGTAAAATGTAACTGTTGTTCCCCTGGCCGCTTCCTTTATTTCCTCGAAAGTCATATCCTCTATCTGGGCAGCCCCTGTCTCCCCTGCCTTCATTTCTGCCTTGGAAGCGTCTGTGTCAGCGCTTCCTAAACCGGAGCAGGCGGTCAGAATCGAAATAGAACAGGCAGATGCTGCCAGCATAACGGACCACTTTTTCTTCATATGTTCTCCTTATTACTCTGTCACAAATGAAGCCTCTACGTCTGCATCCTTCGCACCGTTCTCGATGATGAAAAGGTCAGCCGGATCAAAGCCAGCATCCTTCATAACGGAGACAGCTGTCTTGGCACACTTGTTTCCGCTGTAGCAGAGAATATAAACTGGCTTCTCAGCGTCTAACTCTGTCGTTGCCACCTTATACATCTCGGACTGAGCTGCCGGATCTTCAACCTCTTTTAAACCTACGTTCACAGACTGAGGAAAATGGCCTGCTGCGTAAGTCTCTGCGTCGCGCACGTCTAAGAACTGAACGTCCTCGCTTCCCAGAGCCTCTACCGCCTCCTTGCCTGTCACATACTGCCAGTCAATGGACTCCTCCACGCGGTTTGTAGTAAGGGCTTTCTCCTCTCCGAGAGCTTTCGCTCCTCCCTCAACTGTATAGAGCAGAGACGGATCGATGCCTGCCTCTGTGAGAACCTCTGTTGTCTTTGCAGCTCCTCTTTTTCCGCTGTTGCAGATAATGTAAATCTCTTTTCCGTCCTTTAAGTGCTCCTCTGCGTAAGCAGTCATCTGCTCAGCCAGAGACTCATCCTCCAGCGGGAAAATCGGACACCACTCAGAACCAGCTACTCTTCCCTCTGCATAGTTTGCCCACTCCCTTACGTCCAGCACATGAACCTCGTCAGACTGAGCCGCCTTCACAGCATCTGCCGGAGCTACATACTGAGTCTCTCCCGCCTCCTTGGCGGCTTCCGTTGTCTCTGCTCCTGCTGCCTCTGTCTCGCCTGCCGCTGTTTCCGCTGCCGTTGTCTCTGCTGCTGTCTCCTTACTGCCGGAGCTGGAAGCGCATCCTGTTGCCATCATAGCCGCCATAGCAGATACTAATAATGCTGCTGTTAATTTCTTTCTCATGAGTAATGTCCTCCTCTTTCTTTATCAAACCTTAGATATTATACTCTCAAAGGCTCTGTTCTTCAATCAGGCTTTCGGCCCGATCCATAGTTTTTCTCTATCAAACGGGCCGTTCTATTAGCTTTGTCTATTGATGTCTATTTCTTTTTCACTACAAAGAACTCTTCCGGTTTCTGCTCCGGTGCGTCCTCCGGAAGTCCCTTCTCTTTTACAGGGCTTTCTGGATGCTTATGCCACTCGTACCATCCACCGTCATAAACATGGATATTTTCCCAGCCCATTGCCTGAGCATAAAAATATGTCTCGCTGGCTCTCCAGCCTGTGCCGCAGTGGAATACCACCTCTTTGTCCGGGGTAATGCCCCAGCGCTCCCAACGCTCCTCTATCATCTCATAGTTGAACATAGTATTGTCCACATTTCGGAAGTCCTCCATACTGTACGGATCAGAACCTGCGTAGCCGAATCTGGACTTGGCAATGTCTCCTGCCTCTCCGATATAGGTATAGCCGCTGATATTTCCCAGGTACTCCTCCCAGCTTCTGATCGAAGCGATGGCTGAATTTTCATTATTTACAGCCGCCAGCTCCTCCTCATAATCATAGATCACGTCTGGATTCTGCGGAACCTCTGCTCCAAATTCCACTGTCTTTGGCTGGTGGATTTCTGTATCCCACTCCCTGCCTTCCAAAGCCCATAAGGTCTTTCCGCCATTCAAAAGACGGATGTCCTCTACACCGGCATACTTCATAATCAGTCCTGCTCTTGCTGCTGCCGTAGTTGCCGCTGTCGTTCCATAAAGCACTACGGTCGTGTCCTTTGTAATGCCGAGTCCCTCCAGCGTCTTCTGGATCTCTTCGTCAGACGGGCGGTTCCAGAACTTTAACTGTTCCTCCATCGGAACTACTTCGTAATCAGCCAGAGCACGGAGTCCTGGAACATGGTTAATCACATCTGCATTGACGTTTACTGCCCCTGGAAGATGGCCCTTGGCATACTCCTCCGTCTCGCTGGCCAAAGAAACCTCTACAATCTGAAACCCATTTCCCTCATAGCTTTCTGGATTTTTTCCATCGGCCAGATCCTGAACCCACTGAGGAGATACGTACATCTGGTAGCCCGGAAGGCTTAAAGCTTCCCCTCCTGCCTCCAGATACGCCTCATATCCGCCGTCCAGAACGGACAAATCGGTAAATCCCAGCTCCTGGTATTTCTTTGCCGTCTCCTCGGAAACTGTTCCATTTCCATAGAGGACCGTCTCCTTAGACGGATCCAGGCCGCGGCGCTCCAGTTCCAGCTCCATAGTAGTTCCGATTGCTGATTCTGTCTCCAAGTCCATGGACAGCCAGCTCTCCGGAAAATCCACAGCGCCCTCCATGTGGCCGCCTTCTCCCTCTGCCGTCTTCCAGCCAATATACTGCTCCTCAGAGCGTACATCAATCAGCTGAACCACCTTGTCCTTAAGCTCCTCCGCTGTGACAGAGCCGATTTCCCCCTGGTTCTTCTCTCCTGTCTCCTCTGCCTGCGCATGCTCCTCTGCTGTCTCAGCAGCAGAAGGCTGAGCTGTCTCAGACGTTTCCTTTGCCCCTCCTGAGCAGGCTCCGAGAACAGCAGCAGATGCTGCCGCCACAGCCGCCATCCAGATTTTCTTTTTCATGCTTCTGGTTCCTCCTTTTTGTAGTATTTTCGGTCTTTCTGACCTATACGTTGAAATAATAATTCCAGTAAACGGTTTAAAAAATAACCGCACAGAATTCCTGATCCATAGAGAAGAAGTGTGTTCTGCCAGCCTGAGTGCAGATATCCTGTACAGCTCTCCGCCATATAGGAAAACACGCTTCTGTCTCCTGTGAATTCTCTGTTAAAGAGATAATACAGCAGAAACGAAAGAGGCTTTAATAAAAACGTGCCTCCCAGCACAGTAGCTCCGTACCGCAGCACATGAAATCTCTTTTTGTGCCACAAAAGTCCGGCCAAGGCAGCCTCTGCCAGCTGAAACAGCAGCACGTAAATCAGTACGCCGCTGCCCATTCCGATATTATTGAGAATCAATGAAGCCGCCGCTGCATACAGCATGCCTCCTATCGGCCCAAATTTCATGCTCATAAGCATAACCGGGATATTGTTGGCATAGACCAGTCTGCCCACAGAGGCCACCATAGGGAGAACAGCCGTCACCCCTGTAATCGCCGCTGCAATGAGAACTGCTGCCGCTCCCTCCAAAAAATCTGATGTATTCAAATCCTGTTTCATATTCCCTAGATGTCCCTTTCTCCTTCTATCATCGCTCCAATCTGAGCCAGAAATCCAGCATCCAGATATTGATCAAGCTTCTTCCTGGTGGATTCGTTGACCAGTTCCCTGCCAGGCTTCCGATACTGCACCCAGGCCATGGCACACCAGGTGATTCCCCGCAGGCAGGTAATGGGAAGATACAGGCGGGTCCGTTCCCGCACCCCTTCTGTGAGCGCTTTATCTTCTGCAGAGCGGATATATTCTGTCACGAAGGCCTCTCTTTCCTCCCTTGAAAGCATAACATCTGTCTTCCAGAAGGTAGTGGTAGGAGCCAGAAAATGGCCTAAATCCTGAGCAGGATCTCCGTACAGGGGTTTCTCCCAGTCTATAAGAAAGGTTTTCTTCCCTGGCCCGTTCACAAGGAAATTCGTGGAATTAAGCTCTGTGTTAATGCAGCGTCTGCAGGAAACTTCGCCCAGCCTGTCCGCCTGTTTCCACCCCTGATCCAGAAGACGCCGAATTGTCCGCTTTGTCTGCATGTCTCCCAGATTAGAGTCCATATAGGTTTTCACCATTTCCTCGCATTCCTCCAGGATAGCCTGGAGCGGTTTTTTCGGGCAGATCAGGCCGTGTTTCTCCGGCAGGCCCGTGCTGTGGATATCCGCCAGACACTCAGCTGCTGACAGCAGATCTTTTCTGTAGTCAAGGGGCCGCCCCGGCAGAAATTCCATTACCAGAAATCCCTGTTTGGAGTATTTCCTGCTCCCATCCACATACAGTGGCTTCGGCGTTCTTCCTGAGGTCTCCAGCAGACGGAGTGCCTGATATTCGTATTCAATCTGATGTTCCAGGTGCATCTGGCTTCCAAAATTCAGCCGCAGCACCAGCCTTTGCCCTGTCACAGGATGAGTAAACAGAAAATTTCGATTGTACTCTCCCTGAGCCAGAATATCATATTGTTCCTCTATCCGTTCTGGAAGCCCCAGCGCGGCCCGAAATCTCTCTCCTGTGACAATTTTTTCCAGTCCCTCCGGCAGCTGTTTCATGTCTTTTCCTCCTGCAGTCTCTGTTGTCCCATTTTATCTGATATCCTGGTACAATCTGGCAATTTTCTCTATTGAAACTCCATCCCGGTACATCTTCCTAAGACGGTTCATTTTCCACATCAGTTTAAGCTTGGGAATCGTTCCCCTGGGAAATCTTCGATCTGAAGTATAAATCCTGTGTCTTGCCATTCCCAGCTTCACTCCCATTTCCTTCAGGGTGAGAGAGAACTGATAATCCTCCATAATGGGAATCTCCGGAAACATCCCAGCCTGAAAGAACAGTGCTCTGTCGATAAAAATCCCCTGATCACCAAACATCACCTTCCTGTCCTTAATCCTGTGGTTGGAAATCACCTGGCAGGTAAACATAAAGAAATTTTTTGAATGAAAAGCAATTCCAAAGCAGCCGGCCCTGTGGCCGCTCAGAACCCGGCGGATTTCTCCCAGCGGATTCTGGGGAAGCTCGCTGTCACAGTGGAGAAAAAACAGAATATCTCCTGTACTGTTTACAGCCCCCGTATTCATCTGACAGGCTCTCCCCTTCCCGGAGGAAATCATCCTGTATTCCGGCCAGATAAGATCCTGCGTTCCGTCAGTGCTTCCGCCATCTACAAACAAAATCTCACACCTGTCTTTCAGCACAAGCAGCTGCCTTTGCATGGACTCAATAGTCTTTCGTTCATTGTAAATAGGAATAATAATTGAAATTTTTCGATTTTTCGTGACAAATCGTCCTGTCCGGCTGGCCGCCAGATCTGGATCCCGCCTTATCCTCTCATAAAGGCCTCTCAAGTCTTCCGGTGTATCCATATCAGAAAGAGTATCTGTAAATCCTGCTGTAAGACCAGCTTCAGAAATCTGAGCCAGCGTCTCCTCCAGCACACGGCTGTGGCCGTATTCATCCAACCCGAAAACAAGAGGCTGCGGCTTTTTCATTCCCACCAAATAGTAACCGCCGTCCATTGTCTTTCCAAACACGATATCCTGCTCCTGAAGCTTCCAGAAAGCTTTCTTTAGGTGGCACTCTCTAAGCTCAGGTACATCCGTCCCTATCAGCACGCAGGAATCATAACCCTGCTCAAATACCTGCTGAAAAGCGTGAAGCATCCGCTCTCCCAAATTCTTCCCCTCCTGGGGTATGTATCTTTTTTCTTCTCCCAGCAGAGTTCTAAGCCGCTCCAGCTTTCCGTTCTCTGCTGCGTAGCTGACAAAAAGATCCGCGCCGCAGGCCTCACACTGCTTTCTGATATCCATTAAAAAGCAGGCATGAAGAGCTGCGCACTGGCGTGGAGAAAGATGAGGCATCATTCTCGTTTTCGTTTTTCCCTGAATAGGAATTCTGGTAAATATAATTATCGCCTGTCTCATCGCTTTCATCCTCTGTCTTGCTAAGCTGTCTGTCTGTGCCGATCTGTATAGATCCTGCGGATCATGACAATCAGAGCAGACAGGGCAAATAAAATCATCAGTCCTGTCACCAGAAGCTTTGCTCCTCCTGTCAGCATACTTCCCACATAGGAGTATACAATCGTTGCCGGAAGCTGTCCCAGTCCTGTGGCAGTGAAAAATGCGCCAAAGGACATGGATGTAAGGCCTGCCGCATAGCTGACAATATCAAAGGATACAAACGGCAGAAGTCTGCAGATCAGCACTGTATTTTTTCCATACTTTTCAAAAAACGTGTCGATCTGGACAAGTCCAGCCCGGCTGGTCAGCTTTTCCGCTGCATCTCTTCCCAGGATTCTGGCAATGAAAAAGCACACAGCCGCTCCTGCCATGGCGCTGGACCAGGATAGAACAGCCCCCTGCCACCATCCGAAAAGATTTGCGTTGGCAAAGGTCAGCAGAAAGGCCGGAAGCGGCGCTGCCACTGACTGAAAAATCATCAGCAGAAATGAAATCGCTGCTGCATAGCCCCCGTAAGAAGCCACAAATTCCTTTACAACTGTAAAGTCTCCGCTGGCAAACATCTGAAACACCCGGTTCATAGCCATTCTCACCGGTTCAGCCGTATAGTAAGCTCCTGCAGCTATTCCAATCAAAGCAAGCAATAAGATCTGCTTTGTCCAGATTTTCTTCTTTTTCATCTTGCTATCCCTCTATTCTTTCGTTTTTTCAGCGCTGTTTCCAGCATTTAAATTTCACTCTGTTGAAAAGGGAATGGCCTGTGTCTGGCTTCTCCCCTGTTCCCAAAATTTTTACCAAAGCGTGCTCCACGTCCTGGCATCCTTTTCTGACAAGGCTGCCTGAGCAGGAGGCGCAGTAAGTCATGACAGGCTCCTCTTTCCTAATCACCTGACACATAGAATCCGCCAGTTCCTTCTCCTTCCCGGAAGCACACCCTCCCAGGCCGCAGCACTGACAATCATTCATCTGCCTCAGAGCCTGGCCGGAAAAAGCCTGAATCTGGAGAAACAATTCTCTCTTTTCCCGATCCGGACAGGGCATAAACACAGCAGGCGCATTTTCTATCACTGCTCCCAGCCCCAGAGACTGAAGCTTTTCGTAGATTCCTACTACTGGTATGCTCAGCTTCCCTTTTAAAAAGTGATAGCAGTTGGGACAGAGAGCCACGATCTCCTTTGTGCCTGTGTTCACAAGCCTTCTATTCAAATCTGAGAGAATTCTTTTTTCCTCCGCCTCAAGCCCCAGCTCTGCCACCGGCTTTCCGCAGCAGTCAAAAACAATTCCCATTCCTGCTTCTCTTCTTAAAAGCTCAGCCAGATATCTGGTAGTCCGCGGGTAAAAAGAAGGAAAATTGCAACCAGGAAACAGCACGCTCTCTGAACCTGAATTTTTATAGTTAGAAAACAGATACCTCCTCTTCTCAAGCAGAAGAACTCCATATCCCTTTTCTTTCAGCCTTCCTCCTGCCTCTCTGACCTGCCGCCTTCTAAGAGCCAAAGCTGTCTCTCTTCCGTCAATGTTCTTTGGGCAGACAGAGGCACAGGCTCCGCAGAGAAAGCAGTGATAGGAAAGCTCCTGAAACCTCTCGATATCTCCCAAATCAAGCTGATATTTCTTCAGAAATCCACAGTGTTCCTGACAGATATGGCAATGGATGCAGTCCCTCTCTGCCCTGCCTGCGGCGTCCGGCTCCAGCTTGTCCAGCTCTCTCCTTCTGGCATCCAGAACCAGCTCTGCCAGATCTCCGCTCCTGGAAGACAGCTCTGCCTCCTCTCCATTTTCACCAGACACGTATTTCTTTTTTAAAAGCAGCCCCAGACAGAAAACGGCCGCAGCCAGCAGAACCGCTGTTCCCAGATAGAGCACCCTATTCTCTGAATCTGTAAGGCCGGCTGTCCCCACCGTGTACATAGCGGTTCCTGGAAGCATAAACACAAAGGAACCTGTCAGATATGCCCAGAAACTGATATCCGTCACACCATAAGCAAAATTTTGGAGATTATAGGGAAACAGTGGAACCAGCCTGGTAATCATCAGGACAAACATCTGATTTTTACCTGATTCATCAAACAGCCATTTTTTCAGATAGGGATTTTTTACAGCCATGGGCTTCACAGTATCCCGCAGGAAAAAACGGCCGGCAGCAAAAGCCAGAGCCGCCCCGGCAGTGGCCGCCAGCACGCAGAGAAACGTCCCTAAGGCAGGACCGAACAAAAGGCTGGCCAGAACAGCAAAGGTAATTCCAGGCAGCGCCAGAACCACGCTTCCTATCACCGTAAACACAAGATACAGACCTGCCGCCTGCCAGAAATTTTCCTCTACTGTTTTTTTTAAAAGTTCCGCCGCCTGTCCGCCTGTAAAGCTTTCTGCCCATCCGAAATTTCGTCCGCATAGAAAAAGCAGGAGAATCAGTCCTGCAAAAATCCATACTTTTTTATTTATTTTCCCTGTTTGTTGCTTCTTCATAGCCCTCATTTCAAGTCTTTCGCACTGCCGTTTTTTCTCAAATTAATTGCCTGCTGTACGCAGATACTATAATAACTATAGGGTACTTCCCGTACAAAATCAAATTTATATCTTCTATAAATCATTTTATTTATAATTTTTTTCTATAGCATTCATACAGCGTCAGTGTACAAGGAACAACACTGGCGCCAGCAGTATAGAAAACATAAAAAGAGATGCTTCCCGAAACCGTAAACACGGCAGAAAACATCTCTTTGCAGCATACTTATTCTTTTTCTCTGTACGCTTCCTTCACAGTTCTCAGAAACCTCTTCGCAGATTTTGAGAGCTGATAATTTTTATTATACACTACGTTGATATTGCGGCCGGATCGCTCGCTGGGAATGGAAAATGTCAATAATTTTCCAGACTCTGTTTCCTCCCGGACAGCAAGATTTGACAAAATGGAAATTCCAAGTCCCTGTATCACAGACTTTTTGATCGTCTCCTGATTTCCAATACTGGCCATAATATTCAGCCGTTCGGGCAGAATTCCCAGCTCAGCGAGCTGGCGTTCCGCTTCCTTTCTGGTTCCGGAACCTTCCTCTCTCATCAGCATAGTCTCCTGGCAAATCCAGGAAATATCGCCGGACTCTCTGTCAATCGCCTGGTATCGTCCGCTGTTCGGCGTAATAATCACCATCTCATCCCTGTAAAACGGAATGTACTTGCAGTGCTTCTTTTCCAGAACCGTGCCTGTAAAGCCGATATCCGCCTTGTGCTCTGATATCTGCTCCACCACCTGGGCACTGTCCATCTCCTGAATGCGGAGCTGTTCGCCCGGATATCTGTCATTAAATTTTGCCAGAAGTTCAGGCAGAAGATACTGAGCCGGCACTGTGGAAGCAGCAATGGCAATACACTGCTTCTCTTCCGCTTTCCGGCGTCCGAATTCCTCCTCGATTTTATACTGAAGATCTGCCATCTGCCTGGCATAGAGATATAACCGCTGTCCCTCTTCTGTCAGACAGACTTCCTTGGTATTTCTCACAAACAGCCGGATATCCAGCTCCCTCTCCAGCGCCAGAATATGAGCGCTGACTGTAGGCTGAGTAAGAAACAGGCGTTTCGCCGCTTTTGAAAAACTGCCCGACTCTGCTACTTCCACAAAAGCTTCTAACTGTTTTAAATTCATCCGTATGGTATCCTTTCAATTATCCCCCTGCTGTCCACCCCATAACAATACGGATTTCTTCTATTTATTATCTTGATAACCGAATCAGCTTATCACTCTTAGGAGCTACGTTTCCAATAACAGAGACAGCTGTATCAATACCAGAAGCCTTCAGTTCTGCAAGCAGCATACCTAAGTCTTCCTTTGCCACACTTAAAAGAAGGCCGCCGGAGGTCTGAGGATCGTAGAGCAGATCCAGATAGAATTCTTCAATTCCCTGGGCATCTACGCTTCCAATGGAATAGCCTCTGTTTTTGTAGGTTCCAGCCGGAACAAGTCCCATCCGGGCATACTCGACCGCATCCTGGAAATAAGCGATATCTGTTACTTTTAATTCAAAGGTAACATCGCTGGCAGAAGCCATCTCCACACAGTGTCCCAGAAGTCCAAATCCAGTAATATCTGTGCAGGCAGAAATGCGGCAGCGATCTGCGGCTCTCTTTGCCTTCTGGTTTAGAGAAGCCATAACCGTCTGCGCTTCCTGGATCGCTGAGGCAGAAGCCATCTCAGCTTTAATCGCCGTATTGACAACTCCGCTTCCGATCTGTTTCGTCAACACCAGCACATCCCCTGGCTTGCAGCCATAATTCTTAAAAATCTTCTGTGGGTGTACAAATCCAGACACACACAGTCCATACTTCGGTTCATCATCCTGAACAGAGTGCCCTCCTACCAGGACAGCGCCGGCCTCCTTCACCTTATCAGCTCCGCCTGCCAGAATATCTCCGAGAATTCCCGGATCCAGACAGTTTGGAAATCCTACAATGTTAAGAGCAACTGCCGGCTCTCCGCCCATGGCCCACACATCGCTCAATGAGTTTGCCGCTGCAATCTGACCGAACATATATGGATCATCCACAATCGGAGTGAAAAAATCCACAGTCTGAATCATGGCAATTTCATCAGTTATCTTATAAATAGCCGCATCGTCGGATGTTTCAATTCCAACTAACAGGTTATCATCATGAAACTTCGGCAGCTTGCCCAGAACCTGGGCAAGGGTCTCAGGACCTATTTTTGCCGCTCATCCAGACGTCTTGCTAAGCGTTGTAAGCCTTACATTCTGCTTCATAGACAATCCCTCCTCCTTTGTATTTATATTTGATGGCAGCGTCAGTTTTGTTCCTTGTACACTGACGTTAATCAATATGAAAATAGAATACGAACTTCCATCCGTATTCTATCACTCATCTTCTAAAAATGAAACCCTCTTGTCCTTGAAAAAACAGGGATTCCCATTAAAACTTCCCTACGATAAAAAAATCGAGGGAAAATTTAAACTTTCCCTCGATTTCATCTGCATTTTTAATTAGTCCTCAACCTTGATGATCTCTTTCTTGTTGTAAGAACCGCAAGCCTTGCAAACTCTATGAGGCATCATTAAAGCGCCGCACTTGCTGCACTTTACTAAGTTTGGAGCACTCATCTTCCAGTTAGCTCTACGGCTGTCTCTTCTTGCTTTGGAAGATTTATTCTTTGGACAGATAGACATGGTTACACCTCCTTAAATTGTTTGTAGATATCCTGGATAACTGCCATCCGTGGATCGAGCGACGTTCGGTCGCAGGTACAAGTCCCATAATTGAGATTCGTTCCACATCTATTGCAAATCCCCTTACAATCTTCTCTGCAAAGGACTTTCATAGGCAAACCAATCAGAATCTCACTTAATGCTAACTGGTCTACATCCAGATTATAACCGCTTAAATAAGGTTGTTCATCCAAATCTTCTGCCTGCCCGGCCTCTGGTTTATCCGTCTCCAGCTCCCTGTCAAGCGTGAGCTCACAGACATAGGCTACCGGTTCCAGACATCTGGAGCATGGAATTTCGACAGTCACCTTCGTGCTGCCTTCCAGGAAATACTTCCTGTCTCCTGTGTTTGTTACTGTCAGCTGAAAAGGCTCTGCGGACACAATCTTGTAATCCTCTCCCCCTATGCTGACCTCCGTCAGTCCGATTTCTGCGTCATAAACCTTTTTCTTGCCTTCGCAGGTAAAAAGTTCAGATAAATTAATCAGCATATTAATCTCCTAATACGCACTATGCTATTATACATAGGCCCTCGTTTTTTGTCAATGGTTAATTTGCAGATTATCTTACTGAACGGATTATTTTACTAAAGCCAGTGTCTCTCTTGCAATAGCCAGCTCCTCGTTTGTCGGAACAACTAAGAGTTTAACCTTTGACTCTGGAGTAGAGATGATTCTCTCCTCGCCTCTGCACTTGTTTAACTCCTCATCGATCTCTGCGCCTAAGTAGGTAAGGTTCTTGCATACCTTGCTTCTGCAGCTGATATCATTCTCTCCGATACCTGCTGTAAATACGATGGCATCAACGCCATTCATAGCTGCTGCATATGCTCCGATGTATTTAACAACTCTGTAAGCGAAGATGTCGAGAGCTGCCTGTGCCTTTTCATCACCCTTAGCCGCTGCATCCTCCAGGTCACGTCCATCGCTGGATACGCAGGAAATTCCTAACAGACCAGATTTCTTATTTAAAACTGTCATCATCTCATCCAGTGTCTTGCCCTCTTTCTTAGCAACAAACTCGATGATAGCCGGATCGATATCTCCGGAACGTGTTCCCATTACAAGTCCCTCAAGAGGAGTAAGACCCATGCTGGTATCAACGGATTTTCCGTTCATAACAGCGGAAAGGCTTGCGCCGTTTCCTAAGTGGCATACGATAATCTTGCAGTCCTCATATGGCTTTCCGATAATCTCAGCTGTTCTCTTGGAAACGAAGCTGTGGCTTGTTCCGTGGAAACCGTATCTTCTTACCTTGTAATTTTCATAGTACTCGTATGGAAGGCCATAAAGGTATGCTGTCTTTGGCATAGTCTGATGGAATGCTGTGTCAAACACTGCTACCATCGGCACGTTCGGCATAAGCTCCTGGCATGCGCGTACGCCGATCAGGTTTGCCGGATTGTGAAGAGGAGCCAGATCGCTGCACTCTTCGATAGCCTTAATGGTCTCTGCAGTTAAAACAGTAGAAGCTGTAAACTTCTCACCGCCGTGTACAATACGGTGACCTACTGCTCCAACCTCAGCTAAGCTCTTGATTACGCCTGTTTTCTCGTTTGTCAGAGCCTCAAGCACAAACTTGATTGCCTCTGTGTGGGTCGGCATAGCCTTTTCGCTCTTCTCCTTATCTTTGCCAGCTGGCTGATAAGTAAGAATTCCGTCAATTCCGATTCTTTCGCAGAGTCCCTTTGCAAGTACGTCCTCTGTCTCAGAATTAATCAGCTGATACTTTAAAGAGGAGCTGCCGCAGTTAATAACTAAAATATTCATGTCTCCTAACCCTTTCCTTATATACATTCTTTTTATTTTATGACATCTGAGCCTGTACAGCTGTCAGAGCAACTACGCCCACAATATCCTCAGCGGAGCAGCCTCGGGATAAGTCGTTAACCGGTCTGGAGATACCCTGAAGCATCGGGCCGTAAGCCTCTGCCTTAGCCAGTCTCTGAACCAGCTTGTAGCCGATGTTTCCGCAGTCCAGATTCGGGAAAATCAGAACGTTTGCATGACCTGCAACCGGGCTTCCCTTAGCCTTGGATTTAGCAACCTCAGGAACAAGAGCAGCGTCTAACTGCAGTTCTCCGTCCAGATCAAGCTGCGGATACTTCTCGTGTGCAATCTCAACTGCCTTTGTAACCTTATCAACCAGCGCATGCTTTGCACTTCCCTTTGTGGAGTGGGACAGCATGGCAATAATCGGCTTCTCTCCTACCAGAGCACGGAAGCTCTTAGCACTGGAATCAGCGATAGCAGCTAACTCCTCAGAGTTCGGATCCTGATTCAGACCACAGTCTGCGAATAAGAAAGTGCCGTTAGAACCATACTCGCAGTTCGGAACGTCCATAATAAAGAAGCCGGAAACAAGCTCTGTTCCAGGAGCAGTCTTTAAAATCTGAAGAGCAGGTCTTAAAGTATCTGCAGTCGCATGGCATGCTCCTGCAACGAGACCGTCTGCATCCTTCTCTTTTACCATCATAACGCCGTATGTGATATAATCTGTCTTTAAGAGTTCCTCAGCCTTCTCCTTAGTCATGCCCTTGTGCTTTCTCAGCTCAAACAGAGTCTCTGCATAGTGGTCAAACTTCGGATCTGTATCTGGATCGACTACTTTTAATCCTGTTAAATCAACTTCCAGCCAGCCGGCACCATCCATGATCTTCTCTTCCTTGCCTACCATGATCAGATCAGCCGTGCCCTCCTGAAGAATCTGAGCAGCTGCAATCAGTGTTCTTTTATCTTTACTCTCAGGTAAAACGATTGTCTGCTTGTCCTGTTTTGCCTTTGCTTTCATTAAATCAATAAATGCCATGGTTAAAAAACCCCTTTCATAGAGATAAATGATTTCTGTTAACATTATATACCACCTGTTTATTGTATACAAGAGATAATTGTCGATTTTTTATTAAATATTTTTTTAACAGGCTTGTTTGTTTTTTAACCTTGCGTTTTTGCCCTCTTCTATATATAATGATGGCAGCTCAGAGTCAGCAGCAGAATCATAAATGATGTCAGGCATCTAAATCTTTTTTTGTGTACTGGCACCAGAACCACTCTAGGAAAGGCAGAACAATCTATGCGTGTAACAGGACTGATCACAGAATATAATCCATTTCACAATGGCCATCTGTTTCATTTAAAGAAGGCAAAGGAAATCGCCGGAGCCGATTATACGGCAGTGGTGATGAGCGGAAGTTTTGTCCAAAGAGGGGCTCCCGCTGTTTTCGACAAGTACAGCCGCGCCAGGACGGCTCTCGTCTGTGGAGCTGACATTGTATTTGAAATGCCGGCTCCCTTCTCTACCGCCTCAGCCAGAGAGTTCGCTTCCTACGCCGTAGCTCTCTTCACCGCCCTTGGCTCTGTGGATTCCATCTGTTTTGGCAGCGAATGTGGGGAGATTGAACCCATCCAGCGCACGGCCTGTCTTTTAAATGAGGAATCCGAAAATTTCAAAAAACAGCTGCTGGCTTCCCTGAAGGCGGGAAAAACCTTCCCGGAAGCCAGGAGCGCCGCGCTGGCTGCTGAGGGACAGGAGGAGGCAGATCTGCTCTTTGCCCCTAACAATATTTTAGGAGTAGAATACTGCCAGGCAGTTCTGCGGCAGCACAGCCCTCTCGCCTGCTTTACCATCAAGCGAAAGGGAAACGGCTATCACGATCCTTCCCTTGACGGCATCCTGGGATCTGCTCTGGCTGTCCGGCAGGCGCTTCAAAGAGGAACAGAACTTCAGGCGCTTCGTCCTCTTCTTCCTGAGCCGTCCTTTCTTTCTGTCTTCCAGGATATTCCCGTCTTTTTAGATGATTTTTCCGGACTTTTAAATTACCGGCTTCTGACTGAGCAGGAGCCGGAACACTATGCGGAAATACGGCCTGAACTGGCGGCCAGAATCAGGAAGCTGGCCCCAGGATACGCTTCCTTTGAACAGAGGATCAGAGAGCTGAAAAGCCGGCAGTTCACCTATACCGGCGTCAGCCGGGGGCTGATTCACCTCATCCTTGGAATTGAGCAGAGCCAGATGAATCTTTTTAAAGAAGCTGGTTTCGCCCCCTATGCCAGAATTCTGGGATTTCGGAAAAGCGCTGCCCCTCTTCTGCGCCGGATTAAGAAAAATTCCTCCATTCCAGTTATCACAAAGCTTGCCGGAGCAGAAAAAAAACTGGATTCTGCAGGCGCCGCCATGCTGGCCTGCGAAATCCAGTCTTCCCATCTTTACCAGACGGTGCGGTGTGAAAAAGCTGCTTCTGGACTGTTTCCAGGCAGAACAGCCGTCTTCCAAAACGAGTATACCCAGCCAGTTTTAATCCTGGACTAGAGACTTTTCTGTTCCTTTAAAAGCTTTAAAAGCGTGGGGTCTGCATGAAGCTCCTCTATCAGTTCTGCAAGACCCTGCTGCTTCTGAGGTCTTCCCTGACGGACAGCCCGGAGCATGATGTTTTTCGGCGTATGTTCCATGTCGATAAATTCCAGAATCTGGGTTCTGTAGCCCGCCTCCTCCAGAAGGCCGGCCCGGATAGAGTCTGTCAGAAGAGCAGACATCCTCTCCTTAATCAGACCATACTTGAGAGCCGGAGCCAGCAGGCTGCTCTCAATCTGTCCGTTCAGCTCATGCTGGCAGCAGGGAACGGACAAAATCACTTTCGCGCCCCAGCGGACTGCCTTGGCCAGAGCGTAATCTGTAGCCGTATCGCAGGCGTGGAGAGTCACCACCATATCCACCTGATCCATTCCCTCATAGTCCGCGATATCGCCGTGGAGAAATGTCAGGTTTTCAAATCCAAACTTTTCTGCCAGCTTGCTGCAGAGAGCAATCACGTCCTTTTTTAAATCCAGCCCTACAATCCGAATGGGATAGCCCTTGACTTCTTTTAAATAGTAATACATGGCAAAGGTCAGATAAGATTTTCCACATCCAAAATCTATGATTTTCGTCTCCTTGGAACGATCCAGTCTGGGCAGGATATCCTCCACAAATTCCAGGAAACGGTTAATCTGGCGGAATTTATCATACTTTGCCTTCACAACAGCCCCGTCTTTTGTCATTACACCCAGATCAGCCAGAAACGGAACCGGCGTTCCTTCTGGCAGTACATAGTTTTTCGCCCGGTTATGACGGCTCAGTCTGACCAGATCCTCCTGGCTGATATCCACAGCCTTTTTCCTGCCTGTCTGGATTCCCTCAGAGACCGTTTTTTTATCCGATGCCATTCCAGCAGCTTTTTTCTTTATTTTAACAGTCACAGTTCCCTTTTTCCCCACAAGAATCATCCCGCTTCCCAGAAGAGAAAGAATCTCGCCATTCCGGTAGAGAGAAAAGAGCTGTTCCTTCAGATACTCGGCTGCCTCCTCAGCGCTCATGTTCCTATGGAAGGCCTGTTTCTCTGTAAACTCCTCTGCCTGAAATTTCAGCTCTCCCTGCAAAATCAGAGGGCGGAGAACCAGCTTTACATATCCGTCTCTCGTTCTTGGATTGCTTAAAATAATCCGCTCCAGCTTCTCATTAAGAAAAAAAGTGAATGCCTCGTCTAACTTATGTCCTTGTTCCATCTTATCCCGCCCTCAATTAATTTTTGAAGCTGTGAACAGGAGCTGGAATCCGTCCTGTACGGCCTATAAAATCCTCGCATTTAAAGCGGTTCACCGGCATTACAGGAGCATAGCCCAGCAGGCCGCCAAATTCTACTGTGTCCCCTATCTGTTTTCCGATCACTGGAATGAGACGGACTGCTGTGGTCTTCTGATTGATCATTCCAATGGCTGCCTCATCTGCGATAATGCCTGAAATTGTAGCCGCAGAGGTGTCTCCCGGCACGGCGATCATGTCAAGCCCTACCGAGCAGACACAGGTCATGGCCTCCAGTTTCTCAATGGTCAGTGCGCCCAATGTAACTGCATCAATCATACCCTGATCTTCGCTGACAGGGATAAAGGCACCGCTTAAGCCGCCTACATAGGAGGAAGCCATAATTCCACCCTTTTTCACCTGGTCATTCAGCATGGCCAGCGCTGCCGTAGTTCCAGGAGCGCCAACTCGTTCCAGGCCAATCTCCTCTAAAATCTCCGCTACGCTGTCACCCACTGCTGGCGTAGGCGCCAGGGAAAGGTCGATAATTCCAAAAGGAACACCCAGACGCTTGGCAGCTTCCTGAGCCACCAGCTGGCCTACTCTGGTAATCTTAAAAGCTGTCTTCTTGATGGTCTCACACAATACCTCGAAGTTTTCTCCTCTTACCTTTTCCAGTGCTGTCTTCACAACACCAGGCCCGCTGACGCCTACATTGATAATAGCCTCTGCCTCTGTGACTCCGTGAAAAGCTCCTGCCATAAACGGGTTATCATCTGGTGCGTTGCAGAATACTACCAGCTTGGCGCAGCCCAAAGAATCCTGGGCCTTGGTAGCCTTAGCCGTCTCCAGCACCACCTCTCCCATCAGGCGTACCGCATCCATGTTCAGCCCGCACTTTGTGGAACCCACATTGACAGAGCTGCACACTCTCTCTGTAGAAGCCAAAGCCTGCGGAATGGAACGGATTAAAAGCTCGTCTGCCTTTGTCATGCCCTTGGACACCAGCGCGGAATAGCCGCCGATAAAGTTGACGCCCACCTCTCTGGCCGCCTGATCAAGGGTCTTCGCAATACTGACAAAATCTGCCTCTGTCTTGCAGGCGCTGCCGCCTACCAGAGCGATAGGAGTTACGGAAATTCTCTTATTTACAATGGGAACACCGAATTCACGGCCGATCGCGTCTCCAGTGGAAACCAGATCCCTGGCATAGGAAGTGATTTTCCGATAGATCTTTTCATTAACCTCTTCCACAGTAGAAGCAGCGCAGTCCAACAGGCTGATTCCCATAGTGATGGTGCGCACGTCCAGCTTTTCATTGTCAATCATGTTATTGGTCTCGTTGACCTCCAGCATGTTAATCATCATCGTATTTCTCATGATCCTGTCTCCTCCTTAGATGCGGTGCATGCTGGTGAAAATTTCTTCTCTCTGGCAGCGGATGGATGCTCCGATTCTCTGTCCCAGTTCGTCCATTTCTCTTGCAATCTCATCAAAAGACTTGGGAGATCTGGCAATGTCCACGATCATCATCATATCGAAAATTTCCTTCACAATCGTCTGTGTAATATCCAGAATATTAATATTGCTCTCTGCCAGATAGGTACAGATATTTGCCGCCATTCCCACATCGTTTTTTCCAATTACGCTGATAATAATTCTGCTCATAGTCTCTCTTCTCCTTATTTAATTAAAGTAATAATGAAACCTTCATTCTGCAGACCGACTGCCTGCTGCTAAATTGTCACAATCTCTGAAACCGCATCCCGCTTGGCTACTGTAATAGGAAAATCACTGGAATGATAAGGCGTATCGCTCTCTGCAATCTCAAGCTTCACCGTCTCATAGGCCAGCTCCTCATAGTTATTTTCCTTACTTAAATGCCCCAGAAAGATATGCTTTAAATTATCATGGAGAACACAGCTTAAAAGCCTTCCTGCATTGTCGTTGGACAGGTGGCCGTACTCTCCCAGGATTCTCTTTTTCAGGTAGTAAGGGTAGGGACCAGCCTCCAGCATCTTAATATCATGATTTGACTCCAGAAGGATAGCATCAAGCCCCTGAAGCCGCTCAATCGTATACTGAGAATAGTTTCCCATATCTGTGGCCACTGCCACTGACTTTTTCCCTTCCTGTACCCGATAGGCCACCGGATTAGCCGCATCGTGGCTGATCTTGAAAGGCTTAATCTCCAGATCTCCGATAAAAAAATCTACGTCATGGGCCACCGGACACAGCAGCTCCTCTGGATAATCTCCCAGGCTTTTCATGGTTCTGAGCTCCTCCAGTGTTTCCTTTGTACTATAAATAGGTACTCCATGTTTTCTGGCCAGAACTCCCAGCCCCTTTACGTGGTCTGAGTGCTCATGGGTAATCAGCACTCCGTCAAGTTCTGAACCCTTAATGCCTATGTCATTTAAGCCCTGCTCTATCCTCTTATTGCTGATTCCGGCATCCACCAGCAGGTGTGTGTGATCGCTTCCTATATAAATACAGTTTCCGCTGCTTCCGCTGGCAATGCTTACCATTCTCATGCTCGTGCTTCCTCTTTCAATTTTTCATTCAGTATGTACTCAATCTGCTTTTTCACATTTTCTATGGTTTGATTGTTGTCAATCACCCGATCCGCCATAGCTCGAAACTCCTCTTCCGACTTCTGATTTCCCATAATGTCCAGACACTTTTCCCGGGTATAGCCCCGGCTGGCCATCAGACGGCTGACTCGGTTTTCCTCAGAGGTGTAGATGTACCACACCTCATCGAACATCCGATTGTGTTCCTCGTCAAACAGGGCAGCTTCCACTGCTACCAGCTTTTCCGGCGCAGTCTGAATTCCTTCCTCGATCCTTTTCCAGACCGCCGGATGAACAATGGAATTCATGGTCTCCAAAGCGTCTGTATCCTTAAAAATCCGATCCGCCATTTTCTGCCTGTCCACACTTCCATCTGGCTTCAGGTATTCTGATCCAAAAGCTTTCTCAATCTTACGGCAGGCCTCTCCCTCCGGCTCCATCACTTCATGGGCAATGTCATCGGCCATCAAAAGCCTTGCGCCGAATTCTTCCTTTAAAAGCCTCAGAACCTCACTTTTTCCAGAGCCCACTCCCCCGGTAATCCCTATTACTATCATCTTATTGCTCCTGTCTCTTCAGCTATTTCGTCTCAAACCAGGAATTTCCCGTTTTCATATCAGATTCCAGAGCAACCTTCAAATCCGCCGCATGTTTCATCTCTTCCGTGAGAATACTCTGTACAGCGTCAAGCTCCTCTTTCCATGTCTCAATTAAAAGCTCATCGTGAACCTGAAGGACAATCCTGGACCTCAGGCCCTCTCTCCTCAGCCTCCTGTCCACCCGGTTCATGGCAATTTTAATAATATCTGCCGCCGTTCCCTGTATCGGAGAATTCATAGCTACTCTCTCTCCAAAGGAGCGCTGCATAAAGTTTTTAGAGGACAGCTCCGGGACAGGACGTCTGCGCCCAAACATGGTAGTCACATAGCCCTGCTCCTTTCCTTCCTCCACCAGGCGGTCCAGGAATTTTTTCACTTCAGGATAGGTCTCAAAATACCTGTTAATATACTCCAGTGCTTCCTTTCTGGTAATACTTAAATCCTCGCTCAGACCGAATGCGCTGATACCGTAAACGATTCCAAAATTGACTGCCTTGGCGTTTCGTCTCTGCAGAGGCGTCACCGCCTCAAGGGGAACGTGGAATACCTCCGAAGCTGTGATGGCGTGAATATCCTCCGCCTTTTTGTAGGCCTCTATCAGGCGCTCGTCTCCGGATAAATGAGCCAGTACGCGCAGCTCAATCTGGGAATAATCGGCGTCCACAAAAACGCAGCCCTCCTGGGGCACAAATACTCTGCGGATCTCCCGTCCCAGCTCCATCCGAACCGGAATATTTTGAAGGTTCGGCTCTGTACTGCTCAGTCTTCCAGTAGCTGTCACAGTCTGATTGAAAATCCCGTGGATTCTGCCGTCTGCCCGGATGTAGCCGGCCAGTCCGTCTGCGTAAGTAGATTTCAGCTTCGTCAATTGGCGGTAATCGAGAATTTTCTGCACCACCGGATACTCCGGCGCCAGCTTCTCCAGTACGTCTGCCGCTGTGGAATAGCCTGTTTTCGTCTTCTTTCCGTAGGGCAGCTCCATCTTACCAAATAAAATCTCTCCCAGCTGCTTGGGAGAATTAATATTAAAGGTTTCTCCCGTCCCCTGATAAATTTCCTGCTCCAGCATTTCAATCTGCCCTCGGAGACGCTCACCGTATGCCTGAAGTTCCTCTCTCTTTACACAGATTCCCGCCTGCTCCATGTGAAACAGGCTGTAAATAAGAGGCATTTCAATGGAGAAAAACAGTTCCTCCATGCCAGTCTCCTTCAACTCCTCTGTAAGCCTTTCTCTGGATTTCCAGGCAGTATAGGCCATGTAGCAGAGACACTGCTCTCCAGGGTTTAATTCTTCTTTCCCGCTCTCTGGCGTCTCCTGTCCCAGATCCATCGTAATTTCCGAAAAGATATCGCCAAAGGATTTTTTGCCCATAAGATCCCCTCTGGACGGGACGGTCATGTCCAGATAATCTCTAGCCAGATCATCGTAATCATAGGTATCCTTTAGAGGATTCAGCAGATATCCAGCCACTCCGGCGTCAAACAGCTGCCTGCTTTTCGGATCGTCTCCTTCGCAGTCTCCCAATGTGTCAGCTGCCGGAAGAAACGGAAGCTGGCTTTTCAAATCCAGAAAGTTCAGCCTAGCCCCCTGTTCTGCCAGATAGTTCAGCTGATCGGTCAGGTACTCTCCTGAGATTGTGTCGGAGGTGTGAATACAGTAAATGTCTTTCTCCCCAAAGGCCAGTCCTAAAGCCAGAACCGTACCTGATTCTGCAGCCAGCTGAATGCCTGCCTCTCCAGCCTTTAGCGCCTTTTCAAATATCTGCTCTGTCTCCTTATTCTGCGAAACTGCAAGGAACTGCTTTTCCTCCTGGTTTTCTGTCCTGGAATCCGCATTAAATCTGAGTAAAAGAGACTTAAATTCCAGCTGACTTAACAGCTGATAAGCCTCTGGCGTGTACAGATTTCCCAGTTTTGCATCCTCCATGGAAAACTCAATGGGACAATCTGTGCAGATTAAGGCCAGCTCCTTGCTCATCTGGGCCATGTCATAATGCTCTCTCAGGGCTTTCTGCGCTCTGGGCGGCTTAATCTCGTCAAGGTGGGCATAGGCGTTCTCAATGCTGCCGTAGGCTGTGATCAGAGCCGTCGCCGTCTTCTCCCCAATGCTTGGAACGCCCGGAATATTATCAGAGGCGTCACCCATCAGAGCCTTCACATCCACAAACTCCTTCGGTGTCACCTGATACTGCTCCTTCACATCAGCCGGATAATAATCCTTGATTTCTGTACCTCCCCTGGTTGTCTTAGGCATCCTGATTTTCACATGCTCATCTGCCAGCTGCAGCAGATCCCGATCTCCTGACACGATGGCCACCTCTGCTCCAGCCGCTGCGCATCTGCCGGCAATCGTTCCCAGCACGTCATCTGCCTCGTAGCCAGGCAGCGAACAGATGGGAATTCCCATGGCGGCAAGAACCTCCTTGATTACAGGAACCTGCTCCCGCAGCTCCTCCGGCATAGGCTTTCTCGTTCCCTTGTAGGCTTCATACATCTTATGACGGAAGGTGGGTTCCTTCAAGTCAAAGGCCACCGCCAGGTGGTCTGCCCTCTCGTCCTCAATTACCCGGAACATGATATTTAAAAAACCATAAACGGCGTTTGTGTGAAGCCCCCTGGAATTAGTCAGCTCTGGTACGCCGTAAAAAGCTCTGTTTAGAATACTGTGTCCGTCTATCAAAACTACCTTGCTCATCTATCTGTCTCCCTGCACATTTTTACTGTCAATAAAACCAAATCCGAAACTGCAGAAGGGTTGTCACAATGACGGCCATCACTCCCAGCGTGTTAACTGCATAGCGAAACATCCGGAACATCCACATGTGACTTACTTTTAAATAGGATTCCTCAATTTTATGCTCTAAATCCCCGGCAATATCATAGGTTCCAGAATCATGATCCAGCTGTTTGAGGCCCACATCCACCATGAAATAAATTTCCAGCTCCTCCCGGCAGTTAGGACACTCGTCAATATGGTTTAAAAAAGCTTCCAGTTCATCACCGGACAGCTCATCCCTGATATAGGGCGTCACCAGACGCTCCGCTTCCTGACAGGTCATAGGGCCCTCCTTTCCCCCTGCATGCGTAAAAATCTTTTCTTATCATACAATAAGAAGAAATCTTTTTCAAGGGAAGCTTTTTTCTGCCAGGCTAAAAAGTATTATTTAGGAGAAAGGAAGCAAATCTTTGTCCATAAAAAAAGGGCATTTCCCGTACTGTGCCGCAATATCACTGCTGGAAAATACCCTCTTTACTATTATTTTCTAAACTGGTCAATAATGACTGCTACCAGAATAATGGCTCCCATGGCCACAGTCTGCCAATAGGAGGAAACGCCCAATAAGCTTAGAGCATTATTGATAATTCCGATTACGAAAAGTCCCACTACTGTCTGGGGAATTCCACCACGGCCACCTGACATGCTTGTTCCACCCATAGCTACTGCCGCAATCGCGTTCAGCTCATAGCCTGTTGCCGCTGTTGCCTGACCGTTTTGAAGCTTGGATGCAAGCACAAGTCCAGCTAAGGCTGCCAGGATACCGGAGATCACATACACGGAAAATCTCGTTCCCGTCACATGGATTCCCGTCAGCTTAGCCACCTCTTTATTGCTTCCCACCGCATAAATATATCGTCCGAAACATGTTTTCTGAAGCACAATATAGGACGCTGCAATCACAAGCACCATCAGAATAATGGAGACAGGAATTCCGCCAATGCTTCTCAGTCCCAGCCAGCCAAAGCTCTCTGGCAGACCGAATACCGGCTTCGCATCCGTAAACACATAGGCCAGTCCTCTGGCTGCATTCATCATAGCCAGGGTAGCAATAAACGGAGGCACGTTAAGTTTTGCAATGCAAAAGCCGTTGACAGCGCCGCACAGGCCGCCCACTGCCATTGCTGTAACTAAAATCACAAGAAGGCAGACCGGCACACTAGCATTGGGCATCATCTTAATTGCGCTGGCTCCCGCAACTCCTGCAATCGCCGCCACAGAGCCTACTGATAGGTCGATTCCATCTGACAAAATGACAAAAGTCATTCCGCAGGCAATCAGGGCGTTGATGGAGACCTGAATCATAATATTCATCAGGTTGCCCGCTGTGGCAAATCTTGGAACTCCAATCATACATGCGGCGAACAGAATCACTGCAAAAAACAGCATGGTATGATTTACGGCAAAGGCTTTCGCCTGGTTTTGTTTCACGTTATGATTCATCTGTCTATCCCTCCTGACTCGTCTCCTTGCTGGCAAGCTGCATTACCCGCTCTTCTGTCGCCTCGCTCTGTTCCAGGAAGCCTGCCACTCTTCCCTCTCGCATAATCATAATCCTAGTCGAGCATCCGATAATTTCCGGAAGCTCTGACGAGACGAGAATAATGCTTCCTCCGTTTTCCACAAACTCCTTCATCAGAGCATAAATTTCCGCCTTGGCATTCACATCAATACCTCTGGTCGGCTCATCCATAATAAGAATTTTCGACTGAGCTAACAGCCATTTAGCGATGACTACTTTCTGCTGGTTTCCGCCGGAGAGATTTTTTAGCAGGGCTTTTTCCGAAGGCGTCTTGATTCTCAGCTTCTCAATATAAGCCATCGACTCTCTTCGCTCCCAGTTAAAGTCGATAAACCCGTGGCGGGCGTTGGCCTGCAGAGACGCCAGGGACGTATTTTCCTTTACATTTTTCTCCAGCAGAAGTCCCTGCCCTCTTCGATCCTCCGGGATCAGACCCAGTCCCAGACGGATCGTGTCCTTCGGCGTTTTAGCTTTATAGGGTTTTCCATAGAGGAAGCATTCTCCGCTGTCATAGGCGTCTGCTCCGAACAAAGCGCGCATAACCTCTGTGCGTCCGGCTCCGATCAGTCCGGCTACTCCCAGAATTTCTCCCTTGTTAAGCTGAAACGATACGTTTTCAAACACTCCCTTTTTAGTCAGGTGTTTTACCTCCAACACTGTCTCCTGCGTCTTAGGCGGATCCGGCTTATAATAATAGCTGGAAATCTCCCGTCCCACCATCATGGCAACCATCTGGTCCTCCGTTACCTGGCTGACAGGAAGCGTATCCACCAGACGGCCGTCCCTCAAAACTGTAAGCATGTCTCCCATCTCTAGGATCTCTTTCAGACGGTGAGAAATATAGATAATCGCTACATTTTCCTTTTTCAGCTTTCTCATAACCTGAAACAGAGATGAAACCTCATGATCAGACAGGGAGCTGGTCGGTTCATCCATAATAACCATCCGGCTGTTCTGGGATACGGCCCGCACAATCTCCACCATCTGTTTGGCTCCATTATTTAAATCCCTGATATATGCCTTCGGCTCAATATCAATGTCAATGGATTCCATCAGTTTTCTGGTTTCCCGAATCATGGCCGCGGCGTCCACAAAACCGCCCTTTTTAATCTCCCGCCCCAGAAATACGTTTTCATAGACTCTCAGGTCGTCAATAACACTCAGTTCCTGATGAATCACGCTGATTCCAAGCTTTCCGGCCTGTCTGATTCCCGACAGATGCTCTTTTTTTCCATTGATCAGCACCTCTCCCCTATCTGGCTGATAGATACCTGAAATCATCTTTATAATGGTAGATTTCCCCGCTCCATTCTCTCCCAGCAGGACATGAACCTGCCCAGGGAAAAAGGAAATGGAAATATCCTCCAGAACCTTTACGCCGGGAAAGGATTTATCTATATGTCTGAGCTCCACAAACGGCGTCTCTTTACTCCCCTGCATCTCCTGCTCCCCTTTCTGATCAGAGGACGCCTCCCCTTTCTCCACGTCCGGGGCGGCGTCCGCCGTTTTTATTCTGCGTTTTCTGCGTCAATCATGTATGGGGAGATGAGGATTTCTGCCTCTGGTGTCTCGCCCTCCAGGTATGTCTTAACTGTCTCAAGTGTTGTCTTTCCGATTGCTTCCGGATCCTGCGCTACGTCTGCTACCCAATTTGCGCCCTTCTTAATCTCGGCAATTCCTTCTGGGTTTCCGTCATAGCCGATGATCTTTGTGTCAGCGCCTGCTGCTGTGATAGAGGATAATGCTCCGATTCCAGCCGGATCTCCTACACAGAATACAGCATCCAGCTGATCATGCTTTAACAGCATATTCTGCATTACATCTGCAGCCTTCTGCTGGTCGCCGGAGTAGTTCTGAACGTCTACCACCTGGATGTCAGGAGCATTTGCAGCCAGATACTCTGTAAAGCCTGTCTCTCTGTCTACGCAGCTCTCAATCTCAGAATATGTAATAACCGCTACGTTTCCCTTCTTTTCCGGAAGCACCTTCTCTACCAGATACTGCGCTGCCAGCTCTCCGCCCTTCTTATTATCGGTAGCTACATGGCAGACTGCCTCTCCGTCAGACTTGATATCCATGGTAAATACTGGAATATCCTCTGCTGCTGCCAGCTCAATCATGGACTTAGAGCCTGCTGAGTTAGTCGGAGCAATAACAATGGCGTCCACATCCTTTGTGATAAAGTCCTGAACCTGGCCCAGCTGCTTGTTAGCATCTCCTGCTGCATCCTGAACATCCAGAGTCCAGCCATACTCCTCAGCAGCCGCTTCCATAGCGGTCTGGATATTGTTATAGAACACATGAGTGCTGTTTAACAGGCTCACGCCTACTGTAATATCTCCGTCTGCTGCCTTACTCTCCTCAGCTTTTTCCGTCTCCTCTGCCGCCGCTGTCGTCTCTGCCGCTGTGCTTTTCTCTGTCTCCCCTGCCGGCTCCCCTGAACCGGAGCATGCTGTCATGGATGCCGCCATCACTGCTGCCATTGTAAAAGCCATCACCTTTTTCATCATTACTTCCTCCTTATAAATTATATAGTTTTATGCTGATCCGGACTGTTTCCGGATAACATTCTCCCTATGCCCTGCTCTGGCAGTTTAAAATTTCCAGCTTGTGAAGCACCAGCTCCTTCACCTTTTTCCGTCCTTCAGCCCCGTACTTTTTCGGATCAAAAACATCTGGATTTTCCTTCAGATATTCCTTCACTCCCCTTGAGAAAGCGTCTCTCAGCTCAGTGGCAAAATTCACCTTACATACGCCCAGCCCTGTGGCTCTTCTGATATCCTCGTCCGGAATTCCGGAGGCGCCGTGAAGAACCAGCGGAACAGATACACGTTTTCTGGTTTCCTCCAGAATATCAAATCTCAGCTTTGGAACACCCTTGTAAAAACCATGAGCGTTTCCGATTCCCACTGCCAGGGAATCTACCCCTGTCCTCTCTGCAAACTCCCCTGCTTCGTCCGGATCCGTGAAGGCCTTCTCGCTATCCTTCACCTCATGGGAATCCTCCTTTCCTCCCACGGTTCCCAGCTCTCCCTCTACAGGAATTCCCATAGCGTGAGCCATCTGAACCACCTTGGCCGAAATCTCTACATTTTTCTCAAAGGGTTCCTTAGATCCGTCTATCATAATGGAAGTATAGCCAGAGCGCAGCGCTCTCGCAGCCAGCTCAAAGCTGCTTCCGTGATCCAGATGCAGGGCAACCGGCACCTTCGCCTTCTCTGCCTCCGCCCGACACATACCGTAAAACATCTCCGGATCCGCATATTTTAAGGTTCCAGGAGTAGTCTGGATAATCACAGGCGCCTGCATCTGCTCCGCCGCCTCAATTACCGCCTGTACCATTTCCATATTTTCTGCATTAAAGGCTCCTACCGCATAGCCCTCTCGCTGCGCCTTCAAAAGCATTTCTTTCGTTGTTACCATTGCCATAGCCTGTATCCTCCTCCAATTTTCTGCCAGCAGCGTCTGCCCTCTATTTTTCTATCTCCCGGATCACTACTCTCGGAAGAATCCTCTCCATATCCTGCTTCTCACACAACTGCGTACCCGGGTGCAGAAGGGAGCCTGTAGCGCAGGCCACAGCACAGCTAAACAGCTCCTTCTCCTCCATTCCGCGTTCCAAACCGTAGCAGAAGCCAGCCACCATGGAATCTCCGGCTCCCTGAATTCCACGGATTTCCACGGAAACTGGATCCGCCTCATAAACGTGATCTCTGGTAATGAAAACAGCTCCCTTCTCTCCTCTCGATACGCAAATGCAGGAAACCCCCTCCGAAACGGCCTTCTCGGCTGCGCTCACAATATCCTCAAGCGTCTCTGTAGAAACGCCGTAGGCAGCTCCCAGCTCGTCGGCATTAGGCTTAATCAAAAATGGCTTCGCCTGAATTCCCTTTCTTAAAAGCTCTCCTGAAGCGTCCAGAATTGTCTTCACGCCGCGGCTCTTGGCCTCTTGAATCATGCGCTCATAAATATCAGACGGCACTCCCGGCGGTACGGATCCGTCCACTACCAGCACAGATGCCCCATCAAGGTGCTGCAGCAAAAGCCCCATCAGGTGCTCCACATGCGCTTCATCCACATGAACGCCCTTATCATTAAATTCGCTCATCACCTGGGAGGAACGATCGAAAATTTTCACATTCACCCGAAGGCTTCCTTCTATCTCCTCTAATACATAGGGGCAACCAGCCTGATCTAGAAATCCTCTGAGCTTTCCTGAATCCTCCATACAGTCAAAGCCTATGGCCATATTTTCCACACCCAGGTGCTGGAGAACCAGATTGACATTGATTCCCTTGCCCGAGATATCGTTCCTTGTAGCGAGCACCTTGTTGGTTCCTCCATACTGAAACCGTTCTATCTCTATGGTTCTGTCAATACAGGGATTTAATGTAACCGCAATTACCATTTTCTTTCCCCTCCTGCTTTCTGTTTCTCATCCAACCATTCTCTCATAGACCGAAAAATAATCCATACTGAGGTAGCACCCGGATCCTGGAGTCCAATGGATTTGTCTCCGAAATACCGGGCCCTTCCAAACCGGGCCTTTACTGTCTTCGTATACTCAACTCCGCGGGCCGCTCCCTCTTCTGCCTGCTTAAGTCCCTCCAGAAGATCAGCCCCCTTCTCTGAGGCAAGGAGAAGTCCATCTGCCGCAGGCTCCAGGGCATCTACCATCGTCTTATCTCCTATCTTGGCCCGCCCTCTCTTTTTCAAAGCCTGAAGCGCCTTTGAAAAAATGTCTGCAAAATCCTTCAGCTCCAGGAATTCGCGCTCCTTCCTTCCGGTCAGACCGCTGATAAACACCGTGCCGAACAGAACGCCCGAGGCCCCTCCCATCGTATCGAGAAGCGTCGTTCCCACAAATCGAAACACATCCTCCGGAGAAGACGGCTCATATTCAGGAAGCATACGGATTACCTCCATAAACCCACGTTTCATGCCGGTTCCATGATCTCCGTCTCCCACCTTCAAATCAATTTCTGTCAAAAATGGCTCCTGCGCTGTCACCTGCTCCGCCACATAGAGCATCATAGCCTTTATATCATCGCGATCAAGCGCTCCGCCTTTTTTTCTATCTGCAGTCATCTCAATCGTTTCCCCCATGGCTTATCTCCTTTTTATAAAACAGAGGCGACTCCGCCCTGCTGTCATAGTATGGTCTGTAACGGTTGTCCATTCTTAAAAAGCTCACTGAAAATCCTCCGGCTCCCTGTGTAGGGAACAGGGACTCTGTATAGGAGTCATAGACCTTAACGCCCCTCTCCTCCAGCAGAGACAGACAGTCGTTCATCAGAATGTAGGACTCCAAAACGGTAGTAGCCTTAAAAGGATTCAAAAACACAGCGATCTCCTCGCCACTTTGAAGCTCCATATCCTCCGCCAGCATACCTACAATCCTCTTCATCACATCTCTGGCCGGCTCCAGAGGTCTTCTCTCTGTGCCCATCTCCCCATTGAAGCCCATGCCGTACTCAACCTGGCCTTCGGGAAGCTCATAAGCCTGCTTTCCAGTTTCCAGCACATAGGCCGGGGAAGTGGTAACGCTGGCTGTAAACAGATTCTGGTTGGCAAGTTCAGCAAGCGATGCCGCCTCGTCCAGGGAAAGTCCCGCCTGAGCCGCCGCCCCGGCTATCTTCACAATCAGAGCCACACCGGCTATTCCCCTTCTCTCCTCCCGCTCGGAGCTTCCTGCCGAGGAAATATCGTCTGACACATAAATCTGCCGTGTTCTGATGCCCTCCATCTCCGCCAGTTCGCTGACCAGCTCAAAATTCAGCATATCGCCTGCATGGTTGGTAGCAATACATAAAACGCCCTGTTCATGTGGAACGCCCCGGATCGCATTTAAAATTGCCTTAGCTGCAGGAGCGGTAAATACGTTTCCCAGAGCGCAGGCATCCGCCAGTCCCTCTCCCACGCATCCTATCGGCCATGGTTCATTTCCCCCTCCGGCCCCAATTACCACAGACACCCGGTCTGACAGTCCCTTCTTCAGCAGTACCCTGAATCCCGGCAGCTGTTCAAAACGGTCCGGATATGCCGCCAGATATCCGGCAAGCATCTCGTCCATCTCCTGTTCCCGGTCATTAAGCAGTCGGTTCATTCTTCCCCCTCCTCTGTCTTCTCCATTCTTTCCTCTATTTTACATGTTCGCTTTTGATCTCCTCAGAAAACGCCCTGTACCTGGACAAATTTTCTTTTTCGTGCTTCATGGCCACCATCATGTAGATGCAGTCTACCAGCACCAGCTGGGCCACGTTCTCGCTGGAAGGCTCGTAAAGCTTTCCCATCTTGTCCGAGGCATAATCATAAGCGCTGAATATCACATAATCGGAACACTGCGTCAGCGGTGATTCCTTCACACTAGTAATGGCTACCACCACCGCGCCGTTCTTCTTCGCCCGTCTCACGCCCTCAACCACTGACTTGCTCTGTCCAAAATTGCTGACGGCGATGAGCAGATCCCCCTCCTTCATAATAGCGGTAATGTTCACAATCTCATGGGAATCGCAAAAGTCTACAATATAATATCCCAGCCTGTAAAGTCTGGATACCAGCGCTTCTGTAGTCAGCTTGGAACGCCCTACTCCGATGACTACGATTCTCTTAGCCGTATCGATTTTGTCCGCCACCTGAGCCAGCACGTCGAAATCCATCATACTCCAGGTATCCTGGATTTCCCTGATGCTCTTGGAAAAAATAGTCTTTCCTATCTCATAGGGAGATTTTCCTACTGAAGCTCCATTGTAAGCCAGCTCGTCCTCAGAGCCCTGGCTTTCCCCCACTGTCTGTTCCTCAGCAGAGGCCAGCTTCAAGCGAAATTCATTAAAGCTCTGGTAGCCCAATAATCTCACGAAGCGGCTGACAGATGCTGTGCTGACGCCGCTCTCCTTGGCAAATTCGCTGGCCTTCTGATACACAATATCCGTTTTCGCCGAAATCACATAATCGGCCAGTTTTCTCATGGCCTCATTCATCTGTGGATACCGGCTTTTAATCTCAATCAGTACAGGTGACATGGAATCTCCCTCCTTCTTTGCGGCTACGTACTGCCTTCTCCTTATTTATGTAAATAATTTTCACGTATTTATTTTTCATTAAATTCATTTTCATTAAATTACGTTTAGTATAGATCCTTTCTCTCGTTTTGTCAATATTGGTTTATATTTTATTTTTATCATTTTTGTTTTTGTGCATTTTATATAACTATTCTCCTATCGCTCCCTCCTCTTTTTTCCAAAATACAGCTAATGTGAAAAAATTCAAAAAACAGTTGCAAAGTCTCCCGAATTTTGGTAGAATAAATTTGTTTTTAAGCTTCTGAAGCATAGAAGCCGGCTTGTCGGAATGGCAGACGAGGAGGACTCAAAATCCTTTGGTGGCGACACCGTGCGGGTTCAAGTCCCGCAGCCGGCACTCCTTGGCAGGGGCAGGGGATACTGATTTTTGCACAGCAAGGGTTAGTATCCCTTTTTCTTTCTTTTTAACAGGAATATGCCTTCTCGCAGACAGACAGGGGCAGATGCGGCTTTACCTGATCCGCATCTGCCCCTGAAACTTTTACCAGCTGTTATTAACTTTTATCGTGAGCTGTTTTTCTCCTGCTGCTCCCCTTCATTTCTAGTGATGGAACAGACGGATTCCTGTAAATGCCATCACCATACCGTATTTGTTGCAGGTCTCGATTACATTGTCATCCCGCACAGATCCTCCTGGCTGGGCAATATACTTTACCCCGCTCTTATGAGCTCTCTCAATATTATCTCCAAATGGGAAAAAGGCGTCGGAACCCAGAGTCACATCCTGCATCTGGTTAAGCCACTCTCTCTTCTCCTCCCTGGAAAATACAGGCGGCTTCTCTTTAAAAATTCTCTGCCAGGATCCCTCTGCCAGCACATCCATATGCTCCTCACCAATATAGACGTCAATGGCGTTGTCCCTGTCTGCTCTCTTGATTCCGTCCACAAATTTCAGATTCAGCACCTGAGGAGCCTGACGCAGGAACCAGTTGTCTGCCTTCTGACCTGCCAGCCTGGTGCAGTGGACTCTGGACTGCTGGCCTGCACCGATTCCAATGGCCTGTCCGTTCTTTACGTAGCAGACTGAGTTGGACTGGGTATATTTTAAGGTGATCATGGCTACTGCCATATCAATCTTCGCGCTGTCCGGAAGCTCCTTATTCTCTGTCACAATATTGGTAAACATATCCTTATTGATATCCAGCTCATTTCTGCCCTGCTCAAAGGTAATTCCGTATACCTGCTTGCGCTCCAGCTTCTCCGGCTGATAGTCCTGGTTAATCTCAATCACATTGTAGTTTCCGTTTTTTTTGGATTTTAAGATCGCCAGAGCTTCCTCTGTATATCCAGGAGCGATAATACCATCAGAAACCTCTCTCTTAATCAGCTTCGCTGTGTCAGCATCGCACACGTCTGACAAGGCAATAAAATCTCCGAAGGAGGACATTCTGTCCGCGCCCCTGGCTCTTGCGTAAGCGCACGCAATTGGAGAAAGCTCTCCCATATCGTCCACCCAGTAAATTTTTCTGAGGGTTTCGTCCATGGGAAGCCCTACTGCGGCGCCTGCCGGAGACACGTGTTTAAAGGAAGTAGCTGCCGGAAGGCCTGTAGCCTTCTTAAGCTCGCTTACCAGCTGCCATCCGTTAAACGCATCCAAAAAGTTAATGTAGCCTGGGCGGCCGCTTAATACCTTAATCGGAAGCTCGCTTCCATTTTCCATAAAAATCCTGGACGGCTTCTGGTTTGGGTTACAGCCATACTTTAACTCTAATTCGTTCATGTGTCCTGCCTCTTTTCTGTTTTTCTCTTTCTGATTATTTCATGTTTTTATTGATAATCTTTGTCTGCTTTTCTCCTGTAGCAATGTCAATGTAACGTACAAACAGGGATACCTTATTATCAGGGTTCAAGCTCTCCCAAAGCATGGCTGCAAAAGCTTCCATATCATCTGGAATATCCACCAGCTTCGGCTCTCCCTCAAAGCTCGGAAGCGGATTTCCATCGTGCATATAGGTATGAATAAATCTTCCCTCTCCAGCCAGAGGCTTTTCATAGGCATAGGTGTATCTTAAACAGGAATCAGGACATCCGCTGTCACTTTTTAAGATAGACATGGCAAAGTTGTAGCTGCCGTTTTCAATATGCATGATACCGGAAATCCTAGGCGTATAGTTAGGCGCATCCGGCTCAAATTCTCTGCTTCTTAAAGACTGCTCAAAGGTGAGCTGACGATCCATTCCCTCATAAATGGTATCCGTCTGATCTCCATTGGTTACAATAGTTTTATTTCCCAGCACCCTTACTGGAGCATAGATAATCAGGCTGGGATCCGTAAGCTTGGACGGATCAAAGGCCTGCGTGCGGATTCCGTCTCCCTCCTCCACAAACACACGATTTCTGCTGTTTTCACTTCTTCCCATGATGAAATAGGCGGCCACTGCCTTCGTGCCGTCGGCGCTCCTTCCAATGACAATGCCTCTTCCAGGGTACGCATTGTTCTTCAGTTCCTCAGAAAGCGAGATCTTATTCACCTTTTCGTCCTCCCTATACGGTTATTCAATCCGTTCATCATTTTTATATTCTGCGGCATCAGAGTACCGAACATACACTGGCGCTGATTTCATTATATACCATCCCTCTTCTGATTGCCAGTAATAAAAACTGAAGTGTTTTTAGAAGCTATACTTATAAAAAGTTAAGAAATATTAATATAAAATTTCTGACATTTTACAGGAAGATATTGTATAATGGGCTTATTACATGAATTCATTGCATAGGAGGAACTACCATGCGTAGAAAAACACTGTTCCTTGCAGCCCTTCTGCTCGCTATGGCAGTAACCGGCTGCCGGAAGAAGGAAACCATCGATTTATCCACGCTCCACACCACAGCTGCCGAGACGGAAAACCAGTCAGAGGAGGAGCCTTCCAAGGAACCCATCCAGCTGGATACGGAGCATACAGAGTCTTCCTCAGAAACAGAACATAAATATTCTGTGGATATTTCCATGGAAACCTACACAGACGGCGGCGTTTCCATTCAGTACCCTGTCCTCTCCAGTCTGTCGGATCAGGAGCTGCAGGAAAAGATCAATCAGCTGATTAAAGAGAATGCCGTTTCTGCTGCCAGGGCAAAGGGGCTTCCTGCAGAGGGCGCTTCTCTCACTGTGTCTGCTTCTGTGGAATCCTCTAACTTAAAGCGTCTTGTGCTGTCCTATAAAGGGGAATTTAAAAAGGGTGCTGACACCGAGCGGATTTTTTATTCCAATACCATTGATCTGGAAGAGGGAAGGAATCTGCAGCTGTCCGACTATGCGGATGCCTACACAGTCGCCGGCTATCTGGCGTCAGGGGACTATGCGTTTGCGGAGGCTCCCAAAGGAGACGAGGCTGCTGTCCGGGCGTATATAAACGGCGCGGGACGGGATACTGATTATTACTATAAAAAGCTGGCAGAGGCCGATTTTTCTGAAACAGGCGCTTTCCCGGAATACTGCAGCTTTGAACGCCAGGGGACAATCTTTGTATCTGTGCCTGTCAGCCACGAGCTGGGAGATTACACCCTTATCAAATATGTTCCGGATAACAAATAGAGAAAAATAAAGGAGATTTCATCCATGGAAAACGTAACGATTTTCACTCACCCGCTGATTCAGCACAAAATTTCTATTTTAAGAAAGAAGGAGACCGGAACCAATGAATTCCGCTCTTTGATCGAAGAGATCGCCATGCTTATGGGCTATGAAGCTCTGCGGGATCTGCCTCTGGAAGAGGCAGAGGTAGAGACCCCCATTGAAACCTGCATGACCCCATTCTTAGCTGGCAAGAAACTGGCTGTTGTCCCGATTCTCAGAGCTGGCCTTGGCATGGTAAACGGCATCCTGGCCCTCGTTCCCTCCGCCAAGGTAGGCCATATCGGCCTCTACCGGGACGAGGTGACTCACGAGCCCCACGAGTATTACTGCAAGCTTCCAAGCCCCATTGACCAGAGAATTATCGTGGTGACAGACCCTATGCTTGCTACCGGCGGTTCCGCTGTGGAAGCAGTAGATTTTATCAAGCAGCATGGCGGAAAGAGCATTAAATTTATGGCTATCATCGCCGCTCCGGAAGGTCTCAAGAGACTTTACGAGGCTCACCCGGACATCCAGATCTATGTTGGACACGTGGATCGCTGCTTAAATGAAAACGCCTACATCTGCCCTGGTCTGGGCGATGCAGGCGATCGGATTTTCGGAACGAAATAGGGAACTGTTACAAAAATTTTTATCAAAAGGATGCGGCAAGTTTATCTGATCCGATAATTTGCTGCATCCCCTTTTTTATTCTGCTTCTGCCTTTTGAAAATAGAAATCGCTTCCTTTGATCCTTACTCCTATCATTGTCTCCAATGGCACTATCTCCTTAAATTCGCCCCCCAGCAGTCAGCATTTCCTGCTCCTCTCCCACATATTGATATTCAAATAAATCCTGGCAGGAACCGTCTGATAGTAATATCCCATCGATTGAAAAAAGAATCTGGTCATCATTCAAAATTGAATCTAACGTATCACTTGTTCCTGTCAGGCGAAGGCTTAAAGGAGAAACTCTGACAGACTGAATCATAACATTTCCTGTTTCTGTAGCAAGTTCCTCCTTTATTTGATACTCTGCAAATGCATCCTTGTAATTTAAAGTCCATTGAAGCGGCCAAGAATCGTAAACCAAAGTGTTCCAAACTGTATGTTCCGGTTCCAAATATCCTAGATTTTCAAAATTTAAAGAAAGTATTTTTCCATTATAATCTTTATCTGTTATATTGATTTTTCCAACTGTATAGTATTTATTGTCTTTATCAGGACTTTTATGAAGAATCAACCCAACTGTTCCATTTGTCTCTTCTCCTGATATTTGATAAGAAATATTTTGAAATCCTAAATATCCTCCATGGGAAACGGCTTCTTGGCTCTGCTTTCCAATCTCCTCTGGAATTTCTAATTCCAGGTAAAAATACAAGCGTTCTCCATCACTGATCAGCTGGCTGACTTTAATAGAAACATCCTGCTTTACAACAGAAGAAAATTTTTCCTTTTCTTTAGAAAAAGGTGCTTCCATATTTGTGAGTATCTCCTGTTCCTGTTCAGACGACGCACCGAAATATTTTAAAAAATATGGGGTTATATGAAAATATTCTCCAGCTGCTGCAGTAATTGTAACCAGCAGTAATGCCGCTGCCAGCAGTCCAGCTGCCATTTTTTTTGAAAATTTTCTGGTTTTCTGCGCTCTAAAATGTTCTGTTTTCTGACACACTTTTTCAAAAATCCGCTCTGTCTCTTCCCTGGATAATTCCTCTTCTTCACACAACAATTTCTGTATGTCCAGTCCTTCCAGCTCACTGTCATAAATCTCTTCAAATAAGTCTGTAATCCTTTTCATTGCACAAACCCTCTTTTCATCAGCTCTGCTTTTAATAGTTTTTTACCGCGATGCAGCGTATTCTCTACCTTTTTTTCAGGAACAGATATCTCCTCTGCAATCTCTTTTACTGAGTAAAAAAAGAAATATCTCAAAATAAATACTATTCTCCATGGTTCTCCAAGTTCTTTAATTACTGCATGAAGAATTTCTTTCTGCTCCTTTTTTTCATATTCATCCAACAAATTATCAGAATCCGACAACATATTTTCTTCCAAAGGAACTATCTCCATATTCATCAAAAGCTGTTTTCTCTTATTCAGTGCTTTCTTTCTTGTAATCCCATAGCAATAGCTTTTAAAAGAACAGCCTCTCCCACTTTGAAACCGTCTTCCAGACTGCCAGATTGCTGCTACTGCATCTGCCATGGCTTCTTCAATATCCTCTTCAGATGCTCCACGCAGAATATTTGAGCATATCGTTTTTATAGCCTTCCCGTAGAGGCAGAGCACCGTCTTAACACCTTCTTCCGGATTTGTTTCCAAAAGGCTGATAAGGTTTTGATCTGTCATTATGCATCACCTTCCTTTTTATCTTTACTTATCTATTCTTTCATTTCTCATATTTCACTCACCTTTTACCAATTTTTTCTACATTAAAAAGCGCTGGAAATAACATTCATTCCCAGCGCTTTTTAAATAAATTATTCTATTTTGCTCTTTTCTAGTTCTTTTTTTCTGCTACTTCTCCCTGTCTCTTATAGATAGACTTTTCATTAACGCAGCCTCTTACGCTGGACAGAGGATAGATATTGGATTCCCGCCCAATGACAGTTCCCGGGTTCAGCACAGAGCCGCAGCCCACCTCTACCTGGTCTCCCAGCATAGCGCCTACCTTCTTCCTTCCAGTCTCAATTTCTCCGTCCTCGCCGTGAATTTTGACTAACAGCTTATCGGATTTGACGTTGGAAGTAATGGAACCTGCGCCCATGTGGGACTTATAACCCAGGATGGAATCACCCACATAATTGTAGTGAGGAACCTGAACCTTGTCAAAAAGAATGACATTCTTAAGCTCTGTGGAGTTGCCTACTACGGCGCCTTCTCCTACCAGAGCGCTTCCGCGGACAAAGGCGCAGTGGCGGATCTCTGCCCCCTTACACACAATCAGGGGACCATTTAGAAAAGCTGTGGGAGCTACCTTGGCTTCTCTGTGAATCCAGATATTCTCACCTCTCTTCTCAAACTCCTCCTCAGGAAGGGTATTTCCAAGCTCTGTCAGAAAAGCGCTGATTCCCTCTAAGGCTTCCCACGGATACTCAAAACCCGACAAATATTTATCTGCCATGGTATGAGTCAGATCGTAGAGCTTCCCAATTTTCATATCTTGTTTTTTCATTATTTTTTCTCTCCTTTTCCTGCTGGGGCAGCCTTTTTCGCTCTGCCTGTCTTATAGTTCTGGGCGGCCAACTCAAACTGGTGTCTCAGTCCCGCCTGGTTGGCTGTGTGGACAGCCGCGTAAGTTCTGCCCGCCACAAACCGCTCCAGCTTTTCCATATACTCTGCCTCTGTGATACTCCCCTCCGCCACATAGGTCAGCCCTTTTTCCCAGCTGGCTGTCAGCTCCGGATTTAAAAGCTGGCGGATAGAAGCCTGCACCACCTCATAGATCAGCTCGCCTAACAGCGTAGGCGTAATGACCTGTGTTTTTGCATTCAGGGACAGGTAGCGAATGCTCATCAGCTTTTTCAAAATCTCCGCCCTGGTGGCGCTGGTACCGATTCCGCTGCCCTTGATCTGGGCTCTCAGCTCCTCGTCCTCAATCAGCTGTCCCGCGTTTTCCATAGCCAGAATCATGGAACCTGAGGTATAACGCCTGGGCGGAGAAGTCTCCCCCTCCTTCACAGAGAGTCCTCTAAGTTCCAGAACCATTCCTTTTCTCAGTCGTTCTAACATCTGGGCAAAAGCTCCGCTTCCAATTACAGTTTCCTGAGATTCTCCCTTTTCCTGATTCTCCGGAAGCTTTTCCCCTGTCTGACTCTGTTTTTCCTTCCCAGCACCTTCTTCCTCTCCATTTTTTCCAGCGAAAGAGACATCAGACACTTTCAAATATCCCGGTTCTTTCAGGAGTTTAAAATTCGCAAAAAAATGTTCTGTCTGCGAAAGCAGCTCCACCGCATACTTTCTGTAAACTGCGGCCGGATAAAAAATGCTTAAAAACCGTCTTGCAATCAGCTCATATACCCTGGCGCCCAAAGAAGAAAGTGACTTTAAAGCTCCCATTCCCTGGCCAGTAGGCACAATAGCGTAATGATCTGTAATCTGCTTATCATTCACGTATCTGGTTTTCCCAATGGTTTTCCACATCCCCCCTGCCAAAATTTCCTCCGCAAAGGCAGCACAGGGCTGAAAACTTTTAAGACCAGAAATATTTTTCCCAATCTCCTTCGCCACTGCCGAGGACAGTACTCTGGCATCCGTTCTTGGGTATGTCACCAGCTTTTTCTCGTAAAGCTCCTGCACTACTTTAAGAGTCTGATCCGGACTTATTTTAAACATTTTGGAACAGTCATTCTGAAGCTCTGCCAGATTGTAAAGGAGCGGCGGATTTTTCGTCTCTTTCTTTTTTTCCACTGAAAGAACAGTCCCAAACATGGGCAGTTTTTCAGACAGAAAGCGAATCAGCTCCTCTGCCTTCTCCCTCTCCTTAAAGCCGTTATCCCTATAAAGCGCAGGAGACTGAAAATATCTCGACCCTTCCGCTGCCTTCCACTCTGCCTGTATATCCATTCCGTCCTGCTGAAAGGTTCCAATCACGCGGTAAAACGGCGTCTTCACAAAGCTTCGGATCTCCCGCTCTCTCCTGACTGTCATTCCCAAAACGCAGGTCATCACACGGCCCACTGATATCACAGTCCATTTGCTTCCCATAAAACTTGCAATAGAGGGTCCGTATTTCAAAGTCAAAGCTCTGGAAAAATTAATTCCCATAAGGTAGTCTTCCTTTGCCCTTAAGTAGGCGGAAGCGGCCAGATTGTCATACTCCCTCAAATCCTTTGCTTCCCTGATTCCCCGCAGGATTTCCTCCTCTGTCTGGGAATCAATCCAGACTCTCTTTTCCTGCTTTCCCTTTACACCTGCCATCTGAGCTACCAGGCGGTAAATGTACTCTCCCTCCCGCCCGGAGTCAGTACACACATAAATAGTGTCAACATCGCCGCGCTTGAGCAGAGAGCTTACAATTTTATACTGCTTCTTTACTCCGTCAATTACCTGATATTTAAAATCCTTTGGGAGAAACGGCAGCGTGTCGAGACGCCATTTTTTGTATTTGATATCATACTCCTCCGGGTAGCTCATGGTCACCAAATGTCCGACGCACCAAGTCACCACTGCTGTATCCGACTCAATATATCCGTCGGCCCTGCGCCCGGAAATTTTCAGGGCACGGGCAAATTCCTGGGCGACACTTGGTTTCTCTGCTATATATAAAGCCTTGGCCATTCTATTCCCCCTTCCTAATTTCCCGCTCTGTATTCAGAAATGACTGCCGCTGCAAACATCAGGACACAGCCTGCAAGCATTTTGGCCGTGACAATCTCCTTCAAAAAAATCACAGAAAATACAAGCCCAAATACAGATTCAAAGGACAGCAAAATAGATGCAGTATTAGGACTCAAATACTTCTGTCCTACATTCTGCACTAAAAAGCCTATCATACTGGCAATCAGTCCCAGATATAAAAGCGGCCATGCAGTCTGCCAGCTGAAAAGCTCTCTGACATCTCTTACCCCCTCTGTAGCAAACGCTAAAGCCCAGAACAGAACGGCAGAGATCATAATCTGGAGTACCGTTAAAAGCACAGGATCCCTGTGCCTTGTATATCGGTCTACATAGACCATATGCCAGGCCAGAAATACGCTGCAGAGGAAGGTAAGCACATCTCCCAGGTTGATCCCATGCTCTCCGTTCAGGGAAATAAATGCCAGGCCGATAACTGCCAGCACTGCGGCTGCCAGATTATTTTTTCCAGGCTTCACTCCGTTGATCACCCAGTGCAGAAACGGCACAATAATCACATAGAGCGTTGTAATAAAAGCATTTTTGCTGGCTGTAGTATACTGCAGGCCGTACGTCTGAAATACATAGCTCATTCCCAGCAAAAGTCCCAGCACAACTCCGCAGTGCAGATCTCTGCGGTTCATCTGCATCAGACGTCTGTGAAACAGAATAGCCAGACCCAGGGACGCAATCGTAAACCGATATGCCAGCACATAAGCCGGACTCAACATATCAATCGAATTCTTCATTACCACAAAGGTGCTTCCCCATATAATGGTAATTGCCATAAAGCCTAAGATAGCCAGAGTTTTCGCCATTCCTGTATGTTTCGTATCCATAATCCCCTTTTTCTCCTTTTCCCCTTTCTAAGCAAATAGAGATATTTTCCCTGCAGACGCACAGCATAAAAAGACAGGGAGCCTTTTTCCCCTGGGCCCCCCTGTCCTTCATCTATTCTGTATAGAAGTGATAAACCGTCTCCGTCTGCTTCTCTATTCCTGCCTTTATAACGGGAGAAGGAAACTGCGGATGGTTCACTGCATCTGGATAATACTGTGTTTCAAAACAGTATGCATGGCGCGCTCCATAGACAGCTCCATCCTTTCCCGGAAGACTGTCATCCAGATAATTGGCTGTATAGAACTGCACCCCCGGCAGATCAGTCCAGACCTCCATGCCGCGGCCTCCTGCCTTATCCCAGGCCTTTGCAGCCAAAACCAAACCTTCCCTGTCCCTGTTAATGACCCAGTTATGATCATATCCCTTTCCCATTACCAGTTGATCATAGCCGCTGTCCAGATCCCGTCTGATTTCTTTTCCCTCTGTGAAATCCATAGGCGTTCCCTTCACAGGCAGAATGGTTCCGTAGGGAATGGAAACTGCATCTGCAGGGGTAAACTGGTCTGCATTCAGAAAAACCCACTGTCCCATGGCGTCTCCTGACTGATGTCCTGCCAGATTAAAATAGGCGTGGTTCGTCATGTTCATAATGGTATCTGCATCTGATACACCCTTATAGCAGATGTGAAGCTCATTTTGGTCATTCAGCGTATATGTAACAGAAACTTTCAGATTTCCCGGAAAACCCTGATCCCCATCTGGACTCTCCAATACAAAGCATACAGAGCTTTCGCTCTCCTCGTCCCAGGCTCTGGCTTCCCAGAGACGATTCCTGTAGAAATCATTTCCGCTGTGAAGATTATTCGGCCCATTATTGACAGTCAGGGCGTACTCTCTGCCGTTTAGCTGAAACCGTCCCCCTCCAATCCTGTTGGCATTTCGTCCGATAATCTCCCCCAGGTGAGCATCGCTGGCCAGACAGCACTCTGTGCTGTCATAGCCTAATACCACGTCAGCGAACTTTCCATCTCTGTCGGGAGTCAGCATGGAGTGCCACACAGCTCCCAGATCTAGAAATCCAGCTGTAAGTCCGTTCTTATTCTTCAATGTATATTTATGCACTATTTTTCCGTCCGGCATTCGGCCAAACGCTTCCTTTGTGTATGGCATAGCTGCTCCTTTCACCGACTGGCCCGCTGTCTACTGCTCCTTTGCCTGAATATATCCCTGGGCGGTCAGAAGCTCTGCACAGAGAACAGCTCCCCCTGCTGCGCCTCTTAACGTATTGTGAGAAAGGCCTACAAACTTGTAATCATAAACTGTGTCCTCTCTCAGACGTCCTACAGAAACGCCCATTCCACGCTCGAAATCCACGTCCAGCTTTACCTGAGGACGGTTATCCTCCTCCAGATACTGGATAAACTGTTTCGGTGCGCTGGGAAGCTCCAGCTCCTGGGGAAGTCCCTTAAAGGCAGTCAGCTTTTCGATCAGCTGCTCCTTGGAAGGTTTCTTTCTAAATTTTACAAACACAGCCGCTGTGTGTCCGTCCAGAACCGGAACACGGATGCACTGGCAGGTGATCACCGGCTCGCTGGCCTTTACAATCACGCCGTCCTTAATTTCTCCCCAGATGCGCAGCGGCTCCTGCTCGCTCTTCTCCTCTTCGCCTCCAATATATGGGATAATATTTTCCACCATCTCCGGCCAGTCCTTGAAGGTTTTTCCAGCTCCTGAAATAGCCTGATATGTAGTCGCCACTACCTCATAAGGCTCAAATTCCCTCCATGCGCTGAGTACTGGAGCATAGCTCTGAATGGAACAGTTCGGCTTTACAGCGATAAAGCCTCTCTTGGTTCCCAGACGCTGCTTCTGGAATTCGATCACCTTAAAGTGCTCCGGGTTCACTTCCGGAATTACCATAGGCACATCCGGCGTCCATCTATGAGCGCTGTTATTGGATACAACCGGCGTTTCTGTCTTGGCGTAGGCCTCCTCAATGGCGCGGATCTCATCCTTTGTCATATCAACTGCGCTGAACACAAAATCAACGTCTGCTGCAACCTTCTCCACCTCATTAACATTCATGACAACAAGGCTTTTCACGCACTCCGGCATGGGAGTCTTCATTTTCCAGCGGCCTCCCACAGCCTCCTCGTATGTTTTTCCAGCAGATCTGGGGCTTGCAGCCACTGTCACAACCTCATACCATGGATGCTCTGCCAGCAGGGAAATAAATCTCTGTCCAACCATTCCTGTTGCACCCAGAACGCCTACCTTTAACTTTTTCTTCATCTCCATAACCGTTTTCTCCTCATTCCCGGAACAAATCCGCTCGTATTTCGCCTTCTGCCTGCTCTGCTGCTGGAACGCGATCTGATACTTCACTATCCTACAACAGATTGCATAAAAAATCAAGCTTCTGGAAAAATCGGAATCAGTTTTCTCTCTGCCACAGATACCAGGCCTAAATCTGACATCTTCACCTCCGGAATGACAGGAAGAGCCAGCGTTACTATACGAAGCAGAGGATTTTCCATATCTGTCAGCCCCAGCTCCCTCTCCACTTCTTTCATGGCAGAGGCTTCTTTAGAAAGTTCTTCCGCCTCCAGATTGGTCATCAGACCTGCTACCTCCAGCGGAAGTGTATGAAGTACGGTTCCGTCCTTCACTGCCGTCATGCCGCCTCCGCAGCGAATCAGCTCCTTGGCCGCCGCCAGACCATCCTCCGGCTTAAAGTAAACAACTGTCAGGTTGTGAGAGTCATGGGATACAGTAGACGCCACAGCTCCCTCTCTCAGGCCAAAGTTCTTCACTACTCCTACGGCTCTGCTTCCCTTTCCATGTCGGTTGATTACAGCTACAAACGCCTCGTTTTCCTGCAGTATCAGCTGTCCGGCTCTGATTTCATGCTCTTGAACGGTGCAGACAGTATGGCTCTGAATCCTGGTTTTGTATTCCATCACATTGACTGCTGCCGTTCCCTGAGTTTTTGGACATTTCAGGCAGAAATCCTCCAGAGAGAGTTCTCCCACGTTCATAGAATTTCTGTTCTCCAGCTCAAATGGTTTCTCCTCAATCTCTGCAATAAGCTTTCCGTCTTCTGCCGCCAGCTTTCCTTCAAAAAAGACTGCCTTCGCCCACATAGTCCGAAGATCATCTGTCAGCACCATATCCGCTATATAGCCCGGCGCTATGGCTCCCAGATGTTCCATTCCAATTTCTCTGGCTGTATTAATAGTAGCGCTCTTGACAGCAAGGACTGGATCCATGCCGCTCTCCACTGCTTTTCTCACTACTGCGTTAAGATGTCCCGTGTGGAGCAGATCATCGCTCTCCCTGTCATCGCTGCAAAGGGTCAGAGTGTCAAAAAACCTAATATCCTTTATCCCTCTCCAAATGTCCTCCACATTTTTAGTGATAGAGCTCTCTCTGGCGTCCACATACATACCGCTTCTCAGCTTTTTCAGAGCCTCATCCCCGGCTGTTGTCTCATGGCAGGTAACTGGGCCGCCGATGAGATACGCTGACAGCTTTCTGCCTGTCACAGCCGGCGCGTGACCTTGAAGATACAGCCCCTTCTTCTTGGCTGCCTCAATAATCTCCATCATTCGATCCTCGCCGTACATGACGCCATAGAAATCCATGACCTCAGCCAATCCTACTGTTCTTGGAAGTTCAGCCAGCGCCTCTATGTCTTCAGCCAAAAACGCCGCACCTGCGTTCTCACAGCCTGGAACAGCCGGTACACAGCTGGGAATGTCTACCAACTGACGCATGGGAAGGCCCTCTGCTGCATCGTGCATATAGACAACGCCCTCCTGTCCGTACACATTGGCAATCTCGTGGGGATCGTGGATGATCGTTGTAGTTCCATGGGGAATCACTGCCTTGGCAAAATTTCTGGGCGTCATCATGGAGCTTTCAATATGCATGTGGGAGTCAATCAATCCAGGAATCAGATATCTGCCCTTCCCGTCATACACTGTCTCAGCATCATAGGGTCCCTCCAGACAGACGTCCTCCACATGGGCGACAAATCCGTCCTTTACATATACAACAGCCGGATAAATTTCTCCGGTAAATACATTGACCAGGCGGCAGTTCACCACCGCTAAATCAGCCTTCTCCAGGCCGAGAGCAGTCCGAAGCAGCGCTTTTTTATCTTTTGGCTCCAGTCGCATCATATAAACTCTCCTTCTCTCTGATATAAAATAGCCGCAGGCATTTCATCGCCTGAAAAGCTCCTGTAAGACAAAAGGGCTGCTGCAAAAGAATCCCTTCCCTTGCAGCAGCCTTTCCGTCATTCAGATAAGACTTATCTATTACTGAACAATCGCGTCGATTTCCTCAGCAGAAAGTCCCGCTGCCTCTGTTACCTCGATCTCTCCAGCCTGAATCTTCTCCAGAGCCTCCTGTACCTTGTCCACGTTCTCCTGACCGATGCTGTTTGTCAGGTTATCATTAAATACAATTCCTACAGAATCCTCTGCCAGTCCATATGTTACATTTTCTCCGAACGGTACGCTGGATGGATCCTCTGCATAGCTCTGGCAGATATTAAACAGAGCATTGTCCAGTCTCTTAAGGCTGGATGTGATAACTGCAGACTGCAGATTGCTTCCCTCAAGAGCCTGATACTGATCGCTGTCCACGCCGATTGCCATTACGCCGTCTTTCTCTGCAGCAGCCTCGATAACGCCGTTTCCTGCGCCTCCTGCTACCTGGAAGATAATATCAGCACCCTCGGAAATCTGGGCATTGGCCAGATCTTTTGCCTTTGCAGTATCCATATAATCTCCTACATATGCTGTAAGAACCTTGATTTCCGGATCCACATATTTTGCTCCCTCTGCATATCCAACCAGAAAGTTGTTTACTGTAGTGCTCTCAACGCCGCCGACAAATCCAATAGTCTTATCTGCATTTGCTGCATTCTCTCCTATAGTATAGTAAGCAGCCACTGCGCCCGCCAGGAAGCCAGACTGGTTAGAGTCAAACAGAACGCCCATTGTATTAGGTAAATCATTACTTTCAAAATCCAGTTCCTGGTCGAACAGGATAAACTTTGTATCCGGATATTCCGTTGGAATTGTTTCAAAGTTTTCTTTGTTCTGGAAACCTGTTCCCACTACAATATCAGCTCCAGCGTCAGCTGCATCATAGAAAGCCGCCTGCCACTTTGTAGTGTCATCTCCCATTTCCACTACGTTTACTTCATATTTGTCTCCCATCTCTTCCTGAATTCTGAGACTTCCCTCATAGGCAGACTGCTGGAAGGACAGGTCATTTTTACGGCCAATGCAGAGAGTCAGTTTGATTTTCTCGCCATTCTCCCCTGCTGCCTGAGCTTCTCCTGTCTCCTTGGATGCTCCGTCTCCGCTTCCTCCGCAGGCTGTCAGAGATGCTGCCATAGCGGCTGTCAATGTCACTGCCGCTGCCTTTTTCAGTAATTTTCTCATAATTTCCTCCTTTTTCTCTAAAACGTCTTATAAATCGTTTATTTATCATCAGACCTGCTTCCCGCAGGCCAGATTTTCTGCTGCCTACAGTCCGCCCTCTGATTTCTGACGCACTTTATAGTAGAGGCTGAACGCCACATAGAAAATGATAATGGACGCATAGGGAATAATCGTGATCAGGTATGGATCCACGTTGTTATTCTGCAGATAAATAGATATACCGCTTCCAACTCCATAGAGAATAGAACTGACTGTTCCCATCAGAGCGTTACCCGCAGCCATAGCGTTGGTTGCCAAGGCAATATATCCCCGGCCGGCTACCATATTCGATGTAAAGCGATTTACATAGCCCATGGAAAGGTACATACCTCCCAGAGACGCTAAAATTCCGCTGATAAACATAGCCTGGTAGCGCACCTTTTCCACATTAATTCCCACAGAACGAGCCGCCTCTGCCGACTCTCCCACTGCCCGGATACGAATTCCGAAGGCCGTTTTCTTCAGCATAACAAACATAACTACTGCGACAATAAACGCCAGGTAGGTCAGGCAGTTATGCCCCGACAGAATATCTCCCACCACTGGGATATCCTGAATCACAGGAATATTAACTGCCGGAAAGGCCTGGGAAGGAAGGGAATTGCTGGCGTTCTTATCCCCAGTCAGAGAGTACAGGCAGAACACAGAACCACCTGTAGCGGCCAGATTCAAAGCAACTCCAGTGATTACCTGATTCGCTTTTAAATGCTGAATAAAATAAGCCAGCAGCATTGTGTAAACCGTACCGGCCAGCAGACCGGCTGCAGCTCCCACAAACAGACTTCCTGTAAAGCCGCTTCCCAAAACGCCGCAGAGAGCCGCTATAGTCATAGTTCCCTCTAATCCCAGATTCAGAAGCCCTGAACGGCTGGCAATCAGAGCAGCCATTGTGGCCAGCAGAACTGGCGTCGTGCAGCGAAGAACCGTAAACCAGAAATCAAGGTTCACTAAAAATTCCATTTTCTCTCCTCCTTAGTTTACACCAGCAGTTTCCATCGCCTGATTCTGCAGCGCTTCTTTTTCTTCCTTGCGCTTCTTCATCTGATACATAAAGCGCTCTGACGCAATCAGAAGAATGATAATTCCCTGAATAATGGATACAATCTCTGAATCCACATCGCCTCCTCTGGACATAACCAGCGCTCCGATTCTGATGTAGGAAATAAAAAATGCCGATACAGGAATCATAAGCGGCTTCGTTCCGGCCAGCAGATTGATCAGAATACCATCCCATACATAAGTCTGAGCTGTAATCCACTGGAAATGAGTGTACATTCCAATCATCTCCACACCTCCGCCCAGTCCGGCCAGCATTCCTCCAATCAGCTGGGAGCCAATCACAATTCCTCCAATTTTCAGCCCTGCATACTTTGCAAAGCTTGAGTTGGAACCTGTAATTTTAAGCTCGCGGCCGAATTTAGACTTATCCATGAGAATCCACATGAAAATAACTGCCGCGATCATGATAAAAATTCCATAATGGGCGTTTGTTCCTTTTATCATTTTTCCCAGATTCGCCGTCTTCTGGAACTTTACAGAGAAAGAACCGTTAGCCTCATCCAGGAAAAAGGCGCGAATCAGCCAATACCCAAAATTGAAAAAAATATAATTCATCATTAAGGAAATTACCAGCTCATTCGCTCCTGTCTTTCTTTTAATAATGACAGGAATCACGCCAATCAGTCCTCCTACAGCCATAGACGTCAGGAGAATTACCAGCTGGTGAACTCCTGCAGGCATAGGACATGCAATCGCCAGAATAGCCGCTACTACTCCTGAAAAGTAAAAGGAGCTGTCTGCCGCCATAGAAAACAGTCCGCTCTTATGCATGACATTGATGGCGAGTCCACAGAAAACCAATGGAACCATCATCTCCACTGCATTGAAAAAATTCCGCTTCGTTGAAAAAGGCCCCAGGAGAAAACGGTTCAGGGCTGTCAGCGGATCGTCTGCCACTGCAAAAATAATCACTGCCGCAATCATAAGGGCGATCAGAATAGAGGTGGCTACTCGAACGACGCTGTACCAGTCAATCTTTTTCTTTATGTTCATCTCCTACGCCTCCTGTAATTTTTCTGCGGGATCTTCCTTCAGGCCCAGCATATATAAGCCCAGCTCCTCTTCCGTAGTGCCGGGAACATCATCAATAACTCCCGCCACCTTTCCCTGATGGAACACAATAATTCTGTCACTGAGAGCTCTCAGCTCCGTCAAATCTGCGCTCACTAAAATCAGAGATTTTTTCTCATCCCGCATTTCCAGAATCTTCTTATGAATGAACTCCATAGCGCCTACATCCACGCCTCTGGTAGGCTGATTCAGCACAATGATCTCTGCTCCGGCGGTAAACTCTCTGGCCACAATCACCTTCTGGACATTTCCTCCTGAAAGGCTCTTAATGCTGATATCCAGATTCATTGTCTTAACTGTAAAGTCCTCCACGCACTTTTCACAATAAGACTCAATCTCTTTCGGCTTCAAAATACTGCCTTTTCCTGACAGACGCTTCAGGCTTGTAGCAATCAAATTGTCCCGCACACTCATCTCAGGCGCGCAGCCGTCTAAATTTCGATCCTCCGGCACATGAGCAATTCCCATCTTTCTGTTGTCTGTGATGGAAAGTTTTGTCAAATCCTGCCCCTTATAAAGAACAGATCCGCTTTCTGCCTTCCGGTTGCCTGTCAAAATCTCCATAGCCTCCTTCTGGCCGTTTCCCTCAATTCCGGCAATGCCCAGAACCTCCCCGGCTTTCAAGGAAAAGCTGAGATCATCCAGCTTCTTCGTACCAAACTTATCTGTATAATTCAGCTTCTCTACTTTGAGAATTTTTTCGCCAAATTCCTGAGGCGTCTTGTCATATTCTAATTTGACATCGCGGCCCACCATAAGCCGTGAAATCTCTTCCAGAGTAATATCTTCCAGATTATAGGTTCCAATGGAACGCCCATCTTTTAAGACTGTCAGTCTGTCGCAGAGATACTTTACTTCATTCAGCTTGTGGGAAATGAAAATAATGGTATATCCCTCTTTTTTCAGGTTTAAAAGCTGCTCAAACAGCTCCTCCGTCTCCTGAGGAGCCAAGACAGCTGTAGGCTCATCCAGAATAATAATCTTCGCTCCCCTGTACATTGTCTTCAGAATTTCCAGCTTCTGCTTCATTCCAATAGATATATCCCGCACTCTCTTCTGCGCGTCCACATGGAGATTATACTTCTGAGAAATCGCTTCCGTCTCCTCCACTGCCTTCTTCTGATCAAGAAACAGGCCTTTCTTTTTCTCAATCCCCAGCACCAGATTTTCTGCCACTGTCAGAGATGGAACTAACATCATGTGCTGATGAACCATTCCAATTCCATGTTCAATCGCATCCTTGCTGGAGTGAAAGTGTACTTCTTTTCCGTGGAGGAACACTTTTCCACTGGTAATCTCTTCGATTCCAAACAGCATTTTCATCAGCGTTGACTTTCCAGCTCCATTTTCACCTACAAGCGCGTGAATTTCACCTTTGTTGACGCTGAAATTAATATTATAATTGGCCAGAACACCGCCCGGGTAAATTTTTGTCAGATCCTCCACCCGTAAAATTTCTTCCGCCATGTTTTCTCCCTCTTACCTGTTTCTCGGTTTACGCTAACTCCAGGGCAACTTCCATCATATTAGTGAAAGTCGTCTGACGCTCCTCTGCAGTCGTCGCCTCTCCTGTTACAGCAGAGTCGGAAATCGTTAAAATACAAAGAGCGTTTACACCAGCTGCCGCTGCGTTGCTGTAAAGAGCCGCCGCTTCCATCTCAACTGCCAGAACACCCATCTTGTCCCAGCCGAGACCAACTGGCGGAAGTTCTGGATTATAAAACATATCAGAGCTTAAAATATTTCCCACATGGAAATTCATCCCCTTATTTCTAGCAGCCTGGACAGCCTTCTCCAGAAGTTCAAAGCTGCAGATGCAGGAGTAATCTCCCGGCAGTCTGAACTGCTTCACATAGTTGGATGTGGTGCAGGCTCCCATTCCAATTACCAGATCGCGAATCTTCACATTCTCCTGTAAAGCGCCTGCTGTTCCTACGCGGATCAGGTTCTTGCAGCCGTAAAAATGAATCAGCTCATAGGAGTAGATTCCGATAGACGGACATCCCATGCCTGTACCCATGACAGATACTCTTTTCCCTTTATAATATCCTGTATATCCGAACATATTTCTGACTCCGTTAAACTGCTTTACATCTGTCAGAAAATTGTCTGCAATATATTTTGCTCGGAGCGGATCTCCCGGGAGCAGAATTGTCTCCGCGATCTCTCCTGCCTGTGCTCCAATGTGAGGGGTTGGCACTCTGTTCTCTTCCATTTGATTTTCCTCCTGAAATATAATTAATTTATTCTAAAACTGCTGCTTCACAAAGCTGTATCCCTGCTCTCTTGCAGTTTTATTCCATATTTTTCCCCTTAGAGGGATGGCGCAGCCATTCCTTCATATAAAAATCCTTCTTTTTTAAGAAATCGGGATTTTTTACCTGACGCTCCGGATTCGTAAGAATTTCCTCCACCGCAGCTACTACAATTTTTAGTGTGTTAAAATATGCGTTTTCCTCATTTGAAATTGAAAACTCCGCGCTGTGGATTCTGCCGGAAATACCGGAAAATCCAAACTGAACCGACGGAATCAGATACCCCAGATCGCCAATATCTCCTGAAGCGCCTGAAACCACCTGTTTTACAATCTGATCCTCTCTGCACAGAGAAAGCATTTGTCTGTGAATCACGTCGGAAATCTCCTCTGACTGGCGAAGAGGCATGTATCCTGCAGTGCGCTCCACCTGGGCAGTCATACCGAGGGCCTCAGCACAGTGAATAACGCAGTCATCAAATTTCTTCTCCGCTTCCAGAAGCGTCTCCAGTGTGTTCGCCCGGATGTAAGTTTCCAGCACAGCCTCCTCTGGAATTACATTGACGCTTCCTCCGCAGAAAGTAAGCACTGGATGCAGCTGGAGACCTGCTTCAGCTGAAAATTGATCCTTCATGTATGCAATCGCATTCATAGCTAAATTGGCGGCATGGAGAGCATTTCTTCCAAGATGGGGTGCGGCACCTGAATGAGAGGCCTTTCCGCGAAACACTGCCTTTTTAACAGTAAAGCCTGCCAGAGAGGACTGGATATCAAACAGAAGATCTCCGCTGTCTCCGTTTACATGCATGGAGATCACACAATCCACGTCATCAAATACGCCATTTGCTATCATATCCTGTTTTCCTGAAAAATACTGAATTTTTCCTTCCTGCCGCATGGCTCTGCGGCTCTCAAAATCAATGAATTCCTCTGCCGGAGCTGCAATAAAGCTAACGCTTCCTCCTGATTTCTCCACAATTCCTCGTTCCTTCAAAAGCTTCATGGCATAGGCCATCACAGCTGTCTGAATACTGTGCCCACAGGAGTGGAATGGGCAGACCTGATCCTGGATTTTAACCTCCAGGGCATCCATGTCGGCTACCAGAGCAATGTGATAGCTGTTTCCAGATCCAAGCCGCGCTCTCAGTCCTGTCACACTTAGGCCTGTTTCTACAGGAATTCCCTCTTTGAATAAAAAAGAAGTGAGAATCCTGCCTGATTTCACTTCTTTAAATCCCAGTTCCGGGCAGACGAAAAGAGCATGTCCCAGCTCTGCCAGTTCCTGCTTCTGCTCTTCTGTCACTACAATACTGCCTGCTGTTTCTATCTTCATACTTCGTCTCCCGTCTGAAACGCCTTCTTCTAAACTGCCAGCTGAAAAAGCCAGCTGGCAGATAATGTCATTATATACTATATAAATGTAGCATGAATGCAAAACAATGTCAATTTAAAGTCAAAGGGTACAGGCACTTCCTCGAGTGTCTGAATCTTCGTATAGCTGAACTGATATATTTAGTTCAGACGGACACGGCTGCCTTTTCCGTCTCTGCGGCTGAGCTTAAGCCGATTTAAATGCACCTGTTTTTCCTTATAGACAGCGATATTTTCTGTATTCTCTCCCAGAAGATACACTGTCTCCAGCTGCTCCTCCTTAGACAGCTTAATTCCTCTGACTCCCTTTGCGTTTTTCTTCTGAATTGGTATCTCCTCTGCCGAGAACCGTAAAAATACTCCGTTGTCCGTCTGAAGAACTGCCTCTCTGGCTCCGTCCATCAGCTGAATATCTGCCACCTGGTCGCCGTCTGACAGCTTTGTGGCAGCCACCATTCTGTTGTTGGTCTCAAACTCTTCCCCCGGTACCTGTTTGAGCATCGCTCCCTTCGTAGCGAATAAAAGGATATGCCCCGGAAGAGCCGCTGCATTTGTTAAAAATACAATTTCTTCTTTTGTGCCGTCATATTTGCAGAGATTATCAATCGGCGTTCCCTTATCCCTGAGTTTTCCAAGAGGCACATCCGCTACCTTGACCTGGTGAAGCACACCTGTATTGGTAAACAGACAGATCTTGTCCGTGTTCAGGCAGCAGACCACATGGGAATGTTCACTGTCTACTGTTTCCTGATTTCTGTCATAGGTAGAGCGCTCCAGCACACGGCTGTAACCAAAACGATCCATAACAAACACTACCTCTCTGACCTCTATCGCACTTTCATCATAGACAGCCTCCCGTCCATCCTCAATCCCTGTACGTCTTGGACTGGAAAATTCTTCCTTAATTGCAGTCAGATCTTTCTTAATCACCCGATCCATGGCATCTCTGCTGGATAAAATCTTTTCGTATTCTTTAATTTTTCTGAGTGTTTCCCTATGTTCTTTTTCAAGCGATAAAATTTCCAGACCTATCAGCTTGTAAAGACGCATCTCCAGAATCGCTGACGCCTGCCGTTCTGTAAAGCACAGCTTCTTGGCTTCCTCCTCAAAACCAGGAACCCGGAACTGAATTTTGGAAATATCGCCCTCCATCAGGCACGCCTTGGCATCCTTTAAATTCTTAGAGCCTCGAAGCACAGCAATAATCAGATCAATGATATCACATGCCTTTATAAGTCCTTCCTGTATCTCCTTTTTCTCCTGTTCCTTCTGGAGCAGTACCTGATATTTTCTTGTATTGTTTTCGTACTGGAAATCCAGGTAGTTTCTTAAAATTCCTCTCAGATTCAGCGTCTCAGGCCTGCCCTTCACAATAGCAAGCATGTTTACGCCATATGTATCTTCCAGTTTTGTCTTTTTATAAAGAATATTCTTGATTTTTTCAATATCTGCATCTTTTCTAAGTTCCAGAACAATACGAATTCCTTCTTTATTTGACTGATTGGAAATATCTATCACATCTGTCAGTTTTTTAGACTCTACCAGATCGGCGATATCCATCAGGCACTTATTAATTCCCGCTCCGATCATAGTATAGGGAATCTCCGTGATCACCAGCTTATCTTTATCTGCCTTACGTTTTCCAAGCTCTACCTCCATTCTGGCCCGCAGTTTAATTTTCCCAGAACCAGTTTCATAAATAGCAGCCAGATCCTTCTTATTGGCAATGATGCCACCTGTCGGAAAATCAGGACCGTGAAGATATTCCAGAAGAGCGGCCGTATCCATTTCCTGGTTATCGATGTAAGCCTGAACCGTATCAATAACCTCTCCCAGATTATGAGGCGGAATGCTGGTACTCATTCCCACAGCAATTCCCTCTGCTCCATTGATCAGAAGGTTAGGAACACGGACTGGCAGCACCTCCGGTTCTTTTTCTGTTTCATCGTAGTTTGGCACAAAACGAACGGTCTTATCCAGATCCTTTAAATAAACCTCCTCGGCAAACTTCTCCAGTCTGGCCTCTGTATAACGCATGGCTGCTGCTCCGTCTCCCTCAATGGAACCAAAATTTCCATGTCCGTCTACCAGCGGCATTCCCTTTTTAAACATCTGGGACAGCACTACCAGAGTCTCATAAATCGAGCTGTCTCCATGAGGATGGTATTTACCCATTGTATCTCCTACAATACGGGCCGATTTTCGGTGGGGTTTATCGTGACCCAGATGCAGCTCGCTCATATCGTAGAGCACGCGTCTCTGAACTGGTTTCAGACCATCCCTTGCATCAGGAATGGCCCTGGAAGTGATAACGCTCATAGAATAATTCATATAACTGCGCTGCATCTCCTCCGAATACTCTGTTTTTATAATCTTCTCTGACATCCTTCTGTTATTCCTCTCACTACTTTTCCGCGAACTGTCTATTATCTAAAGCCACTGACGTTTCCAATCGTCTTACTTCAAAAGCCCGTCCTGCATTCCAATCAGGCATCAATCTCAGCTTCGTCTGCATGATCATAGATAAACTGCCGTCTCGGCGGAACATCGCTTCCCATCAGCATCTCTGTAATCTCCGAAGCCATCCTGGCATCTTCAATTTCCACCTGCTTCAGCACTCGGTTTTCCGGGTTCAGGGTTGTCTCCCACAGCTGTTCTGCATCCATCTCTCCCAGTCCCTTGTACCTTTGAAGAGTAAAGCTTCCCGTATGGCTTCTCCTGTACCTGTCCAGTGCCTTCTCGTCATACAGATACTGCTCTTCGCCCTTTTTAGGGATTACTTTAAACAGGGGCGGCATCGCAATATATACATGGCCCTCTTTAATTAAATCTGGCATAAATCGATAAAGGAAAGTCAGAAGAAGCGTATCAATATGACTTCCATCCACATCTGCATCCGTCATCAAAATGATTTTATGATATCTGAGCTTCGTAATATCAAAATCATTTCCATAACCCTCTGAAAAACCGCATCCAAACGCATTGATCATAGTCTTGATCTCAGCATTAGCCAGAACCTTATCCATAGATGCCTTTTCCACATTCAAAATTTTTCCCCGGATAGGAAGAATCGCCTGATACTGTCTGTTTCTTCCCATCTTGGCAGAGCCGCCGGCAGAATCTCCCTCAACAATAAAAATCTCGCACTTCTCAGCATCTCTGCTCTCACAGTTGGCCAGCTTTCCATTGCTGTCAAAGGAAAAACGCGATTTGGTGAGCATATTTGTCTTTGCTTTCTCTTCTGCCCTGCGAATTTTTGCCGATTTCTCTGCACAGCTGATGACGGCCTTCAGCGTCTCAATATTTCTATCAAAAAAACGCTGAAGCTCATCTCCCACCAAGGTAAATACTGCCTTAGTGGCATCTGCGCTGGCCAGCTTCGTCTTAGTCTGCCCTTCAAAAATTGGATCCGGATGTTTCACTGCAATCACAGCTGTCATACCGTTTCGCGTGTCAGCTCCAGTAAAATTAGCATCCTTTTCCTTTAAAATCCCCAGCTCTCTGGCATAGCTGTTAATCAGCATAGTAAACTTTGTCTTAAATCCTGCCAGGTGGGTTCCCCCTTCCTGGGTAAAAATATTATTGCAGAAGCCCAGAATGTTTTCCTCAAAAGTATCTACAAACTGGATCGCTGCTTCCACTTCAATTCCATCCACTGTTCCCTTCATATAAATCGGATTGTGGAGAGCTGTCTTTCCAGCATTAATCTCTTTTACATAGGCAATGATGCCTTCTGGTTCGGAGTATGTAATCTGCTCCTCCTCGCCAGAGCGCTTATTTTCATAATAAATAGTAAGCGCAGGATTCAGATACGCCGTCTCATGCAGTCTGCTCTTCAGCCACTCAGCTTTAAACTTTATTTTCTCAAAAATCGTATCATCAGGAAGAAAATTAATACTGGTTCCTGTCTCCTTTGTCTTTCCGATGACAGGAAGAAGGCCATCCACCAGTTTCACTACAGGAAGACCACGCCTGTATGCATCGTGATGAATCTGTCCATTCTTATAAATCTTAATATCCAGATATTCTGACAGAGCGTTCACCACAGAAGAACCAACACCGTGAAGGCCTCCGCTTGTCTTGTAAGCAGTGTTGTCAAACTTTCCTCCTGCATGAAGAGTTGATAATACCACTCTCTCTGCTGATATCCCCTTTTTATGCATCTCCACTGGAATGCCGCGGCCATTGTCTCTGACAGTACAGGATCCATCGGCTTCAAGAGTCACCCAAATCGAAGTACAGGCTCCCGCTAAATGCTCGTCTACAGAATTATCTACAATCTCATAAATCAGATGATTCAATCCTTTTGTCCCAACGCCTCCAATGTACATGCCAGGACGCTTACGCACTGCTTCCAGTCCTTCTAATACAGTAATGCTGTCCGCGTCATACTGTGCCTTACCCATAATGTTCCTCCATATCCATATTCGGCAATGTTTCACCGCTATCTAAAATACATGCTCTCTCAGAGCTGTACTTTCTTTTGCTTATGTTTTAGCTGCTCAGGCCTGCCTGGCCTGAGCAATAGTTTTCATTATGGCACAAAACCATAATTATTTCAAGAATATTATATCATAATCGAACATATGTTTTCAATATGTTTTTTCTTTCTCCTGGCGAAAAAATATTTGGTTGTAAAGACAGCTTTCTGATTCCGGCTTAAAGCTAAGCGCTAGTTCATTCCACTGTTCCGCCTGCTCTGTATTTCCCATCCGATAGCTGCAGACAGCCAGCTGAAGAGCTGGAATATATCCACTGCAATCCGGACAGACAAATCCCCCCTTCGTTTCATCTGATTTTGCCTTTAAAGCCGTCTCATACCAGAACGATGCTGTTTGGTACATCTCGTGTCTGAAAAACCAGGTTCCTATACCACAGCATAACTCTGCCCGTGGGCAGTCATAAAAAAATGAATGAAGCAGAGCAGTCAGTTCTCCTTCTTCATCCCCCTCTGCCTGACAGCACAAAGCCAGGAAACGGCAAGCCTCTATTTTATTTTCCTTCCACCCATCCGGACGTACAAGAAATTCCTTCAAAATCTTCTGAGATTCTCTTAAATTGTCCGGACTCTCCATGGCCATATAATAAAGCTCTCGTCCATAATAAAACAGATCTCTGGCAGTAAATGGAATCTTTTCTTCCTTCATCTTTCTGTAAATTTTCAAATTTCGTCCCTGACAGGTTTTGTTCTCCTCTATTTTTCTATGTTCAATTTCAATATCTGTGTATAAGATCTTTCCAGATAAGGCAACTGCCTCATGTACTTTTCCTTTCCATAAAAAACCGCTGTTATTTTTTATAAGGCGTTCTCTATAATAGGAAAGAGAAGGTCTCCCTGCCTCATCAAATCCCATCACATATTTCATCATTACAATTGCTGTATCCTCCGCCAGCTCCTCTTTCAGCCGTTTGATTTTTTCCTGCTCCTCCTCAGTCACAACATCATCTGCATCCAGCCACATACAGTAATCCATCTCTGCATGACTGAATGCTTCATTTCTGGCAGCCGAAAAATCGTCTCTCCAGGCAAAATCATAAACTTTTTCTGTGTATTTTTCTGCTATTTTTTTCGTATCATCTGATGAGCCTGTATCCACAATAATGATTTCATCGACAACACTGGCAACACTGTCCAGACATCTTTTAAGTACCTTCTCTTCATCTTTTACAATCATACACAAGCTTATGGTTATCATAAAATCACTGCCTTTTTTTCATCAATGATATGTATGTATCTGTTTTCTAAATCATGCAGATACCTGAATTAAAAGATGCCCTGATAAATTGTTGCCTTTTTTTATTTTTTTGAAATTTATGCTTGCATTCTTGTAAAACTTATGATATGATAGTCAGCGTCGTCAGAAAACGACAATGTCGAGGCGTGGCTCAGTTTGGTAGAGCGCTGCGTTCGGGACGCAGAGGTCGCGTGTTCGAATCACGTCGCCTCGATTTTCAGGCCTGTTGGTCAAGCGGTTTTCTCACATAAAAATAGTTTTTCAAAAATTCATCAGCCAAAATCAGTCCCTCTTTTCTATTTAAGCAAACGGCTGGCAAAACTGTGTTTCATTTGAAAAACTATAAAATTTATAAATTATATAAATTAATTCAAAAAAAGAAAAAACTTTTTTTAAAATACAGTTGACATTTCCTCTAATACCCATTATAATACTGAATGTATCGAGGCGTGGCTCAGTTTGGTAGAGCGCTGCGTTCGGGACGCAGAGGTCGCGTGTTCGAATCACGTCGCCTCGATTTTCAGGCCTGTTGGTCAAGCGGCGTGGCTCAGTTGGTAGAGCAACGCATTCGTAATGCGTGGGTCGCCGGTTCGAGTCCGGCCGGGAGCTTAAGCGGAAACAAGCTGGAAACCCTTTAAAATCAAGGATTTCCGGCTTTTTTGATGTCGTGAAAAACAGAGGGAATTTTTCTCTGTCAGATCCAATTTCTTCTCATTCATTATCTTTATATCTGGTTCTCTCCCAAATCTCCTTCAGACGTTCCCAGCCATCCATAGCAACTAAAGCCACAATGAAAGCAGCTAAAATACAGGCAAATACCATATACCACTTAATTGGTAAAGACAGCCAGGTCATTACTGCTGCAAAAACTGCCGGACAAAGCACTAAGCTCAATACAATCACTACTGCTGATGTAGGCAGCCCAGACAGCCCTGGCCAGCTCTTTATAACCTGAGTGACTGCGGATACTAAAAAAGCCATCAAACCAATCGAAATCAGTATATATGCGGCATACTGCATTAATACTGTCACATCCATTTTGATTCCTCTTTTTACCTGTTTAATATACTGAAATGCAAAAAATATACTTTCTGTGACAATTCTATTTTTTATGTACACTATCCCCAGAACACAAGGAAAAATACTCTTCAGCAGGATAATTCCATTTAAGCCCAAAGAGTCTATAATCAGCTGAAACTATATAAAAAGACACCCTGTTTCCAAGGTGCCTTTCGCTGTTATTTCATCATTTTCTGAATTGTTTTACAAAGCTCTTCAACTGTTTCCTCTGCATTTCCTGCCTCAATCTGGTCTACAACGCAGGTTTTAATATGATTTGATAACAGTACACGGCTAAAACCATTTAAAGCTGCCTGGACAGCTGATACCTGAGTCAAAATGTCAACGCAGTAACGTTCATCCTCCAGCATAGCTTTCAGCCCTCGAACCTGCCCCTCGATCCGATTCAGACGAGTCATCAAATCCTTTTGCTCTGTTAAGTTTCTGTGTTTGTGTCTCTCTGCGCTCTTACAGCACTCCTCCATCTGTCTCTTCTCCTCTCCGCTTTATCTTTCCTGTCTTGCCTGACAGCTGTTATCAATTCCCTGCCTATCCAAATAATGTGCCCAAAAGTCCATAAGAAACAATACTCATAATCACAGTTGCCAGAATAATCCCTAATAAAATAGCTAAAAATGCTTTCTTAAAACGGATACGGAGCAGTGCTGCAATCAAAGCTCCTGTCCAAGCTCCTGTTCCAGGAAGAGGAATCCCCACGAAAAGAACCAGACCCCAGAATTCGTAATTTTCAATCTTATCCTTTTTGCTCATGGCCTTATTCTCCAGCCAAAGAGCAGTCGGACGAAATATTCCAACTGTTTTCATCCACTCCAGAACTCCGTTAATCAGAAGCAGGATAAACGGGATTGGAAGGATATTTCCAATAATGCAGAGTGGAATCGCAGTAGTGATCGGAACATTTAAGAGGGCGGGAGACGCCGCCAGCAAACCACCCCTAAGCTCCAATATCGGGATCATGGAAATAATAAAAATCACAATTTCCGATGACATAATACCTGACAGAGTCTCGGTAAACCATTGTACAAGTGCATCCATACGTTATCTACTCCTCTATCCTTCCGGTTGTTGCACTGCTGATTTCTTCTGTTTTTTCTTCTGACAACAGAACCGTGTCCGTATTCTCCTGCTGTCTCGTTTCCTCCTCAGAAGCTGCATCTGCATCATCGCTGTCAAAAGTTTCCTCTGCCTCTTCCTGCTTCAACGGCATCTGCGCACCGCATCGTCCGCAGAACGCAGCGCCCTTTTCTACCTTTGCCCCACACTCTGCGCAGATTCTTGTTCCCTCCAAAGAAATAATTTCTTCCTCTAACTCAGAAATTTTCAGCAGTCCAACACGGATTGCCTCAAAATCCTCCGGGTATTCCTCCTCCGCAGAGGCTTCGTGCCTGTCATAATATGCCTTTCCCAGATTTATATAAGCCTTATTTACTTTTTCCTTTTCACTGGACAGCTTGCTCTTCAGCTGAAGGATCTCTGTCAAATCTCTCACTTTGGTAGCGGCTTCCCTGCTTTTTCCGCTGATTGCCTTCCCAAGTTCATCAAAAAATGCCATTCTATGCCCTCCTTTACAGGCCAATTATAGTCCTGTTTATTCTACCTTGTAAAGGCGGGAAAGTCAATCTTAACTGAAAATATACGCCCCCAGCTGCTTCTCAACAAAATCTGGAACCTGACCTTTTTTAAATGAAAGACGGAACGAATCCGTTTCTCCATCTTTACTGTCTTTCACATATATGATGACATCCATGGCTTCTTCTGAAGCATTGCAGTACAGCGGATCCTCGCTGACTCCAGTACTGTCTAAAATTTCCTCTATCATAGACGGTTCTGTCACCTCCAGGCATATGCTGTTTTCTGAAAGGTAAGTCCTGATTCCATCTTCCGACTGAGGTTTAAAGCTGTCTCTGCTGTCAGAATCTATCCACATTTCTATCACCGCTCTGTCTACAGAAGCTGTCTGCAAACTGTCTGCCATCTTTACACCGGCCGCTTTTAAAAACGACGCTGTGCGTTCAAAACTTGGATATACCGGATAATAGGCAAAGTCGTTAAACCCGGTATAGTCTCCCTTTTCTGCCCTTATCAGATCAATGGTATTCTGCATACTCTTGGTCTTAAACTGAATATAACCCAGGGGCACTTCTTTCCTTCTCTCATCTGCAGTCAATTGAAGAAATTCTTCCTGATACGCATCAAATAGCTCTGTAAGCTCTTCCTCTTTCATTTCTATATGGCTGTAAGTATCAAAAACGTGAAAATTAGCTCCTGCCAGTTCTTTTTCATCAATAGAAAAAACAGGGAAACTCTCTTTTTTAAAGTCCGCATTGGCATAAAGCTTATCAGATGCCTCTTTCACATCCAGAAGATTTATCGAATAGGATCTGGTGACTGTGGATCCATTTTTCAAATGATACTGGATCACTACCTGCGAGGATTCTTCTGGCACCTCTCTCTCGTTCTTCACTGCCTCTCTTTCACTGCTCTGAAAGGACATAGAATTCTCCGCTTCTCCAGTATTAAATCTGTTTTTTTCTGAAATCCCTTCCTCTGCAATCTCCAGAACTGCCTGAATCGCTTCTTTATCTGAGATTTCCATCTCTCTTAAAACTTCATACTCTCCTGGAGTATTTCCTGTTACAAATAACTGGCCATCAGGCCCATGCTCCGTCCCAATCTCAGTGCGATCCCGTGTCGGAAGATTACCGTACAGCAGATAACTGCTTACTCCAATAGACTCTATTGCCTCCTGCTTTGGGAGATAGCTGTCATATCCCGCTAAGTCAAAGAAAAACAAGCAAAAAATGCCAAAAGACGCCACGGCTCCCACTACTGTACCCTTCCATCCGGCAAAAGCCCGTCTTACATCAAAATGATAAATGATCTCTATCACACATGCAGAGACAAGAACTCCGCAGATAAGTCCAAAAAGCCCCCAGGCAAAGCTTCTTCTCAGTTCATAGAAGAATAGACTGAATCCCAGGGCGCATGGGACTGCAAGAATTATCTTAAACAGAGGCTGACTGATAGGAAATGCCATCGCTCTTCCTGCCGCCTCTGACGGCCTCTTTCTGTACAGCAAAAGAGCCACAGCGCTGACAGCTGCTCCTGCCGCCAAGGCTTCTAAAGCTTTAATCCCCGCCTCTGATCCTGCTGTCCAATAAAAAAAGACTGGAGATGTGTTGGGAATAGACAGCAAGCTTAAAATTCCTTCCATTTGATAAAAAGAGGTAAAATAAACCTGACAGTATGTATGAAGAATAAAGACTGTCAGAGGTCCCCAAAAGAAAAATACAAAAATACCCAGAATACTGACTACTATATTTCCGGTTAGAATAGCTGCTGCCGATGCAGCACTGTAAGAAAGAACGAAAAAGGCTATTCCCTGTAAAATCCCTGTAAGCAAAATTCCCCAGTCTACAGAATACGGCACAGCTTTCACCTGAATCAGCAGCCCTGCCGCCAAAAGTCCTGTCACATAAGGTATTGCTACATACAAAATGCCTCCCACATAAGAAACTGCAAACAAAATTTCACGTTTAACCGGAAGGCTATGATAAAAATCTGTCTTCTTTCGGGAATGGAGAAAGGAAAATTCTGCCAGACCGCCTATCGCTGCGGAAATAGGGATCATCCATAAAAGCAGCGGTCCTGTCGGAGACACCCAGTCATAAAATTCCTCAATCAACTCCTGACTCGCCATATTTCTGCACATTTCCACAGTCAAAAGCCCGGCAGATCGGTCCGCCTGAGCTGTCAGCTGTTCCATATCCAGAAAAGAACCTGCCATCAAAGCTGCTGCCACTGGAAATGCGAAGAAGGAAACCAGGCATGCCAGAGCGATCAGCCAAATTTTCTGCTTTGTCTGCTCCTTCAGAAGTTTAAAAAATAAGTTTTTTGATGTCATAACCTGCCACCTCCGTCTCGCTGATAAAAATTTCTTCCAGGGTGAGAGGAAGCATTTCGAAAAATACCGGCCTGTAAAGCTGCATCTGCCGCTCTATCTCTTCTTTATTTCCTCTCACTGTCAAAGTAAGAAGACTTCCCCTTTTCTCTGTTCTGATAATCTCCAGCCCTCGCAATTGTTCTAATTCCATGCCTGGACACAAAACACATTGGATTTTGTGAATATTCATTTTCATGTCATCCAGATCCTTAGACAGCAGAATTCCTCCTTTGTGCAGAATTCCTACATGATCACAGATATCCTCCAGTTCTCTTAAGTTATGAGATGCAATGACCGGCGTCAGCTTCCTTGTTTCCATATCGTTCGCAAACAGCCTCTTTACCGCCTGACGCATAACTGGATCCAGGCCGTCAAAGGTCTCATCGCAAAATAAATAATCTGTGCCTGCACAAATTCCCAAAAGGACAGAAAGCTGCTTTTTCATTCCCTTTGAAAAAGTAGATATTTTTCTTTTACTCTCCAGACCAAAGCTGTCCAGAAGCTCATAAAAACGCTTCTTGTCAAAAGCAGGATAGACAGAGCTGTAAAATACCGCCATTTCATCTGGAGCTGAATTTCCCAGAAAATGCTGTTCATCTGAAATATAAAAAAATCTGGCTTTCGCTTTCGGATTTTCAAAAACCTCTTCTCCGTCGAGTTTGATGCCCCCCTCGTCCGGCTTTAAAATACCTGCTGCCATTCTGAGAAAGGTACTTTTTCCGGCCCCATTGGTACCAATCAGTCCAAATACAGTTCCCTCTTTTATATCTGCATTGATATGATCTACTGCTGCAATTTTTCCGTAGTATTTCGTCAGATTTACCGCCTCAATCATTACCGCTCCCCTCCTTCTTTTTCCTCCATTTTTTTCTTTTTTCCATACATCTGAATCACCGCTTCCTGAAATTCCAGCATAGTAACGCCGGCGGCCTCTGCTTTATCTACCAAAGTTTCCAGACTTTTTAAAACCTCCTGCCGGTTTCTTTCTCTGATTTGGCAATTTTCTGCTACATAGCTTCCTTTTCCTTTTACAGAATAGATATATCCCTGCCGTTCCAGTTCCACGTAAGCTCTCTGAATGGTATTCGGATTAATCGCCAGATCCGTCGCCAGGCTTCTCACTGAAGGGAGCTGACTGTCCTGGGGAAGTATGCCTCTTATCATCAAGTCTGCCATTTTTTCTACCACCTGCTCATAGATGGGACGGCGGTCTCTGTAGTCAATCAGAATCATATACCCTCCTTTCTTCTGCCGTCTTCCAATGTGTATTAACTGTACTAGTTGTATTAATACAGTCGAAGCATACCATATGGCAGTTTAACTGTCAACAGCAGCTGCAAAATGTAAGGAATCTGTAAGTTTCTTAAAATTCCGTCATATACGGGCGAAAACGCAGCGGAAGGTGGCTGTTCTGGCACGCTCTGTTTTTTCTCTCTTCAATAGAAACAGCCCTATAAAAAATCCGCCACAGTTCTTCATATTCTCCTTTCACCTTCTGTCCAGAAAGATAGTTTCTCCATCTTTCCGGGAGCTCTGACAAAAGGATAAATCCCTGGCCCGGCTCATGAAGTGCCGCGCTGCCTCTGTTTTTATCAACAATAATCCAACGCTCTCCTGACATTCTCTCTGCAAAATGATCTGCCACCAGGCTGAGAACATTGTTCTCCGGCCCCATCTCTGCCGCCAGCATTCCCATGGGAAGCTCTGAGAAGCGCAGAAAACCCGTCAGAAGATGAGCTTCATTGGCAGCCTGACGATTCATGTAGAATACTGCGTATACATCAGGGTCTTTAAGCATCTTTACTGCCTTGGAACCTTCCTGAAAACCTTTAATCAGAAAGCGGTAAATCTTATCTGCCCTGTCTTTTTCCCGGCTCAGGGACGCTCTGTAAATCCAGGCATAAGCCTCCTGTGAAATTTTCTTTTTGACCGCCTCAGCTACTCTTTCTGCCTTCCAGAGGACTTCTTCTGTCTCTCTGTACTGTGCAAACAGCCGCAGCGTCTGGTTCTGCTGTTCCTCTTCGATCTCAAGCCTGACATTCTCATGTCCCAGCCCGCTCATCCATGCGTCATATACTCCGCATAGAATACTGTCAAATTGATTTCTGCACACAAAAATAGTCATTTTTCTCTCCTTATCCTCCTACAGCTGTCCTGTTAAAAGAGCCTTCTGCTCCTCTGAGGAAGGTTCTGCCTGCATATGGAAATCATCAAACATAGACAGCTGCCGATACATGTTTCTCTGTTCCAGATCCCACACCTTCCGTCTTTCTTCCCCCACCATACATTCTGTAATAAAGTCCTCATCCATGCGAATCGAGTCCATCATCCGCCCGGAACAGGTAATGAAACAGACGGCCCGTTTCATAACAACTCCCATTTTTTTCAAATCTTCAAACCGAAGAGAGGTCTCCTTCCGGGCTTCTATAATCCTGACCGCTGATTTTACGCCAATTCCTGGAACTCTCAAAAGCTCCCTGTAGGGTGCTCTGTTAATTTCCACTGGAAACCTGCCCAGATTTCTTACCGCCCAATCGCACTTTGGGTCTAAAAGCACATTAAAATTCGGTTTCTCTTCAGACAACAGCTCAGAAGCCTGAAAACCATAATAGCGCATCAGCCAGTCTGCCTGATATAATCTGTGCTCCCGCAAAAGAGGCGGCCCGCCAGGCAGAACAGGAAGGCTGCTGTCATCATTAACTGGAACAAAGGCCGAATAAAATACCCGCTTCAAACCAAAGTTTCGATACAAAGCCTCAGCTACGGACACCATCTGAAAATCATTCTCAGGAGTAGCTCCCACTATAATCTGGGTGCTCTGTCCTGCTGGAACAAACACAGGCCTGCCTGCTGTACTCCTTCCCAGTCCATAGTTTCCGTAGGAAGACTTGCCAGGAATCACTCTGGGGCTCTTTTCCATTTCCTTTCTGCCCTTTTCTTCCAAATCTGGCAAGCAGGCAGAAAAGCTGCGATCCAGTTCGGAAAGCATGGAGGCTGGCATCCCCTTCTTCTCCAGAAGCCCATCCTGGGCTATCTGCCTTACGATCCCCTTCTGAATCTGACGCATCGGTGTCAGAATCTTCTCTCTGGTCTTCCCTGGAGCCAGCTTTCTTAAACCATCCGCTGTAGGAAGCTCTAAATTAACGCTCATACGATCAGCAAAAAAACCAGCTGCCTCTACCAGCTCCTGGGATGCACCCGGAATCGCCTTTAAGTGAATATAGCCCTGAAACTTATGTTCCAGACGAAGGCTCTTTACAACCATCAGCATCTGTTCCATGGTGTGATCTGGTGAATCCTGTACACCTGAACTCAAAAAAAGCCCTTCAATATAATTTCTTCTGTAAAATTCCATAGTCAGTCTGCACACCTCTTCGGGTGTAAAAGTGGTGCGCAGCACATCGTTCGAGCGTCGGTTAATACAGTATTTGCAATCGTAAATACACTGATTTGTAAGTAAAATTTTAAGAAGGGAAATACATCTCCCATCTGCCGAAAAGCTGTGGCAGATTCCCGCCTCATGCACGCTTCCCAGCAGTCCCTGCGCTCCCTTTCTGCGCACTCCGCTGGACGTGCAGGCTGCATCATACTTCGCTGCATCTGAAAGAATTTTCAGCTTTTCCTGTATCCCAAGATTCTCCTGTATCAGCATCTGTTTTCCTCCATCAATATATAAAGAACGTATGTTCTTATTTTACCATATGCCAGAGAAAGCTGCAAGCATTTTCGAATGTATGTTCTTTTCAGCTGAACTGTTTCTGACTTTTCGGCCTCAGGAAGAAAAAATTGCGCTATAAGGCGTGTTGTCCCCCGTACGCTGATGCAAAAAGTCAAAACGGTCCTTTTCAGCAATAAACAATAAAGCTGAAAAGGACCGTTTCTCTGCTATATTCAATTTTCTTCTAATTTAGCTTCTGTATCCATCTGGATTTGCTGACTGCCAGCGCCATGAATCTGCACACATCTCCTCAATGCCGCGTTCTGCCTCCCAGCCTAATTCCTTCTTTGCCTTAGAAGCATCAGCATAGCAGGTTGCGATATCGCCAGGCCTTCTAGGTTTAATTTCGTATTTAATCTGTCTGCCGCAGGCCTTCTCGTATGCCTTTACCACATCGAGAACGCTGTATCCCTTTCCTGTTCCCAGATTGTAGATGCATACGCCTGCCTTCTCCTTGATCTTCTTTAACGCTTTTACATGCCCCACTGCCAGATCTACTACATGGATATAGTCGCGGACGCCTGTACCGTCATGTGTTGGATAATCGTTTCCAAATACACCCAGGCACTGCAGTTTACCTACTGCTACCTGTGCAATATAGGGAACCAGGTTATTGGGAATTCCTTTCGGATCTTCTCCAATCAAACCGCTCTCATGAGCTCCGATTGGATTAAAGTAGCGAAGAAGCACTACGTTCCACTCTGGATCAGCTACATGAAAATCTGAGAGAATCTGTTCCAGCATGCTCTTTGTCTGACCATATGGATTAGTAATCTGTCCCTTTGGGCAGTCCTCTGTAATCGGCACGAAAGCCGGATCTCCATACACAGTGGCGGAAGAACTGAATACTATATTTTTCACGCCATGATTTCTCATCACATCGCACAGGATCAGAGTTCCTGTAATGTTGTTATGATAGTATTCCAGCGGCTTTGCCACAGACTCGCCTACTGCCTTCAATCCTGCAAAATGAATTACAGAATCTATTTCTTCATTGTCAAAAATTTCGTTGAGAGCCTCGCGGTCTAAAATATCTGCCTGATAAAATTTCACCGGTTTTCCCGCAATCTTCTCTACACGTTTTACAGCCTCCTCGCTGGAATTGCAAAGGTTGTCAGCCACTACTACCTCGTATCCTGCCTTCAGCAGTTCAAGACAGGTATGGCTTCCAATGTAGCCGGCTCCTCCTGTAACTAAAATAGACATAACATATTCCTCCTATGCTCAGTGTTCGTGTCTATTATATCTGTTATCCTTCGCCAATACAATGCAATTTCCGTAAAACTTTGTTCAAAATTACACAAATTTCCCCTGTGCTAATCCTGTCGGCGGAAAGCTTTAAAGCCTGGATAAACAGCCGCCCATGCAAGTTCCTCCTCGATTCTTAAAAGCTGGTTGTATTTTGCAGTTCTCTCGCTTCTGCTCGGCGCCCCTGTTTTAATCTGGCAGGCATTGAGCGCCACCGCTAAATCGGCGATTGTAGTGTCCTCCGTTTCCCCGGAACGATGTGAAACAATAGCTGTATACCCGGCTTTATGGGCCATCTTGACAGCTTCCATCGTTTCCGAAACCGTTCCTATCTGGTTCAGCTTAATGAGAATGGAATTGCCGCAGCCCAGAGAAATTCCCTTCTGAAGCCGCACTGTATTTGTGACAAACAGATCGTCCCCTACCAGCTGAATTCTGTCTCCCAGCCTCCTTGTCATCATCTGCCAGCCGTCCCAGTCCTCCTCGTCAAGACCGTCCTCAATCGAGTAAATTGGATATTTCTCTGCCAGCTCCTCCCAGTGTTCTACCAGCTCTTCAGAAGTAAAGTGCCGTCCGCTCTTTGGAAGCACATACTCTCCCTTTTTTCCACTTTTCCACTCGCTGGAAGCGGCATCTATGGCAAGGACAAAGTCCGTTCCTGGTTCATACCCAGACCTTCTCACCGCCTCTAAGATAAATTGGACAGCCTCCTCATCTCCAGACAAATCCGGGGCAAATCCGCCCTCGTCTCCCACTGAGACAGCCAGTCCTTTCTCTTTCAGCAGAGCCTGAAGCGTATGGAAGACCTCCGTACACCAGCGCAGTCCCTCCCGGAAATTTTTTGCTCCCACAGGCATGATCATAAACTCCTGAACATCCACTGTATTAGCCGCGTGGGCTCCTCCGTTTAAAATATTCATCATAGGGACTGGAACACGATTTCCATTTACTCCTCCCAGAAATCGGTACAATGGGATCCCCAGAGCAGCGGCCGCTGCTCTGGCACAAGCAATGGAAACGGCCAGAATCGCATTGGCGCCCAGCCTGGACTTATCCTCTGTTCCATCCGCCTGAATCATGGCCCGATCCACTGCATAAATATCGGAAGCGTCCATTCCGCAGATAGTCTGGCCAATCACGGTATTGACCGCATCCACCGCTTTCAGCACTCCCTTTCCTCCAAACCGGCTTTTGTCCTGATCCCGAAGCTCCAAGGCCTCAAATTCGCCTGTGGAAGCTCCGCTGGGGGCGGCTCCTCTCGCCGAAATACCCCCTGCCAGAATAACCTCCGCCTCTACTGTTGGATTTCCTCTGGAATCAATGATTTCTCTTCCAATTACCTGTTCAATTTTCAAATGCTTCATCACATTTTTCCTTTCTTCTGTTCTGTTACAGAAGGCCTACCAAATCAAGACTGGGCTTTAAGGTTTCCTCACCTGGCTTCCACCTGGCCGGGCAGACCTGATCCCCGTGTTCTGCCACAAACTGAGAGGCTTGAACTCTTCTGAACAGCTCGTCTGCATTTCGCCCCACATTTCCTGCAATCACCTCATAGGCTACAATTTTCCCCTCTGGATTTACGATAAAGCTTCCTCTCTCAGCTACTCCCTCACTCTCAATCATGACATCGAAATCCCGAGCCAGAGCCCCCGTCGGATCTGCCAGCATCGGATAGTGAATCTTCTGAATTGTCTCCGAAGCATCGTGCCATGCCTTATGAACATAATGAGTATCGCAGGAAACACTATAAATCTCACATCCTGCATCCTGAAACTCTTTATACTTGTCCGCTAAATCTGCAAGCTCTGTGGGACAGACAAAGGTAAAATCTGCCGGATAGAAGAAAAATACACTCCACTTTCCCAGCACATCTTTCCTGCTGATCTCCTTAAATGCCCCGTCTAAATAGGCCTGTACCTTAAATTCACTGATTTCCTTACCAATTAATGACATACTTGTTCCTCCTTTTATATCTGTATCATGTACTGCTTTTCTCTATTTTATTATGGTTAGCTCTGACTAACTGTGTTCATCATACCAGCGATCCATAGAAAAGTCAAGAATCACCTGTGCAGGCACGACAAATGCCTGAACGCTCCATCTGTCAATATAAATAGCGCTGCTCATGCCTTTGCCGTGCTGTGAAAGGAGACTAAAATGCCTCCCTGAGCTTTTCAACTGCTCTTTTTTCAATGCGGCTCACATAGGAGCGCGAAATTCCCAGAACAGCTGCCACCTCTCTCTGAGTGTGCTCCCTGGTTCCGAACAGGCCGTATCGCATGCGGATTACCTGCTGCTCTGTATCCTTTAAACAGGTCTCATATGCCTGATAAAGCTCCTTCACATCCTGCTCCATAATGATGGTATCGAGAGCCTGGATCTCGTCTGCCTCCAGCACATCCATCAGGCTGACTGTCTCGCCATCCTTGTCTGTTCCAATTGTATCGTAAAGTGAAACGTCTCTGGCTCTCTTCCGGCCGGCACGAAACATCATCAGGATTTCATTTGCTATCCTCCCCTCAGCGCATAATTCAGTCAAGAGAATACTCCTTGAATTTTAGAATATGGAGCATCTCTTCATCAGAAATGCCTGCAAGCACTACATGGATGGTACTTCCATCCCATATGATCCGACGGACCAGCGCATTCAGGACTGCTCTTTTCTGCTCAGCTGTCATAGCATCCATGCTGCTCTTAAACCCAGAAAGTTCTCTTCCCTTTTTCTGAAGCTCTGCATCCGATGGCTTTTCCTGACAGACAGCCATTTCCAGGCGCTGAATTTCGCGATCCAGATCTCTGCCTTTACAGTCCAGCTCCTCCATATGCCGAACTGCCTTTTCCCTTGTCTCCCTGTCCTGAAACAGAGGCAGAGAATCTGCTAATCCCATCATTTTCTTCTCTGTTTCATCTCTCTCCTTTTTCACCGCCAGAAGCTGTGTCTGTCTGCCATCCGCACTGGACAGACAGAAGCTCCGCCCTTCTTTCAGATAGCTGAGAAATAATTCTCTGTCTTCCTCAATACTCTCTATCTGTTCCATAAGAGACCTATCTAACTGCTCTCCTCTCAGATTGCCTGCTGCACACAGTTCTCCCCGGCTTCTCTCCCTCCTTCTGCAGATATAGGTATAAGGTCTGCCTCCTTCTTTCCTTTTCCGCCCCAGCTTCGGGTACATCCTGCTGCCGCAGCTGCAGAATAAAAGCCCTGTGGCCAGAGCCTCATTGACCCGCGGCTTTCGGTAAGCTTTTGTCTTATTTCGTTCGAGAGATTCCTGAACAGCTGTCCACATTCTGCCTGGGATAAGACCAGGATGGCGGCCCACCGCCACAATCCACTGTTCAGGAGGAAGAAACTCTGCAGTTCTCCCCTTTTCCTGCCTGGTTCGATTATAAACCATCATGCCGTAGGCGCCGTCAAAAGCCTCTTTCCCACAGAACACCTCTGTTCCTGCCTTCTGAAAGTACTCATACGCATCCTGATCCGCTATCATATAAACGGGATTCTGTAAAATTCCACGAATGGAAAAGCGTGTAAAGAATCTGGCATTTTTCGTCTGAATTCCAAGCTTCATCAGACGGGTTTCTGTCATAGAAAGCGAATCAAACTCCAGGTACAGACTATAAATCAACCTGACCTTATCCGCTTCCTCCGGTATCACCTTCAGTCTGCAGGATCTCTTCATCTTTCCAGCTGCAGATACTGTTTCCACCGCTTCCGAAGCATAGCCAGTGGGGGTTGTGCCTCCCAGCCAGCGCCCTGTTTTCGCCAGCTCGCGCATATTGTCGCGAATCCGTTCCGCAATCGTTTCCCTTTCCAGCTGTGAAAACACGGACGCTATGTACATCATGGCCCGCCCCATGGGCGTCCTGGTATCAAATTGCTCCTTAATAGAAACAAAATCAATATCCAAACTGGACAATTCCTCAATAAGCCCCGCAAAATCGCTGATATTACGGCTGATCCGATCCAGACGGTAAACAATAAGTGCCTGAAATTTTCTCTTTCCGGCAGCTTCCATCATCTTCTTAAAACCTGGACGGTTCAAATCGCCCCCCGAAAATCCCTCGTCCTCATATACAATCAGGTGCTCCAGAGCTGTCTCCCCATAATGGATTCGGACATATTCCCTACAGAGTTCAGCCTGGTTTTCGATACTTTCCCCCTTTCCTGTAAATTTTGATTTCCTGGAATAAACGGCAATGCAGTCTCCTTTTTTTCTCATATCTGCTCTCCTGCACCAGTCGGTGATATGCTTTCTTCTATTATATCACCCGGCCCCTGGAAAGTGAACATAACATTCCTCTGTCAGATAGATTTGATGTGTTTTACACACGTTCGGCCAGATATCTCTCTGCCATATGGACTGCTGCTGCTCCGTCCGCCACCGCTGTAACTACCTGCCGCAGTCTCTTTGTCCTTACATCTCCTGCAGCATAGACGCCTGGAATATTTGTCTCTGTCGTTTCTCCTGCCACCACATACCCTGACGGATCCAAATTCAGCTGTCCCTTCACCAGCTCTGTGGAGGGTTCTCTTCCCACGCTGATAAACACACCGTCGCACTCCGCCTTATCCTCCGCGCCTGTAACAAGATTTTTAATCCTGAGACCTGTCAGTTTCTCTTCAGAAAGAAGTTCTGCCACTTCGCTGTTCCAGTAAAACTCAATATTTTCTGCTGCCATCAGCGGCTCATGGTAAATCTTTGTGGCTCGAAGTGTATCCCTCCTGTGAATAAGCAGGACTTTTTTAGCGATACGGCTGAGAATCATGGCATCTGCAGCAGCGGAATTTCCACCTCCCACTACCGCCACAGTCTTCCCCTTGAAAAACATGCCGTCACAGGCAGCACAGTAGGCAACTCCACGTCCTGTCAGCTCATTTTCTTTTTCAATTCCAAGCTTTCTGGGAACGGCGCCAGCGGCAAATATCACGGTTTTTCCCAAAAAAACTCCTTCGCTTGTTTTTACTGTCTTTGGCTCTGCTGTCAAATCCAGCTTCTGAACTTCCGCATATTCTGTCTCTGCTCCAAACCGTTCTGCCTGCCTTTGCATCTTTTCCGCCAGCTCAAAGCCATCAATTCCCTCGTCAAAACCAGGATAATTGTCAATCTGATGTGTCAGCGCCATCTGTCCCCCTGGGGACAACTTCTCTATTATCAAAGTCCTCAGTCCTGCCCTTGCTCCGTAGAGAGCCGCCGTATAGCCAGCCGGGCCTCCGCCAATAACAATCATATCATAAACGCGGTCGTTATTCATATAAAATCCTCCTTGTCCTTATTTTTCCAGCGCCTTCTCAATGAACTCCTCGATCATGGCTTTTGACTCTGGAGCCACGATAGAATCCAACGCTTTCCCATTCCTATAGAGTACCAATGTAGGAATGACTTCTATTTTTTCCTTCTCGGCCAGCCCGCCTTCCTCATCAATATTGACTTTTCCAACTATTAAACGGCCGCTGCCATTGTATTGCTCTGCAATTTTTTCGTATGCAGGTCCAAGTCTTCTGCAATAGCCGCACCAGGGTGCCCAAAAATCGATCAATACCGGTTCTTCTCCATTTACCATCTGTTCAAACTGTCCTCTATTTATCTCCATAGCCTTCATATTCGTCAGCTCCTTTCTTTTATTTGTCCTCAGTATACAAAATTTTTCTATCTTCTTCTGTGATATTATCACCTTAAAATTGACAGAATTTCTTTACCGTTTTATACTTGTCCTAGATAAGGAGGGAAAAGGATGGACTTTCAAAACAGTTTTCCGATTTGGAACCAATTAACTAAAAATCAGCAGGACAGGATTCTGGGAAGTCTCATGACAAGCCATGTTTCCAGGGGAACGATTGTCCACAATGGAAGCGCAGACTGCTCCGGCCTGCTGCTGCTTAAGTCAGGACAGCTCCGGGCCTATATCCTCTCCGATGAAGGACGGGAAATCACCCTTTACCGCCTGTTCGACATGGACATATGCCTTTTTTCCGCATCATGCATCATGCGCTCTATTCAATTTGAAATTATCATCGAGGCGGAAAAAGATACTGAACTGTGGGTTATTCCTGCAGATGTATATAAAAGTATTATGAGTGAATCAGCGCCTGTGGCCAACTACACAAACGAACTGATGGCCTCGCGCTTTTCTGATGTGATGTGGTTAATCGAACAGATTATGTGGAAAAGTCTCGATAAACGTGTAGCGGCCTTCCTTCTGGAGGAGGCCGCTATTGAAGAAACCTATGAATTAAAAATGACCCACGAAACCATTGCCAACCATTTAGGTTCCCACAGAGAAGTTATTACTAGAATGCTCCGCTACTTCCAGAGCGAAGGCATGGTACGGCTGTCCCGGGGCATGGTCGCTATCCTGAATGAGGAAAAGCTGAGAAAACTTCAGGAATCTTAGGCCGCGTCTCTCTGGTTCCGCCTATTTATCGCTCTTTTATTTGTCCTATGCTCTTGCCATTCCATCTACACTCAGAACCACGCCGGTAATATAGGATGCTTCTTCTGATGCCAGAAATACAAAAGCATTAGCAATGTCCTCAGGACGTCCAAGACGGCGGAGAGGAATTTTTTCAATCATAGGTTCAATCACTTCCTTTGGCACTGCTTTCATCATATCCGTCTCTGTAATTCCGGGAGCTACGGCGTTCACCCGTATCCCCTTTGGCCCCAGTTCCCGCGCCAGGGATATAGTCAGGCCGTTGACTGCAAACTTAGAAGCCGGATAGGCGAAACCACTGGGCTGACCGGAAATGCTGACCATAGAAGATGTAGAAAGAATTACACCTTTTCCCCGTGCTGTCATGCATTCTGCTGCTGCCCTGGCTGCATTAAATACACCTTTCACGTTCAGATCCATCACTTTGTCAAATGTTTCTTCTGTATATTCCATAAAAGGCGTACTTTCAGAGACGCCTGCATTGTTCACCAGGATATCCACACACCCATAAGCTTCTGTCGCCTTCCTGAATGCCTGGCGGACAGAATCAAGACTTGCTAAATCGGGGCTGATTCCGGCCACTGTCGAATCCGGATGTCTCTCTCTTAACTGAGACACAGCTCTGTCTGCAGAAGCTTGAGAACTGGCTGTGATAATAACTAAAGCTCCCTCTTCCAGGAACTTATCCGCAGTGGCAAATCCAATCCCACGGCTTCCTCCTGTAATAATCGCAACTTTATCTTTTAATCTCATATAAGCACCTCCTGTATTATTATGGCTTTACTATACAGAAATTTCATTTCTTTTTCTGTGATATCATCACATTTCACCTGTATTCTATTCTATCTGTAATAGAATGCAGACTGTCCCTCATAGATTAAAGCAGCACAATTAACACAGCGCCCGTATGTGTGAGACTGTACATCCTCTGCACTCTGGCGCTGAGAAAGAGATGTATTATGGCAGGAAACAATATCCCCCTTCATATTATCGTCCATGAGCCTTCCACTGAGGAGGGAAAACTGGAACTGGCCAGAAAGGCTGCCCAAATTCATGCAGATACAGTCCTACAGACAATCAGAGCATTCAGTGAATCCTTCTGTCAGAAAGAAGCGCTTCTGGAGGCAGTCATCGAAACAGTCCTAAATCCATCAGCAGACCGCAAATGACACAGGCACATGCTTGACGCCCTTGCGATAGGATAGCATTTTCTACACATCGGGCTGCATAAGTAGCCAGTCTGGAACCGCGATCCGCCTTAAAGGTATTGACCGCTTTAATAAGTCCTATAGTTCCTACGGACAGCAAATCTTCCGTTTCATAATCTGTGTACTGATATTTCTTGATGACATGAGCTACCAGCCTTAAATTTCTCTCTATCAGAACGGCTTTTGCTTCCTCGCTTCCTTCTCTGTACTGCTCCAGATAAGCCCGTTCCTCTTCTGCTGTCAATGGTTTCGGAAATGTCTTCAAAAAAAGCCGCCTTTCAGATACGTTAGTGTATCTTATGCAAAGGCGGCTTTTCAAGTGCTTTTCCCTGTGGGGACACAGGTTGGTTTATTTCATCAGTTCCTCTTTCCAGCTGTCGTTTTGAGCCATCGCTGACTGAGAAATGTACTCCAGCTGATTGTTCATGTCCAAATCTCCTTCATAAAGCAGAATAAAAGCTGTATTATCTCCTCTGGCACAGACAATCTGTCTGTTTCCCTCCATGTGGATTACACTGGCATCGTCAAATTCACCAATCCCCTTCTGGTACAGCTCTGCCTTCTGGGAACTTCCTATATACTTTGAGTGAACCTGATCAATCAGCTTCCGGGCGTCCTCCTCCCGTCTCGTCTCATAAAGATAAAACTCCAGCCTTACAGGGATTCCTTTCTCTGCCGCCTCCTCCTGGGCTTTTTCTCTCTCAGAAGCCATTCCATCCGACATTCCTGCCTTTTCATAACGCTCCAGCTCCTCCTGAGCCTGAAATTTATATCCTGACTGTTCTACATGGAAATTTTTCTTTACCAGAGGATTTTTTCTGGCCAGGTAATGCTGTTCAACCGTTTCTCCCAAATCCAGCTTTGGGGTGTAATACTCCCCCTCCATTCTGGAAAGGCTTAAAAAATCACTGCGTGTTTCTGTCTCCCCCAGACTGCCTGAGGAACTGGAAAGGTTCACTGCAAGGCATAATAAAAGGAGCACACTCCAAAGCACTTCCGAAATTTTTAAAAAACTTCCCGCTTTTCTCATGGCATGCCGATAGTCTTCCTCCGGCATGGGCCGTCCATCTTTCAGTGCCTCTGTCTGCTTTTTGAACCATGCCCCTGATACCAATACAGAAATCCAGAGTATCAGACAAATGACAAACAGAGAAGCTGCAAATAAACCAGAACCATAGAAAAATGAAAGCGGAGTCCCAAGTTCTTCTCTCCATGCCAGTCTGCACAGAATCGCTGTCGCTGCAATAAAAAAAATCCCCCAAATTCTCCAGCTTCCAAGCCGCTGATCCAGAAATTGAAGTCCCACGCTCTGGGAAGCTGCTAACGCCTCCGCCTCTTCACGCTCCTCTGTCTCAGAAAAGAAAATATCGTAGAGACGCCGATAGGAGGCCGCATACATCCAGCCCTTCTTTTTCCAATCTTCCTTTTGTTCTTCATCTATCCTCTTTTTTCCGCTGGGTTCCAGACGAAATACCAGCTTTTTCGCCTCTCCCTCCTTAAAATAAAAGGTTCGCCCCGCCGTGTCAAACAGATGATTTCCCGCAAGACTCTGATACTGAAGCCAGCTTTCTATCCCCTGTACATCATACTCTCTGCAGGGTGGTTTCATTGAAATTTCCTTTACCATACTGCGCTCCCTCCTCCCTCAAAAGCTGCTATCCTCTTCTGTCTTTTTATTTTATCATACTCCTTTTCCCTCTGCCTGAACAAAATCTTACGCAATCCTTGCAGAAATCTTAAAATCCTATATTCTGGAATCGCACCATCTGATGCCGCAATGCAGCTTACTCGTCTTCATGCCAGCCTTTTTCATTAAGACAGTTCAAACATGCCGGTATAGAGCTGATAATATTCGCCTTTCTGAGCGATCAGTTCCTGATGATTTCCCCTCTCGATAATCCGTCCCTGCTCCAGCACCATAATCGCATCGGAATTGCGCACCGTAGATAGTCTGTGAGCAATCACAAATACTGTCCGTCCCTCCATCAGACGATCCATTCCCTTTTCAATAAGACGTTCTGTTCTCGTATCAATCGAGCTGGTCGCCTCGTCGAGAATCAGTACCGGCGGATCTCTTACCGCCGCTCTGGCAATAGCTAATAGCTGTCTCTGGCCCTGGGAAAGATTTCCTCCGTCCGCCGTCACCATAGTATCATATCCTTCCGGCAGTCTTCTGATAAAGGAATCGGCATTCGCCAACCTTGCAGCCGCCTCCACTTCCTCCCTGGAAGCATCCAGACGTCCATAGCGGATATTATCCTCTATGGTTCCTGTAAATAAATGGGTATCCTGCAGCACGATTCCCAGAGAATGTCTCAGATCATCTTTTTTAATTCTGGTTACATCGATACCATCATAGGTAAGACGCCCTCCGTCAATGTCGTAAAACCGATTGATCAGGTTAGTGATGGTCGTTTTTCCAGCCCCTGTAGAGCCTACAAAGGCTATCTTCTGCCCTGGCTCTGCATAGAGACTGATATCCTTGAGAATTAGATGCCCCGGCTCATATCCGAAGTTTACATGTTCAAACCGTACCTCTCCTCTTAATGGAATCAGCTTCTGCGTTCCATCTGCATTTCTATCCTTCCAGGCCCAGAGTCCTGTCCGCTCTTTGAACTCCTCTGCCGTTCCATCTGGGCAGTCTCTCCTGTTTACCAGAGTAACTGTTCCCTGATCCACCTCCGGCTTCTCGTCCATAGCCTCGAAAATCCGCTCTGCACCAGCCATGGCAGCCAGCATAAAATTAGACTGCATAGTAAACTGATTGATTGGCATGGCAGTCTGGCGGACAAAGACAAGATAACTGGTAAGACTTCCTACATCCGTCCAGCCCTTTAAGGCCATATAGCTTCCCACCATAGCCACAATGGCGAAATTTATATAGGATATACTGACAATTACCGGAACCATGCTTCCAGAATATGTCAGCGCGCTGGCAGCCGCCTCCCTAAGCTGACTGTTTTTCTGCCGAAAGATCTCAATTCCAGCCTGCTCGCGGCTGAACACCTTCACCACCTTCTGACCTGCTATCATCTCCTCGATGAAGCCGTTCAGCTCACCCAGATACCTCTGCTGAAAATCAAAGTAATATTTGCTCTTTTTCCCACTATAACGAATATAGGAAAACATCAGAAAATAGCATACAAATACGATCAGAGATAAACGCCAATTCAGCACAAAAATCAAGGTAAGCGTTCCCACAATCTGGATAAAACTTTGGATCATCACGGCAAAGCTGTTATTGAACGCGTCTGAAATAGCATCCACATCGTTGGTAAATCGGCTCATAATATCGCCGTGGGTTCTGGTGTCAAAATATTTCAGAGGAAGCGACTGAATATGGCTAAACAGATCTCTCCTGATTTCATAAATCATTTTCTGGGCCGCCACCACCATGGTCTGAGTATAGCCATAAGCCGCAGCTACACCGCACAGGTAAATGATTCCAGTGAACGCCACCGCCTTAAACAGGCCTTCCACGTCTCCCGGCACAATATACTTGTTGACAATCGGCTTAAGCATATAGGTTCCTGCAAGCCCCGCGGAAGCGCTGACAGAGACTAGAACTGCCACAAAAAGAAGCAGAAATCTGTGATTTCCCATGTAGCCCAGAAGCTTTTTCACTGTGCGTTTTAAATTTTTCGGACGTTTTCCATTAAATTGTCCCGCCATCTTCCTCCCCTCCCTTCTGCTGAGAATAATAAAGCTCCTGATAGATCGGATCCGTCTCCAGCAGCTCCTTATGAGTTCCCGCGGCGTGGATTTTTCCGTCCTCCAGAACCACAATCTGATCTGCATCCATCACTGAGGTCACTCTCTGAGCGATGATAATTTTCGTCATATCAGAAAGCTTTGCCAGCTCTGCCCTGATTTTCGCATCCGTAGCAGTGTCCACAGCGCTGGTGGAATCATCAAAAATCAATATCTTTGGATGTTTTAAAAGCGTTCTGGCAATACAGAGTCTCTGCTTCTGACCGCCAGATACATTAACGCCTCCCTGGCCCAGATCTGTGTCATATCCTTCTGGAAGCCGATTTATAAATTCATCAGCACAGGCAGCCTGGCAGGCCCACTGAAGCTCTCTCTCATCTGCGTCTGGATTTCCCCATTTTAAATTATCCCGGATTGTGCCTGAAAACAGCAGATTTTTCTGAAGTACAATTCCCACCGCATCTCTCAAGTGTTTTAATGTGTAGGTTTGAATATCCTTTCCCCCTACCTTCAGACTCCCTGAGGTGATATCGTAAAGGCGTGGAATCAGCTGTACTAAGGTGCTCTTTGCAGAGCCGGTTCCTCCAATAATGCCCACTGTCTCTCCAGCCTGGATGTGAAGGCTGATATCGGAAAGAACATACTCCTTGGCCTCTTTCCTGTATTTGAAGAACACATGGTCAAAATCTACAGCGCCGTATTCCACCTGTGCCTCGATCTCGTCTCCGTCTGCCAGATTCAGAGGCTCATCAAATACCTCCCCAATTCTTTTAGCGCTGGCCAGAGAGCGGGTCAGCATCAGGAACACGCCTGAAAACATCATCAAAGAATTGATAATCTGCTGCACATAACTGAGAAACCCTGTCAGTTCTCCCACCTGCATGCCGCCAATCTGCGTCATTCTCCCTCCAAACCACAAAATCAGCACAATCGCCGTATACATGACAATCTGAAACGCCGGAAGATTCAGCACTGCATAGTGGAAGGCAGTCTGGCTGGTTTCTCTTAAATTGTCATTGACCTGTGCGAACTTTTCTTCCTCATATTCGCCTCTCACAAAGGCTTTTACCACCCGAACAGCATTTAAATTTTCCTGTACAATGGCATTCACCCTGTCCATGGCCTTCTGAAGCCTGCTGTACATGGGAGCCACATGTCCAATGATATGGTACAGGATAAAGGCCAGCACCGGAATGCAGACTGCAAAAACTAAAACCAGCTTTTTATTCAGATAAAACGTCATCCCCAGTCCCATTAAAAGCATAATTGGACTTCTGGTTAAGGGACGCAGTCCTCCACTTATAGTATTCTGCATTACCGTCACATCCGCCGTCATTCTTGTAATCAAAGACGAAGTTTCAAAGTGATCCAGATTTTCAAAGGAGTATTCCTGAACTTTCCTATATTCCGCCTCCCGGAGGGCAGCGCCAAAGCCGTTGGCCGCTCTGGCCGAAAATCTGGCATACAAAAGGCCTGTAACCAGAGCGAGCAGAGCGCAGGCCATCATAGTCAGCCCTCTGGCTGCAATGTAATCCATATCCCTGTTGGCTACTCCCACGTCAATCATATCCGCCATCAGCATGGGGATCGTCAGCTCAAAACTGGCTTCGATCACCACAAACATCACCGCCAGAACAAATTCTCTCCGACAGGGCCTCATAAAACTAAAAATCCGCTTTAAATCCTCCAACGCTTTTCTCCTCCTTTAAAAAGTATCCCGGCAATGCGTCTCCCAAAGCCGGCAGCCCTCCTCTCTCTTTTCCATCAGGCACAGTTTTCCTGCCCTCTGAGCATCCTTCCGGATAATTAGCCTGCTGACTATTGTAATTTTAATCCAAATATAGATCAGGGGCAAATACTTTTTCAATATATAGACAGACAAAATCTGCAGGTCTCATGACAGCAGCGAGACTTTCGCAGCTAATCACAGGACCTGCAGATTTTTCTTAATTATATTATAAATCTATTCATTTCTGATGGCCGCTAGCGGCGACAGCTTCATAGCTCTCTGAGCCGGGAAAAATCCGGCCAGCATACCGATGAACACGGCAAATACCACAGCCGCCAGAGCCAGCCACGGCGGTATCATAGATATCCGGCTCGTCATTCCGTCTGTAAGGCCCGGAGCCAGAAAACGGTTCACTATGCCGGACACTCCATAGCTTAATATCAGTCCGATAACTCCCCCCATGAATCCAATAAATCCCGCCTCTATAAGAAACATACTTCTGATATTTCCCATGGCGCAGCCAAGCACCTTCAGAACACCGATTTCCTTGGTTCTCTCATAAATGGACATCATCATCGTATTAGCAATTCCAATCGCAGCTACAAACAGTGAAACCGCCCCTATTCCTCCTAGCACAGCCTGAACCATGTTAGATTGTTTCTGGGAAGACTCCAGCCAGTCCATGCGGCTGCTGGCCTCAAAGCCCATGCTAATCAGCTGCTGCTGGACTTCTTTCACATTCTCCATATCGTCTACGTTGACCACGGCCTGTTCATAGATAAAATAGTTATAAGGTTTTCCTTTTTTGTTCACTGGCTGTCCTGGAATTGGCTTTTTCTTAAAAATCTGCCTCAGCTGTTCCTGAAGCTTATTCAAATCCACATATACGCTGTAACTGTATTCATTATAATCCTCCGGGCCGCCCTCTACCAGGGCAGCTGTATTCAGCATGTATTTCTTCGGAGGCTTCACAGGCTCTCCTTCTCCTCCGCCTCCTGTCTGAGACTGGTAATAGGCATCCATGTCAAAAATCACAAATGCAGGGCGGTTCATAAAGTCTACATCCGGATCTTCTCCTGTATCCCAGTAGCCCTTTCCTGTCTTTGAATTATTAAAATTTCTGGCCACCATATTTCCCACTACCATCTCCATCATATCAGCATTGGCAGAAGGCAGCTTCCCCGCTCCCAGCGGGATATCCTTCATATAATCCAGCGGGACACCCATCATCGTAACATAGCCCTCATAAATTCCCTGCTTCATTAACACATTGAGATTTAAAATCGGATATACCGAAGTCACATGAGGAATCTGAGCAAAACTCTCGATCGTCTCATCTGTCATGAACTTCTCTTCCGCTCCTTCGTCCTTTTGCATTCCCTGATAGTTATATATTTCAATAGCTGTCAGGCTTCCAGAAGACTTTATTGTCTCCATGGTAAAATTATTAAGTCCTATACCCAGGGAAACCATGACTACAATTGAGGCTGTTCCGATGACTACGCCCAGAACTGTCAGGAAGGTCCGAAGCTTTCTGCGGCGCAGATTATTGACGCTCATGGTAAGCAGATCAAGAAATCTCATCGTCTATATCCTCTTCCTCCTGTGCCTTCTTCTTTGCCTTCTGACGGCGGTAAACTGCCGTTCCTGCTGCTGCAGCGGCCGCCACGGCCAAAAGAATCACCCATTTGTATTTGCTGAAAGCAGATGGTTCCTCCGGCGTCATTTCCTCCATATCGGCCATGGCATCCATATCGGCTGGCTCCTCTGCCGGCTCAGTAACAAGAAGGCTCATCTCCTTCTCAACTTCCGTCACCTCTCCATTTTCATCTTCATAGGAAATAATGATTTTGATTTTTCCATCGTCAGTCGTAGGGGCAATGCCGGAAATCATGGTGTCCACATTTCCTGTTTTTCCAGGCTCAATGTTTCCTACATAGGCATCTGTTTTCTGGATAGAATCTCCCTCAAAAACTGCTGTCACATTGTAAAGAAGTACCTTTCCTGTATTATTGATTCCAAACATGACATTAGTCTCTGAGCCCACGCTGATGCTCTCCGGCATCACCTCAATAGTGCTGGTGCTGAGCCTGGGCTGCTGCTTAACGGGAATCGAAATCTTCACTTCCTCCTCCGCGTTTTTAAACTCGGGGCTGTCGTATTTCTCCTTAATAGACATTGTGTAGGACTTCTGTTCCGCTGTAGGAGAAGAATTAAATAAAAGCTCTAAATCTGCGCTCTGGCCAGGCGCCAGACTGTTCACTACTACTGCCGAGGAGCCTTCCTCTGTAGTAAACACCGGATTTTTGTCTGTATCCTCAGAACTGAAGGTAAATAAAATATTGCTGGCCTGTACATCAGAAGAAGCATTCTTCATCCTGATTTTCAGAACAAACGGCGTACCCGCATAAACCTCCGCTGGTTCTGTGGAAAAGCTCTCCACAATAATTCTGGCCTTGGTTCTCTCATTATCTCCTGCATCTGCAGATAAATCGTCGTCATCCTCCCCCTTGACCCTGACATAGAGAATCTTATCAACTGGTTCTTCAAAGTCTCCATCCTCTGTCTCTTTATAGGAAATCTTATATGTAATAGGATAAAAACCTGATTTCGCATCCTCCCGCACTGCCATGCTGTAGGGAACAGAAACCGTCTGATTCACATCCATGTCTCCCATTTTTCTGTCATAGTTTCCATCATTGATATCGAATGGAAATTTTTCTGCCGATGCATCCAGCTGCATGGAAACACGGACATCATACATCTTTCTGTTTCCGCTGTTTCTTAAATTCACTCCAAAGTTCAGCACTTCCCCATAAACGCCATAAGGAGTAGACTGATTTTCACCAATGGTAATGTCATAGTCCATGGTCTCCTCATCAGACTCAGAGCCGTCTGACGCGGATACCCAGATATTTACCCCCACAGTCTTTTCGTGATCCCGGCTGCTGTTCAGGTCGAAAAATGCCTGGTAATAGCCTGGCTGCAAATCCCTGCGCAGCTGAAAAGTCATGGAAATTGTTTTAGAAGAATGGCCCTTAATTGTTCCTACCTTTTTGTCCTCAAAGGTTGAGGAATCTGCCTCAAAAGGAAACTGGGTATTGTAATCGCGGATGGTATCGTCATCGTCGCTGTCATCCTCCTCATCATCCTCATCCTGTTCAAACACATTGTTTAAAATATCATCGTATCGGGTTCCTCCCACCAGCGTGATGGTAGTATCTTCCATGTCAGAGTCTTCATCATTCACTATCTTCATTCGGATGGTTACCTTGCCCCCTGATTTTCCTTTTGGAACCTTGGTCACCTCAATTCTGCCATCGTTAAAATTCGTCATATCCATCATACCTGCCGCCGCGCTCAGAGGCATTCCCGCAAGCGTTATGCAGATGGCTAACAGCAAAACCAATACCTGTCTCAGCTTTTTCATCTTCATCTCATATCCTCCCTGTCTGATTTCTGATTTCCTTGTTCCACCCCTCCTTCTCCGAAAATTGACTCATCTGAATGGTGGTTTTCCTCTATCTTCACAATTTTCCCATCTATAATATGGAAAATCCTGTCTGCATAGCCGGCCAGATGGTCATCATGGGTAACCATAACCAGTGTCTGCTGCTGCTCTCTGACAATTTTCTGCATCAGCTTCAACACCTCCATGGTTGTTTTAGAATCCAGATTTCCAGTAGGCTCATCGGCAAAAATAATCTTGGGCTTTACCACCAGCGCCCTGGCAATACCCACTCTCTGCTGCTGTCCTCCTGACATCTGGTTGGGCATGTGATCCCCCACATGGGAAAGTCCTACCAGTTTCAGGTATTTTTCTGCCTGTTTCAGGCGTTCCTTTTTCCCGATTCCCTGGAAAGACAAGGGAAGGGCAATATTTTCGATGGCGTTCATCGTTCCCAGCAGATTGTACGACTGAAAAATAAAACCTACCCGTTCCCGCCGAAAAGCCACCAGCTGATCCTCCCTCATTTTCTCAATGTGCTTTCCGCTTATGACAATTTCGCCTTTCGTAGGCTTTTCCAAACCTGCCAGCATATTTAAAAGCGTAGATTTTCCTGAACCGGAGGTTCCCACAATAGCACAGAATTCTCCCTTATACATGGTAAAATCTACGCCGTTGAGAGCATAGACCTTTGTTTCCCCCACCCGGTATACCTTATATAAATTCTTTACCTGTATCACAGGAATTTTCTGCCCGCTCCCGGATTTTTCTTCTGCCATCTTACTGTTCCTCCAGACTGAAGAGTCTCAAACGCAGCGTTCTGCAGGATTTCATCCTGCTCACAGCTCCTCTTCTTGTTTCATTATACCTAATATTTCCGGAAAGGCCTATCCTATTTTTCTTAAATTCCCTTACTTTTTTCTTACATGGTCTGGAAATTGCATTCCAAATCCGCTATAATAAATGAAAATTACATCAAACACAAAGGAGAGCCACATGAGACATTTGTTAAATCCTCTGGATTTTTCAGTTAAAGAAATCGAAGCGCTTCTCGATCTGGCAAGCGATATTGAGAAGCATCCTCAGAAATATGCCCACGTTTGTGACGGCAAAAAATTAGCTACCCTGTTTTATGAGCCGAGTACAAGAACACGCTTAAGCTTTGAGTCTGCCATGCTCCGTTTAGGCGGAAGCGTACTGGGCTTTTCTTCCGCAGATTCCAGCTCTGCCGCCAAGGGCGAAAGCGTTTCCGATACTATCCGTGTCATTTCCTGCTATGCTGACATCTGCGCGATGCGCCACCCCAAGGAGGGCGCTCCCATGGTAGCCTCTGTCCACTCCAGCATCCCCGTCATCAACGCAGGCGATGGCGGCCATCAGCATCCCACTCAGACTCTGACCGATTTGATGACCATCCGCTCTTTAAAGGGACGTCTTGACAATCTGACTGTAGGACTCTGCGGAGATTTAAAATTCGGCCGTACCGTTCATTCTCTGATTAATGCTCTTGTACGCTACACAGGGATCCGCTTCGTGCTCATCTCTCCGCCGGAGCTTCGGATTCCAGACTATATCCGCGAAGATGTTCTGGAGGCCAAGGGGATCGAGTACCGTGAGGTTGAAAACCTGGACGAGGCTATGCCTGAGCTTGACATTCTCTATATGACCCGCGTTCAGAAAGAGCGTTTTTTCAATGAGGAAGACTATATCCGCATGAAGGACTGCTATATTCTGGACAAACAGAAGATGGCTCTGGCCCGCGATGATATGTTTGTGCTTCATCCGCTTCCCAGAGTCAATGAGATCTCCGTGGAGGTGGACGACGATCCGAGAGCCGCTTACTTCCGTCAGGTTCAATATGGCGTATATGTGAGAATGGCTCTGATCATGACATTACTGGAGGTGGAAAAACCATGTTAAATATCAGCGGATTACGCGAAGGCATTGTCCTCGATCACATCGAGGCGGGAAAAGGTATGGATATCTATTTTAAACTGGGATTAGACAAGCTGGACTGCCAGACTGCCATTATTAAAAATGCCAGAAGCAAAAAGATGGGAAAAAAAGATATTATTAAAATTGATGGAGGACTGGATGTGGTGGATCTGGACGTTTTAGGCTATATCGATCACAGCATCACTGTCAATATTATCAAGGACAGCAAAATTGCAGAGAAGAAAAGCCTCCATCTTCCTCAGAAACTGACGAATGTAATCTTCTGCAAGAATCCACGCTGCATCACATCCATCGAGCAGGAACTTCCTCATGTATTCTGCCTGGCAGATGAGAAAAAGGAGATTTACCGCTGCCTTTACTGTGAGGAAAAATACGAAAAGAAATAACCTAGAGAAATAAAAAGGGGTTGCAATCACCTAAAAAAGTGTTCTAAAAAAGACTGCGGAAAATGTTCTATGTGACATTCTCTGCAGTCTTAAATTCATCTTCACGTTTTCCGAGCAAAACGATAAGCCGGGTTATGTCGTTGAATGGCCATCTATCCACTTCTGCCGTCGCCGGCAGACTCTAGCGACCTACCCGAAAGCAGACGGGCCGCCTTATGCTTTCTGTTCGGTCTTGCTTCGGATGGGGTTTACATATGCCCTGTCTGTTACCAGACAAGCGGTAGTCTCTTACGCTGCCTTTCCACCCTTACAGAAAGCCGAAGCTTCCTGCGGTTTATTTCTGTTGCACTGTCCCTGGAGTCGCCTCCGCCAGACGTTATCTGGCATCCTGCCCTGTGAAGCCCGGACTTTCCTCACCTGCGGCCTTTCGGCACCTGCAGCTGCGGCCATTTGTCTTACTCGGAAAACTGAACATTAGTCTACCACATTTTTCGCGGTTTGTCTATGAAAGCGGAACATTTTGCTTTAAACCACCTTAAATATGCGGGGGAAACATTTCTTGTTCCGCTTAAAGTCACCGAAAAATTTTCCGGAGTCATGCCATATTTCAGATAATATTCACTGTTGAAACATTTGTGCATATATCGTGAAAATTTCTCTTCCATTACACTTTAAAACAGCTTCCTCCGATAAACTCCCGAATCATGGAGTTCTGAGGAATGTTCTCGCTTCCCACTCCCAGGAAATAGTCCAGAAATTTCAGAAGGCGTTTTGCCTCCGCATATTCTGGCACATCCTGAGGAATACCGAAGAGAAGCGGCTCCGCATACTGCTTCAGCACTGCCAGTTCATACAAAAGCGCTGAGTTGAACATCACATCCGCACTCTCCTGGAATGGGAAAATATTCCTTTCTTCGCCTCTCCGAACAGAATCCCACATGCGGATAGTGTCCTGGGCGGACGCTCCTCTTGTCCTGGCATCGCGGATCATTCGGCGCAGCAGTCTGCCGTCAGTGGTGGGAATCCGATTGTGTTCGTCAATGTTTAACTGAGTCAGAGCGCTGATATAGATCCGAAACTTGCTCTCCTTTGGAAGGGCATAAGACAGACGGTCATTCAGGCAGTGGATTCCCTCAATCACAAGAATATCGCCCTTTCTCAGCGTCATAAAATCTCCCTTATACTCCCGCTCTCCTGTTACAAAATTGTACTGAGGAAGCTCTACCGTCTTTCCAGCCAGAAGATCTGTCATATCTGCATTGAACTGTTTCATATCAATACATTCCAGCGCTTCATAGTCATAATTTCCGTTTTCATCTCTTGGACTGTTGACCCGGTTGACAAAATAATTGTCCACAGAAATCGGATGAGGATTTAAGCCCAGGCCTCGGAGCTGAATCGAAAGCCGTTTGGAAAAAGTCGTCTTTCCCGAAGAGGAGGGACCGGCAATCATAACCAGCTTTCGATCCGGCCTGGCCGCAATCTGTTCTGCAATATCTCCGATCTGCTTTTCCTGCAGTGCCTCCTGCATGAGAATAATTTCATTCATTCTGCCTTGGGTAATCTCTTCATTTAAAGATCCCACGTCAAAAATCCCCAGCTTTTCTCCCCAGCTCTCCGACTGACGCTGCACTGCAAACAGCTTTTTTCTAGGTGAAAGGGGCTCGATTTTCCTTGGATCGCTTCTCTTTGGCAAAAGAAGCACAAAGCCTTTTTCATAGAGACTTAAATCAAAATATTTGATATATCCAGTATCAGGAACCATGTAGCCGTAGAAATAATCCTCAAACTTGTCAATAGAGTAGACGTTCACCCTGGAGGCCCGTCTAAACCGGAACAGCTTTTCCTTATCGTACATACCATGGCGGTGAAAATGCTCCACCGCTTCCTGTGTATTCAGATTTTTCTTGACAATTGGAAGGCGTTTTTCCCTCAGCTCCTCCATTCTGTTCTTCACATCCGCCAGAAGCGCCTCATTCAAGTCAAAGTCTCCCTCTGGTTCGATGTAAAGTCCCTGACCCACAGAAAAGCAGACTGTCACCTTTTTTACATTTTCCCTGCCCGCAGCATCGTAAAATGCTTTCAGCATTAAGAATACAGCGCTCCTCTGATAAGTCTGCCATCCTTCTCTGTCTTCTGCTGTAATAAACGAAAGACTGCAGTCTCCAGTCAGCTCCTTGTGAAGCTCTCTCAGCCTTCCATCTGCCTTGACCAGAAGAATATCCTCTTTGTCTCTCTGCTGAAAATCCTCTGCTATAGCCTTGAAGGGTGTTCCTTCCGGATACTCATATCTCTCCCCCTCGATCATTACATATGCCATATCCATCCCTCCTATTTCTGCTGCTCCTCTTACACTCGCCTAAACCAGCGCGACACAATGTCTGACGACATTATATCATATGATTAGGCAGTTCCTGAGAAGAACGGAGAACCTCCGTTCCCTCTTGAAGTACCTTTGGAAGATACTCGACCATAAAATCCATAAAAATCTGCTCGATTCCAAAGTGGCCGGCATCAATGACAGCCATATTCTGAGCAGCCGCATCAATTCCTGTGTGATGGCCAATATCGCCGGTAATATAGACCTGCGCTCCCTTCTCCAGTGCATTTGCCAGAGTGCCGCCGCCTGCTCCTGGGCAGACGGCAGCTTTTTTTACCAGACAGTCGTCTGCCCCATATACAGTCACAAAGGGAAGCTTAAATACTTTCTTAACATATTTTGCTGCTTCCCTCACAGTCATCTCCTCCGGAAGGAATCCCACTGCGCCGATGCCGCATGGTCTTCCATCCTCCATAAATCCCATAGGCTCCAGAATCTCCCGCTCCGAAAGGTTCAGGCGATCGGCAGCCAGATCCGCCATACAGCCCGGAGCCGCGTCAAAATTAGTATGCATAGCGTAGTAGGATATGTCGGCCTGTATCAGTTTTAAAATGCGGCGGCTGATAAAATCGTCGTCATTCACCTTTTTAAGCGGCCTGAAAATCAGCGGGTGATGAGTCAAAAGCAAGTCTGCCCCTTTTAAGACAGCCTCCTCTACCACAGCGTCATCTGCATCTACTGCTACCAGAATCCGTTTTACCTCTTTGTCTCTGCGCCCTGCCAGAAGTCCCGGATTATCCCAGTCACAGGCAATGCTTTCCGGAGCCAGCCGATTTAACTGTTCAATGATTTCTCTGCATTTCATGCTGCGCCTCCTCTATCAGATTAAGTTTTTTCCTGAGTTCCTCTGCTCTCTTTTTAGAACTGTCCGTATCTCTGCCGGCAAGAGCTGACAAAATATCTGACGTTGTTTCCTTTTCCTGTTCTAAAAATTCCGCCAGAACCGGATCTGCAGTTTCAATCAGATATTTTCCATACACATAAAAGCTCTCCGTCCAGTCTGAAACATCAGCTTCCGTCTGTCTTCCCGGACCCGCTATGTCCATAATCGTGTAGAACTTTCCGTCCTCCTTCACCATGGCCTCTCTGCAAATAGAAAAGCCATGTTCCAGCAGGTACCGTCTTACATGCTCTAAATCGGACTGGGGTGAAAGAATCCACTGGGCCGCGCTGCCCCAGATGTGACGTCCCGCCTCCAAAATATGTATCTCCAGCTCCCCGCCCATTCCAGCGATCACGATTGTATCCGCCTCTCCGGCCTTCAGTTTTTCCAGGCCGTCAGAAAGCCGTGTTTCAATCCGCTCAGACAGGCCTGCCTCCTGAATGTGTTCCTCAGCCCTGTCAAGAGGCCCCTTTCTCACGTCCATCGCCAGAGCGGAGGGGATCACCCCCCTCTCCGTCAGGGCAATGGGAATGTAGCCATGATCAGTTCCTATATCTGCCAGCCGGCTTCCCTGTTTTACAAAAGAGGCAATCATTTCCAGTCTCTTTGATAATTTCATCGTCTGTCTCTCCGTCAATTTTTCATTGTTATTTCACTGTTTCAAAATCAGTCCAGATAATCCTTCAGCTTTCTGCTTCTGCTTGGATGGCGCAGCTTTCTCAAAGCCTTCGCCTCTATCTGTCGGATCCGCTCTCTGGTCACGTTAAATTCCCGTCCCACTTCTTCCAAAGTTCTGGGTCTTCCGTCATCCAGTCCGAAGCGCAGCCTGAGTACCTTCTGTTCTCTGTCCGTCAGAGTATCCAAAACTTCCATCAGCTGCTCGTGAAGAAGGGTGTAAGTAGCCGCATCCACTGGAATCTGAACGTGCTCATCCTGGATAAAATCGCCCAGATGGCTGTCCTCCTCTTCTCCGATAGGAGTTTCCAGAGAAACGGGATCCTGAGAGATTTTCATAATCTCCCGTACCCGATCCACCGGCATATCCAGCTTCTTTGCCAGCTCCTCTGGAAGAGGTTCCCTCCCCAGCTCCTGCAGAAGCTGCCTGGAGGTGCGGATCAGCCGGTTAATCGTCTCCACCATATGGACAGGAATCCGTATAGTGCGGGCCTGGTCTGCAATCGATCTGGTAATAGCCTGCCGAATCCACCAGGTTGCGTAGGTGCTGAATTTAAATCCTTTAGAATAATCATACTTTTCTACTGCCTTGATCAGTCCCAGATTGCCCTCCTGAATCAGATCCAGAAACTGCATGCCCCGGCCTACATACCGCTTAGCGATACTGACTACCAGACGCAGATTGGCCTCCGCCAGACGCTTTTTTGCCGACTCATCCCCCATCTCCATTCTCTTCGCCAGATCAATCTCCTCCTCTGGCGTTAAAAGAGGCACCTTTCCAATCTCCTTTAAATACATACGAACTGGATCCTCAATATTGACGCCCTCCGGCATAGACAGCTCCAGGTGATCTACGTCAATGTCCTCTTCCTCCAGATCCTCCTCTTCCATGAAAAGCTCTGGTTCTATCTCCAGATCTTCATCAGGAGCCAATATGTCTACCCTATTATTTTCCAGATATTCGTCAATTTGATCCAGCTGCTCGGGGCTCAGGATTTCGCCATGGAAGAAATCGATGATTTCTTTCTGTTCCAGCACATTTTTCTTTTTCCTTGCCAGCTCCAGAAGTTTCTCCAGCTTCTCTTCAAAGGTCAGTATCTTTTCTTCCATAATTTTCCATCCTTCCATAGCTTACTACTATTTTCTCCCTGGCATCCGTATGCAGGAAATGCGCCTTTTGTATGCGTACGCTAATCCAGTGAAATATGCATATTGGCCAGCTCTGCCTGTTCCTTAATAATCCGCTGCAGTTCATTTAAGTCAGACGCAGTCCGGCTCTGATAGTCAAGACTGCTTTTCTTCACTTTCATCACTGTATCCGCAAAGGCCTTCTTCTGCTCCTCATTGCTCAGGGAATCATTTAAGCTGGCGTTAAACAAAGCCGCCACCTCCTTATAGTTTCCCTCGTCGTCAATAAAATGATTCAAAATAGAAGCCGGATTCACCTCTCCGTTTTCATGTCCTTCAAATACCATCTGAGCAGCTCTCCGATACAAAGGTTTCACAAAATCCTCAGGTCCAATAATTCCCTTAATCTTGTCAAACAGCCTGGGATCCTCAATCAGCCAGGTGAGAAGAAGCCGTTCCGACTGGCGGATTCCTTCCTCCCGATCCCTTTTTTTCTGAAAGGTCTTGGGCTTTTCTCCATAAATCTCCCCCGAAATTCCCGCCTCCCTGGCAGCCTGGGTTCCAGGAAGAGCTGTGCCATACCGGCTGCCCATCTGATTCACTAAACGCTTTAAATCTTCATAGTTGATAAAATACTCTCTGGCCACAGCCTGAATATAATTATCCCGCTCCAGCGCCTCGGGAAACTCCAGAAGTTTTCTCGCCGTCTCATTATAAAAAGCTGTCTTCTGCTCTGGATCCTCCATGCTGTACTGCTGCCGTATGGTATCAATTTCAAATAAAAAGCTGTTTCTGGCTTCCTCAATCCGCTGTCTGAAAGCCTCTGGTCCCAGATTTTTCATAAATTCATCTGGATCCTTGTACGGTCTCATATTCAGCACCCGTACAGACATCCCCACTGATTTCAGGATAGGAATAGCCCTGAGAGCCGCCTTTACTCCGGCGCCGTCGCTGTCATAGGTCAGGATCACCTGATCCGTGTAGCGCTTTAAAAGAGCCGCATGCTGACTGGTAAAAGCAGTTCCAAGGGAAGCCACAGCATTCGTAAAGCCCGCCTGATGCATGGAAATCACGTCCATATATCCCTCGCAGAGCAGTACAAATTTTTCTCTGGACAGCCTGGCATAATTTAATCCATATAGATTACGGCTTTTGTCAAACAGCTTCGTCTCAGGAGAATTCAGATATTTAGGCTCTCCGTCTCCCATCACCCTGCCGCCGAAACCGATCACTCGATTGTTAACGTCCATAATAGGGAACATCACCCGGTTCCAGAACTTGTCTCTGGCTCCTCTCTCTTCAATGGTCACAAGGCCTGTTTCCTTTAAAATACTGTCCTCATATCCTTTATTTCTTAAAAACTGGTATAAATCATTGCTGGTTTTATTGGAGTATCCTAAGCCGAACCTGCGGATAGTCTGCTCTGTCAGCCCTCTTCCCGTCAGATACTGATATCCCTGCTGCCCCTGAGGCTGCTTCAGCTGATAGTAAAAGTAATTAGCTGCCAGCTTATTAATCTCCAGCAGGGCTGCCCTCAGATCTGCCTGAGCCCTGGCCTCCTTGGAATATTCCATTTTGGGAAGCCTGACTCCGCTTCTGTCAGCCAGAAGCTCTACGGCTTCCCTGAACGTATAATTTTCATATTCCATCACAAAAGTAAACACATTCCCACTGACTCCGCAGCCAAAGCAGTGATACATCTGCTTTGACTGGGAGACTGAAAAGGAAGGCGATTTTTCGTGGTGGAAGGGACAAAGTCCAAAATAATTGCTTCCCTTTTTCTGAAGCTTCACATAGCCGGAAATAATATCCACAATATCATTTCGCGTTCTGACTTCCTCAATTACTTCCTCCGGATAGTACATCTAATCCTCCTGCTGCTTTCATCTGTTTCTCCTAGTATGATACCTGTCTTCTATACCTTGAAGGATTTAGGTACAAACAATTCTTTGAACCGTTCAATTGCAAATACATCTGTCATTCCTGCAATATAATCGCACACAGTCCGCGAAAGCTCCTCTCTCCTGGCTTCCATCCGTTCCAAATATTCCTGCGGAAGCTGTTCCGGATAATCCATATACCAGTGATAGAGACTGACAATCAGCTGCTGCGCCCTTCCCTCTTCGGCCCTGGCTGCCTCCCCTCGGTATACATGTTCAAACATCCACCGTCTCAGTCCATGCATGGCCGCTTCCATGCCGGGAGACATAGAGATCTCCGGCTGTTCCAGACTCTGGTAAATCAGATCATGAATCATAGTATTCAGCCGTTCCCTGACGCTGTGGCCTAACACGTCTGTGTACTCAGAAGGCAAATCTTCTTCTGTAAACAATTTCGCTCTTATGGCATCGTCAATATCATGATTAATATAGGCAATTTTATCGGACAGTCTCACCACATGGCCCTCCAGTGTAGACGGGCTGCCGGAAGTTCTGTGGTTTAAAATACCGTCCCGAACCTCCCAGGTGAGATTTAATCCCTGTCCTTGTTTTTCCAGCAACTCTGCCACCCGGACACCCTGCTCTGCATGAGTAAAACCTCCCGGTACCAGGCGGTTCAGAACCGCCTCTCCTGCATGGCCAAATGGCGTATGTCCCAGGTCATGTCCCAGGGCAATGGCCTCTGTCAGAGATTCGTTCAGCCTTAAAGCCCTGGCAATCGTCCGGGCGATCTGAGACACCTCCAGAGTGTGAGTCAGCCTGGTTCTGTAGTGATCCCCTTCTGGATCCAGAAAGACCTGCGTCTTGTGCTTCAGCCTTCGGAATGCTTTGCTGTGAAGAATCCGGTCGCGATCCCGCTGATATTCAGGCCGTATGTCGCAGGGTTTCTCTGCCCGCTCCCGCCCTCTTGTATTTCTGCTCTGGGAAGCATAGGGACTCAGATATTCCATCTCCCACTGTTCTGTCATCTCTCTGATGTTCATCGAATCACATCCTTTATCACCATTAGCAGTAATTTACAAACTTTCCCAATTATCTTGTCATTATATCATATTTTCAACGGTTTTAATAGAGTTTATTTCTGAATATTTTATCAATTTTCTATAAAATTTGTCATATTTTGTCTTGTCACTGCCTTTTGACGAGCGTTAAATCGGAAAGCTGTCCTCGAGACACAATCTTCCGAAACCCAGACGCTGGTTTGGATAGACTGTTTCCCCAGGAAGAGGACTCGCTCCCCGAATCAGATAGGCTTTCACCTTTTCTCCGTAAAGAAATGGATCATTTCCCCGGACAATTCCCCACTCCATCATAAGAGCAGCACTTCCGCTGACAAATGGCGCTGCAAAGGAAGTTCCTGTCACCGGCTCGTAGCCTCCCCCCGCCCTGGGAGCCATAATACCCACGCCAGGCGCAGCCAGATCCGGCTTTACCATAGTGTTAAGCCTAGTATAGCCTCTCCCTGAAAAATCTGCATAAGACAGATAGGAATCATCATAGGCCCCCACAGAGATAACGCGGGAAGCGGTGGAGGGAATCGTCAGAGTTGTATCCGGATCTGGAACAAGAAAACGGGTAGCCCGGTTCAGGCTTCCTCCTCCCGGCAGCCACAAATCATACTGTCCTACTGTTACTTTCCTGGGTGTAAGCCGTATTTTCCAGATTCCGCTCTGAACATAGTTTTCCACAGGAAGCAGATTCAGATAAATCTCCTGAGCCTGGCTGTAAGGACTGGGTTTTCCATAGTAGAGCAGCAATTCTGTACTTCCCATGGGAATTCTCTGGGCTCCCAGACGGCGGCTCAGAACACCAGTGGAAATGCCCCCCGGGCTGATAACAGAAATTTCCACAATATCTGAATACAGCTTCCACAGCTGAATCCCAAATCCAGTTTCATATTCAGCTACTGAAAGCTCTATCTCTGTGTCTTTTCCCATCTCATAGCGCCCTGCTGTATGCCCCCTGCTGCTTCCCTCATTTCCTGTACCTGTCACAATCACCGTTTTCCACTGATTAGACAGCTGATCAATGTAGGTCTCCAGCAGGCTTGTTCCATCATGGGAGCCGTAAGTATTACCAAAACTGAGATTTACTGCTGCCGGCATCTGGTAAAACAGCGCCCGGTTCACTACATAGTCCAATGCCCGCATCAGTTCCGTAGTTCTTGGAAAGGAACGCTCTCCCGGAACTCCCAGGCGGACTGCCAGGAGCTCGCTCTCATAAGCTGCCCCCCTGTAGATTCCCCCGCTTTCCCGGCCATTCCCTGCCGCAATCCCGGCCACTGCCGTTCCGTGGCCGCTTAAATCTCTGGAAGGAACCAGCCCCTCCCCTTCCGCTCTGCTGCTCTGTCCCAGAGCTGCGTTCAGCTCCTGTCTTGTAAATACCCGTTCAGCCTGCTGATCCCACAGCTCCAGAAGCCTGGTAGTTCCGTCTGGATTTCTGAAATCCTCATGAAAAAAATCGATTCCAGAGTCAATCACAGCCACTATCACTCCACGGCCCGTCAGTCCCTCGGGCCCGGCCTGCACCGGATTCATGCAGGATGCAGTTCTCCCCTGATTTACAGCAAAGTTAAGAAGTTTTGGCTTCTCTATGTACTCAATCTGAGTCAGGGAAGACAGGGAGTCAATAAGAGGTTCCGGAACCCTTAATACAGCATATCCACCTGTCAGCGGCTGGGCCTTTATCTCCGGCAGTAAAGCCAGAGCCTCCTCCAAATTTCCATTGTACCGGACAATCACTTCCCAGCTGTCATCCTCCCGGTCAAAGCCTGCCTCCAGCTCCGCTGACTTCTTCAGTTCCTCTTTTGTGGCTTCTAAAGCCAGGTTTAAACTGTTTTCCAGCTTTTGATCATTCATCTGCACACACTTACCAAGCTATTACTTCTATATTTATGCAGATGCAGCAGAAAAAATGACTATTTTCCTGTTTTTCAATGTTTTCTTTTATTTAAAGGGCAGACGTTCAGCCAGCCTGCTATCTGCACAAACAACTTCTGCGGCAGTTCAAAAATAAATACAATTCCCATCACAATGGCGATAGCCTCCTTCATAGCGGAATATCCTGTAGACACAGCCAAAAACAGTTCTTCCATCACAATGTAGTACACAGTCCAGTATACACCTGCTCCCGGCACCAGGGGAAAAATTCCAGCAATCAAAAATATCGTCACCGGACACCTTTTTATCACAGCGGCTGTTCTGGAAAGCAGAATCACCACAGACGCAGCCGCAAAGCAGGGACCAGAGCCTGGCAGAAAAAGCTCTGCCAGACAGTACACCAGCCAGCCTGCGCCTCCGATAAAGCCACAGTACGGGTAATATTCTCTTGGAACGCCAAACAGGACAGAAAAACTCACAGTCCCCACCACAGCTGATAAAATCTCCTTCGCCAGCTGACCGAGTCCCCATATGCTTCCTGTCTCTTTTCCGCCTGAACCGGCGTTTTCTGCCAATTGCCCCATTTCCTGAAGCGTACCGCTGCCAGGAATCAGAGAAATCAAAGAAAAACCGATTCCTACTCCTATTGCAATGCAGAAAAATACGAGGAGAGCGTCCAGCATTCTGACTGATCCTGATATGTAGTCTCCATCTGCCACATCCCGGATGGAGTTTGTAAACGCCACTCCCGGTACCAGAGGCATAATCGTTCCAATCATCATAAAGTTCAGATTTTCTCCCACCCCCATCAGATAAAGAAGGCAGCAGACAACCGTCACCAGAGTTCCGCCTCCGATATTGCCCACGATCTTGGAAAGATGCGGAGCGCTGAGCCATAAAACATACAAATACAGGCAGGTACCTGCTGTCAGGGCTGCCAGACTATCCCCCAGGGTTCCTCCGAAAAAAATGCAGAATGCCGCACTTCCCACACCAGAGGCCATGGTCTGCATCCATCGTTTTTTCCCTGGCATAGTTCTGATTTCCTCCAGAATCCGAAATGCATCTGGAATTGAATGTCTTCCCTCTACAATTTCTCTCGACAGCTGATTGACAGCCGCCACCTTGTTTAAATGTGTACCGCTGACCGGAATGTGCTGCACCTTTGCGAAAAAACTCTCTCTGGCGTTCCCCGCTGTCAGAAAAATTCCGTTGCTGAGCACAAACGCATTTTCTGAATTTACCCCATAATATTCACAAATCCTGTCGATCGTTTCCTCCACCCGGTAAATCTCTGCTCCGTTTTCCAGAAGAATATGCCCCGCCATCAGGGCCAGATCGAGAACCTCCTCATCTGACTGCTTCCCCATACCATTTCTCCTCTATGGCACGAAAGGCCCGGGCAAGAATCCCCAGGCCTTTCAGCGCTTCTATCTGTTCTTTCCTATTTTAAAAATCCGTTTACAATCTGAGCTTCCGCCTCTTCCTCCGTCAGCCCCAGAGTCATCAGCTTAATCAGCTGCTCTCCTGCAATCTTTCCGATAGCTGCCTCATGAATCAGAGCCGCGTCAATGTTGTTAGCTGTCAGCTCAGGTACCGCCTGAATTTTAGCGTTATCCATGATAATAGCATCGCACTCCGTATGGCCGCTGCAGCGGTTATTGCCCGTAATGCTGGACATGTAAAGCTGGTGAGAGTGGTCTCTTGCAACAGAACGTGAAATTACGTTTGCGCTGGAATCTTCGCCATTTAAATCTACATGGAAATGGCTCTCCGCATCCTGATTCCCGTGAGTCATCAGACTTTCCTTGATCACAATTTTAGCACTCTTTCCAAGCTGCGCCCTGGTTTCCCGCTTCGTGGAGTCCACGCCCTTGATCTGGACTGTCTCCATTTCCATGTAGCTTCCTTCATCCATGGTCACTTCTGTTACCGGATTCATAATGCGCTGTCCATTTCCATCGCCGCTTCCGTAATGCTTCTCCACATAGCGGATTTTAGCGTTCTTTCCAATGAAAAACCGATGGATTCCATCGTGTCTGGACGCAGCGTCTCCGCCGTTATGGATGCCGCAGCCGGCGATAATCGTCACGTCTGCCCCATCTCCTACATAAAAGTCATTGTACACCACCTCTGTGAGACCGCTCTGGCTCAGCACCACAGGGATATGTACGCTCTCATTCTTCGTACCCGGCTTAATGTGGATATCAATTCCAGATTTATCCTTCTTTGTCACAATATCAATATTAGCTGTCGTATTTCTTGCTGCCATCTGTCCGTTCGCCCGGATATTATAAGCCCCCACAGGGATGCCATGAAGATCTGCCACCTCTTCCAAAAGCGTCTTCTGAATCTCGTCCATTATTTGTCCCTCCTGTAAGCCTCACATGTTCCTACTGCTGACGCTGTTCCCAGAATCTCCGGAAGAATTTCTTCCTTTTTTCCTGTCTTCGTGATTCTGCCATCTGCAATTACCACAATTCTGTCAGCAATATTTAAGATTCTCTCCTGATGAGAAATGATGACAATGGATCCATTCGTCTTTTCCCGCATTCTCTCAAACACCTGAATCAGATTCTGAAAGCTCCAGAGATCAATTCCGGCCTCCGGCTCATCGAAGACAGAAAGTCTGGAAGCTCTGGCTAATACAGTGGCAATCTCAATTCTCTTTAATTCTCCTCCTGAAAGGCTCGCATTCACCTCTCTGTTAATGTAGTCTCTGGCGCAAAGCCCTACCTCTGAAAGATACACGCAGGCGTCTGCCACAGACAGCTTTTCATCGTGAGCTGCCAGACGGAGCAGATCCAGCACCTGAATGCCCTTAAAACGTACTGGCTGCTGGAAAGCAAAGCTGATGCCCATGTTGGCTCTCTCTGTAATGCTCTTTTCTGTAATATCTTGTCCATCAAAAAAAATCTGTCCCTCTGTAGGCGTCTTAATTCCTGCAATCAGTTTAGCAAGGGTAGATTTGCCTCCTCCGTTCGGTCCGGTAATCACTACGAATTCATGATCCTCTATGGTTAAATCCAGGTTGTGTATGATCTCTCTCTGTTCTGATTCCTCCTGGACTTCAAATGAAATATTTTTAAGTTCCAGCATAGCGGCCCTCCTCTGTATCGTATTTCAGGAATCCTCTTCCTATCCGGCTGATTCCTGCACATGGGTATTATATACTAAATTACCGCGTTTTACTATACCGCTTCCCAAGATGTTTTAATTTTTTTGATTCATGGACACTTCTCTATGCAAAACAAAAAAGAGCCCTGATCTCTCAGAACTCTTTATCGTGCAGAAGAAGAGACTTGAACTCTCACGGTATTGCTACCACACGGACCTGAACCGTGCGCGTCTGCCAATTCCGCCACTTCTGCGTATGCGGGAGATGGGACTTGAACCCACACGATCATACAACCACTAGAAGCGCTATAGGGAATGCAAGCACTTTTTAAATTTTTTTACGGATTTTTTTAATGAAACTTTTTAAATAGAACACGCAAAAGAAGTATATGATATTTTACCGGCGGAACAGACTCTGGGCTTTCTCCCAGTCCTTTTCTTTTACCAGGACTTTGTACTCCTTCGTCCAGTCCAGATTCACACCTGCGCTGCCAAAGCTTCCTCTGGCCGTTCCCCTTCCTGGAGGCAGAAAATGTGTCTGCCTGTCATCTACCTTCCAGTCATGCCAGATTCCTGCCCCGTTTAACAGTTCTCTTACTTTATTAAATTCCTGCATGTCAAATCCCTGATACACTATTTTCTTTTTTTCAAACATTCTGCCGCCCTCCTGACGATTTTCCTGTTTTTCTCCTGCTGCGGCAGCTCAATCCAGTACCGCTGCATTAAATCTCCCTCTGTCTCCACCTGATTTTCCAAAATTCCCCCATTTTTTATTATAGTTTTAGCCGATCCAATATTATTGCGGCTGCACACAACCAGAACTTTCTTGATTCCCAGCTTTAAGCATTCCTTCAGAGCCAGACCCATCATGGCTGTACCATAGCCCTTCTTCCGTTCAGACGGCCTGATTCCGTCGCCAATATGGCCTCCGTATGCCAGCAGATAATCATTCAGATAATGTCTGATATTCACAGCGCCTACCATTCTGTCCCTGTCCCGATCCAGGCAAAAATAGGTAGAGTCGGGAACCAGGTCATCCTTTGCTTCGATCAGCTCCAGATGCTCCAGGTAAAAATCGAACTCATGAACATCATTTTTAAAAATAGACCAGGGCGAGGTGTTGGCATCGTGACTGTCATTATAAGCAGTCCACTCTTCCACCATCTCAATAATCTGCGCCTTATACTTCATACTTCCCTTAACCAGCTCCAGATTCATAAATTAAAACGCCTCCTCCCCAGATACAGAAAAACGGTGACAAGTATTTCGCCTGATTCTCAATTTTTATATAGGAAAAAAGAGTTCCAATTTCTCAGAACTCTTTATCGTGCAGAAGAAGAGACTTGAACTCTCACGGTATCGCTACCACACGGACCTGAACCGTGCGCGTCTGCCAATTCCGCCACTTCTGCGTATGCGGGAGATGGGACTTGAACCCACACGATCATACAACCACTAGA
>JAGZZT010000034.1 GCA_018377235.1 Clostridium sp.
TACTCGCAGTAGGCGCTTCCATGACATCCTTCGCAGGTTGGGAGAAGGACGAGGATGGTATCTGGCACTACTACGACAGTGACGATGAGATGGTAGAGGGCGAGTGGAGAAAGGACGGCTCCAAGTGGTTCTACCTTGATGAAGATGGAAACATGGCTACTGATACATGGGTAGACGATGAGTACTATGTAGGCGAAGACGGTGCTATGGTTAAGAATGACTGGAGAAAGACTTTCGGCGAGGACGAAGAGGATGACCCAGATCAGGATGAGCACTGGTACTACTTCGGTTCCAACGGTAAGAAGGTAACTGACCAGGATAAGAAGATCAACGGCAAGACTTACTACTTCGACGAGGATGGTAAGATGTACTCCGGTTGGTACTCTGATGGAAAGGACGACGTAGCTTACTACCTTGGAACAGAGGATGAGGGCTGGAGAGCAGAGAATCAGTGGTTATGGCTGGAGAACTCCGGTGACACAGACGATGATTTCGAGGATGACGATACAAAGGGCGAGTCTGTATTAGGCTGCGACGCTGACAACGACGACGATCCATGTGACGATGAGGGCTGGTACTGGTTCGGATCCGATGGTAAGGCATACCACGGAGAGGGCAAGAAGAAGATCAACGGCCGTTACTACATGTTCAATGAGCATGGCCAGATGCTCTACGAGTGGATCAACGATAATGATAAGAGATACCCAGCGCCTGGAACAGACAGCAACGCTCAGTTAGACGGTAACCTGGCAGAGGCTACAGGAAGCAACGCTGGCAAGGGATACGCTGGTTCTTCTGAGAACATCCAGGGAATGCTTTACTACAACGTAGTAGAGGAAGGCTGGAGAGGCGATGGCTGGTATGAGATCGACGGTTCCGAGGATGCTGGTACAGATGGAGATACAGACTGGTACTACATCGACGACGGAGAGCCGAAGAGAGCTGACGCTAAATTTGATAATGCACTGAAAAATGATTTTGTTACATACGAAGAGGGGGCTTCACCTGTATATGTAGCTAGAATCAAGGTTCCGAGCGAGAAGATGGGCAAAGTTTACTTTGCATTCAATGAGATGGGCCAGATGCAGACAGGTCTTCAGTACATTCCAGAGGAAGACGGATTCTACTACTTCGATGACAATGGTTATCCAGTAGACGGAAAGGTATCCGATGTAGAGTGCGACGATGACAGCTATGCATTCCGTTTCGAGACAAAGAACGGCCACAATGGCAAGGGTATTCACGGCGAGAAGGACAATTATCTGTACTTCAACGGTAAGAGACTTGAAGCTGATGACGACTACAAGTTCTATGTAATTGACAAAGATGTTTACCTTGTAAACAACAAGGGTAAGATCCAGAAGTCCAAGGGCGGAAAGACTTATGATGACATCGAAAACGGCTACTTCGAGGGCAAGGATGTTAAGGTTACAACAAACAACAATGGCGCTGTAACAAAGATCGAGATTCTTGATGATGATAAGAAAGTCGCTGATACAATTAAATCTGACGAATTAATTATGAAGCAGATTTGGGACTTAATGGGTGGTGCAGAAGGTGGCGCTGTTACTGATACTGCTCTGAAAGATAAGCTTTTCGCTGAGGAAGGCGAGTACGGTGATGAGTACGTAGCAGTTCCATTCATCCAGTTATATGACGATGATGTATATACATCCTTCTATAAGATCGAAATTAACAGCAAGGGCAATGCAGAGTTAACAGATCTTGATGAGAAGTGGTTACAGTTAAATAAGTAATTTATACTTTTTAACGGCATTTTTAAGAGGCAGTTCCTTGATTCAGGGGGCTGTCTCTTTTTGGAGCGAGAATGTTTGCAATTTTATGTAAGCAAAAAAGAGAATGTGAAACTTTGGATCTGTTGACAAACGAAAGAAAAATGGCTTTCTGTATGGTATACTTATTATACCAATTGCAGGAGGTCATTTTTTATGATGGGAAAACAAAGCGAACAAAT
>JAGZZT010000008.1 GCA_018377235.1 Clostridium sp.
TAACTTGCGCTCCTTTCTTCGGTTTTAGGTTGTGTGTTCTAAGAGACTTCCCAACCGCTTGATTAAGAAGTCTTTTAGAGCATACAACACCGGCAGCCATCTTAAATTTTCGGTATTGACGAACGGCAAAGTGATCTGGATTTCGTTTTTCCAACTGTTCAAACATTAAATCTACTGCGGATTTAAAGTTTTCATCGTCCTCCCGGCACTCACAGGCATTGAGCATATCCAGAAGCGTCGTCATATTTTTTTCTTCTGATGGAGCCTCATAGTAGATATAAGCAATTAACGCCTGATACAGAAGTGCCTCAGCCTTTTCCCAAAATCCATCGCCACCTTTTGCTTCCCCCTGCGTATTTGTCATAATTACAGTCACAAGCGTCAATATATCGGTTTCACTGTGAAGATAGACAAATGGGTTGTAGTGCATAGAACTGGAAAAATCAATCGTATTCAGAAGTTTAATCCGATACCCGCCGCGAAGCATGGCTTGTCCAACCTCCTCGATTAGTGTCCCTTTCGGATCTGAGCAAAGATAACTGGCATTCATCTGAAGAAGGTTTGGTTTGATGTGATACCTGGTTTTTCCGCTTCCAGAACCGCCAATAACCAATACATTCAAATTGACATTCCGCTTTTCCGGATCTGCAATTTTCCCTAATGTCAGCCGTTCTGTTTCTGACAACAGAATATTCTGAGAAAAATCTGGTGCGATAAATGGCTCTATATCTTTTTCATTTCCCCATCTCGCTGTGCCATACTCTGCACCTCGCCGATATTTTCTCGCATTTTTCTTTTTCTGATACACAATCAGCCAAAGCAATCCACTCCCTCCGGCACCCACCATAAGATCAAAAGGATATAGACTTGGAAATGGGTTTTGAAAGGCTTCTCCTACCGTTAAAAACGTTCCCAGAACTTTATCCAGAATATCTTTTCCAGACGCCATCCGGTACGCCTGTCCAAATTTTGTTGCCATCAAGCCAATCATCAAATACGGCAGTGCCGCTTTCAATCCCTTTGCCGGATTTATCTTAGGCAGCTTCTTCATCTGTCCACCTCCTGCTGTTTGGTGCGGGAAACAGATTTTGCCATATTCTGAATTGCTTCCTGGAATTTTTTAAGCTGTCTGCGGACAGACGGTTTCTCCTGTCTATGATTTTTTACTATCTTTCTTGAATATTCCTGAAAAGCGGCAGTTAATGCGTCCGCATCCCTGCTCTTAAAAAAGACCAGATACCTGGGCGGCTGAGAGTTGGCATCTTTTTTAAGTGCAAAATCAATTCCATATTTCCTTGCAACCCGCTCAAATGACTTAATATTCCCGTCCGTAATTTCAATGTTGCTGACACCAGTACCCTGACGGACAAGATGTTTCACACTCTGTTTTCCCTTATAGATTTTCGGATTCTTCTGTTTTTTCTCCATCTCCGCAAGAGCTTTCTTTATGGCAGCTTCCAGCACTTTTGCCGTCAGCTTTGTGGTTTTAATACTGAACGCCACTGCCTTATTTTCAACTTCTTCCTGCAAGATCCTCACGCTCCTTCCGTAAAACCTGTTTTCAGTTCCGGTATCTGTATACTATCAGGTGCTTCATTTCCCCAAACGTCCCACCCTTCTGCTTTTTGTCTTGCAAATAATTCAATCTTTGCCCCCTCTCCCATCAATCTTTCAATTCTCTTTCTGGCTTCTTCCGGCTTTTTACTGTGTTCTTCAATATGGGATAAAATAATCTGGTGAACTCCCTTAGAACATCGTTTTGGATTTCCCTTTGTTGCAAGAATACATAATTCTGCATTGGCCCGCGTCCAATACCCCATACCCCAAAACAAAGAATCCGATTTTTTATTCTGTTTTACCCATACAAAAGCAACTGTCTTATAAGTAAATCCCCAGGCATTTAAGAGATCATTCACTTCATTCAGCAGGGGAAAGGTAATCCATAAAAATAACGCACAGTCTTTATCTGCCAGAATGTCAATCGGCATTTTTTTAATATCTTCTATCTTCATTGTTGCATAATGACTTTCCGCAGAACGCCCATTTCCTTTCTTGCTCCAGACACGATACTTCCAGGGCGGATCTGCGTAAATAACCTTGTATTTCTTCATAACTGTTCTTCTCCATTCACTACTCTTTTATCACTCATTCTTCGCCTCCATTTTCCTGGAAACAACAAAAACAGCTACTCACCGCTTCTCAGGCCATAAAAGACCAATGCTGTGTAGTAGCTGCCCTCTTGTTTTTCAACTATTTTTTTTAATCTTTACTCCACCTTTGGACATTTTGTCCAAAGGTTTCTATCCTCAAATAATCCCTTTTTCTTCCCAGCCTCCTCCGTACATATCATACTGGACTTTTTGCTGATAATAATGGTTGATGGTGCTAGGGGCATTATAAAGTGCCGTTACCATGTAAGCCTTGATATTTGTAATTTTTGTATTGGTATCCTGCATACAGCCTATCACGTATTCCAAATGAGAACTATTCAATTTCAAAAACTTTCCTTTCACAAGCTCATAAGGGTAATCCTCTCCCCCAACTTTTACTGTCTTACGCTTTACGCATACCACTTCACAAATCACTTCAAACAGTTCTTCAAATAATACTCGATCCCCTGGCTTTGCATATCTCATATAATGTTCATAATCCACATTCTCTTTAATCAATGCAATATAAGCGTTCACAGAATCCATTCCATCTTCTTCACAATTCTCTGTTTCAGATGATGGATAGATAGAATCCGTATAATTGGAATCTGTATAGTTTATATTAGTATAATTAGGGACTGATTTCTGAACTTCTTGAGGTTCAGTTTTTAAACTTCCAGAATCACAATTTCTGGACTTTTGGAAGTCTGCTTTTTGAACTTCTGGAAGTATAGTTTCCGAACCTCTTGAAGTATCACTTTTAGACTTCTTGAAATTCAATTTTTGAACTTCTGTGGATTCATCAATATTCCCTGCACCATTTTCTGCATTTCGCTCCACTGGCTCCCTATCTAACACGACAAAATTTTTCACATAAATCATGTCTGGTCGTCCAAGTCCCTGACGCTTTTTTTCAATCAGTCCAATTCCTTTTTTGCTGTCCAGTTCCCCGATAATCTTAACACAGGTAGCCTTTGCACAGCCCAGATCTTCCATGATGTCCTCTAACGTATAATAAATATACGCCCTGTTCTCAGAATCAAGCCAGCCATTTTTCATAGACAACGACATCCTGTCAAGCATGAGGCCATAGAGGAGTTTTGCATCACTGGATAAATTCTTAAAACGCTCATCCTTAATCAGAAGACGCGGCACACGATAGAAAGAAAACTGTTCTGCTTCTGTACCATAGTAATAATCAAATTTCAGATTCTGAAGCATTTTACCGCACCTCCCTTCTACTGCCTTTTCTTCCATTCATCCAATAATTGAAAAATAATTGTTTCTATCTCCTCGCTGCTGTACTCATCAGTAAAATACCGTCCAATCTTATCCGGCTTTAATATAACCTTACGCTCTTTCGGTTTTTCTTCTGAAAGAATCAAACGCACCATTGCCGGAGTTAGTTCTCCGCTCTTTCCATATTCTTTTAGCTTTGCGGACTGTGCCGTATTCATCCCACCTCCCTGTTCCTCCAACACGTCCTGAACCCATTCCTGTGCTTTCTCTGACAGAAAAGAAATATCTACTCCCTGAGAAAATCCAATTTTCTTGCCGTCTACCATATCCAGAAGCCTGTCTGACAGTCTGGAAAGCCAGATATACCTCTGTACCTTTTTCCCATTTTCTCCGGCGGCTTCTCCCATTTCTTCTAATGTAATCTTACCTGACTTTTTGCCCTGATGCTTCATAGCCTCATATTTCATAGCATAGGCTCTTGCTTTTTCACTGGGTAAAATATCCTCTCTCTGTATATTGGAATCCACCATGATAATCGTGGCTTCATCATCAGTATAATTTCGGACAATCACTGGCATTTCTGTTCTTCCGGCAAGTTCAGAACCTCGTTTTCTTCTGTGCCCGGCAATAATCTCATAGCCGCCTTCCTTTCGAGGTCTTGCTATACCTGGAACCAAAACTCCATATTTTTCAATACTTTCGACTGTTTCTTCCATTTTTTCATCATCTGCAACCCGAAACGGATGGTTTTTAAACGGATAAAGGTTGGTAAGTTCCATATTGACAATCTGTTCACCTGATGCCTCTTGTGCCGGATTTTCTCCAAATAAATCATCAAAACTGTCAATCTTGATTTTTGCCGCACTTCTGTATTTTGCCCTATTCTCCATCTGCCAGCACCTCCTCCGTCAGTGCTTTATATGCGGAAGCTGCTTTTCCTCTCGGATCATGCTTATAAATACTGACGCCTTCCGCAGAAATCTCCGCAGCACGCACAGACATTGGAATGTGGTTGGAAAATATCTTCACATAGCCTCCGTAAGCATCCTGAAGCATAAAACTAATATCTCTCGCATAGTTCGTCCGCTCGTCCACCATAGTCAACAAAATTCCTTCTATCCCTAGCTTGGGATTGATTTGTCTTTTGACTTTCCCTATGGTCTTAATCAACTGCTGTAAACCTTTTACCGGAAGATAAGCCGCCTGAACGGGAATCAGAATTGTATCGGCACAGGCAAAGGCGTTAATGGTAATCATTCCCAATGAAGGCATACAGTCAATCAAAATATAATCGTATCGCTCTTTAATTCGCTCCACATAGGCTCGCATAACCAGTTCCCGGCTCATTACATTCACAAGTGAAACTTCCAGACCGGACAATTCAATATTACCCGGCATAAGATCTACGCCTTCTTCATGGGGCAGTATCCCAAAATCCCAATTGATTTCTTCATCATTGATCACTGCCCCCAGTACCGTCGCAAGTGTTGTTTCCAGTTTGTCCGGATCTGAAAAGCCCAGGCTCGCTGTCAGACTTCCCTGTGCGTCCGCATCGATCAGAAGCACTCTTTTCCCATGCAATGCCAGTCCGATCCCAAGATTACTTGTTGTAGTTGTTTTTCCCACTCCGCCTTTTTGATTTGCGATTACAATTACTTTACACATGATACATTCTCCTTTGCATTCTGCTGACTTTCTTCTGCACTGGCTTTTTCAATTTCCATATAAGCTCGTAAAAAATGCTTTGTTCCCTTATTGGAAAACAGTTCTGACATTTCCGTTACACTTACCTTTGGATTTTTTCTCAAAAGCTGCTCAAACCACCGAATATCTTTTGCTGTTCCCATCAACCTTATTTTCAGCATTAGTCCTGTCCTCCAAATAAGGAATACAATTCCTTGTTGTAAACGGCATACTCCGGATACCGGATCTGTACCGCCTGCCAGAAAAATGGAGCGTAGGAACAGCAGAATAATTCTTCTGCTGAATATCGGCCACATTCTTTGACCTGTTCCTCAGTATCCTCATATTCATAGACGCTGGGAGTGCCATTGCAGTAAAGGTTAAATGCCATTCGGACTACCCGCACACTTCCGCTAGTCTGCCAGCCATCATGCAGACATTCCGGTTTTACCATTCCTGATTTGAAATCATAAATGCGGTCAATATTTCTCCTAGTATCATCACTGATCCCAAGACAGTAGCAAAGTGCTTTGTGGTACACGTCCTGATAGCGGACTTGCTTTAATTTTTCATAGTAGAATTTCTCATGTGCTTTGCTGATAAAAACTATACTTTCCTTCTGGGTTTTGTTTGCTCCTGACGCTGTACTGTTATTCATGTTTTCTCCTCCATTTTTTATTTTGACTATAACGCAGTAGTACTGTCTGACAGCTTCGAACACTGAAAATGAAAAAGGACATTTCCCTAAAATTTCTTTTAGAAAAATGTCCTCATTAATTCAAAATATTCTATTAAGACTGGAATGAGTTTAATTTAAAATCGCTTATTAAAACCTGTTAAGCCACTTTAAAATGTCGTACTCTTGTCGTACACCCGATGTGCCATACGACAAATACGTCAAAATCAAACAATGTTAATACAGTTTCGCTCCTGCCGGAATCCTGTCATCAACCATCAGAAGATTTAAGCCTTCACGACCATCTTCTTCATGTACGGCTGAGATCAGCATACCCTCGGAATCAATGCCCATCATCTTTCTAGGCGGCAGATTTACAATTGCGATACAAGTTTTACCAACCAGTTCTTCCGGCTCATAATACTCATGAATTCCGCTTAAAATCACGCGATCCTTGCGTTCTCCATCGTCCATGGTAAACTTCAGAAGCTTCTTGGACTTCGGAACAGCCTCACAAGCTAAGATTTTCACTGCTCTGAAATCAGACTTTGCAAAGGTATCAAAATCAACCATTTCTTCAAAAATCGGTTCGATTTTTACATTGGAAAAATCAATCTTTTCAGCTGCTTTTTCCTCTGTTTTTACCTCTGCCTGTACGCTTTTTTCTGCTTTTTTTCCGCTATCAGAGCCGCCCAGTGACTTCATCGTGGGGAACAGCAACACGTCTCTGATGGCATAGGAGTTGGTCAGCAGCATAACGAAACGGTCGATACCAATGCCCAGACCTCCTGTCGGCGGCATACCGATCATCAGAGCGTTGATAAAGTCATCGTCCATGGAGCAGGCCTCCTCGTCTCCGGCTGCCTTTAAGGCCTCCTGAGCCAGGAATCTTTCTCTCTGGTCAATCGGATCGTTTAACTCAGAATATGCGTTGGCAAACTCTCTGCGGGTAATGTAGAGCTCAAAGCGCTCTGTGTACTCCGGATCCTCCGGCTTTCTCTTGGAGAGCGGGGAAATGTCAACCGGGTGATCTGTAACGAAGGTCGGCTGAACCAGCTTCTCCTCTACATACTCCTCAAAGAAGAGGTTCAGAATATCGCCCTTCTTATGGCGGTTCTCAAACTCAATATGGTGCTCCTTGGCAACTGCCTTTGCTTCCTGATCTGTCTTAATCTCGCGGAAATCCACGCCGCTGTACTGCTTAACAGCGTCAATCATGGTAATGCGGGCAAACGGCTTCTCCAGGTCAATCACCTCGCCGTCATACTCTACCTGAAGAGTGCCCAGAACCTTTCTGGCAACCTCACGGAACATGGTCTCTGTCAGCTCCATCATTCCTTCGTAGTTGGTGAACGCCTGGTAAATCTCAAGAAGTGTAAACTCTGGGTTGTGCTTTGTATCAGTTCCCTCGTTTCTGAATACGCGGCCAATCTCGTATACTCTCTCAAGTCCGCCTACAATCAGTCTCTTTAAGTAAAGCTCCAGGGAAATTCTTAAATTTACATCCTCGTCCAGAGCATTGAAATGTGTCTGGAACGGTCTCGCGTTGGCTCCGCCTGCATTGGCTACCAGAACAGGTGTCTCCACCTCCATAAAGCCTCTTCCATCTAAGAAGCTTCTGATCTCTTTCACAATCTGAGAACGCTTGATAAAGGTATCCTTTACCTCCGGATTCATAATCAGATCCACATATCTCTGACGGTAACGCACATCTGTATTTGTCAGTCCATGGAACTTCTCCGGAAGGATCTGAAGACTCTTGGAGAGCAGTTCTACACTCTTTGCATGGATGGAAATCTCACCTGTCTTCGTGGTAAACACGATACCGCGGATGCCGATGATATCGCCGATATCCATCTTTTTAAATTCCTTATAAGCTTCCTCGCCGATCTCGTCTCTGGCCACATAGGACTGGATATTGCCCTGTAAGTCCTGAAGGTTGCAGAAAGATGCCTTTCCCATCACACGCTTGGACATCATACGTCCTGCCAGGGACACTTCTTTACCCTCAAGCTCTTCATAATGTTCCTTCACTTCCATACTGTGCGCAGTCACATCATACTTTGTCACCTTGTACGGATCTCTGCCGTTTTCGCAAAGCTCAGCCAGCTTCTCACGGCGCACCTTCAATAAATGGTTTAACTCCTGCTCTTCTCTGTTGTTCTGCTGCTCTGCCACTGTCTCCACTCCTTTGTGCGATTTTTATGATACTCTCTGGATCTCCAGCACCTTGTACTGAATTACTCCAGCCTGTGTCTCTACATCTACGATGTCTCCAGCCTTCTTGCCAAGAAGGGCATGACCTACCGGGGACTCGTTGGAAATCTTATTCTGAAGGCTGTTTGCCTCTGTGGATCCGACGATCTTGAACTCCATCTCCTCGTCAAATTCCATATCTAATACCTTTACACGGCAGCCAATGTTGATTTTCTCAAGATCAATCTCCTCCTCAACAACAACCTCCGCATTCTTTAACAGCTTCTCCAGCTGCTCAATTCTGGCCTCGATATCTCTCTGCTCGTCCTTTGCAGCATCGTACTCAGCATTCTCAGACAGGTCTCCCTGCTCTCTGGCTTCCTTGATTTTCTGAGCAATCTCCTGACGCTTGTTTACCTTCAAATCCTGTAACTCATCTTCATACTGCTTTAAGCCTGTGTAAGTGAGGATATGTTTCTTGTCTGCCATGATACTTTCCTTCCTTTCGGATTACATTTTGTAGGAGAATTTCTCCTTCTATTCCTGCGTCAGATACCCCTGACCGGTATTTTTTTCTTCTTTCCGCATCGCAATATTATAACTGAATTGCATGCTTATGTCAAGGAATAGATCCCTGAAACTCTTGATATTTCAGGCAATTCTGCGCTTTCTTTTCCTTCCTGTCTCTTTCCTATCTGAGTCTCGTATTAATCAGCTCCATTAAATCTTCCAAGGTCTCCACCATGTTGATATCGTTTCTGAGGGCAGCGGAGTGAGGGCACCCGGCGGTGTACCATGCCACATGCTTTCTCATCTCCCGCATGGCGGTAAATTCCCCCTTATACTCTACCTGAAGCTTCGCATGACGCAGAATCATCTCTCGAATCTCTGCAAGGGATGGCTGAGGCAGGAGCTCCCCTGTCTCCAGGTAATGATTAATTCGATGAAACAGCCATGGATTTCCCTTGGCTCCCCTGGCTGCCATCACACCATCGCATCCAGTCTCCTCCATCATCCGCACAGCATCCTCCGGAGCAAAAATGTCACCGTTTCCGATCACAGGGATAGAAACTGCCTCCTTTACCTGCCGGATAATATCCCAGTCTGCCGTTCCAGAATAAAACTGCTCTCTGGTTCTCCCGTGAACCGCCACAGCCGCCGCGCCGCTCTGCTCTGCCATTCTGGCGAACTCCACTGCATTGACTGAGTCGTCATTAAATCCTTTTCTGAACTTGACTGTCACCGGTTTTTTCAGTTTTTTCGTCATAGCAGAGATAATTTCCCCAGCCAGTCTGGGATTTTTCATCAGGGCAGAGCCTTCCCCATTGTTGACAATCTTCGGTACCGGACAGCCCATGTTAATATCAATGATGTCATAAGGCCCCTCCTCCAGCTGCAGCGCCATCTCGCTCATAATCTCCGGATCAGAGCCAAACAGCTGGACAGCCAGAGGATGCTCCTCTGGTACCGTCTCCAGAAGAGGCTTTGTATTCCTGTTTTTGTAGAGCAGAGCCTTGGCGCTCACCATCTCTGTGCACATCAGGCCGCAGCCCTGTTCTCTGCAGAGAATGCGAAAGGGCAGATCAGTTACCCCGGCCATCGGCGCCAATCCTACCGGGCTTGGAAGCTCCACTGCTCCGATTTTCAGCTTCTTTTTCTGCAATACGTTCTCTGTTTTATTTTTCATGGATTCTTCCTGCTTCTCCCTCATGAACTCTCCCTACTTTTCTTCCTCAAGAAAGAGGCTTTTCAATTTTTCAGCATCCTCTCCCTCAGAAATAAATACGCGGTAGTAAAGCTCCAGGGCCTCTAACAGCTCTCTCTTTTCTATCTGGTACTGCTTGATTTTCAGAGCGCTTCCGATCTCATCAAACAGATAGTCCGTCTCGTCACAGGCCACCTTAAACTGCAGCTCTCCCTCCGGAGTAAACTCTAAAGTCAGCACTCCCCCCACATCTTCTGTAAACATAACGCACATGATCTGAAGCTCTTCCTTCACCTGCTCCGGAAGTCTGGAAAAGTCCTCGTTAAAATAATATTTTTCCACATAGGAATTAGCTCCGCAGAGCACTACATTTTCTTCCATCTATCTCTCCTTACCGACTGTGAAAAAGACACCAGAGCGCTTCTGCACCCTGATGTCTCATCTGCCCTTTAGGACTTTTGCAGCCTTTTATCTTAGCGGATCAGCATCTTGCTGATCTTGTACTGCTCCTCAGGAATATCCTTCTTCATGCTGAGAGCTTCCTGAATATCGTAATCCACATACTCACCATTCTTATAAGCTACCACACGGTTGCTCTTTCCTGCGCAGAGCAGTTCTACTGCCTTAGCTCCCATAATAGAAGCGTACACCCTGTCCTTACATGTAGGCGCGCCGCCTCGCTGCATATAGCCTAAAATCGTGGCTCTGGTCTCAATGCCTGTAGCTGCCTCGATTCTTCTGGCCATGGAAGCGGAATGACCGATTCCCTCTGCGTTAATGATAATGTGATGTTTCTTTCCACGCTTTCTGTTCTCAATGATGCGGCTGATCAGCTCCTGCTCGTTTCCATCGTAACGCTCCGGCAGAAGAATATCTTCCGCACCATTGGCAAGTCCGCACCAGAGAGCGATATAGCCGGCGTTTCGTCCCATTACCTCGATGATGCTGCACCGCTCATGGGAAGTGGATGTATCGCGGACACGGTCAATGGCATCCATAGCCGTATTCACTGCTGTGTCAAAGCCAATGGTGTAATCAGTACAGGCAATATCCAAATCTATGGTTCCAGGAAGGCCTACTGTATTAATTCCCAGAGCAGACAGCTTTCCAGCTCCCTTAAAGGAGCCGTCTCCTCCGATGACCACAAGCCCGTCAATCCCGTGCCTGCGGCAGATCTCTGCTCCTTTTTCCTGTCCCTCGGCTGTCGTGAACTCCGGACATCTGGCTGTATAGAGAACCGTTCCTCCGCGTCCGATAATGTCGGCCACACTGAGGCCGTTCATATCTACAATCTCCTCCTGAAGAAGGCCTGCGTATCCTCTCATGATACCCTTTACCTTCAGTCCCTTGTTGATTGCCGTTCTGACTACAGCGCGGATTGCCGCATTCATGCCAGGAGCGTCACCGCCGCTGGTAAGGACGCCGATTGTCTTAACCTCTTTTGCCATCTGCTTCTACCTCCATTTGTCACGTCTATCAAAAATCTTTAAAAATAATGCATTCTATCCTGTACATTCTAATTCATTTTCCCTATCTTTTCAATAGTTTTTTCTACTACTTTGACATTTTTTTCACCAAGTTTCTCAGAAAGCCTTGACGTCAGCTGCAAATCAGCATTGACTCTCCAGTTTGCCGGCAGGACTTTTTTCGCTCTCTCTGCTTCCAGATAGATCACGACTCTGTCGTTTCCTTCACTGAGCCTCAGCATATCCAAAAGTTCCTGCTCCGAAGAAAAATACTCGTCCTTATTGGGATATTTCAGCCACAGCTCCCTGGGAACCATGGAAAATGGAATAATTCTCTCGCAAATCAGTTTTCCGGCCGGATCGTCTCCGATAGACACACGTCCCTGAACAAATACCTTTTCGTCTTCTATCAGCAGATCCCGCTTCTTCTCATAATCTCTGGGAAAGATCAGCACTTCTACTGTTCCGGCCAAATCCTCCACAGTAATGAACGCCATCATCTTATTCTGCCTTGTAGTCTTGACTGTTTTCTCTGTGATCATGCCTCCAATCGTCACATAGGCGCCGTCGCAGACTCTGGCGCTTCCCTCCTCTTCATTGACGATAAAGTCGGAGGAAACAGCAGTCACGTTCTTTTTCCAGAGATCCATATACTCCTCCAGAGGATGGCCGCTGACATAGACTCCCAGCATCTCCTTTTCAAAGGCCAGAAGCTCCTCCTTGGTATACTCGCCCACATTGGGGAACGTAATCTGAAACTGTTCCTTTTCTTCCTCTTCCACAAAATCAAACAAGGACATCTGGCCTTCCATGGAATTCTTTTTTTCCTTGTTTTTCTGATCTAACAGAGCCGCAGAGACCAGAAATTTCTGCTTTCTGGTTCCTGGAAGACTGTCCAAAGCCCCTGATTTGATAAAACTTTCAATTGTCCTTTTATTGACCTCTTTGTTGCTCATGCGGCCAATAAAATCCTCCAGGGATGTGAAGAGGCCTCTGGCTGTCCTCTCCTTTACGATCTCGTCCACCACGCTCTGGCCAATGCTTTTAATAGCAGAAAGGCCGTAGCGGATAGCGCCTGACGATACAGAGAAACCGCCTTCCCCTTCGTTAATATCCGGCGGCATAATCTTCATGCCCATCTGGCGGCAGGTTAAGATATACTCGGATACCTTAGAAACATTATCCTTCACAGATGTCATCAGAGCTGCCATAAACTCTACCGGATAATAGTATTTCAGGTACGCCGTCTGATAGGAAACCACCGCGTAGGCCGCCGCATGAGACTTGTTGAAGGCGTACTTGGCGAAGTCGATCATCTCGTCATAGATAGTGTTAGCCGTCTTCTCATCGATACCATTGGCAATGCAGCCTTTTACTCCCTCCTCCGGATTTCCGTAGACAAAGTTTTTCCTCTCCTTCTCCATTACAGCAGCCTTTTTCTTGGACATGGCGCGGCGTACCAGATCACTTCGTCCCAGAGTATATCCTGCCAAATCCCGCACAATCTGCATCACCTGCTCCTGGTAGACAATACATCCGTAGGTAGGGCTTAAAATCGGCTCCAGCTGGGGGCAATCATAGGTAATGGAGCTTCTGTCATTTTTTCCTTTCAGATACTTGGGAATAAAATCCATGGGGCCCGGACGGTACAGGGAGATGCCTGCAATGATATCCTCCAGGTTTTCCGGCTTCAATTCCTTCATGAAGCTCTTCATACCGCCGCTTTCCAGCTGGAACACGCCGTCATTTTTTCCTGTTCCCAGAGATTCCAGCACTGCCCTGTCATTGTAGTCAATTTTGTTCAAATCAATGTGGATTCCGTGAGTTTTCTCTGCCTGACGCACAGCATTCTGAATCACAGTCAAAGTACGCAGGCCCAGGAAATCCATTTTTAAAAGTCCCAGTTCCTCTAAAGTAGTCATAGTAAACTGGGTGGTAATCGAGCCGTCTGCTGCTCTGGACAGTGGCACATATTCATCTACCTTATTCCGGCTGATCACAACTCCAGCTGCGTGCATAGACGTATGCCTTGGCAGCCCCTCCAGCCTTCTGCTCATATCAATCAGATATTTGATCTCAGGATCGCTGTCATAGGCCTCTTTAAGCTCCGGGGTCTTTAAAGCCTTGTCAAGAGTCATGCCCAGATCCCCCGGAATCATCTTGGCCACAGCATCGCACTTGGCATAGGGCATATCTAACACTCTTCCCACATCACGGACCACACCTTTGGCCGCCAGAGTACCGAAGGTTACTATCTGTACCACCCGATCTCTTCCGTACTTCTGCACCACATAGTCGATAACCTCCTGGCGGCGCTCGAAGCAGAAATCAATGTCAATATCAGGCATGGACACTCGTTCCGGATTCAAAAAACGCTCAAACAGCAGGTTGTAACGGATTGGATCGATATCTGTAATTCCCAAGCTGTAAGAGACGATACTTCCCGCAGCGGATCCCCTTCCCGGCCCCACCATAATATCGTGAGAGCGGGCAAAGTGGATGAAATCCCACACAATCAGAAAGTAATCTACATAACCCATGGACTGTATGACAGAAAGCTCATAGTCCAGCCGTTTTCTGAGGCTTCCATCATCCTCCGGATACCGCTTCTCAAAGCCTTCCGTACACAGCTCATTTAGATATTCCCATGATGTCTTTCCTCCCGGCACGTCAAACTGCGGAATCTTTGTAACGCCAAACTCAATCTCCACATTGCAGCGCATGGCAATCTTATGAGTATTTTCCAGAGCCTCCAGAGCATAGGGAAAGAGACTCTTCATCTCCTCCTCCGACTTGACGTAATACTGACCGCCCTCGTAGCGCATTCTGTTTTCATCAGCCACCTTTTTGCCCGTCTGGATGCAGAGAAGAATATCGTGGGACTTTTCATCCTCCCTGTTAATATAATGGCAGTCGTTGGTGGCAACCAAAGGAATTCCTGTATCCTGGCTCATTCTTAAAAGCCCCTGGTTGACTGTCTTCTGCAGGGGGATTCCATGATCCTGCAGCTCCAAAAAGAAATTTCCTTCCCCAAAGATCCTCTGATATCTGAGAGCTGCCTTCTTTCCCTCCTCGTACATGCCGCGGGCCAGATTTCGCTGAACCTCGCCGGCCAGGCAGGCAGAAAGACAGATCAGTCCCCTGCTGTACCTTTCCAGGGTTTCATAATCCACTCTGGGCTTATAGTAAAATCCCTCCACAAAACCCACAGACACAATTTTCATCAGGTTCTGATACCCTTCATTGTTCTCTGCCAGAAGAATCAGGTGATAATATTTATCTTCTCCCACTCCAATTTCCCGATCAAACCGGGAGCCTGGGCACACATAAATCTCGCAGCCCAAAATAGGACGGATTCCCGCCTCTTTTGCAGCCCGGTAAAAATCAATGACTCCGTACATAACGCCATGATCCGTGATAGCCAGGCTGTCCATTCCCAGATCCTTTACCCGGGCCACCAGTTCCCCTATTTTGGAGGAAGCGTCTAAAAGGCTGTACTCTGTATGCACATGAAGATGTGTAAAAGCCATGTAATCTTCCTTTCCTTATGAAATGTTAAGAAGGAGGGATACAGCGTCTGCCGTTCCCTCCTTTTCATCCGTCTATGTTCCTCTTGGAAAAGCTCCATTTTGTCTGTTTCCTATTCGGCAGACAGGTATTTTTCAATGCTTGCGATCGCCGTGTCCTCATCAGATCCATCGGCACTAACAACCACCTTCTCGCCTACTGGAAGCACCAGGGACATCATTCCCATAATGCTCTTTGCATTTACTTTTTTATTATCATATTCCATGTAAATGCGGCTTTCATACTGGCTGGCTACCTGTACCAGCATGGCTACCGGGCGCGCTTCAAGTCCTGACGCCAGCTCGATTGTGACTTCCTTACTTTTCATAACTTTCCTCCTCATTCCTTTCAAGGAACAATTCTTACTGCTGTGATGTTTGTCCTCTCAGACTCTCGGCAATGGTGCTGATCTTTCTGAGCCTGTGGTTCACCCCTGATTTTCCCACAGGAGGACTAAGTATCTCTCCAAGTTCCTTTAAAGTAGCATCTGGCCGTTCCAATCTCGCCTGGGCGATCTCAGCTAAAGATTCAGGCAGGTAGTCCAGTCCAACTGTGTCTCTGATATATGAAATATCCTGGAGCTGCTTGACAGCGGCAGACACGGTTTTATTAATATTCGCAGTCTCACAGTTGACCTGGCGGTTCACACTGTTTCTCATCTCTTTGAGGATTCTGATATTTTCAAGCTCCATCAGGGCCAAAGGAGCTTCCATCACGCTCAGAATCTCTACAATCTGACTGCCCTCTTTTATATATACCACATAATACTTCTTTCTGACAACTATTTTTGCCTCAATGGAAAAAGTCCCTATAATTTCCCTCAGCTGTTCTGCCTTTTCCTCGGAGGAGCAGACAATTTCAAAATGGTAAAACTTTTCCGGATCGCTTAAAGATCCTGCCGCCAGAAAAGCGCCGCGGACAAAGGCTCTCCGGCAGCAGGAATTCTGGATAATCAGATTTTTCACCACAGACATATTTTCGCAGATATCACCGTCGTCACCCAGAAGTCTGGCCGCCTGAAGTACCCGAACCGCATCCTGATTGCGTCTGACAGCTACTGTATATGTCCTGTTTTTCTTTAAAAACGCATTCCTGCGGATTGCCACATCCGCTCTAATATTAAATGCTTTTTTCAGTAATGTAAAGTATTTTCTCGCAACCGCCACATTTTCCGTATGGATGCGAATCATGTACTGGTTATCCTCTGTGATATGAACCTTTCCGCACAGACTTAAAATAGCCGCAATTTCCGCTATCTGACAATGCCTGGCAGGGCTCACCTGCCTGGAAAGCTCCTCTTTTACATGTGAAGAAAACGACAAATCAAACCTCCTGCTTTCTCCTGCTGTCCTTCTCTATATCTCTGTGCTCAATCTTTACGCCGATATCCTCCTTCGCTTTCAGCTGCTCATAGAGGCGGTTGGCCACTGTCACAGAGCGGTGTTTCCCCCCTGTGCAACCAATAGCGATTACCAGCTGATTTTTTCCCTCTTCCACATAGTGGGGAAGCAGAAACAGCACCATATCGGAAAGCTTTTTTAAAAATTCCTCCGCCAGACCGCCCTTCATGACAAATTCCTGCACCTCAGGCTCGTTTCCCGTATGGCTTTTCAGCTCGTCTACATAGTATGGGTTAGGCAGAAAGCGCACATCGAACACAAGATCCGCGTCCACGGGAATCCCATACTTGAAACCAAAGCTCAGCACTGTTACATAAAGGCTCCTGTAGTCCTCATTAGAGACAAAAATTTTCTCCAGCTCGATCCGCAGCTCTCTGGTGAGAAGCATACTGGTATCTAAAATATAATCTGCCCTTTTCTTTAAAAAAGCCAGCTTTTTCCGTTCCTTCTCAATGCCCCGATCCAGCCGATCCAGGCCTGCCAGAGGATGACTTCTCCTGGTCTCCTTGTAGCGCTTGATCAGAACCTCGTCTCCTGCATCAAGGAATAGAATCTCATAGGAAAAGCGGCTCTCGTCCCACTCTTTTAAAATGGCTCCCAGTTCCTCCAGAGACTCTCCGCTTCTGATATCGATTCCAAGGGCAGCCCGGCTTTTCCCGCCTTGTCTGGCTCCCACCAGTTCTGCAAACTTTCCGATCAGCGGAATCGGAAGATTATCCACACAGTAAAAGCCCATATCCTCCAGCATTTTGAGAGCTGTCGTCTTTCCGGCTCCGCTCATTCCGGTTACAATTACAAGCCGCATACTCTACTCCTTCTTTGAATCGGTTTCACTGCCCTCTCTCTGAACAGTCTGCTCAAAGCCGAGAAGACGAACCTCCGGTTCCAGCCATACGCCGGATGTTTCAAATACCCGTCTTCTGACTTCTCCAATCAGATTTCTTATGTCCTCCGGAGACGCCTGCTCCCGGTTAATTATAAATCCGGCGTGTTTTTCCGATACCTGGGCTCCTCCTATTGAAAATCCTTTCAGCCCTGCATCCTCAATCAGCTTTCCGGCAAAATATCCCTCCGGCCTTTTAAAGGTACTGCCAGCGCTTGGATACTCCAGAGGCTGCTTGTCTCGTCTGCGAAAAGCCAAATCCTCCATCTTCTCCCGAATTTCCTGCTGATTTCCCTTTTTTAGTCTCATCACTGCTGAAAGAACTGTATAGCCTTTTTCTGGAATATTGCTGCGGCGATATGACAGAGCCAGTTCTCCTGCCGGCAGTTCTCTTATTTTGCCTTCTCGGGTCATCACACGGACAGAAACCAGAATATCCTTCATCTCACCGCCGTAGGCTCCGGCATTCATCACTGCCGCTCCTCCCAGCGTCCCTGGGATTCCTGCAGCAAACTCAAAGCCTGTCAGCCCTTCTTCCAGTGCCGCCCAGCCAATTTTGGAGAGCAGAAGGCCTGCACCAGCCTGCAGAAGTACACTTCCATTTCCTTCCTCCCAGCTCTTCCACTGTTTAAACGCACCTTCCAGCTGAATCATAACCCCCGGAAATCCTCCGCTTCCCACCAGCAGATTACTTCCATTGCCCAGCATATAATAGGGAACCTGGTGTTCCCGGCAGGCGCTTACTGTCCTTCTCAGCTCCTCCTCCGTTTTAACTGCCGCAAAAAAGGCAGCCGGCCCTCCTGCCCGGAAGGTTGTGTGAGAAGCCATGGATTCCTGCCTTTTTATCTGTCCTTCCCCTGCCGCTTCACACAGTTCTCTGTAAAACTCATTCATGACCAGTTTCCTCTCTGAACTTCTTTTCTGATTCTGCCTTCGCCAGGAAAGCAGATTTCAGCAGATTTTAGTCGTTCTTCGCAGCCAGATTGGCCTGAACGCGGTTGTACAGCTCTCTAGCCGCATTGTAGCCCATCTTTTTCTGTCTGTAGTTGACTGCTGCTGACTCTACAATGACCGCCAGATTCCGCCCCGGACGGATTGGAATGGAATGGCAGACTACCTTATTGCCCAGAAATTCTGTATATTGATCTTCCATTCCCAGGCGATCGTATTCCTTGTCCTTATCCCACTCCTCCAGCTTGATCACCATGTCAATAGACTGTGTATCTTTCACACTCTCTACACCGAACAGTGTCTTTACATCAATGATTCCGATTCCGCGAAGCTCAATGAAATGGCGTGTAATGTCAGGAGCAGAGCCTATCAGTGTCTCATCACTGACTCTCTTAATCTCCACCACATCGTCGCTGACCAGACGGTGTCCTCTCTTAATCAGCTCCAGAGCCGCCTCACTTTTTCCAATACCGCTCTCGCCCATGATTAGAACACCCTCGCCGAATACGTCCACCAGCACTCCGTGAATGCTGATCATGGGGGCCAGCTTCACATTCAGCCAGCGTATCACTTCTGCCATCAGATCAGAAGTTGTCTTTTTAGAAACCATACAGGGAACGCCATAGTAATTGCACAGCTCCAGCACACATTCATCCGGCTCCATCCCGCGGCTGTAGAGAAGGCATGGAATTTTGCTGGAGATCAGCTTGTCATAAACATAACGTCTCCGATCCGGGGTCAGCGTATTTAAATAGGCCTGCTCCACATAGCCGATGATCTGCACTCTCTCCTTGTCAAAATGATCAAAAAATCCTGTCAGCTGAAGAGCCGGGCGGTTTACATCCGGGTGAACCAGGACTGTCTTCTCCGTATCCAGCTCCGGAGTCATATTTCTCAAATCCATTTTTTTAATTAATTCTTTAATTGTCACTCCATACATGGTGATTCTCCTTTCGCGGTCTTCACTCTGTGTTAAGCTTACTCTATCATTTTTCAGCCCGTTTGTCACTCCTTGGGATGAAAGAAATGATAAACGGCCTCCGCTGCGGCCTGATTCATCTGGGGTACAGATAAAAGTTCTTCCACACCAGCATCCCGGACAGCCTCTATCGTCTTAAAATACCGCATCAGTGCCTTTCTTCTGGCAGGGCCGATGCCTTTGATATCATCTAAAACAGAGTGTACCTGTTCTCTGCCTCGCAGACTTCTGTGGTATTCGATGGCAAAGCGGTGGGCCTCGTCCTGAATCCTGGTAATCAGCTTAAAACCCTCTGAATGGCGGTCAATGGGAATCTCCTCATTTCTATAATAGAGCCCTCTGGTTCGGTGATTATCATCCTTCACCATTCCGCAGACAGGAATCGAAATCTGAAGGCCTTGAAGAACCTCCAGAGCAATATTCACCTGTCCCCGTCCTCCGTCCATCATAATCAAATCGGGAAATCTGGTGAAACTTCCCATGTCCAGATGCCCGCCCTCGGCGGCCAGCTCCTCCCTCTCTGCCAAACCATGAGAAAAGCGTCTCGTCAGGACCTCCCGCATGGAGGCGTAATCGTCCGGCCCCTGAACAGTTTTAATCCGGAATTTCCTGTAATCATTCCGTTTCGGCCTGCCGTCCTCATAGACAATCATAGAGCCTACTGATTCGAATCCGCTGATATTCGAGATATCGTAGGCTTCGATACGTTTTACCTTTGAGAGACCAATAAGCCCCCCAATCTGATTCATGGCTCCTGTCGTGCGAAGCTCCTCCCTCTTGATCTTTTCCTTGTCCTGGTCAAGCACCATTCTGGCGTTTTTTTTCGCCAGCTCTACCAGCTGCTCCTTCTCTCCCTTCCTGGGAACAAGAATCTTTACCTTCTGCCCCCGCCTTTCGCTCAGAAAACGGCTGATTAACTCCGCGTCCTCCAGCTCCTCCTGACACCAGATCTCATGAGGGATAAAGGGTGTGCCAGCGTAAAACTGCTTCACAAATCCATTTAAAATCTGACTGTTCGATTCTGCGGTTCCCGCTTCTACATGAAAATGCTCACGTCCTATCAGTCTTCCATCACGGACAAAAAAGACCTGAACTACCACATCTGTCTCATCCTTGGCCATGGCAATAATATCCCTGTCATCCATGCTCTGGCTTGTAATTTTCTGCTTCTGGGCAATCTGGGTCACACTTTTAATCAAATCCCGGTACTCTGCTGCCTTCTCAAACTCCATCTGCTCGGAAGCCTCGTACATTTTGTCCGTCAAAAGCTTCGTCACGGGCGCGTATTTCCCACCCAGGAAGTCCAGGACACCCCGAATCTGTTTCTGGTAATCTTCCTTTGAAATATACCCCTGGCAGGGAGCGCCGCACTGTTTGATATGATAATACAGGCAGGGCCTGTCCTTTCCAATATCCCGCGGAAGATTTCTGGTGCAGGTGCGGATTTGATAAATCCGGTGCAGCAGATCTATGGTATCCTTTACTGCCCCGGCGCCGGTAAACGGACCAAAATATTTATTTTTATCCTTCTTCATAATTCTGGAAAACAGGATCCTCGGGTACTCTTCCGCTACCGTCACCTTGATATAAGGATAAGTTTTATCATCCTTCAGCATGGTATTGTAGCGCGGACGATGCTCCTTGATCAGATTGCACTCCAGCACCAGCGCCTCCAGCTCTGAGTCTGTAATAATATACTCAAATCTTGCAATATGGGAAACCATCTTCTCAATCTTCGCAGTCTTGTTCCTGCTGCTCTGGAAATACTGGCGCACTCTGTTCTTCAGACTGATCGCCTTTCCCACATAGATGATCTCATCTTTGTCATCGTGCATAATATAAACTCCTGGCTGAGCCGGAAGCTTTTTCAGTTCTTCTTCTATATGAAACATGACGAATCGTCCCTCTTATCTCTGCGAAGCCTCGACGCATCATAATGCATCTGAAGCTTCAAATACCGTCTGATTCCCTCAATCTGCTCCTCCAGAGATCCATATCTGGTGCTGATATCCAGATAGACACAGATACTGTCCAGTTCCCGCTTTCCCACACAGCCTTCCATCCGTCTGAGAACTGCCAGCTGCTCTTCCGTACTTTCTGCGTCAAGAAATTCAATCAGGAATGGATTGGGCTGATCTGGAACTTTTGTCTCCACACTCTGTTCTGACATTTCCTCCTGCGGATTCTGTTTCCTGGCATCTTCCCCTGGCTCCTTCTCCTTTTCCTGCCGGCCAGGCTCTGTCCTTTCAAACCGGAATTCCTGCTCCGCATCTGGATATTTTTCCCGATCCACAGAACTTAAAAAGTTATCCAGCGGACGGGCGTAGATTCCATAATCTCCATACAGAGCCTGATAGATCACAAGCTGCTCTCCTGTCTCTGAATGAGAGGCAACCGCCACAATCTGATACATATTATTTTTAAAGTGCCTGTAAAATTCCCCTGGTTTTGGAATTCTGTCCATTTTTATGCCTCCGTCCTCTTGCATGCTGACGATAGTATACCATTTTCCCCCTGTCTCTGCCAGTAAAAATGTAGTTTCCCGCAGTCTTCTGGAAATTTTTTTAAGAAAAATCATTTTCCCTCTACTCAAAACGTATTTTTTGTAGCATAATAGATAGGAATTTAATGCGACAATATTACAGAGTAGATAAGGACGGTAAACTATGAGAACAGGATTCGATAATGACAAGTATCTGAAAATGCAGTCCGATCACATCCGCAAGAGAATCGGACAGTTCGGCGACAAGCTTTATCTGGAATTCGGCGGAAAGCTGTTTGACGACTATCATGCTTCCCGGGTGCTTCCCGGCTTCGCCCCGGACAGCAAGCTCCGGATGCTTCTCCAGCTGGCAGATCAAGCTGAAATTGTCATCACCATCAACGCGGCTGATATTGAAAAAAACAAAGTCCGCTCTGACCTGGGAATTACCTACGATGTAGACGTTCTCCGTCTCATTCAAACCTACACCGAGAAGGGGCTTTATGTAGGCAGCGTTGTCATCACCCATTATGCAGGCCAGTCCAGCGCGGATCTTTTTAAGAAAAAACTGGAAAATCTGGGAATTAAGGTTTACCGCCATTATATTATTGAGGGCTATCCCTCCAATATTTCCCTCATTGTCAGCGATGAGGGCTATGGAAAAAATGAGTATATTGAGACGACCAAGCCCCTTGTCATCGTCACAGCGCCCGGCCCTGGAAGCGGAAAGATGGCCACCTGTCTTTCTCAGCTGTACCATGAAAATAAGAGAGGCATCAAGGCCGGCTATGCCAAGTTTGAAACCTTTCCTATCTGGAATATTCCTCTTAAACATCCAGTCAACCTGGCCTACGAGGCAGCTACTGCAGATCTGAACGATGTCAACATGATAGATCCCTTCCATCTGGAGGCCTATGGCGTCACTACTGTCAACTACAATCGGGATATCGAAATTTTCCCGGTTCTCAATGCTATTTTCGAGGGAATCTACGGCAGCTGTCCATACAAATCTCCTACAGATATGGGAGTAAATATGGTAGGAAACTGCATCAGCAACGATGAAGTCTGCTGCGAAGCATCCAGACAGGAAATTATCCGCCGGTATTATCAGGCTCTGAGCCGCGTGGTGAAAGAACAGCCAGGTGCCAAGAACGAGGTTTATAAGATCGAACTTTTGATGAAGCAGGCTAAGATTATTACCAGCATGCGTTCTGTTGTACCTGCTGCTAATGAACTGGCCGCTGCAGAGGGTTCTCCAGCGGCAGCTATGGAGCTTCCGGATGGCACCATTGTTACAGGAAAAACCAGCAACCTTCTGGGGGCCTCCGCTGCTCTTCTGTTAAATGCAGTTAAAGCTCTGGGCGGAATCCCCCATGAACGCCACCTGATTTCTCCGGCTTCCATTGAGCCTATCCAGAAATTGAAAGTCGACTATTTAGGAAGCGCCAATCCCCGTCTCCACACTGACGAGATTCTGATCGCTCTTTCCACCTGCGCTGCCTCTGATGAGGACGCTAAGCGTGCGTTAGAACAGCTTCCGAAACTGAAAGGCTGCCAGGTTCATACCTCTGTAATCCTGTCTGACGTGGATATTAAAACCTTCAAAAAGCTGGGAATCGAACTGACCTGTGAACCAGTTTATGAGCATAAGGGAATTTATCACTAGACTCTGAACCAGAAAACGCCTCTGCGAATCACTTCATTTACTGATTCGCAGAGGCGTTTTCTTTTGCACACTGGCACTGATTTCTAACTATAAATCAGCCCTGGCGATCTTAATTCTGTGTATCCTGCTTTTTCTCCTCTATCTCAGACTCCGGCTGCTGTTCCTTACTCTCTTTTGCCGGCTCAGGTACTTCTTCTGATTCCTGCTGTTCTGGCTGTTCAGGCTCTTCTGGCTCTGAAAATGCCTCTGCCTTGTCCTGAACGGCGTTCTCTTTCGCAGTGCTTGAAGTCTCCTCTGAGTCTGAGCCTTCAGAAGCTTCCGTCTTCTCTTTCAAGTCCAGACGGCCATTTTCCTCCTCAGGCTCTGGAATTCCCTTGATTTCACGCAGAATCTTCATAAATTCCTTGCCCGTGATCGTCTCCTTCTCTATCAGGAAGGCAGCGATAGCGTCCAGAGCATCCCTGTTCTCCTGAAGCATAGATTTGGCTTCCTCGTAGGCTTCTTTCAGAATCATCATCACTTCTTTGTCAATATCTGCCGCCGTCTCGTCGCTGCAGTTGAGCACCGTTCTTCCGCTCAGATACTGATCCTCTCTGGAGGCCAGTCCGATTAAGCCGAACTTATCGGACATACCGTACTGCGTCACCATAGCTCTGGCAATTCTGGTAGCCTGCTCAATATCGTTGGAGGCTCCTGTCGTTACAGTGTCGAAGACAATCTCCTCCGCCGCGCGGCCTGCTAAAAATCCCACCAGCATAGCGTGGATTTCCTTCTTGGTATTTAAGTATTTTTCCTCCTCAGGCACCTGCATGACATAGCCCAGAGCGCCCATGGTACGAGGCACAATCGTAATTTTCTGAACTGGCTCCGCATCCTTCTGAAGCGCATTCACCAGCGCATGGCCTACCTCGTGGTAGGAGACAATCCGTCTCTCCTCCTTGCTGAGGATTCGGTCCTTCTTCTCCTTGCCTACCAGCACAACCTCCACGGCCTCGAACAGATCCTTCTGAGAGACAGCCTGGCGGCCGTGTTTGACAGCCGTAATAGCCGCCTCGTTCATCATGTTGGCCAGATCCGCGCCCACTGCCCCGGAGGTAGCCAGAGCAATCTCCTCAAAGTTTACCGTCTCATCCAGCTTCACATCTTTGGAATGAACCTTTAAAATATTAATTCGTCCCTTTAAATCCGGCTTATCCACAATCACCCGGCGGTCAAAACGGCCCGGACGCAGAAGCGCCGGATCGAGAATTTCAGGGCGGTTTGTCGCTGCCATGACCAGAAGTCCCTTGGAGGAATCGAAACCGTCCATCTCAGACAGCAGCTGGTTCAGGGTCTGCTCCCTCTCATCGTTTCCTCCCAGGCGGGAATCACGGCTCTTTCCAATGGCATCCACCTCATCGATAAAGATAATGCAGGGAGCGGACTCCTGAGCCTGCTTAAACAGATCCCGGACACGGGAAGCTCCCACGCCCACGAACATCTCCACAAAGTCTGATCCGGACAAAGAGAAGAAAGGCACCTTGGCCTCTCCGGCCACAGCCTTGGCAAGCAGCGTCTTACCAGTTCCAGGAGGTCCCACTAAGAGCGCTCCCTTAGGCAGCTTGGCACCAATCTTTGTATATTTTCCCGGATTGTGGAGGAAATCTACAATCTCTTTCAGGGATTCCTTAGCTTCGTCTTCACCTGCCACATCTTTAAAGGTAATTCCCGTCTCCTTCTGGACGTAAACCTTGGCGTTGCTCTTTCCAACGCCCATGATTCCGCCTCCTCCGCCTCCTCCCATTCTTCTCATCATAAAATTGAAAAAGAAGAACAGAATTGCAATAGGAAGGATCCAGTTTAAAATCACCAGAAGAATCTCCACCCCTGCGTCAGCCTCCTTAGCTTCGTAGGTGGCTACGCCGGCCTCATCCAGCTTCTCCAGAAAGTTAGGATCGTTAATCGGCACGGTATAATACTCCTTGCCAATAAGGTTTCCCCATCTGTCCTTACTGGACTGGTACTTGGAGGAATTTTTATTTGGTGTGATAAGAATCCTTCCGCCGCTGAGAGTCACAGACTCTACTTCATGATTCTCCAGCATCTGATTGAACTCGCTGTAGGGAATATTTTCTTTATTTGCGTTATTCAGCCATGTATTCATAACCATGACGCAAAGCATCGTAAACATCAGGGTAATGATAACAACTGTAATGTTTCCCTTCTTCGGCTCTTTCTGATTTCTGCCATTCTTACTGTTGTTGTCCATAAATCTAAGTTCTCCATTCTGAATAGATTCTGCTTCGTCTATTCTATACCATTATAGTGTCCATCTCCCTATAAATCAAGAACTGAAACTATTAAAATGCTATAAACAGCCTCAGTGTATATTTTTCTCATTTCAGGCGCATGATAAGGATAATAAACAAAACAGACAGGAGGTAACAACTATGAAATCAGCTGACGAACATGTAAGCAGAGATATCAGCTCCCTGAAAGAAAGCAGAAAAATCAAACCTGTCTCCATGGAAGAACTGAAAAAACGATACGGAGATGAATTGAGAGCCATGAACCATGTGCCGGAGGATCTGGCAGACACATCGGACTTTGACTCCTGCTCCGCCATGGACTGCACAGGCCTGATACCAGCTCCCCCTCTGTCTGAAGCAGAGCTTGAATCCTACGAAGATCTGTACCAGATTTTTCCCAAAACTTTGAAGGAACCGAGAAAGGTATAAAATCGCAGGAATGGTAAATTCTGCTTCCCCCTCTTGCTTTTTCCTCTCCCCTCCTGCTATACTGGCATAATCGGAGAGTTGCACTTTGCTGCTCTGTTTTATCAATCAGCATCAGCAGACAAGAGGAGAATCCATCTATGAGCCATCAGACCTTAAACAAAAGTATCCATGAAAATTCACTTTCTCCTGCCGCAGGGATTTCCCAGTACGAAAACTGCAGTCTCTGCCCCAGAAGCTGCGGCGTTAATCGCTATGAAACCTTTGGCTTCTGCGGCTGCGGCACAGTTCCCAAAGCTGCCAGAGCTGCTCTCCACCATTGGGAGGAACCCTGCCTCAGCGGAATCCACGGAAGCGGAACGGTATTCTTCTCCGGCTGTACGCTCCGGTGCTGCTTCTGTCAGAATTATCAGATCAGCAGCGAAGGTCATGGAAAAGAAATCAGCGTTTCACGCCTTTCTGAAATCTTTCTGGAGCTTCAGGAACAGGGAGCGCACAATATTAATCTGGTAACTGCCACACAATTTCTTCCCTCCGTTATCCAGGCGCTTGAACAGGCTGCCCCGTTTCTCCATATTCCTGTGGTTTATAACTGCGGCGGCTATGAAAGTCTGGAAACTGTTCGTGCCCTCAAACCATATGTAGATGTGTGGCTGCCTGATTTAAAGTATTTAAGCAGCTCTGTTTCAAACCTTTACTCAAAAGCTCCCGATTATTTTTCTGCAGCTTCCAGGGCAGTGCAGCAGATGATACGCCAGACAGGCCCGCTGCTCTTTGAAGAATTCTCTGAAAATGGCCAGACCTGCCGTCTCTTAAAAAGAGGTGTTATTCTTCGCCATATGGTGCTTCCAGGGCAGAAAGAGGATTCGATCCGCCTTTTAGACTGGGTAAACGAAACGCTGCCCAAGGGCCATTTTCTCTTAAGCCTTCTGAGTCAGTACACACCATTTTATAAAAGTTATGAACATCCGGAAATAAATCGCAGAATTACGACTTATGAATATGAAAAGGTGCTGGATCATGCAATCCGCCTGGGGTTGACTGATGGGTTTATGCAGGAAAAAAGCAGCGCAAAAGAGGAATACACACCTCCATTTGAATTTCAGGGACTTTAAAACGGCACTCAGAAAATAGGATCTGCGTGTCGATTCCGTTTATTTTTCACAGTTAAAGAGGGTATTGATGTTTTTTTATCATCAATACCCTCTTTATACTATCTCGTCCATGGGTTTGTACCTCATTTCTTAATCTTTTATCTATATTAAATTTTTCTTTTCCTCTTCCTTTATTTTTACGCCGAATATTTTTCCTTTCATTTTTTTATCTATTTCGATACGAACCATTCTTCCTAATAATACTTTCTCGTCATATCACCAGGCCGACTCTTTTCGGATTTAATAGATGGGTTTCGGTCTCTTTTATAAAGGATTTCGAGGAGTTCCTTTGTCTGATTTTTTATTCAGACGAGTTTATGTTGCTGGTGGACTGTACCTCCTTATTTGAGATTTCCTTTGGACTTTTCCTTTAGAGGAAGTTCCTTTGGATTGTTTTTAAGTTCTCTTTGTTTTGTTGTCTTTATTATAGCCTAATGCCTCCGCTTTGTCAATATTTTTTTAATATTTTTATATAATTTCTGACTTATATTCTTTTTACCATCTATAATCTAATATAAATAGTGTTTTTTGTTCTTTTATTTTATACTTTTTTAATTGAAAACACGTTCTTTTTTCTATATAATAAATTCTATCCAATCTTTCAGCATAATATCAGTGTACACACTGCTGCTATGCTGTCTATCATTCATTTTCACATTTAACAATTCTTTTATTCTACTGAAGGAGGCATGTATGACCTACAAAGCATTTCTATCATCTATTCTTAAGGAAACCCAAAAGCAGGCAGGAAAAGCGTTTTTTGTGTCTATCCAAAAAACTATAACAAATAACGGCACTGCCCTGGACACACTCTCTATACGCAGAGCAGACTCCTCCATCGCTTCGGCAATCTGCCTGGATCCCTGCTATGAGGAAGCTGAGGAAGGCACATCTATCGAGACCATTGCACAAAAGATTCTGGAACTTTCCGCCCAGCAGAATGCATTACCGCCTGATCTGGATTCCTGGATTTACGATTTTTCGCAGGTAAAGACACGCATTGCCTTCCGTCTGGTCTCCGCAGTGGAGAACGAATTCCTTCTTTCGTCTGTTCCCCATGTTCCATTTCTGGATCTGGCCCTGGTTTTTTATGTAATTGTCGAACAGCAAAAGGGCGGTCAAATGACAATTCTGGTTCATCACGAGCACACAAAACTATGGCATACCAATGCCAGAGAGCTGTATCAGCTGTCCTGCTCCAATACCCCTCTTCTGCTTCCTCCTAAAATTACACCATTAGAACAGGTTATCTCTTCTATTTCTCCTGACATCCCTGTTTTTCAAGCGGATGGGACTGTTCCGGACAGCTTAAATCCGGAAAAAACATTTCCTCTCCACGTTCTCACCAACACGTCTGGCCTGAACGGCTCTGTCTGTATTCTCTATCCCCAGATCTTAAAAAACTTCGCAGAGCTTGTAAAGGATGATTTATATATCCTTCCTTCAAGCATCCACGAAGTCCTGTTAAGTCCTGTTTCTTCTTCTCCTTCTGTCCAGGAGCTGAATCAGATTGTTTCTGAGGTCAATGAGCTGGACGTCCCGGCAGAGGATCGTCTGGCAGATCACATTTACTGCTACAGCGCTATGGAAGATCAGATTTTTATTCCGTCCTGCCCTTCTAGCGCTTCTGCATCAGGCGGAATATGGAATCCACAATAAAAATAGCCATGGCCATGGCGCCGGAAATCTGCAGTGTCTCCATAAAATAAACATTTGAAATAGATGACGCTCCTTGAATCATATAGTAAACGCTTCTGTAAATCGAAGCTCCCGGCACAGTCGGCAGAATCCCTGATACCAGAAAAACGGTCACAGGTGCCTTGAACATTCTGGCGAAACTGTGGCTTAAAAGAGCTACAAAAATACTGGACCAGAAGGCTGCAGCTATCAGAGAATATCCCATCTCCAATACAGCAAGATAGGACAGCCAGCACACTGCCCCCGCGATTCCCGCATGGATAATGTGCTTCTGCGGAACCTCCAAAAGCAGCCCGAAGCCTACAATGGCGATAAACGCTGCTATTGTCTGCCAAACTATCTCCATCACAATGCACCTCCCAGCATACTGCCAAGCATCATGGCCGCTCCGACTCCTGACGCTACTGCCAAAGCCACCACTATGGCCTCCAGAATTCTGGCAATTCCAGAAGCATAATCTCCATTCAGCGTATCACGAATGGCCGAGGTAAAAATAACCCCTGGCACAATGGGCATCAGAGCACTGATAATAACTGCGTCTGCATTCAGACTGCACACAGGCAGAAGCGCCGCTCTTAAAATCAGTGAAAGAGTTCCAGCCAGAAAAGCCTCCGCTGCATTGGCACAGAAGTCGTTCAGCTTAACCCGGCTAATTAAAATCTCAAACATCGCCATCACCGCTCCTACCACCGCTGCGGCTGCGATTTCCAGCACTCCTCCGTCAAACATCACTGCAAAAGCTGCCGGAGTAACCGTATAACCCAGTATCCTCATTCTGCGGCTGTATTGGAGTTCTCTGCCGATTTCCTGAAGGGCGTCTTTCGCCTCATCCAGAGAGAGCGTTCCTGTGCAGAAATTTCTTGATACATCATTCACCCGGCAAATCCGGTTCATATTCGTCGACCGTCCCCTGACTCTGCGTACTACGCTGAGAGGTTCTCCCTCCCCCGATGCCAGCGTAATAAAAATGCCTGTGGCCATCACAACTACCTCCGCCCCGGAAGCACCTGAAGCCCTGAGAATCCGGGCAACTGTGTCTTCTACACGGTAAATCTCGGCACCGCTGACCAGCATAATCTCCCCCGCCTGGGCAGCCATATCCACCAATGTTTTCTCTCTCATCTTTGACGCTCCTTTTAATCTCAGCAGAGACAAGCACCGGCTCATGACGGCAGCTGTCTCCTGCCTGAGTAAACGCTCTGCGAGAATGCGCAGGTATCCTCCTGCTGTCTGTTGAAATGTTCCTGAATTATATCATGTACAGAAAAAAAGTCAACCATTTGCCGCAGAGTCTTTCAAATCTGCCCTAACCCGGAAACAGGAGGCAGCCGATGTGATAAACAGCTGTGGCTGACAGAAAGGCTGAAGCCAGTTGAAATCCTCCCATGCGAACAGTCCATTTCACATCCCCTGTTTCCGCCCTGACTGCAGACATTGCAGCAAAGCATGGCGTGTAGAAAAGGCAGAAAATCATAAGAGCATACGCATTTACAGGACCAAAGCCACAGGCAGACAGCTCTGCCTGAAGCTGCGCTGTGCCAGCAGCCGAATTGACATTCTGAATCCCGTAAAGAACAGAAAAACCAGATACCACAGCCTCCTTCGCAGAGAGTCCTAACAGCAGCGCAGATACAGTCTGCCAGCTTCCTAAACCTGCCACTGAAAAAATCGGTGCAAACAGGCGTCCAGCCGATGCTGCAAAGCTGCAGGATATATCAGATACAGGACCTGATGGGCCCATATGAAGGCAAAACCATAAAAGCACAGAGGACAGAAGAATTGTTGTCCCCGCCTTGGCAAGATATTCCTCTGCCTTATCCCATACACAGAACACCACATGCTTCAGAGATGGCATCCTGTACTCTGGAAGCTCCAGGAAAAGACAGTCTTCCCTGCTCTCTCCTGATATTCTCCAGTGAACGGCCGCTGTCAAAACAGCTGCCACAATCCCTGTCAGATAAATGGAACAGGCAGCTAAAACAGCATGCTCAGGAAAAAACATCTGTGAAAATAAAACATAGATCGTCATTCTGGCTGGACACGACATAAAATGAGCGGCCAAAATCGTACGCTTTTTCTGATTTTCTCCCTCTACTATCCTTGCTGCCATTACAGCCGGCACAGTACACCCGAATCCCAGCATCAGAGGCAGAAAAGATTTGCCCGATAATCCTGCCATTCCCATGGTTTCATTCATCACATAGGCAGCTCTTGCCATGTACCCGCTGTCCTCCAAAACTGACAGTGCAAAAAATAATATAAGCATATTGGGAAGAAAGCTGAGTACACTCCCTACTCCAGGAATTATTCCCTCCATAATCAGCGATTTCAGCCATTTTTCTGTCCCCGTTTGTTCAAAAAAGTTTTCTGCAATATCAAGACAATATTCCAGGAGCCATCCCATGCCCTGTTTGGGAATATTTCCCACTGAAAAGGTTAAAAAAAAGACAAATGCCATTAAAAACAGAAAAATGGGAATCCCCCAAATTGGATGCATCAGCCACCGATCAGCTCTGTCAGTACACCCAGACACATGCTCTGTTTTCTCACAGCATTTAGAATGTATTTCTTCTATATATTGATATCTTTTTTCTGCGCTCCGATACCAGAATGCAGGATTAGTGCTGCCCTCCAGTCCAAAGGGATGGCGCTGCACCTCTGTGACAGCCGTTTTCAGGAGTTCATAGAGTCCAGCTGACTTTCTGGCAGATATAAGCAGGCAGGGAACCCCTCCCAGACAGCTTTGCAGGCGCTCTAAATTCCAGCCAGACGCCTGAGAGGTTCCTTTTAATGCTTTCCTGCCAAACAAATTCACAGCCAATACCACAGGTGTCCCAAGCTGCATCAGCTGAAGCGTCAAAGCCAGGCTTCGATCCAAAACACTGCTGTCCGCCACATTGATAATCACATCCGCTCCGCCTTTCTGAAGCCACCGGCAGGATGCTCTCTCCTCTGCGCTGCAGCAGTCCAGGCTGTAAATTCCGGGCAGATCTATCACATGAATCTTAATTCCCTCAAATGCAATCCAGCCAGACGCCTCCTCCACTGTTACGCCCGGCCAGTTGGCAGTTTTCAGCCTGGAGCCTGTCAGCCCGTTGAACAGCGTTGTCTTGCCGCAGTTTGGATTTCCCACAAGCCCTATCGTTAGTATTCTCCTTTCTTTCGGCCTATTCACCTGACTGTTCCCCTCTTTTCTATAGCTTCACCGTCTTTCCTCCCAATGGACGAATTTCAATATATTCTGCAAGCCTGCTTCCCATTGCCAGGCGGGTTCCCCTGATTTTAATTGCCGCTGTTCCGCTTTTCTTTTTATTCAAAAGTAAAAATTCTGCGCCCTCCACTATCCCCAGAGATTTCAGGCGCGCTGCCCACTCCTTTCCCAGCTGCTTCTGGTTGATCGTATCTACTATATAAAATCTGCCTGTTTTCCCCTCGCACAGCTTCATATCAGATCCTGTCTTCTCCTATTCCTCCATCTCCAGCAGCAGTTTTTTAATTTCTATCATCTGATCCCTCAAAGCGGCGGCCTCCTCGAAGTTCAGTTCCGCAGCGGCCTGGTGCATTTTCTTCGTCAGTGCCTTCGCCAGCTGCTTTAATTCTCTCTCGTCCATGGACTCCGGATCTTTGGCTCTGTCTGCCGCAGTACGTTCCGCTGCCTGTGAAATACTGATCAGATCCCTGACAGCCTTCTTGATCGTCGTCGGCGTTATATTGTGCTCCTCATTGTAGGCCTGCTGAATTTCCCGCCGCCTCTTAGTCTCCTCAATGGCGGCTCTCATAGAATCAGTAATGCTGTCCGCGTACATCAGCACATGCCCCTCCGCGTTTCTCGCAGCCCTTCCCACGGTCTGAATGAGAGAGGTTTCTGATCGGAGAAAACCTTCTTTGTCCGCATCGAGAATCGCTACCAGGGAAATCTCCGGAATATCAAGCCCCTCCCTCAAAAGGTTAATTCCTACCAGCACATCAAACACATCAAGGCGCATATCCCTGATAATCTCTGCTCTCTCCAGAGTATCAATATCTGAGTGAAGGTATTTCACACGGATCCCAACATCCCTCATATAATCAGTTAAATCCTCTGCCATCCGCTTCGTCAGGGTAGTAATCAGAACCTTTCCTTTTCTCTCCACCTCCCGGTTAACTTCCCCAATCAGGTCATCAATCTGGCCCTCCACCGGCCGCACCTCAATGGGCGGATCCAAAAGTCCCGTTGGACGGATAATCTGCTCTGCCCTCAGCATTTCATGGGCCTCCTCATAATCGGACGGCGTAGCTGATACAAAAAGCATCTGATCAATTTTTTGCTCAAATTCCTCAAAATTCAGAGGACGGTTATCCAAGGCAGAGGGCAGGCGGAAGCCATACTCCACCAGCGTCTTCTTTCTGGAACGGTCTCCCGCATACATTCCTCTGATCTGAGGCAGCGTAATATGAGACTCATCTACAATAATCAGAAAATCATCCGGAAAATAGTCAATAAGCGTACAGGGCGGCTCCCCAGGAGCTGATCCCGTCAGATGACGGGAATAATTCTCAATACCAGAGCAAAATCCTGTCTCACGCATCATTTCCACATCAAAATTTGTCCTCTCAGAAATTCTCTGAGCCTCCAGAAGCTTATCCTCGCTTTTAAACCAGGCTGCCTGTTCCTTCAGTTCTTCCAGAATATTCTGCGCTGCCAGCTCCATTTTCTCCTTGGGAATGACATAGTGAGAGGCAGGAAAAATGGCAATATGTCCCAGCTGGGCCTTAATCTCTCCGGTCAGCGTATCAATCTCTGTAATCCGATCCACTTCGTCCCCAAAAAACTCCACTCTGTACGCGTCTCCGCCCGAATAAGCCGGATAAATCTCCAACACGTCTCCGCGAACGCGGAAGCTTCCACGTTTAAAATCCATGTCGTTTCTTGTATATTGAATATCAATCAGCTTGTGAATAACCTCATCCCTGTCTTTGATCATACCAGGCCGAAGAGAAATCACCATCTCCTTATAGTCAATCGGGCTTCCCAATCCGTAAATGCAGGATACAGAAGCCACAATAATCACATCGCTGCGCTCTGAGAGAGCCGCTGTTGCAGAATGGCGCAGCTTATCGATCTCATCATTAATAGATGAATCCTTTTCAATATATGTGTCCGTAGACGGTACATATGCCTCCGGCTGATAATAATCGTAGTAGGAAACAAAATACTCCACCGCGTTCTCCGGGAAGAACTCCTTAAACTCGCCGTAGAGCTGCGCGGCCAGGGTTTTGTTGTGGGCGATTACTAAAGTGGGCTTATTCAGCCGTTCGATGACATTCGCCATGGTAAAAGTCTTGCCTGACCCCGTAACCCCCAGTAAAGTCTGGAACTGATTGCCTTCTTTGAAGCCGTTTACGAGGGCTTCGATTGCCTGGGGCTGGTCGCCGGTGGGGGCGTATTCGGAATGTAATTTGAAAGTTTTTTGTTCATTTTGCATAAAATCCACCTCCAGAATCTATTGTAAAAAAGATGCCTATCCTCCAATTTTTCGTCATGGAACATCTTATTTTCGTATAGCGTCAATAACAGTGTTCTGCGTTTACTATATCACAAACAATTTTAAAAGTATAGATATAGCAAACATCTGTTCTTCTATTTTTACACTGACGCTAAGAAATTCTATTACATCAACCACTATCTCTAACTTTTAATATGCATTTTTCTGCTCTGTCTACAATATCCTCCCCCTGCACAGCAGGGAGTATTTTTACCGCACCACAAAAAAGGCCGCTGCTTCACAGACTATTTCTCGTCTGCCTGGCAGCGGCCCTCTTCACTCATGGTTCAGGCTTGTATTCAACTAGCTTGCCCGTTCTGTCTCTCTCTTCTTAATAATCGGGAGAATCAGTCCCAGGGCAGTCAAAATAAATGGAGTAATAATATTTAATGCTGTGGACGCCATATCGCCCTTTACGTACATTCCCATAACGCAGCAGATAGCTGTTACCGCAAAGCACCAGATACCCGCTGTGAAAGCAAGCCCCTGGCTCTTAGTAAAGCGATACTCTGGATTGAATTTGCCCACATACCTGCGCAGTGCAATGTAAGCAGCGAATACCCACAGGTAACGCAGAGGCATAGTAACAGAGTTTAACTTGTTTAACTGGGACAGCACGGCAGCTGCGCCAGGAACAAATGACTGTACTAAAATAATCGTTCCAGATAATACGACTACCATCCAGATTCCATTAATATAAGCGCCGTATTTGTTCTTCTTAAGAAGCTTGGACGGAATAAACTCTCTCGCATCCTCGTTGTCCAGCAGCATACGAAGCGGAGCATCGATGCTCAGTACCAAGGTGGAGAACTGTCCCACTGCATTGCACGCAGCATAAATAATCAAGAACAGATTTCCCACATGGTAGTACTCGCCCAGCTTCTGGAATGCCCAGTAGGAGCCATTGGAAACATAGGAATCAAAGCTTTCCTTGCTCTCATTGATGACAGCCGGATCAAACATCATTCCCATGGCGATAGTTCCTAAAATAGCGCAGACCATAACCATAATAGCCAGGGCAATCATTCCCTTCGGGAATCCTGTCGCAGAATTCTTCACCTTATTTACATAAGGAGAAATCTTCTCACATCCGCCTACTGCAAATACCAGAATGGATAAGGAGGTAAAGTAGCCCAGATTAAACTGCGGAATCAGGTTCTTTACGCTGAAATCCATGGAAACGTAGCCGCCGTTCGGGTTGATGACCGGAGCGGCAAACATCATCAGGATATACAGGATAGACATAATAAACATGCTGGTTCCAGCCAATGTAGCCAGCTTCTTTAATGGATTTAAGCCTCGGCTTGCCACCCAGCAGAAGAAAAGGAATACAGCCAGCGTAGCCAGCTGTACCCAGAGCGTAGGAAACTTATCATAGGTGCTTCCATTCTGGAATACCATCCAGCTTAACGCCTTTAAACCTCCGCTTCCCTTGCTGGCAATGTAGGTTACATGGCAGGCCCAGTAGGTCCATCCTGCATAGTAGGCGAACTTAGGGTTGATCGTCTCACGGATCCAGGAGCTTACACCGCCGCCGGAATGCTTGAACGCAGATCCCAGCTCGCCTACCATTAAAGTGTAGGGGATAAAGTACAGTACAAACATCAGAACCCAGCTGAAAATAACCTCAATTCCGTTAAAGTATACGAAGCCGTTCAAAACATTTCCAAAGCCCCAGACTGTGGAAAATGCCATGAAGGACAGGGTATACCAATCAATTTTTTTTGAATTTTCCATTCAACACCTCTTTTTGTTATTTATTTTCTGCCTTTTAGGATTCCCAGCTTTTAACCGGGTATCCACATCCATGAGGTTTTGCAGGAAAGTTTTCCACACTAAATTACAGAAAACAGCCTGAAAAAGGAGTGTTGCATAGTGATGGCAGGCAAACGCCCGCATCAAAAGCAGCACCCCCTTAAAATGATCATTCATTTTATTGGTTCCCGCAAGTCACAAAGCAAATTATTACATAAATTCAGTCCTGCGTCAACCAGAAGTTTTATTTCCTATAATTACAGGTTATCTATTTTCAGCGGTATTATAACTGTTTCCGGACACCAATAGGTCGGAGCGTAAAGTCTGACCTTAACATATTCCTTACTGTCTCCCCCAAGCAGATAAAAACCTGTCATCACTGTGTCTGTCTGAACATCTCCGCTTTCCTCGGGGAATTCCGGCCAGCCCGTTTTAGCATAGGAAGAAAGAGCTTCTCCCTGGTCTATGAGCACAAAAGTAAGTCTGCGATCTGCCAGGTTGCATGAGGCTGAGGCTGAAACACGAAGGAGAACCTCTGCATCTATTCCTGATTCCTTCTGTTCTTCCTCTGTCCGCTGCTGTGCCGTCACCTGCAGAAGGCTAAGCTGTCCGTCACGAAAAGAAACCTTCTCTTCAAGGAACTTCGTTTCCCCAAAACGGGGGACTGGAATGCTTACAGTCTGAGATTCCTCCGCTCCTACCAGTCTGATTCCCTCCACTACCGCCTCAAGGCTCCCTCTCCGTCCTTCACCAGCTTCCTCAGGCAGCTCAAATACTGTCTGCATTCCCTGTATTCCACCTTGTCCTCCAGCCGCCGGCTCTTCCTGCCAAATGTAGGGATTCTCCCATAAGACAGAGCAGGCAGTCCTCTCTCTTCCAGATTCTGCCGGCCGATAGTACAGCTTCACCTTTTGAGGATTCACCTGATATCCCTGATCGGACCAGGTATAAAACTCTGCTGTAATCCTCTCTCCTTCCTGCCTGGCCCGCACAATCAAACCGTATCCGTCTCTCTCCTCCGCCCCTGACATCTCTTTTTCAAAATCTCTCCCTGAAATAAACTCTTTTGAAAGCACCTCCCCTGAAAGCTTCTGTTCTTCTCTAAGCGTTGGAGCCGCCTCCATCTCAAACGCCAAAGGCTTTTCAAAGCCAGGAAGATACAGATGGTATTCCCCCTCCGGCTCTCCCAGCCAGGAATACGGATCCTCCATAAAATATCCAAAATTCATGATAAACTGGCCGGATGGCAGTCTTGACAGGCTGGATGACTTTTGAGTTAATCTATTGGGAGCGTATTGGACTTGTTCTACATTCTTTCCTTCCATCCGCACTGGTTCTGTCCGCTCCGTATCATTGATCAGCTCCAGATAATGGCTGTACCCGTAATATATCTCCTGTCCTGCTTCCCCTGTCTCTTCTATTTTGAAATAAGCCGGATTATGTCCTATCTCCCTCAGGGCAGTCTCCTTATCCGCCTCCTCCACAGAATAGTCGGTAATCACTGCTGTAAACCAAAATTTTCCTTCCTGCTGCGCTGCAAATACCAGATCTGCCCTGGCCAGTTCTGACTCTGTAAAAGGGGTCTCCTGTTCTGCCAGCTGGTACACTCTGGGGCTCCCTGCCTCTATCACTCCGAAACCATCGGCAAATTGACGTTTTTCTTCTATCTTTCCCTTCTTATCGCGCTCTTCCTTCTCCCTTTCTTCACAGGCTGCATACCCTATCTGGTTCTGTCCTGTTTCCGAACATTCCTCCTGTTTCTGCAGAGCACACCCGCACAGCAGAACTGCCGCTGCTGCACAGCAGAACAATTGCCTTTTTTTCATAATTACGCCTCCCTTCTTCTGTCTTTTCTTCTCCGGTACTGGATCCCGTGACAATTTGTAACTATTTGATATTTTATATTATATCAGATATTTCTTCTGATTTATTTAATATATTTTTTACATTTTTCTTTCTATTTTTCGCCAGTTGCAATCTGCCTCCTCTTCTATTAAAATAGGTACTGGATTTTTATACTATTTTATTACTTAATATTCTAATGAAACGAAGGTGATATTTCATGAAACAGGCTGTTCCGGTTTCCGTTAAAAAGCCACATCTGTACTCCAGCCATCAGCTGATTGCCCTGATACTTCCTCTGATCTGTGAGCAGATATTTACTTCTTTTATGGGAACTGTGGATTCTATGATGGTCAGCAATGTAAGTGAAGCTGCAATCTCCGCCGTATCTCTGGTGGACTCCATTAATATTTTAGTGATTCAGGCCTTTTATGCCCTGGCCTCGGGAGGCGCTATTGTCTGTGCCAACTATCTGGGTCAAAAACGGCAGGAGCAGGCGGAACGCTCTGCCAATCAGCTGCTTTTTATTATTCTGGCCATCTCTCTGGCTGTGCTGGCTGTCTGCCAGCTGTTTCGGGAACCTCTTCTCCGACTGATTTTCGGTTCTGTGGAGCAGAATGTCATGGACGCCGCCATGGTGTACTTTTTCTACACCTCTCTGTCCTTCCCCTTTATTGCTCTCTTTGATTCCGGATCAGCCGTTTTCCGGGCGCAGAATAACAGCCGCCTCCCCATGGCGGTTACCGTATCTACCAACCTGATGAATATTGCAGGAAACGCCATCTTAATCTGGGGCTTTAACCTGGGGGTAGCCGGAGCTGCTGTTTCTACCCTGATTTCCCGTATTGCTGCAGCACTTCTGGTACTTCTTTTCCTGCGCAGAAAGTCAGGAGAACTGCGGATCGGAAACTTTATCTTCCTGAAGCCAGATGCCCGTCTCATTAAAAATATCCTGCGGATCGGCATTCCCTCTGGTGTAGAAAACGGTATGTTCCAGTTCGGAAAGCTGGCCATCCAGTCCACTGTTTCTACTCTTGGGACAACTGCTATCGCGGCTCAGGCTATGACAAATATTATGGAAAACTTTAACGGAATTGCCGGAATCGGCATTGGCATCGGTATGATGACGGTAGTGGGACAGTGTCTGGGCGCAGGCCGTCCGGATGAAGCCCGCTACTACATTAAAAAACTGAGTCTTGCCGCAGAGCTTGTTGTATTCGGAAGCTGTATTCTTATTTTCCTTCTGGCGGGCCCTATCACCCGTCTGGCAGGCCTCACAAGAGAAAGCGCTTCTCTCTGCCTGTTTATGATCAGCTGGATTACCATTATAAAGCCTCTTGTGTGGACTGCGGCTTTTATTCCAGGATATGGACTGCGGGCAGCGGGAGATGTGAAATTTTCCATGATTCTCTCCTGCCTCTCTATGTGGATCTGCCGTGTCAGCCTCTGTATCTACCTCATCCGTTCCTGCGGATTTGGCCCTATTGCTGTCTGGATCGGCATGTTTACTGACTGGACAGTGCGAGGCCTGCTCTTTATTTGTCGGTTCAGAAGCGGAAAATGGTTAAACCACCAGGTAACAGATTAAGAAACTGAAAAAATCAATCACTTAATGATTCTCAATCATTTCAGCAGCTAAAAGCTAAAAGGAGGCACTATGTACGCAAAAAAAGAAAAAGATCGTTCCCGGCTGATGAAGGCAGCTCTGCAGGAGATTCCCTGCGATCTGACTGTTTCCAACGTCCGCTATCTGAATATCTTCACCGGCGAAATCTATCCGGCTCAGGTCGATATTTTAGACGGAGTAGTAGTCCGCGTCCGCGAGGAGGGACAGAAAACGCTCTGCCCTTCCAGAGAAATTTATGATGGAAAGGGCGCTTACTTGATTCCAGGCTTTATCGATGTCCACATGCATGTGGAGAGCACCATGATGATTCCGGAGCAGTTAAGCCGGGCTATTCTCCCCTGGGGAACTACCACCATCTGCACAGATCCACACGAAATCGGAAATGTCATGGGCATTGAGGGCGTAGAATTTATGCTGGAAAACGCGAAGAAGTCTGCTCTCCGTCAGTATGTTCTGGCTCCCTCCTGCGTGCCGGCAGTCCCAGGCCTGGAAAGCAGCGGCGCTTCTTTTGAAGCCCCTGAGATCCGCGCGCTTCTGGAAAAAGAAGGCGTTATCGGCATCGCCGAGATCATGGACTTTGTGGGCGTTTACAAGGACAGCCCCAGAATGCATTCAATTATCGATGAAGGCCTTAAAAAGAATGCCTTCCTTCAGGGCCATGCTCCTACTGTCACAGGTAAAGAACTGTGTGCCTACCGTCTGGGAGGGCCTGAAAGCGATCACGAGAGCCAGAGTGCGGCGGAAGTACGCGAAAAGCTCCGCCTGGGAATGCATGTCAATGTAAGGGGAAGCTCCCTGTGCGATGTAGTTCCTGAACTGATCCGCGGTCTCGACGGCCATAGGTGGTACGATCACGTTTCCTTCTGTACAGACGATGTCCATGCCAGTGATCTGCTGACTGACGGCCATGTAAACCGAGTGGTAAAGAGGGCTGTAGCCGCTGGAATGAGTTCCTTAGACGCCATTAAATGCGCTACCTTAAACGCGGCCAGAGAACTTGGCATTCAAGATCTGGGGGCTGTGGCTCCCGGCTACATAGCTGATTTCCAGCTGGTTCGCCGTCTGGATGGAAGCCAGCCAGAGGCTGTCTTTACAGAAGGAAAGAAGGTCGCTGAAAACGGTGTTTATACAGGATGCGATACAGAACCTGTAGCTTCTTCCTTTATAAACACAGTAAATATTCCTCAGATTTCCTCTGAGGCTGACTTTGTTCTCACAGTTCCTGAAAATTATGGAAAGGATACTATCAAAGTAAATGTGATGGTTCCGTCAGCCGACAAAATCCTGCGGACCGTACGCCCGGTAAGCCTTCCTGTCAAAGACGGAGCCGTATCGCTGGAAGGTTATGCAGATCTCCAGTTTGTAAGCGTTGTAAACCGGTACGGGAACGGAAAACAGGTGATCGGCGTGTTTGAAAATTTCGGTCTCCGCGAAGGCGCTTTCGCTACCACCATCACCCATGACAGCCATAATCTGCTGGTAGTTTACCGTGATCCGAAAAGCGCCATGAAGGCAGTTCAGGCTCTGCAGGCCTGCGGCGGCGGTATCTGCGCAGTGAAAGACGGAAAGGCCGACCTTCTGGAGCTTCCTGTAGCCGGCCTAATGTCTAATCTTTCTTGTCACGAAATGGCAGAACGGATTGAAGCTGTTCAGAAAGCTGTTCAGGCTGTCACTACGCCAGAGACATCCCTGCTGGGAGCTTCTATTATGTCATTAACAGCCCTGCCTGGCGTGACAATTACTGATTTCGGTCTGGTAGATGGAATCAGCCAGACTCTTCTTCCTGTTTTCCCATCGGAAAGCTAAATGCACATTTGATTTATCAATGTCAGTGTACAGAGGAACATCTGCCCTTTGTACACTGGCATTTTTCCTTACAAAACGAAAACATTTGCAATGGGTTATTAGAATATCTGCTCTGTTCTCATGTAATTCCAAGCCGATGTTTTCGTTTTTTTGTACAATTCAATTCTTTTGTAATTCTTTTTTATCGCTCTTTTTCACAATTTTCAGTTGACATCTGTCTGCAGCTATGGTAATATCTTTAATATAAAAATGATTATTGTTATTGTTATTAATTTATTATGATTGTTTGATTTGAAAGGAGGATTCACCTATGCTGTTTCATACTACTGCTGAACACGAAGCTCTTCGTGCCAAAATCCGCGCCTTCGCTGAAGAAGAGGTAAAGCCCCACGCATTTCTTATGGATAAGGAAAACCGTTTTCCAGACGAAGCGGTTAAAAAATTAGGCGAGATGGGTCTCATGGGAATCCCATATCCGAAGGAATACGGAGGCGCTGGGCTGGATGTGATCAGCTATGCCATCGCTGTGGAAGAGCTTTCCCGCGTAGACGGAGGCACAGGCGTGATTCTCTCCGCCCACGTTTCCCTGGGCTCCTGGCCTATTTTTGCCTTCGGTACTGAAGAGCAGAAGAAAAAATATCTGGTTCCCCTCTGCAGGGGAGAGAAAATCGGAGCCTTCGGCCTGACAGAGCCAAATGCTGGTTCCGATGCCGGCGGCACCGAGACAACTGCCATCGACAAGGGAGATCATTATCTGTTAAACGGCGGAAAGATTTTCATTACCAACGCCCCCAAGGCCGACACCTATGTGGTATTCGCCGTAACGACTCCCGATATCGGAACACGCGGCATTTCTGCTTTTATTGTAGAAAAGGGCTGGAAGGGATTCACCTTCGGAGATCACTACGACAAAATGGGAATCCGCTCTTCCTCCACCGCCGAGCTGATTTTTAACAATGTGAAGGTTCCAAAGGAAAATCTTCTTGGGAAAGAGGGACAGGGATTTAAGATTGCCATGGCTACTCTGGACGGAGGCCGCATCGGAATTGCCTCCCAGGCTCTGGGAATCGCACAGGGAGCCTATGAGAGCGCTCTTGACTATGCTAAGGAGCGCGTTCAGTTCGGAAAACCGATTGGCTTTAACCAGGCAATCGGCTTCAAACTGGCTGACATGGCCACCAAGCTGCGCTGCGCCAGATTCCTGGTCTACTCCAGTGCAGAGTTAAAGGAGCACCACGAGCCCTATGGCATGGAATCTGCCATGGCTAAGATGTATGCCTCCGATATTGCCCTTGAAGTGACAAACGATGCCGTTCAGATTTTCGGAGGAACTGGCTTCTTAAAGGGAATGGATGTAGAGCGTATGTACCGCGATGCTAAGATTACCACCATCTATGAGGGAACCAATGAGATCCAGAGAGTCGTTATTTCTTCCGCTCTTCTGGGTAAACCGCCGAAGGATGCGTCCGGTTCCTCCAGCCGTCCAAAAAAGCCTGCCCCTGTCACAGGAATCAGAAAACGCCACATGATCATAGAGGGAAGTCCGAAGGAACAGGCAGCAGAACTGGCAGCTCTTTTGAGAAAAGATGGATATGACTTTACTGTCGGTATTCCGATGGACACTCCTATTATACAGGCAGAGCGCGTTGTCAGTGCAGGTCAGGGTATTGGTGAAAAAGAAAACATGAAACTCATCGAACAGCTGGCTAAGGCGGCAGGAGCTGCAGTCGGTTCCTCCCGTCCGGTAGCAGAAACTTTAAAATATGTTCCGCTGAACCGCTATGTAGGTATGTCCGGCCAGAAATTTACAGGAAATCTCTACATTGCCTGCGGTATTTCAGGCGCTGTCCAGCACTTGAAAGGAATCAAGGACGCCTCCACAATCGTGGCAATTAATACTAATGGAAACGCCCCAATCTTTAAAAACTGCGACTATGGAATCGTGGGAGATGTGAAGGAAATTCTTCCTCTGCTGGCCAAAGAGCTGGGTCTGGAAGAAAAGAAGCCCGCTCCCCCTATGGTTAAAATCAAGAGGCCTCTGCCTCCGAAGCCAGAACCAATCGGAAAGCGCTATGTCTGCGGCGGCTGCGGATACGAATATGTTCCGGAGCTGGGCGATGAGGACGGCGATATCGCTCCTGGAACTCTGTTTGAAAAGCTTCCGGAAGACTGGGTCTGCCCAGAATGTGCAGAATCAAAAGAAATGTTTATCGAGGCATAAGGCAAAGGAGGTAAGATTATGTACTGTGTACGCAAGGTTACAGATGATATCTACTGGGTAGGAGCCAACGAGCACCGCCTTCATCTGTTTGAAAATATTCACCCAATCCCAAGAGGCGTTTCCTATAACGCATACCTTCTCTTAGATGAGAAGACTGCCCTGTTTGATACAGTAGACTGGGCAGCCTGCCGCCAGCTTCTGGAAAATCTGGATCACCTGTTAGACGGACGCTCTCTGGATTATCTGGTTATCAACCACATGGAGCCGGATCACGGTGCCTCCATCGAAGAGGTGCTGCTGCGCTACCCGGATGTAACCATCATCAGCACAGAGAAATCATTCATGCTGATGCGCCAGTTCGGCTTTGCCGTTGATTCTCATCCTCTCATGGAGGTGAAGGAAGGCGATTCTATCTCATTTGGAAAACATAACATTCAGTTTATTGCAGCCCCTATGGTACACTGGCCTGAAGTCATGGTTTCCTTTGACTCGACAGACGGAGTTCTCTTCTCCGCCGATGCCTTCGGCTCCTTCGGAGCTTTAGACGGAAAGCTCTTTGCTGATGAGGTCAACTTCGACCGTGACTGGATTGACGATGCCCGCCGCTACCTGTCAAATATTGTTGGAAAATACGGCCCGCATATTCAGCTTCTGTTAAAAAAAGCTTCTGGAATCTTAGAGCAGATTCACTACATCTGTCCTCTCCACGGACCTGTATGGAGAAAGGATTTAGGCTACTTTATCGATAAATATGATAAATGGAGCCGCTATGAGCCGGAAGAAAAGGGCGTTATGATTGCATACGCTTCCATGTACGGCAATACAGAAGCTGCCGCTCAGGCTCTGGCATCCCGTCTCTGTGAAAGAGGATGCACCAATGTGTGGATGTACGATGTGTCAAACACCCACATCTCACAGCTGATTTCTGAGTCCTTCCGTTTAAGCCATATTGTGCTGGCATCTGTTACCTACAATCTGGGTATCTACCCGGTGATGCACAATTATCTGATGGATATGAAGGCATTAAATCTCCAGAACCGTACCTTCGCCATCATTGAAAATGGTTCCTGGGCCTGCAAATCCGGCGATCTGATGCAGAAATTCATCAATGAGGAGTTAAAAAATATGACGGTTCTGAATGAACGCTTATCCTTAGCCTCCTCCCTGCTGCCAGATAAGGCTGCAGAGCTGGATATGCTGGCAGACGCTATCGCCGAGTCTGTAAAGGCTGCTAAATAAATACTTTCCTGCATGGAAATCCGCAGATTGGGATTTTTCCCTCCTGCGGATTTCTTTTTTCACAATATATTCCTCCGTTTTTCCCTCTTGTTCCAATTTATCCTCTCCACCAGCGGAAAAACTGCCGTTTTCCATGTATTTATCAGTTGAATATTATCCTTATATTGATTATAATTAACTATAACGGAGGTGCAGTACACAATGAAAGATATGAAAACAATCATAATTACAATTCTGTGCGGCGTAATCGCCGGCCTGGCCTTTATTCTGAAAAAGCAGCAGGATATCCAGATGGTTCTTGCGCTCAGTCACCGGGAACTGGAAAGCTGGCTGGATGAGGGAAAACGGGTCAAGTAGGAACAGAACATACACAGGACAAACAATTATGATAAAAACGCAGCGGAAAAGCAGGCACAGACTGTTTTAGGACAGTCTCTATGTCTGCTTATTTTCCGTGTGTCTATTTTATCTGATTCCGGGAAGTTTTCTCTTCATATCAGTTCTGTGGCTTTGGAATAAAGCAAAGGCCGTCGATACAGACTGAGCCTGAACCAGTGAGAACTCCTCCTCCGCCATCTACGCGGCTGGTTCCTCCAGGAAAAAACAGGCCTTCTTTTTTTAAAATTCCATTGGGCATCACCAGAAGGACTCCAAAGTCTCCAGTCTCTTTTATAGTATGTCCTTTTCCCTTTAAAATCGCAATCGTATCCGGCGAAAATCCCGCTTCCAGCTCCAGCCCCTGCTCTCTCGTCAGACAGCACATATGCGGCGTTTTCACAGCAGAATCCATCATCATGCCATAGTCGATAGTGTTTACAATCAACTGCAGCGTACTGGTAATAATTCTCGGGCCTCCAGCAGCCCCTACCGCCATCACTGGCTTTCCATCCTGCATCACAAGGGTAGGAGACATACTGGACAAAGGAGTTTTTCCAGGCCTCACCGCATTGGCCATACCATAGGCGAGTCCCTGAGTCGTTCTCACGCCTGCCTTAGCGCTAAAATCTGCCATAGTGTTATTCATAATAAAACCCCGTCCTGGAACTACTACTCCACATCCCCACCAGTTCCGTATCGTCTGAGTCTGGGCAATCACATTGCCTTTTTTGTCCATAACAGTAAAGTTAGATGTACAGCCTCTATATTCTCTGGCCTCTATCCCCTCTGACGGCGCATATTCTCCTGCTTTATCCATAGAAATCTTTCCTGCCAGCTCTTTCGCATACTCCTTGGAAAGAATTTTCTTCAGGTTAATCTGTACAAAATCTGGATCTCCCATGGCCACAGAACGGTCTGCAAACATCAGCTTCATGGTCTCTGCCATAACGTGAACGCTGGAAGCTGAGTGAAATCCCATTGCATTTAAATCAAAATTTTCCAGAATATTCAGCATCTGAATCAAATGACTTCCCCCTGAAGAAGGAGGCGGCATAGAGATAACTTCATATCCTCTGTAATTTCCTCTGACTGGCTCCCGCTCCGTCACACAGCAGTTCTCCAGATCCTCTTTCTCCAAAACTCCATGATACCGGTTCACCTGAGATACAATTTCCTCTGCAACAGGCCCTTTATAGAACCAGTCCACTCCATACTCTGCCACTGCTTCCATAACAGCAGCCAGTTCCTCATTATAGATCAGCTCTCCGAACTGCCTAGGCTTTCCATTGTTTAAATAAAGTCCCCTAAATCCCTGATATTCCCGGCTGTTGTGCTCTGCCTCTGGTGTGTTGCTGATTCTGGCATAGGAGAAACCACAGAAAAAACCTTTTCTGCACAGGCGGATCGCCGGAGCAGAAACCTCTGCCCAGGTCATGGTTCCATGGTTCTTTAACAGCTGATCCATGGCTCTGTAAAAAGCCGGAACTGCCACAGAACGTCCCGAAAATTCAGTCAGGTTTAAATCCACTTCCCCATTCTCGTCAAGAAACATATCCTGAAATGCATTTTTAGGAGCCGTACCCCTGGCGTCCACAGAGCCGACCTTATCCTGGCTGCTGTCATAAAACACCTGAAAACATCCTCCGCCAATACCGCTGTGGTAGGGTTCCACCACTCCCAGAACCAATGAAACTGCCGCAGCCGCATCAAAGGCATTTCCTCCCTTATTTAAAATCTCCAGACCTGCCTGGGCTGCATAAGGATTGTTAGCGCTGACCGCTCCTTCACTTCCAGACACATGAGGCTTATACATTGCAATCGTATCATCCGCTGACATATTCAAATATGGTCTGTTAGGCATAAGCTTCCCTCCTACTTCTCTTTATTTAAAAGTGTTGCTGCAATTCCGGCCGCATAGCTCACGAGAATTGTGGGATATACTACGTTCAGCACATCATTCATCCCCACTGCAACCCAGACAACTGCTGTGATAATTCCAGCCGCCACGCTGACTAAAGATGCTGCTGCATTCACCCGTTTCCAGAACAGGCCCACAATAACAGAGTAGCTGAATGGAGAGGTTACTACATAAGTTAATGTCAAAAACAGACTAGTCATCTGGGCTGACGGAACGAAAAATCCTACTAACAATGAAATATAAGCTACTGCAATAGTTCCAAACCGTGAAATTTTTAATACAGTTTTATCGTCTGCATCTGGTCGAATCTGCTTCTTGTAAATATTGGTAAGAATAGTTCCGGTAGCCATCATCATGGTGGCCATGGTAGCCGCAATAATCATGGTACACACAGCGAAAATAATTCCTGCTGTCACTGGAGAACTCATATCCCTGATTGCCCAGGCAAAAGCTGCAGCTCCATCTCCCAGCCCATCATTTTTTGCTCTGGCCATCATTCCAATCATAGCAGTAAGAATACAAATCGGTGCTGCAATTATATATCCCAGAATACACCCATTTCTGGCAGTTTTATCATCTTTAGCCGCCAGCATAGGCTGAAGAGCTGACTGGAGAACAACAGAACTCAGAGCTCCTCCCAGCGCCCATGCTATAATCTCCTGTGACGGCATTGCGCTCAGCTTATCATATCCTTCCGGAAGCCGCTCAATTAAGCCGGAATATCCCCCAAACTCTCCCAAATGAGAGACAACAAACCAAATAAGCAGAGCGTAGGTAGCCACACACACAACCCGGCCGATGGCGGCAGAGCCCTTCATACCTGCAAATCCTGTATATACAGCCGCTATAGTAACTCCTACAAACATGGCAAGCCCTGTATTCAGATTTGGAAGTACAATTTGAATAATAGACGCGATAGTTTTTAGCTGGATTGGAATATAGAGAATTCCAAATACAATCCATACATAAGACTGCACTCTCGCCACAGCAGGAGAATACCTGCCTTCCAAATAGTCCGGCAGAGCATCGCTGGGCAGATTTTTCCTGAGAGTTTTAGCCAGCAGTCCGATGAGCAGAATATAAAGTCCGCTGGCAATAGAATACCAGCACCCGGCAATTCCCATCGTATAGCCGTTCTGAGCTGCTCCCACCACGCTCATTCCGCCAATCTGCCAGGCTCCCAGCATGGCTCCTACAGCGAACACACTCATGGAACGGTCTCCTCCGCTCCACTGGCTGGCCTTAGTAATCTTTGTTCCTGCATAGATGCCGACTCCGATAATCAGCATAAAGGTGATAATCCAGGTAGCAATTAACATACACGTTCCTCCTTTTCTCACTTTTTTCCTCTTGCTGATATTTTATCGGTTTTTTATTCTATTGTCTTGTATAAATCAGAACTCTTTTTCCGGTAAGCGCCTGGACAAAAGCCGGAAAACTCTTTAAACTCTCTGCTGTAGTGAGCCTGATCACAGTATCCCAGACGGACAGCCTCCTGAGCCAGACAGGTAGTCCCTTCATTTTCTCTCTGAAACTGACATTCCCTGTGAATCTCCCTCAAGGCATGCTGAAAACGAGTCTGCCTGCAGAGCTGCTTGGGTGGAATTCCCACTTTTTCTACCATCAGTTCCTGAATTCGGCGTCCTGTGTAGGCTGTTTCCAATTCCAATTCCTTCATTTTTATGTTTCCTCTTTTTTCCCAAATCAGGTGCTGAATCTGCAGAGCAGTTCTGCTCGTCTGTTTTTTGAGACCTGTCTTTTCCTCATTCCAGCTACTCAGCAGGGAAAATACAGCCTCCTGGGGACTCCTCTCCGCCCCCGTTAAACAAACTGCGTCCTTCAGCTGCCCAACCTGTACCGGCGAAAGTATATCCCTCATATCCATCCCATCTGGCAGAATCTCATAAGCAGGAATGGAAAAAATATCAGAAAACCGGCCAGGAGCAAAACGGACAAACAGTCCTGTTTTAAGACCGTGAAGCGAGATTTCCGCCTTCTTGCTGAGCACTCCGTAACAGATTCCAAAAAACTCCTCTGAGTCGGATAAAATCAGGCCAATCTGCCCATTTCCAGGCACACAGAGCCAGGATTTCGTCTGCCATTTCATATGGGACACAGAAATCCCCTCCTTCTCCCATGGCATGCAGCCTGTACAATCTTCTTCTGCTGCTTCCCAAAATGGCTGAATCGAATAAAAATACCCGGTATCCTTCATCTGTCCGCCTCCCCTCTGTGATCACAACAGGGGCACAGGCCCTCCGGCCATGCCGGAACGCCTCCACCCTATTGTTCTGATTTTTAAGTTTTCTGTCTTTGCTCTTTTCGTCTATCTGCCGGTTTTACTTCAGTTCTCCTGACGCTACAATATCCGCTCCGCATCCGCATATATTTTCTATTATAATATCATATCGCTTTACAGGGGCAGTTACTTCCTTTTTTCTGATCTCTTCCATGCACTGCATCAAAAGTTCTTTCGGAACCGGACGGCTGGAGCGAACAGGAAGAAGTGGGTGAGCTTCGCTGTCTGTCTTTACAGTAGTAGTAAGAATCCGCACTGGATGTGAAAACTCCTGACGGCCATATTCCTCTCCGCGGCGGCAGGTGTACCCTGTAATAGAGGTTACCTGATCCCCCTCTCCTTCCACCAGAATATGGCAGCCCATAGGGCAGACTGTACAGATAATTTCCTTTGTCATAGGTTTACGCCTCCTTCTCAATTTCAACTGTCACATCGCCCTTCACAAGGTTTAAAGGAATTTCAATAGATTCCATCTCTCCAGGGTTGATTCTTAATGCCTTTTTCGCCTTGATCTCCTCCCCGCCGCACTTAGCTGAAATTCTCACTTCTGTATCAGGAGACAGAACTCTGAAAAACAGGCGGACAGTTTCTTTTTCATCTGCTTCCCGTCCGCTCAAAGACTGATCCAGACAGATCGACTGAGGACAGAGATATCTCACATTCCTTCCTGGAACTGCTTTTGCTGAACAAACGCTGACTGAATTTTCTGCACAGCCCTGCCCGCCTTTCCGGCGCAAAGCATATCTGGCGGCGCAGGCGCCTGCCTGCATGCTCTCTGTAGTCACATTATCTACTAAATCATTGACATGCACCACGTTTCCGCAGGCAAAAATTCCTGGGGATGAGGTCTGCATATACTGGTTGACAGACGGGCCATTTGTCACTGGATTCATTTCGATTCCTGCCTGTCTTGTCAGCTCGTTCTCTGGCAGAAGACCTACTGACAGAAGCAGGGTATCGCAGGGGATAAACTCCTCTGTCTCAGGAATCGGCTTTTTATTCTCATCTACTGCAGCCACATATACGCCTTCTACACGCTCGTTCCCCACAATTCTGGTCACTGTGTGGGACAGCTTTAAAGGAATGCCAAAGTCATCCAGACACTGCACTTTATTTCTGGTAAGTCCTGCCAAAAAGTCCATAATCTCCACTACGGCCTTCACATGAGCCCCCTCCAGGCTCATTCTTCTGGCCATAATCATTCCGATATCTCCAGATCCTAAAATTACCACTTCCCGTCCAACCATGGCATTCTGACGGTTAATCAGCCTCTGCGCGGCTCCTGCTGTGTAAACGCCTGCTGGTCTGCTTCCCGGAATCTGAATTCCGGCTCTCGTTTTCTCTCTGCATCCCATGGCCAGCACAATGCTGCCAGCCTTTACTCTCGTCATTCCATACTTGGAATTAACGCAGTACACAGCCATTTCCTCTGGGATAACTTCCAGCACCATGGAATTTAATAAAACCTCCGCGCCCAGTTTTTCTGCCTCACCGCTGAACCGTCCTGCGTACTCTGGTCCTGTCAGCTCTTCCTTAAAATAGGTCAGTCCAAAGCCTGGATGAATGCACTGCTGTAAAATGCCTCCCACGCTCTCATCACGCTCAATAAGAAGCACTCTGCCGGCCCCTTCCTTCTTCGCCGCTACTGCTGCGGAAAGTCCTGCCGGTCCAGCTCCGATAATCGCCACATCACATGTTATCTCATACATACGAATCTCTCCTTCTGTCTGCTGTCTCTGCCTGATACAGTTCCTGCTATCTCATCCTTCCCGTTACCATGTAGGAACCTGCATTATTTTTATTCACCTGCTCTACTGGAATGTTCCACTCCTTAGCCAGAATTTCGATTACCTTGGGACCGCAGAAGCCGCCCTGGCAGCGTCCCATTCCGGCGCGCACTCTCCGCTTCACTGCGTCCATGCTTCTGGCTCCCAAAGGACGGCGAATGCAGTCTAAAATCTCTCCCTCTGTGATAGTCTCACAACGGCAGATAACTGTTCCGTAGGCAGGATTTTCTTTAATCAGCTTTTCCTTTGCCTCTCTGTCAAGCTCGTGAAACCGGACGATTCCCTTTCTGGTCTTTTTAAAATTCTCCTTAAATATAAGAGGAGCGCCGTGATCAATGAGAAGCTGAGCCACATATTTGCCCATAGCTACAGAAAGTGTCAGGCCTGTGGAACGGACGCCGGACAGATTGACGAAACCTTCCAAATCTTCCCACATATCCACATGAAGTCCCTCTGGATTTCTGTTAGGGCGCAGGCCGCTGTACTGGGTAATAGTATCTTTTACATTGACGTTTGGAATCAGACGCTTCACATCGTCCACAATACTCTGAAGCCCCTCTGGCGTCACGCTCTTATCGGTCTTATTGTCCAAATCCTCCGCAGTCGGGCCTACCAGCATATTTCCGTGGATGGTAGGACACATCAGCTTGCCCTTTGTCACCTTTGTCGGAATCGGCAGAACAATGTGATCTACCTTGCAGCTGGTATTCTTATCTAAAATATAGAACTGTCCTCTTCTGGCCACTACCTTATAGTCGGCCTTTCCTACCATGGCTGCAATCTCATCACAGTAGAGAGCCGCCGCATTGATTACATAATCGGTCTCGATGGTTCCGCCTGTGGTCTCCACCGCCTTTACCTTTCCGTTTTCTGTCTGAATTCCCGTTACCTTTGTGTTAAGCAGGAAGGAGACACCGTTTTCATTGGCATTTTCCGCCAGAGCCTGCACCAGAATAAACGGATCGATAATGCTTTCCCTTGGAATGTAAAGTCCTCCCTTTACCTCCGGATTCAGGTTAGGCTCCATAGCCAAAAGCTCCTCGCCTGTCTTATACTCTACATCATACACCCTGTTTTTGAAGGCCTTGGCCTTGATCTCCGGCAGTTTTTCATACTGCTCCTGGGTAATGGCGGGCAAAATTGCGCCGATTCTCTTAAACGGTACGTCCAGATCTCTCGTCAGCTCATCATACATAGGATTGGCTGCCACTACCAGCTGAGACTCCAGCGTTCCCGGGGAAGCGTCATAGCCGGTGTGGATAATGGCGCTGTTGGATTTAGAAGCGTCCCCTCCAATATCCTCATTTTTATCCACCACAATTACATCGATCTTATATTTGGAAAGTTCTCTGGCAACGGCGCAGCCCACTGCGCCGGCGCCGATTACTACTACGTTTGTCCTCATCATCCTCGTTCCTCCTGTCCGATTCTTATTTTTCTGCCCAGTCTTTTGCCCGTTCCACCGCCTTATGCCAGTTTCTCAAAAGCTCCTGTCTTACAGACTCCTCCATATGAGGTTCATATCTCTTATGAAGCTTCCAGTTGTGTTCAAGTTCTGACAGATCGTGGAACTCCCCGATTCCATAGGCGGCCAGGTAGGCGGCTCCCAGGCCCGTGGTATCTGTAATCACCGGAACATCTACCGGAATGCCCAGAATATCTGCCTGAAACTGCATCAAAAATTCATTGACAACCGCTCCGCCGTCTACTCTCATTACCTCAATAGGAATTCCGGAATCCTTTACCATCACATCCAGATTGTCCTTCACCTGGTAGGCAATGCTCTCTAACGTGGCTCGAACCAGCTGTTCCTTTGTGGTTCCTCCTGTGATTCCCACAATAGTTCCTCTGGCATACTGATCCCAGTGAGGAGCTGCAAGACCTGCAAAGGCCGGTACAAAGTAAACGCCTCCTGTGTCCGGCACAGATTTGGCCAGTTCCTCTGTCTCTGACGCACTGTTAATCAGATGGAGCTTATCGCGAAGCCACTGAACCGCTGCTCCTGATATGTAAATGCCTCCGTCCAGGGCAAAAGTCATCTGCTTCTGGTTCAGCCCCCATCCTACTGTGGTCAGAAGTCCGTTCTCCGAATAAACCGGCTTATCTCCTGTATTCATCAGCATAAAGCAGCCGGTTCCATAAGTAGTTTTCACAGTTCCCGGCTTAAAGCACGCCTGGCCGAAAAGAGCTGCCTGCTGATCCACCACAGAGCCGGAAATCGGAATCTTCGCTCCGAAGAAGTCAAGAGGATCCGTATAGCCGTACACCTGGGCGCTGTCGTGAATTTCCGGAAGAATACTCTTGGGAATGCCTAAAGCCTTTAAAATTTCATCGTCCCATTCCCCTGTGTGGATGTTTAACAGCATGGTTCTGGAGGCAGTAGAATAATCTGTCACATGCACATGGCCGTGAGTCAGTTTCCATATCATCCAGGTATCCAGTGTGCCCGCAATCACATGGCCATTCTCAATTTTCTCTCTGACTCCCTCCACATGATCCATAATCCAGCGGATTTTTGTAGCGCTGAAGTAAGCGTCCGCTACCAGTCCCGTCCTCTCCCGGATCAGATCTCCATATTCTTCTGCCAGCTCATCTGCCATCTTCGCTGTTCTTCTGTCCTGCCAGACAATGGCATTGTACACAGGAACGCCTGTGTAGCGATCCCAGAGCATAACCGTCTCTCCCTGGTTGTCAAGCCCCATACAGGTCAGATCCGCTACCTGGATTCCTGCCTCCTCGGCTGCCATGGCTATGGTTTCCAAAATGCTGCTCCAGATTTCCATCGGATCGTGCTCTACCCAGCCCGGTTCCGGATAATACTGGGTATGCTCCTTGTAACCCCTGGCAACCTGATTCCACTGAGAATCAAAAATAAGAGCTGTCGTACCTGTCGTCCCCTGATCCAAACCTAAATAATACTTCTCCACTATTCTCCTCCTTTACTGCCTGCAGTCTTCCCTTTTCAAACCTTTTGAAGCCTTCTGTGAAAATTACTCTGCCTTCTCAGTTTCCTTCTCCTGATCCATCCCTCTGCACATAAAGAGCGCCAGACACACAGCAATCACTCCTGCCGCCAGCTTTCCAATCACAACCGGAGTGATCATGGATGGCTCTACCCCAGCCGTAAATCCCAGATGATCTCCCAGCGCTGCCGTAGCTGGAACCAGCCAGGCTGTGTTTACGATAATTCCTTTTTTATTCATATCCTTCATCATCGTATAAACTGGAACAGAATTGGCCAGTGTGAAGACAAGGCCTGCCGCGCTGGTCTTATCAAGTCCCAGCTTCTGTCCCGCCTGGTTTAACGGTTTATCTAACACTTTTGTGAGAATGGTAAGCACTGGAAAAGTTCCAAGCAGTACAATTCCGATTCCCGCAATAGCGCTCATGCCTTCCATAATATCAGCCATCCCCGGAATCACTACCACTCCAGTGAGATGTTCAAATGCTGCCGCTGCCAGTCCTATGTAAATAACAATCGTAATGAACTGTCCGAATACCATACACCCCTTCACCATGGCCTCCGGAATGAATTTGAGTCCAAGTGCCAGAACCGCTGCCAGGATAATAACCGGAACTGTATTCCACAGCACCATGGACGGTTCAAAGCCTGCAATCAGACCTCCTATCACACTTCCTGCCGGAATTGTAATGAGACCGATTAAAAGTCCCTTGGAAAAATAAGGACGATCCTCCTTCTCAATCAGTCCTAAGCCTACGGGAATAGAAAATACCAGCGTACATCCCAGCATAGACGCCACAATGTTTCCTGCCAGAAGTCCTGCCTCCTGATCCTGAGCCAGCTCCACAGCCAGAGGATAGCCGCCCATATCATTGGCTAAAATCGCTCCGAACATGGCTGGATCCGCTCCCAGTGCCTCAAATACAGGAATGATCACAGGTCCCAGCAAATCTGCGATTACCGGGGCCAGGCAGACGATTCCGACCATTCCCAGCGCCAGCGGGCCCATAGCCTGAAAGCCCTCATCAAACTTCTCACCCAGCCCCAGCCTGTTCCCAAAAATCTTGTCAGCCGCTCCAATGAGCACTCCGGCTGCCATCACCCAAAGAATGATTTGGTCAAATGTCATGCAGTCTCCTCCTTTTCTCACGCCCTGCCCAGCGTTTGTTGTAAAAATCCACACTTTTCTCCGTGTTTTGTTGTATTTTATTGTATTACTTTCCATTTTTAAAATCAATACCACAAAATAACCGATTTTTTAGTAGTTTTTTTGTGCATTTTTTTCTCTATGTTGTGTCATTACATCGAAATGCAATAAAGTCCACATTTTGTTATAAGAATTAATTTCTGAAAATTCCAGATTCTATGTACAGCAGAGCAGAATTTTTTCTTCAATACAGAAAAAGAAGAGGTGTCTGTCCCGTCTGCCAGCGCAGCTTATGAACATTCTCCTCTTCTTTTATTATATTTTTTATGGTGTTTTTTATTATAATCTTTTTATTCAGCGTTCTCTATATTCCCCGCATCCGCTCCCTTTCCCAGCGCCCCTATCTGGATAACCTCTGTCTTCATCGTATGCATTTTTCCAATAATCGTCCGGTCTGCCCGGCTGTCAGTGATCAGCACATCCAGCCTGGACAAGGGGCACACCTCATTCATGGCAATCACGCCGAATTTGCTGTAGTCAGTCAGCCCAATGACCATTTGGCTGCGGTCAAGCATAACCCGTCTCAGGTTGGTCTCCTCAATATGATAATCTGTAATGCCGTTCTCTACTGTCAATCCCCCAATTCCCAAAATATATTTATCCAGATTAAATCGTCTCATCACCTGCTCTGCCACAAAGCCGGAAACGGAAAACTCACCTTTCCTGACCTCTCCTCCCAGCATAATGACGCGGATATTTTCATCTTCACTTAAAATCTCTGCAATCGGCATGGAATTAGTCAGCACAATGACCTTCTTTTTCCCAATCAGAGCCTTGGCAAACTCCCTGGCTGTCGTTCCGATGTCGATCCCCAGCACATCTCCGTCCTCAATCAGATCTACAGCCCGCCTGGCGATAGCCTCCTTTTCTGCGTAATGCTTGATTTCCCTCTGCTCATAAAGGGGTTCTTTCCCCTTCTTCTGGTTCAGAACCGCACCTCCATATACACGCGTCAAAAGACCCTGTTTTTCCAGATATTCTAAATCTCTGCGGATTGTCTCAATGGAAACATCAAACAGCTTCATCAGCTCACTGACCTTCAGCATCCTCTCCGCCTGGATCATCTCTATAATTTTTTCCCGCCTGCTCTGAAGCATGGTTTTCTCCCCCTGTCTGGCATTTATCTATAATTTCATTATAATACCTCAGGAAAGATTTGCCAACTGAAGGAAATGTAAAATCTATCCCTTCTGAAATCTTGCAAGCTCCTCCCGCGTCGGAAGCCCTTCGTTATCACTGATGTTCATCACCTGGATGGCGCCGATGGCATTCCCCCGAAGCACACTGTCTCTCATGGACAATCCCTCCAGCATTCCGCTGAGCACTCCCACTGCAAATCCGTCTCCCGCGCCTACGGTATCTACAATCTTCTCCACCCGGTATCCAGGCACGCAGTAAGAGACTTCTCCTTCTCTGACGTAAGCTCCGTCCGCTCCATTCTTCACAATTACCGTCTTCACTCCCAGATTCTGGTAGAAATCTGCCGCCTCTTCCGGCTGATCGGTTCCTGCCAGAATTCTGCATTCGCCGATTCCAGGAAGTACTGCATCTGCCATAGACGCAAGGTGGTTGATCACCTGGATCATGGTCTCTTCATTTTCCCACAGCGCCGGTCTGAGGTTCGGATCAAAGGTGAGAAAAATCCCCGCCTCTCTGGCCCGTTCCATCAGGCGAAAGGACGCCTCCCTTGCGCTTTCCGACAGCGCGGGGGGGATGCCCGTCACATGTATCAGCTCCACATCTGTCAAGTCAAGCGCGTCTATCTCCGTCTTTGAGATGTGGGAGGCCGCAGAGCCCTTCCTGTAGTACGGCGCATAGGGATCACTTCCGTCTGTCACACGGTTTTTCAGCTGGATTCCCGTTCGGTACACCGGATCATACGTCACCATACTGGTTCCAATCCCGTTCCTTTTTAACTGACTTTCTATATAATGGCCAAAGGGGTCGTCTCCCAGCCTGGTCAGATATTCCACCGGATGGCCCAGTCTGGAAAGGCCGATAGAAACGTTTACCTCCGCGCCGGAAAGCGCTCTGGTGAAATGCTCCACTTCCTCCAGCGGCCCTGTAGTATCAGCAATCAGAAGAGCCATCGGCTCTCCAAACAAAATGGTCTTTCCCATCTTCTCTCCCTCCTTGCTCTGCTGTCTGTCAGGCTGCTCTTCTCACCAGATGAACGGCAAATCCGCCAATCTCTTCTTTGAGATATACCGCCTGGATTCTGCCGTCCGACCGATACACAGCGCTGTCCTCAAGAAATTCCGTTCCCATTCTCTCAAGATACGCCTTCGCCCGCTCCACAGAATTGACTGCAATGGCGATATGCCCTTTCGTTCCCAGATAAGGCTTCTTAATGGTCTCCACATAGGAGGCGGAAAAGATGGAGGACGGATTTTCATTGGACTCAAATCCAAACAGGCGCTCAAAGGTCTGCGTCGTCTTTCTGGCCTCCTCCTCGTCTGCGCTGTTAATCCCCACATGGGCCAGGGCAAATCCATGAACCGCCAGAACTGCTTCCTTTGTCAGCTGTCTGATTTCCTCAAATCTGCCTTCCCGAATCAGCTTTTCCGGCACCATCCAGGAACCGCCGCAGGCTATAATTCTGTCGTTTTTTAAATACTCCTGCATATTTACAGCGTTCACGCCTCCTGTAGGCATGAACCGAAGCTGCCCGTAAGGCGCCGCCATCGCCTGAATCGCCTTGATTCCTCCGCTTGCCTCTGCCGGAAAAAATTTCACTACAGACAGTCCCGCCTCAATGGCCTGCTCCATATCGCTTGGACAGGAGCATCCAGGCAGAATGGGAATTTCTTTCTGCACGCAGTAATCTACTACCTTTCGGTTAAAGCCCGGGCTGACCACAGCCTGCGCTCCGGCTGACGCTGCCCGGTCTGCCTGCTCCGTAGTCAGAACGGTTCCGGCAATCAAAAGCATGTCCGGATAAGCCTCCTTCATCGCCCGGATCGCAGCTTCCGCAGCTTCTGTCCGGAAGGTTACCTCCGCGCAGGGCAGACCTCCTTCGCACAGCGCCTTCGCAAGGGGAACCGCGTCTTTTGCATCCTCAATCTTAATCACCGGCACTACGCCGAACTGCTCTACTTTTTTTAATACTTCATGCATCGTATTCTCCCCCTTATGCCAGCTTGTTAATCGGATAATGAATCTTCTCTCCCCTGGCGAAACGCACCGATTCCTCCGCTACCTTCCGCTTCAGCTCCTGGGCCGCCTCCTCAGAGTACCAGGCCATATGAGGAGTAACCAGAAGATTTTCATGGGCAAACAGCGGCGAATCCTTCGATACCGGCTCTCCTGCCATGCAGTCAAGGGCAGCTCCGGCAATTTCCCCGTCTGTCAGCGCCTGATCCAGATCCTTTTCATTGATAATGCCGCCCCTGGCCACATTGATCAGAACCGCTGCGTTCTTCATGCGCTTAAAGGTTTCCTTACAGAAGAGATCGCGGTTTCCGTCTGCCGGACAGTGCAGGGAAATAATATCCGACGTTTCAATCACCTCGTCCATAGAAACCGCCTGTACATAGGCATTGGTTTCCTCTGTCGGAGAAAAGTACGGATCCGTTCCAATGACCCTAAATCCCAACCCGTGCATCTTCTGGGCGAAATTTCTTCCGATTCTGCCCAGTCCGATGACGCCAACGGTCAGACTGCTAAAGCGGTGAATCGGAATCGCCTTTGTGTAGTCCCACTTCTCGCTCTTTGTGAACTGATTCATTTTCACAATCTCCCTCGTCATGGAGAGAGCCAGCGCAACTGCGTGATCCGCTACCTCGTTCATTCCGTAATCCGGTACGTTTCCAATCTGAACGCCCAGCTCTGTGGCCGCCTTCACATCAATGGTATCTACTCCCACTCCGTACCGCACCACAAATTTTAACCTTGGGCAATGCTCCATTACCTTTCTGGTAATCTTTGCATACTGGACAATCAGGATTTCCGCATCCTGGCACTGGGCAATCACCTCATCCTCGGAGATGGCGTGCTTCAGCTCCATCTCGATTCCCGCATCCGCAAAGATCTTTTTCTCAATCTCAATATTGTCATGATCACAGTCTGTGATAATTACTTTCATTTTCCTTCCTCCTTCTTTTCCCGCTGTTTACCGCACCAGATATCCGCCGTCCACCGGAATCACCGCGCCGCTTAAATAATCCGACGCGTCAGACGCCAGGAAAATACACGGCCCCTTCATATCTTCGCCTGTTCCCCAGCGGCCTGCCGGAATCCTGTCTGTGATCTCCTTTTTTCTCGGATTGTCAGGAGCCAGAAGCGCCGTATTCATATCTGTCGCCATATATCCGGGCGCAAGGGAATTCACGCAGATTCCCTTCTTCGCCCACTCGTTTCCAAGAGCCTTTGTAAGCTGTGCGACGCCTCCCTTTGACGCCGCATAGGCTGGAACCGTGTAGCCTCCGAAGAATGACAGCATGGAAGATACCGTTATAATCTTACCCTTGCTCTTCTGGGACAGAAACTGATTGGCCGCCAGCTGACACAGCTCAAATACTGCTGTCAGATTCACCCCCAGCACTCGTTCCCAGTCCTCCATGGGAAATTCCTCCGAAGGATGCCTGCTCTGGATGCCGTGAGCCGTCACCAGAATGTCAAGGCGGCCTCCCAGCTTCTGAACGCACTGGCCAAACGCCCGTTTTCTCTCTTCTGAACGTCCCAAATCAGCTTTCACGCCCTTGCAGAAATATCCCCTCTTTTGAAATTCCTCTGCTCTCTCAAATACGCTGTCCCCGGTTCCTATCACTGCCACCTTACATCCCGCTTCCAGAAGTCCCTCAGCCATTCCATGGCCAAGCCCCCTGGTTCCTCCTGTCACAATCGCTGTCTTTCCCGTTAAATCAAATAAATTCATGTTTCTTCCTCTCTTTCTTTCGCCGTCTTACATAAACGTATTTGGCAGAATCATGGAGATGCCTGGAATAAAGGTAATCAGCAGCAGGTCAAGAATCATCACAAGGATAAACTTAATAATTCCCGAACATACGGTCTCCAGACTGCTGCCTCCCACTCTGGCCGCCACAAACAGGTTGATTCCAAGAGGCGGAGTGATAAATCCAATGGCCAGGTTTACGACCATAATCAGTCCGAAATGAATCGGATCTATGCCAAACTGCTGCGCAATGGGAAGCAGAATCGGCGACAGAACCATCATGGCTGGGGTGGTGTCCATAAAGCATCCAACCACAAGCAGAAGCAGGTTAATCAGAAGAAGAATCACAATCATGTTGTCGCTGAAGTTTAAAATTCCAGTTGTAATAGTATCCGGAATTTTTTCAATGGTCAGGATTCTTGTAAATGCAGTGGCGCAGCCGATGATTACCATGGTAGTTCCTGTTGTGCTGCACGCGTTTCCCAGTGTTCCAAACATCTGCTTTATGTCCAGTTCCTTATAAATAAATACACCGCAGATAAACGCATACACTGCCGCAACGGCTGCCGCCTCTGTCGGTGTGAACACTCCCGCATAAATGCCGCCCAGAATAATAATCGGATTGATCAAAGCCCATTTGGCATCCCAGATCGCCTCCATCTTCTCTCTGAAGGTGTATCTCCTATCGTCTCCCTTCCATCCATGGCGTCTGCAGTAAATGTAAGACATCAGAATCAGGGAAGCTCCAATCAAAAGTCCTGGCAGGAATCCTGCCATGAAAAGAGAACTGATAGAAGTGCTGGTGGAGACTCCGTACACAACCATGGGAATACTAGGTGGAATAATAACTCCAATACTTCCCGCAGTCGCAATCAACGCCAGGGTAAAGCTCTTGCTGTATCCCTTCTGCAGCATGGTCGGAATGACCATGGAACCGATTGCCGCAACTGTGGCGGGGCCGGATCCTGATACAGCCGCAAAGAACATGCAAAGAACTACTGTCACTGTCGCCAGGCCGCCTGTAAATCTTCCCAGGAATACATTGCATACGTTGAGAAGCCGTTTTGATACGCCTCCCGCTCCCATCAGCTCTCCTGCCAGAATAAACAGTGGAATCGCCATCAGCGGAAAGGAATCTGCACTGGTTACCAGCTGCTGAACAATGTAGAGAGAACTGAGTCTCCCGTCTGCCAGAACCGCACAGAGCGAAGACAGTCCAATAGCAATTCCGACCGGCATATTTAAAATTAAAGCAATCACTAACGTTCCAAATAATACAATCGCTACCACTATTCTTCGCCCCCCTCTTCTGTCTTTCCAAGATTATCTGCCAGATACCAGATGGTTTGAATCTGCCTGATAATGACTAATCCAAATCCCACTACCGGAGCCGCATTGATATACTGAAGCGGCAGTCCAAGCGCCGGAGACACCTTTCCAAATACCCACTGCTTGTACGTCAGTTCCACTCCCGTCACAACAATATAAGCCGCAAACATTAACACCAGAAGCTCCCCCAGAATGGTGATGTACGGTCTAAGCTTCTTCGGAAACAGATACAGCGCCGCGTCAATCTTAATATGCTTCATCAGCTTGCAGCCGTAAGCCACACCTATGTAAATAAGCCAGATAAAGCAGTATCTGGCCAGCTCCTCCGACCATGACAGGGAATTATGGGCCACATACCGCATAACGACCTGGATAAATATGATAATCGTCATAGCTGACATCAGCCCCACGCACAGAACCTCTTCCAGATAACGATTTAAAAACTGCAGTCCTTTCTTCATTTTTTAATGCTCTCCTTCCGCCCTGTACTCTTCCAGCTCCTTCAAGATTCCGTCAAAATACTCCGGATTCTCCATCGCGTCTTTTGCCACTCCAAATACGTCCGCGTCCTCCATGATTTTCTGGAATTCCATCTTCTGCTCGTCTGTCAGCTCGTTAACCTGACAGCCATAGTCTTCCATAATCCTGATTCCCTCTTCCTCATCCTTTGCCGACTGCTCAAGCTGGAACTGCGTTGCCTCTTTCATAGCCCGATCCACAATTTCCTGCTGTTCCTTTGTCAGGGTATCGTATTTATCAGGATTCATAACAACCACATACGGAGTATATACATGCTGTGTTAAAGAGATATATTTCTGAACCTCATAAAACCGGTTGCTGGAGATAATTCCAATCGGATTTTCCTCTCCGTCTACCGTTCCCTGCTGCATTGCCGTAAACAGCTCAGAAAACGCCATTGGCGTTGGATTTGCTCCTATTGCTTTCCAGGCCTTCATGTGAATAGGATTCTCCATGGTACGAATCTTCTGCCCTTTACAGTCCGCCGGGCTTTCAATGGGATGAGCGTTATTTGTATAGTTTCGGAATCCATTTTCCCACATCGCCATGTGCTTTAATCCAACCTTTTCCACTCCTTCCAGCATCTTAGTCGCAGTCTCTCCTGTAAAGCCAACATCATACACTTCTTCTGAATTTAAGAACAAATAGGGCGTATCATAGAGATAATAATCCTTATATAGCGTAGATAAGGAGCTGGTAGATGACACTGCAATATCAATATCTCCGTTCTGCACGCCCTCTGCCGCCGTCTTGTCATCTCCCAGCTGGTTGTCCTGGAACACATCGACCGTCATCTTGCCATTAGAGTATTCCTCTACCAGAACCTTAAATTTTTCCGCTGCCTGCTTTGCCGAGTTGGATGTTACGTTTGCAAAGAGCAGATTCACCTCCTCCTGCGTTCTGTATTTGCTTCCGGCTTTCGTAACCCCAACTCCCGCCAGCAAAGCCAGCAGTATCAAGCCTGCTGTGACTGCCTTCCCTCTCTGATTCATTCCCTCTCCTCCTTTTTCTGTCCGCCTATATTGCCTTACAGTCCACCACAACCTTAATCGTTCCACATTCCGGATCCGCAATCATATCAAATACCTTTTCACTGTCCCGAAGAGGTACTACATGAGTCACAATCTTCTCCAGCTGGTTTTCCAGCTTCTTCGTCAGCTCAACTGCCTGACCAAACTCGTCCTTCGTGTAAACTCTGGTTCCCACCAGCGTCTGCTCCTTAAAATTCACATCCCGCAGATTCACTTCATGGGGATGCTTGTGGACTGAAACCATGCAGATTTTCCCCCGCACTCTCGTAACGTCCGTCATCTGCACAGCCGCGGCCGCCGCTCCGCTGCACTCAAAAAATACGTCACATCCCTCTCCGTCCGTCGCCGCTTTCACCACTGCCTCCAAATCCTCTTTCAGCGGATTGACCGGAATCATACCCAGCTCCCTGGCAGCCTCCAGTCTCTTCTCCGCCACGTCGGAAATAAAAATCTGCGAAGCTCCCGCATGCTTCAGCATAACTGCGCAGAGCATTCCAATAGGCCCGGCGCCTGTTACAACCGCCGTATCAAGCGGTTCAAACCCTGACATGTGGATTGCATGAACCAGCACCGCCAAAGGCTCAATTACCGCAGCTGCCTTATCGCTGACTCCATCCGGCACCTTGTAGAGAACGTCCTCGTCTGCATAAACACTTTCGCACATTCCTCCGTCCATGTCGATTCCGATCAGCCCCAGCGTATTGCACACATGCTCATTTCCATTTCTGCACGCTTTGCAGTGTCCGCAGGACAGTAATGGATAAGGCACTACCCGATCTCCTTTTTTGATCCTTTTTCCATCTTCTGCAGCTACTCCGAGAAATTCATGCCCAAATACAAGGGGCGCCTTAGCTCTTGGGTGGGTTCCCAGATAAATTCCTATATCAGATCCGCATACACCACAGTAGGTTACGTCAATCTTTATCTGTCCTTCCTGTTTTTCTCCCTCTGCTACATCCCGAAGCTCCGCTTTCTTAGGTCCCGCATACACCAACGCTTTCATTCTCTTTCCTCCTTGCATAATATATGTCTGATTTATTTTATAGGCTTTATTATATATTACGCACTTATTTTTAGCAATATTGTATATATTTTTCTCTTTTTTATACTATTTCAAGTGCTTTTTATATGTATTATATACAAATAACTACCCAAAATTTGTCTGATGTCTCAAAAATCGTCAAAAAAGAAACGAGTCAGAAAAGCGCTCCACCTGCCTGTTTTACGCTGTTTCTGCTCGTTTTTTTCTTTTCAGATACGTCTGATCTCTAAACCGTCTCTCTTTTTCGTTTACTGGAAACGGTTCTTCCTCTCGATTTCCTTAATGATATAAAGCCTGTTTTCACTCATGTGCGCCATCATCGCGCTTCTCGCTCCCCGCTCGTCCCCCCGTTCAATAGCATCCACAATCTGATCGTGGAATAAGATGGTCGTCTCTGATAACCGGCGGTTTGTCATCTCTATGGTAAGGCTGACCGATCGATAAATAATCGGAATAAGCTTGGCAATAATCCTGTTTTTCGTCGCTTTCGCGATCAGTTGATGGAATTTGGCATCTTCTTCCGTATGATTAAGCCCCTGCTCAATCATCGCCGTCACTCTTCGATTCTGCCTGCGTATCGCCGCCTTTTCTTCTTTAGATGCATGGACCGCTGCCATAGCCGCGCTTTCTGGCTCCAGAATCATGCGAACCTCCAAAAGCTCCAGTGCAATCTCCTCATCCTTTCCCATCAGCGCAATTCCAAGAGGATCCTCCGCTACCCCCTCCCGGCTGGACAGGTAAGTTCCGGCTCCTCTTCTGATCGTTAAAATATTCCTGGTTTCCAGACTTTTTATGGCCTCCCTGACTGTGCTCCTGCCCACTTCCAGCCGTTTAGCCAAATCATACTCATTCTGCAGACGGTCTCCCGGCTGCAGCTTCTCTTCCCGGATCATCTCTATGATTTTTTCCGCTGCAATCTGCGCCAGCGGCGTCTGATCCTTATGCGCCATATCTCCCACCTCCTGAACACCTTCATTCTATTCCTTCTTTGGAAAGGCGTCAATCGGAAGATTTAACTCGTCTTTCTCCTGAAAAATTCCGCGTCCATCTCTGCCCCTTCCTACGTCTCCTCCATACTTCTGCACATAAAAAGAGCCAGGCACACGGCAAGTATGCCGGCTGACAGCTTTCCAATCACAACCGGGGTAATCATGGAAGGCTCTACCCCAGCCGTAAATCCCAGATGAGCTCCCAGAGCTGCTGTAGCCGGAACGAGCCAGGCTGTATTCACAATAATTCCCTTTTTATTCATATCTTTCATCATCGTATACACAGGAACTGAATTGGCCAGTGTGAATACCAGGCCTGCCGCACTGATCTTATCAAGTCCCAGCTTCTGCCCCACCTGGTTTAACGGCTTATCCAACAATTTTGTAAGAATGGTAAGCATCGGAAAAGTGCCAATCAGAACAATTCCGATTCCTGCAATCGCTTTCATTCCTTCCATAATGTCCGCCATTCCTGGAATTACTGCCACTCCAGTGAGATATTCAAAGGCTGCTGCTGCTAATCCTATATAAATAACAGTCGTAATAAACTGCCCAAACATCATACAGCCTTTTACCATGGCCTCTGGAATCAATTTCAGCCCCAGAGCCAGAACTGCTGCCAGGATGATAACCGGAACCATATTCCAGAGCACCATAGACAGATCAAATCCTGCTGCTAATCCTCCTATGACGCTTCCTGCCGGAATTGTGATAAGGCCAATTAAAAGTCCCCTGGAAAAATAAGGCCGATCTTCCTTCTCGATCAGTCCAAGTCCTACGGGAACTGAAAACACCATTGTACACCCCAGCATGGACGATACAATATTCCCAGCCAGAAGTCCTGCCTCCTGATTTTTGGCCAACTCCACCGCCAGAGAATAACCGCCCATATCATTGGCCAAAATTGCTCCAAACATAGCCGGATCCGCTCCCAGCGCCTCAAATACCGGAATAATCACAGGCCCTGCTAAATCTGCAATCACAGGAGCCAGACAGACAATTCCAACCATTCCCAAAGCCAGCTGGCCCATAGCCTGAAATCCCTCGTCAAACTTCTCGCCCAGCCCCAGCCTGTTCCCAAAAATTTTATCAGCCGCTCCGATGAGCACGCCGGCTGCCATCACCCAAATAATGATTTGGTCAAATGTCATTCCGTCTCCTCCTTCTCTCATGCCTGCCCGGCATTTTATATCAGGTTTCATTATAATACGTGGTAAGAGCCTTGACAACCTCCCTCTCTTCCCCCAAAATAAAAGCATACAAAATACTTACGGCATGCTGTGCATCCTGCCCTTTCAGACAGGGGCATCCTGGCGCGCAGCTCAAGGAGGCAGATATGAATTTTCACAAATTTACCAATGACTACAGTGAAGGGGCGCATCCTCGGATTTTAGAGGCCATGATTAACGCGAATCTGACCCAGAATCCAGGCTACGGTCTGGACTCCCACTGCGAGAAGGCAAGAGAACTGATTATAGAAGAGTGCAGCGGCCCAGACGGCGTCCGCTCTGATCTGGCCGTCCACTTTCTGGTAGGCGGAACTCAGACAAATAAAACGGTCATCGACGCGGCTCTGCGGCCTCACCAGGCGGTGATCGCCGCCTCTACCGGACATGTAAACGTCCACGAAACAGGGGCCATCGAGGCCACCGGACACAAGGTCATCGCCATCCCGCACACAGACGGAAAACTGACTGTCCCGGAAATTGAGAAAGTCCTGGCAGCCCACCCGGACGAGCATATGGTACAGCCAAAGATGGTCTACATTTCCAACACAACAGAACTGGGGACACAGTATACAAAAAAAGAGCTGGAGGACATAAGCCGCCTCTGCCGCAGGAAAAATCTCTATCTTTTCCTGGACGGCGCAAGACTGGGTTCTGCTCTCACAAGCTCTGTAAATGATCTGACGCTGGCCGATCTGGCAAATCTGACAGACGTATTTTATATCGGCGGAACGAAAAACGGCGCCCTGATGGGAGAAGCCCTGGTGATACGAAATGACCGAATCAAGGAGGACTTCCGCTATTTTATCAAGCAGAACGGCGCTCTCCTGGCCAAGGGCTGGCTGCTTGGCATCCAGTTTGAGACTCTGTTTGCAGACGGCCTGTTCTATGAGATGGCCGCCCATGCCAACGAAATGGCGCAGATATTGCGCCAGGGCTTTACAGAGCAGGGAATTCCCTTCCTGGCTCCTTCCTTCTCCAATCAGCTCTTCCCTATTGTGGACAACCAGCTGGCCGAAATTCTGATGAAACAGTGGGGCGGGCTCTGTGAAGAACAGATAGACGAGAACCATACCGCCGTTCGCCTGGTCACCTCCTGGGCCACCCCGAAAGACGCAGTGGAGGAGCTGTTAAAGGCTCTGAACTAAAAATAGACAGGTACAGTGATGATAACGAGGCTTTCTCAGTGAGGTTTGTGCTAATTTCCGCCACCGAGCGAAATGTCTGAGCCGTGAGGCGAGTTTTCGCCAATGGCGGATCACAGATGCGCAAACCGAAGAGAAAACGCAGTTAATCACTGTACCTGTCTATTTTTCTTAATTTTCTTACTTTCTTACTGCTGATTCAGCGCCTCCAGAGCAGCCTGAAGCTGATTGTCCTGATCCTTTGGAATTTCAATCATGGATTCCAGCCCCTCGTTCAGCTCCACAGACACATCCGGTTCAATTCCGGCTCCATGGATATCAGTTCCGTCCGGAGTATAGTAATGCTCTGTGGTAAGCTTGATTCCGCTTCCATCCTGCAGAGTATACAGAGACTGGACAATACCCTTTCCAAATGTAGTGGTTCCTACCACCACGGCTCTGTCATGATCCTTCATCGCTCCTGTAAACACCTCAGACGCGCTGGCAGAATTGCCGTTTACAAGAATCGCTACTGGAATGTCCATCTGATGGCCGTCCTCAGAGCTGTAGGTCTCTCCCTCTCCGTTTTTATCTGCAATGGAAACGATGGTCTCTCCATCCGGCAGCAGATAGTCAATCATCGCCACAGCTGCATTCAGCTCTCCGCCTGGATTATTCCTCAGATCCAGCACCAGACGCTCCATTCCCTGGGCAGTCAGCTGATCCAGCCCTGACTTAAACTGATCCGCTGTCACCGTGTCAAACTCCGAAACTTCCAGATATCCTGTCTTTTCATCTAACATTTCTTGTTCAACCGTCTGGATTTCCAGCTGGCGGCGGGTCATGGAAAGCTCCACTTCCTCGCCGTTTCTGTATACTGTCATGGAGACAGAGGTATTCTCCTCGCCCCTCACATGCTGCTCTACAATCGTGTCCAGATCCATAGCAGTAACGTCCAGACCATCCACCTTATAGAGAACGTCGCCAGGAAGCAGCCCTCCCTCCTCTGCCGGGGAATCCTTATACACCTTGATAACTGTAGCCACATTGGTCATGCGATCCTGAGAAATCTGAGCTCCGATTCCACAGTATTCGCCTGTAGTCTGTTCCTGCATAGCCTGCATTTCTTCCGGAGTGTAGTAGTCTGCGTACAAATCCCCCAGACTGTACATTAACCCTTTATAGATACCGGCCTCCTCCAGAGAAGGATCTGTGTCGAATAAATATACCTCATTAATCAAATCCAGGATCACGCCCAGTTTCTGATTTACCTGATTCATATCAAGGGAAGCTGCCTCCCCGGAAGTCTCCCCTGAGCTGCCGCCTGCCCTTGTAAGTGTTTGGCTTCCAAACATGTAGATACCCACAGAAGCCGCCACCGCTGCCAGGCATACAAACGCTGTGGTAAATACGCCTGCCATGACTCCCTTCCAGAATTTATTTTTATTTTCCATTTTTAAGCCTCCTAAGTCTATTTCCTGTTCTGCTATGGGCTCACATATTTAGACGGATTGACGTAGCTGCCGTTCAGCCTCACTCCAAAATGAAGATGCGGTCCTGTTGAATAGCCGGTCGAACCTACCTTAGCAATTACCTGCCCCTTTTTCACAGTGTCTCCCGCTGATACCAGAAGCTTGGAACAGTGCATATATACAGTCGAAACCCCGCCGCCGTGATTAAGCATAATATAATTGCCGGCTGAGTAGCTGTATGTAGAGATCGTTACCGTTCCATCTGCAGCGGCGACAATATCGCTTCCTGATGAGGCTCCAATATCAATTCCCTGATGATTGCTGGATGCCCCTTCTGTAGGTGAGGTCCTGCCCCCAAACCCCGAGGTAATCCGGCCGCTGGACGGACAGGGCCATACAAAATTAATATTCCCAATGCTAACGGGTTTATACGTCTGTCCCTGGGCCTCTGCCTTCTTCTTCGCTTCTTCCTCCTGTCGTTTAAGCTCCGCCTCAATCTGCTTAATCCTGTCCTCCTGAGCCTTGATATCCGCCTGATAGGATGCCAGCTGGGCTTCGTTGGCCGATATCTGGTTCTGATATTTCTGAAGCTCCTGGGTTTTCTCACTCACCAGACGCTCTACCGAATTCTGCTTTGCCTCTGTCTTTTCCTTCAGCGAGACAAGCTCCGTATGTTCCGCCTCCAGCTTTTTTTCGCTCTCTGCAATTTCATTCTTAATTTCGCTGTATCTGGTCAGCTGCTTCCTGTCGTAGACAGAAATCTTCTGAATATATTCCGCCCGATTTAACATTTCCGACAGAGAGCCAGATTCCATAAGAAGATCCAGATAGCTGGTATCTCCCTTCTCATACATATATTTGATACGCAGCTTCATGGAATCGTACTGCTCTTCCTCTGTCTCCTTTGCTTTCTCCAGCTGACTTTTCGTCTCCTCAATCTCAGATTCCTTATCTGTAATCTGTCCGGAAAGAGCTGTCAGTTCCTGGTCAAGCTCCTCCAGATCAGAATCCAGCTGTCTTACATAGCTCTCAGTATCTGCCTTCAGCCCTTCCAGATTTTTAATCGTCTCCTCGGTCTTCTTTTTCTCTTCCTCCAGAGAAGAAATCTGATCCTTGGCGCTGTCAATGTCGCCTTTCTTCGCAGCCTGGGCAGGAAGCGCCCAAAGCGCCGCGGCCAGGAGAACCACCCCTGCCTTCCATTTTATTTTTCTCATCCGTATGCCCTCCTACACCTTCAGATGCCTGCGGATCGTGAAAAAGCTTCCCACAAAGCCGATTCCCACTCCCAGAGCCATGGCTACTCCCGCCATGTACGGGAAAATTTCCTGGATCGGGAGGAATACGATCAAGTTGGAAATCTGTTTAAAGTTCTGCTCCAGATATACGGCTGCCTGCTTATAAACCACATAAATCAACCCCAGAGGAACAGCGGCTCCAGCCAGGCCAATAATGATTCCCTCCACTACAAAGGGAGAGCGGATCATAAAATTCGTAGCTCCAATCAAACGCATAATACGGTTCTCATTTTTTCGGAAGGAGGCCGCTGTCCGGATGGTATTACTGATTAAAAAGACTGCTACTGCCAGAAGAAGCAGAATCATGCTCAGGGATACGCCGCCCAGCATCCTGTTGAAATCGGTCATTCCGGCCGCTACATCCTTAGAATAATTGACTCTTCTGACCCCGTCCAGAGACTTGAGCCAGGAAACTGTCTCCTCCTGCTTTGTCAGATCCTTTAAAAAAATCGTGTAGGATGCAGAGTCCGCTAAAGGATTGTCCTCCTCAAAGCCTGCTGCCAGTTCCTCCATTCCTTCAAAGTAATCTTCCTTAAAGGAATCCCAGGCCTCCTCCGGAGAAACGTAAGCGCATTCCTTCACCTCCGGCCTCTTGGCAATCTCATCCCCTATGGCCTTTATCTCTGACTCACCTAAATCCTCATCGAAGAATACTGTGATTCCCACTGTTGTCTCTACATTTTTTACCATATACTGGATGTTCGCTACCAGCGAGAAAAAAATACAGAATAAAAAAATGCAGGCAGAAATAATGGCCATGGATGCCAATGAAAACCATATATTTTTACCTATATTTTTAATGCCCTCCTTCAGGCAGTACCAAAATGTGCCGATTCTCATCCCTGTTTTCCTCTTTTTCTTCCTCTTTTGCGTCGTTTGCTCAGCTCATGAAAGGGAACTGTCTTTTCACTGCTCAGCTCATCGGAAGTCTGTTCCCAGCTGGATTCTTCCTCACGCTCAGGAAGTACTACGCTCCCGTTTCCTCCATACCAGCCCAGATCCTGCCCTGCTTCCCCATGTCTGGTGTGAAGCTCGTCCACCTGCAGTTCTCCGTAATCCCAGGGCGGCATGACCTCATCGCTGACCACGGTCCCACGGTCAATGGTGATAACACGCTTTCCCATCCGTTCCACTATCTCGTGGCTGTGGGTAACTACTACTACCGTAGTTCCTCTCCTGTTAATCTGTTCCAGAAGTCCCATAATCTCCATGGAATTGTGAGCGTCCAGGTTCCCTGTAGGCTCGTCTGCCAGAAGTACAACAGGATTGTTGATCAGTGCTCTGGCAATCGCTACTCTTTGCTGCTCTCCTCCTGACAACTGATCCGGGTAGGATTTGTACTTAGAGGAAAGTCCCACCTGCCGCAAAATGGCGGGCACGTTCTCTTTAATCTTTCTGACAGGCAGGCCCAGGACTCTCTGAGCGAAAGCCACATTTTCATAGACCGTCATGTGCTTTAAAAGGCGGAAATCCTGAAATACGACTCCCAGCATTTTCCTGTACTTCGGCACATAGCGCCTGGGCATTTTCCCCAGTTCCATATCATTGACAATCACCTGTCCCGAGGTCGGTTCCACCTCCTTCAGCAGAATTTTCATCAGAGTGGATTTACCGGAACCGCTGCGTCCCATAATGAATACAAATTCGCCCTGCTCAATGTGGATATTGATGTTTTTCAGGGCCTTGTTTTTGTTGTCATACGTTTTATTGAGATTTTTGATCTCTATCATACTGTTCTCCCAAATGCTTTCAAAGCTTATCCGCAGAGTGTGACTGACTGCGCGTCCTCGTTTATCCGCCTTCCTTTCCCCTCTGAGATAAACTGCTGCAATACATGAGGCCGCGTTATCCGCACAATAGTTCCCCCTCACATACTGCAGCAGTCAGCTTTTGCTTATTCTGTTTTCTTTCTTCTAATAGTCCAGATTTTCCATATATTTCATATATTTGACAACCATCAGGGCAATCTTGAAGGTAATAGCGTCCTCAAAGACACGCAGATCCAGACCAGTACTCTTCTGAAGTTTGTCCAGACGGTACACCAGCGTATTTCTGTGGATGTAAAGCTGTCTGGAGGTCTCAGACACGTTCAGGCTGTTCTCAAAAAACTTATTGATCGTTGTCAAAGTCTCTTCATCGAAATCGTCTGGAGACTTACCATCAAAAATTTCCTTAATAAACATCCGGCACAGAGGAAGCGGAAGCTGATAGATCAGACGGCCGATTCCCAGCTTACTGTATGCCACCACGTTTTTCGTGCTGTAGAAGATTTTGCCCACATCCAGAGCCATCTTAGCTTCCTTGTAGGAACGGGACACATCCTTAATCTCATTGACAATGGTTCCAAATGCTACATTGACTTTAGACATAGCCTCTGTATTCAGCATATCTAACAGCATATTCGCAGTCTTTTCCAGATCACTGTAGGTTTCGCCCGGCTTCACCTCTCTGACCAGGATAATATTTTTCTCATCTACTGCTGTGATGAAATCCTTAGTCTTGGATGAGAAGAGACTTCTCACTGTCTCCAGAGCGTTTCCATCCTTCTCCATCTGCGTTTCGATAATAAATACAACTCTCTTTACGTTCGTTTCAATGTGAAGCTTCTTGGCCCTGTTGTAGATGTCTACCAGAAGCAGATTGTCAAGAAGCAGGTTCTTGACGAAATTATCTTTGTCAAACCTCTCTTTATACGCAACTAACAGATTCTGGATCTGGAAGGCTGCCATCTTGCCCACCATGTATACATCATCGCTTGCTCCCTTGGCAAGCAGGACGTACTCCAGCTGATGTTCGTCAAATACTTTGAAAAACTGGTGGCCCTGAAGCACCTGGCTGTCTGCCGGCGATTCTACAAATGCAAGAATCGCATGTTCATACTCTTCCGCACCGGCAAATGTGGAGGCCAGGATCTTTCCTTCTGTGTCACAGATGCACAAATCCACTCTCGTAATCCCTTTTAATCCCTCTATATTTGTCTGGAGTATCTGATTTGATATCATAGCCTTCTCTCCTTTTCTAAATTTTCCCTGATTACTATATTAATGCAAAATGAAGAAAAATGAAAGAGAAATTATCAATTCTTAACAAAAAAAATGGAAGGAGCGTTTTAGAATAAAGGATGTGCCTGAGCACATTCCTGGGCGATCGCGGCCGCCTGCGGCATGTCTCTTCTTCGCGCAAGTGCGCTTCCCAGGCAGAGCATTTTTTATGATATAGGATGCAATTTCCTATGTCATAAAAAAGCAGGAGAACATTTCCTGCCCGCTCCCAAATGAGCCTGCCGGAATATGTCTCCTGCTTTTGTACCCCTGTATAAGTAAATGATGACTTTTACAAAATGCTCCGTCCTGTCTCCTTATCAAAGAAAAGCAGACGGCTCTTATCTATATAAAAGCTTACATTGCCCGCAGGCTGGCTGTTCATTGCCTCTGAAAGACGAAGCGTAAAAGCTCCCTCTTCCCCTGACAAAGTCAGCAGAAGGCAGTCTGCAGAAATCTGATATTCCTCCGCAGAAGCAGTGAATATCTCATTGGAAGGTTCTTTCGGATCTCTATCTCCCAGAAAGGCATGCTCCGGCCGAATTCCGAGAGAAACTTCCTTCCCTATATATTCTCCCCTTCTCAGACGATTTGCAAATACTCCCGGCAGCTTTATCCTGATTCCCTTTAAATCTGCATAAAGCTGTTCCTTCTCTTCGCTGATTTTGGCGTCCAATATGTTTACACCCGGATTTCCCATAAAACTGGCTACAAAGCGGTTGGCAGGAGCGTTATATATTTCCTGTGGTGTTCCCGCCTGCTGAATGGTTCCCTCGTTCATCACCACTACCTTTGTCCCCATCTTCATAGCCTCCAGAGGATCCCCTGTAGCATAAATAGACGTAGTTTTGAGTGTCTTATAAAGGTTCATCAGTTCATTCTGCATGTCTTCCTTTATCTTTGCATTTCGGCTGGAAAACGGCCTGTCCATTAAAAATACCCTTGGTCTTCTCACAATGGCTCTTCCCACTGCCGCCAGCTGTCTCTGAGCTTCCGTCAGCTGCTCTGGCAGAGCTGCAAGCTCCTCCGTTAAGTTCAAGTGCTCTGCCATGGAACGCACCATTTTGTCAATTTCCTTTTCCGGCAGACGCTTCAGTCTGAGTCCAAAGGCCATATTTTCATAGACAGACATCTGAGGATACAAAACGCAGTTCTCAAAGAGCATCGCCACTTCTCTCTCTCTGGTTCCTTCCTCATTCATTCTTTTTCCGTCCATCAGAAGTTCTCCGGAAGAGATATCCTCCAGCCCTGCGATCATACGCAGCACCGTAGAGCGGCCGCAGCCCTCTGGTCCCACCAGAACTACAAACTCTGAATCTGCTATATCAAGAGTGAAATCTCTCACTGCCACATGTCCGTTCTGATAGTATTTTGTAACATTCTTTAGTGACAATCCTGCCATTCTGTTCCTCCTAAACCCGTCCGCGAAATTCTTTTTGCATCTTCACTCATTATATCATGGTTCCTCAAGGTGAACTATTGTCTCAACTGCCAAAAAATACATGTTTTTTTGTCTATCTTGCGGCCCCTGTCCGAAAAACTGTTCAATCTGCCAAATATTTCTTCTGTCCAGCCTGTGATTCCATATAAAATCATTAGAATCCTATTTCCTTTTCTTTCTGCGAAATAATTTCTGTGGAAATTTCACAATGAGGAATAAAATCTGAAGGCTTTGCAGGACGTATTGAACTGAAAAAGAAATAACAGACAGGCTCACAATACAAAAAAGCACCCGTTCTCTGCTTTACCAGAAAACTGATGCTTTTCCCACTTAACTGGGGTACAAGGATTCGAACCTTGAAATGACGGAGTCAGAGTCCGTTGCCTTACCATTTGGCGATACCCCAACAACGAATATTATTATACTATAGGTTCTGACTCCCGTCAACTACTTTTTTATATTTTTCAAATTTTTTAAATAACCCGTTTAATCGTAGTCATCCACCAGCTTAATTCTTACAGCAACTTCCCTCATAAAACTTCCCTCTGGAAGTTCCATATCATCCTTATGGCTAATCCCAGGAAGCTCCCAGCTATCCTCCAGCTCCACCTGGATCCAGGCCGATTCTGCCTCCTTCGCCTTTTCAATCGCTTCCTCCAGCGTGTCTCCCTCTGCGGCACAGCCCTCCAAATCGGGAAATACTACTGTATACCTTCCATTCTGTTCCTGTGTAAATACTGCTGGATATGCAAACTTCACCTTTTGTCCTCCTCTTATTTATACCCTGTACTCCCGGGCATGAAGTGTCTTGAATTCCTTCTGCCACGGTTTTACAGTAAAGCCTATGATTATTATAAAAAAACACCGTTTCATCTGTCAAGACAAAGAAAACGGCAGAACCGTGCATGATTCCGGCTGTATGCCGGTTCTGTCACGATTCTGCCTGAAAAGCTGCTCTTACAATTCTATGCTCCTGCCCCGGCTTCAGACGGCTTTGTCTGAGCCGGAAGGGTATCTGCCTCTTTTGGTGCCTCTGTCTGCTGACTGCTCTCTCCTGTTTCAGGCGCTGTCTGTGTTTCCTCTGAGGAAGAAGGTTCTGACTCCGGCACAGATTCTCCTGCCTCCGGCTTGTCTGCTTCCTCACCTTCCGTCTCGTCAGAATCGTTTTCTCCGGCATCTCCACTGATATCCGGCGCGTCAAAATATCCCTTCACCGAGCTGTAGGAGCCATTTTCCCTGGGCTTTACCCCATTTAAAACAAAGGTATAGGATTCTCCTCCTGTGATTCCGTTTATCTCAATCTGACAACTGTCAGAGCCTGTATCTGTAATTCTGGCAGCATAGCTGGCTCCGTCTGCATCTGTAACGGAAACCGTAGGGTTTTTCCACTTTACCTTTTCTTTAAATGTAATCTCCAGAATGCCTTCATAATAGTCTGCATAGTCTATCCTGGCCTTCTTCCCTTCCTTCTCATCCTCTGAGGATTCCTCTGTCTGGGAGGGCGTCTGGGTATCGGCAGAAGAATTCGGCTGCTTTGTTTCTTCTGTCTCTGACGGAATCTGGCTCTCTGATGAAGGTTCCAATGGCTCTGATGGCGTCTCCGACGTCTCCGGACGCGTAACTACAGTCGTGCCAGCCGATGGCTCTTCCCTTCCGGTATCTGCGCCCACCTGGTAAGAACGATCTGCTATTTCCTTCGCAATCTCCTCCATAGTCATAGACGCAAAGGCCTCCAGCTCTTTTTCTGTCAGACCGTTTTCCTCCACTAATTCATAGAGGAAACAAGCTTTTCCATAGGAAATTCCATACTGCTCTGCAATCTCCGTAATTTCCTTCATATCTGTAGCCTGCTGATCATAAACAACTGCGTTTACCTTATGAGCCTCCAGAGAACTCTCAATATCTGTCACCACATCCTGTCTGAGTACAGACGCTTTCTCCCTGTCGTCATTAGCCACAGTGACAAGAATCGCGTTATCCAGCTCGTCCAGATATCCGCACCGAACCATCGATCCAATAATGGCATTCACGCCTATATTCAGATCTACTCCGTTCAGCTCCATATCTGCCAGCACAACGGCCCCATCGTCATTTAACGGCTCCGCCTCCAGAATCTTATCCTTTCTGTTTACAGAAATCTCAATACTGGGGTTCACATCCAGTCCAATCACAGATTCCACCCGCGTATTCTGCCAGCGCACGCCTCCGCCATACAAAGCCGCTATGCAAAGGCAGGCAGCTGCTGCTGTCACCAAGCGGCGCATCCCCTGGTACACCTTCAAATGCCGCGGCGGCTCCGTATACAAAAGCTGTGGGGAACTCAAGTCAATTTTATCAAGCACATTGGGAGTCAGGGTTTCCACCGCCGATTTTAAATGGCTGGCAATTTCGTCATTATTCCATTTTTCATGTCCATCGGCCAATGTTATCCCTCCTCTCTCAAATGATTTTTTAATTTCTTCATAGCCCGGTTATACTTGGACAGCACGGTCGCTAAAGGCATCCCCAAATCTGCGGCAATCTCCCTGTGCTTCAGGCCTGCTGTCGTATGTAGCAGTACAATCTGCCGTTCCTCCTCCTTCAAAATATGGAGAGCTGCATACAGAACTACCTTGTCAGCCGCATTCTCTATCTGCGGGCAGAATTCTCCTGTCTCCATCTCTGAAAGATCCGAAAGTCCCATGTCTGACTCATGCTTTTGATCGCGAAATTTCATATAACAGAGATTTCTGGCTATGGTAAACATCCAGGCCAGGGGTTTTCCCTGAGATTGGTAGCCCCCTGCTGCAGTCCATACCCGCAGATACGTCTCCTGCATGATCTCCTCTGCATCCTGAGGATTCCTCACGATAGACAGAATAAAGCTGTACATGGTTTTATCCGTATTCTGATATAACTGGCGAAACGCCTCCTGATCGCCCTTCGCAACCTTTAACAGAAGTTTCTCATCACTGAGTCTTCCATAGTTTTCTGGCTCCTCCAGGACGGCAAACATCCCCATCAAAAACATGGATTTTGTTTCCTTTCTATATAGTTTAATGCAGCAGATCCATTTATTATTGCATCTGCCTCAACTTTTTTCACTTTGATTTTGCCCTGCTTTTTCTTCTTTCTGCCTCTTACCCGCCTTACTCATACTGGACACTCTTTAAAAACAGCCCCTCCGCCGGCGCTGTAAAACCCGCCTGTCCCCGTTCAAGACTCTGAAACACCTCTGCTGCTGACTGAGGTGTCCGTCTGTGAAGTCCTGCTTCCAAAAGTGTTCCTGTAAGAATTCGGACCATATTGTAGAGAAATCCATCCCCGGTAAACGAAATTTCCACTATGCTTCCCTTTTGTTCTATCTCAATGTTGTGCAGCGTGCGCACAGTTGATTTTTTCGTCTTCTTCAGAGAAGAGAAGCCTCGAAAATCATGGGTTCCCACAAGAAACGCCCCCGTCTCCCTCATGACGTCAATATCTAACGGTTCTCCTAAACCATATACATATTTCCTCTCAAACACATTCTTTTTCCTGGCTGTCTCAATTCTGTAGAGGTATGTCTTAGACACTGCGCTTAACCGGCTATGAAAACGCTCTGGAACCTCCGTTGCGCCAATCACCGCTATATCCTCCGGAAGATACTGGTTCAAATATTCCATCACCGCCTGCGGAAGTTTCTCTCCCCTCTGAAAGATGTCTAATCTATTTAAAAATTCTGGATTTTGATTATTTTTGATACAGTTCTCATCCAAACGTACATTTGCTGTCTGCCCCAGAGCGTGAACTCCGGCGTCAGTACGGCCAGAACCCTGTACGGAGACTGTCTCCCCGGTCATTCTTTCCAAAATACTCTCCAGCTTCCCCTGAATAGTATTCTGGCTGTTTCCCTGTTTCTGCCATCCTCCATACCGGCTCCCATCATACTGAAGGATTAATTTAATATTCCTATACACTGAATCATTCTCCCATTTCCCATATTCTATTCCTGTTCCTGATGCTGTCCGCTTTCTTATTTTTTTGATTCTTATTTATCCCTGCTTTTGGCTGTACAGCGCTTCTGTCTGGTTCTCCGGAACAGCAAGGCCACCAGAATAAACAGCACCGTTCCGGCAAGCTCTCCCCCCATGTCCAGCCATACATCGCTGATCTGTCCGGAACGCCCCGGTGTAAACAGCTGAAGAGTCTCGTCTATCAATGGAAAAACTGCCGTCAGGCACAGCTGCCCCAGCACTCTCCCCTGACTGTTCAGTCTTGTACAATTCAAGCTGTGAGTCAAAAGCATGCCTAAAATGAAGTATTCTCCAAAATGAGCGCATTTTCTGACGATATGCTCTGTGAGCCAGGGTACCGCAAATCCCAGTCCGCCTAAAACAGAGTGCATGAACCTGAGAACCGCGCCGCTTTCCTGAGAAGAAAGCACTGCCGGTGTCAGGGAATTGGAATAAATAAATGCTATATATAGAAGCAGAACTGTATGCCAAAATCTATTTTTCTTCATATATACTATTGCGTTTAAACGTCTCTCCCTGTGTTTTCTTAATGTTTTATTATAGTACAGGAGAAGTGGAAAGTAAAGAAGCCTTCAAAAAGGTCTCTCTGCAGGCTCCACGTCTGACTTTTCCTCATCAGTTGGATCTGCTCCAGCAATATTCAGAAATTTTAAATAAATTTTATTTATTTTTTATCTTTTTATCCAATCGTATTCTTTGCCAAATTTTTTTTCTATTTTTCCCTCTGTTTCGTCCTTTTGACGAAGCGCATAAACAGGCAATTAAACCTGCTATTATTGTCTGTTTATAGAAGAAAAATTGTTCTAAAAAAGGTACAAAAAATCATTTTTCAGCTATTGACAATTCAATTTCCGGTGCTATACTGAGTGCATTCAAAGGGAACGTGCCTTTGAAAAACAGCGGCAATCTTAAGAGGCATATCACGCCTGCCGCATTTTACACCAACCATAACAGATAAATACAATATTCAACTTGAAAGGATGGTAATTATGTCTGAGAACGATAAGAAAGATTTAATTCACGAGGTAAACGTAGCGTCTTCCCTCTATAGCTTCGATACAGATACAAAAACAACGGAGGCTGAACACAAGCACCCAGCTGAGGGAACACTGGAAAGAGAACTGACTGATGTTTCCCTGCTTTACAATCTGGATACAAAGAATAAATAAAAGCATAGGATATAAAAAGAGAGGGTGCCGCTCAAGCGTCTGATTAGATGCTTTTGCGGTACCCTCAAGTCATTCCTGTTTTCTTATCTTTTCTTTTTTTCTTCTGCTTCCTGCATTTTTAAAAGCAGATCTTCCATCTCTTTTCTGTGAATCGCATTCTTCGCCAGATCTCGCTCTTCCTTAATATAATCTATATCGCAGGATTCTCCCTTCAGAAATCCCAGCCACACTTCTGCCAGGTGGATACATTCCTCCAGATTTCCTGCCAGCGCCGGAACGCGGTTCTCTGCCGTCATTTTCAGTTCCCGAAGCTGCGCGAGGCCTTCCCCTGCCTTCTCAAGGTCTTCCATCAGGAGCCGGACTCTGGTCCGCTGATTCGTTAAAAGAGAAGCTGCAGCCAGTGCATGGAGCTTAAGCTCTAACGGTTTTAAACCCTCCATCATCTGAAGACTGTTTTTGTACTGTCCCAGCCCCTCATAGGCGTAAGCCAGCTTTAAACGCCCATTTATATATTCAATCGTCTGATGAGGCACCTGCTGCGTCAAAGGAGCAAACGCCTTTATAAAGGCCTCCGGCTCATTTTTTTCATATAAAAGCCGATCCAGCTGTCCGAGTCTCCGATTCGACCACCAGGCGGCGAATATCCGCCCGATAATCACGCCCAAAAACGCAGGAATGGCAATGTAAAAAGCCCGCATATAAAATTCCTGCTTCGGAAGCCAGTTTATATAAACCGGCGTCAGAATGAGGAGCATAAGTCCGGCGCCCAGCGTCATAAACAGATTGCTCTGCCGTTTAAAATACGCGATCATAGAAAATCAGACTCCTTTTACAGCCAGAATGAGAACAGGAAGGAAGCAATAATCAGCACGATGCCGCCGCCCAGACGGGAGGAAAGCTGCGCGTATGCCATCAGCTCCATGCGGTCTGCCGCTCCAAGGCAGGCCAGGTCGCCGGATCCGCCGCGGTTTGCCATACAGAGGCCGGCTGTGAGGGCCGCGTCTACCGGATAGAAGCCTACCAGGTATCCGACTGCGCCTGCGCCGATAATAGCGCCAACCACGATGGCAAAAGCAATGGCTACATTGGCCGGGGTCATCACGGAGAAAAGCTCTGCTATATCAAAGTCAGCGCCCATACCGACCATGATTACCATGCCCAGAACGCCGGTCATAAAGGACTGAATCCTCTTGGCGCCTGCCCGGATATTAGCCGGTATAATGCCGGCTGCCGCTAAAATAACAACGAAAATAATCATATATGCGTAAGCGTGAATAGAAGCGCCTGCGATAGTAGGAAGAACTAATTTACTCATGATGCGGCCGACGCTGTAACAGCCGGCGGCAACGACCATAGCGCCTAACATATCCTGGACGCCAGTCTTTATCTTCGCATCGTCGCGGGCGATATTCTCGCCGCCGCGAACCAGAGTTTTCTTATCTCCGGTCATCTTCGGGAATTTATTGCCGATTACGTTTAAGGCAGCGGAACCGATGATTGCAAAAATATTGCCGATCGTAAGGATAATGATAGCAAAGCTGTAAAAATTTGCAGCGTCGTCGCCGGTGACAGTGGCGTAAATGTTGCTTAACGGCACTGCGCCTGCACCGTTTCCTCCTCCCATGATGGGAAGCACATACTTCATAATAGCTATGGTTGGATCCACGCCTACCAGAAGACCTACGGCCACGCCGAAGATTGAGGAAACTACGAGACCGCCAAGAATGGCCGGAATGTAGCCTGCAAAGGACTTAAGCAGAATATCCTTCTCCAGTGAAAGAACCGATCCTACAATCAGGAACACAATGTAGAGCTCCAAAAGATTTACCTCATCGCTGGAGATAAGGAAGTTGATGTCGTCGATGGTTTCTGCCGGAATCACGCCGAAGTATTTAAGAAGCGCCACGCCGAAGAATGCCATCAGAAGACCGCCGCCTATGTAAGTGTTCCAAATCGGGAGACGCTCTCCAAACTCATAGAGGATCACCGCCAGTGCGAAGCTTGAACACAGGGTTCCTGTCATACTATGCTCCTGGATCCCCATAAACATAGTGAAAAAACAAAGAGCGACTGACGCCAGCGCGAGCCACCAGGGCAGACCGCCTATCAAAAGTTTTTTCTTTTCCATACTTTTACCCCCTTTAATTTTGTTTCAGTCTGTCCACCGTCTCAAGCAGATAGGTTGTAAATTCTTCTGCCGTAGCGCCGTCTACGTCAGTCGTCACGACGACTTTCCGCTCTGTAAGAGTGCAGATATCCAAAGCCTTATCAAGGACTGCCTTTCTGTCTGCGTAGCCTATATGAGCCATCAGCATTCCGGCTGCACGGATTAAGGAGCAGGGATCCGCGTAATTGCCGCGTCCATGATTCATCAGAAACGGAGCCGTTCCATGGATAGCCTCGAACATGGCGTACTTATTTCCGAGGTTGGAAGAGGACGCGGTTCCAAGTCCCCCCTGATGCTCCGCCGCTACATCAGTCACGATGTCCCCGTAAAGATTGGGAAGAACGATGACCTCGATACCCTTGTTGAACTCCGGATCCAGCATTTTCGCACACATAGCGTCCACTAAGCGCTCCTGAATCTCGATCTCCGGGTATTCCTCTCCTACTTTTCTCACTGCTTTAATGAAATTTCCGTCCGCCAGTTTTACGATATTAGCCTTCGTGACAATCGTCACGTTCTTCTTTCCGTTCTTTCTCGCGAAATCAAAGGCCATACGGGCAATCCGCTCGGAGCCCTGCTTTGTCTGTACTTTAAAATCAACGGCCAGATCGTCGTTCACCTGGATTCCCTTGTTTCCCCAAATATACTCGCCTTCTATATTCTCGCGGAAGAAGGTCCAGTCGATATGCTTCTCAGGAATGCAGATGGGACGCACTGCGGCAAACAGCTCCAGACCGCGGCGCAAAAGACTGTTGGCAGAAATCAGATTCGGCCAGGGTTCTCCGGCTCTTGGCGTCACCATCGGCCCCTTGATGAGAACATTGCACTTCTTGATCTCCTCTAAAACGTCGTCGGGCAGGGACTGCAGCTTTGCCGCACGGTTTTCGATTGTCATGCCCTGAATCTCGCGCAGTTCAATTCTTCCCGAAGCAATCTCAGGGCCCAGAAGGTTATTTAATACTCTTAAAGCCTCCTTCATTAAAATTGGGCCTACGCCGTCTCCCGGAAGAACGCCGATCACAATTTTTTCAAGACTCGCAAAATCTGTAATCTCCTGATCAGCCTTCATGCGCTCAATCCTGGCGTACTCGGACTCTATCAGAGCCCCAAACTTTTCCTGCGCCTTCTTTGTTTCTTCTGACATATTTTTCATTCTCCCTTCAATCCTTTCTTCCCTTTATTTTTTTATATAAACCATTCCGTCCATAATTCTCCTGGCCGTTCTCTGAACCGCCACGCCGTCTAAGACAAGCTCTCCGCCGCTTTCCTTCAGATCCGGCATCATGGTCATAACGCCGCTTGGATGCCCGATTCGGACAAGCCTCTGACCTTCCTGCAGTCTGCCGGCCGCTTTCTCCACAATAGAGCCCTTTAAGAAGGCCGCTACAGAAATGGCGCTGGCGGAGGTTAAAGGACAGGCCTTATGGCACTTAAATACGGAAATGACGCGGGCGCAAAGATCCATATCCTGTTCCTTTACAATTTTTCCGGAAATATCTGTGTAATCCTTTGGAACTGTGACAAAACCAACCTTCGGTACGGCAGGAGAATTGGCCTCAGCATCCTTTAAATCCTTTGCAAAGCCCATCATGCAGGCTGCGGTTCCGCGTATCTTCTCTAAGAGACTGCAGAGTTCTCTGTTCTGGTTTACTTCCTCAGGAAGCTCCATTCCAGCCGCTCCAATATCCTCGGCGCGGACTAAAACCATTGGATTGGAAACATCGAGAATAGAAGCCTCGATCGTCCCAAAGTCTGGAATATCCAGCACGTCCAGAACCCTTCCTGTGGGAAGAAGTTTTCCTGTCTTAGCTCCGGCAGGATTTAAAAAATTCACCTGAAGCTCTGCCGCCGTTCCGTCAACTCCCGCGATAGCGCAGCTGCCCTCCTGAGCAAAGGTGTGGGTTTCCGGATCAATCGGTACCGTCACGTTAACCTTCTTATCTGTGTTCCGGTTTAAAAGGCGGACTGTCGTAACAGGTTCTGCAATCTCTACCATTCCCTCTTCCACTGCATAGGGGCCTACCGCTGCAGTCATATTCCCGCAGTTAGACTTATAATCCACCTGGCATTTTCCTACGATGACCTGTCCGACCAGGTATTCCACGTCTATGTCCGGTTCCTGGCTTTTCCAGACGATCACAATCTTATTATTGGAAGAAACCGTTCCGCCAAGACCGTCTATCTGCTTGGGATCTGGATTTCCCATAACCTGCAGAAAGATCTCATCCCACTGGCCCGGATCCTCCGGAAGGTCTTCCCTATGAAACACACAGCCTTTGCTGGTGCCTCCCCGCATAAATACGGTTTTAAATTTTCTCATTCTGGCTCTCCTTTCCTCTGTTCTTTTCTCTGCGGTAATAATTAATCAGACAGCCGTCCAATAAGATCTGGCGTTCCTCATCCGTCAGAAAATCCAGGGTACACCGAATCTCTCCGTTCTTTATCGCCGCTCCATCTTTTCCAAAGCCGATTATTTCTAAATGAATAATGTCTGCTTGCTTTTCAATTACTTCCCGCACATTTTTTAAAAATACGAATTGTCCCTCTGCAAGAGAAAGCTTTTCTTCCGTTCTGAGCGGCAGAATCCCCCAATTAATCAGGTTAGAACGGTACCGTTTTGTCGCGTACTCATTGGCCAAATTGCCAAAGCCTCCTAGGACCTTCTGGCTGCTGGCTGCCTGCTCCCTGGAAGAGCCGTCGCCAATCTGTTCGCTGACTATAAGTCCGCCAATCTGAATATCAGATAATCTGCAGTGTTCCCGGCTGCAGAGCATTTGCAAAACTGACATGGCCTTCTGGTCGCCTGCAGTCATTCCTTTCTCTCTCCGCTCTCTATCTAGGTTTCGAATGGCCTTCGCCCTCTTTACAAAACCGGCGTCCCGGCTGTTCATCATATAGTCTGAGATCTTTTCAGGATTGGATCGGAAGGAGGACGCCTCGCCGGAGGGAGTTAACTCGTCGGTAGTCACCGAGCCCTGATACGAACCTGATACCCGAAATAACAGGTGCTTCTCCAAGGGCTCCATCTTCGGCCAGTCTGCAATATTGGGGCCCATCACCAGCTCTGTTTTCCCCTCTCCTTTTCCAAAGTTATCGAATACCTGGTTTTCATAGATTGTTTTGTCAAAATGGCAGGTAAGCTTTCTGTACTCTACATCGTCCAGTTCTGTCGCCGCTGTCAGACGGCCGCCGTTTCTCACAGTCGCCGCAATGGATCTCGCATCCATCAGGCAGCAGCCCGCCATCTGTCCCTGGCTGGGTTTTGATCCCTCCCTGTTAGGATAATTTCTTGTCATATGCCGGATGCTTAACTGTCCGTCTGCCGGAACGTCGGTAATACCAAAGCATGGACCGCAGATACATGGTCTGAGCGTCGCTCCAATCACTGCCAGCTCACCGGCAATTCCCTGAGCCATCAGCTCTGCCATGATTGGCATACTGGCCGGATTAATTCCCAGGCTCAGGCCGTCCCCTGGAATCACATGGCCCTTTAAAATGTCGGCCATAGCCACGATATTCTCAAACAGACCGCCGCTGCAGCCGGAAACCAGCGCCTGATCTGCATAAAATCCGTCCTCCTTCATATGGGACATAATAGAAAACGGCTTTCCCTTCTCCCCCTTAATCCTTTGTCCCTCGCGCTCTACCTGGGCGAGAATTTCCTCCATATTCTCCCTGAACTCCCGGATCGGCATTGCATTGCTGGGGTGGAATGGAAGAGCGATCATACACTCGACTTCGGAAAGGTTGATTTCGATTAATCCGTCATAGTAAGCGCCTGCTTCCGGCTTCATCTCCCGATAATCGCCGCCTCTTCCATGCTCCTTCAAGTACTGCTTCGTCTTTTCGTCGGTACACCAGACGCTGGAAAGAGCCGCGCTCTCAGTAGTCATCACGTCTATCCCTATCCGGTACTCCATCGAAAGGTTTTTGATTCCGTCTCCCACAAATTCCAGAACTTTATTCTTGGCAAATCCGCTCTCAAAGGCCGCCGCTGTCAGTGCCAGCGCCACATCCTGAGGACCGACTCCCGGTTTCGGACTTCCCGTCAGCTTTACCGCCAGCACAGGCGGATATTTAATATCATAGGTACGGCCAAGCAACTGTTTTACCACCTCGCCTCCGCCCTCGCCAATTCCCATCGTGCCGAGAGCGCCGTAGCGGGTATGGCTGTCAGAGCCTAAGATCATGCGGCCGCCGCCAGCCATCTTCTCCCGCATGTACTGGTGGAGCACTGCCCGGTAAGGCGGAACAAAGATCCCGCCGTACTTTTTCACGTTTCCGAGACCGAATACATGATCGTCCTCGTTGATGGTTCCCCCCACTGCGCAGAGCGTGTGGTGGCAGTTAGAAAGAACGTAAGGAACCGGAAATTTTTCAATTCCGCTGGCTCTCGCTGTCTGGAGAATGCTGACATAGTTATTGTCCGGAGATACCAGTGCGTCAAACTTCAGCTTCAGATTTTCCATATCGTCTGACTGATTATGAGACTTTAAAATCTGATAAGCCATAGTCCTGGTCTTTCCGCCGGCAGCCGTTTCCTTCCCCGCCGTCTCATCCATCACAGAAAACGTCTCATCTAAAAAAATTCCTCTATCTGTCAGTTTTATCATTTTATTTCAGCACTCCCATTTGGATCAGTTCATGTTTCAGGTAACGGAGCTGGCCTCCGCAAAGAATGACTTCTAACTCGCTGTCAGTTAAATCCAGCTTAGTCTTAAAGGAAAAGCCCTTCGTTTTATCAATTACGGTAACTTCTCTGGCTGCAATCTGATCGCGAAGACCATCTATCTCTAATTCGTCCATCTGGTCGATCCGATCGTAATCTGCCGGATCCGCGAAAAGCATTGGAATAATTCCGTGGTTTACAAGATTTCCCTTATGAATCCTGGCCATGCTTTTTGCAATGACCGCCTTCACGCCCAGATACATTGGGTTGATTGCCGCATGCTCTCTGGAGGAACCCTGGCCGTAATTCTCGCCGCCGATAATAATACTCTTTCCCAGCTCCCTGGCCCGCTCCGCAAAGGCTGGGTCATAGCGGTGATAGCAATAACGGCTCATCAGCGGAATATTGGAACGCATACTGGAAAATTCTGCGCTTGCCGGAGTAATGTCATCGGTCGTAATATTATCCACAGTCTTTAAGCTGACCCTGCACTCCAGGTGCTGTTCCGGTGCGTCTGGGACAGGAAGCGGAGCGATATTGGGCCCGCGTATAATCTCCACTTTTTTCGCCTCTTCCTCCGGCAGCGGCTTGATCAGCTGGGAATCATCCACCGGATAGGAAGCTGGTTCTTTGATATTTGCCAATTTTCCCACTTCTGCCCCCATAACCTCTTCAGCTGTGGAAAATGTTCCTGTCACGGCACAGGCCGCCGCGCTCTCCGGGCTTACTAAGTACACGTGGGCTGTCGGGTTTCCGGCACGCCCCTTGAAATTTCGATTCGTAGTGCGGACTGCAACGCCCTCCGTAGCCGGCGACTGGCCGATCGCGCAGCAGGGACCGCAGGCAATCTCCAAAAGCCTTACGCCGGCGTCAATAAGCATTTCAATATATCCGTCGCGGAGAAGCTGCTTATAAATCTGTTTAGAGGAAACCGCGCAGGTACAGCTTACATCCTCGTGAACGTGACGGCCTTTTAATACCAGGGCTGCTTTCGCAATATCCTTATAGCTTCCGTTGGTGCAGCCGCCAATCAGCACCTGCTGTACCTTCTTCTTTTCCACCTCCCGGATGGTCGTTACGTTATCCGGCTGATGGGGGCAGGCGATCAACGGTTCCAGCTGATCTAAATTGATCGTGATTTCTCCGTCATACCCGCAGCCTTCATCGGGGAGAAGCTCTATGTACTGATGTCCTCTTCCCTGGGCCTCCATAAATTCCTTCACCTTTTCGTCTGCCGGAAAGATAGAGGAGGTGGCGCCAAGCTCCGCTCCCATGTTAGCGATCGTCACCCTGTCCTCAACCTCCAGGGTTTTCACACCTTCGCCTGCATATTCGTAAATTTTCCCAAGACCGCCCTTTACCGTATTGCGGCGGAGCATTTCCAGGATAATCTCCTTTGCGCTGCAGCCAGGCCTCAATGTTCCATTTAGATTTACTTTAATGATCTGAGGCATTTTAAGGCGCATGGGAACGCCGGTCATTGCCGTTGCAATATCCATTCCTCCAACTCCGATACACATCATCCCAATCGCCCCGCCGTGAGGCGTATGGCTGTCTCCGCCCATAGAAAGTTTTCCCGGAGCGCCAAATCGAGCCACCTGCACTGCGTGGCAGATCCCGTTTCCAGGTCTGGAAACATAAACGCCGTACCTCTTTGCCACAGACTGTAAGTAGATATGGTCGTCCGGCGTCTTATGATCCAGATACAGCAGATTGTGATCCAGGTAACTGACACTTATCTCTACCTGGGTACGGTCCAGACCGATCTGCTCGAAAGCAAGGTAAGTCATGACTGCGTTGATATCGTGGGTCAGCGTCTGATCCACTTTTAAAAAAATCTCCTCTCCCGGAATCATCTTCGACGGCTTTGCAAGATGAGCCTCCAAAATTTTGCGTGACAGATTTTGTGCCATATTTTTTCCTCCATCCTATTGTTTTTTTCTTTCTGTCTGTACTATATTCCCAATATTCTTTATATTTCTGACAAGCTCCCAGGTATCTTCGGAAAAATCTGCCCTGTCTCCCTCATCTTTCTGATGACGGCTTCCTGACGATTCCGCTTATCTAACGCTCTCTCCAGTATTTGTTCCGCTTCTTCTGGCCGGATCACAATCACACCGTTTCGATCGGCCGCAATGAAATCGCCGGGATGTACCGAAACGCCTCCGCATCTTACGGGGATATTGATAGCACCTGCGCCGCTTTTTCCTGCCGTCCCGCAGGTCAACCCCTTGGCGAAGATGGGAAAACCGACTGTCTCGCAGCCTTCTATATCGCGAAAGGCCCCGTCAATAATGACTCCGGCCGCCTTTTTCATGGAAGCGCAGATACTTCTATGATCTCCCCAGTAGGAAACTGCGCAGTTTCCTTTTCCAGAGACTACCAGGACATCTCCTTCTGAAAGCGAGAAAACTGCATCAGCCACAAGGCCTCCCTCTCCGCTGGGTACATCTACTGTCACCGCTGTTCCGCAGATCGTTCTATTTCCCACCCAGGGTTTAATATGCCAATCCATAGAATGATAAAGCCCGGCGCCGTCGCAAAGCTCTGGGGTTGTAAATCTCCGAAGCTCGTCTGCCAGTTCTCTTTCTTTTTTATTCATTTTTGCCAAATTATCCCTCTCTTTTGTCGTTCTTTGTGTTTATTATAGAAAATTCATGGTCATTAGTAAAATACATATATTGGCATAATATCTATATAGTTTCTTCTATATTTTTTCTTAATAAACCGTCAGCGGCTTCCCTTCCAGTGAGGAGCATGATATAATGGATCGTACTTTCACTTAATATAACAGCGACAGATGTGCGCAAACATCTGGGTTTTAGCTTATCTGAAAAGGAGGATCTGCCGATGGATTTCCGAGACCTCGTTTATATTACGAAGGTAGCTGACTGCGGAAACATAACGGAAGCTGCCAGACAGCTCTTTATTTCCCAGCCTTCCTTAAGCTATATTGTCTCCAAAGTAGAGCAGGATCTGGGCGTCCAGCTTTTCGACAGGAGAAATTATCCTTTAACTCTCACCTATGCAGGTGAAAAATATGTGGAAACCGCCCGGGAGATCCTGTACTTAAACGATAATATGCGCCGGGAGCTTTTAGATATCGGCCTTGGAGAAAAGGGCCGGATCCGATTTGGAATCCCGCCGGAACGGAGCGGATATATGCTGCCCCGGATCCTTCCGGAATTTAAAAAACTGTTTCCAAAAGTGGACATTCAAATTTATGAAGCTATGTCCGATGATCTCGTATCGGCTCTTATGAAAAATGAAATTAATTTTTTTGTCCTTCCAAGGGATTTAAAAGATCTGCCAGCCGGATTGAAAACCGATCTGATCTACAGAGAACGGCTGCATCTTGTAGCTTTCCCCGGCGCCGTTACGGAAAAAGACCTGACAGGGCCAGAGCACAATCGGGTGACTCCTGAATTTCTGCAGGCCCAGCCCTTTATCGCCCAGAAGAAAGGCCACGCCAACCGGAAGCGTACTGACGGAATATTCAAACGGTTAAGGATAAATCCGCAGATTTCCATTGAAGTATCCAGCTGTATCTCTGCGACTCAGCTGGCGGCCTCCGGCTTTGGTGTTACTATCGTCCCCCAGAGAGCCTTAGAATCCCTGGGAGGCGTTCATAAGTTCTGCTGCTACCACTTTTCCAGTGATCCGGAACTGTGGAATGTCAATGTAGTCTACAAGGCCGACTCCTATCTGGATCGGTCGGAACGCGCTTTCATTGAACTTTTAAAGAAATCTTTTGCTGATCATTAACCTATGCAGATATGACTGAAACGAGGAGCCTTCCATGAATCGAAAAGATCTCTATTATTTTATTACGATTGCCGACGAACAAAACGTCTCTTCCGCCGCCAAAAAGCTCTATGTGGCCCAGCCCTCCCTGAGCCAGTTTTTAAAAAAACTGGAAACTACTGTCGGTACTCCCCTTTTCCGCAGAACCACCGGCGGCCTGATCCTCACCTTTGCCGGAGAACGGTTCTACGCCATGGCGGTAAAGATCTTAAAGCTTTATGAAAATTTTGAGTTTGAAGTGAGCGACATTAACCACATGAAGCTGGGCCGCATAAACTTTGGCATTACGAGGCACCTGGGATCCATCGTCCTTCCAAAAATCCTTCCACGTTTCAGGGATCTCTGTCCCAATATTGATCTTCAAATCAGCGAGCAGAATACGGCAACTCTGGAAAAAGAGGTTTTGGCAGGCCGCTTGGATTTTGCTATTATGCACGCTCCGGCGGACAGTGGGCAAAACTCCTCTTTAAACTATGAAATCCTAAATCGGGATCCCTTTATCATTGCCCTTCCTCCAAATTCTCCGCTGGCAAAGCAGTCGCTTCCCGCAGAAAAAGGCGAACTCTTCCCAGTTCTCGATTTAAAAGAACTGGATGGCCAGCCATTTCTGATGATCCGACGATCCCAGCGCATCCGCCAGATTTGTGACCAGCTCATTAAAAAAGCCGGAATCTCATATCAGATTTCCTATGAACTCAGCAATATCGAAACAGTTCTCCGCTGTGTTGCAGAAGGGATGGGAGCTGCCATTCTTCCCTGTGAATATTCAAAACTTCCTCAGCTCAACCCGTCTCCCCAGTATTTTTCTATTCCAGAAAAATACCAGGCCAGCTGGGAACTCTGTATCACCACTTCAAAAGAATTTTTTCAGACAAAAGCCAGCGAGCTTTTCATCCGTCTTGTGCGGGATTTTTATAAAGAAGGTTAGACGCTCATTTTGTTCAAAAAGTCCGGCAGGAAATCTACGTGTTTTCCTGCCGGGCTTTTTGGACTCTGCTCTTCAATTTCTTTCAAATACTTCTGATTGTTAGTTCTTACGGCTGCGATTATAATTGATCAGGGAACCGGCTTTTACAATTTCCCGCTCCTCTGGCGTCATATCTGTAATATAAAGAGAAATCTCTTTTACAGTGTCTCCGATCACATAAGCTTTAATATCCTCCGCGGCGCCGTCCAAAGCCTCTCTGATTCCCGGCACATAAATATAGGATCCCACCTCGAAATCTTCTGGCTCTCCCTTCATCTGAAACGGAATCATGCCCCAGTTCATGACATTGGATCTGTAACGTTTCGTAGCGTACTCTGTGCAGATATTAGCCAAGCCTCCAATCACCCGCTGACAGCTTGCCGCCTGCTCACGGGCAGAGCCGTCTCCGGGTTTTCTGGCGTAAATCACAGAACCAAGCTCTGTCTCCATCTCCTTCACATCCTCATTTCCTGGAATCGTATGGATCTTCTCAAATACTTCAGAAAGCCCGTCATCTGCCTTACTGGGAGCTGTTCCAGCCGTCCTGGATTTCTCGATTCGATCCACCTCCTTGGATCTTCCCACATACTCTGGATCCCGTCTGGAAAGAGTGAACTCCGCCAGTCCCAGAGGATTAGAACGATAAGAGGAGGTTTCACCAGATGGAATCAGTTCATCAGTAGTAGTCACATCGTCTAAAATCTTTGAACATACCTTTAAAAGTATATTGTCCGTAAGAGTGCTCATTTCCGGCCAATCCTTAATATTAGGGCCATAAATCAGCTCTGCATTCTCCTGCTCTTTTTTGTATCCCTGATAAACCCTTGAGCGATAGACAGAATCGTCATATGTATATTCCGGAACCTCATATCCGTCAGCCATCTCTGTTGCCGCCGTAAGAATGCCGCCATTAGCCGCCGTAGCTGCAATAGAACGGGCATCCATCAGCGCAACTGCTGACATCTGTCCATTTCCAGGCTTAGAGCCCTCCCGGTTAGGGAAGTTTCTGGTGGTGTGGCGAATGGAGAAGCCATTATTGGCCGGCGTATCTCCTGCGCCAAAGCAGGGGCCGCAGAAAGCCGTCTTAAGGACTGCACCCGCCGCCATGAGATCGGCAGCCGCCCCTTTCTTTACAAGGTCCATATACACTGGCATGGAAGACGGATATACGTTTAAAGAAAAATAATCATCGCCGCAGGATTTTCCCTTTAAAATGTGGGCAGCTTCCATAACATTCGTATAGCTGCCGCCTGCACAGCCTGCAATAATTCCCTGCGTGACTTTTAACTTCCCGTCTGCAATCTTGTCGGTCAGACAGAAATCCAGCTTTGCATCTCCTGTGAGCTTTGCAGCTTCCTTCTCGATACCTCTCAAAATATCTCCCAGATTCTGATTCAAAGTTTCAATCTCAAATGTATTGCTGGGATGGAAAGGCAGAGCGATCATAGGTTTCACTGTACTCAAATCCACATATACCACACCGTCATAATATGCCACATCAGCTGGATTTAACTCTTTAAATTCGTCAGCTCTGCCATGCAGCGCAAGGTACGCTTTCGTATCCTCGTCCGTTCTCCAGATAGAGGACAGACATGCCGTCTCAGTGGTCATGACGTCCACACCGTTTCTGTAATCAGTCGTCATGGAGGATACGCCTGGGCCTACAAACTCCACCACCTTATTTTTCACATAGCCGTTTCTAAATACTGCGCCGATAATGGCCAGAGAAATGTCCTGGGGACCAACACCAAAGCCTGGTTTCCCGTCAAGATAGACAGCCACGACGCCGGGATACGCAATATCGTAAGTGTCGTTCAATAACTGTTTCACCAATTCTCCGCCGCCCTCGCCGATGGCCATGGTGCCCAGCGCACCGTAGCGGGTATGGGAATCGGAGCCTAAAATCATCTTTCCCCCGCCAGCCATAGTCTCTCTCATATATTGATGAATCACAGCCACATGAGGCGGTACGAAGGTTCCGCCATATTTTTTACAGGCAGACAGGCCAAATACATGATCGTCTTCATTGATCGTTCCACCTACAGCGCAAAGGGAGTTATGGCAGCAGGTCAAAACGTAGGGCAATGGGAATTTGTCCATCCCTGAGGCCTTAGCAGTCTGGCAAATTCCAACATAAGTGATATCGTGAGAAGCCATAGCGTCAAATTTCAGTTTCAGTTTATCCATAGTTCCAGACATATTATGACTCTTCAAAATTGAATAAGTTATCGTGCCCTTTTTTGCCTCATTCTTCGTAACAGACTTTCCGGTCAGAGCTGTTATCTGGGCCGTGTCATTTTCCGGGAACAGGTGAATTCCATTCACCAGATATGCTCCTTTATCATACAGTTTTACCATAAGAATACCCCTCCTTAAGCTTATTTTCTCTCTGCAGAAAATTTGCATTCTCTGCAGGCCAATCCTGTATTTCCTTTAAAATACTCTTATGGCCTCATTGTATCCTGTCCGGCTTTCTTTGTAAAATATCATAATTAGCATAGACTCTATATGGATTTACCTATACTGTACAGGAAAAATTTGTTGTTGAATCTGCTTCTATCCGGCTATATTCACTTATGAACCAGAACAGGAGATTGCAGTTACTTTTCCAGATTTAGACGCTACCACAAGTGGAGAAAATGAAGAAGACACGCTTATTTCTGCCCGCGAACTACTCGGCTACGTTCTCTATGGTCTGGAAGAGGACGGGGAAGAAATTCCCACCCCTACGCCACTTTCATTAGTTGACACGCAAAGCAGCGAACGCGCTGTATTGGTTGACGTATACATGCCTTCCATCTGTATGGCTCAAGTAAACCGCTCTGTAAATCGGACTGTAACGCTTCCGGCTTGGCTAAACGCTGCCGCCTTAGAAAGAAACGTGAATTTTTCCCAATCCTTCAAGATGCGTTAAAAAAAGAATTGCATTTAGGCTAATCAAAAGGACAGCAGGTGGAAGCACTGCTCCAAAAGGCACAAAAAGTGCAGTCCCCAAATAGTCCCCCAGAACCCAAAAAAGACACCTTTTTCCGGGTGTCTCCTCTTTTTCCACAAATAAGAAAAACCCTTGATTTACAAGGGTTTCAAGCGGAGACGGAGGGATTCGAACCCTCGTGCCGGGATGAACCGGCAAACGCATTTCGAGTGCGCCGCGTTACGGCCGCTTCGCTACGTCTCCTGATGTGGCCGCCTGTTCTTCCAGGCGGCGCTTTTTTTATTATACTAGACTTTTCTTCGTTTGTCACCTGGTTTTGGACAATTATTTATCTATCAAATATATGGCTCAGATATATTTCACATATATTTTAGATATACATTTTGTCCGCCAGGATGCCTGCCGTTCTCTTACCGCCTGCCGGCAAAGAACTGATCCAATCCATCTGCAATTCCTGATGCAATCCTGGACTGATACTCCTCCTGTGAAAGCAAAAGTTCCTCCTGCTGATTGCTGAGGAAACCTGTTTCCAGCACTGTGACAGGAACTGTACTCCAGTTGATTTCACTGGAAGTATCCGTCCTCTTTACGCCTCGGTTTTTTGCCCCCGTGGCCTGGCTGACGCTTCCCGCTATGCAGCTTGACAGAGCATAGCTTTCAGAAGCCAAATCTCCGTTGTAGGGATTTCCGGAGGACTGGCAGGACGCCAGAACGCCGGTAACAGAGGTGCTTTCCTGGCTGTGGGCATGAATGTGGATCAGCGCCCCTGCTCCACTCTTTTCTGCCAGCCTGGCTCTCTCTGCCCAGCTCATATTCACATCGTTGCTCTCCCTGGTCATGATTACCTGGTAGCCTCTCTCTGTCAGAACCTGCTTTGTCTTTTCTGCAATGGCCAGCGTAACGTCGCACTCGCGGACTCCCAGGAAACTTCCCACTGCTCCCGCTTCCATTTTCTGGCTCATTCTGGAAGAATCAGGTCCAGCCGGCTCTTTTCTGGTATTTTCCTTATTCTGGTGTCCCGCGTCGATCACTATCACAGGACCCTGGCCCACAGTCTGTATTTCTCCCTCTGATGCCGCTCTCACCAGCCCGTCAGCCTCAGGCACAGCAGCCGTCTGAACTCCAGCTGCATTGTCTGACTCTGTTTCCGGCTGCTTCACTTCCACAAACTGATTTGACACATAACACTCGGTTCCCTCATAGACAACGCGGCTCCACTCTCCGTTCTCGCCTGTTCTCTGAAGGATATCTCCTGTCTTCAGCTGAACGATAATCCGGCTCTCTGTCTGGCTTTCAGCCCGAAGGTTTACTCCATCTCCCTGAACAACCACCTGGTCATCCCTGGTTTCAAAGCCATTGGCAGTCGTCAGTTCGCTCTCTACATGACCGATCTCCGGCTCCTCCTGCTGTTTTCCGAAAACAGCCAGTCCCTTTAACTGGCTGTCGGTCAGTCCGGCAAGGGTATCGTTTAAGTAGACAGCTGGACTTTCCGGAAGCGCCTTAGCCTTACTTCCATCCGGCAGAACGCTCAGATTTCCTTTCTCTGTTTTCCTGGCTGTCTTCTCCTGATGTTGTTCTGCCTCCTGTCTGGATACCTGTCTGGATGGCTGAAGTCCCAGCAGAGCCGGATTATAGAGAAAGCTTCCCAGACCAAAAACGCCGGTCACGCACACGAGAAAAAGAGCCGAGAGCAGAGCTCCCGCCCGGCGCTTTTCCTGGCGCCGGCGTTCAGCGAAACTCTGCTTTCTGCTTCTGCCTTTTCCCTCTCTTTGTTCTGTACTGAGAGATGAGCCTGAGCTGGCAGCCTGTGCCCAGCGCTTCTTCCCTGTTCCTTTTCTGCCAATCACAGTATTGTACCTCCCCCAGCCACATATTCGCCATCGTAAAATACAACGGCCTGGCCTGGTGTTATCGCTCTCTGAGGCTCGTCAAATTCACATTCCACTAAGTCCGGCCCCACCTCTCTGACTGTGCAGAGAGCTCCTTTGTGGCCATAGCGGATCTTAGCCATAAAACGCATCTCCTGGCCGTGCAGGCCATCCACTGCCATCCAGTTCAAATTCCTGCAGCGCAGACTCTTTGAAAATACGTCCTGGCTGTCTCCAATTACCACCTCATTGGTCTCCGGCCTCAGCTCCACCACAAATACGGGATGCCCCATAGACAGGTTAAGTCCCTTTCTCTGTCCGACTGTATAGTGAATCAGCCCCTTATGGCGCCCTAAAATACGCCCGTTCTGATCTACGAAGTTCCCTTCCGGAAGCTCCCTGTCTGTATCCTCAGCAATAAATTTTGCGTAATCATGATCTGGAATAAAGCAGATCTCCTGACTGTCAGGCTTATCGGCAGTCTGAAGATCCAGTTCTCTGGCCATGGCTCTTATCTCGTCTTTGGTAAATTCTCCTACCGGCATCAAGGTGTGTGAAAGCTGCTCCTGGGTAAGACTGTAAAGCGCATAGGTCTGATCTTTTTCCGCTGTCGCAGATTTCCGAAGCGCATAGCGGCCGTTGGGAAGCTGCTCAATCCTGGCGTAATGGCCTGTGGCAATATAGCTGGCTCCAATATCAAGACTCCGCTTTAACAGCGCCTCCCATTTTACGAACCGATTACAGGCAATGCAGGGATTTGGTGTCCGGGCATTCAGGTATTCATCCACAAAATAATCCATTACATATTTTCGGAACTCTTTTTTAAAATTCATCACATAGTAGGGAATTTCAAGCTTTGACGCTACTCTTCTGGCATCGTCCACTGCGCTTAAGCCGCAGCAGCCTCCATTCTCCTCCTCTGTCTGCTGATCCTGGTCCTGCCAGATCTGCATGGTTACTCCTATCACATCGTAACCCTGTTTTTTTAAAAGCCAGGCAGCCACGGAGGAGTCAACTCCTCCTGACATGCCCACTACTACCTTCCTGTTTTCCATGGAATTAATACTCTTCTTCCTCTTCTTCCTCACTGATATCAGACTTGGGCTTTTCCAGTCCCTCAATCTGAATCCCGTTCTTCTCTGCATAGTCCCAGAGTGCTGCGTGAATCGCCTCCTCTGCTAAAAGAGAGCAGTGTACTTTTACTGGCGGAAGTCCGTCAAGGGCTTCCATAACAGCCTTATTCGTCACCTGCATAGCCTCCTGGACAGATTTTCCTTTTACAAGCTCTGTAGCCATGCTGCTGGTCGCTACAGCGGCTCCGCAGCCAAATGTTTTAAATTTTACATCTCTGATAATCTGATTCTCGTCAATATCCAGGTAAATTCTCATAATATCGCCGCACTTGGCGTTTCCTACTGTACCCGTTCCGCTGGCGTTCTCTATTTCTCCCACATTTCTCGGGTTCTGGAAGTGATCCATTACTTTCTCTGAATACATAGCAATTCTCCTCGTATAATAAGTTTGTAAGCAAGAAAAACAGCTTACAGACTTATTCTTTTTTGGTATAAATGGTAAGGACATCTAAGAGGAACTCCCCTCATCC
>JAGZZT010000035.1 GCA_018377235.1 Clostridium sp.
CCTGGTAAACCAGGGCAGGTCTGGAGGCATACCACTCCTGTCATGAGTGCTTTCCGTAATGTTATTTGACCACGGAAATTTATGTGGTTCAATGAAAAAGTTCATTTCAAGTTTTCGATTCTTAATCTCCATTATACTATCTCAGAAAATATTCACACTAAAAAATGAGATACCACCTCTGAGTATTTCATTACCCAGAAGCAGTATCCCACATTTTTTAATTATTTAGTTTATGTAAACTAAACTGCTTTAATATTAGTCGATCCAGTTCGGTACTGTATTACCAGTATTAGCACCATACCAAGCGAATGTGTTCTTATCTAAATTTCCATTTGCATCATCATAGCTGTAGTAATTGTCATACAGAGCGATGTATGGAATGGAAATACCCCTTGATTCCATTGTGCTAGCAGCATCGTTAGCTGCATCAAGAGTTACACCACTAATAGCGTCACCATTCTCGTCAAGAACTGTAGCAATGGAATCATCGTTATTGAATGTGAACTTAAATGTTCCGCTTGTAGTGCCAAGTTTCAGCTCTTCTACATCGTACTTCTTGCTCTCGGAAGACTGGATTTTACCCTTATTATTTACAAGCCAGTACTTTCCATCACAGTAGTATACTCTGTAGTCGTCATCAGCCTCAAGTCTCTTACCGCCAAAGTAGAGGTATCCGTCCTTCTCGCCTGTCTGGCCCTGGCCATTCTTGCCGTTCTTTGTGATGAAGTAGAAGTTGAAGGAATCATCGTCATCCTCTACATTTGTCTCCTTACCTGTCTGCATATAGCCATTCTCATCAAAGTAGTAGAATGCACCGTCTTCTGCGATGTACTGGAGACCTGTCTGCATCTGACCCATCTCGTTGAAGCAGAAGTATTTGCCGTTGATTTTAATCTTAGCTCTGTATACAGCCTCATTGTCGCCATCGATAGTAACTAAATCACCAGCAGAATCAGCTCTCTCAGCCTCACCGTCATCGAAGTAGTACCAGTCTGTGTCGCCGTCTGTACCTGTATCCTCAGAACCATCAATCTCATACCAGCCGTTTGCTCTGGAACCATCCTCTACTACGTTGGAGTACTGCATATTCCAGATCTGGCCTGCACCCTTGTTGTTGCCAGCATTTCCATCTAATGCGTTGCTTGCTGTACCTTCTACCAGAGTTGCGCCGGATGGAGTTGTTGTACCAGTTACGCGATATTTATTGTTGTTGATCCACTCGTATACCATCTGGCCGTGGTCATTGAAGAAGTAATACTTTCCGTTTACTTTCTTTTTCTTTGCGCTCTCATACATCTTACCATTGGAACCGAAGTAGTACCAGCCTTCCTCGTCGCAGGTAGCACAGTCATCGTTGTCAAATCCAACACCGTTTCTATCTACATCGTCCTCACTAGGAAGCTCAAGCCATAACCACTGATTCTCTGCTCTCCAGCCCTCATCTTCTGTTCCGAGGTAGAATACGTCACCGTTATCTTCGTACCAACCGTAGATCATCTCACCATCTTCGTTGAAGTAGTAAGTCTTGCCGTTGATCTTCTTGGAATCATCAGCTTCCTTCTTACCATTGGAACCGAAGTAGTACCAATGATCACCGTCATCCTCTGGATCGTCGATATCATCATCAGTTGTGGTCTTAACCCAAGCATTCTTTAACATAGCACCATCAGCGCCTACGTAGTACTCATCGTCTACCCAAGCGTCTGTAGCCATGTTACCATCCTCGTCGAGATAGAACCACTTGGAACCGTCCTTTCTCCACTCGTCTGTTACCATCTCATCGTCACTGTCGTAGTAGTGCCAGATACCATCCTCGTCCTTCTCCCAACCTGCGAAGGATGTCATGGAAGCGCCTACTGCGAGTAAAGCTTAGGGGTACTTTATGCATGTTTATAAGAAAAATCAGGTGATTTATCTAATGAAAGAAGCTAAAAATTCATAGCATATCAGATTTCAATGTAAAATATCCGGCAGAATAAGCCCTTTGATTAAACGAAATCATGAAAGAATTATTTCAACAATCAGTAAAAACAGGACTTTGGAGAATCTAACGAAACCGTTGAATTATAAAAGGCGATTCGCCACAATAGAAATACAGAAAAAAACAAGAGTGATATTTCCCCCTTGTATCCTGCCGTCTGATATGGTATAGTTAAAATAGAAAAAGGGAAGCCACAGAAGCGGCCTACCCTATATAGTTTGTGACTAAACTATTACTGTTTAGCCGTCACTATTGCAGTAGTGGCGGCTAATTTCTTTTATCCTTGAAAATCTCGTAACAAAGACTGACAAGGGCAACAATGAATATTCCAATCTGAATTAAGTCAGAGTATGTAACATA
>JAGZZT010000027.1 GCA_018377235.1 Clostridium sp.
CGCCACTTCTGCGTATGCGGGAGATGGGACTTGAACCCACACGATCATACAACCACTAGATCCTTAGTCTAGCCTGTCTGCCAATTCCAGCACTCCCGCCTATTCTTTTTCCTGTTGTTTTTCTTTCAACGATATACAGTATATCACACTGTCCAAAATTTGGCAAGTCTTTTTTGCAATTTTTTTAATTTTTTTATTAATTGCGTTTGTATATCTTTTTCCAAAAAAATAGATGCCGGAAGAAAATAATTCTCTTTCCTCCGGCATCTGTCTGTTCTGTTTTAAATACTGAAATTAAGCCAGTTTGGACTTAGCTAACTCTGCTAACTTTGCAAAGCCCTCAGCATCGCTGATAGCCATATCAGATAATACCTTACGGTTCATCTCAACGCCAGCCAGCTTTAATCCGTACATGAACTTGCTGTAGGATAAACCGTTGATACGTGCAGCAGCGTTGATACGTGCGATCCAGAGCTGTCTGAACTGTCTCTTTCTCTCCTTACGTCCTGCATAGGAGCTCTTTAATGCTCTCATTACAGACTGCTTTGCGATTCTATACTGTTTGGAACGAGCGCCTCTGTAGCCTTTAGCCAGCTTTAACACTCTGTTATGTTTCTTCTTAGCGTTTAATCCGCCTTTAATTCTTGCCATCGGTTATTTCCTCCTTCTTAATCTCTCAATCTTATAAGTATGGTAAAATCTTCTTCATTACTTTTGCATTTGTAGCGTCAGTAACGATGTCTTTTCTAAGATTTCTCTTTCTCTTAGTAGATTTCTTAGTTAAGATATGGGATTTGTAAGCTTTGTTTCTTACTAACTTTCCTGTTCCTGTTGTTTTAAAACGCTTAGCAGCTGCTCTGCTTGTTTTCATTTTAGGCATGTTTATTTTCCTCCTTAGATAATGGTCTATTTTTAACGTTTTGCAGTTAAAAACATCACAATGCTTCTTCCCTCAACTTTGGAAGGCTTGTCGACAACCGCGATGTCGGCCAGCTTCTCAGCGAAATCGTCGAGGATGTATTTGGTTTTGGACATGTGCGCCATCTCACGGCCTCTGAAACGAAGAGTAATCTTAACCTTATTTCCCTTTTCAATGAACTTTCTGGCCGCTCCCACCTTTGTGTTCAGGTCATTTTCGTCAATGTTCGGGGACAGGCGTACTTCCTTTACCTCGATTGTCTTCTGTTTCTTTTTAGCTTCTTTTTCCTTGCGGGCCTGCTCGTAACGGAATTTTCCATAATCAATAATCTTGCAGACCGGCGGCTTTGCCGTCGGAGCAATCTTTACCAAATCAAGCTCTGCTTCCTTTGCCAACTTATAGGCATCCTTTGCAGACATGATACCAAGCTGCTCTCCGTGTTCTCCAATCAAACGAACCTCTCTGTCTCTAATCTGTTCGTTAATCATTAAATCGCTAATAGCCGTCCACCTCCATACTGTGATGATGAATGAATCAATATACTAACTGTTTCTGCTCCTCTGTCGTTTTACTGCCACGGAGCGAAACAACAAAAAGCGGGCAGTCAGACTACCCGCTCATAAACTATAGGAAATCCCAATTCTGGATTATTCTCTATTTTGTATGAACCACTGGTCACTGCATGTGCCAGGGTGAGGCGGATACCTGCTTTCCTGATGCTGTTCTTCACAACTTTTAGTATTATACTATGGGATTTTTGTTTCGTCAAGGACTTTTTTAAAATATATTTCTTCTTCGCGCAAGTGCGCTTCCTAAGCGAAGCGTTTTTTACAACATAGGACACAATTTCCCATGCCATAAAAAAGGGAAGAAAGGAACTCTTTCAGTGAAAACATCCTTTCTTCCCCTATCTTACAGCAGCTCTGTGCCTGTCCTTATTCTGCTGCTTTTTAACGGGCCTTAAAGCTTGAACACTCTGTCTGATGAGCCTCTACAGCATTTCCGCCAGTAATTCCGATGTGATCGGCTGCACAGAATTTGTCCTTATTATAGACACAGTTTTCTGCCTCGCAGGCTACGCGCAGCTGGCTCTCCGGCGTCTTAAACATGTTCTTAAACATCTGCCCCTTGTTCTCATCGAAGCTGGCGCAGCAGGTGCCGCACTTTTCTGTAGCTGCCTTTCCTTCTACTGTAATAGAATTGCGGCAGCAGCAGTTCTCTGAGTTGTGTACACATCCAGTTACATTGCAGTCAAGTCTTGTCATCGCAAAAGTCCTCCTTTTTCCGGCTTTTTCCTGATTTAGAACGGCCGGTTTTCTTGTTCAGGATTATTATGCGATCATTTCAGCTTTTTATTCCTCCCGTTTAAACCGGAAGAACTGCATTATAATAGAAGAAACGGATTAATTTTCCTTTTTCTCTTCCATCTTTCTCATCTCTTTCGATGTGATTTCCTTCTGAATTTTCTCAATAAATCCGTCTAAGGAGGAAGCTCCCTCGTCACCTGCAAAGCGGCTTCTGACAGATACTGTATTCTCCTCTTCCTCTTTCTGGCCTACTACCAGCATGTACGGAATCTTGTGAGTCTGTGCTTCGCGGATCTTGTAGCCGATTTTCTCGGAGCGGGTATCCATCTCAGCACGGATTCCAGCTGCATTTAAAGCCTCGTATACCTTGGAAGCGTACTCTGCATATTTGTCTGAAATCGGAAGCACCTTTACCTGTACCGGAGCCAGCCATGTCGGGAATGCGCCTGCAAAGTGCTCAATTAAGATTCCAATAAATCTCTCAATGGATCCAAATACAACACGGTGAATCATAATTGGTCTGTGCTTCTCTCCATCTGCACCTGTGTACTCCAGCTCAAATCGCTGTGGAAGCTGGAAATCCAGCTGGATGGTTCCACACTGCCATGTTCTTCCAATGCAGTCTTCCAGATGGAAATCAATCTTCGGTCCATAGAAGGCTCCGTCTCCTTCATTTACTACATAAGAAAGTCCAAGTTCCTCCAGGGCGCTTCTCAATCCCTCTGTTGCAAGCTCCCAATCCTCGTCGCTTCCCATGCTGTCTTCCGGTCTTGTAGAGAGCTCCACATGATATTTAAAGCCAAACAGAGTGTAAACCTCATTGATCAGAGTGGCAACGCCTTTGATCTCATCCTTAATCTGCTCTGGTGTCATGAAGATATGAGCGTCATCCTGTGTAAAGCAGCGTACGCGCATCAGACCATGCAGCTGTCCGGATTTCTCATGGCGATGAACCAGTCCCAGTTCTCCCATGCGCAGAGGCAGATCACGGTAGGATCTTGGCTCAGAAGCGTAAACGAGAACGCCGCCTGGACAGTTCATCGGCTTGATTGCATAGTCTTCCTCATCGATCACAGTTGTATACATATTATTCTTGTAGTGATCCCAGTGTCCGGATGTCTCCCAAAGACTTCTGTTCAAGATAACCGGCGTGGAAATTTCCACGTATCCAGCCTTACGGTGGATCTCTCTCCAGTAATCCAGAAGCGTATTCTTAAGCTGCATTCCCTTAGGAAGGAAGAATGGGAATCCAGGGCCTGCATCGTGCATCATGAATAAGCCCAGCTCTTTTCCCAGCTTTCTGTGATCACGCTTTTTAGCCTCCTCCATCATAGTGATGTAGGCCTCTAATTCCTCCTTTTTGGAGAAAGCTGTCGCGTAGATACGTGTCAGCATCTTATTTTTCTCGCTTCCGCGCCAGTAAGCGCCGGCCAGATTTAAGAGTTTGTAAGCCTTTCCTACATCCTTTGTGCTCATCAGGTGCGGGCCAGCGCAGAGATCTACGAACTCGCCCTGACGATAAAAGCTGATCTCCTCGCCCTCTGGAAGATCTTCAATCAGCTCTACCTTGTAAGGCTCCTCCTTCTCCTTCATAAAAGCAATCGCTTCCTCTCTCGGCAGGGTGAAACGCTCAATCGGAAGATTTTCTTTCACGATCTTCTTCATCTCGGCTTCAATTTTCCCCATATCTTCTGCTGTCATAGGGCTTTCCGGATCCACATCATAGTAAAATCCGTCTGCAATGGAAGGTCCGATTGCCAGCTTTGTATTCGGATATAATCTCTTTACAGCCTGCGCCATGATGTGGCTGGCTGTATGGCGGAGCGCTGCCAATCCGTTCTCATCCTTTGCTGTCAGAATATTTAACTGACAGTCCTTATCCACTACTGTTCTTAAATCTACTGTGTCTCCGTCCATCTCTCCTGCACAGGCAACTCTGGCAAGACCTTCGCTGATATCTTTTGCAATGTCGATGACAGACATGGCAGATGCATACTCTTTTACAGAGCCGTCTTTTAATGTAATCTTCATGATTTTATCTCCTTTTGATTTATTAACTGCTTGTCGGCTGTTTCCATGTCTGATACATATTTGGACTGCAGAACTGCGATCTTTGCGAGGGATCTTATCCCAGAGGACGCAAGTTCCTGTGAAATAAAAAATCCCTTGTCATACACTTTATGTATAACAAGGGACGAATTTATTCGCGGTTCCACCCTGATTGCGCAGACACTAAGATCCTGCACCTCTCATTATGATGATAACGGAATCACCGTTCCCGATTAAGGGACACTCAAAGATGGTCTTCAGACGGTTCTTCTGTAAGAGGCTTCCACCTGGCACCTCTCTCTCTGGACAGCTTCTTCCGGCCTACTTTTCTTCTCAGCGTGTTGGCTGTATTGGACATGGCTAGTCTTCTATTCTCTTTGATTATAGCATTGGTTCCCGTTTTGTCAAGATATTTTCCGCGTTTTGCTTTATCTGTTTTTACTTTACTTCTACACTCCAGCCAGCTGGCCCCTCTATCTTTCCCAGCTGAATACCTGTGATTGTATCATAAATCTTCTGGGTAACAGGACCAATTTTTCCGCCTGTAATAGCCATTTTTTCGTTTTCATAGCGAAGCTCTCCTACTGGAGATACAACTGCTGCCGTACCAGTTCCAAAACACTCTTCCATGGCTCCTGTTCTGGCAGCCTCTACGATTTCGTCTACAGAAATCCTTCTCTCCTCCACCGGAATCCCCCACTCTCTGCACAGCTCAATAGCAGATCTTCTGGTAATTCCAGGAAGAATACTTCCGTTTAACTGAGGTGTCACAACAGTTCCATTGATCTTAAAGAAGATATTCATCGCTCCTACTTCTTCAATGTATTTTCTCTCCACTCCGTCCAGCCACAGCACCTGGGCGTAGCCCTCATCATGAGCTTTCACCTGAGCAGCCAGGGAGGCTACATAGTTGCCGCCTGTTTTGGCCTCTCCAATTCCGCCTCTTACCGCTCTTACATACTCGTCCTCAATCCAGATTTTAACTGGATCCAGACCGCTCTCATAGTAAGCGCCTACTGGAGACAAAATAATTAAAAACTTGTAGGTATTTGACGGGCGGACTCCGAGGAACGGATCCGTGGCGAACATAAACGGACGAATGTACAGAGAGGTTCCCGGCTTTGTAGGAATCCAGTCTGCATCCAGCTTCACCAGATCATTTAATGCCTGTAAAAACATATCTTTAGGAATCTCCGGCATACAGAGACGCTGATTACTGTTTTTCGCTCTCTCCCAGTTCTTGTCAGGGCGGAACAACAGAGTTCTTCCGTCCTCGCTCTTATAAGCTTTTAAGCCCTCGAACATCTCCTGGCCATAGTGGAATACCATGCAGGACGGATCCAGCGTAAGCGGCTGATAAGGAACAATCCTGGGGTCTACCCAGCCCTGTCCTTCTATGTAATCGCACACAAACATGTGATCTGTAAAAATAGTTCCAAACTTCAGCGGATCATCTGCTCCCGGCTTCTGTTTCGGAGCGGCTGTTTTTTCGATTCTTATATTGTACATGGGCTTCACCCTTCCTTTCCGAGCAAATTTATAATATATTCCATTATCGTAGATAGGTTCTGTATTGTCAATACGATTTCTTCATTTTCTGTAAATAGAATAACACTATAACTGCTGGTTATACTGTTTTCTCGTCAGTTCCCGCCATACAGTAAACATCATAGTGCCAAAACAGGCGGCTCCTCCCACAAAATTGGAAATCGGCTCCGCGATAAATACTCCGTCCGTTCCCATGTGAAGCAAAGACGGCAGAAACAGCGTCAGGGGAGTCACGATCACCACTTTACGGAAAATAGAAAAGAATACAGCCTGCTTTGATTTTCCCAGCGCCACAAAAACAGCCTGTCCGGCAAACTGGAGAGACATCATAAAAAATCCGAAAAAATAGAGCCTGAGAGCTGGTATTCCCGCTTCAATCAGAGCTGGATCCTGGTTAAACATGCGAATAAAAAATTCAGGAAAGCCGTGCAGAAGCGCCCAAGCCAGAGTCGTATATATGATGGAAAATACAGAGGTAAACACAATGGCTTTCTTCACCCTCCCGTACTCCTCCGCTCCATAATTAAAGCCCATCACTGGCTGGGAACTGTTCGTCACGCCATGCACCGGCATAATGGCCACCTCTCTGAGGGAGTTGATGACAGTCATAATTCCCACATAGAGGTCTCCTCCGTAAACCTGAAGCGTTGCATTGCAGACCACCTGAACAGTACAGTTAGTGATAGCCATGGTAAAACCGCTCATTCCAAGAGATGTGATCTCCTTGATTCTTTTAAGCTCCGGCTTCATACAGGAAAGCTTCAGTCTCAAAATCGCCTTTTTCCCCGTCAAAAACCAAAGAATCCAAGCCGCGGAGAGAGCCTGGGAAATGACTGTAGCCAAGGCAGCGCCCTGTATTCCCATATCCAGCCCAAAAATAAAAATCGGATCCAGAATCAGATTGGCTGCCGCGCCTAAAAGCACCGTACACATACCGATCCTGCCAAATCCCTGAGAATTAATAAAGCTGTTCATCCCCAGTCCTGTCATGACAAAAATGCTGCCCAAAAGATATATGGTAATATAGGCATCTGCAAAAGGCCAGGTGGCATCGCTGGCTCCAAAAGCATAGAGGAGAGGCTTTTTAAAAATCAAGCCAAATGCTGTCAGAAGAACGCCAAACAGCATCATCATAGAAAAAGAATTTCCCATGATTTTTTCCGCCTCTTTCAGATTTCCTCTTCCCCTCTCTATAGAACAGAGTGGCGCTCCTCCCATTCCAAATAGATTCGCAAATGCCGTCACCATAGTAATCATAGGTAGAGACAGGCCAATTCCCGTCAGAGACAGCGTAGCGTGATCCGGAATTCTTCCAATGTAAATTCGATCAACAACATTGTAAAGTACATTGATCAGCTGAGCCAATGTCATGGGTACTGCCAGATTTAAAATGTTTTTCACCACGCTGCCCTTTGAAAAATCATTTTTTATCTCCTGTGTCATACTTTTATCTCCTCCTCAGTTACAACAAGACAAATTGTATACACTTCTCGAAAAATAATACAATATTTTTATTTGTATTTCAAGAGGCTTCATTCAATGGTGCGATTTTCGTGTTGCATTCGTGTTGCATAAAGCCGTGAAAAAAAGCTTCTTTTTAGTGCAATAGCATTTCTCCCAAAACATAGAAAAACCCTTGTAAATAGAGGAAAAATCCCATATTTACAAGGGTTCATCGTGAGTGGACCAGACGGGAGTCGAACCCGTGTCCAAGAACCAATTCCCTGTTCTTCTACTATCATAGTCCGTTCTTTTTCATTCCCTCCATCCTGCGGAAACGAACATCCTCAGAACTTCAGTAGCCCCTGATACGCCTGACGGTTCGGTGCCCTCCCGCCATCGTTTCTCACATAGTCGATGCCAGATTCTTAAGGTGTGAGTGCCCTAAGGCTGACAACTGCTGCAATTAAGCAGCAAGTGCTAATTTTCTATCGTTAGCGTTTAATTTTAATTTTGCCATTTAACGCATCGCATGCGGATAGCTTCACCAGCTGCATAGCCCCTGTCGAAACCGGTACTGGCCCTTATGCACTGTCGTTTTATTTTAACACTGTTTCAATTTTATGTCAAATCTTTTGTATAACCGTCCTTTGCTTAAGCATGAGGAAAAATTTTCGGTAACTTAAAGTGGAACAAGAAAATTTTTCCTCGTGCGCCTGTTTTTACATATTCTTCGCCTTAAAACTTCTCTCCATTTCCCGCTTCGCATCCTTCTTAGCGATATCGTCGCGCTTGTCGTAGAGCTTCTTGCCCCGCGCCAGGCCAATCTCCACCTTCACAAGGCTTCCCTTAAAGTAGACCTGAAGAGGAACCAGGGTGAATCCCTTCTCCTTTATTTTTGACAAAAGCTTATCAATTTCCCTGCGGTGCATCAGAAGCTTTCTCTGTCTCAGCGGATCCTTATTAAAAATATTTCCCTTTTCATAAGGGCTGATATGCATGCCGTAGATATATACCTGGCCGTTCTCAATCCGTACAAACGCCTCCTTGATGCTGCATTTGCCCATACGGATGGACTTTACCTCAGTCCCATAAAGCTCAATGCCCGTCTCGTACTTGTCGTCAATAAAGTAATCATGGTATGCCTTTTTATTATTGGCCACTAATTTAAAGTTATTCGTTCCCATTCTGCTCCTCCTCATGTTTTATTCCGAACATCTAAAACTCTTTGGCCGGAATAAAGTCGATAGTCTTTGAAAAACGGTCACAGCCTGTCAGCTGTACCCGGATTGTCTGACCTAATTTATACGTTTTCCCTGTCATCTCACCGGAAAGCTCGTACCGTTCTTCCAGAAATACATAGTAATCGTCCCTGAGCTCACTGATATGGACGAGTCCCTCCACTGTATTTGGAAGCTCCACGTAGAAGCCCCAGCTGGTGACGCTGGAAATAACGCCTTCAAATTCCTGACCGATAAACTGCTCCATGTACTGAACTTTTTTCAGTTTATCCGTCTCCCTCTCCGCCTCATCGGCCCGTCTCTCCAGAGCAGAGGTCTGTACTGCCACCTGCGGCAGAATTTTCTCATAATGGGAAATACGTTTTCCCGTCAGACCGCCGTGAAGAGATTCCTTAATGATCCGATGAATCTGCAGATCCGGGTATCTCCTGATAGGAGATGTAAAATGTGTATAATATCTGGCTGCCAGGCCAAAATGTCCTGTGTTTTCTATAGTATATTTCGCCTGTTTCATAGAACGCAACGTCAGGCGGCTGATTAAAAGTTCCTCCGGCGTGCCTTCCACCTTATCTAACAGCTTCTGGATCTCCTTTGGATATACCTGCCCGCCAGGCATTCTTAAAACATAGCCGAAATTATTGATAAAGGTTCCCAGGCGCTTCATCCTATCCTCATCCGGCTTGTCATGGGTCCGGTAGAGAAAGGGCAGATCCTGCCAGAAATAGTCTTCCGCCACCGTCTCGTTGGCCAGCAGCATAAAGTCTTCAATAATCCTGGTAGCCGCATTTCTCTCATAGGCCTTGATCTCAAGAGGCTTCCCCTTCTCATCCAGCACAATTTTGCTTTCCGGGAAATCAAAGTCAATGGAACCCCTGGCGTGACGTTTTTTCCTGAGAATATCCGCCAGCTCCTTCATCAGCAGAAACATCTCTGCAAATTCAGCGTATTCTGCCGTCACCTGAGGATCGTGATCCGTTACAATGGCGTTCACCGCCGTGTAGGTCATCCTGCGATCCGAGCGGATTACTGTCTCAGCAATCTCATGTCCTGTCACATTTCCCTGGCCGTCAATCTCCATCAGGCAGCTGAGGGCCAGCCGATCCTCCCCCTCGTTAAGAGAACAGATGCCGTTGGAAAGCTTGTGGGGAAGCATGGGAATCACCCGATCCACCAGGTACACGCTGGTTCCCCTCTTGAAGGCCTCCTCGTCCAAAGGCGTATGCTCCTGCACATAGTGACTGACATCCGCAATATGGACACCCAGAAGATACCCCTCCCCAGCCCGCTCAATACTGATGGCGTCATCTAAATCCTTAGCCTCCTCACCATCAATAGTAACGGTCGGCAGATCCCTCAGATCCTTTCTGCCGGCCCAGCTGTCCTTCTTCACTTCATCAGGAATCTGTTTCAGCTGGGTCTTCACTGCCGCAGGGAAATCCTCCGGCAGTCCATAGGCCTTGACGATAGACAGAATGTCTACTCCGGGATCGTGAATATGGCCCAAAATTTCCGTAATAACGCCCTCTGGCTTCTTTCCTTTCTTCTCTCCGAAGTCTTTGATTTTCACCATGACCTTATGGCCGCTGACTGCGCCCTGATCGCAGCCCTGAGGAATAAAAATATCCTTTGATATTCTCTGGTTGTCCGGGACAACAAAGCCGTAGCCCTTGCCTTTTTCATAGGTTCCCACCAGAGTCTCATTGGCATGTTCCAGAATCCGCACAACCGTGCCTTCCGGGCGACCGCCTCTTCCCTCACTGTCAATGACAATCTGAACTCTGTCTCCATGAAGAGCGCCCCCCGTCCTGTCTGCCGGAATAAATACGTCCTCTTCCTGTCCTTCAATAGCCACAAATCCAAATCCTCTGGCATTGCCGGAAAATACGCCTATTAGGGCGAAAGCCTCGGCCTTTCCAAATTTGCCTTTTTTTGATACACTGATTTTTCCCTCCGCCAGAAGAAGGTTCAGCACCTGCTTTAATTCTTCTCTCTGTTCCCTGGGAACGTTCAGCAAAATAGCCAGCTCCTTCAGCTTCATCGGCACATAGGCCTCCTCGTTCATCAGAGCCACCAGCATAGCCTTGCGCTGTTCTAAAAGTTCTGTTTCTGCCGCGCCGTATTCTAATCCTTTTTTCTGCTTTCTATCTTCTTTTCCCACTGTTTTTCTCCAGATATTATTGTTTTACCAGCGGGATGCGCTTCCCACTGGCTGTTTTGACCTGCTTTATTAGGATTTCGCATTTTACCGGTTTCATGCGTTTCCTGATGCTGTAAAATCTTTCGTTTTCCGCCGCAGTGCGTTCCCGCGGAGCGTTTTTTAGTTCACAGAACGCAGTCCTGTGGACTAAAAAAAAGACACCCCTGCTGCCAAGAGTGTCTTTCTGAATCAGTTAAAATACCTTTAAGTTAAGCACAAGCGCCAGGATCAGCCAGAGAATCGCTCCGTATTTCGTAAGCTTCTCCAGTTTTCCTTCCATGGAACGGCTCTTGTTTCTTCCCCAGTAGCTGTCAGCCATACCGTTAATAGTACCGGATAAACCTGCTGACTTGCCCTCCTGAAGCAATACCACAACTGTCAAAAATACACATATAGCAACAAATACAAAGGTAAGGATCCCTCGTAACATCTTTTGCACCTCCTATAGTCAAACAAGTTTATCCTATCACACTTTTCCCAGAAATACAAGCATTTTTCTTTCCCACTGCCCTTTTCAGGCAGAAAGCAGACACAGCCATGGCCCCCAGCTCTAAATTCAGCATTTCCGATAAATGCCCTTCGATGTAATCAATGGCTGCCTCTGTCTTCTCAACCTTGTGTTTCATCGCCGTCTCCTCCTTCCCCACCCAGTATAGCAGGAGACGGCTGTTTCGTTTTCATAATTCTTGCTCACAAATTTTTTCCTAGGCCGCCGCATTGGCGTTGATGGTATCTATCACTCGTTTGATTCCCAGCCATACGCTCATATCAGTGAATATCTCAACCACGCTTCCCCGATCTGTGAACGGCGGTTCCTGAAGCACAGAAAAATCCTTCATCACTCCATTGCGGACAATGTATTCCACGATCTGGTTCACAAAGTAAATCTGACGGTTGTCCAGATTTGCGCCTGTCAGGTACTCTGAAAACGCCTCTTTGGCCGCACTCATATCCAGTCCTACGATCTCCCGGACAAATTCGCCCAGAGGTTTCGCGCCAAATTCCTGCTCATAGTCCTGCTTCGTGCCGACTTCATGCCACAGCGTCTCTTCTAACGCCTCTATATCCGCCTGAGTCAAAGGCTGATTCGTCTTTAACTTGGCAATCGCAGGATTATCCTGGTGCTGCCTGATATAATGCTCCGCCTTGGCCTTATAATTTTTCAGTTCGTCATTCTCCAGCTCCGATTCCTTCCACTCCATGGAAAGCAGTTCGTCTGTGAAATTTGTGGTATATTTGATTTTTCCTACAGGAACATACTTCATCAGATCGCGAAGCTTCTCCCTGATTTCCTCAAATTCATTGATTCCGGCAGTTTCAACATAATCAGTGTGCAGAATCTTCTCAATCAGAGCAGACTGGGCCTGAATTTCAGGGATATTGGACATGCCTGCAATTCCAGCTACTTTTCTGTTAAGATCTGTCCGGGCTTTTGAATACTTCTTTCCAACCAGACAGGCCAGCTCAATCCCATACATAAGCGCGTCAAACCGAACGGCGTTTACTTCATCCCCGTCCGGCTGGATTAAAGGCGCCACTTCATCCCTCACAAGCAGGGTGTCCTCGTAGGTAAGGGCGTGATAGCCAGACGGTTCCGAATACAGCTCCACATACTTCAGATGCTGGCGCACAGCAAAATTGTCCCTCGGCAGTTCCTTCACCTTCCCGCTCATCTGGTCCACCAGCGCTTTTCGGTATGCAATCAGCCGGTCCGTCTGATATTCCATATCCTGAAGCTTATAGGAAATTTCAAACTGCAGATTAAAAATCGCTCCCTGAAGGGGAATTGTATTTGCTGCAGCTTTTCCTTTATTCATTCGGAAAAAATCAAAATTTCCGCAAAAATCAAAAATATAGAATTTCTGCTTATCTTCTCCATCCAGCAGACCAGGACAGAGCCTTGTGCCCCGCCCAATCATCTGCCAGAATTTTGCCTTGCTCATAACCTTTTTGAAAAATACCAGGTTCAGAACCTCCGGCACGTCGATTCCCGTATCCAGCATATCCACGGAAATGGCAATCTGGGGCAGCTTTTTCGGATCAGAAAATTCATCAATGGCGCTCTGGGCATAGGTCATATAGTTGTCGATTACTTTCGCATAGTCTGGAAGGCTGGGGTACTCTTTATGGAACACTTCCAGAATCTTCTCTGCATGATCGTGATTTCTGGCAAAAATAATCGTCTTTCCAAGCTTCTGGCCATAGTCAATTTTTATTCCGTCTGTCATCAGTATATTTAAAACCTGTTTGATTGTGTCCTCATTGAAAATCCACGAGTTGAGAGCTGAAGAGCCGATGGATTCCGGCAAATTCCCCTGTCCTCCTCCAAAGGTCGCCTCATAAGCTTCCTTATCCTCCTCTGACAGCTCGTCGTATACGATCCCCTGCTCAATGAACTTAAGCTTTGATTCCACAGAGACATAGTCCACCAGATATCCGTCCTTTACCGCCTGGGCCAGATCATATCCATAAGTGGGTACGCCATTTTCCAATTCAAAGATCTCATATGTATTTTTATCAATTTCATCCTTCGGCGTAGCCGTAAGCCCGACTAAAGGCGCGTCAAAATAGGAGAAAATATCCCTGTATTTGTTGTAAATAGAGCGATGGGCCTCATCGCAGATGACAAGGTCAAAATGACCGCAGGTAAAGAGTTTTCCCTGGCTGTCGCTGACCGTATCAATACAGTTTATCATCGTCTGATAGGTGGAGAACACACAGTGGGCATTGTAATTGTCCTTCTCCTCCACCAGATTCGTACACGATAAGCTGGGCAGCAGATTCACAAAGCTTCGTTTCGCCTGAGTGACAAGAGAATTTCTGTCGGCAAGGAACAGGATATTCTTCACCCAGCCGGCCTTCAGAAGGCAGTCGCACAGCGCAATCACGGTTCTCGTCTTTCCGGAACCTGTGGCCATCACAAGCAGCGCTTTCCTGCGGTTCTTTTCATCGAAGCTTCTGCAGACTGCCTTAATGGCGGCTTCCTGATAATACCGCCCGGCAATATTTTTATTCACTGCGACGTGCTCCAGGCTTGTCCGCATGGCCAATAAGTTAAACCACTTCTCCAGGTCTCTCTTGGAATAGATGACCGCGCATTGTCTCTCAGGATACTGCCCGTCGATAATACGCGTCTCGAATCCGTTAGTCAGGAAAATAACAGGTCTTCTCTTATATTTCTGCTCCAGCAGATCGGCGTAAAGCTTCGCCTGCTGCCTTCCCCTGGAAACGTCCGCGCAGGTCCGCTTCGCCTCAATCACAGCAAGAGGGCGGTGCATATCATCGTAAAGAACGTAATCCGCAAAGCCAATTCCAGACTTGTTCGGCATTCCAGGAAGCTCTACTTCATTGAGCCAGTCCTTTCCCTCCGTCCAGCCTGCCTCCATCAGCATAGCATCGATGTATAGCTTTCTGGTCTTATACTCTGATAAATCAAGCGGCTTGGGAACATAGGCCTGCTGCTGTTCCTGCCTGCGGGCAGATAATTCTTCTTTCAGCGAAGCATTTTCCGCCATTAGTTTCTGTAAATCCAGCTCCTGCTTCGCAGACTTCTCCTGTTCCCTTTCCAGTTCTGCTTTTACGGCGCTGGCCGCCGCTTTCGATTCCCTCGCCTTCTCAATCCGGGAAGTGATGACGGTTCTGTCAAAGGAGCGTTCTTCATACTGAGTGGAATAGCAGCAGGCCACAAAGTCCAGATAGATAAACAGGTTCTCCAGGCAGAGCATGGCCTCGTCCCTTCCCAGCTTCTTATTGCTGTGGGCTACATTGTTGCCGCATCTCCTGATGTAGTCCATGCGCTTCCACAGATCAGGCCCCACAATATCCCTGTATTCCTCGGCATTCATCAGGCTCTGCAGATTATCCTGGTAGGGCATTTCCAGATCCGAATCCACAGAATACATCCATTTTACAGCAAACTCCATGGCCCGGCGGCTATTGATTATGCTGGCCTCCGGATCCATAAGAATAATCTTCTCCGCAGATATGGCGACGTCTGCAAATCGGGAAAATTTTGGTTCCTGTTTTAAATAATCAAAATTAGTGAGCATAGAGCGCCTCCCTCCTTATAGTTTTTGTATACTGACGCGATTCTTTGCGGTTTCTCTTCCCCTCCGGTGATTTGGATTGCTTTGGTGCGGCAGAGGGGTGCAGATTTTAGTGAATTTTGATTTGGCGACTTGGTGGACTAAGGCGGCAAATTGATCCTGTACAGCAATAGGCGGTAATGGTAATGAAAATCCTTCCACCTGACTCTTATTAAC
>JAGZZT010000009.1 GCA_018377235.1 Clostridium sp.
AAACTGGAGGATGATCTGTTGTCTGATATCATAGCCGGTTAACTGCCGGCTACCAAACGACTGAATTTGATTTTTGCGAAAAAATCTTGACACTATCGAGTGGTACTGCAAGTTTTGGCGAGAAACTTGCAGTACAAGGCCATAAAAAGTCATCAAAGAAGCTGATAAAATGAAGATACACTATCAGCCGGGCAATAAAAATGATTCATTACATTAGCTACAATAATTACTGAATTGCGAGGATAAAGGTAAGCAAATCAGAAAATCCGCCCAATTTGGGTGGGTAATCTGCCCAGTTAGGTCATAAAAAGAAACTTTGAAAAACGTTATGATTTCCTTAGAACTTGCAGCAAGCGAAATTCCCTTAGGAACTAAGGGCGCACTTCTATACCGGTTATTCCATTACGGTATGTGCGTTCTCCGAAGGTAGATGCTCCTGTGTCTGAACACATTCACATATTGCGGAATTGCATTCCGGGCAAGAGGAAACTCTTGCGGCTGACGCCTATCTCATTTTTACATATCTTGCTTTTGGCAAGGATGAATACTCACAGGAGGATAAGAAAAATGGAAAGTAAAAAAGAAGCAATTTTAAAGAAAAAAGAAGAAGCTGAATTAAAAGTACAGCAGTATGAACACAAAATCCGTCTTATGGAGAACCGTAAGAAGCATTTGGAGAAGAAGGTGGATAAGCAGCGAACCCATCATCTTTGCAATATGGGCGGAGCAATTCAAAGTATTTCAAAGGAAGCAGATGGACTGACGAGGACGGAATTTTATTCTCTAATGGAGCAAATCTTTGCTTTGCCAGTGGTGCAGGAATTGGTTAGGAAGGTAATGGAACAGCACGAAGCAGGAGGTGACAGCTGATGGCATTGTATCACTTCCATGTGGAGCAGATTAAACGAAGTGAAGGGAGAACGGCGGTTGCTAGTGCTGCCTATCGTGCTGGAGAAAAACTTCATAATCTTTGGGATGGAGAAACCCATGATTATACGAAAAAAGGTGGTGTCATTCTTGCGGAAATTCTTCTTCCTGAATATGCACCGCAGCGATTTTCTGACAGATATACCCTTTGGAATGAAGTGGAGCAGATTGAAAAGCGATATGATGCACAGTTAGCTTATAGTTTTGATATGGCTCTGCAAAATGAATTTTCCTTAGAGGAGAATATTCAGCTGGCGAGAGAATTTGTTCAGAAATATTTTGTTTCTGGCGGCATGATTTGCGATCTGGCCGTGCATCAGCCTGATCGGGAAGAAGGTGGAATACCCAATCCGCACATTCATGTTCTCGTTCCTATCCGTCCATTGAAAGAAAACGGAACGTGGGGAGCGAAGCAGAAGCGGGTTTACAATCTGGATGAAAATGGGAATCGCATCAAAAAGGAAAATGGACAGTGGGATTTTAATGCGGTTCCGACAACGAATTGGGGCAAACCGGAAACGCTTGATATGTGGCGGGAAGCCTGGGCAGATATGGTCAATGCCAGATTTGCAGAAAAAGGTCTGAATTGCCGCATCGATCATCGTTCTTATGTGGATCAGGGACTGGATTTGATTCCAACTGTTCACGAAGGTCCGCAGGTGCGGAAAATGGAGAAGAAAGGTATTCGCACGGAAAAAAGGGAGTTGAACCGTTGGATTAAAGCAACCAACAGCATGATCCGAAGCCTGCGTTCCACCATAAAATCATTGAAAGCGTGGATTGCGGAAGTTAAAGAAATCCTGAATGATCCGAAAGAAATTTATTTGGTAAATCTGTTGAGTGAAGCAGAATCTATGCGTAACAAAACGGCGATGACTTACGATCGTGGCAGGAAAAAAGCAAGGCAAAGCAATTTGAAGCGTTTTATGGAAGAATGCAATTATCTGAAAGAACAGGGAATATTTACACTTCATGATTTTGAAGAGCATATTTCTTCTGTAAGCGAGAAATTAGATATGAAAAAGAATGCTATGAATGAAAAACAGCAACGTTTAAAGGAATTGCAGCAGCTGATGGAGGATGCCAAATCCTATAAGGAATTAAAGCCGGTCTTTATGGAACTGAAGAAAGAAAAATATCGTTTTGCCAAAGCAAAGGAGGCATATAAGACAGCTCATGACAGTGAACTTCGCCGTTTCTATATGGTGAAGCGAAAATTGAAGGAGAAGGGTTTTGAACAGGAGCCTTTTCCGCTGACCGCATGGAAAAAAGACTTTGAAGATCTTTCCGCAGAGCGGGAGGGAGAATATCAGGAATATAAGCGGATGAAAAATGAGTGCATGACTTTATTCAAAATCAAGAGTGATATTGATCAGGTCATTCGTGAACTTCATCCGGAACTGCAAAAAACAGAAAAGACAAAAGAAACAGAACAGACGTTATAACGGGAGGTACGTATGGGATATACACAGGAACAGATTGACAGAGCCAATCAGGTGAATTTGGAACAATTTCTTCGCTCTCAAGACGAGGAACTGATAAAAAGCGGCAGGGAATATCGTTGGAAACGGCATGACAGTATGACGATCAAGGGGAACAGATGGTTTCGTCACAGCCAGAACAGAGGTGGTTATCCGGTAGATTTTGTGATGGAGTTCTTTGAAAAGACATTTCCGGAAGCGGTGCAGATGCTGATTGGAGAAGAACCTATTACAGTAAGTGAAGTACCGGCGAAACCAAAGAAATTTTGTCTTCCGCCTCGCTGCGAAACCAATGCAAGAATCATGAAGTACCTGACGGAAGAAAGAAAACTTCCACAGGGCTTGATAGAAAGATTTGTTGCAGATGGTTTGATTTACGAAGAAGCAAAACACCATAATGCAGTATTTGTCGGAACAGATGTAAATGGCATTCCCCGATATGCTCATTGCAGAGGAATTACAGATAAGTTTCGTATGGATGTGACAGGTTCGGATAAATCCTACGGATTTTGTTACAGAGGAAAGGGAACGGAATTATATGTGTTTGAAGCACCCATTGATATGTTGTCCCATATTGCTTTGTATCCTGCAGGTTGGGAAGAACACAGGTAACCCCGGCGAAGGGAAAACATTTTTTGCCATGCAGCTGGCGGCTGCCTGCACCAATCAAAAGTTTCTGCCTGATATGGAACCCTTTGAACCGTTTAACATGATTTTTCAGACTGCTGAGGACGGGCTGGGGGATACAGTAAAGCCGAGACTTGTTTCCTCTGGTGCAGACTTAAAAAGAGTGTTGGTCATTGATGATGCGGAAAATCCACTATCCCTTGCGGATGACCGCATTGAAAAGGCAATCAGAGAAAACAATGCGAAACTGATGGTCATCGACCCGTTGCAGGCATTTCTTGGGGCAAACGTAGATATGAACCGAGCGAATGAGGTAAGACCTGTCTTTCGTAAGTTAGCGGATATTGCTCAATCTACCGGCTGTGCCATTGTAATGATCGGACACTTAAATAAAGCGTCGGGAACGCAGAGTGCTTATCGTGGTCTTGGCTCTATAGACATTGCCGCAGTGGTAAGAAGCATTCTCTTTGTAGGCAAGGTCAAGGACGATCCAACTACACGGGTGATTGTCCATGAAAAAAGTTCTCTTGCACCTCCGGGACAGTCCTTAGCTTTTTCGCTGGGAGACCAGAAAGGTTTTCGGTGGATTGGAGCCTATGATATTTCGGCAGAGGATTTACTTGCCGGTGGAGAGGGAACGAGAGCGGAGCTGAAACAGGAACAGGCGGTAAAACTGATTTATGAGTTTCTCTCTGGTGGCAGAGAAGCTTCTGTGGCAGAAATCAATAAAGAAGCGATTGAGCGAGGGATATCAGAGAGGACAGTTCGCTTGGTGAGAAATTCTATGAAAGATAAATTGGAAAGTGAAAGACGAGGCAAAGACTGGTGGATCTGGCTGAGACGGCAGGACGAATCGGCAAACCTCCTATAAGCAAAATGTTTGCCACTTTGCCGGTTCAACATTGAAATACAGGAGGTAATGTGTATATGAAAGAAGTTCCTATTTGGGAAAAAACAAATCTGACTTTGGAAGAAGCAGCTGCTTATTCCGGAATCGGTATCAATAAATTAAGAGAAATCACCAATAACGAAAGATGTGATTTTGTATTGTGGGTTGGAACAAAGCGACTGATTAAGAGAAAGCAGCTGGATAAATTCACTGAGCAGAGTTACTCACTGTGAATATTCAGCAAAACGATGCCATACGGATTGCTCCGTACTGCGTACTCACGCAATCCTGCCCGGAATTCGGATATCGTGAGGCTGACACCTCACTTTTATCCTCATTTCGGGGCGGGTCAATAAGTCCTTTAACCACTCTCGTGTAAGCACATCTTGGTTTCGGACTTTTGACCCTGGCATCTGAAGATTCTCATAGAAAAACAAGCTTCGATATGATAAAATAAGGATGCGGCGAAGATAGTGAGTACGCCATTCCAGCTCAAAAACTTTGTTTTTTCGCTGTCGTGGGCACTCACATAAAATCTGCAGTGCATCGATTTGCTCGCAAGCGGTCAATCTCTGCCCGACAGATTTTGCGTTCATTGCATGTACGTCATATCGGGGCTCTTTTCACAAGGAAAGGAGTTTTAAATATGTCTGATAAAAGAAGAGATAACAAAGGACGTATTTTACGTACAGGAGAAAGCCAAAGAACGAACGGAATGTATGAGTTCCGCCTGGATATTATTCCTAACAACACCCAGAAAAGAGTTGCCTTGACTCCAAAACAGCAGGAGCAGTTTTTGGAATATATCAAACACGATGCTCATTTCTGCAGATACTTGGATGAAATTAAGATTCTTCTGGGAACCGGTATGAGAATCAGTGAGTTTTGCGGGTTGACGATTTCAGACCTTGATTTTGACCGCAGAAGAATCCGTGTAGATCATCAGCTGGTAAGAACCAGAGATGGAAAACGCTATATTGAGAAAACAAAAACAGAGTGCGGTTGCCGCTACATTCCAATGAGTGATGAAGTCTATGAGAGCTTCTACAACATTCTTTTGAGCAGAAAGAAACAGAAAAAAGAAGCGTAGATTTATAAATTTTCACCCTTGAAAATTTGTAAACAATAACCAGAAAATAGAGATATGAAGACTTATAAAGAGGTAAAATTGTATGATAAAAATCCTTTTTGTCTGTTTGGGCAACATCTGCCGCTCTCCTATGGCAGAGTTTGTCCTGAAAGACATGGCAGCCAGACGCGGTCTGGCCTCAAAGTTTTATATTGCCTCCGCTGCCACCAGTGCGGAGGAAATTGGAAATCCGGTTCACCGGGGAACCAGAGAGAAACTTAAAGCCTGCGGCATCTCCACAGCCGGGAAATATGCGGTTCAGATGGAGCGGCAGGACTATGAGAACTATGATTATCTTCTGGGGATGGAGGAGCGGAATCTTTCCAATATGCGCCGGATTGCCGGAGGCGATCCGGATGGGAAAATGTATCGACTGCTTGATTTTTCACCGAATCCCAGAGATATCGCAGACCCCTGGTATACAGGCAATTTTGACCTGACCTATGACGATATTGTGGAGGGCTGCGAGGCGTTTCTGAGGTTTCTTGAAAAGGAACGTCCTGAGATTTTTCAGTAAAAAATACACTGCCAATGTTAAAGGCATATGGAATTGAACTTTACCAATTTTTAATCAATCGTAAATTAATAGTTTAATTAATAATTCATAGAATATTTTATGATTGATGCAGGTATCGAAAAGCGAGCCTGTCAATTTCATTTCAAAACATCAGAAAACGCGCCGTTCAGCCTGTCGTTCTGCCCCCCAAAGATAAACTTTTGGGGGCGGTTCACATTCAGACATCGAAGGCGCGTTTTCTGCGGTTTTCTGCCCATTCTTTTACGCATCGGTACAGGGGCAGCAGGTAGAGATAGAAGGCGAAGAAAAAGCTTGCAGTTCCGGCTCCGATGGCGGCCAGGGGAACAGAACCTGCGATGGACCATGGAATCAGGGCCGCCAGAAGGATGACGGAATCTTCCAGATCCAGAGCCAGTTCTTCCTGCTTTTCATACTCTCCTTTACACAGTTCACAGGTCAGCATAGAGGCCAGTGTCTGGTTACAGCTGAACATGGAAGTGACAATACTGGCCGTGCAGACGGCGGGGAAACGCCCCAGCTTTCCGGACAGACGGCGGATGAGACTCTGAATGTTAGTTAAAAGTCCTGTTTCCTCCAGAAGTCCTAGATAGGAAGAGGAAATCATTACAATTAAACTCACTTCTATCATAGAAGAAAAGCCGCCTCCAGAAATCAGAGGAATCAGTTCGCTGCCTCCTTCCGGGTGAAAGCCCAGTATCATGGCGGAGAGAACAGCGGACGGCGCCATTTCCTGGACAAAGACACACAGCAAGAAGCTGAGTCCTGCGCTTAAGGCCATCACTGCCTTTACATCCCATTTCAGCATACAGAAAATGAGAATGACAGCTGCGGGAACGGCAGTATACCATGGCAGGGAAAACAGTTTGGGAAATTCTGCCATCAGAGCTTTAGTGCCGGAAGCGATTCCTCCACCTTTTCCAAGTACTAGATACAGAAGGCAGGTCAGGAAAAAGGGCAGGAGACAGGAACGAAACATCCGTTTAATATTGTCATAGAGCTTCGTTTCTGTCAGGGAAGCCACCAAGCTGGCGCTGGAGGACATGGGAGAACAGCGGTCCCCGAAGAAGATGCCGGAGAGAACGGCTCCGCCTGTCAGGATAGGGGATATACCGTTTAACCTGGCTAAAATCATGCAGATCACTCCTACAGTGCTGGCTGTTCCGAAGGAAGTTCCCATCAGGAAGGACACCAGACAGCAGAGAAGAAACACGGATATCACGAAAAAAGAAGGATTCATAATTTTCATGCCGTAGTAAACAATAAAAGGGATAGTTCCGCAGGCCCTCCATAGGGCGGTGAGAAAGCCGATAAGGGCAAAAATAATCAGAATATTTCCAGATTTTTTTATTCCGATGCAGAGCAGCCGGACAATGTCTCTGATGCTGATTTTCTGGTATAGGGCGTATCCGGTAAATAAAAGAAGTCCCCCTAAGAGGGCATAGACCAGTGAGAATCCGGCAGCCAGACACAGAATGAGGCAGCCGAGAAAGCCGGCCAGCACAAGAGTTTCTATCATCATAATAATAATCCCCCTTAAAAGTTACATTTTCCCCGGATGGGGGAACCCTTAAAGTATAATTCAAAGGATTCATAGGCGCAAGCAGAAAACAGCATCAGCAAAGATTAAGAAAAAGATCTGTTATTTTCTATTCAAAGAATGGTACAATAGAATATAGCCGAAATAGATATGAAATCGGTCTGGATGTGAGGTGAGCGGTTTGAAAGAAGACGGTCAACATAAATCGTCTGTAATTTTTCATGTGGATGTAAACAGCGCGTTTCTGTCCTGGGAGGCAGTGTACCGGATCCGGGAGCTGGGAGCGAAGAAGGATCTCAGAGACGAACTGTGTGCCGTAGGAGGGGATCGGCAGGCCCGCCGGGGCATTATTCTGGCCAAGTCCCAGTCTGCGAAGGGATACGGAGTCCGCACAGGGGAGTCTATTCTGGAGGCGAAGAGAAAATGTCCGAATCTTAAATTGGTTCCGGCTAATTATCATCTGTACAAGCAGTCCTCAAAGGCCTTTATAAGAATTCTGAAGGAATATTCCCCTGAGGTGGAGCAGTACAGTATTGATGAGGCCTTTATGAATATGACAGGCATGGAAAAGCTGTTTGGTCCGCCAAAGGAGGCGGCGGAGAATATCAGGGAGAGGATTTTTAAGGAACTGGGTTTTACGGTGAATATCGGTATTTCTTCCAACAAGCTTCTGGCGAAAATGGCGTCTGATTTTAAGAAGCCAAACCTGGTTCATACGCTGTTTCCTGAGGAGATCCAGGAGAAAATGTGGCCTCTTCCGGTAGGAGAGCTGTTTTTCGTAGGACGGGCCACGGAGAGCAGTCTGAAACGTCTGGGAATCCGTACCATCGGAGATTTGGCAAAGACGGATCTTGAACTTCTAAAGAGTCATTTGAAGAAGCATGGGGAGGTCATCTGGAACTTTGCCAATGGCAGGGATGCTGGAGTGATCGAGACGGAGGAGACGGAAAATAAGAATTATGGAAACAGTACCACAATTCCATTTGATGTGACTGACGAGGGTACGGCCAGGATTGTGCTGCTTTCCCTGGCGGAGACGGTGGGACGGCGGCTTCGGGCCGGCCATGTAAAGGCGGAGGGAATTTCTGTTACCATTAAAAATACAGATTTGCGTTCAGTATCGCATCAGGCAGTATTTGAGACTCCCACAAATATCACAGAGGAGATTTACAGAGCGGCCTGCCGCCTGTTTGAGGAACTGTGGGACGGATCCGCCATCCGTCTTCTGGGGGTTTCTACCAGCCGGATTAAGGAAGAAGGCTGCGCCAGGCAGATAAATATTTTCGGGGGAGGAACTTACGAGAAGCTGGAGAGACTGGATCACGCGGTGGACGAAATCCGGACAAAATTTGGAAGCGGAGCAGTGATGCGGGCTTCATTTTTGGAAAAGCCGGTGGCCCCCATGGCTGGCAGGGAGGTTCGGGCGGAGCAGAAGCTGGACTATGAAAACATTGAGATTGACTAGAAACAGACAGAAGATAGAGCAGGTATAAGAGGATGAAAAGAGAGATTGTATTTAAAATGGAGCGCCCCGGCCTGGTGGAAGAAGGCCAGGTGGTGGAGGTCAGCGAGTCGGTGACTCCTTTTAATGTCAACTATATGATTGAGCCGGCAGTGGCTATGTCAGGGCTGTTCCGTTTAAATAACCGCCTGAAGGCGGATCATGGAACAGTGAAAAAAATCGAGGAAAATGCCAGAGGCTACTATGTAACGGTAGAATTTGATGAGGAGGAATAAAGATGCAGACCATACCAAAAGATCCGATTATGTGTTTAAGCTTTGTGAATATGCATCTGCGTGACAGTTATAACAGCCTGGAGGAACTGTGCCGCGCCTTTGATGTGAAACAGGAGGAAATCGAGGAACGGTTGGCCTTTGCAGGCTATACGTATCAGCCGGAGTTAAATCAGTTCCGCTAGTGCGGCGTTTTCATGCGGACGTGCCGCCTTCTGCGCACGGACAGGGGCAGCGCAGTGTACAGAGATGATAATTTCATGGGAGAAAGGGGGGCAGGGCAATGCCTGATCTGTTTGAAATGGTTATGGAAACAGTTTCTTTGGTGTGGGACTGGATTCCAGAACACCTGATATTTGTAAATCTTCTGATGTCTGTGGGCATTGTGTTTTTCCAGCGCAGAGATCCACGGACTGTCTGGGCCTGGCTTTTAGCCCTCAATTTTATACCAGTATTTGGAATTATTTTTTATCTGCTGTTCTGCCAGGATTTTAAGAAAAGCAGAATGTTCCGGATTAAGGAGGTGGAAGATCGGCTGAAATGTCCGGCAAAGCTGCAGGAAGACTGCATTAAGACAAGAAACCTGGCTCTTTTGGGGGATCTGGCAGCCGATTATGAGTCTTTGGTTCTCTACAATCTGGACACCTCCGGGAGCGTTCTTACTATGAATAATAAGGTTCAGATTTTTGCCGATGGGGAGGAAAAATTCCGGGAGCTGAAGGCGGATCTGGAGCAGGCCAGGGAATATATCCACATGGAGTACTACATTATAAAAAATGACGAGGTGTTTGATTCTATTGCCCCTATCCTCATCCGAAAGGCAGGAGAGGGCGTTCAGGTGAGAATCCTGGCGGATGGCATGGGGGGACGTTTCATGCCGGGCAGCAGGTGGGAAGCCATGAAGCAGGCAGGAGTCAAAGTTGGAATTTTTTTTCCGCCGGTACTGGGACGCCTGAACCTGAGAGTGAACTACAGAAATCATAGGAAAATCGTGGTCATTGACGGCCGCTGGGGCTATGTAGGAGGTTTTAACATTGGACGGGAATACGTGTCGAAGGAACCGAAGTTTGGCTACTGGCGTGATACCCATCTGAAACTGGGCGGAGAGGCTGTTTTAAGCCTTCAGATACGATTTGCCCTGGACTGGAATTATGCGGCAGGGGAGAACCTGTTTCAGGATGCCAGATATTTTGAACTTCACATTCCAACGGATCGGCCGGATATGAGAGATGAGTCAGGAAAGGTATCCTGCGTCCATATCCCGGAGGTGGGAATTCAGATCATTGCCAGTGGGCCTGACACCATGTACCGGCAGATACGGGATAATTATCTGGAACTCTTTCACAAGGCCAGGAAGCACATTTATATTCAGACGCCTTATTTTGTACCAGATGACGCTGTCTTGTCGGCGCTGCAGATCGCAGCCCGTTCCGGGGTGGAGGTGCGGCTGATGATTCCCTGTAAACCGGATCACCCCTTTGTCTACTGGGCTACCTACTCTTATGTGGGAGATCTTCTAAGGGCAGGGGCCAGGTGCTTTACTTATGAGAACGGCTTTCTCCATGCCAAGGGCGTCTGCGTAGACGGCCAGGTGTGCTGCTACGGCACAGCTAATATGGATATACGAAGTTTTGAACTGAACTTTGAGGTCAACGCGGTAATCTATAATAAGGAAATTACAGGAAAGATGGAGAAAATTTTTGAAAAGGATTTGGAAGTCTGCCGGGAAATTACCAGAGAAGATTATGAGGCAAGAGGTCTTGTCACCCGCTTCAAAGAACAGTGCAGCAGACTGCTGTCACCGCTTCTATAATATTTAATTACAGTAAAATCCTCCCGCCTATGCACGAGAAAAAAATTCCAGCCATTTTCAGTGGAGCAGAGAAAAAGGAAACAAAGAAAATTTCCAGTGACTTTAAATGGAACAAGGAACTTTTCATTTCTTTTTCGATAAAAAACGAGATGTACCGGGGAAGCGGGGAAAGTTTTCCAGCGACTTTCAGTGGAGCAGAGAAAAAGGAAACAAAGAAAATTTCCAGTGACTTTAAATGGAACAGGGAACTTTTCATTCCTTTTTCGATAAAAAACGAGATGTACCGGGGAAGCGGGGAAAGTTTTTCAGCGACTTTCAGTGGAGCAGAGAAAACTTTCCCCGCTTCCCCTGAATTTACCTATTTTTTCCACATTTCTGACTTGTATTTGCGCCATCCTTTCTATATAATAGGTAGGACAGAGAGGTGACAACATGATAAGATTGATACTGGTAGCAAGCTTTGTAATCGGCTTTTTGCTGTTTTTCTCAGGTGTTTTGTATCGGCTGAAGAAGCTGGGCGAGACAGATTGGGAGACAGCTGAGTGGAAGAGCTTAAATATCGTAAGACGCGCTTTTTCCGTTATCCTTAAAACTGCGGGAGTGAAAGTAACGGTAAAAGGAGCGGAGCACATTCCGGCTGATACGCCGGTTCTTTATGTGGGAAACCACAGAAGCTATTTCGACATTCTGGTGGGCTATACGACGGTTCCGGGACTTCTGGGCTTTGTGGCTAAGAAGGAGATGTTAAAAATACCGCTTTTATCCCAGTGGATGGTTCAGGTGAACTGCCTGTTTATGGATAGACAGAATGTGAAGGAAGGCCTGAAAACCATTCTCCAGGGAATTGATAAGATCAAGCGAGGGGTATCTATCTGGATTTTCCCGGAAGGAACGAGGAACAGGAACGAGAAAGAGACGGATCTTCTTCCATTTAAGGAAGGAAGCCTGAAGATTGCAGAGAAGACAGGCTGCCCGGTTATTCCGGTGGCAATTACAGGAACAGCGGATGTATTTGAAAAGCATCTTCCATGGATTCGTCCAGCCCGCGTGACCATTGAGTTTGGAGAGCCGTTTTTCGTGAAGGAGCTTCCTCCGGAGCAGAAAAAATTCCCGGGAGCCTATACACGAGACAGAATACTTGAGATGTTGGAGAAGGAACAGCATGGACTTACAGGAGATCAGGAAGCAGCTGGACAGCATTGATGAAGAGTTTGTCAGACTGTTTGAGAAGAGAATGAAGCTCTGTGCCGATGTGGCGGAGTTTAAAATAAGGACAGGAAAGGCTGTCTATGATCCTAGGAGAGAGCAGGAGAAAATTGTTGCTGTCAGGGGCATGGCAGAGGGAGAATTTATGAAGGAAGCAGTCGGAGAGCTGTTTCTTCAGATGATGACTCTCAGCCGCCGGTATCAGTATCGCCTGATGGAGCAGGTACAGAGCGCTTCTGACTTTGGGTTTCAGAAAGTGGAGGATATTGATAAGAAGCATGTGCGGATTGCCTACCAGGGGCTGGAGGGAGCCTACAGCCATGCGGCGGTGATTCAGTTCTTTGGGGAACAGGCGGATATGTTCCATGTACGCCGGTTTGAGGATGCGGCGAAGGCTGTATTTGAAGGACGGGCGGATTATGCAGTTCTTCCCATTGAGAACTCTTCAGCCGGGGCAGTGTCTGACAACTACGATCTGCTTTTAAAATATGAGAATTACATTGTAGCTGAGGTATTTGTGCCAGTGTGCCACTGCCTGCTGGGAACACAGGATGCGGAGCTTTCTGATATCAGAACTGTGTTTGCCCATCCTCAGGCATTGATGCAGTCCAGCCAGTATCTGAACGCCAGGAAGGACTGGAATCAGACTAGTGTGGAGAATAACGCGGTGGCGGCCAGAAAGGTCAGCGAGGAGGCAGATAAGAGTCAGGCAGCCATTGCCAGCCGGACAGCGGCAGAGATCTATGGTCTCAAGGTGCTGGCAGAGGGAATTAATCACAACCGTGAGAATACCACCAGATTTTTAATTCTCTCAAAGCATCCGGTTTACCGCAGAGATGCGGACAAGGTAAGTATCTGCTTTGAGCTTCCTCACGAGAGCGGAACGCTTTACAATATGCTGAATAATTTTGCATTCAGCCATCTGAATATGCGTATGATTGAGTCCCGTCCTATTCCGGGCAGAAACTGGGAATACCGGTTTTTCGTGGACATCGAGGGAAATCTGGACGATCCCGATATGATCAACGCGTTAAAAGGAATTGCCGGAGAGGCGAACCATATGAGAATTCTGGGAAATTATTAAAGAGAAACACGTGTGACACACGCGGTAAGGGGCGCCCGAAGCAGGCTGGCATTTCCATGCACAGTCCGGCTGCGGGATGCCCCTTCTTCTGTAAAACAGGGGTAAACGGACTGTAAAGGAAGAGTAAAGCGGCAGAGGACAGGAAAAACAGGGAGAGAAAGGATTGATAGAGATGAAACGCCATCTGATTCTGTATAGAAATTTAAAACATGGGGAGCTGTTAGACCGTATGGGAAGCCTTCTGGAAAAGTATGGCAGGGCGGTTCAGGAAGCAGACAAAATGGAGACTGAGAAATGGGAGGCCGAGGAGGCCTGGTGCGCCGGGGAACTGATTGCTCTGGCAGACGCGTATGGACTTGAAGGAAATCTGTGGCTCTGCTTTCTGGCTCTCTGCCTGGCTGAGAATGAAAATCCCTACAGTATTGCCAGCGAGATCCGTGGGGAGGCAGCAGGGAGCCTGAATCAGTTGGCTCTCCACGATTTTTCCGTGTTCTGGCAGCTCAGCCAGTATGATCTAGGGATACTATCCATGAAGGAGGTGTGGAACCTGGCGGCAGATTACCAGGCGACGGATCGGAAAAGCCATCAGTTTGACAGTTGTGTGCGGGAGCGGATTTTAAAACTGGCTGCAGAGCTTTCGCAGGCAGGAAGTCCAGAGGAGTTCCAAAGCAGGACAGCAGAGTTTTACCGGGAATTCGGTGTTGGGAAGTTTGGCTTAAACCAGGCTTTCCGTGTGATTGGATCGGAGGGAGGGACCCAGATTGAACCGATCACTGGCGTAGAATCGGTGTGCTTAAAAGACCTGGTAGGCTATGGGCGGCAGAAAAAAAAGCTTGTGGAGAACACAGAGGCCTTTATCGAAGGCAGGGAGGCCAATAACGTCCTGCTGTTTGGAGACAGCGGGACTGGAAAATCCTCCAGTATCAAGGCGGTGCTCCATGAGTATTATGGAAGAGGCCTGCGCATGATAGAGGTATATAAACATCAGTTTCAGTGCCTGGGAGACATTTTGGAGCAGGTGAAGGACAGGAATTATAAATTTATTATCTACATGGATGATCTTTCATTCGAGGAGTATGAAATTGAATATAAGTATTTAAAGGCCATGATCGAGGGAGGGCTGGGAAGAAGACCGGATAATGTGCTGATCTACGCCACATCCAACCGACGCCATCTGATCCGGGAAAAATTCAGCGATAAGAGGGAGCTGGATGACGATCTGCACCAGAATGACACGGTTCAGGAGAAATTGTCCCTGGTAGCCCGGTTCGGCGTAACCATCTACTACGGTGCGCCGGATAAAAAGGAATTTCAGCAGATTGTCAGAACTCTGGCTTCCAGGCACCATATCTGTATGCCGGAGGAGGAGCTGCTTTTAAAGGCAAATCAGTGGGAACTGAGTCACGGAGGCCTGTCTGGCCGTACAGCGTCCCAGTTTATCACTCATCTGCTGGGAACAGAACAGATACAGGAGGAAAACTATGGCAATTAAAATGTTTGCGGCAATTGATGTAGGATCCTTTGAGCTGGAGATGGGGATTTACGAGATTTCTCAGAGTTTCGGGATCAGACAGACCGATCATGTCCGCCATGTCCTTGCTCTTGGAAGAGATACCTATAATGACAGAAAAATCAGCTATAGCCTGGTAGAAGAGATGTGCCAGGTATTAAAACGCTTTTCTGAGATTATGAAAAGCTACCACATCACAGATTACAGAGCCTATGCCACCAGTGCCATGCGGGAAGCGAAGAACAGCCAGATTGTGTTAGAGCAGATCAGGGTACGGACGGGCCTGACGGTAAAGTCCATCAACAATTCGGAGCTGAGACTGATGACCTACAAGGCAGTAGCCTCCAAGGATGCCGCTTTCCACAAGATTGTACAGAAGGGAACCGCTATTATTGATGTAGGATTTGGGAGTACTCAGATTTCACTGTTTGACAAGGACACTCTTGTATCCACCCAGAATGTTGTCCTGGGCGGACTGCGTATCCGTGAGATGATTGCCCACTGGAATTTAAGTCCAGGGGAAATGGTACCGGTTATAGAGGAGCTGGTGGATAACGAACTTTACCCGTTTCGCCGGATGTACCTGAAAGAGAAGGAAATTAAAAGCCTGATTGCCACTGGGGAGAGTATTCTTTTTATGGCTAAGAGCGGAATACGTCATATGGAGTCGGATAGGGTCAGCGCAGAGCAGTTTAAGAGTTTTTACAGAAAACTGTTGTCCATGACTGCAGATGAGATTGAGGATGAGTTCGGTATAGACGGGGAATATGCGTCCATTCTGGTGCCGAGCGCCGTTATTTACGGGAGGATCCTGGAGATGACAGGGGCGGAGACAGTGTGGATTCCTGGAGTCAGTCTCTGTGATGGCATAGCGGCAGAGTATGCCCAGGATAAAAAACTGGTAAAGCTGCGTCATGACTTTAACGGGGATATCCTGTCCTCAGCCAGAAATATGGCCAAGCGGTATAAATGCCACGGGGATCATATTCAGGAAGTAGAGCGGCTCAGCGCAGAGCTTTTCGATGTGACGAAAAAATATCATGGGCTGGGAGAGAGGGAGCGGCTGCTTCTCCGGATTGCGGCCATTCTCCATGACTGTGGCAAATTTATCAGTTCCAGCAGAGAAACTCAGAGCTGCTATCAGATCATCATGGCCACAGAAATTATCGGTATCTCTCATCTGGAACGAGAGATTGTGGCAAATGTGGTCTATTACTATAATCAGGATTTTGCCTATGATGCAGTAAAGCTGGAGTCTGACCTGTCCCAATATGAAGGAAGCGGTCTGACCCGCCGGGCAGTGACGATTTTAATTGCCAAGCTGACGGCTATTTTAGGCCTGGCTAATGCCATGGACCGAAGCCAGAGACAGAAGTTTGCAGGGGCGTCTATGGCCGTCCGCGATGGAAAGCTTGTGATTACAGCCAGCTGTCCGGAAACTATTATTCTGGAGCGGGCATCCTTTGAGAATCAGGCAGAGTTTTTTGAGGAAATTTTCGGGCTTCAGCCTGTACTGAAGCACAGGAGGAGGGTATAGATATGGCTGAGGGAACTGAAAGATTCTGGGAGTCTAAAAATTATGTAAACCGAGAATTGAGCTGGCTGGATTTTAACTGGAGAGTGCTGGGGGAAGCCAGGGATAAGGCTACGCCTCTCTTTGAACGATTGAAATTTTTAAGCATCACAGCGTCCAACCTGGATGAATTTTTCATGGTGCGGGTGGCTTCTTTAAAGGACATGATCCATGCCAATTACACGAAGAGAGACATTGCGGGGATGACGGCTGCAGAACAGCTGACTGCCATTGAAGCTAAGACTCATCAGCTGGTGGAGGAGCAGTATCATGTGTACGGCCGTTCCCTGCTTCCTGCTCTGCGCCAGAACGGGCTGAAGGTTATTGCTTCCCATGAAAATCTGACTAAGTATGAAGCCGCCTATGTGGATAGATATTTTGAGGAGATGGTCTACCCGGTACTGACGCCGATGGCAGTGGATTCTTCCAGGCCGTTTCCGCTGATACGCAACAAATCCCTGAATATTGCAGCTCTGGTGAAGAAGAAAAAGGGTGATTCGGAGCTGGATTTTGCTATGGTCCGCGTGCCCAGCGGCCTTCCGAGAGCTGTCGTGATTCCACCGGAGGAGGGAAAGGAAAAGGAGGGCACTTCTGTGATTTTCCTGGAAGAGATCATAGAGAGAAATATTGAGAAGCTGTTCCTGAACTATGATATTATCTGCTCTCATCCCTTCCGGGTTATGAGAAATGCGGATCTGAGCATTGACGAGGACGAGGCAGAGGATCTGTTAAAGGAAATTGAGCGGCAGCTGAAGAAGCGCCAGTGGGGCGAGGCCATCCGCCTGGATATTGAGGAGAAGGCGGATAAACGGCTGCTAAAAATCCTGAAAAAGGAATTAAAGGTTACGAATGATGAAATTTATGAGATTGGCGGTCCTCTGGATTTGACAGTGCTGATGAAGGTTTACAGTCTTCCTGGATTTGAACGGTATAAGACGCCAGGCTACACGCCTCAGCCGGTTCCAGCTCTGATGAATGAGGATGACATTTTCACCAATATCAGAAAAGGTGACATTCTCTTAACCCATCCCTTTGAGACCTTTGAGCCGGTGGTGAATTTCATCAAGAAGGCGGCCAGAGATCCGGAGGTGCTGGCCATTAAGCAGACTCTGTACCGGGTCAGCGGTAATTCTCCAATTATTGCAGCTCTGGCCGAGGCCGCGGACAATGGCAAGCAGGTGTCAGTTCTGGTGGAGCTGAAAGCCCGTTTTGACGAGGAAAATAACATTAACTGGGCCAAAATGCTGGAAAAGGCCGGCTGCCATGTAATCTACGGTCTTTTGGGCTTAAAGACACACAGCAAAATTACTCTGGTAGTCCGAAAGGAGGAGGACGGCATCCGCCGCTATGTCCATCTGGGCACGGGAAACTACAACGATTCTACAGCCAAGCTGTATACAGACTGCGGCCTGTTTACCTGCAGCCGTCAGATCGGCGAGGACGCTACCGCTGTATTCAATATGCTGTCTGGTTATTCAGAGCCTCTGGGATGGAATAAGCTGTCTCTGGCGCCTCTGTGGCTGAGAGGAAAATTTCTCCGGCTGATTCAGAGGGAGATTAAATACGCGAAAGAGGGAAAGACAGCCAGAATCGTGGCGAAGATGAATTCCCTCTGTGATAAGGAGATTATTGCAAATCTCTATGAGGCTTCCTGCGCAGGCGTGGAGATTAAGCTGATTGTCAGGGGAATCTGCTGTCTGAAAGCAGGTGTTCCCGGACTCAGTGAAAACATTGAGGTGCGCTCCATCGTAGGAAATTTTCTGGAACACAGCCGCATTTTTCTTTTTGAAAATGGAGGAAGAGAGGAAATCTACATGGGAAGCGCTGACTGGATGCCCAGAAACCTGGATCGCCGTGTAGAGATTCTGTTTCCGGTGGAGGACGAAGCTCTGAAAGCGCGTCTGATACACATTTTAGACGTGCAGCTGGCTGACAATGTGAAGGCGCATATCCTGCAGCCGGACGGGACCTATAAAAAGAAGAGTCTCAGGGGACGGCAGAAGGTCAATGCCCAGGAGCAATTCTGCTCCGAGGCTGTTGAGGCGGCCAGAGCCATGGAGGAATCATCAGATCCCAGAAACAGGCGCGTCTTCATTCCGATGGAGCAGTAGCGTCAGTATATAAAGGAATATTGTCCCCTGTACACGGACTCTGTAAAATGTAAGAGAAAAGTAAAGCAATTTCTCCTCTCTTATGGTAAACTGTTGATAGAATGCAGTTTACTGTAAGGGAGGTTTTTTCATGTCAGAAATTAATATATTAGTGGTCGATGATGAGAAGGAGATTGCCGAGCTGGTGGAGATTTATCTGGTCAGCGATGGATACCGGGTTTTCAAGGCGGAAAACGCCAGGGAAGGACTGGAAATCTTGGAAAGGGAGAACATTCACCTGGTGCTTCTGGACATTATGATGCCGGGGATGAACGGTCTGGAGATGTGCAGAAAGATTCGGGAAACCAACAATATCCCCATTATTATGCTGAGTGCAAAATCTACAGATCTGGATAAAATTCTGGGACTGGGAACTGGAGCGGATGACTATGTGGTGAAGCCGTTTAATCCTCTGGAACTGACAGCCCGGGTGAAGTCTCAGCTTCGCCGCTATACCCAGCTGAACCCCCAGAGCAGCGTAATCCAGGCAGCGAAAAATGAGATTTCGATTAAAGGGCTTGTGATCAACAAGGATAACCACAAAGTAACAGTTTACGATGAGGAGATCAAGCTGACTCCTATTGAATTTGATATTCTCTATCTTCTGGCATCCAATCCGGGCCGCGTATTCAGCACAGATGAGATTTTCGAGAAAGTATGGAATGAAAAGGTCTACGAGGCCAATAATACTGTTATGGTACATATCCGCCGTCTCCGCGGAAAGATGAAGGAAGACACCAGACAAAACAAGATTATTACTACCGTATGGGGGGTAGGATACAAAATTGAAAAATAACGATATGAGCAGGCGTTTTCGGACGCGCACAGTGATGAATATCTTTTACGCCACCCTTCTCACCTGCCTGATTGAGATTTTTCTCATTGCTAATGTGAGCATGGTGGAGGAATATTTAAGAAAAATTGAATCAGAGTCATTCCTGCTGAATTTTTTAGAACTGAGTCCCATTATGGTGCTTCTTTATGTACTCATAGGAATCGGTATTTTCTCCGCTATTTTTCTGCAGCTGCAGGAGCGGCATCTTAGATATCTGGCCAGAATTTCGGCGGCCATGCAGGATATTTCAGAGGGAGATCTGAACACAGTTGTAGAGGTGAAGGGTGATAATGAGTTCAGTGCCATGGCTGTGAACCTGAACCGTATGGTGGAGGACATCAGGCGGCTGATGGAGAAGGAGAGGGAGTCGGAGCGGACAAAGAACGAGCTGATCACAAATGTGGCTCACGATCTGAGGACGCCTCTCACCTCTATTATTGGATATCTGGAACTGCTCTCCGGCAAGGTGGATCTTCCCAGAGAGATGGAGAAGAAATATATTGATATTGCCTACGCTAAGTCACGGAGGCTGGAAAAGCTGATTGAGGATCTTTTCGGCTTTACGAAGCTGAATTACGGAAAGCTTTCCATGAACGTGGGGCAGGTGGATATTGTAAAGCTTCTGGGGCAGCTGGTAGAGGAATTTTATCCTAACTTTGCAGAAAAAAACCTGTCCTATGAACTTCACAGCAACGTGCCGGCTAAGGTGATTGATGCAGACGGAAATCTGCTGGCCCGCCTGTTTGATAATCTGATTAATAACGCCATTAAATACGGGGCGGATGGAAAGCGGGTTCTGGTGCAGATTCACGCGGAAGAGGAGATGGTCACAGTCTCCGTGACTAACTACGGATATGTGATTCCGGAAGACGAACTTCCGCTGATTTTCAATAAGTTTTATCGGGTTGAACAGTCGCGTTCTACCCATACGGGAGGCACAGGGCTTGGCCTTGCCATCGCCAAGAGCGTGGTGGAGATGCACGGAGGAACGATACAGGTTAAAAGTGATTTGAACGGAACAGTGTTTACAGTGAAGCTGAAGACGCATTTTGATATTAACCGGGAACAGTTCGAGTTGGCAGAATAAGAAGAATCAGTGAAAAAGGAAGCTTGGGAAAGGAACGATGACAGATGATGAAGGAGGAGAAAAGAGGAGGATTTTTGGGGAAAAGAGCAGGAGGAAAGGAGCTTCCGGCTCTTTTTCTGCTTCTATTTCTTCTGCTGGCCGTCTTTTGGCAGACGCCTTTCGAGTCTTCAGCGGCAGCGCAGTCCTCATCTGCTGAAGGTTCAGAAGATTGGCCGAAAAGCGGGAGGAAGCCGCAGATATCTATGGAGGCTGACTACGGCCTGGGGAAAAAGGCTAAGGAGGGCAGGTATCTTCCTATCCAGATAACCTACAAGAATGGAGAAGAACAGAGCTTTTCCGGAACGCTTAAAATCCTGACGATGGAGTCCAGCAAAGAGGTTTACCAGTATGAGTATCCGGTAGATCTGGGAGCAGGGGAACAGACGGAGGAGAAATATTACATTCCGCTGGGAGTTGGAAACGATCAGATGTTTTTGACATTGACAGACCAGGACGGAAATGAGATTGTAAAAAAACGATTGAAATTGGATATTCCATCAGAAGCGGCGCTTTTATTTATCGGCGTTCTCAGCGACAGTCCAGACAGTCTTTCCTATCTGGACGGCTGCGGATTGAGTTATGGAACCCTGCGGACTATTATGGTCCCCTTAAGCGGAGAGGAACTGCCAGACAATCAGCTGGGACTGGATCAGTTCGATTTGATTGTAGTCAATGATTTTGACTGGAACAGTCTGACATCCAGCCAGGAGAAGGCGCTTCTTTCCTGGGTGAAAGAAGGAGGAACCCTGTTTTTTGGCACTGGGGAACAGCTGGATCGCACGCTGGGACGGATGAAAAAACAGCTGATCGATGGAACAGTTATCTCCAATGTAACCAGAACTGTGGATTTAATGAAACTTCTGGGAGAGACAGACGGCGAGGCGGTTTCTGCAGAGCTCTTCTGCACTGATTTTTCCATAGAGGGAGGCCGTAAAGCCCTCTTTGAGGAGGGAACAGCCCTTCTTACACGCAAGACCGAAAAGAGGGGACAGATTGTACTGGCGGGCTTTGATCTGTCAGATGTTTCCAGTCAGTTTTTTCAGAAGCCTTCCTTGACGGAGGCATTTTTAACAGAAGTTATGGGGGAGAATACCATTCAGTATCTGGCTCAGGATCAATATTACGGCCTGTCCAGCCTCTATTATTCTATCCAGGCGCTGATCAACACGGGAAATGTAGACCGTCTGCCGAATCTTGGGCTGTATACAGTGGTAATTTTATTCTATATTATCCTTATTGGACCAGGCGTATATCTGTATCTGAAGAAAAAGTCTCTTCAGAATTACTATATGCTCAGTGTAGCAGTTTTGGCAGTGGGATTTACGGGGATTATTTATGCAGCTGGAGCTAAAACCCGGTTTACCGCTCCATTTTTTACTTATGTGACAGTGGAAAACTATGGGGAGGAGGAGCTGGAGAGCGAAACCTATGTCAACGTGCGCAGCCCCTATAATACGCCTTACACTGTGGAGCTGAATCCTGATTATCTGCTCCGTCCCATTACAAAGAATTATTATTATGAATATAATGCGCCGGTAACATTTACTGGAGATGAAAAATTTGAGGCGGCTCTCCGCATCGACCCATCGGAGACTAAGGTGAAGGTAAGGGATGCTGCTGCCTTTGAACCGAAGCTGTTCAGCCTTAAGCGGGAGGAGCCGGTAAAAGGCAGGGGGCCTCTGGGAAATATTCGATTTTTTGACGGTCAGGTGACAGGAACAGTTGTGAACCGTTCAGAGGAAACTCTGAAGAACACAGTTCTGCTTCTTTATGGAAAAGCGGTCTTTCTGGGAGACATGAAGCCTGGGGAGGAGAAGCAGCTGGATGGGCTGACGCAGCTTTCCTACCCTGTTTCCTATAAAAACGCTATTGCGCAGATGATCCCTGGAACCGATCAGTACAGCAAAACAGATATTTCAGATAAAAACTATATGGAGGCGCAGAGCAAAACAAAGCTGCTGTCCTTCTATATGGATTCCAGCATGAGGGAATATTTCCCGGAGGCTCGTCTGATTGCGTTTAGTTCAGGGGAAGAGGAGACGGACTTTCTGGCTGACAGACATTATGTGACAGGAGGCCTGACTCTTATGACATCCGATATGCCGGTGGATCAGGGAAAAGATGGAATGGTTTACCGGTGTGTGCTGGAGCAGCTGCCTACTGTTCTGTCTGGCGTGTACGATTATCAGGGAAATACTCTGTACACAGGAGAGCCTTCCGAGCCTCTGGTACTGGAGTATCACTTGGGAAATGATCTGGAGATTGAACAGCTTGCCTTTGACTGGATGTCTCCGGAATTTATTGATAATCCCAAATATCCGTATCTGGAGCAGTTTAACGGCGCAATCTACTTCTATAATTACAGCACAGGGAAGCATGACAGGATGGATTTGAGCAAGAAGGAGTACGGCAGAGAAGAGCTGCAGCCGTATTTGTCACCCAGCAATACGCTGACAGTAAAATATATAGGAGAGCCTGGGGAGGACGATATCTGGAATATGATTCTGCCGGTGCCCTACGTAACAGGGAGGGAAAAATAATGCTGGAAATCAGAGATTTAAGAAAAAAATACGGCAATTTTCAGGCTCTGGACGGTCTGGATATGACAATCGAAAAAGGGGAGCTCTTCGGATTCGTAGGTCCCAACGGAGCCGGAAAGACGACCACTATTAAAATTATCACAGGACTTTTGCAGCCGGATGGGGGAAGCGTTACCATTGACGGTATGGATGGAATGCAGGATCGGAAGTATCTGAAGCAGAAAATGGGCTATGTGCCGGATTCCTTTGGCGTGTACGACAACCTGAAGGTATCGGAGTATATGGAATTTTTCGCCTCCTGCTATGGAATCGAGGGGCTGGAGTCCAGAAAACGATGCGGTCTTTTGCTGGAACAGATGAAGCTGGAGGACAAGGCTGATTTTTTCGTAGATGGACTTTCCAGGGGAATGAAGCAAAGACTATGCCTGGCCAGGGCTTTGATTCACGATCCGGAGCTGATTGTGTTAGACGAACCGGCATCCGGGCTGGATCCAAGAACAAGGCTGGAGTTTACCGGTATTTTGAAGGAACTCAGGGAACAGGGAAAGACACTGCTCGTCAGCTCCCACATTTTGTCGGAGTTGTCGGAGCTGTGCACGAGCATTGGAATCATTGAACAGGGGAGAATGGCTCTGTCAGGCAGCATGGAGCAGATTCTGGAGCGGGTTAATTCCTCGAATCCCCTTCTGATTACTGTATTTAAAGGACGGGAAACTGCTATGTCGATTCTGCGCAGTCACCCATGCGTGCAGACCATTTCCGTAAAAGGGGAGGAGATTAAGATAGGATTTAATGGGGATAAGCAGGACGAGGCTCTGCTTCTGCAGCAGCTGATAGACGCAGAGGTGATGGTGAACGGGTTTATGAGGGAAAAAGGCAGCCTGGAGACGATATTTATGCAGATTACAGATCATATGGGAGAAAAGGCGGTGCTGGTACATGAAGATGAATCCTGTTTATAAGAGAGAACTGAAGGTGGGAAGCAGAAGTATCCGTATGGCGGTAATTCTTCTGGCATTCAATGGAATTTTAAGTGCAGTAGCGCTTGTCAATATGTATTCTGCAGTTGAACAGGTGAAAATGACAGCGGAGATCCAGTATTCACGTTTTCTTCAGCTTTACGTGTTTGTAGCGTCCTTGGAGTTTATTATGCTGATGTTTATTATGCCGGCGCTGACCTCCAACAGTATCAGCGGAGAGCGAGAGAGACAGACGCTGGATCTGATGCTTACCACCACCATGAAACCTGGAGAGATTGTTCAGGGAAAGCTGGCGGCAGCCTTTACTACCATGCTTCTTCTGGTGCTGTCCAGCTTTCCTGTACTCTCCCTGGTATTCGTCTATGGGGGAATTACAGTGACGGATATGGTGCAGCTGATGCTTTGCTATGTGACAGTGGCTCTGCTTTCCGGCGCCGTTGGCGTGTTTTTTTCATCGCTGTTTAAACGCTCTACACTGGCAAATGTCTGTGCCTATGTGACTATTATCGTTTTGGTAGCAGGAACCTATGGCGCTAATATTTTTGCCTATCAGATGTCACAGAATGAGATCAGCAGCTATATGGATGCGGTTGATAATATAACGAGGCAGGCCAGCTCTGGAGGGTGTATTTATATGCTGCTTTTTAATCCGGCAGTGACCTTTTACGCTATGATTAATCAGCAGGCCGGAGACAGTGATGTAGCGGGAACCCTGGAGCGGATGTTTGGGGCTCATCCCCAGAATTTTGTTATGGAGCACTGGACTGAGATCAGTATTGCGGTTCAGATTCTGGCTGCAGTTTTCCTGATTGCCGCCGCAGTTTCCGCGGTGACGCCCATTTGGGAGCGGAGCAGACGCTGCCCGTGGAGCAGGGAGGGAAAAGGCTGCAGAAAGCATCACGGAAAAGAGAAACAGAAAGAACAGGAAATAATAAACAGATAAAGGAACAGACAGGAGAACAAACACATGCTTAGAATTGGATGTCACCTTTCCTCTTCCAAAGGATATCTTGCAATGGGAAAGGAAGCTGAGAAAATAGATGGAGGAACCTTTCAGTTTTTTACGAGAAATCCAAGAGGAGGGAAGGCAAAAGAAATAGATCCGGAGGATGTAAAGGCGTTTTTAGACTTTGCGGAACAGAAGGATATAGCGCCAATTCTGGCGCATGCGCCTTACACCTTAAATGGCTGTTCGGCAGATGAGGGAATCCGCACTTTTGCCATAAATACCATGGAGGATGATTTGAGAAGGATGGAGTTTACACCGGGAAATTTCTACAATTTTCATCCTGGAAGCCATGTAAAGCAGGGAGTGGAAACGGGGATCGCTTATATTTCCGATATGCTGAATCGGATTTTAAAGAAGGATCAGACTACTACAGTGCTTCTTGAGACCATGGCTGGCAAAGGAAGCGAGGTGGGGAGGGACTTTTCCGAGCTTCGGGAAATTCTGGATCGGGTTCAGCTGAATGAAAAAATGGGCGTCTGCCTGGATACCTGCCATGTGTGGGACGCTGGATATGATATTGTGGATCATCTGGATGAGGTACTTACAGAGTTCGATCAGGTGATTGGCCTTTCACGTCTGAAAGCCGTTCATCTGAACGACAGCCAGAATCCTCTGGGAGCCCACAAGGACCGACATGCCAGAATTGGCGAGGGATACATTGGTCTGGAAGCCCTGGTACGAGTCATTAACCACCCGGCTCTGAGAACTCTCCCCTTCTATCTGGAGACTCCCAATGATATGGATGGCTATGCAGGAGAAATTGCTCTTTTGAAGTCAAGATATATTGAGTAACATCATGGATTGGACAGGCAGGAAGGACACAAAATATAGGGGGAGCCGACCCGCAGAGGAGGATATGATTTGAAGTTAGACTACGCAAAGCAAGAACGGCTGGCTTATGTTGCCCGCCGATACTATTTAGACGATCAGAAACAGAGCGATATTGCTGCGGAGCTGGGCGTTTCCAGACCTATGATCAGCCGTCTCCTTGCTGAAGCCAGGCAGCTGGGGGTGGTGGAAATTACGATCCATGATCCTGGATTTAAGGGTGAGAGTCTTCTGGAACGGCTTTGTTCCTTCTGCTCTGTTAAAGGCGGAGCCCTTGTAGAGGATGGAAACGATGATGAATCTACAAACCAGCTGCTTTCAAAGGGAGCAGTAGAACTGCTTCAGCAGCTTCACAGTCTCCGCCTCGGCGTAGGATGGGGCCATCTAATCGGGCAGCTTGTGACATGGCTGGAAAAGAATCCTCAGAGGGGAAGCGCTGTCACTGATATCTGTCCTCTGGTGGGAAACGCCAGTATTCCAGCCCGCAATTACCAGTCCAATGAGAATGTGCGCCTTATGGCACAGCAGCTGGGAGCTGTCCCGCATTTTCTTTATCTGCCTGCTCTTCCAGAGGGACTGGAAGAAAAGCAGATCCTCTGCTCCACAGAAATCTATCGGCAGATTCATCAGGAGTGGGAACGGATAGACACGGCTCTGGTAAATATCGGAGATTATCCGTCCAGCCCGGATTTTGCTTCTCTGGTGCGTTACGGAGACCTGCTTCAGCAGCATCATGCCTGTGGCCGTATGCTGGTTTATTATTTTAATGAAGAGGGGACAGTAATTCAGTCAAACCAGGACTTTGCTATTCAGATTCCTATCGAAATTTTGAAACGGTGTCCCAATATTATTGGCGTCTGCTCTGCCAATACCAGCGCAAAAGCTGTAAAAGGCGCTTTAAAATCGGGTTTTCTGACTCATATCGTAGCGCGTTCTTCCTTGATTCAGTCTATTCTGGAATAAAAGTTACATATGTAACCTCTTGAGATTTTATACCATCTTGAGAGGTTTTGTTTTTGTGCAATATATATAAAAAATATGTTTATATTATATGTAATATATAGAAAATTATTAAGTAATAGGCTTTTTTATTGATTTATGTAACTTATAATGATAAAATTATGAACATAAGTAACATAAACGGAATGTTTTATGTTTACATTGAATGGGGAGGTGACACATATGAATAAAAGTGAGTTCGCAGCTCGTCTGCTAAATGCCTGTGCTTCTGTAATGTCAGCTGAGCAGGAGCTGACGGAGATAGACTCCCATTTTGGAGACGCAGACCATGGCCTTACCATGACGAAAATTGCAGGAGCCATTGCTTCGGCAGTAAAGGCGTCTGGGGGAGGAATCAAAGCAATGCTGGATGATGCGGCGATGGCGGTAATGGTTTTAAACGGCGGAAGTGCTGTACCCCTCTGGAACTCATGGCTGGATGGAATGCAGGAGGAAGCGCCGGAGAGCGATGAAATGGATATTCCTGCTATTAAAGCAATTTTCAGACGCGCTTTTGAGGAGCTTGACAGTGTGTCAGGAGCGAAAGCAGGAGATAAAACTATGATGGACGCCCTGATTCCGGCCAGCGAGGCGATTGCCGCTTACGATGGAGAGGATGAGAACGAGATGTTTTCAGCAGCAGCCAGGGCAGCAGCAGAAGGCGCAGAGGAAAGCAGGCAGTTTGTTTCCAAATTCGGCCGCGCTAAGAGCTATGGGGCGCAGACCATTGGCACTCCTGATGCCGGAGCCATGTCCATGGCTTACTTTTTCCGCGGTCTCGCGCAGGTTTAAATGAACGGAAATGATTGAAGAACAGGAGGAATCCCATATGAAAATGAAGAAATTTATCAACGCCCCTGAAACTATCACAGATGAAGAATTAGTCGGCCTGGGGCTTGCCTATCCTGATATTGTAGACGTAGACGGGCATCTTGTAATCAGCAGAGATTTAAAGGATGCTGACCGCGTAACTATTGTTACTTACGGCGGTTCCGGCCATGAACCAGCCCAGGCAGGTTTTGTTGGAAAGGGAATGCTGGACGTTCAGGCTGTAGGCGATATCTTTGCCGCTCCTAATCCTATGCTGGTATTCGAGGCCATGAAGCTGGCAGATAAGGGACATGGCGTCTTGCTGCTGACTCTTAATTATGCAGGCGACCAGCTGGCTGGAAAACAGGCCATGAAGCTGGCTCAGAAAGCCGGCCTGAACGTCCGCCAGGTTGTCACTGGCGAGGAGATTCAGTTTGACCCAAATGGAGAGGACAATAAAAGAGGCCTGGCAGGCGCAGTGGCTCTTTACCATATTGCTGCTGCAGCAGCCAGAGAGGGAAAGAGCCTGGACGAGGTAGCGGAGATTGCCGAGAAATATGCCGCTAATATGGCTTCGATTACCGTAAAATCGACAGACGCGACTCATCCTCAGAACGGAATGTCCTTCGGAGATCTGGGAGAAACTGACTTAATGGAAATCGGTGCAGGACAGCACGGTGAGGGCGGAGGAGTCCGGGTGCCGATGATGTCAGCTAAGGATACAGTTGCCACTGTGGCAGAAGCTCTCTGCAAAAATCTGGAATTGAAGGCTGGAGATAAGACGTTTGTGATGATCAATGGCTGCGGCGCTACTACCATGATGGAGATGCTGGTTCTTTTTAAAGATACTGTAGAGTTTTTAAAGGAAAAGAAAGTGGAGGTAGTTGCCAGCATGGTTGGGGAAATCTTAACTGTTCAGGAGGCGGCCGGATTCCAGATGAACATTGCTAAATGGGATGATGAGACGCTTCGTCTCTGGAACACTCCATGTCATACACCAAATTACAGTAAGGAGTAAGCTATGGCAGATAATATTGGAAATAAGGCTGCGCACGATTATCATCTGGATATTCCAGCTGCGCAGGAAAGCTTTTATGTAAAGGGAAACGCCCATTGCGACTGGGGCATGAAAAATCGTCTGGCACGGATGTTTGACCCTAAATCGGGCAATACGGTCATGCTGGCTTTTGACCATGGCTATATTATGGGACCGACTGCTGGTCTGGAACGGATTGATGTGGTAATTCCGCCTCTGATTCCCCATGTGAATGTGCTGATGGGTACCAAGGGAATGATCCGCTCCTGTATTTCACCTGCAGCTTCTGTGGCAAAGTGCGTGCGTGTTACCTACGATTCCACTGTCCTTTATGACGATATGTCTAACGGAGGAGGAATTGCCTGTGATATTGACAGCGCCATCCGTATGAACGCCGACTGCATGGCTGTGCAGACCTTCATTGGTTCTGCCGGCGAGAGCCGTTCTTTGGAACTTTTAGCCCGCACAGCAGACGCAGGCGCCCGTTTTGGGATTCCGACTCTTGGCGTGGTGGCTGTGGGCAAGGAGATGGAGCGGACAGAGAAATTCTTCCTGCTGGCAACAAGAGTACTGGCAGAAAACGGAGCTAATATTGTGAAGAGCTATTACTGCGACGGCTTTGAGAAGGTAGCAGCCGCATGTCCAGTGCCTATTGTAATTGCCGGAGGAAAGAAGCTGCCGGAGATGGAAGCTCTCGAAATGGCCTACAGGGCAATTCAGGAAGGCGCCCATGGAGTAGATATGGGACGCAATATTTTCCAGTCAGACAGTCCGGCCGGCATGGCCCAGGCCATCGGCAAGGTGGTTCATGAGGGTTATACGCCCAGGCAGGCATATGAGGTTTATGAGACAGTTAAAAATCAGTAACAGAATGGATGTTCAGATAAGAAGCAGGAGGAGAGATTATGGCAGCTGAATATATGCATATCGGTATTCCGATTACTAACAGAAAGCCTGGCATGGTTTACTGCGAAGGACCTAAATTCTGGGTCAGCAATGTAGATGACTATGACTATAAGATTGAGTATCTGAAATTCGAGGAAGGAACGCCTTTCCCGGAAGTGCTTCACCGCAATCCCCATGTGGCGTATAAGGTGGACGATCTGGAAAAATATATGAAAGATGCCGATTCCGTTATCTGTGGTCCCATGGATGCCAATGACAAAGGTGACAGACTGGCTTTTGTGTGGAAGGACGGAGCAATTTTAGAGCTGTACCAGGAAGCATAGTCTGCTAATCATAAGTATGTTTTATTTATAAGTATTTTCTATCATTTTCTATTATAAAAAATAATGAATAAAATCCCAATCCTTTGTATACTCAATGAGAAAAATGCGGTATACTGTTGAGGTTGTCCTGAGGAAAGGAATTACACAAAGGAGATTGGGAACGATGAGTGAAAAAGAGACAAAGGGAGCAGAATACGATTTTTATGGAAAGCTTCCGCTCTGTAAGGCCATCCCGCTGGGACTTCAGCACGTACTGGCCATGTTCGTGGGAAATTTAACCCCGCTTTTAATTATCACAGGCGCCTGCGGCCTTGCCAATACGCAGGAATTTGCCACCCTTCAGGTGGATTTGCTGCAGAACGCCATGCTGGTAGCAGGAATTGTGACGCTGGTCCAGCTCTACGCTATTGGGCCGGTAGGCGGAAAGGTTCCGATTATCATGGGAACGAGTTCCGGCTTCATCGGAGTATTTAACAGTGTTGTGGGAGTCATGGGCGGAGGGATTCTGGCCTATGGTTCTATTATGATGGCCTCTATTCTGGGAGGAATTTTCGAGGGTATTTTAGGCTTTTTCTTAAAGCCGCTCCGCCGTTTTTTCCCGGCTCTTGTAACAGGTACTGTGGTGCTTTCTATTGGCCTGTCCCTTATTGCCGTAGGAGTAAATTCTTTTGGAGGAGGAGATAAGGCAGCAGATTTTGGAAGTGTTGAAAATTTGCTTCTGGGAACAGTTGTTTTAGTTGTAATCATTGTGCTGAAGCATGGCACAAAGGGCATGACAAGCTCCTCCTCTATTCTGATTGGAATTATTGCAGGCTACATTACGGCAGGAATTATGGGACTTGTACTTCCAACGACCGGTGTGACAGCGGAAGGAGTGGAGTATACAAAGGCCTGGGTGCTGAACTGGGACAAGGTGGCAGAGGCCAGCTGGTTCTCTATCCCTAAGCTAATGCCGGTAAAACCTGTCTTTGACTGGAGAGCCGTGATTCCGGTTATGATCATGTTTGTGGTGACAGCTGTAGAGACAGTAGGAGATATTTCCGGCGTCACAGAGGGCGGAATGGGCCGGGAGGCCACAGATACAGAGCTGTCAGGAGGAATTATCTGTGATGGTATCGGATCCAGTTTTGCTGCTCTGTTTGGAGTCCTTCCAAACACTTCCTTCAGCCAGAATGTAGGTCTGGTGACTATGACAAAGATTGTCAACCGCTTCGCTTTGGCAACAGGAGCCGTATTCTTGATTTTATGTGGTCTTCTGCCTAAGCTGGCGGCTCTGATTTCTATTATGCCTCAGAGCGTTCTGGGAGGAGCGGCAGTTATGATGTTCTCTTCCATTGTTATGAGCGGAATCCAGCTGATCACTAAGAAGCCGCTGACCCCAAGAAGCATTACTATCGTATCTGTGGCCCTGGGACTGGGATACGGAATCGGAGCAAACAGCGGTATTCTCTCCCATCTGCCTCAGAGCGTACAGCTGATCTTCGGCGGATCCGGCATCGTGCCGGCCGCGCTGGTTGCGATTATTTTGAACGTGCTGCTTCCGGCAGAGAAGGAAGAATAGGGAAAAGAGATTTAATTGATATCACAAGTGTTAAGAGAAAAGAGACGCTTTCCAGATGCTTAAGGCGCTGGAGAGCGTCTTTTTTTTGGCGTCTTCACAAAATTTATGTTGTCATTATTTGGATAATATGCTGTTTGACATTGTGTTATCCGAATGTTAATATGGTTTTAGATAAAAAGCGGGGAGGAAAGCAGTATGCGAAGAGAGGAATTAGAACGTATATTTCCAGCTTTTCAGGAGATTCAGGACGAGACGCTCAGAGTAAAATCGGAGGAAGCGATGCTTGCGGCCATGGAGGCGGGAGGCTGGGATGAACAGACAATAAAGCTTTGTCCGGTCACGTTGAACTGGGAGAACTGCGACGTATCCTGGATAGAGCATGTCAGTGATGTGGCGAGCATGTGCCTGATGGAGTTCGACGCGCTGGAAAAGTATTACAAACGGCATGAAGTGGGCTTCAGCCGGGATCTGGTGGCAGCCGGTGCGCTGCTTCACGATATCGGAAAGCTGACAGAGTTTGTTTTCCGCGATGGAAAGGCCGTTCATGGAGACAACTTTGAACTGATGCGCCATCCATTGTCAGGAGCTGTCATTGCGGCTAAGGCAGGACTTCCGGACGAGCTGGTACACCTGATTGCCGTCCATTCCTTTGAAGGGGACAAGTCTTACCAGACGGCAGAATCGGAATTTGTACGTTCCATTGATATCTTTGTATTTAACTGCTCTGTAAAAGGGCTGAAAAAGATCCATAAAAATTAATTTGACAACGGTTCAAAATAAAAAGGAGGAAAAGAGATGAAGAAGACATTAAAGACAGCTCTGGTTTTAACAGCAATCGGCGCGCTTGCACTGACAGGCTGCAGCGGAAAGTCAGGAAACGATTCAAATCAGAAGGCGGAAGCAAACGGAGAAAGCAGCTCTGGCGAGTGGACGCCGGAACGTTCCATTAATATGATCGTGCCGTGGAGCGCAGGCGGCGGCTCTGACCTGGCTGTCCGTACTCTGGTTCCGTATCTGGAAGAGGATTTAGGCGTCAGCATTACGGTTCTGAACTCTACGGGAGCCAACGGATGGATTGCCTGGAACGACCTTTTAAAGGCAGATCCGGACGGCTACACCATTGCGCAGATGAATATTCCAACCGTATATTCCGGCTATTTAGACCCGCAGCAGAACAGAGATGAAACCCTGGACGATTTTACTCTGGTTGCCAACGAAATCAGCGACTGGGGTTGTCTTGTAGTAAAGGCGGGAGACGAGCGCTTTCCGGATGTGGAGAGCTTCATTGAATACGGCAAGAGCAATGAGATATTAGCCGGAGACAACGGCGTGGGAACGAATAAGCACCTGGTAGCTGAAAATCTGAAGAGTCAGATTGAGGGACTGCAGATTACGCCAGTTCATCAGGCAGGCTGGAGCGATACCTACGCAGCTCTTTTAGGCGGCCATATCGATGCGGGCTGGGGCTCTATCGGAGAGACAATTCAGGCCTATGAGGACGGAGAGGTAGACATTCTGTGCGTCTTTGCCACAGAGCGTTCTTCCCTGCTTCCAGATGTGCCTACTTTTAATGAGCTGATGCCGGAGTATGATGTGGTATCTCCGTCTGACAGAGGTTTTGCCCTTCCGGCCGGCGTGGACGACGCAGTTTACGACCGTTGGGTACAGGCTATGGATAACTGCATTAACAATCCGGAATTTATTGAAAAGATGGCAGAGCTTGGACAGGCTGTCAACTACATGGGCGGAGAAGAGTATACTGCATATGCCAAGGAGCAGGAGGCAGAGATGGAAAAATTCTCCGATATCCTTGGTTGGAAATAGAGGCAGTTAAGGAAAAAAAGGAGACCGGAAAATGAAATTGAAACAGATTCATGCAGAGGTATGGCTGGGAGGAATTCTCATCATACTGGCAGTTATTTTCTACATCATGGCAGGGCAGTTTCCAAACGCCAGCGCCGCTGTCTGGCCCAAGGCGGTTCTGATCGGCATTATGATTCTGTCAGCCCTGTTGGTGATTCACGGCCTGCAGATGACGAAGGATGCAGACGGAAACGCCGATTTAGGCGGAGCTGTCTTAAAGGGGCCGATGGCTTCTCTGGTTATGATTGTCGCCTATGCGGTGTGCATGAGCTTTACAGGATACTTTGTATCCACAGCGATCTTTCTTCCCCTGGGAATGGCTGCTCTGGGACAGAGAAACTGGAAGGCGATTCTGGGAGTGACCGTTGGTCTGGAGCTGTTTGTCTGGTTCCTGTTTGTAGTACAGCTGCAGTTGAGAATGCCATAGCTTGATAAGACAATAGAGGTAAACATATGATACAGGAAATTTTACAAAATTTTATGTCGATTCAGGTCTGGATTGGACTTGTAGTAGGCGTGGTAGGCGGCATGGTCGTAGGAGCCATGCCGGGCCTCAGCGGCGGTATGGCGATTGCTCTTCTTCTGCCGGTTACATACTCGATGGATCCGGTAGCGGCGCTGGTAATGCTGATGGCTATTTACACTTCTGCCATGACAGGCGGTTCAATCTCAGCAATTCTGCTGCATACGCCGGGTACTCCGGCCAATGCGGCGACTGCCATGGAGGGATATCCTCTCACAAAGAAGGGAAGAGGACTGGAGGCAGTAGGAATGTCCATGCTGTCCTCCGGAATCGGAGGCTTTGCCAGCGCCCTGGCGCTCTTAGTCATCGCCCCGCCTTTAGCGAAGGTCAGCCTGATGTTCAGCGAGCCTGAGAGCTTTCTGATCTCAGTGTTCGGTCTGACTGTAATCGGAAGCCTTGCAGGAAATTCTATTTTAAAAGGACTTCTGATGGGACTTGTAGGACTGTTTTTAGCCACAGTAGGCATGGACTCTGTGACAGGCACCCTGCGGTATACCTTTGGCTTTGACTCTTTAATGAACGGAATCCAGATGGTTCCTGCTCTGATTGGATTATTTACCATTTCCCAGGTAATGAGCAACTGTGAAGATTATAAACACGCAAACCAGTCGATTCTGGAGAAGAGCAATGCGACTCTGGGAAAGAAGATGCTTCCGACTCTCAAGGAGGTTCCCCGTTACATCTGGAACTGGGTATCTGCTTCCATCATTGGTATTGTAGTAGGCATTCTGCCTGGAGCCGGCGGAAATATCGGTTCCTGGATCGCCTACGATCAGGCGAAAAAGCACTCCAAGCATAAAGCGGAGTTTGGAAACGGATCTCTTGAGGGACTTGCCTCCTGCGAGGCTGGAAACAACGCGGTAACCGGCGGCTCCATGATTCCGCTGATGACGCTGTCCATTCCTGGAAGCCCCAATGCGGCTATCATTCTGGGAGGTCTGCTGATTCAGGGCTTAGTTCCAGGCGCGCGCCTGTTCACGACGCAGGCTCCGACTACCTATTCGATTCTGGTAGGCTTTGCCCTTTCCAATATCCTGATGGTATTCGTGGGACTTGCAATCGCCCGCTATGTAGTAAATGTAACGAAAATTCCAAATTCTATCCTGATGCCGGTAGTAGTGTCCCTGGCCCTGATTGGATCCTATGCGATCAACGCGTCTATGTTTGATGTGTTTGTAGCTATTTTCTTCGGTTTCTTAGGATACCTGATGAATAAGCTGGATCTTTCTTCAGCAGCATTAATCCTAGGACTGATTCTGGGCGGTACGGCTGAGAGCGGCTTAATGCTTTCTCTGGTTATGGCCAAGGGAGATCCGCTCGGCTACTACATGGGACGTCCGATCTGCCTGGTGCTGATGGCGCTGATTCTGCTTTCAGTGGCCGGACCTGTCATTTCGAAATTAAAAGGGAAAAAAGAAAAAGCTTAAATATTAATATATGAAAAAGAGCTGCGAATCAAGAGAGACTCAAGATTCGCGGCTTTTTTTCACTCTTTTGCACTTCAGAAAAAACAGCTTTCCGTCTCTGAAAAGCTGTGTTATAATACTCAGATCAATTATTATTTGCGATTCATTTAACATTCAGGGACTGCTTTCAGACGCAGTCCGTCTTATGAAGATTCTATCAGGCCGTTTCGGCTGAAATTCAAAAATCCAAGGAACACCATTGCTGTAACATGAAAATTTGATTATACTGAAAGGAGAAGGCATGAGACAACAGCCTCTGCAGTGGCATCCGGCGTTTCAGGCTGCGATGCAGATTGAGCTGGCCGAATATCAGGACTGGCTAAAGTATGAGAGAGAACACAATTTAACACAGAAACCCCTGCAGATTGATTTGCTGATTATTAAAATGGAGCAGGGGAAACGGATTGAAAAATCCATCGGCCGTCTGTTCCGCCGCTATAATATTATAGAATACAAGGGACCGTCAGACTATTTAAGCATCAATGACTTTTATAAGGTGACCGCCTACGCCTGCCTGTACCAGTCAGATACCCAGAAGGTGATGGAAATCAGGCCGGAGGAGATCACGATTACTATGGTAAGCGGGCGCTATCCTGAAAAACTGATCCGGCATTTGGAGCAGATACATTCTGCCCGGATGATTCAGGTATCTCAGGGTATTATCTACGCGGAGGGCCTGATGTTTCCGCTGCAGATCATCCAGAACTTTGCCCTTCCTAAAAAAGAGAACGTCTGGTTAAGCAGGCTGAGGCCAGGACTTGACGTGGAAGAGGATATAGCGGTGCTGGCCCAGGCATATCAGGGGAGAGATGAAAATCCCCTGTACAGCGCGGTAATGGAGCTGATTGTAAGAGCGAATAAAAAGCAGTATGAGGAGGCGAAGCATATGTGCAATGCATTAAGAGAACTGTTTGCAGAGGAGATAGAGGAGGGAAGGAAGAAGGGCAAAGCAGAGGGAAAAATAGAAGGCAAAGCAGAGGGCCATTGTCTGGCTTTCATTGAAATTCTCAGGCGCAAGGTGGAGAATGGAAAATCCCTGGAGGAATCGGCAGAGGCTCTGGAGGAGAAGCCGGAAGATATCGAAAGGCTTTACCGCTTGATTGAAAACCAGGGGCCTGATGCAGACGCAGAGCTGATTTATCAGCTGTACCGGGCTGATGTGAAATCTTCAGAGAAAAAAGAAGGACAGCGCTGATAGTTTCCCTGCCGCCGCCTTTGTTCTACCGCCGCTTCCTGCCGCGTAAACTGGCAGTAACAGCTTTAGTTTGAGGAAACGCATGAAATTTTTAAAATTAAAACGAAGGCACGTCTGTCTGCAGGAAAATGCTCTGTTTTGGGTATTTTTGGCTCTTCTTTCGATTGGGTGCATGGCGAAGCTTTACCAAAAAGCCTCTCTGGCTCCGGCTTCCTCGGAGAGTGTGTTTGCCTCATCACAGACAGCGGAAGGCAAAAATTATCAGGTCAAGGACAGGAAGCTTCCTATCTACTGCGTGCAGACGGAGAAGCCTCAGGTAGCGCTCTCCTTCGATGCAGCCTGGGGAAATGAGGATACCAGACAGCTGATGGAAATTTTGGCGAAGCACAATGTAAAAGTCACCTTTTTTATGACAGGGGGATGGGTGGAGAAGTATCCGGAAGATGTGAAATACATAGCCAGCCAAGGCCATGATCTGGGCAATCACAGTGAAAATCACAAAAATATGAGCCAGCTTGGGGAGGAGGAGATCCGAGCGGAAATTCAGAAAGTTCACGACCGTGTCAAGGCTCTGACAGGACAGGATATGGTGTTATTTCGCCCGCCTTACGGAGATTATGATGATAAAGTAGTAGAGGCAGCCGACAGTATGGGCTACTATCCGATTCAATGGGATATTGACAGTCTGGACTGGAAAGACTATGGGGCAGACTCAATTGTGGATAAGGTGGTGAATCACAAACATCTGGGAAACGGTTCCATTATTCTCATGCACAACGGGGCCAAGTATACGCCTCAGGCTCTGGAGACAGTAATCACAGGGCTTCAGGAAAAAGGTTACGAGCTGGTTCCTATTTCACAGCTGATCTGTAAGGAACAGTTCTCCATCAACCACGAGGGGCGTCAGATCCCGTCTCAAAAGACAGTTCAGTAAAAAACTTTTCGACAAAAAAGCGCTGTTTTTTAACGGGTTTCAGAGCGCTGTTTTCAGCAGAAAGCCGGGGAAACGGGAGATAAAGCAGGAGAATCTGGGAAATGCAGGATCGTGCCAGATGTCGAAAATTGCGTTATAATCTCATTGAATGGCAGTTTTTACCAGATTATAATCTACAGAGAAACAAATCAGGAGGAGTATGAAGCATGGCAGAATTAAATATCGCGATTGCAGATGATAACAGGCAGACTTTGGAGCTGCTTGGCGAAATACTGGAGGGAGAAAAGGATTACCATGTCGTAGGAAAGGCAGATAATGGCAACGAAGCATACAACATGATTATGAAAACCAGGCCAGATGTCGTTTTAATGGATATTGTCATGCCGGGAATGGACGGAATTTCCGTGATGGAGAAGATTAAGAGCAACTCGGAAATGAAGGACAGCACTTCTTTTATTATGGTCACAGCCGCGGGAAGCGAGAACCTGACAGCAGAGGCTTTTAAGCTGGGAGCCAGCTATTATATCATGAAGCCTTTTACCAGAGAGATTATCCTCGATAAGCTGCGCCGCCTGACTGGCTACAAAAACAAAACTACCATGCTGTCAGGAAGCAGGAGAGTGAAGCCTTATGTCAATAAAGCGGAATACATGGAGCAGAATCTGGAAAACGATGTAACGCAGATGCTTCACGAAATTGGAATTCCGGCCCACATCAAGGGATACCAGTATTTAAGGGACGCAATTATCATTTCGGTGGGCGACCAGGAAATGCTGACATCTGTGACAAAGATTCTCTATCCGACCATTGCGAAAAAACACGATACAACGCCCAGCCGCGTAGAGAGAGCCATTCGTCATGCCATTGAGGTAGCCTGGAACAGGGGAGAGATGGACACGATTAATGATTTATTTGGCTATACAGTAAGCACTGGAAAGGGTAAACCGACCAATTCAGAGTTTATTGCTTTGATTGCTGATAAAATTCGTCTGGACTACAAACGTATTTCCTAAAAATTATAATACTACCTTTCTAAATGCATAAATTTATTGTATAATAACCTTATAATCTGGACAAAGGGGGATTTATTTGGCGATTTGTCCGGCAATGTGATGCATGGGAGGTAGCAGAATGAAAAAAGTTCTTTTTATAGCTTCAGAAGCGGTTCCTTTTATTAAGACAGGCGGTCTGGCGGACGTAGTAGGCTCCCTGCCGAAATGCTTTGATAAAGAGTATTTTGACGTCAGAGTTATGATACCCAAGTATCTCTGCATCAAGGAATCCTTCCGAAACGACATGAAATATCTGAATCATTTCTACATGGATTACCTGGGACAGAGCCGTTATGTGGGGATTCTTGAGTACGTCTACGAGGGAATTACTTTTTACTTCATTGACAATGAAAGCTATTTCTGCGGTTCCAAGCCCTATGGAGACTGGTACTGTGACCTGGAAAAGTTCGCGTTTTTCTCACGGGCGGCTCTCTCAAGCCTGCCTGTTATCGGTTTTCAGCCGGATGTGGTTCATTGCCATGACTGGCAGACCGGCCTGATTCCCGTATTCTTAAAGGATAAATTCCACGAAGGAGAATTCTTCCGGAACATGAAGTCTGTGATGACCATTCACAACCTGAAATTCCAGGGCGTGTGGGATGTGAAGACGATTCAGCGTCTTTCCGGCCTTCCGGATTACTATTTTACCCCTGACAAGCTGGAAGCGTACAAGGATGGGAACATGTTAAAAGGCGGTCTGGTCTATGCCGATGCCATCACCACAGTGAGCAATACTTATGCGGAAGAGATTAAGACACCTTTTTACGGGGAAGGACTGGACGGCCTGATGCGGGCGAGGGCAGGCAGCCTGAGAGGGATTGTCAATGGAATCGACTACAGCGATTTTAACCCTGAGACAGATCCGCTGATTGTTCAGAACTACAGTGCGAGGACTTTCCGCAAGGAGAAGATAAAGAATAAGAGAGCTCTTCAGCAGCAGCTGGGTCTGGAACAGGACGATAAGAAATTTATGATCGGCATTGTGTCACGTTTGACAGACCAGAAGGGCTTTGATCTGATTCAGTGCGTAATGGATGAAATCTGTACTGACGATGTACAGCTGGTAATTCTGGGAACAGGTGATGAGAAATATGAAAATATGTTCCGCCATTATGACTGGAAGTATAATGGGCGCGTTTCCGCTAATATTTACTATTCCGAGGAGATGTCCCACCGTGTTTACGCCGCCTGCGATGCATTTCTGATGCCGTCACTCTTTGAACCCTGCGGTTTAAGCCAGCTGATGGCCCTGCGCTACGGCACAGTGCCTATCGTGCGGGAAACGGGAGGCCTGAAGGACACCGTATGGCCGTACAATGAGTACGAGGGTACAGGTACAGGTTTTTCCTTCGCCAATTACAATGCCCACGAGATGTTAGATACCATCCGCTATGCAAAGCATGTGTTCTACAACAGAAAAAGGGAGTGGAACAAGATTATTGACCGGGCGATGGCGGCGGATTTCTCCTGGGACAGTTCAGCGCTTAAATACCAGGAACTTTACGACTGGCTGATCGGATATTAGAAAAGATGGTGTCAGCGTACAAGGGACAGATGAGATACGGGAGAGAAGAATGACAATCTATCGGGAAATAACAGGAAATCAGGTATTGATGAGCGGTGTCATCGGCTGGGTGGTGGCGCAGGTGTTAAAGACAATCATTGATATTGCTCTGAATAAGTCCTTTAATCCAGAGCGGCTGACTGGATCAGGAGGAATGCCCAGTTCCCATTCCTCCACGGTCTGCGCTTTGACTACAGCTTCTGCTTTCTGCTATGGCTTTGGAAGTTTCGAGTTTGCCATCAGCTTTCTTTTTGCCATGGTAGTGATGTACGATGCGATTGGCGTGCGTCAGGAGACAGGCAAGCAGGCAAAGGTACTGAACCATCTTCTGTTTGAGAATCCTTTGAAACTGGATACTGTAGTGCTGCAGGAGAAGCTGAAGGAGTATGTGGGACATACGCCGGTGCAGGTATTTGCCGGCGCAGTGCTGGGAATTGGAATCGCAGTGTTTATGAATGGATTTTATTAAAAGAAAAAGTCCGGAAAGGATCCGATTGTGTCAGGATTCTTTCCGGACTTTTGCCTTATGTTCCAGGGGATAAAAAGGAGCCGCTGCTTTGGAAGATGAATGCTCGTCTATTGTGCAGCGGCCCTTTATATGAGGTAATGTATGACTGTTTTAAGTTTTATAAAAGGTTCATAAATGTAGTCAGAACCATGGAGTTAAAGAAGTCAATGAAAAGGCTTCCAACCAGGGGGACAATGAAGAATGCTCTTGGGGCTGCTCCATAGCGCTCAGCCAAAGCTTTCATGTTAGCCATGGCGTTTGGCGTTGCTCCCATTCCGAATCCGCAGAAGGCGCTTGTCATAGCTGCCGCTTCATAATCGCGTCCCATAACATTAAAAATCACAAAGTTCGCATACAGGAACATGATCAGGGTCTGAACCAGCAGGATAACAATCATTGGAAGAGCCAGGGCTGCCAGCTGCCAGAGCTTTAAGTTCATCATAGCCATGGCCAGATAAATATTTAAGGATAGTCCGCCCAGAGTATCGATTTCTTCCATGGGAAGTTCAGCTCCCTTTACATCCCAGATATTTCTCAGGAGAGCGGCAAACAGCATGGCTCCGATATAGCCGGGCATTGTAATATTCAGCTTGGAGAAACCGACCATGATCAGAGTTCCGGCTCCGATTGCTACTGCCAGAAATACAGTCGCATTTGTGAATTTCTGTCCGTCAATGGTACCTTTGTTTTCATCGGATGCATTGCCTTCCTGTGCAGCAGTAGATTTAAGTCCCAGCTTTTCTACTCTGCGGCGGGCGATAGGACCGCCCATCATACTTCCAGATACCAGTCCATATGTAGCCGCGGCAAGAGCAACGGTCAGGGCGCCGGAAACACCGTAGGTCTCTTCAAGAAGAGGACCAAAGGAGCCGGATGTGCCATGTCCGCCTACTAATGGGATGGATCCCATGCAGAGTCCAAGAAGAGGATCCAGACCAAAAGCTGCTGCCAGGGCGCTTCCCACGCCGTCCTGGATAACGCACATGAGGATAGCCAGAATCAGGAAAATAAATACCTGAATACCTCCTTTTTTCAGGAGCCTGAAGCAGGCAGTAAATCCTACGCTGCAGAAGAATACGGTCATGAGGATGGTCTGAATAGTTGTGTCAAAAGTGAATTCTAGGATTCCCGCACAGTATAGAGCCAGATGCAGCAAAGCGAATACAATTCCGCCTGCTACAGGGGCTGGAATACAATAGCGGTTAAGAAATGAGATTTTTTTGACCATCAGACGTCCAAGAGCGTATACAATCGCTCCCAGGGCACAGGCCTGGTACATATCAAGTTGCACTGTCATCATAAAAGATTCCCCCTTTCGATTTATCATCATTATGAAGAGCGACTACAAAATTCGACAAAATAGCGAATTATCTGACTGCTAAGAAAATGTTAAAATAAAGTAAAAAGATTTTAACACAAATGGACGAATAAAAATAAAAAGAGAATGTCTGGATCAGATGTATTTAAAATATCCGAAACAGACATTCTCTTTCAGCTTTTTACTGCGATTCAGCAGCATTCTGCGTGTTTCCGTAAAGAAGTTCATTGTCATAGAATTCTGACTTCATATTCAGCTGGGAGATAACTTCCTCTTGACCGAACTCGTCAAGAATTGTATCCCGGTCTGAGAACAGATTGGTTCCCAGTCCCAGGCGATCCCCCTCAATCTCTACGCCCATAGCAGCCAGAGTGGTGGGGAATAGATCCATGGTGCAGGCGGAATGGATTCTGTCTGCGGGAACTGCCGCAGGGTTTAAAAAGCAGTAGTAAACGCCTCTCTCATAAGAAGCGTCCTCAGGTGCATAGTTTTTGACCATCGTGGCGTGATCACCTGCAATGACGACAGTAGTATTTTCATACCAGGGCTGTTCCTTGATCCAGCTGACAAATTCCACTGCCTGGCGGCTGCCGCAGTGAAGTACATTGCTGTACTGATTTTCAAACTCATCGCCGCAGAGACGGCATACATATCCGTTGGGATTGTGGGTATCCACAGTGAGAACTGTGAAATTAAAGGGTTCACTTTCCTCAGAGAGTTTTGTCAGCTCCTCCTTGGCATACTCAAACAGCTTTTCATCCTCAATGCCCCACCAGCCGATATCATAGTCCTTGGGAACCTTCTTTTCACGTTTAGCCGTTCCAAAATCCCAAATTTCATAGTTTCCATGATCTTTAAAATACTGATCTCTTCCTGCGAAGCTGGCGTAGGATCCAACCATCAGCATATTTTTATATCCTGCCTCTTCCAGCACCTCTCCTAAGGTGACAGCGCCTGGCAGGAAAGAGCCGTACTTGCTCATGGAATTTTTCTCTACCGGTATTTTTAACGGCAGACCTGATGTCTGGGCTACCATGGCGGCAATGGTCCAGGAGGAGGTCAGAGGGAGAATTCCCTGCTTTCCATCAGGCCCCAGCTGGAAGGTGACATTTTCATTGGCCAGAGCTGTCAGCTCAGGAATCACATTTTCCTCCAGGTTTCCCCCATTTTCTTTGTCTTCAAAGGTCTTCTCCATGGACTCCAGATAAATATACACAAGGTTCCGTTTCTGATCCGGAAAGGTGAGAATGGAAGAGTCCGGTTTCTGGTACTGCTCCTCAATAAAGGTACTCTTGTGGAACTGGTTGTAGAGATATTCTCCGATATTCAGCAGGTTATCCGTACCCACGGCCATAAATATCAGGCCGAATGCCAGCAGCAGAGCCATGGCTTTGGAAAAGGCCCGGTCAGTCAGCTCCACATACCAGCGCTTCTTTCCCAATCGGATGTCTATGCAGGTGTAGGTTTTCCGCGTTCTGAGAAAGAGGCAGCATCGGCTGTAAACGAACATGGCGATAAAAAAGACAGCCAGAGAAGGAGCAAGAGCCGTACCCAGGTAGCTGACTATGTACTCTGTATTCACGCCGTCCAGAGGCACGTTTAAGTGAAATACGATTTCCTCCATGCTGATGCTTCCGTAGGTTCTCACTGCCCACCAGGCGGAAAAGTAGGCCAGCAGGGTGGCCAAAAACAGGAGAGACAGACTGATTTGTCTGGTTTTAGCTTTCATGTTCGTCCACCCTCTTCTTCTGTTCCACTGAAATGCTTAAATTAAAGGAAACGATTTTAGCTGTTACTGACAGGACAACAGCTGTGCCGCAGGCAGTCAGGAGATAGCGGACAGAAAAAATATTGTCTGCGAAATGTCCACCTGAGGTCATGGAGCTGATGGGCATGAAAAAGGATGCGGCTGCCAGAGCCGTTCCGTTTACCACGGCTGTAAAGGCCAGGTATTTTAAGAGCAGGTTGACCAGCCATTCCAGACTTCCCTCTTTGCGTTTGCGCTCCCCTACAAAGGCTGCCCGCCTAAACTCCATCCTTTCATAGATAAGAAGAGCCAGAGCAGGCGGACAGAACAGATAAATAAATGAAAACACTGTAATTCCTCCGTTTTGACATAATTTACATAGATTTGACATAATACGACATGATTATAACGGAAAAGGGCGGGGTTGGCAATGTATTTTCATCTGTGCTAGAATGGTACAATCACATATTCAGGAGGTGCTGCGATGAAATATACAGGTATCGAGCTGCTGTGGCTGTTTCTGCTCTACTCATTTTTCGGATGGGTGCTGGAAACGGCAGCGGGAACCATAAGGCAGAAGCAGTTTGTAAACAGAGGCTTTACCACAGGGCCATTCTGTACGGTTTACGGCGTGGCGGCTGTGCTGATGACCACGGCTCTTCAGGAGCTTCGGCCAAGTCTTCTGTTCCTGTTTCTGGGCTGTATGGTAGTGGGCACAGCAGTGGAGTGGTTTACAGGAAAATTTCTGGAACGGCTGAATCAGAAGAAGTGGTGGGATTACTCAGAAAAACGATGGAATTTTGATGGATATATCTGCGCCCAGTATTCTCTGCTGTGGGGCGTTTTGGGAACTGCGGCTGTCCGTTGGGGAGACGAAATTCTGGTGGGGCTGTGCCGCCTTCTGCCTTCGTTTGCCTCCAGCCTTTTAACGCTGTGCGCGGCAGGCATGCTTCTTCTCGATACGGCAGCATCTGCGGCCACAGTCTGGCATGTGAAACGCCGTGTAAAGCAGAATGATACAGAAAAGCTTCAGAGGCTGAACAGCCGGCTGGCGTCAGCCACCGCACGTCTGGGAAGCCGGATTGAGGCAAAAGTAGCGCGGCGTATGGAGAAGGCGTATCCCCTGATCCTGGAGGTTTCGGAGCAGATAGCGAGGCAGAAAGTATTTGCAGGCGGCTGCGGATTTTATAAGTTGTTCTGGCTCTTTTTAATCGGAGCCGTTTTAGGCGATATCGTGGAGACCATTTTCTGCCGTCTGACAGCCGGCGTGTGGATGAGCCGCAGCAGTCTTGTGTGGGGACCGTTTAGCATAGTCTGGGGGCTTGCTATAGCCGCGGCCACGGCTCTTCTCTATAAAGACAGGGAAAAGCCTGACCGTCACCTGTTTGTCATCGGCACAGTGTTAGGCGGAGCCTACGAATATATCTGCAGTGTATTTACAGAGCTGGTATTTGGCAAGGTGTTCTGGGATTACAGCAAAATTCCTTTTAACCTGGGAGGAAGAATTAACCTTCTCTACTGTTTTTTCTGGGGGATTGCAGCTGTGCTCTGGATTAAAAATCTGTATCCTCTGTTTTCAGGCTGGATTGAGAAAATTCCGGTATTGTGGGGATATGTGATGACTTGGATTATGATTGTGTTTATGGCAGCAAATATAGTCGTCTCTTCCCTGGCTCTGGTTCGCTATGATCGGAGAGCAGAAGGCGATCCGCCGGGAAATGCTGTGGAGCGAGTGATAGATGAGAGGTTTGACGATGCGCGGATGAAGAAAATTTATCCCAACGCGCTGATCCGCTAGGATCAGGGAGGTAAAAAAGAAAGAAGCATATAAAAAAGAAAAAAGCGTACGCAAAAGAAGCAGAGGGAGGCGCGCTAAAAGAGAGAGGGCAGAATCCTCACAGGGAAATGGAAAGTCCCATATACTGAAGTAACAGCAAATGAAGGAGAGAGTGTTATGAGCTCTAAGCTGGAGGTTCAGGGACTTTCCTATTCCTATCACTCTATGGACGGAGAGACGAAAGCCCTTTCGGATATATCCTTTCAGGCAGAGGAAGGAGAATTTCTGGCTGTCGTAGGCCCGTCAGGCTGTGGAAAATCTACTCTTTTGTCCATTCTGTGCGGACTTCTCGTTCCAGAGAATGGGAGCGTGCTCATAGATGGAGAGCCAGTGAGGGGAAGCAGCCCCAGAATCGGCTATATGCTTCAGAGAGATCACCTGTTTGAATGGCGGGACGTTTTTTCTAATGCCTGTCTGGGATTGGAAATACGCGGGCAGATGGATAGAAAACATAGAGAAAAGGTAGAAAGGCTGTTAGAGGCGTACGGTCTTTTTCCATTTAAAAATAAGAGGCCATCGGAGCTGTCGGGTGGAATGCGCCAGAGAGCAGCACTTATACGGACACTGGCGCTGGATCCTGATATTCTGCTGCTGGACGAACCTTTTTCGGCCCTTGATTATCAGACCAGACTGGCAGTGTGCGATGATATCAGTTCGATTATCAGGGAAAATAAAAAGACAGCAATTTTGATTACCCATGATCTGGCTGAGGCGGTGAGTACGGCAGACAGGATTCTGATTCTCACCAGGAGACCAGGGAAAATTAAGGCAGTTCTTCCTGTTGTATTTTCAGAGCCGGATCTCAGCCCGCTAAGGCGCAGAAGCACGCCGGAATTTCCGCTATACTTTAATGAAGTATGGAGGATTCTTGAAAACAGGGAGGTGTCCCATGAATCATCGTGAAACGCTGGCCCAGCGTATCTTTGTCGCAGGGCAGAAACGCTACAGGAGAAGGATTGCAGCAGGACGCATCCTTCTCTTTTTCGCTTTTCTGGCAGTATGGGAAGTAAGCGCAGATACAGGACTTCTGGACGATTTTATTTTCAGCTCCCCTTCCAGGGTCTTTCAATGCTTTTTCTCCATGGCTGGTGACGGCAGCATTTTCCCTCATATGGGAGCGACGCTTTTGGAGACTGCGGTAAGCTTCTTTCTGGTGACAGTTTTGGGGCTTGGCGGGGCTCTGGCGCTGTGGGAGAACCAGACTGCTTCCGATTTGCTGGAGCCTTATCTGGTTATGCTGAATAGCCTCCCAAAGTCTGCCCTGGCGCCTCTTTTAATTGTCTGGCTGGGAAGCAATATGAGAACGATTGTCACGGCTGCTGTATCTGTGGCAGTGTTTGGCTCTGTTCTGACACTTTATCAGGGCTTTTCCTCTATGGATCCAGAACAGGAAAGGCTGATTTATTCTTTAGGAGGAACAAAAAGGGACGTACTCAAAAAAGCGCTTCTGCCCGGCTCTATCCCTCTGATTGTCAGCAATATGAAAGTGAACGCAGGTCTTTGCCTGGTAGGTGTTATGATTGGAGAGTTCCTGGCAGCTGATAAAGGGCTGGGATATCTGATTATCTATGGAAGCCAGGTATTTAAAATGGATTTGGTTATTATGAGTATCGTGATACTTTGCCTAATGGCGGCTCTGCTCTATCAGGGAATCGCGTTTCTGGAGAAACAGGCTGCGGGAAGGTTATAGTTGTGTGGGTATGGGAAAGCATGTATAATAACAGCAGATAATGAGTGAAATAAAAAGCTGACAAGGCGCAGGAGGATCCCCTATGAACCAAACAGAAAACACAATTACACTGAGAAGATACGAAATTGCCCTGATTCAGATGGATACCCAGAATGACAAGGGGGAAAATATGAAGAAGGCCTGCCGCTTCATTGATGAGGCGGCAGCTCATGGATCCAGGCTTATCTGCTTTCCTGAGGTAATGAACCTGATAGGCAGGAACGTAGGAGAGGGCGGAGGAAAGGAAGAGCTGCCAGGCTATACTTCAGATATTCTCTGCAGGAAGGCGAAGGAACACAAAGTATGGATTCACGGAGGCAGCATTACCGAGCAGGTACCGGGACAGAAAAAGTCCAGAAATTTAAGCCTTCTCATTAATCCGGACGGAGAAATTGCCGCTCAGTACAGGAAAATCCATATGTTTGACATCACGCTGTCTGACGGAACGCCGTTTCGGGAGTCTGATCGGGTAGAGGGAGGAAATGAGATTACGACAATTTCCACAGAGCTTGGAACCCTCGGCATGTCTATCTGTTACGACGTCCGTTTTCCAGAGCTGTACCGCCTGATGGCCCTGCAGGGAGCCCAGGTGATTTTCGTGCCGGCCAGCTTCACCATGCCTACAGGGAAAGACCACTGGGAACCCCTTTTGAGGGCCAGAGCCATTGAAAACGGCTGCTATATCGTGGCAGCGGGCCAGGTTGGAACAAAACCTGCCTATGCGGCCTACGGAAACAGTATGGTAGTGGACCCTTGGGGAACGGTTGTGGCCAGGGCCAGAGATACGGAGTGTATCACTTACGCCCAGATCGACCTGGATTATCTGGATCAGATCAGGGAGCAGCTTCCGTCTCTGAAAAACAGGAGGACGGACGTATATGAGGTAGTGGAGAAGACAGAAAATCTGAAATACTAGAAAGGCACTTGCTATCTGAAAAAAAGGCGTTATAATAGGTCTGGCGGAGTGTTTGAAAAGGCGCGTTACAGCGCCTTTTTCCGTGTAGTTTTTTATAGAAAAGAGGCAGAAACATGCAGTCAGAACAACAATCGTCGACACTTATGACAGAGGGAAATATAGGAAAGAAAATCATCTTTTTTTCAATTCCTCTGATTCTTGGAAATTTACTTCAGCAGATGTACAGTACGGCAGATTCGATTATCGTAGGAAATTTTGTCGGAAGCAATGCTTTGGCAGCAGTAGGCTCCAGTACGGCTCTGATTGGCCTTTTGATTGCGTTCAGTCAGGGAGTTTCAGTTGGCGCAGGTGTGGTAGCTGCCCAGTACCTGGGCGCAAAGAATAGAAGAGATGTTCAGGGATCTATTCATACAGCATTTGCGCTGGCGGCCATTCTGGGAGTTATTTTAACGGCAGGAGGAATTATCTGCAGCCGTCCTCTTCTGGTATGGATGAATACGCCAAAGGAGGTTTTGGAGGATTCAGTCCTTTATCTTCAGATTTATTTTGGAGGCTTGATTTTTAATGTGCTTTATAACATGGCGGCAGGCGTTTTAAATGCGGCAGGAAATTCTAAAAGATCCCTGATTTATCTGGCTTATGCTTCTGTAACCAATATTGGCCTGGATCTTCTTCTGATTGGTGTATTTAAGATGGGAGTTGCAGGGGCTGCTATTGCGACAGATGCAAGTCAGATGGTTTCCTGTGTTCTGGCTATGTGGTTTTTGACCCATGTGGATGCAGATTATCAGATCAGCCTGAAAAAGATCAAAATTGATAAAAGGATGGCAGTGCGCATTGCCAGAATCGGTCTTCCTACCGGCATTCAGAACATGGTCATTTCCTTTTCCAACGTACTGGTGCAGTCCAGTGTAAACAGTTTTGGAGCAGCAGCGATGGCCGGCTTTGGGGCTTACATGAAAATAGACGGCTTTAATATTCTGCCTGTGCTCAGTTTCAGTATGGCAGTTACTACCTTTACAGGACAGAATTATGGGGCAGGAAAAATAGAGAGGGTAAAAAAGGGAATGTGGGTAACTGTTGCAATGGGCTGCGTTTATACAGTTGTGACAGGAGCGCTGCTTCTGACTTTTGCAGATCCGCTGATGGGACTGTTTACGGACAGCAGAGAGGTTATTGAGCATGGAAAGCTGGCTATGAAATATTTCTGTCCCTTCTATTTCCTCTTGAGTATTATGCACAGCCTCGCTGGAACCATAAGAGGGGCTGGAAAAAGTATTCCTCCTATGATGATTCTTTTGTTTGCCATGTGTCTGTTTCGTATTTTCTGGATCGAAGCGATTCTCCCAGTATTCGGGACCCTGGACGGCGTTTATATGCTGTACCCTGTTTCCTGGGCAGTGGGCATGATTTTGATGATTCTGTATGCCTGGAAGGGAAAATGGCTGGAGAAGCAGCCGCAGTAGAGAAAATTTTCTGCTGGATGCCCCTCGTGTATCTATTCTTTAGTATTCACAGGCAGATACGCGGTATAGCTGGACTGAAAAACAAGATTAGCCCCTTGCGCTCTGCGCTAAAAGGTGTTATACTGGTTTACGATAACATAATAGACTGACAGAAAAAGAGTGGACCAAAAGGTCCACTCTTTCATCGTATAGGAACCTAGTCCCTATATGATGAAACGCTCTGCAGGATGTGCGCTCCGCGCAGAAGAAAAGCTGGCTGGAGGAAAAATCGTGCAGGGCACAGTTTGGTCGATGAATATGTACTGAAAAATATGACAAACGTAAGGATACTTCCATTAAGCAGCTGAACTTCTTTATTGCATCTTTGGTATGGATGTATTTATACGTTTGCGGCATATGAAAGGCGGTGTTACGATGGCGAGAAGAGAAGAATACGAGTCAAAGGTAGAGGCATGGCTGCTTCCGCTGCTGGAAAAGAATCAGTTTGAGCTGGTGGATGTGGAGTATGTCCGCGAAGCCGGAATCTGGTATCTGAGAGCCTACATTGACAAGGAAGGCGGAATCACGGTGGATGACTGCGAGGTGGTAAGCCGCGAGCTGGGAGACTGGCTTGACAAGGAGGACTTCATCGAGGACAGCTATATTCTGGAGGTCAGCTCACCGGGACTGGGGCGTCCCTTAAAGAAAGAAAAGGACTTTGCCCGCAGCCTGGGAAAGGACGTAGAAGCGAGGCTTTACCGCCCAATCAACAAACAGAAGGAATTTACAGGAACCCTGAAAGCATACGATGCAGATACAGTGACGCTTTCCATGGAAGATGGAAACGACCTGGTGCTTGCAAAGTCAGATATCGCGTTAATACGTCTGGCCTTTGACTTTTAAACGACAGGAGGATAAAAAAAGAAAATGAGTAAAGAGTTGTTCGAAGCGTTAAACGTGCTCGAAAAAGAAAATAATATCAGCAAGGAAGTGCTTTTTGAGGCCATTGAGAATTCTCTCCTTACTGCCTGCAAGAATCATTTTGGCAAAGCGGACAATATCAAGGTATATATTGACAGAGAGAAGTGTGACTTTGCTGTTTACGCTGAGAAGGAGGTTGTGGAGGCGGTAGAGGATCCGCTGACACAGGTGAGCCTTGCAGAGGCGAAGCTTTTAGATCCGAGACACGTATATGGCGACATCATCCGGGTGAACATTAATTCTAAGGAGTTCGGACGTATCGCTACACAGAACGCGAAAAACGTAATCCTCCAGAAGATCCGAGAGGAAGAGCGCACAGCCCTGTTTGACCAGTGGTACTGCAAGGAAAAGGACGTAGTTACCGGAATCGTCCAGCGCTATGTGGGGCATGATGTTTATATCGATCTGGGCAAAATTGACGCAGTTCTTAAAGAGAGTGAGCAGGTAAAGGGAGAGGAGTTCAAGCCTACCGAGCACATTAAGCTCTATATCCTGGAAGTGAAGAACACCAAGAAGGGACCGAGAATCACAGTTTCCAGAACTCATCCGGATCTGGTAAAACGTCTGTTTGAGTCTGAGGTTGCTGAGGTGAAGGACGGTATTGTTGAAATTAAGGCTATTGCCCGTGAGGCGGGATCCAGAACCAAGCTGGCTGTTTCTTCCAACGATCCGAATGTCGATCCAGTAGGCGCATGCGTAGGCTTAAACGGAGCCAGAGTAAATTCCGTTGTAAGCGAGTTAAACGGCGAGAAGATCGATATCATCAACTGGGATGAGAATCCGGCTCTCTTAATTGAGAACGCTTTAAGCCCGGCCAAGGTTATTTTCGTTGCAGCAGACGAGGAGGCCAGAGAGGCTCAGGTAATCGTGCCGGATTATCAGCTTTCTCTGGCTATCGGCAAGGAGGGCCAGAATGCAAGACTGGCGGCCAGACTGACCGGTTTTAAGATTGATATCAAGAGCGAGACTCAGGCTAGAGAGTCCGGACTTTTCGACGAGATGCAGATCGGATACGAGCAGGGTTTTGAGGAAGGCCTTCCGGAGGGCGTGGAGGCTGACGATTTCGCCGATTATCAGGAGCCTTCCTCTGATTTTGCCGCAGAGCCTGAAGCAGGAGAGGAAAATTAAAAATTTTCCCCGATCAGACGGATACTGGCAGGAAGAACAAGCAGATTGGGAAGTGAGAAGAATTGGGAATGAAGAAGATCCCTTTAAGACAGTGCATCGGATGCGGTGAAATGAAGAGCAAGAAGGAACTGATCCGGGTGCTCAAGACCACAGAGGATGAGATTGTTATTGACGCCACGGGAAGGAAAAACGGCCGCGGCGCGTATATCTGCCCTTCAATGGATTGTTTTAAAAAGGCTGTAAAGAGCAGAGGCCTGGAACGCTCCCTGAAAATGGCGATTCCAAAGGAAGTGTATGAGGCGTTGGAAAAGGAGATGGGGCAGATTGGACAGCAGTAAAAAGGCGCTGAACCTGTTAGGCATTGCCACTAAGGCAGGCAAGACAGCCAGCGGAGAATTTATGACAGAAAAGGCTGTGAAAGAGGGCCGGGCTTTCCTGGTTCTGGTATCAGAGGAAGCCTCTGTCAATACAAAAAAAATGTTTACCAATATGTGTACTTACTATAAGGTCCCCCTTTATTTTTTCGGTACGAAAGAAGAACTGGGCCACTCCATGGGCAGAGAGATGCGCGCATCTGCTGCCGTACTGGACAGCGGTTTGGCGAAAGCACTCGTGAAACAGTTGAATCAGAATGGAGGCGGCGTAAATGAGAGTCAATGAATTGTCAAGGGAACTTGGAAAGACGAATAAAGAGGTTTTGGATTTACTGAAGAGGCAGGGCTATGATGTGAAGAGTCATTCTTCTAATATAAACAGTGATCAGATTGATGCTGTGAGAAGGAGCTTTGGACAGAAGCCGGAGCAGAGGGAACAGGTACAAAAGGAAAGAACAGGAAAGGCGGAAGCAGCGAGAGTGGAAGAGATTAAGAGAGAACCAGTAAGAACAGAAGCAGACGGAAACGGGACAGCCGAGCCGCCGAAGAAGAGGATTACGGCTGTATACCGTCCGCAGAACAGCACGGCAAAGGGAACCGGCAGCAAGACAGGCGGACAGAGAACAGGACGTCAGGGTACATCCAGCCAGGGAAGCCGTGACGGCCAGGGAAACAGAGATGGTCAGAACCGTGGCTATGGAAGAGATGGCCAGGGAAGCCGTGACGGCCAGAACCGCGGCTATGGAAGAGACGGCCAGGGAAATAGAGACGGTCAGAACCGCGGCTACGGAAGAGACGGCCAGGGAAATAGAGACGGTCAGAACCGCAGCTACGGAAGAGACGGTCAGGGAAATAGAGATGGTCAGAACCGTGGCTATGGAAGAGATGGCCAGGGAAGCCGTGATGGCCAGAACCGCGGCTACGGAAGAGACGGCCAGGGAAGCCGTGACGGCCAGAGCCGCGGCTATGGAAGAGACGGCCAGGGAAATAGAGACGGTCAGAACCGCGGCTACGGAAGAGACGGTCAGGGAAATAGAGACGGTCAGAACCGCGGCTACGGAAGAGACGGCCAGGGAAATAGAGACGGCCAGAGCCGCGGCTATGGAAGAGATGGCCAGGGAAGCCGCGACGGTCAGAACCGCGGCTACGGAAGAGACGGCCAGGGAAGCCGCGACGGTCAGAGCCGTGGCTACGGAAGAGACAACCAGAGAGGCGGCAGAAGCGGAGCTTCCAAGCCATCCTTCGATGGACCGGTTGTTCAGAAGCCGCAGAATACAAAGCAGAATAAGAATAATTACAAGAACGACTACAAGAATGATAAGTACAGCAGACCGGAGCGCGAGGAAGAAATGCGTTCTAAATCCGGCAGAGGAGGAAAACCTGGAAAGGGTGCCTTCATTATGCCGCAGAAGAAGGAAGAGCCAAAGACAGAGCAGGTTAAGACCATTGTTCTTCCTGAGACAATTACAATCAAAGAGCTGGCAGAGAAGATGAAGATGCAGCCGTCTGTTATCGTAAAGAAGCTGTTCCTTCAGGGAACAGTAGTTACCATCAACCAGGAGGTTGATTACGATAAGGCAGAGGAGATCGCTATGGAGTTTGATATCCTCTGCGAGAAGGAGGAGAAGATCGATGTAATCGAGGAGCTGCTCCGTGAGGACGAGGAGGACGAGAAGGATATGACAGAGCGTCCGCCGGTTGTATGTGTTATGGGACACGTTGACCACGGCAAGACCTCCCTTCTGGACGCTATCCGTCAGACTCACGTGACAGCCAGAGAGGCCGGCGGAATCACACAGCACATCGGCGCTTATGTGGTTGAGAAGAACGGCCAGAGAATTACTTTCTTAGATACTCCTGGACATGAAGCTTTCACAGCTATGCGTATGAGAGGTGCCAAGTCTACAGATATCGCTATTTTAGTCGTGGCTGCAGACGACGGAGTAATGCCTCAGACCATCGAGGCCATTAACCATGCTAAGGCAGCAGGAGTTGAGATTATTGTTGCTGTCAATAAGATCGATAAGCCAAGCGCTAACGTAGAGAAGGTAAAACAGGAATTAATCGAGTATGAGCTGGTAGCTGAGGACTGGGGCGGAAGCACAGTATTTGTTCCAGTATCTGCACACACTGGCCAGGGTATCGAGGAACTTCTGGAGATGATTCTTTTAACGGCAGAGGTGAAGGAGCTGAAGGCAAATCCGAACCGCCGTGCAAGAGGTCTTATCATCGAGGCAGAGCTTGATAAGGGCAAGGGCCCGGTTGCCACTGTTCTGGTTCAGAAGGGAACGCTTCACGTGGGAGATCCGGTTGCCTGCGGCTCTTGTTACGGTAAAGTCCGTGCCATGATGGATGACAAGGGACGCCGTGTAAAAGAGGCAGGCCCGTCCACTCCGGTAGAGATTCTGGGACTGAACGATGTTCCTAATGCCGGCGAGGTATTCGTGGCCACTGAGAACGAGAAAGAGGCCAGAAGCTTTGCAGAGACATTTATCTCTGAGGGCAAAAATAAATTAATTGAAGACACCAAGGCAAAACTGTCCCTGGATGATCTATTCTCACAGATTAAGGCAGGAAACGTAAAGGAACTTCCTCTGATTGTAAAGGCGGATGTTCAGGGCTCCGTGGAGGCTGTAAAGCAGAGCCTTACAAAGCTCTCCAACGAGGAGGTTATGGTAAAGGTAATCCATGGCGGTGTAGGAGCGATCAACGAGTCTGACGTGAACCTGGCAGCTGCTTCCAACGCGATTATCATTGGCTTCAATGTGCGTCCTGACGCCACAGCCAAGTCTATCTCCGAGCGCGAGAAGGTAGACGTGAGACTGTACCGCGTTATTTACCAGGCGATTGAGGATGTAGAAGCAGCCATGAAGGGTATGTTAGACCCAATCTATGAGGAGCAGGTAATCGGCCATGCAGTAGTGCGTCAGACATTCAAGGCATCCGGTGTGGGAACCATTGCGGGCTCTTATGTTCTGGATGGTAAATTCCAGAGAGGATGCAAGGCCAGAATCACCCGCGACGGCGAGCAGATTTTCGATGGAAATCTGGCTTCCTTAAAGAGATTTAAGGATGACGTGAAGGAAGTAGCGTCAGGCTATGAGTGCGGTCTTGTATTTGAGAAGTTCAATGATCTCCAGGAGGACGATATGATTGAGGCTTACGCAATGGTAGAGGTTCCCAGATAGGGAACCCGCCCTTGCGGGGCTACTGGAAAGCGAGGCAATATGCGTAAAAACAGCATTAAGAATACAAGAATTAACAGCGAAGTTCAGAGAGAACTGAGCAGTATTATCAGCAGGGAAATTAAGGATCCCAGAATCCACCCTATGACCACCGTTGTATCGGTGGAGGTGACGCCTGATTTAAAATACTGTAAGGCTTATATCAGCGTTCTCGGAAGCGAGGAGGCAGGCAAGGATACCATCAAGGGGTTAAAGAGCGCAGAGGGCTTTGTCCGCAGGCAGCTGGCAAGCAGAATCAATCTGCGCAACACGCCGGAGATTACTTTTGTGCTGGATCAGTCCATTGAGTACGGCGTTCATATGACCCATTTGATTAATGAGGTAACAAAAGATCTGGACACAGAAGAAAATACAGAGCAGGAGACAGAGGAGCAGCTTTAGGGCTTCTCTGTCTCCTGTTCTGGAAAAAAGGGACTGCAGAGCGTTTTAACTTGAAGGGATGATGAATATGAACCAGCTATTAGAAAACAGGCTGAATCTGGCAAAGACAGCTGTGATTCTGGGGCACGTCCATCCGGACGGCGACTGCGTAGGCTCCACTCTGGGACTCTACAATTACCTTACAGCCCATTATCCTGAGCTGAAGGTAGATCTTTACTTGGATCATCCAGACCAGAAGTTTGCCTATTTAAAACAGTTTGACTGTATCCGCTGTGGATATGAGGAGGGAAAACGCTATGATCTGTGTATAACCTGCGACAGCAGCGACATAGAGAGACTGGGAGCGTTTAAGCCCTACTTTGAGACGGCCGGATATACTTTCTGCGTGGATCATCATGTGACAAATCAGGGCTTTGCACAGGAAAACTGCGTGGAGCCGGACGCCAGCTCGGCCAGCGAGGTGGTATGTACTCTGCTTGATATGGAAAAAATTGATTTGGCGGCGGCAGAATGCTTTTATACAGGAATTGTTCACGATACGGGCGTGTTTAAATTCAGCTGCACTTCGGGGCGGACCATGGAAATCGCTGGAAAGCTGATAGACAAGGGAATTGACACTACGGAGATTATTGACGGGAGTTTTTATCGGAAAACCTATGTGCAAAACCAGATTTTAGGCCGCGCTCTGCTGGAAAGTGTTCTGTTTATGAATGGAACATGCATTTTCAGCTCTGTGACGAAAAAAGAAATGGAATTCTACGGAGTGACAAATAAGGAGCTGGATGGAATTATTGATCAGCTGCGTCTGACTGAGGGGGTAGAGGTAGCCATTTTCATGTATGAAACAGGAGTCAGTGAGTTCAAGGTGAGCATGCGCTCCTGCAAATATGTGGATGTGAGCCGGATTGCCGCTTACTTTGGCGGAGGCGGTCATGTGAGAGCAGCTGGCTGCACCATGTCGGGAACGCTGCACGATGTTCTCAATAACCTGGCGCCCCATATTGAACAGCAGATTCTTGCACGGGAGGCAGAACACGGATGTTTCACGGAGTAATCAATATTTATAAGGAGCCGGGCTATACCTCCCATGATGTGGTAGCCAAGCTCCGCGGAATTTTAAAACAGAAAAAAATCGGCCACACAGGAACTCTGGATCCGGCGGCAGAGGGAGTTCTCCCTGTATGCCTGGGAAAGGGAACGAAGCTCTGCGACATGCTGACAGACAAGACGAAGACCTATCAGGCCGTGATGCTGCTGGGTATTTCCACAGACACCCAGGACACTACTGGAACCGTTCTTTCGGAGAGGAGTACAGAGGAGATTGATGAAGCTGCTGCTGCAGAGGCGGCAAAGAGCTTTGTAGGTCTGTACTATCAGGTTCCTCCTATGTACTCTGCGCTCAAGGTCAACGGAAAAAAGCTCTACGAGCTGGCCAGAGAGGGAAAAGAGGTGGAGCGGCAGGCCAGGCCGGTGGAAATTTTGGATCTCTCTATTGATGGGATGGATCTGCCCAGAGTAACGATGACAGTCCGCTGTTCCAAGGGAACTTATATCCGGACTCTCTGCCATGACATTGGTGAGAAGCTGGGCTGCGGCGCCTGCATGGAGCATCTGCTCCGGACTCAGGTGGAGCGGTTTCAGGTAAAGGACAGCCTGACATTATCCCAGGTAGAGGAACTTGTGAAAGCGGGAAACATTGAGGAAAAAATTATCCCGGTAGATCAGATGTTTTCTGATTTTTCTGCTTTCTTTTCCGAAGATAAAACCCTGGACAGGCTGCTGTCAAACGGCAACTTTTTCTTAAAAAGCCAGGCCAGGGGACGGTGGGAGCCAGCCGCAGAGGAGGGCGTACTGGAACAGGATGGCAGTATGTGCCGCGTGTATGACGGAGACGGCCGTTTTATTGGGGTTTATGAGTACAGGGCGTCGGAGGAGAAATGGAAGCCGAGGAAAATTTTTCTGGGAGGAGAGTAGCCATGGAATACATCAGAGGAACCAGGGAATTTCAGATCGGAGAGCCTACAGCCGTAACTCTTGGAAAGTTTGACGGACTGCACAGAGGCCACAAAAAGCTTCTGGAGGAGCTGTTTAAATTCAGGGAAAAGGGCTGCAAGACAGCTGTCTTTACCTTTGAGACGGCGCCGGGAACCCTGATTCGGAAGAAACTTCAGACTATGATTACCACAAATGAGGAGCGGTATGAAAATCTGAAGAATGCCGGTGTAGATTATCTGGTGGAATATCCATTTAACGAGCAGGTGGCTTCTATGAGCCCAGAAGAATTTGTGGTTCATGTGCTGAAGGATCAGATGAATGCCAAAGCGATTGTGGCTGGCACAGATTTTCACTTTGGATGCAGGCGGAGCGGAGATGTGGAGTTTTTAAAGGCGAATGCTGAGAGGCTTCACTATGACCTGGCTGTAGTAGAGAAGGCCATGGACGGAGAGAGGGAAATCAGCAGTACCTACATCAGGGAAGAGCTGGCTGCCGGACGGATTGAGAAGGCCAACGAACTGTTAGGTTATACCTACTCTATCCAGGGCCGTGTGGTTCACGGAAAACATATGGGAACCGGCATGGGATTTCCTACAGTGAACCTGCTTCCGCCTTCCCAGAAACATCTTCCAGCTTTCGGCGTATATCTGTCTGAGGTGGAGATTGATGGGAAGATTTATCCTGGAATTACCAATATTGGAAGAAAGCCTACTATCAAGGGAGAGCATCCGGCAGGAGTGGAGACTCATATTTACAATTGGACAAAGGATATTTATGGAAAGAATGTGAAGGTGAGACTTTTAACCTTCATGCGTCCAGAGCGCAAATTTAATTCTGTGGAAGATTTAAAGGCGCAGGTGCTGGGCGATAAAGAAAAAGGCCGGATCTGGCATCAGAACCGGCAGCAAGATATCAGAATGTAAAATGAAAAGGCAGACGCAGGACGCGCATCTTCAAGGAATACGTCCTGCGTCTGCTTTTTAACTGTTTTTGACTGCTGTGAAATTTTGTATTATGAGATATGTTTTGAAAATGTATTTTGTGAGGCGTATTCTATGAATCGCCGCGCTTCTCAAGCATCTGTTCCACCTGGTCGCAGGCCATCCTGATATATTCGGAGAGAGAAAGCTCTCCGCAGCCTACAATGGTGTGGCTGCAGCGGTGGCTGACGGGAATCAGAAGCTTGTGAGCGGGACTTTTTCCAACGGCCGCTGCCATGGTTTCTGTCACTTCACCCAGAAGAGAATCGGCGATGACGATACCCACTGGACCAATAATAATATCTGCCGAGCGGCTGTTTACCACTACTGGATTTTCTCCGGTAGCGCCCCAGTCGGCTCCGGCCTTTATCATGGCTGCGGTGGCAATGCTGTTAGTGCCCACGGCGGTGAGGGGGAGTTCTGGAAAACGCTTTTTCAGCTGCTCCACAATACCCTTTCCCATGCGGCCGCCCTGGCCGTCTATAATTACAATCTGCAGTCTGTTCATATCTAACCCTCTCTATCTGCCTTCTCAACCTGATTCTCTCGATATAATTCTTTCTGCGCTTTCTGAAATCTGCCGGAAATCTGATAAAGAATCAGAGTCATTGTGAGCCGAAAATAAAAGAAAACCGGCCTGCCTGCCATGACAGCTGCCAGCCGGAAATAATACCCCACTATATCCTTGTCAGTATAGCACAAAAACCAGAGAAATGAAAGACAAAATTCTACATCAAAACTAAAATTTTTTATTTACAGAGCCTGATTTTTCTATTATAATGCTGATAATGGTTAACTAGGGCCTGAACTCAGGCCTTGGCAGACATAGTAAAGAAAGCAAACGCAAACTGGTGACAATGAGAGGGAGAAAACATGAGAAGAAATGACATTCACAAAGTAATGATTATTGGATCCGGTCCAATCATCATCGGACAGGCATGTGAGTTTGACTACTCTGGAACTCAGGCATGTAAGGCTCTTAAAAAGCTTGGTTATGAGATTGTGCTGGTAAATTCCAACCCGGCTACGATTATGACTGACCCGGAGACAGCAGACGTTACCTATATTGAACCGCTGAATGTAGATCGTCTTGAGCAGATCATTGCGAAGGAGCGTCCGGACGCCCTTCTTCCGAACCTGGGAGGACAGTCAGGATTAAACCTGTGTTCCGAGCTGGCTGCTGCTGGCGTTCTTGACAAATATAACGTACAGGTAATCGGCGTGCAGGTAGACGCTATTGAGCGTGGAGAGGACAGAGAAGAGTTCAAGGAGACCATGGAGAGCCTTGGAATCGAGATGGCCAGAAGCGAGGTGGCCTACTCTGTAGACCAGGCCCTGGAAATTGCCGATAAGTTAGGATATCCGGTTGTGCTTCGTCCGGCCTACACCATGGGCGGCGAAGGCGGCGGACTTGTATATAACGTAGAAGAGTTAAAGACAGTCTGCGCCAGAGGTCTTCAGGCAAGCATGGTGGGACAGGTTCTCGTGGAGGAGTCCATTCTTGGATGGGAGGAGCTGGAATTAGAGGTTGTCCGCGACTCCAAGAACAACATGATTACTGTCTGCTTTATTGAGAATATCGACCCAGTCGGTGTTCACACAGGAGATTCTTTCTGCTCCGCACCGATGCTGACTATCTCTGAGGAGGTTCAGAAGCGCCTTCAGGAGAAGTCCTACAAGATCGTAGAGGCTATCCAGGTAATCGGCGGAACAAACGTACAGTGGGCACACGATCCGAAGACAGACCGTGATATTGTCATCGAGATTAACCCCCGTACCTCCCGTTCTTCAGCCCTTGCCTCCAAGGCAACAGGCTTCCCTATCGCCCTTGTGTCCGCTATGCTGGCAACAGGCATGACGCTGGACGAGATTCCATGCGGAAAGTACGGTACCCTCGATAAGTACGTTCCGTCCGGCGATTACATTGTTATCAAGTTCGCGCGCTGGGCATTTGAGAAATTCAAAGGCTCCCAGGATAAATTAGGTACACAGATGAAGGCTGTAGGCGAGGTCATGAGTATCGGAAAGACCTACAAGGAGGCCCTGCAGAAGGCAATTCGAAGCCTGGAGAGAGGCCGTTACGGCTTAGGCCATGCCGGCTTTGAAGGAAAGAGCAAGAAAGAGCTGCTCTCCATGCTTCATACTGTTTCCAGTGAGCGTCAGTTCATCATGTATGAGGCTTTAAGAAAGGGCGCTACTGTGGAGGAACTTCACGATCTGACTCAGATTAAGAGCTACTTCATTGCCCAGATGAAGGAATTAGTGGAGGAAGAGGAGACTATTCTTAAGTACAAGGGACAGATTCCGCCGGTTGAGGTGCTGCGTCAGGCTAAGCTGGACGGTTTTGCTGACAAGTATTTAAGCGAGCTTCTGGAGATTTCAGAGGAGGCAGTCCGTGATGCCAGAACAGAGGCAGGCATCGAGGAAGGCTGGGAAGGCGTACATGTAAGCGGAACAGAAGATTCTGCATATTACTACTCCAGCTACCATATCAAGGATGAGAGTCCATGTACAGACAATAAGAAGATCATGATTCTCGGCGGCGGCCCGAACCGTATCGGTCAGGGTATTGAGTTCGATTACTGCTGCGTACACGCTGCATTAGCCCTGAAGGAGCTGGGATTTGAGACGATCATTGTAAACTGCAACCCAGAGACAGTATCTACAGATTACGATACCTCCGACAAGCTGTATTTCGAGCCGCTGACACTGGAGGATGTACTGAGCATCTACCACAAGGAGAAGCCTCTTGGCGTTATCGCCCAGTTCGGCGGACAGACTCCGTTAAATCTGGCAGCTGACCTTAAAAAGTACGGCGTAAACATCCTTGGAACCACACCGGAGACTATCGATATGGCTGAGGACAGAGACTTATTCCGTGAGATGATGGATAAGTTAAACATTCCGATGCCTGAGTCAGGCATGGCTGTCAATGTGGACGAGGCTCTTGCCATTGCCAACAAGATCGGATACCCGGTTATGGTTCGTCCTTCCTACGTGTTAGGCGGACGCGGCATGGAGGTAGTTCATGATGACAACGCTATGGCCTTCTATATGAAACAGGCAGTAGGCGTGACTCCGGATCGCCCGATTCTGATTGACCGTTTCCTCCACCATGCGACAGAGTGTGAGGCAGACGCTATCAGCGACGGCGAGAACGTATTCGTTCCGGCTGTTATGGAGCACATTGAGCTGGCAGGAATCCACTCCGGAGACTCTGCATGTATCCTTCCGTCCAGAAACCTGACTCTCGACCAGGTGGAGACAATCAAGGACTATACAAGCAGAATCGCAAAGGAGATGCATGTAGTCGGTCTGATGAACATGCAGTACGCCATTGAGGACGGTGAGGTTTATGTGCTGGAGGCAAACCCGAGAGCATCCAGAACTGTGCCGCTGGTATCCAAGGTATGCAACATCAAGATGGTTAAGCTGGCTACAGACATTATGACTTCCTACCTGACAGGACGTCCTTCACCGGTTCCGGAGTTAAAGGAGAAGAAGATTCCTCACTACGGCGTGAAGATGCCTGTATTCCCATTTAAGATGTTCCCGGAGGTTGACCCGGTATTAGGACCGGAGATGCGTTCCACAGGAGAGGTTCTGGGCATGTCCGCCAATGTAGGCGAGGCTATCTACAAGGCTCAGGAGGCGACTCAGACAAGACTTCCGGCTAAGGGAACCGTTCTGTTAAGCGTCAACGACAAGGACAAGGCAGAGCTCATCGAGGTAGCTAACGGCTTCCACGAGTGCGGCTTTGAGCTGATGGGAACAGGAAGAACCTGCGACATTATGGTAGCTGCAGGACTTCCGGCCAAGAAGGTAGCTAAGATTGACGAGGGACGTCCGAACATTCTGGATAAGATTACAAACAGAGAGGTAGATATCATTATCAATACTCCTCTTGACAGAAAGGGTATGGGCGACGACAGCTACATCAGAAAGGCAGCTGTTAAGGGCAAGATTCCTTACTTCACAAACATGGCAGCAGCCAAGGCTACAGTTCAGGCTCTTAAAACCATTAAGAAAAATGGCCATCTGGGCGTGAAATCCTTACAGGAGTTCCACAGCGAGATTAGAGAGCAGTAAGCTTAAATAAAAATAAGAAAACAGGTTCCGGCAGGGAAGAGATTCTCTGCCGGAACCTGTTTTTTGTGATATTTCCGAAAAACTTTATTTTCTGATTTGAAACTTTTTATAGCAGAAAATAGTCTAATAGATAGAATGAAAAAAGTACACTGCAGTGACAAGAGAAAGGAGTGCAGAAAAATTGCAGCGGCAGCTGGAAGCTGCGGACAGAGAGGTACCTATGAAAGAGACATTATATGAAATGCTGATCAGCTATATACTTGAAAATCAAAACCGCTTTTACCGGGTGGCATACAGCTACGTTAAAAATGAAGAGGACGCTCTTGATGCAGTTCAGAATGCAGTCTGCAAGGCATTGGAGTCATACAGGAATCTTAAAAATACGGAAGCCGTCCGGACATGGTTTTATAGAATTTTGATCAATGAAAGCATAAATATTACAAGACAAAGAAAGAAATTTCTTCTGTCTGAGGATTATCCTGGTTTAGAAACAGCATATGAGGAGCAGGGGTATGAACCGCAAGAGGATATTGCAAAGGAATTAGAGGAGCTGGAGGAAGATACGCAGCAAATTATAAAACTTAGATTTTTTGAAGAATTATCGTTAAAGGAAATTTCGGAGATTACAGGACTTAATTTGAGCACAGTCAAAACAAAGCTTTACAGAGGGTTGAAACTATTAAAGGAATCTGTCCAGGAGGTGGATGAATGAGCCGGTTAGAAGATATGAAGAAAGATTATGAGAATGTAAAGATTCCTGACGAGCTGAATATCAGAATCGAAAAGGAGATAGCGAAGTCCAGAGCCAGAGAAAAGATGATTCAGCTGAGCCACAGAAAGAGGTGGTTCAGGAACACGGCGGCAGCGGCAGCAGCAGTATGCATCGTTTTTACAACAGCTCTTAACACCAGCACCGCCTTTGCGGAGGAAGCAGCACAGCTTCCTGTAATCGGAACACTGGCAAGAGTGCTGACATTTAGAAATTACGAGACAGAGAAAGATGGAATCGGAATTGCAGTAGAAGTTCCGACCATTGATATGATTCAGACAGAGACAGGAATTCAGGTGGATGAAGTCAACCAGCAGATTTATGATCTCTGCAGGCAGTATGCGGACGAGGCGGTAAAGCGGGCTGAAGAATACAGAAAAGCATTTCTTGATACAGGCGGAACGGAGGAAGAGTGGGAAGCTCACAAGATACAGATTAACGTAGGCTATGAGATTAAATCTCAGACTGGCCAGTATCTATCCTTTATTGTCCGCGGAACAGAGAATTGGACCACTGCTTACAGCGAGTCCAGATATTATAATATTGATGTAAACACTGGAAAGAGAGTAACTCTTGCTGACTTCCTTGGAAAAGATTATATTGCCATTGCTAATGAAAGCATCAAAGAGCAGATCAGACAGAGACAGGAAGCTGGAGAGACCTTCTGGACAGAGGAGGAAGGCGGCTTTGCAGGGATTACAGAGGATGCAAAATTCTATGTGAACGAAGCTGGAAATCCTGTCATTGTATTTGACAAGTATGAGATCGCACCCGGTTCAGCCGGTGAGATAGAGTTTGAGATTCTGTTATAGCAGACAGAAAAATCAAAAAATGGAGGAAAATATTATGAGAAAAACAAACCTTACTTTAGCGGCATTATTGGTATCAGCAGCAGCGGCATCTTTTGCTATGACAGGCTGCAGCGGAAATGAAAAAGCAGAGGAGACTGCCATGGCCCAGGAGACTCTTGAGACGGCTGAGATGATGGAGCTGGAACCGGTAGAGTCTGATGCTGAAGACACAGAAAAGGAATCGGTTTCTGAAAATGCAAAGGAGGAATCTGAGGAGAAAAAGACAGAGGAAAAAGACGATGCTGAAATTCAAAAAACTGCCGGAGGATATGAGGACAATTTCGCTGTGGACAGCAAGGCCGCGGCAGAATTTGCAGGAAAAGTTAAGGAAGCAGTAGCAGCCAGGGATCTGGAGGCTCTGGCTGATTTGACAGCGTTTCCTGTATATGTAGATATTGAAAATGCAAAAGATGTAAAGACAAGGGAAGACTTTATCGCACTGGGAGCAGACGCGGTCTTTACGGAGGAACTGATGAATTCTGTTGCCAACGCAGATGTTGAGAATATGCAGCCCAGCATGGCAGGATTTTCTATCTCTGACGGAGGAACAGCCAATATCAATTTCGGCGTGAGGGACGGGGCTCTGGCAGTGAGCGGAATTAACTACTAGGAACAGACTACGGGACAGGAGCCGGAATTTGACGGCACGTCATCAGAAGCCCACACTCTGTTCTCTGGACGGCGATTTGCCCATAGGCATGAATCCGGCTGCAGGCGAGCTGAAATAGGAAAAGAAAAAAGATTAAAGGGTTAAAATAGTAAAGAGGGGAAGCGGCAGTCGATGTCAGCTTTCCCTTTTTTGCAGCTTTTCTCTGTTCTGAACTGGAGAATGAGAAAGAGCTAGAGCTTTTTTGAATAAATATGTGGAATATATAGAAAAATACAATAGCTGCAGGGGTTTTACAGGCAGGGTCTGTAATTGACATGGCTGATGCCGCTGTCTTATAATAAGAAAAGCTGGTATAAAATATGCTGTATGACCGTTTCAGGGAGCGGAACAGGCCGGAGAAGTCCAGAAATTTTACGAAAACAGGAGGCGGATATAATGAGACAGCTTGACATGAGGGGAAAGGCATGCCCAATGCCGGTCATTGAGACAAAGAAGCTTTTAGAGGAGCTTCATCGGGCAGAGGCAGTGACAGTATTGGTAGACAACGAGATTGCAGTCCAGAATTTGACAAAACTGGCAGGACACGAAGGAATGGATGTGACAAGTGACAAACATTCTGACAAGGAGTTTGCCGTCTTATTTACACCAACAGAAGGAGGAGCTGTACAGGCTCAGACTGCAGAGAACAGCGAGGCGCCAGAGGAGGAACTGGCTGTGGAAAACCACATTGCCAGGGGAAGGGTAGTTGTCATTGCTTCTGACAAGATGGGAGAACCGGAGGAAGAGCTTGGAAAAATTCTGGTTAAGGGATTTATTTATGCAGTGAGCCGTCAGGATGTGCTTCCGGAAACCATACTGTTCTACAATGGAGGAGCCAAACTGACTGCCGAGGGAAGCGATTCGGTGGAAGACTTAAAATACATGGCAGAGCAGGGGGTTGAAATTTTGACCTGCGGAACCTGTTTAAAGCATCTGGGGCTGGAAGATAAGCTTCAGGTGGGAGCTGTTTCCAATATGTACGAGATTGCAGAGAAAATGACAGGGGCAAGACAGCTGATAAGACCATAGGGACTGAATGAAGAACGGCTTTTGCACGGCGGGATAAAAACCTGCCTGGCGGAAGCCGCTTTTTTATGACATAGGAAATTGTGTCCTATGTCATAAAAAACGCTCCGTTCAGGAAGCAGACTCGCGCGAAGAAGAAACATGATGCAGCCGAGAGTTTGGTATGAATTTTTTGCAAATGTCACGAAGGAAAGAAGTTTTCTGTCATATTTTGTTGTATAGAAAGTAAAAAACATACAAAAAAGCACTTTATTATTCGTGCGTTTTGACGTATAATAAAAAAGCGGGACAGCCGCCCAATGAAAGACAACAGGAGAAAAGACATGTATCTGTTAGTTACAAACAACAGCCTGTGTTTTGAGAAGTATCAGAACCGGGTAAAGGTAGATTATCTGGAGAATGGATCCTACCTGGACGTGCTGGTGAAAGTCAGGGATTACGTACAGAAGGGATATAGAATTGAGACACACCCTATGGCAGGAAGTATTAAGCCCAATCAGACCCCGTTTCGAACGGTTCTGGTTTCCGATGAAAAGATGGATGGAAACGAGATGATTGAAAACGAGCTGATGATTGAGGATGCAGTGCTTATGACAAGGAAGTTTCTCAGCGATCATCCAGTCAGAGACTGGGAGAAATCCATTGTCAGAGATTTTGGACAGGTGGATTTGGAACTGATCAGCGGAGCCATTGACAGGATTGTTTAAAAAAGCTGATATTCCGAAAATTGCCAGAGAAATCTCGGAAATTGTCATCTGAGTGACGATAAATGTCAAAAAGGTGACATCGAAGATGGCAAAATTGCCAAATTTGCCAGTAAAAACGCCTGAAACACCGTTTTGAAATGGCAGGAATCTCCTCGGGGAAGCGGCGCATAAAAAAATTGTGTGGAGGAGATTTGAAAAAAAGCTAGTAAAATCAAAGGGTTTTACCAGGGAAAAAGATATTTTTTTACCGCTTTTTATTAAAATTGAAAATATGGCATGTTACTTGCTATATTTATAAAGCGAAGAGTAAATCTTCTGCCGCAAATACAAAAATAAGAAAAGGAGGTCAGGCATTCATGAAACTTGAATTAGGTATTATTCCTGTAAAAGACATCCAGTTTGGTCCGGAGTCCAAAGTGGAGAATGGAGTTATCTATGTGAATGCAGATGAGTTAAGGGCTCTTCTTCTTGAGGATGAGAACCTGAAATCTGTAGAGTTTGACATCGCTAGACCAGGCGAGAGCGTTCGCATTATGCCTGTAAAGGATGTTATTGAGCCACGAGTAAAGGTAAGCGGAGAGGGAGCTATGTTCCCGGGTATGATTTCCAAGGTTGCTACTGTTGGAAGCGGAAGAACAAACGTACTTCGCGGATCCGCAGTTGTTACAACAGGAAAGATCGTTGGTTTCCAGGAGGGAATCATCGATATGTGCGGAACTGGTGCAGAGTACACACCATTCTCCAAGTTAAACAACCTGGTTGTTATCTGCGAGCCAGTTGACGATATCCAGAAGCATGCTCATGAGAAGGCAGTTCGTATGGCAGGCTTAAAGGCAGCTGACTACATTGGAAAGCTGGCTAAGGAGATCGAGGCTGAGGAGATCGAGACATACGAGACAGAGACAGTGAAAGAGGGACTTGCAAAGTACCCGAACCTTCCTAGAGTCGCTTATGTGTTAATGCTTCAGAGCCAGGGACTGATGCACGATACTTATGTATACGGTGTTGATATGAAGCAGTCTCTTCCGACAATCATTAACCCGACCGAGACAATGGACGGAGCTATCTTAAGCGGTAACTGTGTATCCGCATGTGATAAGAATACATCCTACCATCACTTAAACAACCCGGTTATCAAATCCTTATTTGATCAGCACGGAAAGACATTAAACTTCGTAGGCGTTATCATTACAAATGAGAACGTTTACCTGGCAGACAAGATGCGTTCCTCTGACTGGACTTCCAAGCTCTGCAAGTGGTTAGATGTTGACGGCGCTATCGTTTCCCAGGAGGGATTCGGAAACCCGGATACAGACCTTATCATGAACTGCAAGAAGATCGAGGGCCAGGGCGTTAAGACTGTTATCATCACAGACGAGTACGCAGGACGCGACGGCGCTTCCCAGTCCTTAGCAGATGCAGACGCAGCAGCAGACGCAGTTGTTACAGGCGGAAACGCAAACATGGTAATCACTCTGGAGCCGAAGGACAGAGTTATCGGATATCCGGAAGTTGCAGATATTATTGCCGGAGGTTTCGACGGAAGCTTACAGGCAGACGGATCCATCGTAGCAGAGCTTCAGGTTATCACAGGAGCTACAAACGAGATGGGCTTCAATAAGTTAAGCGCCAGATAGGAGGAAATCATGGGAAAACTGAAATTTGTCCATTATATTAATCAGTTTTTCGCAAATATCGGTGGCGAGGAGAAAGCTGACTATGCACCAGAGGTAAGAGACGGAGTTGTAGGTCCTGGACTTGCATTCAATCAGGCATTTGGTGAGGAAGCTGAGATTATCGCAACTGTTATCTGCGGAGACTCTTACTTCAACGAGAACGTAGACTCTGCTACAGAGACTGTTCTTAATATGATCAAAGAGAAAGCGCCGGACGGCGTTATCTGCGGACCTGCATTCAACGCTGGACGTTACGGCGTTGCCTGCGGTACAGTAGCAGCAGCAGTTAAGGAGCAGCTTGGACTTCCTGTTGTAACAGGTATGTACAAGGAGAACCCAGGCGCTGATATGTACAAGAACAAGGTATATATGTGCCCGACAAAGAACAGCGCAGCTGGTATGAGAGACGCTGTTAAGAAGATGGCTCCTTTAGCTCTTAAACTTGTTAAGGGTGAGAAGATTGGTTCTTCTAAGGAAGACAACTACATGCCAAACGGCAAGCGTGTAAACTTCTTTGAGGACAAGCGCGGTGCTGAGCGTGCCGTTGAGATGCTCGTTAAGAAGTTAAACGGCAAAGAGTATGAGACAGAGTATCCAATGCCAAGCTTCGACCGTGTAGCTCCAGGCGCAGCAATCGTGGATATGGCTCACGCTAAGATCGCTTTAGTAACTTCCGGCGGTATCGTTCCGAAGGGCAACCCAGATCACATTGAGTCCTCCAGTGCTTCCAAGTACGGACAGTACGACATCGAGGGCGTTATGGATCTGACAGAGGAGACATACGAGACAGCTCACGGCGGATACGATCCAGTATACGCTAACCAGGATGCTGACCGTGTTCTTCCTGTTGATATCGTTGAAGAGTTTATCAAGGAAGGCAAGATTGGAAGCCTCCACAAATACTTCTATACCACAGTTGGTAATGGAACAGCAGTAGCAAGTGCAAGCAAGTACGCTAAGGAAATCGGACAGAAACTGGTTGATGACCATGTTGACGCGGTTATCCTCACCTCTACCTGAGGCACCTGTACACGTTGCGGTGCAACGATGGTAAAAGGCATTGAGGCTTATGGAATTCCTGTAGTTCATATTGCAACAGTAGTTCCGATTTCACTTACAGTTGGAGCAAACAGAATTGTTCCGGCCATTGCTATTCCTCATCCACTTGGAAACCCTGCTCTTTCCCTCGAGGAAGAGAAAGATATCAGAAGAAAGATCGTTGGAAAGGCTCTGGAAGCGTTACAGACTCCGGTTGACGACCAGACGGTTTTTGAATGGAAGTAATCTGAAAGCGGAACGGTACGCTTTCTGATGAAGATAATTTGCAGCCCCTTTTTGGGGCTGCGAAGGGAGAAATTGAGATGGGCAAGATTTATGACGTAATTATCTTAGGTGCTGGTCCTGGTGGACTGGCTGCCGGTCTGTATTCCGGAAGATATCGTCTTGACACTCTCGTAATTGAGAAGGCAAAAGATGGTGGACAGATCGCAATTACAGACGAAATTGAGAACTATCCTGGACAGAAGGTAGAAGGCGAGAGCGGTCCTTCCTTAATCGCACGTATGACACAGCAGGTTGAGAAGTTCGGCGCAGAGCGCGTGACAGACACAATCAACAAGGTTGAGTTAGAAGGTCCGGTTAAGAAGCTGTACGGAAATAAGGGCGAGTATGAGTGCAAGTGCTTAATCATTGCTACAGGCGCTTATCCGCGTCCTATCGGCTGCAAGAGAGAGGGCGAGTTCGTAGGCAAGGGAGTTTCCTTCTGCGCTACCTGTGACGCTAACTTCTTTGAGGACTTTGAAGTATTCGTAGTCGGCGGCGGAGATTCCGCTGTAGAGGAGGCTATGTACCTCACAAAGTTTGCCAGAAAAGTTACTATTATTCACAGAAGAGATGAGCTGCGCGCTGCCAAATCCATCCAGGAGAAGGCATTCAAGAATCCGAAGCTGCACTTTATGTGGGATTCAGTAGTAGACGGACTTGAGGGAGATGAGCTCCTTTCCGCTATGACTGTCAAGAATGTTAAGACAGGCGAGATCACAAGAGTAGAGGCTGATCCGGAAGACGGAATGTTCGGCGTATTCGGTTTCATCGGATATATTCCGAGAACTGAGCTGTTTGAGGGTGTGATTGACATGGAGAACGGTTATATTAAGACCGATGACAACATGCACACCAATATCCCCGGTGTTTTTGCGGCAGGAGACGTCCGGGTTAAGGCTTTAAGACAGGTAGTAACAGCAGCAGCTGACGGCGCTATCGCTGCTCAGCAGGCAGAAAAGTACATCGCAGAGATGGAATAAAGGTCAATTTCACACACTATTGTGTGTGAAATTGACCGCTACCCAAACGGAGCGAAGCGTAGTTTGGGGTTCCCGTTCCAGTGAATGGGGAATTTGTAAGTGAAAGCAAAATTTAGATAGGGAAGGTGAAAGAAAATGGTTGATTTAACAAAGGAAAACTTTGAAGAGGAAGTTTTAAAAGCAGAAGGAACCGTTTTAGTTGATTTCTATGGAGACGGCTGTGTTCCATGCCAGGCTTTAATGCCACATATTCATGCTATGGAAGATGTTTATGGAAAGGATATTAAATTCACTTCCCTGAACACTACGAAAGCCCGCCGTCTGGCTATCGGACAGAAGGTATTAGGCCTTCCGGTTATCGCTATCTACAAGGGTGGCGAGAAGGTTGCTGAGTGCGTAAAGGACGATGCAACACCAGAGAACGTAGAGGCTATGATCAAGGCTAACATGTAATCAAAAGCTTCAGTGCGTTTACATTGAAAAAACTGCTGAGAATTTTTGAATTTCCAGCAGGACAAGCTGGGCAAACAGTCTGGTTTGTGATATAATAATTCCGCTAGAACCCACGAAAGTGGTGTCTATACAAAAAATTAGAAGAAGGAGGAATCGGAAATGGCAATTTTAAACGGTAAAAAGACCATTATCATTGGCGACCGTGACGGAATTCCGGGCCCGGCTATCGAAGAGTGTGTTAAGACAGCTGGCGCTGAGGTTATTTATTCCTCTACGGAGTGCTTCGTCTGAACGTCCGCAGGTGCCATGGATCTGGAGAACCAGAAGAGAGTAAAAGATTTCGCAGAGCAGTACGGCGCAGAGAATGTAGTAGTAATTCTCGGTGCAGCAGAGGGAGAGGCAGCAGGCCTCGCCGCTGAGACTGTAACAGCAGGAGATCCAACTTTCGCAGGTCCTTTGGCAGGAGTCCAGTTGGGACTTACCGTATATCACATTTGTGAGGATGAAATTAAGGCAGAAGTAGATCCTGGTGTTTACGATGACCAGATCAGCATGATGGAGATGGTTATGGATGTTGATGACATTCACAACGAGATGTCTTCCATTCGTGATGAGTTCTGTAAATACCTCTAATTGAGCGCGCCTTTAAGCGCTCGCGTATATTTCCCGGCGGACGATGTTCTGCCGGGAAATTCTTGAATATGGAACAATTTTTAAATTTAAATCATATATGAGGTGAATAACATGGGCGGTTATCCTGTATTAAAAGGAGCAAGCTATGTACTTGCAGTAGTTCCGGATATGGTTCTTGAGAACGGAACAACACAGACCACAGAGAAAATTGTAAATCCTGATTCTGAGTATTTAAAGGAGCTTCCAAAGCATTTAAGAAGCTTTGAGGACGCAGTTTCCTACCTTCCAAACCAGATTTACATCGGAAATGAGAAGCCAGAGGCTTTAAGAGGAATTGAGTTCCCGTTCTTCAACACAAAATGGGAGAATGCAAAGAGAGACGGAAAATACGGCCAGATTATGCCGCAGGACGAGTTCTACGGACTGATGCAGATCTGTGATGTATTCGAGTTAGTACACCTTGAGAAGGCTTTCGCTGCTTCCGTTAAGGAGAAATTAGCTGCTCTTAACATTCTGACAGACGAGCAGTTAGCAGTATTAGACGGAAACGAGTCCACAGAGGATGACATCAAGGCTTTAGTAGAGGGCGAGCATTCTGAGCCTCTTTACGATGGCGGAAAGTTAGTAGGAGCTATTAAGAGAGCTCACGATGTAGACGTGAACCTTTCTGCTCATACAATGCTTGAGAATATTGTTGCCAAGGCGTCCAGCGTACTGGCTCTGATTGAGTTAGTAAAGAAGAGCGGCGTTGATCCAGAGGAGATCGACTACGTTATCGACTGCTGCGAGGAGGCCTGCGGCGATATGAACCAGAGAGGCGGCGGAAACTTTGCTAAGGCTGCTGCTGAGGTTGCTGGTTTTACAAACGCTACTGGCTCTGATGTCAGAGGCTTCTGTGCAGGACCGGCACACGCTATCGTTCACGCAGCAGCTCTGGTACAGTCCGGAGCATTTAAGAACGTAGTAGTAACAGCCGGAGGATGTACAGCTAAGCTTGGCATGAACGCTAAGGATCATGTAAAGAAGGGCGTTCCGGTACTTGAGGACTGTGTAGCAGGCTTCTCTGTATTAATCAGCGCAAATGATGGCGTAAGCCCTGTACTCCGTACAGACATTATCGGCCGTCATACAATCGGAACAGGCGCTGCTCCTCAGAACGTAATTTCTTCTCTGGTTACAGCTCCTCTTGAGGCAGCTGGCCTTAGAATTCTTGATATTGACAAGTATTCACCTGAGATGCAGAACCCGGATATCACAAAACCGGCAGGAGCAGGAGATGTTCCTGAGGCTAACTACAAGATGATCGCTGCATTAGGCGTAAAGAAGGGCGAGCTTCAGAGAAATGAGATCGCATCCTTCGTTAAGGATCATGGTATGGTAGGCTGGGCTCCTACACAGGGCCATATTCCGTCTGGTGTTCCGTACATGGGACCATTAAGAGACGAGATTCTGGCTGGCGAGACAAAGAGAGCCATGATTATTGGAAAGGGAAGTCTCTTCCTTGGAAGAATGACAAACCTGTTTGACGGTATTTCCTTCGTAGTGGAGGCAAATGACGGTTCTGGTGCAGATGACGGACAGGCTGTAGATGAGAAGCAGATTAAGTCCATGATTGGCCAGGCTATGAAAGAATTCGCAAAGGGACTTCTGGAAGAGTAGGAAAATATCTGGAAAGGACGAAAAACTATGTCTGAAGCAAAGATTAAGAAAATGATCGCAGAGACCTTTCTGGAAGTTGCCGATGCTCTTGAGACAGGCCGTTATGGCAAGAAGGCAGTGATCGGTTTTGCCTGCGAGGGAAGCGAGCACGGCCAGGAGAACATTGACAGAGCCTTTGAGCTGGCAGTAAGAAAGGGTCTCACCCCTTACATGATCGAAGGGGAGGATATTCATAAAAAGATGGAGGAGCTGCTGGAATCCGGTGAGATTGACGCTGCTGTTACCATGCACTATCCATTCCCGGTAGGCGTTTCTACTGTTGGAAAAATTATTACCCCAGGAATGGGAAAGGCCATGTATCTGGCCACAACTACAGGAACTTCTGACACAGACCGTGTCTCCGCCATGGTAAAGAATGCCATTTATGGTATCATTGCAGCCAAGGCAGACGGAATCGAGAACCCGACAGTTGGTATTGCCAACATTGACGGTGCGAGACAGACAGAGAAGTACCTGCTTCAGTTAAAAGAGAATGGTTATGACATTCATTTCGCAGATTCTGCCCGTGCAGACGGTGGAATCGTAATGAGAGGAAACGACCTGTTAGGCGCTTCCGCAGACGTTATGGTTATGGATTCCCTGACAGGAAACCTGATGACAAAGATCTTCTCCGCTTACACAACAGGCGGAAGCTATGAGTCCTTAGGTTTCGGTTATGGCCCGGGAATCGGCCCTGACTTTGACAAGCTGGTTATGATTGTTTCCAGAGCTTCCGGCGCACCGGTTATTGCAGGCGCTATGGAGTTCGCTACCAATCTGATCAACCATGACTGGAAGAAGATCGTAAAAGATGAGTGGAAGAAGGCTGAAAAGGCTGGCCTGAAGTCCATCTTAGACGAGATCAAGAAGGCTAACAGCAAGAAGTCCGATGGCGACGACGAAGAAGTTGCCATGCCTCCGAAGGAGATCTGTACAGAGCAGATTCCTGGAATCGAGGTTATGGATCTGGAGGATGCAGTAAAGGTTCTCTGGAAGAACGGCATCTATGCCGAGAGCGGTATGGGATGTACTGGCCCGATCGTCAGAATGGCGGCTGATAAGAAGGAGAAGGCAGTTGAGCTGCTTACAGCAGCTGGATATATCGGCTAGTTTTATTATCCTTCCTGCAGTTTTTGCTGGGAGGTAAACAGGTATTTCAATATTGGGGTTGTTTGAAAGGTATGGCCGGCAGAAGGAAGCAGGAGAGCTGTGTTTTAAATGAAGCGGAAGGCTTTTCGCCTTCTGCTGGGTCATTCCTGTTTTATTCGACAATTTTCATAATTTTATTTGACAAAAAACAGAATATAGGATATAATATTATACGCTATGCAGAATGAGGAGGCAGATAGGTTGCTGGTGTGCCTCGCGGTCTTCAAAACCGTTGTGGGGAGTTAGGAGCTCCCTGGGTGGGTTCGATTCCCACCTCCTCCGTTTCTTTTCATCTGATAGTTATTTAGGAAGGATAATATAATATGGGAGAAAGACAGGAATTACTGAGAAAAATCCCTAAGATTGATGAGGTGCTGCAGGACGAGCGTCTCATTTTTTTTATGGAAAAAACGCCGCGCAGCGTGGTAGTGGAGGCTGTGCGCCAGCAGATTAACGAGCTGAGAAACGGAATTTTACAGGGAAGCATTGAAGAAGCCACAGGTGTGGACGAGATTGTAGAGGGCGCTTTAAAGCAGGTAAAGCTTCGCAAAAAGCGCAGCCTCAGGCGTGTAATTAACGCCACTGGAATTGTGCTTCATACCAATCTTGGAAGAGCAAATCTGTCCGATACTGCTATTGAGGGAGTCTGCGAGGCAGCGGCTCATTATTCAACTCTGGAGTACGACCTGAAGAAGGGAGCCAGAGGTTCCCGCCATAGTCATGTGGAAGAGATTATCAAGCAGGTGACAGGGGCAGAGGCTGCTATGGTGGTGAATAACAACGCGGCGGCTACTATGCTGTGTCTTTCTGCCATGGCTAGAGGGAAAGAAGTGATTGTGTCAAGAGGAGAGCTGGTGGAGATTGGCGGATCCTTCCGCATTCCAGAGATTATGGAAGAGAGCGGCGCAATTTTAAGAGATATTGGAACGACCAATAAGACGAAGGTTTCTGACTATGTAAACGCCTATGAGGAAGGAGTCACAGGCGCTCTTCTGAAGGTTCACACCAGCAACTATAAGATTATCGGCTTTACTCAGGAGACTACAGTTTCTGAGCTCTCTGAGCTTGGAAAACAGTGGAATCTGCCTGTGATCTATGATCTGGGAAGCGGCCTGATGAACGATCTGTCAGATTTCGGTGTGGACGAGCCGACGGTGCAGAGCGCTCTTAAGGACGGAGCCGACGTGGTTCTGTTCAGCGGAGATAAGCTGCTTGGAGGCCCCCAGGGAGGTATTATTATCGGAAAGAAGGAGTTCATTGACAAGATGAAGGCTCATCCGCTGGCCAGAGCTTTCCGGGTGGACAAGATGACTCTTTCTGCTATGGAGGCTACCTTTTTTGAGTACCTGGACAGGATGACATGCAGGAAGAATATTCCGATTCTTCGGATGATCACCATGCCAATAGGAGAGCTTCAGAAGAAGGCGGAGGCTTTGAAGGCACTGCTTGAAAAAGAGACAGAGGGCTTTATTTTCCAGACAGAGGCCTGTCAGGATCAGGTGGGAGGCGGTTCTGCGCCGGGCGTGATGCTTCCCGGATACGCCGTTTCCGTCAGGAGCGAATCCATCACAGAGGCTAAGATTGAGAGGAGCCTTAGAAAGGCGGAACTTCCTGTGATCGCCCATGTATTCCGTGACGCGGTATATCTGAACGTGCGAACCATTGAGGAGGATGAATATCCTCTGATTGCAAAAGCCCTTGGCGGCGCAGAGAATTGTGATAGAGAGGAACAGTAATCGTATGCAGAATGTAATTGTGGGAACCGCAGGCCATGTGGATCACGGAAAAACATGTCTGATCAAGGCGCTCAGCGGAATTGACACAGACCGTCTGAAAGAAGAGAAGAAGAGGGGAATTACCATTGAACTGGGATTTGCCAATCTGATTGACACAGACGGCGTCCATATCGGTATTATTGACGTGCCGGGACATGAGAAATTTGTCAAAAATATGTTGGCCGGCATCGGCGGAATCGATCTGGTACTGTTAGTGGTCGCTCTGGACGAAGGGGTAATGCCCCAGACAGTCGAGCATTTTGAGATTTTGAAAATGCTTCAGATCCGCCAGGGAATCGTTGTTCTCACCAAATCTGATACAGTGGACAGCGACTGGGCGGACATGGTGGAAGAGGATGTAAGAGAGCTGATAAAGGGAAGCTTTCTGGAACAGGCGGAGATGATCCGCGTATCTTCTTACACAGGGGAGAACATTGATGTTTTAAGACAGAAAATTATCGCCATGGCAAAACAGGCTGGCAGGCGCAGAGAGGAAAAAGAGCTGTTCCGCCTTCCCATTGACCGTGTATTTACCATGGGAGGCTTTGGAACGGTTGTCACGGGAACTCTCGTAGAGGGAATGTGCGAGGCAGGAGAAGAGGTAATGGTATATCCTCAGGAGCGTCTGCTGAAGATTCGAGGCGTTCAGAGCCATGGCCAGAAGGAGGAGAAGGCCTGTGCAGGACAGAGGACGGCCATCAACCTGGCCGGAATCAAGAAGGAGGAACTGAGCCGCGGCGAGGTTCTGGCTTATCCTGGTTCTCTGGTGAACAGCACCATGGTGGATGCCACGCTGCGCCTCTTTGACTCTACTCAGAGGAAGCTGAAAAATGGAGACAGAGTTCATTTAAGCTATGGTTCCGCCCAGGCAATTGGAAAGGTCATTCTGCTGGACTGCGATGTAGTAGAAGCAGGTCAGGAGGCTCTGGTGCAGCTTCGGTTCGACGATCCGGTCTGCGTTAAGAGAAATGACAAATTTATTATCCGATTCTACTCTCCGGTGGAGACTTTTGGCGGCGGAACTGTATTAAATCCGGCTGCGGACAAGCACAAGAGAGGACAGGAGGAAGTGATTGAGTCTCTGAGACTAAAAAAGACTGGAACAGATATGGAGATTCTGGAGCAGATGGTCAACGAGGAGAGCCGCCGGTTCCCTGAAGCGAAGGATCTGGCTGCCTGGATGGATCTGACAGTCTCTGAGGCGGAAAAGATGCTGGACACTCTGAGAAATAAGAAGAAAATTCTTCACTTAAACGATGGAAGCTTTGTTGGAAAGGCTTACTGGGAGAAGGTTTCTGAGCTGGCCAATCAGGTACTGGCCCATTTCCACCGGGAAAACCCTATTGTGGAGGGAATGGACCGTGAGGAGCTGAAAAGCCGCCTGGCGGAGCGTATGCATTTAAAGAGCGGAAAGAAAGGGGAAGCTCTTATAGCGGAACTGGAGAAACGAAAGGTAATCACCATCCAGGGCAGCGTCGTATCAGTGGCGGGATTTACAGTCAGCTACTCGAACGAAGCCTCCCAGATGATGACAGACATGGAGAATATCTATAAAAAAGCGGGAATCGAGGTTCCGTCTACCGATGAGCTGGTGGGGGCCTACAAGGACAGAAAACAGGCCAGACAGGTACTCTCCGAGCTGACAAAGAAGGGGATTCTTGTGAAGGCTGGAACAGGCGTACTGATGCACAGAGAACACTGGGATCGAGCGCTGAATATCCTGAGAGAGCATCTGGCGGCCAATCCGCAGATTACCCTGGGAGAGTTCAGAGATCTGCTTGGAACCTCCAGAAAGTACGCTGTGATGCTTCTGGAAACTTATGATCAGATGAAGATCACAAAAAAGACAGGAGATGCCAGAGTTCCTGGAGGAAAATAAAATGAGAAAAAAAGAACCTACTTTAATTATTACGTTTCACACCACAGCCGATGCCATTGCCCTGGAAAAGGCCTGCAAAGAAACGGGACGTCCGGGACGTATGATCCCTGTGCCAAGAGAGCTGTCTGCTGGCTGCGGCCTGGCCTGGTGTACCAGCCCGGAGCACGCGGAGGAATTTAAACACTTTCTGAAAGAACAGGGATTGGTGTGGGAGGATTTTGCTGAAATTCTTTACTAGTCAGGCAGAAAGACAGGAGACAGAAATTTTACATTCGATGTGACAGAAAATGACAGACAGATGGAACATGATATTATTGCTGCACTTCGATGAAACTACCGGAAAGGATAGCAGGAATTATGATTTATTTTGACAATGCGGCCACAACAATGACAAAACCCCAGGGGGTGGCAAGTGCCGTGGCAAATGCGCTGACAAATTTTGGCAATTCCGGGCGTGGAGCCAGCGAGGCTTCCATGGATGCTTCCCGCATTATCTTTGGCACCAGGGAAAAGCTGTCCAGCCTGTTCCATGCAGGGGATCCGAAGCAGACAATCTTTACCTGTAATGCCACAGAAAGCCTGAATATTGCCATTAATGGCCTGATTGGACCAGGCGACCACGTGATTACTACTGTGCTGGAGCACAATTCTGTGCTCCGCCCTCTGTTCCATTTAGCAGACCAGGGGACGGATCTTTCCTTTGTCACCTGCGATAACAAGGGAAGGCTGAAATATGAGGAGTTTGAGAAACATCTGAAAAAGAATACAAAGGCAGTAGTATGTACTCACGCCTCTAATGTAACGGGAAATGTGGTAGATTTAAAACAGATTGGAGAATTCTGTAAAAAGCATGGACTTCTCTTTATCGCTGATATTTCCCAGACAGCGGGGGCATATCCTGTGGATATGGAGGTATTCCAGGCTGATGTGCTCTGTTTTACCGGCCACAAAGGTCTGTTCGGCCCTCAGGGAACAGGAGGACTCTGCGTGAGAGAAGGCGTGGATATCGCCCCCTTTAAGAGAGGCGGAAGCGGCGTCCACAGCTTCTTAAAAGAACATCCGGCTGAGATGCCGGTACGCCTGGAGGCGGGAACTTTAAACGGACACGGAATCGCGGGACTGAGCGCTGCCCTTGACTTTATTGAGGAGACCGGTGTGGAGAATATTCACAGCCGTGAAAACGCCCTGATGCTGCAGTTCTATGAGGGCGTCAAGGATATTCCGGGAGTCATTGTCTACGGTGACTTTGAGGGCAGCCTGAGCCGGTTCAGAAGGACAGCAGTAGTATCTTTGAACATTGGAGATTATGATTCTTCCAGAGTCAGCGATGAGCTGGAAACGGTCTACGGCATTGCCACAAGGCCAGGAGCTCACTGCGCCCCTCTGATGCACCAGTCTCTGGGAACCGTTGAGCAGGGAATCGTCAGATTTTCTTTTTCCTGGTTCAATACAGAAGAAGAGGTGGAGGCGGCAGTCCGGGCAGTGAAGGAGCTGGCAGAGGACGAATAGAAAGAAGAATATTTCAAAAAAGAGAGAAGAAAAGAGAGAGGCCCCAGCTGAGAATTACGGAGAAACGACGGCAGCCTGGCGCAGAAGAAAGATTCATACCTTCTGCGCCAGGCTGTTTTGTATGTTCAGATGCGGTTTATGGGTTCCGGCATGGCAGGCAGAAAGAAAGCCCCGAACCTTCCGGCTCAGGGCTTCCTCTTGATTCGTATTTAGTTTTTATCTCTCTACTTTAGTTTGTCATGACATGATCTTCTGTCATAGTCTTTGTGTAGTTTGGATCAATGCCGTACTTCTTCATGAAGATGTTATGTAAGATAATCTGTAAGATGTACAGAGCAACCAGTCCGACCGGAATCATGATAACCGGGGAAATACGGAAGAATCCATAGAGTACATACAGGACAGCGATAACTGCGCCGACTGTACATGTGTAAGGAATCTGTGTTCCTACGTGGTCAATATGGTCTGCACCTGAGAACAGGGAAGCCATAACCGTCGTATCAGATACTGGTGAGCAGTGGTCTCCGAAGATAGCACCGGATAATACAGCGCCGCACATACCGATGGAGAAGTGTGCATCACCTGTGATGGTGTAACCTAACTGGATAGCCAGTGGAGTCATGATAGCCATGGTTCCCCAGGAAGTACCAGTTGCAAAAGCGATTAACATGGAGCAGAGAAGAACCAGAACTGGAAGCAGTCCTGTTGGAATGCTGTTTCCAACATAGTGAGCTACGAAGTCACCAAGTCCCATGCTCTTTGTAACATCTGCTAAAGACCAGGCCATAACCAGAATAGCGCCTGTCAGAGACATCAGCTTGAAGCCGTCTACGATAGTAGTCATAGTCTCGTCGAATGTCATGATTCTGGAAGCAAGGGCGATTACGATACCTGTAACTGCCATTGCGAAAGAACCCCAGTAAAGAGCAAGCTGTACATCACATACGTTTAAGATGGCCATCAGATCAGAACCTGTACGATCCGGGCTGGTCCATCCTGTGTAGATGATACCGAAAACGATAACTGCGAAAGTAATAACGATCGGAAATACGAAGGAGCGGATCATCGGCTTTGTCTGTTTAGCCTCTCCAAGTTCGCTTCCTACGTCAAGCATTGGCTTAGCGCCGGAACGGTTGAACTCTCCAGTCTGAAGGCAGCGAGCCTCAGCCTTTAACATTGGGCCATAGTCGCGGCCTGTGTACATCAGCATTCCCACGAAGAGAAGTGTGAAAATAGAGTACATGTTGAATGGAAGAGTCTGAATGTAAGCTGCTACAGGTGTGATGCCTGTGATGCCTGCTGCGTCAAGTCCCTGGCCAATCATACCAATCTGATAAGCAATCCAGTCAGAGATAAAGAATGCTGCTGCAGGAGCTGCTGTAGCGTCAAGAACATAGGAGAATTTCTCAGAAGAAATTCTGTAGTCCTTACAGATATCACGGAATACGTTTCCGTCGATAGCTGCTGCCAGACAGTCGTTTACAGAACAGCAGATTCCAAGTCCCCAGGTTCCAAGACATACAGAACGGCGTTTTTTGAAGCGCTTCTTAGCTGCCGCAGCCAGAGCGAAGCTTCCGCCTAATCTCCAGATGAAGGCGATACCAACACCCATGAACATTGTGAACAGAAGCAGAACGATGTTTCCGGACATGTTTACTGCGATTCTGTCAAGAGCGATTGCGCAGGCGCTGAGCGGATTCCAGCCACCCATAATGAGACATCCTGCAAAAAGTCCTGCGAACATTGAGATCAATACCTGCTTGGTTGCGAAGCAGAGAGAAATCGCAACTACAGGCGGCACGAGTGCCAGAAAACCATAACCAGTTTCCATACAATATTCCTCCTTTTATGGAATTGTTGACTAATTATAAAGCAAGTGTAATGCCAATTCTTGTGAAATATGTGTAAATAATTTGTGAAGAGCATAAAAGTTTAATAAAAAATGCTGGGAAAACGGCGTAAAAAAGGGATTTGTTGTTTTTTGAATTTTTTTGAGAAAAAACAGAAAAGAAAATTTTTACTAAAATTATAATCTGTACAAAAGAAAAAAGCCGGAAGATTGACAGAAAGATTTGGCATTCGTCCTGTCAACCTGCTGGCAAATATGGCAAAATAACTTTATTTCAATATAGCATTCCAGTAAAACAGTTACAAAATGCTACAGATTCATCTTATTTAATTTCCGGTAAAGCGTTCTCAGACTGATGCCGAGATCTGCTGCAATCTTCTTTTTCCCTTCCAGGGTATGTCCGTAGGTGGACAGAAGATCGAGAATCTGTTTTTCCTGGGAGTCAGGAAGCGGACTCTCTTTCTGTTTTTCTGCGGCAGGGCAGTCCTCCAAACCGTGCAGATGTTCTGGCAGATCGGCCAGGGTCAGCGTATCGCTGTCGCAGAGATTGGCGGCATATTCCACCACATTTTGAAGCTCTCGGATATTCCCGGGCCAGGAATAGCTTAAAAAGGCTTGTTCTGCCTCAGGGGAAATTCTGCACAGAGGAGTGGTCATTTTTGTTTTCAGCCGTTCCAGGTAATTTAAACTGATTGGGATAATATCTTCCTTCCTCTCCCTGAGAGGGGGAAGCTTTACATTAATGACGCTGATTCGGTAAAACAGATCCTCACGGAATTTTCCCTCCTTAATCATTTCACGCAGATCCCGGTTAGTGGCTGCCACTATGCGGATATCCAGATGGATTTTTTTGGTGGATCCCACTCGTTCCAGTTCGTATTCCTGGAGAACGCGCAGAAGCTTTGGCTGAACGGAGAGCGGCATCTCACCCAGCTCGTCTAAAAACAGAGTTCCGCCCTGAGCCATTTCGATCCGGCCCATTTTTCCGCCTTTTTTCGCGCCGGTGAAGGAACCTTCCTCATAACCAAACAGCTCGCTCTCAAACAGATTTTCAGGAATACTGGAGCAGTTAATAGCTACAAACGGATATTTGTTCCGGCGGCTCTGTTCATGGAAGGAACGGGCTACCAGTTCCTTTCCAGTTCCGGTTTCTCCGGTGATCAGGATGGGCGTAGGGCTGTCTGCCACCCGCTTGATCAGGTTTTGAATGTGAACGAAGGCGTGGCTGGAACCGATCAGACGTTCAAATGCACCGGACTCAGGAAGATTTTCATAAAATTCATTGGACAATCTTACCAGAATGGAGTGAAGGTGATTCTGGGAGTAAATGGAACGGGTCGTCACCTTGGCTGTATTTTCTCCAATAGAAGCTTTTTTTTCAAACAGATCGTTTCCAGAGGTGATCCGCCGGGCCATGTCTTCGCTGAAAATCTGTCGCAGACTGGTAGAAGATACATTGCAGAATTTTAATATTTTATCTGCAAGCTGGTTGTATCGAAGCACAACACCATTAGGATCTGTAAGGAGAAGGGGCTGTTCGCAAAGAGACATTAAACTTTCAATCAGCTTTTCTGTATCAGCGGCTGTGCTGTCTCCGGAAAACTGCTGGAGATATTCTCCTATTAAGCTGGACAGTTTGGTGATAGCATTCAGATAGATATCAGTATTTTCTGAAATCCGTTTTTGCCCTTCTTTAGTAAAAGAAGTAAACGAGATCACACCGGCTACCTCGGTTCCGCTGTGGATACAGCAGAGGATTTCCATAGTGGAAGGACAGTGTTCGTTAAATCGGCATCCGATGCATGACGGCATTTTGCCAGGCTCGGTGACAAGAACGCTGCCATTGACAATAACGTCCTGGATAAAGGTATAGTGAACTGCATTGCCTTTTTTCTTTAAATAAGTAGGAGTACAGAAAAACAGGCTGCTTTCCTGATTAAAAACAGCTGCCTCCACACGGAAAGCCTCTGCTGCAGCTGAGACGAAATGTTCAATACCTGACCGCACACTTTCTAATTGAGTCATGATTTTCCTCCGATATTTCAGTAAAATTTTATATGTAAAGTGACAAATACATCAATTTGACATTTAGATTATAGCATAATCAGGAGATAGTGACAATATAGCGGGAAAAAATGTGGCAAACTATTGACGTTTGACAAAAAAATAAGAAAAATGTGGCAAATTTCATGACTCATAAAAACAAAAATGCAGGAAAGAAAAAAACGGAGCAGGTAAAAAGAAAAAAATAAAAGTGGAATTTTATTAGGAAAAATGGACATTTTTCAAAATGGAAAAGAGATTAAACGGGGGAAAAATGTAAGAATTCTATTTTTTGGCACGCACCTTGCTCTATAATCTGTCATAAAAGCGGTGCAGGCTGGCAGGGGAATTCAGCAAACTGCACAGCATTAAAAAGCAAATCATTAAAAAAGATAATATTTTAAGGAGGATAACGACATGATTACAAAGAAAGACCCATTAAACCTGACAGGTAAAGTTGCAGTTGTAACAGGAGGAAGCTCAGGAATTGGTTTAGGAGTTGTTGAGATTCTTTCCGCTTACGGCGCTAAGGTAGCTATGGTAGATATCAGCCCGAAGGGTGAGGAGAAGGCTGAGGAGCTTCGCCAGGCAGGAAGAGACGTTACATTCTTCAAGTGCGATGTTACAAACGAGGAGCAGGTAAAAGCTACTATCGATGGCGTTGTAGCAAAATACGGAAGAATTGATGTCCTTCACAACAATGCAGGCGTTACTGTAAGAAAGACAATCGCAGACCTGACAGAGAAGGAGTGGGATTTCGTTCTTGATGTAGGATTAAAGGGACTGTTCCTCTTCTCCAAGCACACAATTCCGGTAATGGCAGCTAACGGCGGCGGAAGCATCATCAACACAGGTTCCGGCTGGGGCTTAAAGGGCGGCGACCTGGCAGCAGCTTACTGTGCAGTTAAGGGCGGTATCGTAAACGTAACAAGAGCTATGGCTATTGACCACGGCCCACAGAATATCCGTGTAAACAGCGTAAACCCAGGAGATACAGATACAGCAATGCTTCGTGATGAAGGAAAGCAGACAGGTGCTGTTAAGGAAGGCGCTTCCCAGATGGATGCTTACCTGGCAGACTGCGGTACAAGCAGACCGCTGGCAAGAATCGGTATGCCGGAGGATATCGCAAATGCAGTTCTCTTCCTTGCAAGCGATTTATCCAGCTGGATCACAGGTGCAGCTTTAGTAGTTGACGGAGGCGGAATCGCTTAATTAAGTCTTTCAAAGGCTAAGCTCATGAGACAAACAGGAAAAGAGGACATTTAACCTCCTCTTTTCCAGAATATAAACCTGAAATTAAAGGAGGAATAAGAACAATGAAAGGATATGCAAGCCATCCTTACATACCGAACTCAGTTCCGGAAATCCAGGAGGAGATGCTCCACGAAATCGGAATGAGCTCTTTAGAGGAACTTCACAAAAATGTTCCGGAGATCTTAAAATTAAAAGAGAATATGAACCTGCCAAAGGCATTTGGTTCTGAGTACGAGTTAAAGAGACACGTTGAGAAGGTCCTTTCCAAGGATACAGACTGCCACAAGAACTTAAACTTCTTAGGTGCAGGATGCTGGCAGCACTATGTACCGGCTATCTGTGATGAGATTAACAACAAGGGCGAGTTCTTAACAGCATACGGCGGCGAGCCTTACAACGATGAAGGCCGTTTCCAGTCTCTGTTTGAGTATGCCAGCATGGTAGCTGAGTTAGTAGATATGGACGTTGTAAACGTTCCTACTATGGACTGGGCTCAGGCTGCAGCTACAACTGTAAGAATGGCACAGAGAATCACAAATCGTTCTGTTGTTCTCGTTCCAGAACTCATGGATCCGCAGAAGTTAGCAGTTATGAAGAACTACGCTGAGAGCGTAATCAAGTTTGAGACTGTTAAGGCAACAGCTGCCGGAACTCTTGATTTAGAGGACTTAAAGGCAAAATTAAATGATAATGTAATCGGTGTTTACTTCGAGAACCCGAACTACTTAGGTGTAATTGAGCCAAACGGACAGGCTATTTCCGATGCTGTTCATGCAGCAGGCGGCTTAAGCTTAGTAGGTGTAGACCCGATTTCCTTAGGCGTTCTTTCCACACCGCCTACATACGGCGCTGATATCGTATGCGGCGACTTACAGCCTCTTGGAATCCATATGTACTACGGCGGAGGCCAGTCTGGATTCATGGCTACTACAGATGATGAGAAGTTCGTTATGGAGTTCCCGTCCAGACTGTTCGGTATCGCTCCGACATCTGAGCCAGGCGAGTACGGCTTCGGTGATGTAGCTTATGACAGAACTTCCTTCGGACACCACAGAGAGCATGGTAAAGAGTACGTTGGTACACAGTCTGCACTCTGGGGAATTACAGCAGGCGTTTACCTGGCAACCATGGGACCGCAGGGTATGGCAGAAGTTGACGAGTTAATCATGGCAAACGCTCAGTATGCAGCTAAGAAGCTGGCTGAGATTCCAGGCGTTAAGGTAAATCCATTCGGCGGAGCATTCTTCAAGGAGTTTGTAGTTGACTTCACAGAGACAGGAAAGACTGTTGAAGAGATCAACAAGGCTCTTCTTGCAAAGGGCATCTTCGGAGGAAAAGATTTATCCAAGGACTTCCCGAATCTTGGACAGTCTGCTCTGTACTGCGTAACAGAGGTTCATATGAAGGAAGACTTAGATACACTGGCAGCAGCAATCGCTGAGGTTATCAAATAGGCTGCGCGGAAAGGAATGATATTGTGAAAAGAATAGATAGATCATCAAAGGTCAGAACAAAATTTCACCAGGCAAAATGGGATGAGCCGATCATTTACGAGTTAAGCACCCCAGGTGAGAGAGGTATTTTAGTAGGCGCTCCTGAGGAAGAGGTAGCAAAGGAAGTAAAAGGAACAGCTGCTATTCCAGAGGGAATGAAGAGAAGCACAAAGTTAAATCTGCCGGAAATGTCCCAGAGCCGTGTTCTTCGCCACTATGCTAGACTTGCTCAGCAGACATTAGGCGCAGATGTTAATATCGAGATTGGACAGGGTACATGTACAGTTAAGTACAGCCCAAAGGTAAACGAGCAGTTATCTTCCCTGATCCGTGAGTACCATCCGTTACAGGATCCGTCCACAGTACAGGGTATGTTACAGATTTTCCATGAGACAGATAAGTATATGTGCGAGATTTCCGGAATGGATCACTTCACATTCCAGCCAAGTGGCGGTTCCCAGGGTATCATGACTATGGCGTCCTTAATCCGTGCATACTTCAAGGATAAGGGAGAGGACAGAAACGAGATTATCACAACTATCTACTCCCATCCGTCTGATGCGGCAGCTCCTGCAGTAGCTGGCTTCAAGATCATTTACTTACAGCCAGATCCAAAGACAGGTCTTCCGACATTAGAGCAGTTAAAGGCTGCTGCTTCCGAGAAGACAGCAGGCTACATCGTAGCTAACCCAGAGGATACAGGCGTTTACAACAGCCATGTAAAAGAGTTCGTTGATTACATCCATTCTATCGGCGGTCTGTGCGCTTATGACCAGGCTAATGCAAACGGTCTTTTAGGCGTAACAAGAGCAAGAGATGCTGGATTTGATATGTGCTTCTTCAACCTGCACAAGACATTCTCCACACCTCACGGCTGCGGCGGCCCAGCCTGCGGCGCTACAGGTGTTCAGAAGGATCTGGTTAAGTTCCTTCCGGCTCCAATCGTAGATTACGATGGAGAGAAATACTTCTTAAACTATGACATCTGCGCAAATCCAAGTGCAGTTGGCAAAGTAAGAGAGTGGTACGGAGTTGCTGAGGTTGTATTAAAGGCATACTGCTGGATCAGAAGCTTAGGTGCTGAGGGCTTATACCAGGTAGCTAAGACTGCTGTATTAAACAACAACTACATGTTCAAGAAGCTGATGGAGCTTCCGGAAGTATCTGCTTACTATCAGGACGGAAACAACCAGAGAATCGAGCAGGCTCGCTACACATTAGAGGCACTGGAGAAAGAGACAGGCATCGGCACTCTCGACATCCAGAGAAGAATGATGGACTTCGGTATGCACTACTGGACATCCCATCATCCATTCTATCTGCCTGAGCCGATGACTCTTGAGCCGACAGAGACACCATCTAAGAAGGATATCGACGAGTACATCGAGACTCTGAAGTACGTATTCAAGGAGGCTCATGAGAACCCAGAGGTTATCAGAACAGCTCCTCACAGAAGTGTAACTCACCAGGTTGACGAGTCCGGTATGGACGATCCGGCTAAGTGGGCTACTACATGGAAGGTATACCAGAGAAAGTACAACGAAGACTAATCGTTTCTTTCTGAAATGCCAGAATTAGAAACTGCATAAATGAGATAAATGAGAGTATAAGAGAAGTGCTGCTGCAGCATCGCTCCCGCGTAGCCGCGGGAGCGGTCACAGCAGCACTTTTCTTCTTAGACGGGAGAGCGAAAGACAATGAAGAAATTAGGACTTCTTATTAATCCGGTTGCAGGCATGGGAGGCAGCGTCGGTTTAAAGGGTACAGATCATATGGTGGAGGAAGCTATCCGCCGGGGAGCAAAGCCCAGAGCTAACGACAGAGTGCGTCAGGCCTTAAAAGAGCTTCTGGAGATTAAAAATGAGCTGGAGATTGTGACCTGTCCCGGAGATATGGGAGAGGATACGGCAAAGTCCATGGGCTTTCGCACTACAGTTCTCCACTCAGGGAGCAGGAGGGCATTAAAAGATCTGTTTGACAGCTCCAGGACAGATACCATTGTTCTTTCCAGGGCAATGGAGGAGGCAGGAGTGGATCTCCTGCTGTTTGCCGGAGGGGACGGAACAGCCAGAGATATCTATGAGGGAGTAGGAACAGAGCTTCCGGCTCTGGGAATTCCGGCTGGAGTAAAAATTCATTCCCCTGTTTATGCCAAAAATCCTCAGAGCGCCGGCGATTTGGCGAAGCTGTGGCTGACTGGAAAGGTGACAAAGACAGCGGAGCAGGAGGTTTTAGATATTGATGAGGAGCTTTACCGGCAGGAGATCATCAATACAAGGCTGTACGGATATCTGTCTGTGCCCTTAGAGCACGTGTTCACCCAGAACAGAAAGGCTCCGACCCCGCTTTCCGAGACAGCCTCCATTGAGTCCATTGCCCATGAAATTGTAGAGCATATGGAAGCAGATACCTACTATCTGATCGGAGCGGGAACTACTACAAGAGGCGTGATGCAGATGCTGGGCCTTAAAAATACCCTGATCGGCGTAGATTTAATTCGGAATAAGGAGCTGGTAGCAAACGACATCTATGGAGATAAGATTCTCGACTTTATTAAAGGAAAGAAGACAAAGCTGATTGTTACGGTAACAGGCGGGCAGGGCTTTTTGTTCGGACGGGGAAACCAGCAGATCACACCGGAGGTAATCCGGGAAATTGGAAAGGAGAATATTATTATTCTGGCAACAAAGGCAAAGATTGCCGAGTTCCACCACCAGCCTTTCCTGGTAGATACGCCAGACGAGGAGTTAAATAAAGAGCTGTGCGGCTATTACAGGGTTATCACAGCCTACGGCGAATTTACTATGTGCCGGGTCAGCGAAAGCTGATTTCCTGCGGACGGGAAACTGCAAAACGGCAGAACAGAAAAAATATACAGGCAGATATGTCAGCCAGGGAAGGAGATTCCTTTGTCTGCATGTCTGCCGCTTTATTTTTGGCTCTTTGTCAATGGTTGGGGTGGGATTTGTTAAAATCCTGCCCCAATTCTATGAAAAGGGCTCTTTTTATATTTGGTTCCAAGTTTTTCTG
>JAGZZT010000010.1 GCA_018377235.1 Clostridium sp.
CTCACGATGGACACCCTTGCCTTTGGCTATATCCTTCCCGCTACCGGGCGGATTCGGGACTTTCACCCGTTAGAAACGTGCGCCGCCAGGCGCACCACAAAAAAAGAACGAGTCTATTCTGTGCTGTTAATCACAAAATATCCCGTTCTCTTTTCATTCCTAAAATCCTACAAAAATACCTTCCTGCCTCCGGCGTCTGGTATGCCAAGCTCCTCTCTGTACTTGGCTACCGTTCTTCTGGAAATAGTAAAGCCCTTCTCCTCCAGCTTTTCCGCCAGCAGCCGGTCGCTGAACGGTTTTTTCTTATTTTCTTCCCTCACGATCTCTGTCAGAGCGCTTTTTACCTCCTGAACAGAAATCGCTTTCCCGCCTCTTCCCTTTTCTTCAGAAATTCCTCTGGAGAAAAAGTAGTTCATAGGGTAAATTCCCCAGGAACACTGCAGATACTTCTGGCGCACGGCACGGCTGACTGTAGATTCATGGATACCTATCATTTCCGCTACGTCGCTCTGTTTTAAGGGCTTTAAATAAGATGGACCTTTCTCAAAGAACTCACTCTGCATGGCTAAAATGGTCTTAGTCACATTCATAATCGTACGGCCTCTCTGTTCCATGCAGGTGCGGATCCACTCGGCCTGTCTGAGCTTTTCTCTCAGATAGTCATGAACCTGAGCTGAGTCAGACTGAATAGACATCTTTCTATAATAATCATTAATCTCGATGGTTGGATAGGTGCTCTCATTCAGCAGAATTTCAAATCGATCTGCAAACTTTACCACTGTCACGTCAGGAATCAAATAAGAAAGCTGTTCCCTGGAAGAAAAATGGCTGCCCGGCCTTGGGTTAAGATTCCGGATCCTCTGGCAAATCTCCGCTGTCTCCTCCACAGAAAGATGAACTTTCTTGGCGATAGCCGGAATCTTATTTCCTGCCAGCAATTCCAGATGCTCTCTTACAATCTCCTCGGCTTCCGGGGTATCTGCCTTATTTCTCTGAAGCTGCAGAAGCAGGCATTCCCCTAAATTCCTGGCGAACACTCCCGCCGGCTCCAGCATCTGAAGATTGGAAATAATCTTTTCAATCTGTTCTACCGGCTCCCCAAACCGTTCTGCCACAGATTCGGACGGTTCGTCCAGATACCCTTTATCATCCAGACTCTCCATCAGGTACGAAATAATCTCCTCATCCTTCCCAGACAGCTCCTTTAGACTTACCTGGGACCATAAATAATCCTGCAGGGATTCTTCATCATTCTGCTTGAATTTCCAATCGTCATTCCCCTCTTCCTCATCTCTGGATTCATGCATATAAGTATCCCGGTTTCTGCTGCTCAGTGATTCCAGCCATTGATATTTCGCCATCCGCTCTTCCTCCGGCGACGGCTGATTCAAATCTACCACAGGATTTTCCAGAAAAATCTCCCCTAATTTTTCACAAAGCTCCTGTACTCCCATCTGGAGAATTTCATTTGACAGGATCATTTTCTGCGATAGTATCTGTGTCTGCTCTGCCTTAATAAATAGTTCTGTCCTCACTCTAATTTCCTTTCTTCTGTACCTGTCTCTTCTTCAAGTTTTATCCTTGTCTTCCTCTTATCCCCGGCTTCCTCTTTCATAAGATAAAAAGCCTTTTTTATTTCAGCTCCATGAAGCAGTTCTGAATATCCGCAAGCAGGGACTGTCTTTCATAGCTGAAAGGCAGTCCCTGACGGTTATTTCATTTATTCAATTTTACCATAAGTTTATAGAAAAGATCAATCCTTTTCAGCCTCTGCCTGTGCGGCTCTCGCTTCCACTTCCTTCTTCTGGACATCTCCAGGAGCCTGCTCATAACGGCTGAACTCATAGGAGTAAATACCGATTCCTCCTGTCATGGAACGGAGATCTGTATTATATCCGTAAAGCTCGGACATCGGAATATCCGCCTCTATCACCTGTTTTCCATGGTGGTCGGAATTCATGCCCAGGACGCGTCCTCTCCTTCTGTTTAAGTCTCCCATAACATCTCCGGTAAATTTATCCGGAACGGTTACCTTCAGGGAGGCAATCGGCTCTAAGAGAACGGGATTTGCATCCATAAAGCCTTTCTTGAAGGCCATGGTGGCCGCCATCTTAAAGGCCAGCTCTGAAGAATCAACCGGGTGGTAAGATCCGTCTACCAGAGTTGCCTTTAATCCCACAACCGGATAGCCGGCCAGCGGTCCCTTAAGGACACATTCCTGAATTCCCTTCTCAACAGCTGGGAAATAGTTTCTCGGAACAGCTCCGCCGAAAACTCTCTCTTCAAATACATATGGTTTTTCCAGATCGCCGGACGGTTCAAATTCCATCTTAACATCACCGTACTGTCCGTGTCCGCCGGACTGTTTCTTATATTTTCCCTGAACCTCTACTTTCTTTCTCAGAGTTTCCCGGAACGCAAACTTAGGTTTGCTGAGCACCATGTCTACTTTATAGCGGGCCAGAAGCTTGCTGACTACTACCTCCAGCTGCTGATCGCCGATTCCATAAATTAAGGACTGGCGGTTTTCCACGTCACTGACAGTACGCAGAGTTAAATCCTCTTCCATCAGCTTGGAAAGCGCAGTGGAAATCTTATCCTCATCGCCCTTTGTCTTGGCTGCATATGCCATATAAGTATATGGAGTGGAAATCTTCGGTTTGTGGTAAACGATAGGAGCTGTACGGACTGCCATGGTATCGCCGGTCTGCGTCACTGCAAGCTTCGCTACTGCCCCGATATCTCCTGCCTTAAGCTCCGGAACTTCGATTGCCTCCTTTCCTCTCAGCACATAAATCTTCTGCACTTTCTCCTCTGCATCCTTATTTACATTGTAAATCACAGAATCCGGTTTCAAGGTTCCGGTACAAATCTTCATCAGAGAATACTTTCCGATAAACGGGTCTACCACTGTCTTAAAGACTCTGGCTGACAGAGACACGTCATCATTATATTTTGCGGTAAAACGCTCGCCTGTGGAAACATCTACGCCTACGCACTCAAACTTATCCGGGGACGGGAAGTATTTATCAATCGCCTGAAGCAGGTGGGAAAATCCCTGTGCGTTCACTCCAGAACCCATTAATACAGGTACAATATTTCCTTCTGTCACATGCTCTCTTAAAGCTGCAGAAATCTCTTCCTGAGTAAACTCCTCGCCTGAGAAATAACGCTCCATATACTCTTCGCTGGTCTCTGCCACAGCCTCAATCAGCGCATCTCTGACAATATTCAGGTTTTTCTTCGTATACTCCGGAATCTCACACTCTTCGTAATCGCTCAGATTTGTGAAACGACGTCCGCCCATCTTTACCACATTTACAAAGCCTACAAATTTCTCATTCTCACGGATCGGAACCTGGAACGGGGCGATCTTTCGTCCGAAGCGCTTCTCCAGCTTCAAGATCAGTTCACGGAAGCTGGCCTGATCATCGTCCATATTAGTAACAAAGAACAGCCTTGGCAGCCGGTACTCTTCGCACAGCTCCCATGCCTTCTCCGTTCCTACCTCGATGCCAGCCTTGCAGTTCACTACGATAATCGCAGCGTCAGCCACGCTCATGGCCTCCTCTACCTCGCCTACGAAATCAAAATATCCTGGAGTATCTAACAGGTTAATTTTAATAGGGCCGTTCTCACCGTTATACTCTAATGGAACCAGGCTTGTAGAAATGGAAAACTGACGTTTTATCTCTTCTTTATCATAATCGCTGATGGTGCTTCCGTCTGCAATCTTTCCCATCCTCTTAGTAACGCCTGTCACAAGCGCCATAGCTTCTGCAGCTGTCGTCTTTCCTGCTCCGCCATGTCCAAGAAGAACCACGTTGCGAATTTGTTTTGTCCCGTACACATTCATATAAAATTCCTCCCGTAGATAAATTTTAGTCCATGATGATATTTTACAAGAAAATAGAGAAAAATTCAAGTTAAATATGCATTTTATACAACATTTCTTTTAACTTTTTCCAATATTTTAATTCTCATCTTGTTTTTACTCCCTATTTTCCTTTATTTTTTTACCATTCTGCCAATATTTCTTATTTCTGCTTTTTTATTGTCAGTTTTCTATTTTTCCAAAAGTCTTTCCTCTGTTTTTCAGAAAAGTAAAAAGCGTACTTTGGTAACACTGTGAGAAACAGTTGACAAGGACGTCTGATATGATAAACTGGTTATTGTCTGAAAACAACAGCATATTTGCTGTGCTATACTTACAAAACAGGGAGGACACACTATGCAGACACGACATCTCACCACAGGCTTTATCGGGCTGGGGCTGATCGGCGGTTCTATTGCCAGAGCTTTAAAAAAGCGCGCTCCATCCACCACCGTTATGGCCTATATGCGCTCCCATGACCGCCTTCTGAAAGCTCAGGAAGACGGAGCCGTAGATATCATTTTAGACGGCGTGGGGGATCCACTCAGACAATGTGACATTATTTTTCTCTGTACGCCAGTTGAATATAATGCTTCCTATTTAGAGCAGATCCGCCCTTATCTGAAGCCAGGCGCTGTTATCACAGATGTGGGCAGCACAAAAACGCAGATTCATGAGGCCGTCCAGTCTCTCTCTATGGAGGAATCCTTCATAGGCGGACATCCCATGGCCGGTTCTGAAAAGACCGGCTATGAAAATTCTACAGACCATCTTCTGGAAAACGCCTACTATATTCTGACGCCTACAAAAAAGACCCCTGAATCTTCCATCGCCATGATGACCGAAGTGGCCTCCCTCATCGGCGCTATCCCGCTGACGCTGGACTACGAAGAACACGATCGGATTGTGGCTGCTGTCAGCCATCTTCCCCACATCATCGCCTCCAGCCTGGTAAACCTGGTACGGGACAAGGACGGAACCCAGGGACTGATGAAACAGCTGGCTGCCGGAGGCTTTAAGGACATCACCAGAATTGCCTCCGCCTCCCCCGTTATGTGGGAGCAGATCTGCATGACAAATGAGGATAATATCGCCTCCCTTTTAAGAGATTATATCGAATCCCTAAATCATATTCTGACTGTTCTGGACAGCAGGGACAGCGCATCTGTCAGAGAGCTGTTTGAAACTTCCAGAGACTACAGAAATTCCTTTGAGACCCGCGTTTCCGGTCCTATTGCTCCAGACTACTCCTTTTCTGTGGACGTGTGCGATGAACCCGGCGCTATTTCCATTATCTCCGCCATTTTAGCCGGAAAAGGAATCAGCATTAAAAATATCGGAATCAATCACAATCGTGAAAACGGCGAGGGCGCTCTGTCCATCAATTTTTATGATGAAGGATCCAGAAACGCCGCCTGGGATCGATTAAAAAAATACAATTATACTCTTTTTAATTTCTAATTCATCAGGAGGATTTTTTATGATTTTTACTACCAATAAAGGCGGGCTGCGGGGAGAGCTTACCGTCCCCGGCGACAAGTCCATTTCCCACCGAAGCGTCATGTTCGGAGCCATCTCCAGAGGACTGACGGAAATCGACGGCTTCCTTCAGGGCGCCGACTGTCTGTCTACCATCGCCTGCTTTAAACGCATGGGCGTTTCCATAGAAAACCTGGGAAAATGCGTTCTGGTACACGGAAACGGCATGCGCGGCCTGAAACAGCCGGACGGTGTGCTGGACTGCGGCAACAGCGGAACCACTACCCGGCTTCTCTCCGGCCTTCTCTCCGCCCAGCCCTTTTCTGTCACTCTGACTGGAGACGAATCCATCCAAAAGCGCCCTATGAACCGTATTATCAATCCCCTCAGCCAGATGGGGGCTTCCATTACAAGTGTCAATGAAAGCGGCTGCGCTCCTCTTTTCATCGAAGGACAGCAGCTCCACGGAATTTCCTATGTGTCTCCCGTAGCCTCTGCCCAGGTAAAATCCTCTATTCTCCTGGCAGGACTTTACGCAGAAGGGGAGACCAGAGTCACGGAGCCCTATCTTTCCAGAAATCACAGCGAGCTGATGCTTTCACACTTCGGCGCAGATGTAAAAACAGAGGGAACCACTGCCATTCTAAAGCCGTCAGAGGAACTGTTCGGCCAGCACATTACTGTGCCCGGAGATATCTCCTCCGCCGCCTTCTTCATCGCCGCCGCCCTGATTCTGCCAGGATCTGAGCTTTTGATTAAAAACGTAGGAATCAATCCTACCAGAGACGGCATTCTCACTGTCTGCCGTCAGATGGGCGCTGACATCACCCTCTTAAATCCGTCCAATGAAAGCGGCGAACCTACCGCAGATCTGCTGGTGCGCCATTCTGCCCTCCATGGAACTGTCATCGAGGGAGCTGTGATCCCGACGCTCATCGACGAGCTGCCCATGATCGCCGCCATGGCCTGCTTTGCAGACGGTGAAACTGTAATCAAAGACGCGGCCGAGCTGAAGGTAAAGGAATCTAACCGGATTGCCGTTATGACAGACAGCTTAACAGCTATGGGAGCTGATGTAACGGAGACAGCGGACGGCATGATCATCCGCGGTGGAAAACCCTTACACGGCGCTGTCATTGACAGCCGCAAGGATCACCGGATCGCCATGACCTTTGCCGTCACAGCCCTGGCCTCCTCCAGGGAGACAGAAATCCTGGACGCAGACTGCGTCAATATCTCCTATCCTTCCTTTTATGAGGATTTACGCCGGCTGCAGGTGTAGGAAAAGACAGTGAAGGGGAAAAGGTGAGCAATGGTGATTCTGATTCGTATACAGCATCTATCTGGATCCCAGGCATCCAGCCGTCTATATTCTGAGCAAACGGATCAAGGCAGCCACGATACTTTCAATTGCGGCAGGTTTATTCTTTTTTACTTTCGGATTTTTTCTGTCAGCAAAGTTTTTACCTCTTTTTTTATCTTTGGTTAAATAGGAGGAAAATTTATGAAATTACGCAAAAATAAAACACTCTGTCTCGTTTTATTAAGCCCCGCCCTGCTGGCGGCGGCGTTTCTGGCCGTATCCTTCCGCGCCAGCTCCGTCTCCTTCTCCAGCGGGGAGATCTGCTCTGATTTAAGTTCGCAGGAATCTTTTTCATTTTTAAAAACTTACTATTACGAGCATCAGAATGGCGAAATAGAGGAGAACACCATCCGAAATACCTATCGTGCCATGCCTTCCGAGGCCATAGAAACCTGTTTCTTTGACCCGGTCACAGGAGAAACCTCTCCTCCCCAGTATTACGCCAAAGACAATGAGAGCTGGTTTTTCTACCGCTATGAAAAAGACGATACCTGGAGCAAAGAGAAACTGGAAAACTTTACGGTAAAGGACTATTTGATGACCTCCTCCTTCTCGATCAGCGGCGTCGATTTGCAGATAGTAAAAGACTGGAAACAGGCCGGAACAGAAACGCTTCATGAGCGGCAGGCGGTCCGCTTTGACGGAACCTGCTCCATGGAACAATACCTCAAGGAAAAAGCGCGGTTAAATGGAGAAGCCTATATTGAACCCTCTGCTGATCCCGACGAGCTTGGAACCATCCGCGTCAGCGTCTGGGTGGACGAAGCATCCCACAAGGTACTGCAGCTGCAGTACGCCCTCCCCTCGCCTGCTCATCCAGGCGAATCAGGCGGAACAAATGTCATCACCGTAACGCTCTGGGATGAAACCGCTCCCTTTGATATTCCAGAAGCTGCAGAAGTCTCTGATTGACAATTTTTTCTATTTCTTCCTGTTTTTAGCAAGAACACCTCTTATGACCGAAGGAAAATTTTTGGTGACTTTAAGTGGAACAAAAAAATTTTTCCTTCGGACATATCTTCCCATTTTTGCGACTTCTCCCATCTCTTTTGTAAATTTTTTCATTTTTCTATTGACAAACGCTTACAAAAGTATTAGGATGATGACAACCAAAACACAAACCGTTGAGAAAGAGAAGTAGGTCAGATTGGTACATGACAGAGAGCCGCGCACAGGTGGAAGCGCAGTATGAAACAGCTGGCTGAATGGACTTTCGAGGGCGTTCCCGATACTGATATTCGGAGGTAGGGAGCGACGGAAACCGCATCCGTTATCTTCGCGGCATATATGTTAGTATATGAAAGAGTGGACTTTACGTCAATGATGGGTGGTACCGCGGATTTATTAATTCGTCCCAGATACAGGAAACTGTGTCTGGGATTTTTTATTTTACCTAAAAAGTCTGACAGATGCGCTTCCCAGCTCTCACTCCTTCCAAGTACAGCATAAAAATTTTATTTTATTGGAGGAATGTATTATGAGAAAGAAAACAATTGCAGCTTTATTAACCGCAGCTATGGCAGTGTCTGCCCTGACAGGATGCTCTTCTTCTGAGGGTACAAAGGAGACAGGAAAAACCTCCGCAGAGGCTGGAAGCCCCGCAGCGGAAAGCTCTAAGGCTGACGAAACTCAAAACAGTGGGTCTGCAGCAGAGGGCGAGTACACCATCGGCATTGCCCAGTACGCAGTACACGGCTCCCTTGACAACTGCCGGGAAGGCTTCTTAAAAGGGCTGGCTGATGAAGGCTTTGTGGAAGGAGAAAATCTGGAAGTTATCTACGAGAATGCCAACGGAGACGGCTCTCTCTCCGGCCAGATTATCACAAATTTCGTCTCCAACAATGTGGATATGGTCTGCGCCATTGCAACTCCGATTGCTCAGAGCGCTTACAGCGTTACAAAAAGGAGCGATATCCCTGTTATCTACACAGCTGTCACAGATCCAGTGCTGGCTGAGCTGGCCACAGAGGATCAGATGCCGGTAGGAAATATCACAGGAACCAGCGACAAACTTCCTGTCTCTGAGCAGCTGGCTATGATTCGGGAAATTCTTCCAGATGCCAAAACTGTAGGAATTCTCTACAGCACCAACGAGGTCAATTCTCAGGCAGCTATTGAAGAATACAAGAAGGCAGCTCCTGAATTCGGACTGGAAATTGTGGAAAGCGGCATTTCCACCTCTGCTGATATCCCGCTGGCAGCTGAACAGCTGGCAGCCAAGGTGGACTGCATCAGCAACCTGACTGACAATAACGTAGTCAGCTCTCTCCCGGTTGTCCTGGAAGCTGCCTCCAAAAACGGCATCCCGGTATTCGGAAGCGAAATTGAACAGGTAAAGAGAGGCTGTCTGGCAGCCATGGGACTGGACTATGTGGCTCTGGGCGAGCAGACGGGACGCATGGCGGCTCAAGTTTTAAAGGGAGAAAAAAAGGCTTCCGAAATGCCTTACGAACTGATTGAGGGCGCAGCTTTCTATGGAAATATAAAAGCTGCAGAGGACCTCGGAATTGAACTTCCAGAATCTCTCACCTCCTCAGCAGCAGAGCTGTTTGAAGAAATTTCCCAGTAATCAGAATCACATGCAGCAAGAAACGGGGTAACAGACATGAGCATTCTTCTCTCCATCCTGACTCAGGGCCTGATTTATTCTCTCATGGCTCTGGGCGTATACATCACCTACAGCATTCTGGACTTTCCGGATCTGTCGGTGGACAGTACCTTCCCATTTGGCGCCGCTGTGACAGCAGCTGCCATTGTGGCAGGAGTTCCGGCTCCCCTCACTCTGCCTCTGGCTTTCGCAGCCGGAGCTCTGGCTGGCACTGTCACAGGTCTCATCCACGTAAAGCTTAAAATCAGGGACCTTCTCTCCGGAATTATCGTAATGACAGGGCTCTATTCCATCAACCTGATGATTGCCGGAAATAAGGCCAATCTTCCGATTTACAGCCAGGAGACCATCTTTGAAAACGAAATGACAGCGGCTCTGTCCAGCCGAAGCTATGAATTGACTGTAGCAGCCATTCTTCTGGTTATCGTCCTTTTCGTAAAGATTGTAATGGATTTGTACCTGAAAACCAGATCCGGCCTTCTTCTCAGAGCTGCCGGAGACAATGAAACTCTTGTAACGGCTCTGGCTAAAGATAAGGGAACTGTTAAAATCATAGGTCTGGCTCTGGCCAACGGTCTGGCCGCCCTCTCCGGCTGCGTATTCTGCCAGCAGCAGGGCTTCTTCGATATCGGAGTCGGCACAGGAACCATTGTCACAGGACTTGCAAGCGTGATCATCGGAACTAAACTATTCGCCAAACTGGGCTTCTTAAAAACGACGACTGCCGTTATTCTGGGTTCTGTCCTCTACAAGGCCTGCACCTCTATGGCCATGAGCATTGCCCAGAACTTCGGAATCAATACTTCCAATAATAAATTCGTAACTGCCGCCATGTTCCTGATTATTCTGGTGTTGAGCGGCCGCTCATTCAGAAAGAAGGTGAACTGATGCTGGAGGTAAATCACATCAGAAAATATTATAATCAGGGAACGGTCAACGAAATGTGCCTGTTTGAGGATTTCAGCCTGACTGTAGAGCAGGGGCAGTTCGTTTCCGTAGTGGGAAGCAACGGCTCCGGAAAAACTTCTCTCTTAAATATTATCTGCGGAAGCATTCCTGTAGATTCCGGAAACATTCTGATCAATGGAACTGATATTTCCAGAATGCCGGAATACAGACGCCAGAGAGTCATCGGCCGCGTCTACCAGAATCCGTCTATGGGAACCTGCCCTAATATGACAATTCTGGAAAATATGTCCCTGGCAGACACCAAGGGGAAACCTTTCAACCTGCGCTGGGGCACAAATAAAAAACGAATTGACTTTTACCGGGAAAACCTCCGGCTTCTGGGACTGGGGCTTGAGGATAAACTGGATGTAAAAGCAGGAGTCCTCTCCGGCGGACAGCGTCAGGCCATGGCTCTTCTCATGTCCACCATGACGCCCATTGAATTTCTCATCCTGGATGAGCACACAGCTGCTCTGGATCCAAAAACTGCAGAGATCATTATGGAATTGACAGATCGGATTGTCAAAGAAAAAAAGCTGACTGCCATTATGGTTACACATAACTTAAGGTATGCTGTAGAGTACGGAAACCGGCTTCTGATGATGCACCAGGGGCAGGCAGTGATGGATAAGGCTTATGAGGAAAAACAGTCCGTAAAAGTGGATGATATTTTAGGTAAATTTAATGAGATAAGTATTGAGTGCGGAAACTAATTCCGCGCTCTTTTGACTTATAATCAATCAGATGGAGGATTTTTATCATGGATTACAGACGATTTGGAAACACAATCGTGGCGAGAATTGACAAAGGCGAAGAAATTCTGGAGCAGGTAAAGGCTATCGCCTTAAAAGAAGAGATTAAGCTGGCCTCCATTCAGGCTCTGGGAGCTGTGGATCAGTTTACAGCCGGCGTATTCAAAACAGACGAGAAAAAATATATGGCTAATGATTTTTCAGGCAGTTTTGAAATCGTATCCCTCACCGGAACCATCAATACCATGGACGGAGAATTTTACTGCCATCTGCACATGAGCGCAGGCGACGACAAGGGACATGTTTTCGGCGGCCACTTGAACCGCGCCTTTGTCAGCGCCACCTGCGAAATGATCATTACCATCATCGATGGAACCGTAGACCGGTCCTTCAGTGAAGAGGTCGGCTTAAACCTGTTCCGTTTCTAGCTGCTTTCCGTCAGCTTCTCCTCTCTTCCCCTCTGTCCTCATCCGTTCCATGGTGGAGCGGATAGAACCTGTGGGGCATACGGACTTACAGTCACTACAGCGGATACACTCCGGGCTGTTAGGTGTCTCCCACACCCTGATATCCATTTTGCAGACCTTCTGACAGGCGCCGCACTGGATGCATGTCTTCTCTTCTATCCTGAAGCGGTAAAAGGAAACCGGGTTAAAGAGTCCGTAAATTGCTCCCAGAGGGCACACGTATTTGCAGAAGGGCCTGTAATATTTCATGGATAAAACAACTGTCAGGCCCAGCAGAAACACCTTCCAGCTGAACAGCTTTCCAAGAGCAGTGCGAAGCATGGGATTTCCAAGCCCCAGAGGAAGTCCTGCCATCAGCGTCCCGCTGGGGCAGATGTACTTACAGAACCATGGATTTCCATTTCCTGTCACTCCTACCGCCAGAGACGGCAGAAGAATGACAAAAAGCACGAGAATCACATATTTCAGATACTTCAGAAACCTGTGCCCCGGCAGGTTCTTTTTTTTCCCCGGAAAGGGAATTTTATGGAGCAGATCCTGAACCAGGCCGAAAGGACAGAGCCATCCGCATACAAACCGTCCCATCAATGTCCCAAACATCATAAGAAAGCCCAGAACATAACAGGAAACAGTAAAGCTGCTGCTGGAGAGCACTGCCTGGAGAGAGCCGATAGGACAGCTGGCCAGCGCGCCCGGACAGGAATAGCAGTTCAGCCCCGGTACGCAGAGACTCTTCAATTTTCCCGTGTAGATCTTCTTCTCCAGAAATCCGGCGGCATATCCGTTTGTAAGGGCAAACCAGGCAGCCTGACACAAAAGACGCAGGCGGCGCGTCTTCCCAGGCATTCCTTCCTTACGCACTTTATCACCCAATTCCAATACACTCCAGGCAGATATTTGCCGCCTTTATCAGTACAGTTGCCGCCTCTCCCCGATAAATTCCAGCTGCCAGAAGTCCCGCTGCCGTTAACAGCAGACCGCCCTGCACAGGACCAAAGGCTCTCCTTTTTTCTGTCTTACCTTTCATAAAGAATCCCTCTCTTCTTCCCACTTACTGGACAGAGGCCAGAACTTCATCTATAATCTCAGTCCAGCCTTCCTTATCCCTGGCTCCCATGTAGGCAGTTCCCACCTGAGTTCCCTCGCTGTCCACAAAAATCGTCATAGGCACTGCCATCACCTGTGGGAGAAGAGTGTCCACCAATGTTCCAGACATGGCGATGTGAAGATAATCCGCTCCTGTCTGCTCTGCCAGCTCTTTAGCCTTCTCTATCTGGTTTTCGTCTAACTCCTTATCTGTATTTACAGTGTCAGAGCAAATTCCAATAATCTGGAGTCCTTTCTCCTGATATTCCTTGTTAAGCTCTGCCAAATCCGGCATTTCTTCCAGACAGGGGGTACAGAAGGTTCCCCAGACATTAATCATAGTAAGTTCAGCATCCGCAAAAATCGACTCATCTACCTGATTTCCATCTAAGTCCTGGGCTGTGAAGGTCTGAAACACTTCGCTGCTCTCCTTCTCCTCAGACACTTTTTCTGTATTTTCCATGTCTCCTGCCTTTGACTCCTCAGAAATGGCTGTTTCAGAATCCTTTTCTGCCGTCTTCCCCTGGCAGGCAGTCAGAGCCGCCGCTGTCATGCATGCTGCCAGAGCCATTAAATATGTTTTTTTCATGAGTTTGTTTCCTCCTGTTTTACAAAATTTATTCTTTCCAGCTTTTTACGCCTTTTCATCCCTCATTCTGCAGCCTTAAAATCTGCTTTTCGCTGCGTTCCCTGATAATACCATGAACACTTCAAAAAGACAATCTGTTTCTGTCTATTTTTTCTTATTTCATCCCATACTAATAAATGTAATCCATAGCGGCAGGAAAGGAGATTATCTTATGACACAGGATATTGAACTATTAAATCAGATTCACCAAAATGCAGATATGGGACGCGACAGTGTCCGCCATGTCATTCAGCTCTCCAATGATGTCCAGTTCCTTCACGCGCTGAATTCACAGCTGGACGAATATGAACTGGACTATGAGGAAAGCGGCCGAATGCTCCAGGCTCACGGCGCCGTCGCAGAGGATGCAAGCCCCGTAGCCAAGGCTATGTCCCGGGTATCCTCCACCATGAAAAGTCTGATAAACCCAACTACCTCCAAGCTGGCGGAACTGATCATCCAGGGCAATACCATGGGCGCCACAGAATTAAAAAAACAGCTGAATGCCTACCGCGGATCCAACCCATCTGTGGTCAGTCTGGCACAGAGGCAGCTGAAATTTGAGGAAAAAAATATCGAAGCTATGAAACAATACCTTTAATGATGAGACTCTATTTTGATTTAGAAACTGGTCAGTTATAGATTGTGCAAAAAGAAGAAGCCAGGATCGGAAAGGAAGGAGGTGTTTTGTCATCTGATTCGATGATTGAACACCTCCTTCCTTTTTAGACCCTAATAGCCAAGCTGCGAAAGAATTTGTCCCGGCTCGCCGATGAGCGTTAAGTCTGCTTTCTCATCGGAATAATGCGGTGTCCTATGAAGAACTGCCAGATATTTTCCATGAAAATATTTAATGTAATTAGAAAACGTCTCTGAGCGCAGCGTAGTCCCTACCAGCAAAAGCACCTCCGCCTTTTCAATTTCCTCTGTGGTTCTGGTCATAATCCGGCTGTCTACCATCTCTCCAAACAGGGACACCTTTGGCCGGATCGTTGCATTGCAGACGCGGCAGCAGGGAATCCCCTTCATCTCCAGAATATCTTCCACTGTATATAGTTCTCCGCATCTGGGACACTGATTCTCGTACACTGTTCCATGAAGGTTAATCACGTGCTCGCAGCCGCCTCGGATAGCCTGATTGTATACATTGGCTGTGATCACGCACTGAAGCCTTCCAGCCCGCTCCATCCTGGCCATAACATAGCTTCCCAGTCCTGGATCTGGAATATGCCTGAGCACCTCTTCCTTGTAGAAGTGAAAGAACTGCTCTGGTCTTGTATTGTAATAAGCGCTTGTAAAAATGTACTCCGGAGAAGCGCCGTAAGTTCTCTCAATAGCATAGGCCCGATCGGGGTTCTTAATGCCTCTGACGCCTCCATCTGTCAGCATACCTGAACCACAGAGCGCTACTGTATAATTACTCTCATCCAGCATTCGTTTCAGAACTGCTATTTTCTCCTTCATAAACATGTCCCCCTCCCTTTCACTTCAGACATGTACAGCGCCAGACTGCACTGACACCGCGGAACTTCTATGATTTATGATTGTAATTATACTATATAAATCCTCTTTTTTCTATTACCTATTAGAGATTTTCTTTAAATTTCCGATAATTTATCATTATTTTTGTAATTACAGAAATTTATTTCTATCTTTTTCTGTTCCAGACACGAAAAGGAACCCAGCTTTTAATGTCTGTCCTCTGCCGAAAGCTCAGACAGCTCTGCATAGACTGGTGTCCCCAGCCCAAAACCGCCGGACACTGCAATCACCTGTCCTGTCGTGTAAGCCGCCTCCTCGCTTCCAAAATACAGCACCGCTGCAGCAATTTCTTCCGGCGTTCCCATTCTTCTGATTGGAGTGTGGCGTAAAAACAACTCCTGGAAAGAATCTGACATATTATTTTTCACTGCATCTGTAGCTGTCTGACCTGGACACACCACGTTGACCCGGATTCCGTTTCTGCCCTCCTGAAGGGCGATATTCTTGGACAGGTAAATAATAGCGTCCTTGCTGACTGCATAACCAATCCGGGCAATATCCGGAATCTGTCCGCCAATGGAACTGATATTTATAATACTTCCGCCGCCCTGTTTTCTCATGGCAGGAAGGACAGCCTGGGTAGAAAGAAATACGCTGGACAGATTCTTATCCAGGGTATCCAGAAAATCTTCATACCTGGTTCTGGCAATATCCAGATCTGTTCTCGGATCAGAAGTTCCGAAATTATTTACCAGGACATCGATCCGGCCCTCTGCCTTCTCCACAGTCTCAGCCATGGAAGCGTAAGATTCTTTTACTGACGCATCGCAGTAAACCCACTTTGCCTGTCCCGATTCTCCTGAAAGCTCCTCTATTCTCTTTTTTGCCGCCTCCTCATTTCTGGCAGCCAGGTAGACGATGGCTCCTTCTCTTACAAAGGCCTGGACGCAGGCCCAGCCGATTCCTCTTGTAGACGCTGTGACAATGACAACCTTTCCTTTTACCTTCATACAGCTTCTCCTTTCTGTCTGCTTTATGCAGACGGAGTCTGGCAGCCAAAGCATTTGGCTTTATGGCCGTTTTCCAGGCTCACCATGTCCGGCCTTGAAGAAGCGCAGCGCTCACCGCGCTCCGGGCATCTGGGGTAGAAGGGACAGCCTGTGCTCTCCCGCCCAAAGGTCTCCCCGATGTCAGAGGCCAGCTCATTCTGATAGTTTCTCTCAGCCTTTTCGTTCTCACCGTTCTCCCCCAGGGATGAGGCCAGCAGAAGCCTTGTATAGGGGTGGCAGGGATTCCGATAAATCGCCTCTACCTCCCCCGACTCCACCACCTCTCCCAGATACAGTACCGCTACCCGGTGACAGACGCGGCGTACAATATTCAAGTCATGGCTTACAAATAAAAGTGTATTCTTTCTCTCCTTGTGCATATCCAGAAGCAGCTTTAAAATCTGCGACTGTACTGTCACATCCAAAGCGGAAACCGGCTCATCGGCTACCAGAAGCCTGGAATCTGAAAGCAGGGCGGTTCCGATGCTGATCCTCTGGCGCTGCCCACCGGACAGTTCTCTGGGACGGCGGCTGTAAAAACTCTCATCCAGACCGATTTTTACCAGCATTTCCTCCGCCAGGCGCCTTCTCTCCTGTGGATCAGAGATGCCTCTCAACCGAAGCGGTTCTTCCAGAATCCAGCCGATTTTCTTTGCAGGATTCAGAGAACCGAAGGGATCCTGAAAGACCATCTGAGGATGCAAGTCCCCATCTGTCTCTATAGTTCCGGAGTAATCCCTGTTGAGTCCCACAATCGTCTTAGAGAGCGTAGACTTTCCACATCCGCTCTCCCCCACAATTCCCAGGATTTCCCCCTCCCTCACAGACAGATTCACGTCATTGAGCGCCTTTTTTCTGGAGGCTCTCTTAAAAAAACCGCCTCCCTCCTGATAAAATACATCCAGATTGGAAATTTTTAAAATCTCTTTCCGGCTGTCTGCCGTGCCCGTCTTCTCCGGAATCGAAGCCACCAGACGCTTTGTGTATTCATGACGCGGGCAGTTTAACACCTGTTCTGTCTCTCCCTGCTCCACGATCACCCCCTGATATACAACCAACACCCGGTCACAGATTTTACGGATTACATTCAAATCATGGGAAATGAATAAAATCGATGTATTCTTCTCGTGATGAATTTTTTTCAGCAGGCGAAGAATCTGAGCCTGGACAATCACATCCAGAGCCGTGGTGGGCTCGTCTGCAATCAAAAGCCGGGGCGAGGCAATCATGGCCTGGGCAATCATCACTCTCTGACGCATACCGCCGGAAAGCTCGTGGGGATACCGCTCTAACAGGGACTCTGCCTCTGAAAGTCCTACTGCGCGAAGAGCCTCCGCACTTTTCACACGAATCTCTTCTTTTGAAAGAGAGGTATGGAGAGCCAGATTTTCCCCCACCTGCTTTCCAATCTTCATAACAGGGTTCAGGGATGTCATAGGCTCCTGGAACACCATGGCGATCTCCTCGCCCTGAATCTGCTCTCTCTCCGTTTCTGAAAGAGTCAGGAGATCTACTGTTTTCCCATCCTTTTTGCAGAATTCAATGCTGCCGCTGTTCACTACGGCGCTGTCTGGAAGCAGCCCCATAATCGACAGAGCGCTCATGGATTTTCCAGAACCGCTCTCTCCCACTACCCCCAGAATTTCCCCCTCATAAATGGGAAAGCTTATTTTCTTTACAACCTCTTCTGAAGTCCCCCTGTCCGTAAACTGGATGGATAAATCCTTTACTCTGGCCAGAATCTTTCGCTGTCCGTTTCTCTCCTCTGTATACTGTCCCATATCGCCTCTTATCATTCCTGCAAACCTTCTTTTCACCTGTTTCGTTTCTATTCTCTACTGCTGAAGTTCCCGAAGGCCTTCCCCAATCATGGAAAATCCCAGGACAATCAGAATAATCACAATTCCCGGAAAAATCGCATACCAGGGCGCTCCGAACAGAAAAGACTGAGCCTCTGACAGCATCCGTCCAAGACTTGGCTCCGGCGGCTGGACTCCCAGACCCAGATAACTCATTCCAGCCTCTGACAGCACTGCGTTGTTAAAGGCAATAGCGGCTGTAGTCAGAATGCTGACGGAGGCGTTGGGGAGAATGTGAACAAAAATAATTCTTAAATTTCCCACTCCCATCACCTTCGCGCTCTTCACAAAGTCTAACTCCCTGCAGCGGATTACCTCGCTTCTTACCATTCTGGCGAACACAGGGATAAAAATAATTCCCAGAGCCAGGATAATATTGTATTTTCCAGGCCCCAGAAGACTGATAAAAATCAGAGCCAGCAAGACACTGGGAAAGCTCATAATCATATCGCTGACACGCATCAGAATATTGTCCAGAACGCCTCCGTAATATCCAGTCAGCGCTCCTGCTGCCGTGCCGATCACTCCTCCTATAAGAACTGTACAAACTGCTACAAAAAAAGTATTTCCGCTGCCATTCATCACACGGCTGAAAATATCCCTTCCAAAGTTATCAGTTCCCATAGGATGGGCCAGACATGGCGCCATATTCACATGAAGAGAGTCCATCTGCGTCGGCGGATACGGAGTCCAGAACTGGCCAATGATCGCTCCTGTCAGAAAAAACAGGGTAATAGACAGGCCTATGATTAAATTCCAGTTTCGTTTCTTTTTCACATTTTTTTCCTCCGCTTATGATGTCCTGACTCTCGGATCCAGCAGCTGGTACATAAAATCCACCAGGAAATTAACCGCCACCACTACCAGGGTAATATACATAACAACTGCCTGAACAACTGGATAGTCCCGGTTGAAAATGGAGCTGATCAGAAGTCTTCCCACTCCAGGTACGCTGAATACCTGCTCTACAATGATACTTCCGGCCAGAATCTCCGCTACCACCATCGCCGTAAAGGTGATAACTGGAATCATGGCGTTTTTCAGCACATGGACATAAAGAATCCTCCTGCTGCTGTTTCCCCTGCTTCTGGCTGTCCTCACATAGTCTCTGGACATCTCAGAGAGCACAGCGTTTCTTAAAAACTTTACTACCATGGCAATCTTTGGAAGAGCTACGGCCATGGCTGGAAATATCAGATAGGATACAGCTCCCCAGAAGCTCTCTGACGGCTCAATAAATTGTCCTGGCTGGAACCAGTGAAGTACCAGGCCGAAGGCATAGGTTAAAAGGATCCCAAGAAAAAAGGATGGAACCGCCATCACTGTCTGGAGAATCTGATTCACCAGGTGATCCAGAACTCCGCCTGCTCCTCTGGCGCACAGCAGACCTAGAGGAACTGAACACACCAGAATCATCAAAAGCGAAATCACTGCCAGCATCACGGTGACTGGAAGCCGATCTGCCAAAAGCTCACTCACTGTCATATTGTCGTAATAGTAAGATTTTCCAAAATTTCCTCTCACTGCCCCGGACAGCCAGTTCACATACCTGACAGGCAGGGAATCATTAAGTCCCATCTCTTCTCTGAACGCTTCTATCTGCTCTTCTGTCGCATCATCTCCCAGGCGGGCCAAAGCCGCGTCTCCCGGAATAACAGAAAAAGCAGTGAACGTGAGAAGGGATATCAGCAACAATGTGATAATGAGAGTAACTAATTTTTTAATAAAATATTTCATTGATATCCTCCGGCGATTCACTGCCTTTTATGATTTTTTATTTAATTTCTGAGTTTAATTTCTGATCTTTAGTTTGTCTGATATACCACGGACATATCATCTCCGGCAGTAGGATAGAAGGTATATCCGGAAAATCTTTTATTCACCGCCACAAAATTAGCCGGATCCTGAATGTAAACGGAAGCTGCATCCTCTGCCAGAATCATCTCAGCCTCCTTGTAAAGCGCCGCCTTCTCATCCTCATCTACTGCCGTATAGGCCTTCTGGAAGATCTCGTCGTACTCTGGGTTGGAGTAGTGCATGAAATTTTTGCTGTCATCCGTTACATATTTTCTGAGCCAGTCGTTTGGAGCAAGGGTTCCATCAAATCCTACGATTGTAGCCTCAAATTTTCCGCCCTTGTACACATCACTGAGCCAGGTGCTCCATTCTACCTGATTAATTGAAGCGTTGATTCCCACCTGCTTGAGCTCTTCCACTATAATCTGAGCTGTGTCTACATGCTGGGAGTATGAGCTGGGTACTGTAATCTCAAGGTCAAATCCATCTGCATATCCTGCATCGGCCAAAAGCTGCTTTGCCTTCTGGGGATCGTAGGAATAAACCTTCTCTGTCTTCGGCTCATAGTAAACAGACATGTTAGGAATCATGTGAGTTCCGATAATATGGCTCTTTCCGCCGAACATAAACTGATTAATCTCATCTCTGTTCACCGCATAGCACAGAGCCTGACGCACCTCTGCCTTGGACAGCGGTTCATAGCTGCTGTTTAAAAACATTCCCTGAACCAGGTTCATGCTGCCCTCCTCGATTCGGAACTGATCTCCCAGAGTCTGCACCTGTGTGTTATTCAGATATTTTAAAATATCAATGGTTCCTGCCTGGAGTTCCATAAAAGCTGTATCGACATCAGCTGTGATCTTAAAGGTCACCTGATCCAGGTAGGGCAGTCCCTCCTGCCAGTAGCCATCGTATTTCTCCATCACAACTGACTGGCCTGGCGTGTAAGAAATGAATTTAAACGGACCCGTTCCAATCGGCGTTCCCGCCGGATCCTCATTGGAAGCCGGAATAATATAGGCCTGAGACAGATCGGACAGAAACTCAGAATAGCTGTCCGTCAGCACTACCTCAACGGTTTTCTCATCCTTCACCGATACCTCTGAAAGCATAGAAAAAGCGGAGCCCTGATTGGCCTCCGCACATCGATCAATGGAGTATTTGACGTCCTCGGCAGTCACGAAAGAACCATCGTGGAAGGTGATGCCGTCTCTCAGAGTAAAGGTATAGATCTTAGCATCCTCTGAAATCTGATAATCACTGGCCACTGCCGGTATCAGGCTGCCGTCTGGAGCAGGCTTTACAAGCCCCTCATACAAATTAAAAACCACATCTCTAGTTCCTGCGTCCGTCGTAGCGTGGGGGTCAAGACTAGCCAGGTCCTGCGTCATGCCTACTACGACGCTTCCGCCTGGTTTTGGTGTTTCTTCTGAAAGAGTATTACCTTCTGTTTCTGCGGCGGATGTACTGTCTGCTGCCGCTGCCGAGGTGCCTTCTCCATTCTTGCCGCCACTGCAGGCGCAGAGTGCAGCAGATACGAAAAGCGCTGTTAAACCTAAAAGAATTTTCTTCTTTTTCATTATTTTGTCCTCTCACTTATCCGTAATATTCTCTCATTATTCAATTGTCCCCTACATTGTAGCAGATTTTCTTAAAATTTCAATCCTTTTTTCATCCCTTTTTTCCGATCCCCGATTCATCCTTGACGCATCCTGTTGTTTTCCGTCGCTTCCTGTTGTCCGGTCTTCTAAAACCGAAAATATGACAAAACCCCCTCTGCTGTCAGAACCGGCAGAGGGGGCGCGCTTATTCTTTAAATTTATTCCTGTACAGAGAACTGATCCTTTCCTACTCCGCACAGAGGACATAACCAATCCTCCGGAATATCCTCAAAAGCAGTTCCTGCTGCCACTCCATTATCTGGATCTCCCTCAGCTGGATCGTAAATGTAACCGCAGACATCGCAAATATATTTCTTCATGGTAAATTCCTCCTGAATCATAAAATCTAATTTATTTTCTTGTTATCGGTTGATGGACTAAGTATAGCATGAAGAGTATCATTTGTCCAGTATAATTTTAATAAAAATTACTATTATTGTTTTAGATAGTTATCTGGACAGCCGGCTCCTTCTGCCAGCAGGCATCTACTCCAGAAGCCTTAGAATCTCTTCCCTGTTCAGTCCAGCCAGAGATACGGTTCCCTCTGTCACAATCCTGTCCGCCAGCTCTCTCTTTGACTCCTGAAGGCGCAGAATATTTTCCTCCACTGTTCCCTTTGAAATCAGGCGGATCACTGTTACCTGCCGTTTCTGTCCAATCCGGTGAGCACGATCCGAAGCCTGATTCTCAGCTGCTGCGTTCCACCAGGGATCGTAAAGAATAACAAAGTCTGCTCCCGTCAGATTCAGCCCTGTGCCTCCTGCTTTTAAAGAAATCAGAAACACCTGCCCCTCCCCTGCGTTAAATCTGGCAGCCAGACGGTTTCTCTCCTCCTTCGGCGTGGAGCCTGTCAGAGTAAAACTCTGAATCCCGCTCTCAGAAAGCCTCTTCTCTATCAGAGGAAACATAGAAGAAAACTGGGAAAACAGAAGGATTCTGTGGCCAGATGGAACAGCTCCTGCAATCACATCCATGCAGGTATCGAGCTTTGCAGATCCTCCCTTATAGTTTTCATAGCACAGGGAAGGATCACAGCAGATCTGTCTCAGCCTGGTAAGACCTGACAAAATTTTAAACTTTTCCTCTCCGCTTTCCAGATCCTTCTTCAGGCGAATTACATTGGCTCCGTAGAGTTTCTTCTGCTCTCCAGAAAATGCAGAGTAAACTACCTTTTCCACTTTTTCCGGCAATTCCTTCATTACATCCCTCTTCAGCCGTCTCAGTATGAAAGGTCCAATCAGACGGCGCAGATTCTCGGCCGCCGTCTCATCCTTTTCCCTGGCAGCCGGTATCTCGTAAACTGTCCGGAACTTCCGGTAGGAAAAGAGAAATCCCGGCATCAGATAGTCAAAAATACTCCAAAGTTCTCCCAGGCGGTTCTCCACCGGCGTTCCTGTCAGGGCAAATCTGGTTCTGGCTCTGACTGCCTTCACCGCCCTGGCATTCTTTGTTGCAGCGTTTTTAATGCACTGAGCTTCGTCAATGATCTGGAAACGAAAACTCTGCTTTTCATACCAGGCCTGATCCCGTTTCAGCAGGTCATAGGAGGTAATCACTACCTGATACTCTGTCAGCCGCTCTAAGAGTCCTCTCCTCTCATTCATGGAGCCCGCAGCTGTCGCTGTCTTCAAAGATGGAGCAAAACGGGCCAGTTCATGCTCCCAGTTGTAAATCAGGGATGCGGGGCAGACAATCAGGGAGGTTTCCTCTTCTTCTGCAGACAACAGAAGAGCGATCACCTGTATGGTCTTTCCCAGCCCCATATCATCGGCCAGAATTCCCCCAAATCCCCAGTGATCCAGTGTCCTAAGCCATCGGTATCCTGTCTTCTGATAAGCTTTAAGTTCTCCCAAAAAAGCTTTCGGTACATCGTAGTCGCTGTCCTCCACGGATTTCATTCCCCGTATCAAAGCCTTGTAGCCGCTGTCTCTTCTGAGGGAAATATGCCTGTCCTCCTTGAGCGCCTGATCCAGATACAGCGCACGAAAAGACGGAAGGAGGATTTTCTTTTCCTTAAGCTGTGTCTTTCCCAGAGACAGACCTTTCCGTATTTTTTCAATGGTCATAAAACCATCGTCAGACAGTTTTAAGAATTCCCCGTTTTTCAGCCGGTAATACTTCTTTTTTTGCGTGTAAGCATCCAGAATCTTTAAAAGCTCTCCTCCTGTCAAGTCTCCTGTATCCACAGTGAGCGTCAGCCATCCATCTGAAACAGAAACTCCCATGGATATCTCCGGGGGGCGTCGGATCGCAAGTGCTCTTACGCTCTCTGACAGACGGATTTCCCCAAGGCTCCGGAATGCTTCCATTCCTTCGTCTAAAAGGCGGTAAACCGCTTCCTCCCCATCTGGCAGAAAGAGGCGGCCTGCTCCCTCCTCCCTGGCAGTAAAATACCTTGTAATCAGCCGGCTGATCCGAAATTCTCCCGGCACGTCCCTGCAGATGCTTTTAGGCACATTTTCATCGTCCAGAGGATGAAAACTGTAATCTCCATAAAAGAGGCGCGGAATCAGGGAGAGATGCCCTTCTTCATCACAGTCAAAATCAAAGACAGCCCTTAACGGCTCCGGTCTCCTGCTCTCTAATTCCACTCCATCCTGAGAGAGAATTCCCAGATGTTCCATTCTGCTCAGTACCCGTTCGTAAAATAATGGCACATCTCTTTCGTGAACAAAAAGTTTTCCCGGCTCCCCCTGCTCTGCCAATATCTCTGTCAGAAAGATCCCCATGACCTTTCCATACTCTGCACTGCAGCAAAAAATCCTGCTTTCATCTGCTACATACAGGCCTTTTTCCCCTTCAAAGGCAGTCAGCCCTGCAGGAACTGTGACGGAAATTCCATTTTTTCCAGCTCGCTTCACAGATACGGAAAAATCAGGATCTTCCTTTACCGCTGTCAGCTCTCTCAACTGTCCTCTGGCATCCTCACACTGAATCTTTCTGTCTGCAGTCAGAGCAAAAAACCTGTCTAAATCTCCCCGGCCCAGACGGAGAGAGCGCAGCGATGGCTCCGCAGGCATTCCTCCCCTTCTCATCTGGCGGTAATGTTCCAGATATGCATATGCCAGCTCTGCCGTAAATTCGGCTATTTCCCTGCTCTCTTCTGTAAATGCCTGCAGATCATGATTAAAAGCCAGGCCTCTGCCGTACTCCACATACCGGCCTTCTCTCACTGCTGAGGCAAAGGCAGTCAAATCCTTTAAAATATACTCTCTTCCCCTTCTAAGTCCTGCCTCCAGAAGCACCTCTCTCCGGCCTAAAAGCAGGCGCGGAATGAACTCTACCTCCCCTTTTTCCTCTTCCGCCACAATCTCCGCCACCTGACGGTTTGTGTACTCCCTGATCATCAGCCTGACTGACGAGGAGGTAAAAACAGGCTGTGCCGCTTCAAAGCTTCCTGAATCTTCATAAGCACGGTACAGCTCTTTTCCATGGCTGCAGACTCCCCGGAAAGAATTCCCCCTGCTGCAGGAACAGGCATAATCTATGATCTGTCTGTCCTTAATATAAAGCTTTGTCTGATAAACCGTTCCCTGAGACTCCACCTGGCCTGAGACGCGGATTTCCCCCTTCCAGAAAGTATCCACAGAAATATTTTTTACCGCCATGACGCTCCTTTTCACTCATATCCCCGCATATGCGGCGAAGCTGCCGGACACAGTCTCGTGTCTTAGCAGCTTCTTGTTTGATCCATCCTATTCTAATGTCTCTTACATGTGCTCCGGAGCTTCAATGCCCAGCAGATCCATGCAGGCGTTCAGTACGTCCTTCGTAAGACTGATCAGGCTGATAAAACCTGCCTGCTTCTCCCGATCCTCCTCGCCGATAATCTTATTGACCAGGTAGAAATTATTAAACGCATCTGATAAGTCATACATATACTGGCAGATGCGGTGAGGCGCAGTCTCTGCAAAAGCAGTCTCCACCACCTCTCCGAAACGGCACAGCTCCAGCTGAAGCGCCTTCTCAGTCTCAGAGGAAGCCGGACGTACAGGAATCAGAGTATAGCTTCCGCCCATCAGTTCTCTGTACTTCTCGAGAATAGACTTGATCCGCACTACCATGTACTGGATATGAGGACCTGTATTTCCCTCGAAGGAGATAAAGCGATCTACATCGAATACATAGTCCTTGGTAGCCTGGTTGGAGAGATCACCGTACTTTAAGGCAGCGAGACCGATCATCTCAGCCGTCTTTCTCATCTCCTCCTCAGATACCCTCTGCTTCTCCTGAACCTTTTTGTAGACTTCCTCGTTAATATCTGCAATCAGGCGTTCCAGACGCATGACACCGCCGTCCCGCGTCTTAAACGGACCTCCGTCCTTGCTGTTCATAGTTCCAAAGCCCAGGAACACCATCTTGGTGCCGTCCTTCACAATGCCGGCCTTCTTTGCCACACGGAATACCTGAGTAAAATGAAGCTCCTGACGTTTGTCCACCACATAAATATAGCGATCTGGATGGTAATCCTGCTCTCTCTGGACAATAGTAGCCAGATCGGAGGTAGCGTAGAGAGCGGCTCCGTCAGACTTTCTGACGATACATGGGGGAAGCTCCTTTGTATCTGTCTCCTCTGCAATATCCACCACAAGAGCTCCCTGGCTTTCATAAGCCAGCCCCTTCTCAACCAGATCGTCAATCAGCTGCGGAATGTAGGGCTGCGCATCGCTCTCTCCCTTCCACAGATCGAAAGACACATTAAGATTGCCGTAGTTTCTCTTTAAGTCTTTTAAGGATACGCTCATAATGTGCTCCCAAATGGCACGGTAAGGCGCATAGCCGCTCTGGAGCTTAAAGGTAGCCTCCTGAGCTCTCTCCTTGAAAGCCTCGTCCTGCTTTGACTTGGCGCTGGCTGCCGGATAAATCTCTTCCAGCTCAGAGATAGTAAACGGCGGTTCCTTTGGATATTCCCCTGTAAAACTCTCGTCAAAGTAGGGAAGATCCGGCTGTCTGTCGTGGAGTTCCTCGATAATCAGTCCCATCTGAAGTCCCCAGTCTCCCAGATGCACGTCGCCGATTACCTTATGCCCCATATAGCGGCTGATACGCTTAATACTCTCTCCGATGACAGCAGAGCGCAGATGACCTACATGAAGAGGCTTCGCCACGTTAGCGCCGCCGTAGTCTACGATAATAGTCTCCGGCTCCTTCGTCTCCTCCAGTCCGTACTTGGGATCCTCTGCCATGCGGTTCATGTACTCAGCCAGATACTCCGGGGAAATACGCAGATTGATAAAGCCTGGCATAACGGCATTGAGTTCAGAGAACATGACGCTTTCCTTCGCCTTCTCCACTACCTCGCTGGCAATATCAATCGGCTTCTTTTTATATGCCTTAGCGGCAGCCATGGCTCCGTTGCACTGATACTCGCACAGATCCGGACGGTTGGAAACTGTGACCTTCACATATTTCTCATCATATCCGCAGGCGGTAAAAGCAGGCGTCAGCTCTGCCACAATTAAATCAATCATCTTCTGCATGATTTTGTCTCCTTCTTGTCAGTGTTTCTGATGCCTTTGTCCACCGGCATCTTCTGTTCTTATATACTATAAAATATTTTCTCCGTAAGTTCAAGCCTAACTGAGACAGGACTGCAGTAAACCTGTAAATCCATGGCTCATTTTTTTCAAACGTATCCTCAGCATCTGCAGGTCTTGTGACGATAGCAAGGCTTTCACTGCGAGGTTTGCACCAATGCTTTTAAGCTGCGGGACATTTACTCCCTCATGGCCTCCTTCACATCCTTCAGAAACTCCTTCCACTGGTCCGGATGATCCACGAAATATTTCGGACAGGCCTTTTCTGTTATATCATAGTGGCGAATCACATCTTTAGGCTTTAAATCCAGTTCCCGGCACAGCCATGATGTCAGGCGCACCAGAGAGGCATAGGTCTCTTCCGTGAATCTGCCATCCTTTCCCGGATGACAGCACTCAATGGAAATCGTATCAGAATTCCTTGTATTGGATGCGTAGGCCATCTCGTCAATAGGCACGCACTGAATAATCTCCCCGTCTATCCCAATAATGAAATTACTGCTGACAGAAATTTTGTTAGAGCCTGTCTGATCCTTCAGCCCTTCGAAATAATTCCTGTTCTGCTCAGCGGTTGTCCCTGGATTTCCTACATAGTGAACCACAATACCGTTAATCTCAGCAAGCTTCGTGCCAGGTCTGGAATAATCATTGATGGTCAGCAGATCCTGTGTTACCCACTCCGGCGTTTTTACAGATGAAGGATTGACCGGCTCTCTGATAAGGCTTTCTCTGAGAAACCATCCTGCTGCTCCTCCAGACAGAAAAAGAATAAGTGCTGCAGCAGCCAGAAATATCCTTCTATTCCGTCTGCGGCGCAGAGCCCTCTCTCTTTTAAAGCTTCTTCCATATGCTCCAGACTCTCTTCTCTGTCGGCTTCTCCCCTCTCCCGAAGCCTCCCCAGAACCAGCCCGCCTGTTCTTCTCTTTCATTTCCTCGTACAACCCCATCGTCCCCTTTGCTGTATGAGCATTTCTCAGATGTATTTTTATTAAAAAATCCGATTCTCCGGTAAACAAAGAAACTGCTGTAAAATAGCCCTGGGAAAGATATTTTACAACAGTTCCTATTTGTCCGAATCCTTATGCCTGATTCTTTTATTCAGTCAAGCTGTCCTCTGCAGAAATCTGCTGAATCTGCATTAAACTCTGGACAGATACTCTCCTGTACGTGTATCGATCTTAACTTTGTCGCCAATCTCTACGAATAATGGAACGTAGATAACTGCGCCTGTCTCTACAGTAGCCGGCTTAGTAGCGCCTGTAGCTGTATCTCCCTTAAGGCCTGGCTCTGTCTCTGTGATCTCAAGCTCTGCAAACAGAGGAGCCTCTACGGAGAATACCTCGCCGTTGTGAGAACAGATCTTAACCATGTCGTTCTCCTTTACGAACTTCAGAGCGTCACCGATCTGTTCGGATGTCAGAGCTACCTGCTCAAAGTTCTCCACGTTCATGAAGTGGAACAGATCTCCGTCAGAGTACAGATACTGCATATCTACTCTGTCAATTCTGGCTGCCGGGAACTTCTCTGTCGGTCTGAAAGTTTTCTCCACAACACCGCCGTTCTTGATATTTTTAAGCTTGGTTCTTACGAACGCAGCGCCCTTTCCTGGCTTTACATGCTGGAACTCGACGATCTGGAATACGTTTCCTTCGATTTCCACTGTAATACCGTTTCTAAAATCGCCCGCTGATACCATAAATGATATTCCTCCTTGAATGATCTCTCTTTATCTTTTTTATTCTATACTATAATATGCCGTTTTTCAACTACTTTTTGCAAAAGCCGCAATCTCCTGCGCGATTTCTCCAGGCATCCGCCCGTCTGTATTTATCGTAATATCTGCGGTTTTTTCATAGACAGGGCCTCTGACAGATAGAAGGCCTTCCACCTTCTCTCTCACATTTCCGCCCTGCAGAAGAGGTCTTGTAGTGTCTCCCTGGAGACGAAACAGAACCTGTTCCGGAGAGGTTTTCAGATAAATGCACACAGCATTTTCTTCTAAAAGCTTCTGGTTTTCCTCCCTGAGAGCCAAGCCTCCTCCTGCTGAAATCACAGTATACTCTCCGTCCTGTCCTGTTTTTTTCAGGAGTTCTCTCAGAGTATCTGTCTCCATTCTCCGAAAACATTCCTCTCCCTGAAGATGGAAAATCTCTGAAATGGTCAGGCCCGCCTGGCGCTCTGTCTCCTGATCCGTATCATAGAGACTGCAGCCCAGAAGTTCTGCCAGTTCTTTTCCCACACTGGTCTTTCCAGCTCCCATAAATCCGATAAGAACCAGATTGTTCTGTTTAGGCTGAAGCTTTCGCTGGATCAGAGTCTCAGCTAAGATGAGAGTATCCCTTCCTACCCGCACTCCAGGATTCCACAGCTCATAGGAAACCGCCCCCTGGTAAACCAGCATCTTCAGTCCATTGACAGCCTTTCCTCCTGCTTCCCGCACCAGGCGCATAAACTTCGTCTCTGCCGGAGTGTAAATCACATCCAGAGCCTCCTCTATAAGCTGATAAAAATTCCTGTCCTCTATAGGCGCTGCGTCCACTGCAGGATGCATCCCCACACTGGTACACTGAACAGCCAGATACCGCTTTCCGGACAGCTCCTTCCACTGAGAAAGAGCCAGAGCTCTCATCATTTCTCTTCCTGCAAGCATGTTCCCATACTCCGCCAGCTCCTCGGCTTTTTCGACGCTTCTGTTCAGCACAGCAATGCTTTCTGCTCCGTCCCTGATCAGCATATAGGCAGCCGCTCTGGCAGCTCCCCCCGCTCCGATCAGAAGGCAGTCCCTCCCCTTCACAGTAAAACCAGCTTCCTGAACAGCTCTCCTGAGACCTGGAACATCTGTATTGTATCCTTTGTATCCCCGTTCCGTCCGGACCAGGGTATTCACGGCTCCGATATCTCTGGCTGCCTCGTCTATACTGTCCAGATATTTCATCACTGCCTGCTTGTGGGGCACTGTCACATTCATGCCCAAAATATTCAGGGCAAAGGCTCCAGAAACTGCCGCCTGAAGCTCCTCCTTCTTTACTTTAAACGGAATATAGACTAAATCTGCCCCTGTGCTTTCTGCGTAAAGATTCTGAAGCATGGGAGACATGGAGTGTTCCACTGGGTTCGCTAAAATCCCGCAGACTCTTGTAGTTCCTCTGACAGCCTGTGCCGCCTGAAGCAGCCTTTCCTGCTCTCCCGCCTGTTTTTTTGTTTTGTCTTTTTCTGTCATCTCTCTCTGCTCTTTTCCTGCTGCCTGCTCTCCCGCTTTCTGCAGTCTCTTTTGTAAAAATACAGTACCACTGCTTCCAGACGACGCTTTAAAACAATCTGTATTTCTTCCTTGGGATGGATGGGCTTTGTAAGAATCCCGTAGATTCCAGCCCGGTTTGCCCCATATACATCTGTAAACAGCTGATCTCCCACAAACAGGCTTGTCTCCCTGTCTGTCCCCATCAGCTCCATGGCTCTTTCATAGCCGCTCCGGGCCGGCTTTTTGCCTTTATAAATATAGGGGGAATCTACCTGCGCGGCAAAAGAAGATACTCTCGGCTCCTTATTGTTAGACAGCAGACAGGTTTTCATCCCCATTTCCTTCAGGCGGCCAAACAGCTGCAGCGCCCGCTCATCCGCCGGATCGCCGTGGGGTACTAACGTATTGTCAATATCAAAAATCACTCCGCGGATCCCCTGCTTAAAAAAATTCTCGTAGGGGATATCATAGGCGGAGTCTCTGTATTCCTTCGGATAAAATGCTCTGAACATACTAGTCCTTCTTCAACAGCTTTCCGATCTCTTCCATAAAGGTTCCCACATCCTTAAACTCTCTGTATACAGAGGCAAAGCGCACATAGGCCACCTCATCCAGATCTTTTAATTTGTCCATCACCAGCTCGCCGATAGCTGAGGTCTCGATCTCTCTCTCCTCTTTGTTAAAAATCTGGTTTTCTATCCCGTCAATGGTCTCGCTGATCTGCTGTGGTGAAACTGGGCGCTTATGGCAGGAATGAAGGATGCCTGCCTCTATCTTGGACCGGTCATAGAGCTCCCTGGAATTATCCTTCTTGATTACCATCAGCGGCATCGTCTCCAGTTTTTCATAAGTAGTAAAACGTTTTCCGCATGTCTCACACTGACGGCGGCGGCGGATGGAACTGTTGTCGTCTGCCGGTCTGGAGTCAATCACCTTTGTATCAGAAGCATTACAAAATGGACATTTCACATTCTTTTCCTCCTGTGTGATATATTGTCCTTATTTTAACGTACTGCTGAAAGATATGCAAGCTGTTTTCAGCCTTTTTGCTCCTTTTTGCACAGTTCCACCAGGATAATATCATCTCCGATCTGCTTCACATCACGCCATGGAATCACATATTCGCTCTCCCTTCCCAGAAATCCCCACAGACATCCCGGTCCCGGAATAATGAGAGCTGTCACTCTTCCTGTGCAGATATCGATATCCACGTCCCCCACAAAGCCCAAACGGCTGCAGTCCTTGATATTGATAACTTCCTTTTGCTTCATCTCTGAAAGACGCATAGTTTTAAGCTCCTGTCAGGCCTCTTGGTTCCAGTATATGACGGCTGGACGCTAAATTGCCCTGCCCCCGGATGAAATCCGGCAGGCAGGGCATTCTCTCTGCTCTGTTTTATGTTATGATTTTCTGTGCTGTATTTCTTCTCTACTGCCGGGGCGCATTATCCTGAGCATAAATAGAAGCTTCTGTTCCAGCTGTCGTTCCGAATACAACCATTCCTGTCAGCTCGTTTCCCTCCAGAGCCTTATCGCCGTGAAGAGCTGCTTCTATGGCGTCTCCAGCGGCATAGAGTCCCGGAATTTCTCCCTCATCGGCCGTCACTGCATTAGCGCAGCTGTCTACGTTCACTCCAATATTCTTTCCGCTCTCATCAGTCACATAGGAAACTCCCAGAGCCCCCAGAAGATCCAGGTAAGCATCGTCGGTTACCAGCAGGGACCGGCAGGTAATCTCCTGCTCTCCATCTGTTCCCTTCACCTTAACGCCTGTCACTTCTCCATCAGCGCCATAGAGTACCTGGGAAAGCTCCCCATCCTCTGCCACAGTCACATTCAGGCTGTCAAATTTTTCCTGAATCTTCGTCTGAATCTGGCTTCCCAGATCTTCTCCGTCAGCTGCCTCATAGCTTCTGGCCACGCTGGACCCCTCCTTCTGAGTCACACCAGAAAGCTCAATGCCCAGATCCCGCACCCAGTCAAGAGCCGCCTGGCTTTCCTCTCCCAGATGCTCCACCATTTCCTGATTTCCCTTTCCGCCTCCTGCTGCCAGGGTATCTGCAATGTAGCTGTCCACTGTATCCTCAATTCCTGCATCTGCCTGTTCTTCTGTATCGGAAGCGTTCATGCAGTTTCCTGACAGAGTTTCTTCACCGCTTCCCAGCACCAGGATCCTGGCCGGATCTGTTCCCTCTGCCACTGCCTGAATTGCCGCAGCCATACCCGCCGGATCACCGCCTGCAATCACAAGATCCGCATCTTTCATGAGAGCTGGCTGATCTGCCTGTGTACTCTCCTTTGCTGCTTCCTGGGAAGTTCCCGGCCTGGCTGTCTCTTCTGCTTTATCTCCTGTACCCTGGCTGCTGCATCCCGTCAGGGCTCCCACTGCCAGAACTGCTGCTGTCCATGCTGCCAATGATTTTTTTCTCATAATCTGCTCCTATCCCGGAAGAAACTCTCTTCCGTACGATTGAAATTCCGCCGGTTCTGATGAGTCTGACTCTGATGCTGTCGTAATTTCCGGCGGAAGAAGCAAAAAAGTCCAACTGAGCCTTCCTGCTTCTGTGACAGCATTCTATCACAGGAAGCAGGTCAGATCAATTGAACTTTTATTAAGGTTGTTTTCAAAATCCAAATTTTTTATGAATTTTTTCTGTATCTGGCTTTAAAGCCCTGCCACTTAGCTGCAGAGATCTGCGATTACCTGGGCGAAGATTTTCGCGCTTAAGAGAAGCTCGTCTATGACAGCAAACTCGTCCGCTCCATGCATCCGATTGTCTGTTTCTGGAAGGGCAGCTCCGAAGGCTACTCCGTTCTGTAAATCATGGACGTAAGTTCCTCCTCCCATGGAAACGCACTCGCCTCTGCGGCCTGTATACTTCTCATAGGCATGAAGAAGAGTCTTCACAAACGGAGAATTTCCGTCTACATGGTGAGGCGGCAGCATTTCCTTGGTAAGCACAGTAATGCCATGCTCTGCCATCTTCTCTGCCACAGGCTTTAAGACATTATCCTCATTACCGCAGAGAGGCGTCCGGCTGTCGAAAATTCCGTGCATCCGGCTGTCTGAGATCTCCAGAATGTCGAACGCCAGAGTCAGAGCGCCTGAAAGCTCGTCGGCCATGGCTACGCCAAGGGCTTTTCCCTCTGTGTCTCCATGTGGGATCAGCTCTGTCAGGGAGCGGATTACCTCCAGCTGTCTGCAGGCTGCAAAGGGCAGTCTTGTAATCAAAAGCAGCAGCGCGGTTGCCGCATTCTTTCCTTCCTGCGGAGTGGAGGCGTGGGCGCCGGCTCCGCAGGCTGTGATCTCCAGGCATCCGTCCTTTCCCACCAGTGCAAAGGAAACACCAGTCTCCTTCTCCACCTCTCTTCCGGCCTCCCGCACCACATCATCATCCAGTCCCTCGAAAACGGCGTAGGCCTTTCCAGGAACCACATTGACCTTTGTGCCGGCTGTAACAGATTTCACCCTTGGAAGGGCTTCAGATGGCTCAAATTCTGCTTCAAACTCACAGTTTAAATGACCCTTCTCAATGTTCACCACTGGAAATGCCCCGTCTGGAGAGAATGTCATAGGAGCTTCCTTCTCTACTGCATAATAGTGGGCAATATCGCTGCTTCCGCATTCCTCATCAGTTCCCAGAATCAGACGCACCCTCTTCTTTAACGGAATATTTAATTCCTTCACTGCCCGCATAGCATAGAGAGCCGCTACGGCCGGTCCCTTGTCATCTGCCGTTCCGCGGCCATAAAGTTTTCCATCCTGCTCCACTGGCTCGAAGGGTTTTGTCACCGTCCATCCCTCCCCCGCCGGAACCACATCCAGATGGGCCAGAATATCTAACTGGCTCTCCTCACCGCCAAAATCTACGGTTCCCACATAATTATCATAATTTAAAATGGAAAAACCATAATTTTCCGCCATAGAAAGAGCTGTCCCCAAAGCGCGGCAGGCGCCTTCCCCGTAAGGCATGCCCTCCTGATAAGGCATTTTTTCGCTGTTAATGCGGCACAGTGTCTTAATATCCTCCAGCATCTCCTCCCTGTGGCTGTCAATGTATTTCTCGATCTCTTCTCTGTACATCTGGTCATCCCCTTTCCGAAAACCTCACTTGGCTGTTCCCTATTTTTTCCTTCTCCCAGCGTTCCTATTTCAGCATTCCTGCTAAAATTTCGTTGACTGCCTTTCCGTCTGCCTTGCCTTTCACTCTCGGCATGAGAACCTTCATAATAGCACCCTTGTCGGATTTCTTCGGCTCTTCAATCCCAAGCTCAGCTAATACCCCGGCAATCACCTGACGGATCTGATCCTCTGTCAAATCTGCCGGTGCAAATTCCTCATATACAGCCAGTCTGGCTGCTGCCTCACTCTTAATATCCTCTCTGTCTGCCGGAGCTGTCTCCATGGTTTCCCTGGTCTGCTTGATCTCCTTTTTGACAATGGCATTTTCCTCTTCTTCTGTCAGCGGCTCCCTCTTGTCAATCTCCGCATTTTTCAGAGCGGACAGCAGCATGGAAAGAGAATCCTTCCTCGCCTTATCCTTGGCCTTCATGGCCTCCACCATTGCTTTTCTCACCACATCAATTTTGCTCATGCTTCTACCTCCTGATGTTTTTATATTAATCCCGTCCAAACTCGCTTAACACAAGGCCTGGATTTCTGTCGAGAACCATCCCGACACTCCAGCTGTTGACGAATAAGAGCAGCGGATTTCCTTTTAAGTCCTTAATTCTCTTCATATCAGAGGTTCCCTGGATCCTAGCCGGATCAATTTCCTCCTTATTTTCAATCCAGCGGATGTACTCATATGGCAGCTTTTCCAGCTTCACATCTACATTATACTCATTTTCCAGACGGTAAGTCAGCACCTCGAACTGAAGCTCTCCTACTACGCCTACAATAATCTCCTCCATTCCAGTATTGAACTCCTGGAAAATCTGGATCGCGCCCTCCTGGGCAATCTGGTTGATTCCCTTGATAAACTGTTTTCTCTTCATGGTATCCATCTGGCGCACCCTGGCAAAATGCTCCGGCGCGAAGGTAGGAATTCCCTCAAACTGCACCTTGTCGCTGGGTGCGCAGAGGGTGTCTCCGATAGAGAAAATGCCTGGATCAAAGACACCGATAATATCCCCGGCATAGGCTTCCTCCACAATCTTCCTGTCCTGAGCCATCAGCTGCTGAGGCTGGGACAGACGGATTTTTCTGCCGCCCTGCACGTGGTTTACCTCCATGCCGGCCTCAAATTTCCCGGAACAGATACGCATAAAAGCAATCCTGTCCCTGTGAGCCTTGTTCATGTTGGCCTGAATCTTAAATACAAAGGCGCTGAACTTATTATTAAAAGGATCCACCATGCCGTCCGTTGTTTTTCTAGGAAGAGGAGGAGTTGTCATTTTAAGGAAATGCTCCAGGAAGGTCTCCACTCCAAAATTCGTCAAAGCAGAGCCGAAAAAGGCCGGAGACAGCTTTCCAGTGCTGACCTTTTCCATATCGAACTCCTCGCTGGCTCCGTCAAGCAATTCAATGTCTTCCAGAAGCTGACTGTGGTAATCGGCTCCCACAATGGAATCCACATCGTCCAATTCCAGATCAAACTCTCTGGAAGCTACCTCTTTCTGGCCGCCCATGGCAGCTGTAAAGGTAGTAATTTTTTTCGTATTTCTGTCGTAAACACCCTTGAAATTCTTTCCGCACCCAATAGGCCAGTTAACCGGGCAGGTTTTAATTCCCAGAACGCTTTCTATCTCATCCATCAGCTCGAAGGGATCCCTGGCTTCTCGATCCATCTTGTTAATAAAGGTGAAAATCGGAATATTTCTGAGAAGGCATACCTTAAACAGCTTGATCGTCTGGGCCTCTACACCCTTGGAGGCATCGATTACCATAACTGCGGAATCTGCCGCCATAAGAGTACGATAAGTGTCCTCCGAGAAATCCTGGTGTCCAGGCGTATCCAGAATATTAATGCAGTATCCCTCATAATTAAACTGAAGCACAGAGGAAGTAACGGAAATTCCCCTCTCCTTCTCGATCTCCATCCAGTCAGATACCGCGTGCTTCGTAGCCTTCCTTCCTTTTACTGTACCTGCCAGGTTAATGGCTCCTCCATAAAGAAGAAACTTCTCTGTCAGCGTAGTCTTTCCCGCATCTGGGTGAGAAATAATCGCAAAGGTACGTCTTTTTTTGATCTGTTCAGTTGTACTTTCTGTATTTGCCAAAATGGTCTTCCTCCATATTCTGTCGTTTTTCGTTCAGCGTCACTGTACATAGGAAAAAACAGACACCTTTTTTCAGGTGTCCGTTTTATTCTAGTATGAAATATATGGAAAGTCAAGGCCGTCTCCAGCGATCCAAAAAGCCTTCTGCCAGCTCCGCCCAGGGCCTGCAGCATTCCTCCACATAGCTGCCTCTTCCATCTGAGGTCTCTTTATCCGTTCTCTCATCGGCCAGAGCCAGCCCATGGCGTCCCTCTGGGAAGAAATGAGCCTCCGTGCTGACTCCCGCTTTTCTGAGGGCTGTGAGAAAGAACAGAGAATTTTCTACCGGAACAGAGGTATCTGTAACAGTATGCCACATAAAAACCGGCGGAACATGGCTTCCCACCTGCTTTTCCAGAGACAGAAGATCCAGAAATTCCTCTCTCTCCTCCCCCTTCATCTCTCCTAACAGCGCATCGAAGGAACCTCTGTGAGCATATTCGCCGGAAGTAATCACCGGATATCCTAAAAGCAGCCGATCCGGGCGGATGAGCAGAGAAATATCATCTAAACTGCTCTCTGAGAAAATCGTCTCATCTCTTCTGAAATTGTCTCCTGCCGGAAACTGCACCTGGCGTTTTACCAGGGCAGACAGAAATTCCTGATTCCAGAATACGCCCAGGCTGGCAGCCAGATGACCTCCTGCAGAAAAACCCATTACAGCCACCTGCTCTGGTATAATATTCCACTCTTCCGCCTTAAGGCGAACCATGGCCACTGCTCCAGCCAGCTCCAGCAACGCTGTAGGAAAGCAGTCCGGCGCCGTGCTGTAGCGGAGCACAAACGTCTGATATCCCTTGGATAACAGTTCTAACGCTACCGGCTCTCCTTCTCTGAAGGAGCAGAACTCATAGCCTCCTCCCGGACAGATCACCACTGCCGGACGTTTTTGGATCCTGCATCCTTCCCCGGAATCCTGAAGATAGGCAGTCAATTCCGCCGTATGATCCGTTTTCTTAAACGCGCCGTTTTTCTCTATCTGAATCTGAATGGTTTCAACTCTCACAATCTGCATCCTCCCTCTGTATCTTTGCGCACTATTATAGTATATCTTTGCATCTGATACAAGCCCGGGCCGCGGCAGGAACAGAAAACACAGCTAATCGCTGAACTGTATATTCTTCACTCTCCGTCTGTCAAGGGGCAAAATTTTTTTAATTTCCCTGTTTCCAGTATATTGTCTCTGAAAAAAGGAAAGCCTGATCATGGACAAACAAAGAAGGAGGCTGCTCTTTATGGCATTGAATAAAGTTGAAATATGCGGTGTAAATACATCAAAGCTCCCCCTGCTCACCAATGAGGAGAAGGAGGAGCTGTTCGCCAGGATCCTGAAAGGAGACAAGGACGCCAGAGAACAGTATATTAAGGGAAATCTCCGTCTGGTTCTCAGCGTCATCCAGCGTTTTTCAGGCAGCAGTGAAAATGTGGACGATCTGTTTCAGATCGGCTGTATTGGGCTGATTAAAGCTATTGATAATTTTGATATTACCCAGAATGTCCGCTTCTCCACTTACGCAGTTCCCATGATTTTAGGAGAGGTGAAACGATATCTCAGAGACAACAATTCTATCCGCGTCAGCCGTTCCCTCCGGGATACAGCCTATAAGGCCATCTACGCAAGAGAAAACCTGACCAAAAAAAATTTAAAGGAACCAACTCTCTGCGAAATTGCAAAAGAAATCGGTGTCAGCAAGGAGCAGGTAACCTACGCTCTGGACGCAATCCAGAGTCCCGTCAGTCTCTACGAACCTGTCTACACAGACGGCGGCGATCCTCTCTACGTCATGGATCAGCTGAGTGATAAGAAAAGCTCCGAGGAAAACTGGATTGAAGATATCAGCCTGAACGAGGCTATGAACCGCCTTCCTGAAAGGGAACGCCATATCATTGACCTTCGTTTTTTCGAGGGCAAAACACAGACGGAGGTAGCAGAGGAAATCCATATCAGCCAGGCTCAGGTAAGCCGTCTGGAAAAAAATGCCCTGAAGGCCATGCGTGCTTATTTGAGCTGAATGAAACAGGTAAGAGACGTCTCCCAAGCGGCCTGCACTTCTGGAAAACGTCTCTTCTTCCTCATTATTCATATTTTACAATCTCTTTTTTCAGGCGCTTCATGATCTTTTTCTCAAGCCTTGAGATATAGGACTGAGAAATTCCCAGCAGATCCGCCACCTCCTTCTGAGTCATCTCATCTCCGTCCGCGTTATTAAGGCCAAAGCGCAGCTCTACAATCGTTCTCTCTCTGGGAGTCAGATGGCTGATAGCTGTCTTTAGAAGATTTCTCTCTATCTCATTCTCCAGATCTCTATAAATCACGTCCTCGTCTGTCCCCAGAATATCAGAAAGCAACAGTTCGTTTCCATCCCAGTCTACGTTTAACGGCTCATCAATGGACACCTCCAGCTTGGTCTTGTTATTTCTTCTCAGATACATTAAAATTTCATTTTCAATGCACCGGGACGCATAAGTAGCCAGCTTAATATTTTTTCCTGTATTAAAAGTATTGATAGCCTTGATAAGTCCTATTGTTCCAATGGAAATCAGATCCTCTACCCCTACGCTGGTGTTGTCAAATTTTTTGGCTATGTACACTACCAGCCGCAGATTATGTTCAATCAGACTGGATTTTGCCTCTCTGTCCCTATCCGTTCCCAGCTCTCCAAGCACTCTGGCTTCCTCTCCGCTGTCTAAGGGAGCCGGCAGAATATCGGTCCCGCCAATATAATGAATTTCCCCTTCTCCCGGCATCAGCAGCGCCCGGAAGGAAGGCGCCGCCTTTATTAGAAACCGGCTGGACGCCTCAGCCGCAGCTTTCATCATCATGATTCTCTCCTCCTGTCATATTCTTTCTTGCTTTATTTTCTTAATTTCAAATCTGTCTTTATCTGAAAACTTCCTTCTCTGCCTTTTTCCATGGCTCAGATGAAATCAGAACTGCCTGTTCCCATACCTCTGTGTGCAGTAAAAGCTCGTAGCTTCCATCTGATGACAGCGGCGTCCTGGACACGGCAATCAGCGGTTTTCTTAAATACCGTTTTTGTCCGAGAAGCTCCATTTTAATTCCGTCCGCCGCAGCCGCAGGAAGCACCCCTCCTTCCTTCCCCACGCTCCGATAGGGGATCATAGAGATACCTTCCGCCCCGTCAAACAGTCCATTTAAAGCTCCCTCCCAAATCACGCTGACTGGCCTGCGAAAAATCGGATCATACAACTGGTTTCCTGTGTCTAAAAATGCTTTTACCTTGATTTGTCTGCCACGGCAAATGATAACCGCCTCCACCTGGCAGTTCCTCATCCGTCTCTCTCTTCCCACACTTTCCCATAGAAAACAGGCAAGGAAAAATACAGCTCCTGCTCCGAATAAAAGCGTCAAAAACGGCAGTACGCCCTCTCTCGTCTCCTTCGTCTGTCCAGAAGATACAATTCCATATACAATCCTTTTAAAACATTCCAGTCCTCCGGACATCAGAGCCGATGTCAGATAAAGACCTCCCGCCTGATACAGCAGGTTTCTGAGCCGCCTTTCCCGGTAGGCCAGATACACCATAAGGACGCTGAGCGGCCCGAAACTGAGCATCAGCTGTACCGCAGAACCTTCTTCAGACAGAATACTGATACAGGCCCACAGAGCGCCTGTTCCAGCTGCCCCTGCTATTTTTCCCGCCTGTATCTTAAGCCCCATCAGCTTTCCTGTCATCACCAGAATAAAGCTGTCCAGTAAAAAATTTTGGAGGAATACTACATCCAGATACAGTCTGATTTCTGTCTCCAGTTTCGCCACCTCCTGTCTGACAAAGTCTATTATAAGGGACGGCTCTTTCGGAATTTGTCAATCGGTGGAGGGAAAACTTGTTTTTTGATCGTCAGAATACCAGAAGATGAAGGCTTTTTCGCCCTTTCCCGGCATAATTCGCAGAAACGGGAACAGAAACGGATGAAAAGAGAACGAAAAAAGAAAGCAGAACACTCTCCTGTCCCTTCTGGAACTTATGGAAAATGTTCTGCTTTCTTTTTTCTGGATTAACTTTAAAATTTTCTCTATTTGCTTCTTATCTCTTGTGCTTTAAGAAATCAGGGATATTGATCTGTGTCTGTCCCATCGGTCTGTAGGACGGCGCAGGTGAAGGAGCTGGGGCCGGAGTTCCCTCCTGCTGTCCCGGCTGTGTTAAAGACGGGGACGGCTTATAGGACGGCGCTGTCTGGCGGAATCCTGCTGCAGACGGCTGAGCTGCAGTAGCTGTCTCTCTGCCTGCGGCTGCTGCAGATGGCTGCTTCTTCTGGAATGGATTGCTTCCGAAGTTCGTCATGGCTTTGGCAACCGGGGTTGCTGTCTCCTCATCCAGACCTGTAGCAATAACTGTGATGGAAGCCTCGTCCTGAGCATTCTCATCGTACATAGCGCCGAAAATAATGTTCGCGTCATCGCCTGCCAGTTCCTGAACGTAGGAAGCTGCCTCATTCGCCTCAATCAGGCTGATATCTCCGGAAATATTAATAATGACATGGGATGCATTCTCAATGGTTGTCTCCAGCAGAGGACTGGATACGGCCTGCTTAACAGCCTCGATGGCCTTGTCATCTCCCTTGGCATGTCCGATTCCAATATGAGCGATTCCCTTGTCAGTCATAACAGTCTGAACGTCTGCAAAATCCAGGTTGATCAATCCAGGAATATTAATCAGATCTGTAATTCCCTGAACTGCCTGCTGAAGCACCTCGTCCGCCTTCTTTAATGCATCCGGCATAGTCGTTCTTCTGTCCACGATCTCAAGAAGCTTGTCATTCGGGATCACAATCAGGGTGTCCACACAGCTCTTTAACTTCTCGATTCCCTGGATGGCATTGTTCATACGCGTTTTAGCCTCAAAACGGAAAGGCTTTGTCACAACGCCTACGGTCAGAATTCCCATATCCTTGGCAATCTTTGCCACAACAGGAGCTGCTCCTGTTCCGGTTCCTCCTCCCATACCGCAGGTAACAAATACCATATCTGCTCCCTTTAAGGCCTGGGCTAACTCTTCCTGGTTCTCCTCGGCCGCCTTCTCGCCAATCTCCGGTCTGGCGCCTGCACCCAGTCCCTTGGTCAGCTTCTCGCCAATCTGCATGGCAGTAGTAGCCTTGCAGAACTGAAGAGCCTGCTTATCTGTATTAATGCCGATAAACTCAACACCTGCAATATTTTCCTCGATCATGCGGTTTACTGCATTATTTCCGGCTCCGCCTACGCCTACAACTATAATTCTGGCGGCATTCTCTGCTTCATTTATCTTAATCTCTAACAAGAAAACTTCCTCCTTCACTCACATATCTGCTGTTTTTTGTCTGCATCTGCGCCTTCTGATTTCAGTCTATCTAATACTATATTTTATTTTAGGAAAAATATCAACTGTTATTTTGCCGAATTTATCATTTTTCGCACCAGTTCTGCCATGCTACTGCTGGTTCTTCTGAAACCGATACATAGGATTTGAATTTGTCTCATCATAAGTATCCAGGTACAGCGTTCCGTCCAGATCTGAGTACTCCTGGATAATATCCTTCAGCTCCGCTATTTTTCCATTCATATCTTTTTTACCCCCCAGCTCCACTCGCAGGTTCCCCACTGTCACCACAGCCTGTCCCCCGCTCTGATAGCGGATTCCATCGGCATGGATTTCGTAGAGTGAAAGAATCTGCGTCAGATTTAAAATATCCTCGAAAATATCCTTATTTTCTACAGGAAGAGGTTCATGAAGCACCACATGGCCAAATTTCAGTCCCTCAATCTTTGGTATTCCAGGCAGAATTTCACTTGTGCTCTCCACAATCATTCCATCTTTGTCAAAATACATATTACTGTTCATATAGGACACATACCCTACCAGACTTTTTTCATAGACGATAATTTCCACCTCGTTAGGACCTCGAAATACTATTCTGTAGTCTTCCACAAAAGGAAGCTTCTTATGAGGTCTGAACTGATACTGCAGATAACAGTAAGCAGCATTCCGGCTGATGGGCGAGTCAAACACGGTCTGCTCAATCTCCTCAGCCGTATATCTCGTATTGCCGCTCACCTTCACTTCTGTAATCCGCAGGGATACTACGGTAACAGCTATGACTGCCAGCACAGCCAAAGCTGCAATCAGGCCTGTTTTTCTTCTGTGTCTGATATATGTCCTCATGTCTGTACCTCCTGCTGAAAATATTTCATGCAGCCGGATCTGATATCATGCAACTGGCTCACGATACCAGAGCTTTCCGCCTAAGCTGCTTAAATCGCGGCAGATATCCTCATATCCACGCAAAATGTACTCTGCCTGCTCCACCAGAGTTGTGCCTTCTGCTGTCAGCCCTGCTGCAACAAGAGCCGCTCCGCCCCGCAGATCATAAGCCTTTACCCGGCATCCGCGCAGACGTCTTCCCTCTCTCACTCTTGCCTGTTCTTTGCACACCTCCACCAGTGCTCCCATTTTATTCAGTTCCCGGGCTGTTTTAAACCGGCTTTCAAACACTGTTTCTTCCACCATGCCGCCGCTTGAAACGCTCATAAGAGCAAGCAGAGGCGACTGCAGATCTGTAGGAAAAGCTGGATAAGGACCTGTTTTGGCATAGATTTTTCCAAAAGGTCTTTCACACCGCAAATAGATTCTGTCCTTCTCCCGATAGACCAGCGCTCCTCCCTCCTCCAGAAGATCACTCAGGCTGGAAAGTTCCTCTGAACGAATTCCGGAAATTTCTATCTCTCCGCCGGCTGCTGCCGCTGCAATCAGATAAGTTCCTGCCACAATCCTGTCTCCATCTGCCCGTACCGTGCATCCGTGAAGGGGCAGGCCTCCTGTAATGCGAAGATGAGAGGTTCCAATGCCAAGAATCCTGGCGCCCATCCTGTTCAGCATGTGGCAGAGAGCTGTGATTTCTGGTTCCTTCGCACAGCCAGATAAAGAACTCTCCCCCTCGGCGGCCACCGCGGCAAAAATAGCATTTTCTGTGGCTCCTACGCTTGGATAGGAAAACTGCACCGCTGCGCCTGATAAGGCTCCGGCCCGCCTGAAGGCAGAGGCCGTTACCCGTCCTGTCTCCCTGTCCTCCTCAATTTCTGCTCCAAACTGTTTCAGTGCCTTCAGATGGAGATCTATCGGCCTTTTTCCAATCATACAGCCGCCTGGATAGTAAATGCACGCTCTCCCCTGCCGGGCCAGCAGAGGCCCTAAAAGGATCACAGAGGAGCGCATTTTTTCCATATCCTCTTTTCTGACACAATTTCCGGAAAGCCTTTCCGAGTCAATCGTCATCCGTCCGCTGCTGTCCAGGACGCACTGGCAGCCGAGGGACTGTAGGATTTCCATCATGCAGCAGACATCACGGATCCTGGGGACATGCTCTATGGTCGTCACACCCCGGTTCAGAACGGCTGCAGCCATCATAGGAAGTACGGCATTTTTAGAGCCTTGAACAGACAGTTCCCCCTGCAAAGGCCCTCCTCCGAAAATCTCTATTTCAGCCAAGGCAACGGTTCCCTTCTATTTCCTTATATTATCCTATGCAAATCTTTTCAGTTTTGTGACAGCTTCATCTCTTTAAAAATCACAATAAGAAAAAAGGAAGGATTTTCCGCTTTTTTATAAAGAAAATCCTCCCCGTTTTGGCGCCTATCCCTCTAATTTGATCTGGTTCGAGACACTCAGTACCATTCCCATCTCCAGCATCAAAAACAGAACTGAGGTTCCTCCATAGCTGATAAAAGGAAGGGTAACTCCTGTGTTGGGAATAGTGTTCGTTACAACGGCTACATTCAGAATAACCTGTATTCCGATATGAGCCATTACGCCTACCACAATCAAAGAGCCCATGAGATCCGGCGCGTTGCTGGCAATCACCATAAAGCGGTAAATCATAAACATGAACATAAGAATCAGAAGAGTCGCTCCGAACAGCCCCAGTTCCTCACAGATGATAGAGAAAATCATATCATTCTGGGGTTCTGGCACAAATCCCAGCTTCTGAAGGCTCTGTCCCAGTCCTCTGCCAAAAAAACCGCCGGATCCAATGGCGTACAATCCCTGAAGCGTCTGATACCCTGTATCCGTAGCTGCCGGATCTACCCAGGCAGTGATACGATCCAGCTGATAAGGCTTTAACAGCCTGACCGCTACCAGGGCCTTTCCTATGTAGGGCGATACGGCAATCAGTCCAATGCCCGCCCCCGCGCAGGCAAAGAAAGGCCACTTGATCTTGCAGGCCACAAACAGCACCACAAACACAATACCGCAGGTAATGATTCCTGAGCTCAGGTTGTTCTCTGTAATCAGAAGAGCCGGTACGCCGCACCAGATAATGATAGCCCGCACATTCCGAAATTCATTGACCTTCAGTCCCATTCTGGAAATCACAACAGCCAGAAACAGAATCAGAGAAATCTTTACCAGCTCCGTGGGCTGGAACTGAATTGGTCCAATCTGAAGCCATCTTTTCTTTCCATGAGATTCCACTCCAAAGAGCATGGTGGCAACCATACAGGCCAAGGACACGCCATAGGCCAGCCAGGTAAATTTAGCAAACCAGTGATAGTCAATTTTAGAAATAATCAGCATAGCCGCCGCACCGGCTGCCGCAATCATACCCTGGCGCTTCACAAAATACGCAGCGTCTCCCAGCATCAGCTGCGCCCTGTAGGAGCTGGCGCTGTAAATCATAATAAGCCCGAATACCGTCAAAAATACAACGGACAGAAGAAGACTGTAATCGTAGAACCGATGGGGCTTTTTCTTCTTCTTTTTTTTCGGCGCGTCAGCCATCTCACCACTCCTTACTTGTGTCTGCGTCTATCTGCTTCATATCTACAGGCTTCTTACATATTCCTTGAACATGCGGCCTCTCTCCTCATAATTATTGAACATTCCCCAGCTTGCGCAGGCCGGTGAGAGAAGCACATTGTCCCCGGCATTGGCATAGGAGGCGCATACCTGAACCGCTTCTTTTAAATCCTCTGCATACATAATATCAGTAAAACCATGTTTTTTCGCGCACTCGGCAATTTTATCCCTGGTCTGGCCGATTAATACCAGATAACGCACCTTACCGCCGAAACTCTCAATCCACTCATCGTACTCTGAATGCTTGTCATAGCCTCCTGCAATAAGCAGAGTCGGTCCCGGCATGGCCTTGATGGCCTGCATGGCCGCATCCGGGTTCGTTCCCTTAGAATCATTATAATATTTTACCCCGAAACGCTCTGTGACGAACTCAATGCGGTGTTCCACTGCCTCGAAACGCTTCACTACCCGACGGATAGTTTCCATAGGCACGCCCATATTCATGCTGACAGCCACAGCAGCCATGACATTTTCATGATTGTGACGGCCTAACAGCTTCAGATCATGGATATTTACAACCTCCGTTACTTTTTTATCCTCATCCTTATATACGATCCTATCGTTATCCAGGTACAGGCCCTGATCCAGTTTTTCCCGGCTGGAGAAGTAGACTACCCTGCACTTTAACGTCTCTCCGAACTCTCGCAGCACCGGATCATCGTGGTTTAATACGCAGACGTCCTCTTCCTTCTGATTCTTTGTAATACCTTCCTTAATCTCGATGTATCGTTCCATCGTCTTATGGCGGTCCAGATGATCCGGAGTAATATTCAGGATAGCGCTGACATTCGGTCTGAAATCCATAATTGTCTCCAGCTGGAAACTGGAAACCTCAGCCACTGTTACAGACTCCTCTGTGGTCTCAAGAGCGTGAGCTGTATAGGGATCGCCGATATTACCCACTACAAACACACTGTCATAGAAAGCCTTCATGATCTCCCCTGTCAGAGCCGTAGTAGTAGTTTTTCCGTTTGTTCCTGTAATAGCCGCCAGTTTTCCCTTTGCACAGTGATAAGCCAGCTGAATCTCGCTCCAGATAGGAATTCCCGCCTGCTGGAGGACAGATACAAACGGAGCCTCCAGTGAAATTCCCGGGCTGATAATAGAAAGCTCCACGCCCAGAAGATCTGTGCGGTCTAATTTTCCAAGAACAAAGCTGACCTTCGCCCCATCATCAAATTTCTGTCTCAAATCTGCCTCATTCAGCTTGTCATTGCCGTCATAGAGAACAACCTCTCCTCCCATGCCCAGGAGAAGCTTTGCCGCTGCAATGCCGCTGATTCCGCTTCCTGCTACCAATACTTTCTGACTCATTGTCCATTTCCTCCTATAATCCTAAGTATGCAATCAGACAAAGGATTGCTGTTATAATAGAAAATACTGCGACTACCCTTGTTTCAGACCATCCGCACAGCTCAAAATGATGATGGATGGGGGCCATCTTAAAAATTCTCTTTCCACCTGTGCTCTTAAAATATGTCACCTGCATAATTACAGACAGCACTTCCACCAGATAAATCAATCCTACCAGGGCGATAAAAATCGGCATCTGCATCATAAAAGCGCTGGCTGACACAAATCCCCCCAGGGCCAGAGAACCTGTATCTCCCATAAATACCTTAGCTGGATATACGTTAAACAGCAGAAAGCCCAGAAGGCTTCCCACCACAGCTCCTGTAATAGGGCTGATCCCCGTATTCTCTCCAATCGCCACAATCGTAAAGAAGGTAGCTACGAGAATCGTCACGCTGGTACAGAGTCCGTCCAGTCCATCTGTAAAGTTTACTCCATTATCTGTTCCCAGCACGATAAAAAACAGGGCAGGAATAAACAGCCATAAAGGAAGAGTCAGGAAAAATCCGTCATCGAAGCCTCCTGTAAATGGAATCAGCATAGAAGTTCCCACCTCTTTGCTGCTGATCAGATAGTAGGCGAAAATCCCTGTAACGATAATCTGTCCCAAAAGCTTCTGCTTCGGATTCAGCCCTTCGGAACGCTTCATTACAATCTTAATGTAATCGTCCAAAAAGCCGATTACGCCAAAGCCCACCGTCATGAACAGAATTGGGATAATTTTCGGATAATCCTTTATATAGAGCAGGGAGGTAATCACAATGGCGCCTAAAATTACAATACCTCCCATAGTCGGCGTCCCCTGCTTTTTCAAATGGGCCTGGGGGCCGTCCTCTCTCACCTGCTGCCCGAATTTCAGCTTGTGCAGAAAGGGAATTACAATCGGGCACATAACCGCGCTGATAATAAATGCCGTGATAACCGCAAGAATTGTCTCATTTACCATGTCACACCTCAGATTCTTATGTAGTCTTTTGTTGAGCTGTCTTAGACTCCTGATTAGTATACGTCTTTTTCCATGAATAATCAACTGTTACTTTGGTCCCTCTCAATGCCCAGATAAGGCAGAATATTGTCAAAAATACTGCCGATGACAGGGGCCGCAATGGTACCGCCATAGTAAATCCCCTCAGGCTCGTCGATGGTGATCAGGGCAATGACCTGCGGATTGTCAGCCGGGGCAAAACCCAGAAACGAAGAAATATATTTTTTTCTGCTTCTGGGCAGTTTTTCTGATGTGGCCGTCTTTCCGCCAATCCGATATCCGGAAACTTTCGCATTCTTTCCGCTGCCTTCTGCCACCACCTGCTCCAGAATATAGCGCATCGTCTCACTGGTCTCCTTGGAAAGAATTCTTCCCTTTTCCTTCTGCTCAAATTCATGGACAAAGCCTGTGGATGGATTTTCCACTTTTACTGCAAAATGAGGAGTTACCCGTTTTCCTCCATTAATGATCGAAGAAGCGGTGGTAATCAGCTGAAGAGGCGTAATCTGAAAGGACTGTCCAAAAGACACAGTCGCCAGCTCTACCGCTCCCATATTTTCTTTCCGGTGCATGATAGTGGCGGCTTCTCCCGGCAGATCCACCCCCGTCTTTCCCATAAGGCCGAACTGTTCAAAATATTTATAATAGCGGTCCACTCCCAGACGCTGCCCCACATCAATGAGTACAGGATTACAGGAATTCATCATTCCCTGGAGAAAGGTCTCTCCGCCGTGGCCTCCCGTCTTATGGCATCGGATTTTCCTGTCCTCCACGATCCGGAAGCCTGGGCAGGAAAATGTATCCTTGAGGGTAACAATCCCCTCCTCCAGCCCTGCAGCAGCTGTAATAATCTTAAAGGTAGATCCCGGCTCATATGTGTCGTTAATGCAGGGATTTCTCCACATCTGGTTCAACATTTCCTGCCGTTTTGCAGGATCCTCAGGCTGAGTCCCCGCTGGCAGGGCAAAGGGATCGTTTAAGTTAAATTCCGGCACAGTGACCATGGACAAAATCTCTCCGTTTTGCGGATTCATCATAATTACAGAAACCCGGTTGGCCGATTTTTTCTCCATTACCTGCAGAGCTGCCTGCTGGGCATATTGCTGCAGATTCACATCCAGGCTGATTGTCAGATCATTTCCCGCCACCGGCTCGATCCTGTCCTCCGCAGCATTCTCAATCTCTACGCCAGCTGCATCGGCCAGGGTAAGAATCGTTCCATTCTGCCCTTTCAGCCATTCCTCATACTCCACCTCCAGACCGATAATCCCCTGATTATCACCTCCGGTAAATCCGAGAACCCGGGATGCCATCTCATTAAAAGGATAATATCGCTTATAATCCTCGTCCACCTTCACACCGGCCAGTCCCATATCGCGAATCCTGTCTCCCGTCTCCTTGTCTACATTTGTCCTGATAATCTCTCTGGCCGTATACTTTTCTACCTTCTTTTCTACCTCCTCAATCGGAAGCGAAAGTTCCTGGCTGAGAACCTGGGAGACTGTCTTGGGATCCTCAATCTGATTATGAACCACTGATACAGTGCATACAGTCCTGTTATCAGCAATCACTGTTCCATTTCTGTCTAAAATTCTGCCTCGAGCTGCCTTCAGCGTCCTCTCCCTCTGATGCAGTTCCTCCGCCATACCGCTGTATACATCTGCCTTCCATGTCATAAGAAAAAATAGCCGTCCTGTCAGGCCTGCCATGCAGAGGCATAAAAGCCCGCACAGGAGAGCTATCCTTTCTCTGTGCCTTGTTCTTCTCCTCTCCATACTGTATCGCTCCTGCGTAGAACGCTGTCCCAGTTGATACAGTATATTGTGGAAAAACCTTTTTATGTATTCGTATCTTCTTTCGCCTCAGAAGGCTTTCCTCCTCCGGCATCTCCGCCGCTGCTCTCCTCAGCAGGGCTTTCTGCCAAAGGCGCCTGGCTTCCCGCTTCTGTGCCGCTCTGAGAGGGCTCCTGGCTTTCCTGGGACGGCTCTCCCGTTTGGCCTTCTGCCGCAGAAGACTCTGCCGCAGGATCCTCTGGCAGCAAATCCGGATACTCTACCCCTTCTTCGATAAATTCCTCATCATACACTGGATAAGTCTCACCGTTTTCATTTGTTGGAGCCTCGGAGGGCGCCTCTGTCTCCTCATTGTCCGAACTGGTAATTCCCTCTGGAAGCTCTGCCATCTCCTGATCTGCAGGGGCCTGCTCTCCATCTGGAAATACATTCATGTACGGAAGAACCTCAGCCATAATTTTGCTGAAAATCTCACTGGCAAAGGTGGAGTGAGCCTGCTCCTTTCCCTCCAGATGAGGCGTGTCGAGGACTACATAGCACAGCACCTGAGGATCGTGAGCCGGAGCATAGCCGATAAAGGACACCAGATAATTATTGGCTGTTCGCGGATACTTCTGAGCCGTTCCCGTCTTTCCTGCGATCTCATATCCCTCTACAGCTGCAGCGCCCGCCGTTCCGCCCTCACCTGATACGGTCTGGTAAAGAGCCTCATTGATATAGTCCGAGGTTTCCTTGGAGATAGTCTCCCTCACCAGAAGAGGTTCTTTCTTCTCTACTACAGAACCCTGCTCATTTAAAATCTGCTTTACTACATGGGGCTGATAATAGGAACCTCCATTGATCATGGAAGCGTAGGCAGCCGCCATCTGGATCATAGTACAGTTATAGTTCTGACCAAAGGAGTTGGTTGCAAGGTCAGCAGAGCCCATATTCTCTGCCGTGTAAATCAGGCTGGCCGCATCCGCCTCTCCAGGAAGATCAATGCCTGTCTTCTGCCCAAAGCCGAAAATGCTCTGGTACTTGGCAAAAATGTCTACCCCTTCCATCCTGGAAATGCTCATCATCACTACGTTGCAGGACTTCATCAGTCCCTGCATAACCGTAGTAGGCCCGTGACCTACAATTCTGGAAACACAGTGAATATCATGACCTCCAATAGACAGAAAACCGTTGCACTGGAAAGTCTCATTTCCATTGATAATATTCTCCTCCATGGCTCCTGCCACTGTAAACGCCTTCTGCGGAGAACCAGGTTCATAAGTGTCATTGACGCAGAAATTACGCCACATTTTGTACCAAGCCTCTGATTTGGCCTTGTCATCCATGGAGTTAATCTCTTCCTGGCTGTAAAATCCGCTCAGATCATACGGATTATTCAGATCATACCGGGTACTGGTATCCATGGCCAGAATCTCTCCTGTCTTAGGATCCATGACAATGGCAGCTGCCACATCGCTTCCGATTCCTGCCTGCCACTCGTCAATATATTTTTCACATATTTTCTGAATATTCAGGTCAATTGTGGAAACAACCGTATTTCCATTCTGTGCCGGCTTGATCACACGCTCCAGGTTAGAATCAGCTGTCAGGTAGCCATATTCCCTGCCATTATTCCCCACCAGAGAGCTGTTGTAATACTGTTCGATTCCTCCAGAACCGGCGCTTCCGTCCTTCTGGGCAAAACCGATCACATTGCAGGCAGTAGAGCCATTCGGATACACTCTCCTGTACTCATCCTCAAACCAGACGCCCAGAATTTTTTTCTGCTCACTGTTCTTGGTGAAAGCTTCATTTCTCGCTTTGGACTCTGTCTCGAATTTTTCCTTTTCCTCAAAGGTCATCTGTTTTTTATAGCGGATATAGGAACTGTCCTTCCTACCTGTAATCGTGCTTCGCAAATCCTCTGCGTCAAATCCGAAAAGCTCTGTGAGAAGCGCAATTGTCGGCTCCACGCACTCCTTCTTTTCATCTTCGTACATCTGCTTTGGATCGAGGATCAAAGTATACACCTTCTCGCTGGTAGCCAGGTAGGAGCCGTTCCGATCCACAATATCTCCTCTTCGATAGGGAATTGTTCTGCTGTCGTAATCCTGGTGGGACAGAACCACCTGTGTATAATCCTCGTTCTTGTTCTGCACTGTTGTGTAGAGAACAATGACAAGAGCAATTAAAGCCAGCATCATTACCAGGACGGTAATGGCCAGCTTTTCCTGCATGTATCTTCTGAATGGCTGCTTGTTATTTGTGCTCTGGGATGTCTTCATACTGTCTTACATACTCGCTTTCTGTTTTATCATATAAAAGAATCTGATCCTTATTGGCATAGACCATCCCAAGTTCTTTTGTAGCGACATCGTAAATGTAATCCAGATCCACGTAGGTATTGATACTCGTCTCCAGAGCATCGTTTTCGGCACGCAGAGCCTCTACCTCCTGCTCCAGCTTCTCGATATTTCCCAGCCGGGAAGTGATGGAGGAACGGAGCGCCAGATACTGCATGCAGATGGCAAGAGTGACAATGGCTGCGAAAGTCAGAGCCATCACATAAGGCGCATCCATCTGCAGAGCCTTTTCTCTGTTTCTCCTTACAATATGGCTGCGCCTTATGTCTGCCTCAGCCTGCTTTTTCCGCTGCGCTGCCTCACGGCTGCCCGCCTGGCTCTTCGGCGCCCGCTTTACTGTTCTAACTGTATTCCCGTCCGTATATGTATCATATACCTGATGCCTTTTTGCAGCCATAGATCCTCCTCCTTATATTACAGGACGTCTCCTCAGCGCTGCCCGCGCTGCTGTCCTCCTGCCTTTTCAAATACTCTAAGCTTGGCGCTCTTTGATCTCTTATTGACAGAAAGCTCCTCCTCGGAGGGCAGAACAGGTTTGCGGGTTACCACCCGGCCTCTGCTCTTTCTGCCGCACATGCATACCGGAAACTCCGGCGGACAAATACAGGGGTTTTCATTCTCCCTGAATTTGTTTTTCACAATTCGATCCTCCAGGGAATGGAAAGTGATAATTGAAAGACGGCCGCCTGGATTAAGCAGGTCAATCATCGTATCAATGGAGCGTTCCAGTACCTGAAGCTCCCGGTTCAGCTCAATCCGGATCGCCTGAAACGTCCGTTTGGACGGGTGTCCTCCAGTAGCCCGCACCTTGGCAGGAATAGCCGCTTTGATAATTTCCGTCAGCTCTCCAGCTGTCTCAATCTCCTTCTCCTGTCTGGCCTTCACAATGTGTTTTGCAATATTCTTAGCAAAACGATCTTCACCGTAGTCCCTGATAATACGGTACAGCTCCATCTCGCTGTATCCATTCACGATATCTTTTGCAGTCTGAGTATTTCTCTGATCCATCCTCATGTCAAGAGGAGCATCCTCTTCCCGGTAGGTAAAGCCTCTCTCAGCTGTGTCAAGCTGGTAGGAGGAAACTCCCAGATCCAGGTAGATTCCATCGACTCCCGATATCCCCTGAGACGCCAAAGCATCCTTTATATTCTCGTAATTTGTCCGGATCACTGTAACCCGATCTCCATACTCCTTCAGTCTCTCTCCGGCTGCCGCAATGGCGTCCGCATCCTGATCAAGGCCAATCAGCCTTCCCTGTTCTCCCAGTCGGCTCAGCACCAGAGAGGCGTGTCCTCCGCCTCCAAGAGTACCGTCCACATAAATACCATCCGGCCTGATATTCAGGCTGTCCACCGTCTCGTACAGGAGGACAGATGTGTGCGAAAATGTCATATCCCAAGTCCCTCCATATTCTCGGCAATATCTTCCATGTCATCATAGACATTCTTTTCTTCCCAGAGATCCCGGTTCCATATCTCAATTCTGTTTCCCACTCCTGCCAGAACAACCTCCTTTTCAAGCTTTGCAAAGGCCCGCAAAACAGCTGGTATCAAAATTCTTCCCTGCTTGTCCGTCTCGCAGTCCGAGGCGCCCGCCAGAAAGAAACGGGTAAATTTTCTGGCATTCTGGCTGGTCAGCGGCAGAGCTCTCAGCTTCTCCTCAAAAGCGGCCCACTCAGAGCTGTCATACACAAATAAACAGCCGTCGAGTCCCTTTGTCACGACAAATTCATCTCCCAGCTGTTCCCTGAACTTCGAGGGCATAATCAAACGCCCTTTCCCATCAATTGTATGGCTGTACTCTCCTTTAAACATAGAACCACCTGCAGTCTGGCGCTGCCTGGCTTCCACAGGGCTCCACGCAGCCCCACTTTCCGCCACTTTCTACCACTTTATGTTATAATACTAGTACATACACTGGAAAATAGCAAGGCATTTTTCAAAAAAATTATGTAAATTAAAAACTGAAGGAACGAAGCCACTGCTGAAAAAAACAGGCACTGCCATTCTGGCAGCGCCTGCTCGTTAATATCCTGCTACAATATACTGATTCAGCAGTTGATCCAGCTCTACACTGTAGCGGTAAATTTTCCTGAATTCTTCCCGCTGTTCAATGCATTGATCCATTTTTTTCCGAATTTTCTCAATTTTTTCCACTAACTCTTCTTTCGCATTTGCCATCGCTATTCTCCTTTGATCCCTGTTTTTAACTTTGATCGTTTCCAGATGATGACGGCTGATGCTGCAGCCACTAAAACCATGGATAGTGCCTGGGATACAGGAATTCCTGTGCCGAAAAATAAAAGCTGATCTGTCCTGAGTCCTTCGATCCACGCACGGCCAAGTCCGTATCCCAGAAGATACATCCACAGGATTTCTCCATCAAATTTTTTTCTTTTGCGGTACCACAGCAGGAAAATAAGAACTCCCAGATTCCAAAGTGATTCATAGAGGAATGTCGGATGAACCTGGATATATTCCACTCCGTTTTCCACAATTCTGTGATCTAACAGCTCCTGGGAAATCATGGACGGATTTACCAGAGACATTTTCAGCCTCATTGCCAGCAGACTGTCTGTATATCCTCCAAACGCCTCGCAATTAAAAAAGTTTCCCCAGCGTCCGATAATCTGCCCTGTAATCAGTCCGATACACCCGGTGTCTGCCATCGAGAAAAATGAAACCTTCCGGATTTTTGTAAACACAATAAGAGTTAAAACCGCACCGATAATTCCGCCATAGATCGCCAGTCCGCCTCCCCTTAGGTTAAAAATCTCAATCGGGTTGTCTTTATAAAGCTCCCAGTCAAAAATGACATAGTAAAGTCTGGCTCCTATAATGGAAAAAATAATCGCATACAGTGCAAAATCCAGGTAAAGCTCTGGATCCTGTCCTCTCCTTCGGGCGTCTCTCTGTGCCATGTAAAGCCCGGCCAGCATTCCGATTCCAATAATGATTCCATAGAAAGCGATTTCAAATCCTCCTATGTAGATACTGTTCCTCAAATGCTCAATCGTTATACCGAGATGCACAAAACTTACATCTGCACCTTCTGTCATATAAGCTCTCCTTTCGATGCAACCTTTATTTTAAGTCACGTTTCAACAAAAATCAAACACATTCTCTCGACATTCTGCTCTTTTTTTCGACATGAGATTCCATTTTTATCCAATTCCCTTGTACGCAATTCCCAAAATAAATACAGCGATGGTAAGAGGAACGTAAAGATACTTAGCCAGACCTCCAAACCAGGATGGAGCTGGGCTCTTTCTTCCCTCTGAAAGTTCTTCCCTGATTTTTTTATATCCAAATACATAATAGATAGAAACAGCTCCCAGCACCGCTCCGAAGGGTACGACAATAATAGTAATGAAGTCCATCCACTTCCCTACAAGCGGCTCCGGTTCCAGAAAAATGCCGACTCCCAGACAGATCACCCCGCAGAGAGCCACAGCCAGCCGTCGGGGAATCTGGAACCTGTGCTGCCAGCTCTCAATCACCGCCTCGAACATATTAATCAGGGAGGTAATCCCCGCAAATACTACAGACAGGAAAAAAATAACTAAAAAGGCCTGTCCCATAGGCATCTGGGAAAAGATCTTCGGAATTGTGATAAACATTAAGGATGGGCCGGAGCCTGGCTCAATTCCGAAAGCAAACACTGCCGGCATGATGGCCAGAGCGGAGAGCAGGGCGGCTATGGTATCGAACACCGCAGTTCGCATGGAAGCTCCTATAATGTCAGCATTCTTATTTAGATAAGAGCCGTAAACAATCATACCGGAGCCTGTAATAGAAAGGGAGAAAAAAGCCTGCCCCATGGCCATAACCCAGGTATCTACGTTTTTTAACTGCTCCCACTTGGGAACGAACAGAAAGCGGTATCCGTTTTCCGCCCCGTCTAAAAAGCCTACTCTCACTGCCAGGGCAGCGAACAGAATGAAGAATACCGGCATCATAATCCTGTTTGCTTTCTCGATCTGGGCTACTGAGCCAGTCAGAAGAATAGTCACTGTAACCAGCACAACCGCCAGATGCCACGGAAGGCTTCCGAAACTTCCTGTGGCCTGGGAAAAATACTCTGCAGAATCAGAAGTCAGAATGGTCCCTGTCAGAGAACCTCCCAGAGAGCGAAGCACCCATCCGATGATAATAGAATAGCCGATGGCGATTCCCAGAGAACCAATCAAGGGAATCCATCCGATAATACGCCCTGTCATCCGCTTCCATGCCGGAGCATTCTTATCGTCTCCTCCCCAGCAGAGCTCGTAGGAGCCAAGGGTTCCTGTTCTCGCCCGTCTTCCGATGGCAAACTCAGCTGACAGCCCTGTCAGTCCGAACAGTACAATAAAAAAAATGTATGGCACCAAAAATGCCGCTCCTCCATACTGCCCAAGACGATACGGGAACATCCAGATATTTCCCAAGCCTACCGCTGAGCCTACGCAGGCCAGTACAAAGCCCAGCGAACTGCTGAAGCTTCCGTTTTTATGACTCATCTAATTTCCTCCTTTGCTACTTCGCTTTAAATCGTTAAATCGTTCAAGGCAGTACACAACACCTCAATCTCTTATCTTAATATATTAGAGAGAGAAAAGCAAACATTTTCTCTTTTCTTTCCTTTTATTCTATGATATCCTTATTACATATTATCAGTATGGGGAAGACAGACTGTCACCTGTATGCTGACGTTAAGTTTAAGGAAGGATAAATACTATGAAATTAGGAATTGTGGGTTTACCCAATGTAGGAAAAAGTACGCTGTTTAACTCTCTGACCAAAGCCGGTGCAGAATCTGCCAACTACCCGTTCTGCACTATCGATCCCAATGTGGGCGTAGTTCCGGTTCCAGATGAGAGACTTCAGAAACTGGCTGATCTCTATCATTCTGCCAAGATCACGCCAGCTGTCATTGAGTTTGTCGATATCGCCGGACTGGTAAAAGGCGCGTCCAAGGGAGAGGGTCTGGGAAACCAGTTTCTGTCTAACATCCGCGAGGTGGATGCCATTGTCCATGTAGTCCGCTGCTTTGAGGATCCCAACGTGGTCCATGTAGACGGAAGTGTAAATCCGCTCCGGGATATCGAGACAATCGACCTGGAATTAATCTTCTCTGACATGGAAATCCTGGAACGCCGTATTGCCAAGACTACCAAGAGCGCTATGGGAAATAAGGCTCTTGCAAAAGAGCTTGAGATCTTAAAAGCCATGTACGCCCATTTGGAGGAAGGCAAATTAGCCAGAAGCTACGAGACAGAGGACGAGGACGAGCTGGCATTTATCGCTACCTTAAACCTTCTCACCTGGAAGCCTGTTATCTTTGCAGCCAATGTCGCAGAGGATGATTTATCTGACGACGGAGCGTCCAATGAGTATGTTCAGGCAGTGAGAAATTTCGCTGCTGAGAACGGGAGCGAGGTATTCGTCATCTGTGCTCAGATTGAGCAGGAGATTGCAGAACTGGACGATGATGAAAAGAAGATGTTTTTAGAAGATCTGGGACTGACCGAGTCAGGGCTTGACAAGCTGATCGCAGCCAGCTACCGTCTGTTAGGCCTTATCAGCTATCTGACAGCCGGAGAAACCGAGACGAGAGCATGGACCATCAAGGTAGGAACCAAGGCTCCTCAGGCAGCTGGAAAGATCCACTCTGACTTCGAGAGAGGATTTATCAAGGCTGAGGTCGTAAACTATCAGGATCTGTTAGACTGCGGAACCTACACAGCCGCAAAAGAAAAAGGTCTTGTCCGCATGGAGGGCAAGGAATATGTAGTAAAAGACGGAGACGTGGTTCTCTTCCGCTTCAATGTATAATTTATAATAAGGATCGCAAAATCCCCGGCGCCGCCGTCCTGTCACGGACATACAGTGCCGGGGATTCCCTTTTTGCTTTCTATTCTGGCTTTCTAAGCCGCAGCTCTTCGCTGCCGCCTCTGTGCCGCGAAGAGGCTTTAGTCGTCTAACTCGTCCTCGCCGACCAGCTCATCGTACTCCTGCTCATCTAACAGCTCATCAAACGCATCAGCCACTACCTCGTACTCGTCATCATCTTCGATGTTCTCCAGATTTGGAGCTCCATTCTCATCCTCTGTATAACGGTACAGGTAAACTTCGCCCTCCTCGCTGTCCTCATCGTCCATCGGGAGCAGAGCAATATATTCCTTATCCCCTGCCGGGAAGATTGTGAGGACTACGCACTCCAGCTCTCTTCCGTCATCCAGTGTGAGAGTAACTGTCATCTCCTCCTCATTTTCTGCATCTGGATTTACGTTCTTGTTCTCAGCCATATCGTTCCTTACCTTTCCATGTTTTATCTGTGTACACTAATGCTATCAAAGACAACCGGAAAAATCAAGTAAATTTCTCATTTTCACCATCAGCCTGGTTTTCTTCTCCATTCTCTTCCAGCTCCTCCTCAGCAGCATCATTTTTATATCCGGCCATCTGCTCCAGGGTTGTTCTGGAAACAGCTTTTTTAGAGAAGTAGACGCTCATGGCCCGGTTCAGCTTTACGGTCATGGACGCCTGTCTGTTAAACAATACATAAATACAGAACACTGCCTCGAAAAACTGCATGGCCATTCCTGCGATCATCGTAAATATCACAGCTGCCGCCACCGCTCCCGGCGCAGCCGCTACCAGCCACGGCGCATTGCTTAAAAGTCCTGCACCTCCGATTCCAAGGCCTATTCCTCTGGCCGCCAGCATTAAAGCAGCTACTCCCCAGCCAGACTGCAGAAGAAGGGTATACCAGAAATAAAACACAGCTGTGCTTAAAAGGTTTGCCAGACCTTCCGTCAAATCCAGACCGCACATCATGCACAGTCCCAGATAAAAAAGGCTGTATATCACTCTCACTCCTGTGAAAATTTTGACAAAGGTATACAGCTTCTCACGCTCATCCCGGTAGCCTGGATACTCCTCATCCATCCGGGAAATGTACTCCTCTCTCATCTTAGTGGTAATCAGGCGCATCTGCGGCCTTTGTCTTCTGTTCATGTTTCTCTATCCTTTCCCTCTGTCAGAATTCAATTCCTCTTCTGGCTCCTGTTCCCTTTTCAAACGGATGCTTTCTGCACAGAATCTCCGATACATAGTCAGCAGTCTCTATCATCCTGTCTGAAGGATTACGGCCTGTCAGGACTATCTCCAGATTATAAGGCCTTTTTTTAAGGAAATCAACCACCCGTTCCTCCTCCACAAATCTGTTTCCAGCAGCAGCCACTATCTCGTCCAAAATGAGAAGCGCCTGTTCCTTTCCGGCGCAGGCCTCCCGAGCCAGACTGACTGCCTCCTCAAAAAGCTCTGTGTAATAGCAGGCGGCCTCTTTCTTCTGCTCTGCTGTCATCTGCCATGTAAACCCAAAGGACTTTCTGCATGGAATCACTGTGATTCCTGGAAGTTTTTCAAGAGTCCTTACCTCCCCTGAATCGTCTGTCTTTAAAAATCTGGCAATCACCACAGGATAACCGCATCCCTGCATTCTCACAGCCAGTCCCACAGCTGCTGTAGTCTTTCCTTTTCCGTCTCCGCAGTAAATGTGAACACAATTCATGCTCTCTGTCATTCCTTTCCGTCCTGTTTCTCCAGATACTCCTCCACAAACCTGGAAAGCTCTGCCGGCTTATGATATCTGTTTTTCACGCTGTAGATATGGAGACGCTGCTTAGCCCTGGTCATAGCCACATAGAACAGCCTCCGCTCCTCCTCAATGTCAGCGTCCAGCACCGCCTTATTATGAGGTGTTACCCCTTCGTTGGCATCCAAAATATACACTACCCTGTACTCCAGCCCCTTGGAGCTGTGCATAGTGGAGAGCATTACTGCATCCGTCTGCTCTTCTCTTTCCTTTGCCTGCCGTTTCAGTTCCTCCCCGTAAGCCCTGATATGCTCAAACCAGGCGTCAAAGGTCTTATACCTGGCCGCACTCTCCCTCAGCTGTTCCGCAGTCTCTAAAAGCTCCTCCGCTTTCACATGGTGGGCCGCGGCGTACTCGTAAAGCCATGCGTCGTAGCCGACAGATTTCCGAATGTAATTCACTGCCGCTAAGGGAGACATCCGGCTGAGGGCCGTCAGATCAAACTCCAGATTTTCAATGCGCTCTACCATCCAGTCCTTGTCCCTATAATATGACTTCAGCTGCTCAAAAGACACCTGAGAATCTCTCAGCGCATCACGGCTCACATACCGGGCAGGCCGGTTAATCATCTGAAGCACCTCTGCCCTGTCTCTGTTTCCCAGCGCTACTCGGATATAGGACAAAATATTTTTAGAAATCCAGTGTTCATACAGATTGGGAACCAAATCCTTGGCCCGGAAAGGCAGATTGTACTCCATCAGCTTCTCAATCAGCCGTTTGGGTCCGGAATTGGTTCTGTACAGAACCGCAATATCACTGTAGCTGCATCCAGCCTTTGCATACATCTGAATCTCCTCTGCAATACGGCTGTTTTCCTCCTCCTCGTCTTCCCAGATCCTTGTGATAACGCCTCTTCCTCTGCTTCCGGCTGTTTTCAGAGACTTCTTAAACCGCTTTTCATTGTGTTCAATTAAGCGCAGAGAAGCCTCCACAATCTCCCTGGTGGAGCGGTAATTCACATTCAGAAGCACTCTCTGCGCCCTGGGATAATCCTTCTCAAACCCCAGCATGATCTCCGGCTTCGCTCCGCGAAATCTGTAAATGGACTGATCATCGTCTCCCACGATAAAAAGATTATCCCCCGGAGCCGCCAGCATCCGCACCACCTGATACTGAAGCCTGTTAATATCCTGGAATTCATCCACCAGAATATATTCATATTTTTTCTGCCAGGCAGACAAAATATCAGGGCGCTTGCAGAACAGCTCCCAGCACATAACCAGCATATCGTCAAAATCTATTTTATGGGCCCGGTGCAGCTGTTCCTCATACCCTCTGTAGATCCGGCGGAAGGAATCGCCGGAACAGCTTTTCGCATAATAATGCTCTAACTCAATCCGTTCTCCCTTCACCGCGCTGATCTCGCTTATCAGAGAAGAAATAAGATCATTTTCATCTTCCGGCTCCAGCTGCTCCTTGGCCGTAAGCTCCCGAATAATCCTAAGCTTCTGTTCCTCCCTTATAATGTCCGATGCCTGATACTGGTAAGCCAGCTTCAGAATCCTGAAAAAAATGGAATGGAAGGTTCCAAAGCTTACCTGGCCTCTCATGGGCCTTCCCTCCATCAGACGCTCAAATCTCTCCTTCATCTCCCTGGCCGCCGCCCGTGTGAAAGTAATGACTAAAATGGAGGAGGGATTAACTCCGTACCTCTCAATTAAGCTCTGAACCCGGTGTGTGACCACTGTGGTCTTTCCGGATCCCGGCCCTGCAAGAACCATCATCGGGCCGTTCCTGTGGCTGACTGCCGCAGACTGCGCTTCATTAAACGGCATGTTCTAACTCCTTCCAAGACTGTCCTATATACCGTACAGAGACATTTGCCTCTCATTTTCCGCTGAGACCAAAAGGGAGGATGCCGCGGATTTTCCGCAGGGCATCCTCCAGGCAGCAGCTTCTACTTTTCCAGAAGCTCAATTCCCTTTCTAATTCTTTCTAAAGATTCCTCTTTTCCCAGAACCTCCATAATTTCAGTAGCTCCGGCCGGAGTCATCTGCTTTCCGGATACAGCGGTACGGATCGGCCACATCACAAATCCCGTTTTAACGCCTGTCTCGGAAATGTAGGCTGACAATCTCTCATAGAGAGCGTCATTGGAGAAGTCCTCCTGTTCCTCCAAAATCGGAAGCACGTCTTTTAACACCTTCAGGGCAGTCTCCTCTGTGGATTTCATCTTCTTGTGAACATACATCTGAGGATCGTACTCTGGAAGTTCCTCAAAGAAGTCAATATGATCCGCAATATCCGGGAATACTTCTATTCTCGTCTTCACCATGGCGGCAATTTTTCTCAGATCCAGATCTTTCTTAATCACTTTTCTGATGTATGGCTCAGCCATCTCGTAGAAACGGTCAAAATCCATGGACTTCATGTACTCACCGTTCATCCAGCGCAGCTTCACCATATCAAAAACTGCCGGAGACTTGCTGATATGACGGTAGTCAAACTCCTTAACCAGCTCATCTAAAGTAAACAGCTCCTGGTTGCCCTCCGGAGACCAGCCTAAAAGAGCCACAAAGTTTACCACTGCCTCAGAAAGGAATCCCTGATCAATCAAATCCTGATAGGAGGAATGTCCGCTTCTCTTGCTCAGCTTCTTGTGCTCCTCATTGGTAATCGTTGGACAATGTACATAAACCGGAACCTCCCAGCCAAACGCCTCGTACAGGCGGTTGTACTTGGGAGAAGAGGACAGGTACTCATTTCCTCTTACTACATGGGTAATCTTCTGCAGATGGTCATCCACTACATTGGCAAAGTTGTAGGTAGGAAATCCATCCGATTTAATCAGAACCATATCATCCAGCTCAGAGTTGTCTACACTAATATCTCCGTAAATCTCATCGTGGAAGGTCGTAGTGCCCTCTGTCGGATTGTTCTGACGGATGACAAACGGCTTTCCTGCCGCCAGATTTGCCTCTACCTCCTCCTTAGTCAGATGCAGACAGTGCTTATCATAGGCCATAATCTCCTCGCCGTTTACCGTCTTCTTCAGGCTGTTTAAACGCTCTTGATCGCAGAAGCAGTAGTAAGCCTCGCCCTTGTCGATAAGCTCTTTGGCATATTTCATATAGATGCCTGATTTCTGACGATCGCTCTGAATGTACGGACCTACCGGACCTCCTACATCGGGTCCTTCATCATGAATCAGGCCTGTATCCTTTAATGTATTATAAATAATCTCAGTAGCGCCCTCCACGTAGCGCTCCTGATCCGTATCTTCAATTCGTAAAATATAATCTCCGCCCTCATGTTTTGTAATCAGGTAAGCATACAGCGCAGTCCTTAAATTTCCTACGTGCATCTTTCCTGTCGGGCTTGGGGCATATCTTGTTCTGATCTTTTCCATGGCTCCACACTCCTCACTATTAGAATAAGGCCCAGCCGGCTGCCGGGCCTGGATTAAAGATAATTCATTATATCGCTTAATCTGAAAAATTACAAGTCTAGGCTGCCATGTCAAGAAGACGGCAGGCAAAATTAAAATAGATTACAAGACTGCAGGCGTCCAGAATTGTAGAAATCATAGGGGATGCCATCAGCGCTGGATCCAAGTGCAGAAGCTTGGCAATAATCGGCAGTGTACAGCCAATCGTCTTAGCAATAATAACAATGCAGAAAATACTCAGCACTACTGTCAGGCAAATCATTTCCTGTCCCGGATACGACAGAGTCAGACGCACAAAATTAGCAATCGCCAGACAGATTCCCACAAGAATTCCGACCCGGAGTTCTTTCCATACTACCTTGGCCAGATCGGAAGGGCTGATCTCCCCCACTGCCATTCCTCGGATAATCATGGTACTGGCCTGGCTTCCAGAGTTTCCGCCTGTGTTCATCAGCATAGGAATAAAAGTAACCAGAAGGGGGACTGCGGAGAAGGCCTCCTCATAGGTAGTCAGAATCTCTCCCGTTACCATACTGCTGAACATGAGAATTAACAGCCAGACAATTCTGTTTTTGGCCAGCTGAAATACGCTGGTCTTCAGGTACGGCTTCTCACTGGGGTTCATGGCGGCCATCTTCTCAAAGTCCTCTGTGGCCTCCTGCTCCATAACGTCCATCACATCATCGACTGTGATGATACCTACCAGACGGTTCTCTCCGTCCACAACAGGAAGGCTCAGCAGATCGTATTCATTAAACAGATCCGCCACAGCCTCCTGGTCATCAGTCGTGTGAGCCTTCAGCACGTGGCTGTCCATAATCTCCTCTATGGTAGTGGTATACGGGCTCATCAGCAGATCCTTTACCGTCACCACTCCCTCCAGATGGCGTCCTGCATCCATCACATAGCAGGTGTAAATAGTCTCCTTATCCACACCATACTTACGGATATATGCAAAAGCCGCTTCAACTGTCATAGCCTTTTTCAGCCCCACGTACTCGGCGGTCATCACGCTTCCTGCACTGTTATCCGGATACTTCAGAAACTGGTTAATCAGCTTTCTCGTATCCGGGCTGGAATTTTTCAGCACTCGTTTTACAATCGTCGCTGGAAGTTCCTCCAGCATATCCACCGCATCATCCACAAACAGATCATCCATAATGTACTGAAGCTCGTTATCTGTGATACTGGTAATGATGTGCTGCTGCTTTTCCACCGGAAGGCAGGCGAACACATCTGATGCGATTTCTTTTGGAAGAGTTCTGAACACTACCACTGTCTTCTCTGAATCAAGCTCTTCCATAAATGAAGCAATATCTACTTCATTCATCTCTATCAGTCTTTCCTTCAGGCTTCTGTACTGCTTCTCATCAGCCAAAGCATGAAGCTCGTCAAAATTCATCTCCTCCATACTCTACTCCCTTTCCAAACCCGCTCATCCGCTTCTTCCTATTATAGTAAGAATCCATTAAAATTTCAATGGATTTATACGAGATAATAGTAAGGAAGAAAGAATTTAGCTGCTGCCAACGCTCCAGGCAGAAACAGGGACAGATCTATGAATATGGGGCAGAAAACCAGGCTTCCTGCTGCAAAAAACGGAATCAGGCAGGCCACAGCCAAAGGATTCTTCACGATTCTGCACAGTCCCCAGGAAAAGAGTGTGCACATTCCTCCGTATCCAAGCAGTCTGAGGCCCTCCAAAAGCCATAAGGCTTTCTCTATCTCTTGGGAAACTATAAGAGATGCCAATCCGCTGACACAAGCCAGGCTCACCGGAGCAGCCAGACAGGCCAGAACCGCAGCCTCGCGTCTGATGCCTGACAAAGTAGAGAATAAGCCCCTCTTTTCATCTTCACAGGCAGTCACCGCTGCTGTCAAACCAATGACAAAGATAAACACTGCCACAATTCCCCTGACGGGAAATGTCTGCTTCATAGAAGGCTTTCCAATCTGAGTTCCTCCTTCTGTCTCATACTGAAATGCGAAGGTGCTTCCATTTTCCAGATAAGCATTATACATTGGTTCCAGCCTCCTCCATACCTCCTGTTCCCCCTGGAACGGTTCTCCTTCTCTGCTGTACGTTTCCAGGAGATCTCGTCCCCATACAGAAAACAAACCGGAGAATACCACCTCAGAGGATAATTTATCCACAGCTGTGGATGGAGCCGTTACCAGGATAATACTTCTCTTATAGCGTCCAGTCTCCATTTTTTCCTGCAAATCTTCTGAAAAAATATAGCCGCACTCTGCCCTCCTGGCTGCTACATCCTCCCTCAGCTCTTCCTCTGAACTGCTCATATAAAACTCAAAGGAATGCCCTCCTGACAAAAGCTCATCGGCTATCTGACGATTCCAATCTGACTCTCCCACATAGAGAGCAATGGCAATCCGTTCCTCTTCTCCTTGCTCTGCCTTCTGGAAAAACCAAAGTACCACTGGCAGAGCAAGGAGAAGAAGCAGAAAAAAGAGGCGTTTTGTCTGCCGCTTCAAAGAAAGATAGAACCAAAGTCCTGTTTTATTCATAATCCCTCCTTGCTGCTGTAAGGCCAAACACTGCTGCCTCCATTACCAGCAGACGAATCATTGGAAACCATGACACAATCTGACCTTCTGACAGAGAAACATCTTCTGTTATCATCCACTTTACCGCCTCCATCAGGAAAAAAACAGGTGTGAATCTTCCTGCCCCGGCAACTGCACCTGGCAGGAACACAGATGGAATCAAACCTCCAGCCATAAACATCATGATAATTGTAGAAAGAAACAAAATGCTGATACCAGCCAGCGTATTTCTGCCCGCCTCATAAATCAGAATCACCCAGCTGGATGCACAAATACAGATGAGAAGCCAGGCCGGAATACTGTACAGATCACTCTGAAAAAAGCCTTCGCTCAGGCAGATGAAAAATGGAAGGGCAGTAGCCAGAGCAAACAAAAAAGCCAGCACAACTGTTCTGGCCCACAGGCGCATGGGGCGGCTGAAACCAAAAAGATACAGTTTTTTTTCCATTACCGGCGAAAACGGTCTCAGAAATCCTGCAGCAGGAATCCCCAGAAGCAGGACTGCCAGCACCGCACAGGAAATCCCATAAAACACCTCGGTTGTCACATCACCGGATGCGCTCACCCTCTCTGTTCTAAAATAGACAGAACGGGAAAGGGCATATTTTAAGTACAGCCGATTCAGTTCTGACTCTGCCTGGGGAATCCGACTGGTTCTCCCCATATCTTTTAAAAGCTCATCAGTTCCATAGATAGCAGCCTGAGCCGTCTTAAGGATTTCTGTTCCCGCATCTGTCAGCTCACGGAAAATGGATGCTTCTAAACCGGCTTGCTCTGGAAACACAATCGTCACAGGCTCATTCGTTCCATTCATAATACCCTCCAGGAGCTGATCTGGAATTAGCATAAGCGCGTAGATTTCTCCATTTTCCATCTGCCTGCGTCCCTCCTCTTCATCCACATAGACAAATTCGCAGAGGCTGGACACACTTTCTAAAGAAGATACCATGGACATGATCCACTTTGCGCCGCGATCTTCTTCAGGAACCGTTACTCCTACCTGAATGCTGCCCACAGACTTATCTCCGTAAAGCACCCTGTTTGCAGAAAAAGCAATTGTGCCGGCTAATACCGCCAGCACAACTGCTCCTGCCAGAAAATAGGGGATGCTTTTTAACGCCCTCTTTATCTCAATTTTTAAAATCGTTAAAAATGTTCCCATGAAATTCTGTTATCCTCTTCCTTAGCTGATACCAGCGCCGCTCAGCATAGATGCAAGGCCCATATACAGTTCCATAATCACTGCATTCCATTCATCTTCCGTAGCTGCCAGAATATCAAAGGATTCTCCTTCTGGTTTAGATATACTCTCCTCCAGAGGCTTAATTCCATAGCTTCCTGACAGTTCTGCCAGAAGCATTCCCTCTTCCATAGGACCGGCTGTCACTTTCAGGGAATCGACAACAGCGTTGAAAGACTCTCCGGGAACCAGATCTTCCACAATACCGTCTATGCGGATACTGCCCACCTCTGTATCATTATCCTCTGCATAAGCGTCAATCATATAATTTCCTGTCGGGATATCATACTCTCCGCTCAGGCTGAACAGCATTTTCTGATCAGCTGCCTCCATCTGAAGAGCCAGCTGTGCCTGATAAGTCTTATCCTTTTCATACTCTCCGATTTTAGCAACATCGAAAGACATCTTTTCACCGTTGGAATCCTCCACTGTAAGATTTGCCTCCACATTTGCTGTCTGGCTGTATCCGCCTCTGAAATTTACATTTCCGTACACTTTGAAAATATCAGATGCTTCTGCAGGTGCTGATGACTCTTCCTCTGCCGCTGTCCCGCTCTCTGCTGTCTGCTCTGTCAGAGAAAGCTCTGTGCTGTAATCAAAAGATGCCAGCTTTCCATCATCTGTCACGTAAACCGCTAATGTTACATCCCCCATGGCTCCTTCAAGTTGAGCAAGAAGTTCTTCCAAAGCTTCATCTGTGGAAGTCCAGAGTTCTGTCTGCTGCTGCTCCGGCGTCATGTCTGCGCTGCCCAGACCATAAAGCTGAGCCATTTCCTCAGAGCCGTATAAAGAGGAATTGAGGTCATACACCAGCTCCAGATAGGTAATTACATCTTTTTTTAAGGTCTCATCTGCTAAGAAGAAGTCCTTTGTTTCTGTGAAGAACTGAACCAGTGCAGCATTGCTGAGAACTACATCGTATCCCTTGCACTCCACTTCTGCTTCACCCACTGTGCATTTCTTGCTTTCTCCCTTTTCTACGGTCATGGCTGCCTTCAGGTTGTCCACAGCCTTGCTTCCTGTCTCATACCGATCCCAGAGAGCGCCAAGATCAAAAAGAGGCTCTTCTGCCTGGGACAGCTCATTGGCCTTCTTCATGTAATCTACATAGCCCTGGAGATCCATGCCCATCTCATTTAAACTCTTGCCCAGATAGGGAGAATCTGCAATCTGAGTGTTCAGATCTTCTTCTAAATTCAGTGTGAATACCTTGTTTGTCATATCCGGAGGAAGGGCAATCGCCATCTCAGAGTTGTCCAGATAAAACTGCGCATTAAACATCGGGATATCCCCATACTGGAAGCCTAAATCCATGTTCATCGCACTTTTCTCTCTATCTTCCCTGGCATTGATGCTGAATCCGGTTCCCTGAAGCTCTGTACTTCCCAGCACTTCTCCCAGAGTAAGCGCCATATCTACCTGATAAGAACTGCTGTACAGTTTCTCTCCCAGAGCCTTCCAGCCGAAAATTTCTTCCATCGGATTAGTCTGTCCTTCGGCTATCACACCCTTAAATGCATCAATAACAACATCCTTGGGATCCTGCTTATTCATCTGCCAAAAAGCCACTCCTCCTATCGCAGCAACAGCTGCTGCCGCTGCTCCGGCGATCCATATCTTTCCTGACTTTTTCTCTACCACAGCTACTGCTGCCGGATCCTCTGCCTGATTCGCTTCTGGCTGGCCGCTCTGAGCCGCTTCGCCTGAAACCGCCTCGCTCTGCGCTGTCTCGTTTGGAGTTTCCATCAAATTCTTCTTGCATACTGGGCACTCAGTGCTCCCCTCTGGGATTTCCTGATCACAATAAGGGCATCTCATACCGTTTTCCTCCTCTTTTTTGGATAGACTATATTTTAACACATTTTCCAAATCTCGTCAGTATGTTTGTCGATTTCGTAAAGATTCTTTAAGAATTTCGACGGTTTTTGTCAGAATTTACCAACCAGTCTCTCTGGATCCACGCCATCCTCGATATTTTCCGGAATTAACACTCCCTGCTTTAAGATGTAAAGCGTGCTGCAGGCTCTAAGCTCCGGCATCTCATGAGAAGTCAGTATGACCGTTCCTCCCTCTTTCACAAAGGTACGTATGTAATGAAGAATTTCCTCCTTTGCTCTCAAGTCCAGGGCTGCTCCCGGCTCATCCATTATTAAGAGAGAAGCCTGGTTGGAAAGGGCAGATGCAATGCTGAGACGCTTTTTCTGTCCTCCGGACAGTTTGCCGGCCGGAACGTCTAAAAATTCTGAAATTCCCAGCGTGTTCGCCACTCCTTCTTCCAAATCCTTTTCCATTCTCTTTTTATCCCCCTTATACCAGAGGGAAAAATTATCTCTGGCAGTCAGCTCCGGTATCAGAGGACTCTCCTGGGGAACGTAGGCCGCTTTCTTCTCAAATACAGCCCTTCTTCCTGCAGCCTCCTCTCCATCGAAGCAGATGCTGCCTCGATCCGGCCGGCTCACCCCAGCCAAAATAGATAATAGCGTGGTTTTTCCGCATCCATTTCCCCCGGCAATGCCCACACACTCCCCTGGCGCCGCTGTAAAGGAGGCCCCATTTAAAATCTGGCGTTTTTTGAATTTTTTATAAATTCCCGATACTTCAAGCATACCTGTTCTCCTTTTAAAAAAGGGCTGCCGTAAAACTGTCTTCTCGTTTTACAGCAGCCCTGAATCTCCATTTGCCAGCCAAAAAATCATCTCGCCTGCAGGATGATTCGTCCTTAAAGCTTACTCCCTGTGAGCCTCCTGGTTCAGATCTCCCGGTTTCATGCTCAGATTAATCCGGCCCATTTTATCTACCTCGATTACCTTTACCGTAACCTCGTCTCCGATGTTTACCACATCCTCCACCTTAGCCACTCTCTTGTCAGAAAGCTTGGAGATGTGAATCATGCCATCCTTATTAGGAGCCAGCTCCACAAACGCGCCGAAATTCATAATCCGGACAACAGTTCCTGTCAGAATCTGTCCCGGCTCGATCTCTGTGACAATGCTCTTAATAATGGAAATCGCCTTGTCAATCATAGCCTTATCTGTGCCGCAGACGGAAACGCTTCCGTCATCGCTGATGTCAATCTTCACGCCTGTCTGCTCAATGATCTTGTTGATCACCTTGCCCTGCTTTCCTACTACATCGCCAATCTTCTGAGGATCAATGGTAATCTGCTCAATCTTCGGTGCAAACTCTCCTACCTCTTTTCTCGGCTCTGCGATAACCGGCTTCATAATTTCATCCAGAATATAAAGTCTGGCCTCTCTTGTCTTAGCAATCGCCTCCTCGATAATCGGTCTTGTCAGTCCGTGAATCTTAATATCCATCTGGATGGAGGTGATTCCCTTGTGAGTTCCTCCTACCTTGAAATCCATATCTCCGAAGAAGTCTTCCAGACCCTGGATGTCTGTCAGCACAACATAGTCGTCATCTGTATCGCCAGTTACAAGACCACAGGAAATTCCAGCTACCGGAGCCTTAATCGGAACGCCTGCTGCCATCAGAGACAGAGTGGATGCACAGATGCTGGCCTGAGAAGTGGAACCGTTGGACTCCATGGTCTCAGACACCGTACGAATTGCGTATGGGAACTCTTCCTCGCTTGGAAGCACTGGAATTAAGGCCTTCTCAGCTAAAGCGCCATGGCCGATCTCGCGGCGTCCAGGTCCTCTGGACGGCTTTGTCTCACCTACAGAGTAGGACGGGAAGTTGTAGTGGTGCATATATCTCTTGCTTGTCTCGTTCTCATCCAGACCGTCGATCTTCTGAGCCTCAGACAGAGGAGCCAGGGTACATACGTTTAAAATCTGAGTCTGTCCGCGGGTAAACATGCCGGATCCGTGAACTCTCGGAACAATGTCAATCTCAGCCGCCAGAGGACGAATCTCTGTAATGCCGCGGCCGTCCGGACGCTTATGATCCTTTAAGATCATCTTTCTGACTGTCTTTTTCTGGTACTGGTAAACTGCCTCGCCAAGAACTGCAAGCCACTCCTCGTTCTCTGCAAAGGCCTCTTCCAGACGCTCTGTAATAGCCTTAATATTCTCTTCTCTCTTCTGCTTCTCATCTGTGAAGACTGCCGCCTCCATCTCTTCCTGAGGAACAATCTCCTTAATTGCCGCAAATAATTCCTCCGGAACCGCGCAGCTTTCGTAGGTGTGCTTCTCTTTTCCGCACTCAGCTACGATTGTATCGATAAATTTAATAATATCCTGGTTTACCTCATGAGCCTTGAAGATGGCCTGAATCATCACATCCTCAGGAACCTCTTTCGCTCCGGCCTCGATCATGATAACCTTCTCTCTGGTAGAAGCCACAGTCAGAGCCATGTCGGAAACCTTTCTCTGAGCCGCAGTCGGGTTCACGATAAACTCGCCGTCGATCATGCCGATCTGTGTGGTTGCGCAGGGACCGTCAAAGGGGATATCAGAAATGCAGGTTGCAATCGCAGAGCCTAACATAGCCGTATACTCCGGGCTGCACTCCGGATCCACAGAGAGAACCAGATTATTTAAAGTAACGTCATTTCTGTAATCCTTCGGGAACAGAGGACGCATTGGACGATCAATGACACGGGCTGTCAGAACTGCGTTTTCAGAAGCCTTTCCCTCTCTCTTGTTAAAGCCTCCCGGAATCTTTCCTACTGCATACATCTTCTCCTCAAACTCAACGCTTAACGGGAAAAAATCAATGCCGTCTCTTGGCTTATCGGAAGCTGTCGCTGTAGACAGAACTGTAGTATCTCCATAGTGCATGAATGCTGCGCCGTTTGCCTGGGCTGCCACTCTGCCAACATCTACAGTCAGTGTTCTGCCGGCCAGCTCCATTGAAAAACTCTTATACATAGAATGGTCTCCTTTTCAAATTTTCTTGTCTAAAAACTGCCGTTCCCTGTTCTCCCGCTGTCTGTCCAGACAGCCTCCAGGTCTGCGAAAGTATCCGAAACTACTGATCTGGGCGCAGAAGCTGCGCTAAATTCCCAGTTTTCCATCTCCTGCGCCTACATCAGCGGTCTCGGATCACATCTTTCACAGAATAAAAAATTTCACACAGAAACTAAAGTTTCCTGATTAGAGTAAATAATTAGGGTGGATTTCTCCACCCTAATGTCATTCATTACTTTCTGATGCCTAACTTCTCGATTAAAGCACGGTATCCTTCCAGATCTGTCTTCTTTAAGTAGTCTAAGAGACCACGTCTCTGACCAACCATCTTTAACAGACCGCGTCTGGAATGATGATCCTTCTGGTTTGCCTTTAAATGCTCTGTAAGCTCTGTGATTCTTGCTGTTAAGATAGCAATCTGAACCTCCGGTGAACCTGTATCTCCAGGCTTTCTTCCATACTCAGCGATAATAGCAGACTTCTTCTCCTTTGAAATCATAGTGATTTCCTCCTTAATAATAATAAATTCTTACCGCACACCAAGCTCCTGTCAGGAATTCAAAGAGCTGAGCGCCGGCGCGTTTGTACGTCATAGAGTATAGCACATGATTTTCTGCTTGTAAATCAGTTTTTCACTGTTTTTCAGCTGTTTTTACTCCTCATCCCAGCGTCTTTCCCATATTTTTCCGATTCCCCACAGACCGATGACCAGAATTGCCTCCCCTGCTACAGTTAAAGATACAACAGATATCATCTGGCTCAGCCGTTCAAAATCCTCCATCAAAATACAAAACCAGGTAAGTCCCATAGCACCTGAGGAAGCTGCCAATTCTGACAGCATAGCCACGGTAAGGGCCCGCCTCCAAAACCACTTTTTCTTTATAAGAAAGAAAACAGACGCAGACAGAGCTGCCGCCGCTCCCAGCACTCCTGCTGTCAGTACCGTATACAGAACCTTATCCATTTTCCGATACCTCAAATTCTGCTTCCACGCCAAACCGAAGTTCTTCTTCTGGCAGTACCTGGATTCTCAGACGGTACGTCCCCGGACCGTCCGGCGCGAAGCTTCCCTTCCAGGGCACGGATAAAAGAACCGACTCTTCTGAAAGCTCTGTCAAATATCCGCAGAAACCTGCCAGACTCTCTACCTGCTCCCAGCTTTCAATTCCGTTTCTCTCTGTTTTTTTCTCTATCACCGGAGAAAGAATATACTGAATGCTTCTCCCTGTATCATTGTGGAGCACAAACGACAGCTGCGAATCCTCTGCTGTCACCTTATCCGGTTCCATCTCCATCCAGATCTGTTCTCCGTAAGTTCCAAAGCCGTAAACCGTCTCAAACAGGCTCCAGATCTCTCTGCTGCAATCCTGCTTCCAGGTATAAAGGGACGTTCCGCCTGCTGCAAGCTCTGGAATGCTTCCCTCCTCTCCCGGAAAGGACAGCCACAATTCCATCGTTTCGCCCGATTCCATCGAAAGAATCAGTTTTCCTGGGAAGGATTCATTCATTGGGAATTCTTCTTTTTCTGCCTCCAGAAGCAGACTTCTCAGTCTGTCCAGATCCTCCCTGTTTCCAAGGCTTTCTGTTCTTACACCTGTCTTAAAAGTTCCAGACAGCTCTGCTTTCAGAATCGCCCCATTCTTTTCCAGAAATTCCGGGGAAAAAAGCAGTCTTTCTGCCAGGTTTTCTTCTTGGACAAACTCTGTGTAAAGCTTTCCTCCCTGAACGAAATACGTCCTCTGGAATCCCTCTTCCTGAGGCGGCGTCAGAAAGGCCCCTCTCTTTTCTGCCTCTTCCAGGTAGGCAATTCCATCCATCCCCTCCTCAAGAGCAGAAGAAAGGGTAGAGATGCCTGACATGGTATCTCCTTTTTCCAGAAGCAGAAACTGGCCGTTGTGAAACTGGCTGACGCTGTATTCTGATCCTCCAAAGGATTTTCCGCAGGTCAGTTCCTCCAGAGGATTTTCCTCGGCCAGGCAGATTCCCAGAATATAGCTGTAGCCGTCCTCGGCCTTCCTCCCGGAAAACAGATAGCTGTCCTCAAAAAAGGACACTGCTTTCTCTGTCTCAGCATCGGAAAACGCCTCAAACTCTCTTCCCGGAAACTGACTTTCTACAGCCTTCACCGCGCGGCTCAGCTGCTCTTCAGCTTCCAGGTACTTCGTCTGCTCCTGTTCTGGAACCAGATTATGGACTGCCGTCTCTTCCGGCTCTTTCTGGCAGCCAGACAGCAGACATGATGCTGCCGCTGCCAGCAAAATCCTCTTCCATTTATGTCTCATTCAATAAAATCCTTTCTCTCAGGTTCTTTGCTCTCTGCTGCTGAAAATATCCGAATAAGCCGTTTATGCTCCCGGCCCTGCCGGCCCGCTGTCTTCTCCCTGTGAAACAGAACCGCCTGGTCCCGCAGGGGCGGATGTCTCCGGCTGAGCAGGGGCAGACGTCTCGGCTGGCTTCGTAGGCTGAATCTGTTCCTTGGACGGATCGGATGAGGCTTCCTCAGACGGTTTCGATGGCTCGGACGGTTTGCTCTCTGCCTCAGAAGATGGTTCTGATGGTGCCTGGGCAGACGGTTCTGTCTCCTGTGGCTTTTCTGGTGCAGACGGTTTCTCCGTACCCTCCAGATTGTAGCAGAGTACCGGAATTCCGGCTGAAATATTCTCATAAATCTTCTTGGCCACACTGTGAGGCAGGTTAATACAGCCATGGGAGCCTCCCGTCTTATAGATGGTTCCCCCAAACTCGGAACGCCAGGTAGCATCATGCATTCCAATACCTCCGTTAAATGGCATCCAGTAATCTACCGGTGTACGGTAATTTTCACCTTTCAGCACAGCGTCCCGCTGTTTATAAGTCAGAGGAAAAGAGCCAGCCGGCGTTCCCCAGCCCTTTGACAGATTGCCAGACACGAAATCTGATTCCACCAGCAGGGAACCATCCTTATAGAAGAACAGATGCTGGGCAGTGAGGTTAATTTCCACATAGGTGTTTCCGTAGTCATTGGCGCCTCGGCTGGCCGCTTTCTGAGAATACACCGGCTCTCTGCTGCTCTGGCTCTCCCCAGAGCGGATCAGTGCCGCCAGCTCATCTGCCTCTGCAGACTGATTAATTTTCCACCCATAAGAGCCGCCTTTAATAGTCACAGTCTTTCCGTAAGATGTTTTCAGCGTCTTGGCCTTATGATTTGTGTCGTATTGATCCGCCAGTTCTTTTACATAGGCGGAAACCTTGCCTGAATCCACGCCGGCGCTGCCATCAGCATTGGGAACCAGCCACTCGTGAATTCTATCTCCAGATAAAGTTTCCGTCTGATCTCCAAATTTATAGGTAATGGTTACGCCTGCTGCCTTGTTCATATTCTCACAGAGTCTGTTCAAAGTCTCGTCATCTGCAGTCACCTCCGGCTCTACATAGGCTCCCAGCTCCTCCAGGGAAATTTTCGTCTCCAGCTTTAAAATAGCCTCGGAAATTCCCTTTTCCACGATCTCATAATCAGCCAGTGTTCCCTCTTTCTCCGGCACAATAGTGTATCCATTTTCTTCGGAATACTCCGATAAGCGGGCATTTTCAGGTCCCTTAGCCGTCTCCTCGTCAAAGCAGGCTAAATTTTTTAAGGATGTCTCCAAAGCTTCCTCATCATATTCCATCATCGTCTGAATTTTATAACTGTCCGGGCTGAACAGCCGGAGTCCCCAGCCAAATGGATTCTGAGATGAGATAATCTTCTCCAGCGTCCCGTCAAATTTCGCCTGAAGGCCAATATCCGCCTGAGAAATCTGCTCTGTTGTCTCCCCTCTCTCTTCGATGGTAAGAACGTAGCCGTTAATGCCCCCGGCGATCATCTCCTGGGCTTCAGCTGCTGTCTTTCCTGCTACATCAAGCCCGTTTATTTCCGTTCCCGGAAAAAAGACTCGTTTGTATCTGCCGCTCATTCCAGCATAAGCTATCCCGCCAATTGCAAGAACGGCTGCTGCTGTTCCCGCAGCAATGACTGTCTGCTTTTTCCCCCAGTGAAATCCCTTTCCGCTGTTTTCGTTATGTCCAGAGTTTTCTCCGCCCTTTCTTCTGCTTCCTCTGGCACGGCTTCTGCCTCTGCCGTCTCTATCGGAATTCCTGTTTTCTGCCGGCTGCCCTGCCTGCAGGCTTCCCTTCAGATTTTCATTCCTCTCCAGTCCATCAATCATTCCAATTAACTTCCTTTCTTTCCCTTCCGCCGATTTTTCTGTGAGCGTACTGTCTCCTGAGCGCTGACGCTGTTTCGGCCATTGTATAATTCTATCTGACTTTATATCGTAAGTCAATGTCCGAAATCTTACAGTTCTTACAGTTTTCTTAATAGATTTTTCTACCGCATCTGAACCTGAAACGCGTCTGTCTTCACATCATGAGCCTTTGTCTGTACAGCAAAAAGCAGCTTCTGCATACCTGATTCTGCAAAAACTGCTTTTTCTCTGTTCTGCGGAACCTGTAAAAGCAGCTTACTGCTTTACAGTCTGCCTCCGAACAGGCCTTTCTTCTTATGTTTTTCTCCGCCTTCTGGTGCAGTTCCATTCATAGCATCATCAAAGCGGCGCAGAGCCTCCTTCTGCTCCTCGTTCAGCTTCTCAGGAACCTGGACAACCAGGGTTACGAAATGATCGCCTCGGACGTTCTTATTTCTGAGGGAGGGAACGCCCTTGCCTTTTAACCGGACTCTCGTATCAGTCTGGGTTCCCGGCTTCACCTCATACTCCACTTCGCCGTCTACTGTCTTAATACGGATAGCGCCTCCCAGAGCCGCCTTTGCGAAAGAGATAGGAACAGTAGAGTAAATGCTGGTATCCTGACGCTTGAAAACAGGATGATTCGATACAATTACCTCCACCAGAAGATCGCCTCTCTCGCCGCCGTTCACGCCCGGCTCTCCATTTCCGCGATCTCTTAACATCTGTCCATTGTCAATACCTGCCGGAATCGTAACCTTAATTTTCTTTCTTCTTGTTACATAACCAGTTCCATAGCAGTCCGGACATTTTTCCTTGATAATCTTACCTGTTCCCCGGCAGTCCGGACAGGTCTGTACGTTCTGTACCTGTCCAAAAAAGGACTGCTGAGTATACATAATCTTGCCTTTTCCATTACACTTAGGACAGGTCTGGGGCTGGGTTCCCGGCTTTGCACCTGTTCCATGGCACTTCTCGCAGGTTTCCTTTAAATCCAGCTCTATCTCCTTTTCACAGCCAAAAACGGCCTCCTCAAATGTAATGCGGATGCTGGTTCTCACATTGGCGCCCTTCATAGGGCCGTTGCTTCTTCCCCTGCTTCTTCCTCCGCCGAAAATATCTCCGAAAAAGTCTCCGAAAATATCTCCCATATCTGCGCCGGAGAAATCGAAACCGCCGAAGCCGCCGGCTCCCGCTCCTGCGCCTCCGTCAAAAGCGGCATGGCCAAACTGGTCGTACTGCTGGCGTTTCTGCGGATCGCTTAACACACTGTAGGCTTCGGACGCCTCCTTAAATTTCTTCTCCGCCTCCTTGTCCCCCGGATTAGCGTCGGGATGGTACTTTTTGGCAAGGGTTCTGTATGCTTTTTTGAGGGCGGCGTCATCCGCATCCTTGGAAACGCCTAAGACCTCGTAATAATCTCTCTTACTTTCTGCCATGTCAGCTCTTCCTCTCTAAACCCCGCAAAGGGGATTGAGCGTTCCCGCCCCATCCCCGTCACGGTCTCTATTCGTTTTCCTGATGGAAGATTATACTTCCTTGAAGTCTCCATCCACTACGTTGTCGTCTGCTCCCTGAGAAGCTCCCATATCAGGAGCCGGACCTGCCTGGCCTGCTGCGCCTGCAGCCTGAGACTGCTCGTAAACCTTTGCGAACAGAGCCTGAGCGCTGGCCATTAATTTCTCCTTGCCTGCCTTGATGTCCTCCACCTGAGCGTCTGTCATCTGGTCAATCGGAGCGCGGTTGATTGCTTCCTTCAGAGCATTTAAATCTGCCTCTACAGCTGCCTTATCGTTGGCATCAATCTTATCTCCGACCTCCTCTAAGGCCTTCTCTGTCTGGAATACCATGGAATCCGCCTCATTTCTCGCGTCAATGGCTTCCTTTCTCTTCTTATCCTGAGCCTCGTACTCAGCAGCCTCTTTAACAGCCTTCTCGATGTCGGAATCAGACATGTTGGAGCCGGAAGTAATAGTGATGTGCTGCTCTTTTCCTGTTCCCAGATCCTTAGCGGATACGTTTACAATACCGTTTGCATCGATATCGAAGGTAACCTCAATCTGCGGAACACCTCTTCTTGCCGGCGGAATTCCATCGAGACGGAACTGGCCCAGAGTCTTGTTGTCTCTGGCGAACTGCCTCTCACCCTGTACAACATGAATATCTACTGCTGTCTGATTATCTGCTGCTGTGGAGAAAATCTGGCTCTTTTTAGTTGGGATTGTCGTATTTCTCTCAATCAGCTTGGTAGCGATTCCTCCCATGGTCTCGATAGACAGAGACAGCGGAGTTACATCCAGAAGAAGGATATCGCCCGCACCTGCATCGCCAGCCAGCTTGCCGCCCTGGATAGCTGCACCTAAAGCCACGCACTCATCCGGGTTTAAAGTCTTGCTCGGCTCCTGGCCTGTCAGCTGTTTTACCTTCTCCTGAGCAGCCAGCATACGTGTAGAACCGCCGACTAACAGAACCTTGCTTAACTCAGAAGCTGTAAGTCCTGCGTCCTTTAATGCATTCTGAACTGGAATTGCTGTTCTCTCAATTAAGTCATGTGTCAGCTCATCGAATTTAGCTCTGGACAGGTTCATATCCAGATGCTTCGGTCCCTCGCTGGTAGCTGTGATGAATGGAAGGTTAATATTAGTAGTGGTAGCTGTAGAAAGCTCTTTCTTTGCCTTCTCAGCAGCCTCTTTTAATCTCTGAAGAGCCATCTTGTCAGCGGAAAGGTCTACGCCCTCTGCCTTCTTGAACTCATCAATCATCCACTGTGTAATACGGTTGTCGAAGTCATCTCCTCCTAACCGTGTATCACCGTTTGTAGAAAGAACCTCAATTACGCCGTCGCCAATCTCGATAATGGAAACATCAAAGGTACCGCCGCCCAGGTCGTATACCATAATCTTCTGCTCTTTCTCATTATCAAGGCCATAAGCCAGGGCTGCAGCTGTCGGCTCATTGATAATACGCTTTACCTCAAGTCCTGCAATCTTTCCTGCATCCTTGGTTGCCTGGCGCTGCGCGTCGTTAAAGTAAGCCGGAACTGTGATAACAGCCTCTGTTACCTTCTCTCCCAGATAGCTCTCTGCATCTGCCTTCAGTTTCTGAAGAATCATAGCGGAGATCTCCTGCGGAGAATATTTCTTATCGTCAATGGATACCTTGTAGTCTGTACCCATATGCCTCTTAATGGAGGCGATGGTCTTCTCTGCATTTGTAACTGCCTGACGCTTTGCAGGCTCTCCCACTAATCTCTCTCCTGTCTTTGTGAATGCCACTACGGACGGTGTTGTTCTGACACCCTCTGTATTTGCGATTACAACCGGCTTTCCGCCCTCCATAACTGCCACGCAGCTATTGGTTGTACCTAAGTCAATACCGATAATTTTGCTCATAGCTTTTTCCTCCTGATTCACTCTATGTGTCAATCAAATGTTGCTGTCTTACTCTTAATTGGCTACCTTTACCATACTGTGTCTTACCACGCTGTCCCTGTAAAGGTATCCCTTCTGAAACTCCTCGGCTATCACATTTTCTCCAAAATTCTCATCCTCAATGTGCATCACCGCATTGTGAAAATTCGGATCGAACGGCTGTCCCACCGCCTCAATAGGCTTAACGCCCAGATCCTCTAATGTCTTTAACAGCTGCTTATATATCATGTTCATGCCTTCGGCGAATGCATCGCCGCCTTCAGGCACGGCCTTTAAGCCTCTCTCGAAATTGTCAATCACTGGAAGGATTTTTTCAATCACATCCTTAGCTCCAATTTCATACATAGCGGATTTTTCTTTTTCTGTTCTCTTTCGGAAGTTGTCAAACTCAGCCATGTTTCTCTTCAGCTGATCTGTCAGATCCTCAATCTGCTGATCACGTTTGTCCTTCTTCTTTGAGAAAAATCCTTTCTTCTCCGGCTGGGAAACATCTGCGGCCGTTTCTTTCTCTCCGGCTCTTCCTTCTCCCTCTGCCTTCTGCTCCTCGCCGCAGCTTTCAGCAGCGCCGTCTGTACAGATTCCGGCTTCCTGTTCCATCTCAGCCTCTGTACACTCTCTATCTTTCATCTCTTCGCTCACTTGACTTCACCTTTCCTTACTCCGTCCGGCGGTTTCTATTCTTTATGAAATGTCGCTTCCAGCTGATTCATCAGAGAACGCAGGGTATTCACCACCTTCTCATAGTCCATTCTCTTAGGACCGATAATTCCTATGGTTCCCCGAAGTCCTTCGCCCAGCACATAATTGGCTGTCACCACGCTGCAGTCTTTCATAGACTGAACCGGCGTCTCATCTCCGATGTAAACCTGAATGCCTGTGCTTTCCTGCTCCTGAGGCGTATCGGAAAGCAGATTTTTAAGAAGTTCCTTCTGCTCCAAAGTTCCCAGAAGCTCGCTGGCCTTCTGGCCATCGCTCAGCTCAGGGTATTTGAAAATATTTGTTGCTCCGCTGGTGTAAATCTGTAAATCCTCCTCGTTGGCCTTTATGGCCTCCGCTACCTCGTTTAACACCAGATCCACAATCTGTCTTCTGCTTCCTGCCTGTTCCTTCATCCTTGTGATGACTCCCAGGTTAATCTGATCCACCGTCAATCCATTCAGAGCATTGTTCAGAAGAATGTTCAGATTCAGAAGCTCCTCCTCGCTCAGCTCTCCATCCAAATCCACCATGGAATTCTTAATGATATTTCCTTCCAGAACAGTAACGATAAGCAGCTTTCCCGCTTCCATTCTGGAAAGCTGGATAAATTTAATCTTGGTCTGGTGGTACTGCGGTCCGCTTATCATGGTAGCGTAATTTGTATTCGCTGCCAGGATGCTGGCCATCTGCTTTAACAGCAGCTCCACACGGTCTACCTTCTGTATCATCAGTTCCTTGATCTCTGTAACCTCGTCCTCCTTCTCCCGGATAATGTGATCCACATAAAACCGATATCCTTTATCAGAAGGAATTCTGCCTGCGGAGGTGTGCGGCTGGATAATGTATCCCAGCTCCTCTAAGTCTGACATTTCATTCCGGATAGTGGCTGAACTCAGATTCAGATCCGAGTATTTTGAAATTGTCCTGGAACCGACCGGCTCTCCTGTCTCCAGATAAGTCTGGATAATAGCTTTTAGAATTTTTTCTTTCCTTTCGCCCAGCTCCAAGTGCCTCACATCCTTTCCTGTCAGATTCTCTTTTGTTAGCACTCATTATCGTGGAGTGCTAACATCTACAGTTGATACTATATTACTTCTATAGAAGTTTGTCAACTGATTTTGAGAAATTTTTTAAGGTTTTTACAGTCTTGAACTTTAACTTGACATTTAACATTTTTGTAATATAATAATAAACAGATTTTAACATATAAATCATCTTTACTTAAAATAATCTGATTGTGAGGAAATATATGAAGAGAAGACTCAGTCGTAAGGTATCTGCAGCCATGTTCTGTGCCGTTTTTTCGCTCGGAACATCTCTTGTCTCATTTGCCGATGAAACGGCAGATGCGGCCGGTCCAGCTTCAGAAGTTGCTGCCTTTGCCGAAGCCGGCTCCTCGAATATTATAAAAGAGGGAGAATTTCTGGGAGATTTTGAGGTTACTGCATACTGCGGATGTCAGAAGTGTTCTAAGGGAAACGCTCTTACCTATTCTGGGAACACCCCAAAGGAGGGACATACCATTTCAGCTGATCTGGACGTATTCCCGCTGGGAACCCGCCTTCTCATTGATGGCACAGTTTACACAGTTGAAGACACTGGATCCGGCATAGACGGAAATCATCTTGATATCTACTTCGATTCACATGAAAAAGCACTTGATTACGGACGTCAGACTGAGGAAGTCTACGCTGCCGAATCATAAATTTCAGAAATCAGGCTGTATCTCTGCAGAGATACAGCCTTTTCTTTTTTCTTTGTTTTCTTGACAAATACCAAATTCTGTGTATAATACTGTCTTACAGGATAAATATTACAAATATATTACATTTATTAATTTTTGTAATATTTTCACTATCTTTTTTAATATCTTATTTTATATGCGAAATTTTCAGAAAGGGTTTTTTATGCGACAAACACTGAAACTATGTTTTATAACTATGCTTTTTACTCTGCTGTCCGCTTTCTCTTCCCTTGCATCGGGGAGCGGCACGGGACATCTTGATTTTTTTGATGAATCTGGCATCTCCGGATGGTTTTACGAAACGAGCCGTCCCGCTGAGTCGGCATCTTTTTCTATCCGTCTGAGCAATGCGGTCACAGGAGAAACAGTTCAGGAAATTCCTATGACCTCCTCCCTTCCGCGCCCGGATCTGGAAGGGAAAACAGGCAGCGGCAGCACCCCAGGCTTTTATACCTCCATTAACTGGAATTCCCTGGGAGACGGTCTTTACACAGCCTCCATTGTAAGCGGAGGAAAAACGGTGGGCAATGCCCTGTCCCACTATTCGGGAAGTAAAGGCAGCGAAACAGGTCTTCCAGAAGGAGTTTCCTCCGTACAAAGTCTTGGCTCCTTCCGAATTACCGGCTACTGTGCCTGCCGTAAATGCAGCGCAGGCTGGGGAGGGCGAACCAGTTCCGGAACCATGGCCGTTTCCAGAAGAACCGTAGCTGTGGATCCAAAGGTCATTCCCATGGGAAGCCGCCTTCTCATCAACGGCCAGGTCTATACAGCGGAAGATACAGGCGGCGGAGTAAAGGGAAATCATATTGATATTTACTGTGATTCCCACGCTCAGGCCAAAAGTCTTCCTTTCCAGAGCGCCCAGGTTTTCCTTCTGCGCTAAAAATCAGAATACCTTTTTCCGGAAAGTTTTCTTCTTATTTAAAAGAAGGGCTTTCTTATAAACTTCCTAGAAGCGGGCCAGACAGGCTCTAATCATATCTGCAGTTCCCTCGATGCCAAAGCGGGAACTTGCAACAATCAAATCATATTCTACTTTGTCCCCGCACTCTGTCACAGAGTAGATATCTCTCATTCTGCTTCTCTCCTCATCCATGGCTGCAATCTTTTCCTCTGCAGTCTGACGATCCATGTTCTCGCTTTCCATAGCCCAGCGGATTTTGCTTTCCATGTCTGCCTTTACAAAGACATTAATATTTTTATCTCTTCCCTGAAGTACTCCGGCTGCACAGGTTCCCACAAAAATGCAGGATCCCTTATCTGCCAGGAATTTAATCGCCTCTCTGTGCATGTCTGGGATCGTATTTTCATCAGACTCATTTCCCTCTGGCATCAGATGATTATCTTGTGCAGTCTTTGTCAGAGCTTTTTTATCATAAAGAGGAATTCCCGTCTTTTTAGACAGCCACTCTGCAATTTTACGTCCGTTGCTTCCATACTCTCTTTCAATACAAACTGTTTTTCTTGACATACCTTACATCCTCCTGATCCATCATTATTTTCTTTTGGGCCGAAGCCTCTTCCCGTCCCCATTTACGGGTTCTTCTTGTCTTTGTCTTTATTTTACGTTATTTTTTTAACGATATCCAATACTTTATTTTTATCAATTCATAATATTCACATTATAAATCATCGCATTTTTCTTCCTTTTTTCTTGTTTTATAGTATAATAATAGGCAAACAGAAGGAATCTGTTCTTACATACACAGAATGAATTTTCTATTTTTTTAACAATTTCTGAAAGGAGAGCTTTTACACTTATGGAACTGCTTCAGCTTCGATACTTTCTTGTGGCCGCTAAATACCAGCATATGACAAAGGCGGCCGAGGTTCTCCGGATTGCCCAGCCTGCTCTCTCCCAGTCCATCAAACGGCTGGAAAGCGAACTGGGAGTCCCTCTCTTTGACCGTGAAAAACGGAATATCCGTCTGAATGACGCAGGCCATTTTCTGGAACAAAAGCTGCTGCCGATTATGGCCGCCCTGGAAGAGCTTCCGTCTGAAATCAAGAAACGTGATCTAATGAATCAACGAACCATTTATTTGAATCTGCTGGCCGCTACCAGGCTGGTAACAGACTGCATCATCGCCTACAAGGAACTGCACCCGGAAGTCATTTTCCGTCTGGTTCAGGATCCTGCCAGAGAGCATGATGACATCTGCATCTCCACCGCATTTCCAGGAGAATTCAAGCATGAGGAGAATCATCTTCTTCTCCGAGAGCGGTTCTTTATGGCTGTTCCAGCAGATTCCGTCTTTCATTCCCAAACTTCTATCCGTCTGTCTGAGCTTCAGGATGAGGGCTTCATCAGTCTTTCCAATAATCGTCCTATCCGGCGAATCTGCGACCGATTCTGTCTGGAAGCAGGTTTTACACCCCATACAGTCTGCGAAACCGACAACCCGGAGTCTGTCCGAAACCTGATTGCGGCAGGTCTTGGCGTAGGATTCTGGCCAGAATATTCCTGGGGACTCCTCTCCTCCCCTCAAATCTGTCTTCTTCCCATCGCACAGGCGGAATGCTGCAGAGATATCGTGATCCGTTTTCGTCCCAGAAGCGAGGAGATGAAAACAGCAACCGATTTTTTCTGCTTTCTTATGGATTATGCAAGGCAGAAAATTGGAGACAGCTGAATTTATTTTTCTTGACACAGGCTTTCATCTGTGTTAGAACTGAAAGAGTAAAAAGAACATTCGGTAGGTGAGGCTACCACAGGGATAAGGGTTACTGCCGGTTAAAAGTGGAGACACTTCTAATCAGGTTAGCAGTCTGCGTCGCAGTAAGGCGCAGAATAATGTAATTTCAGGCCCTGTGAAGCTAAAGCTTGAACGGATAGTGATACGTGTTTTCAGATCCATATCATTCGCTCAGGCTGATGATATGGATTTTTTTGCAGCATCCGGCTGGAACTGTACAGACGGACTGCTGACAGAAGAAAAGAAAGGATGTGAATGCATGGACGGAGACGGTCACCCTGATACCTGTAAATTAGAATACGCAAAGCTGACAGCCCGCCTGTGCAGGTACATCTGATTTCTGACAGTTCCTCATTCAGGCTGGTTTTCTGGCGTATTCTTCGTTTTGCTGAATAGGAGGATACTGACATGAGAAGACATGAATTTATTAACGAAGAAATTGTTCAGGAGATCATCCAGCTAATCCGAGCTGGGCGAAACCGGGATGCCCTGATTTCCCATCTGGATGATTACCACGACTACGATATTGCCCAGGCTTTAGAAGAGCTGACACCGGAGGAGCGTCAGGAGCTCTACCAAAAAATGGGCGCTGAACGGACAGCGGAAATTTTTTCCTACTATGATGAACCGGAAGCTCTGATGACTGAGCTTTCCCCCAGAGAGGCTGCAAATATCATCGAATACATGGATTCTGATGACGCCGCAGAGCTTCTGGAGCAGCTTCCCGCCGCCTTTCATGAAAAAATTGAGGAAAATTTAAGCGAAGAAACCTCTGGCGATATTAAATTGATTTCCTCTTATGAGGATGATGAAATCGGAAGCCTGATCAGCAATAACTACATTTCCATCTGCCACACCCTGTCAGTCAAGGAGGCCATGAAGGAATTAATCCGCCAGTCGGCTGATAATGATAATATTACCACCCTCTATGCAGTGGATGAAAACGATCGCTTTTACGGAGCTATTGATTTAAAGGACCTGATCTTAGCGAGAGAATACACGCCTCTCGAGAGCATTATTGTCAATTCCTACCCCTTTGTTCATGATCACGATGACCTGGAAGAGTGTATGGACTGGATTCGCGATTATGAGGAGGCTTCGCTTCCTGTTCTCGACCAGGAGGATCGCCTGATCGGCGTTATCACAGTCCAGGACATTGTAGACTATATGGAGGAAGAATCCAAGGAAGTTTACAACAAGCTGGCCGGTATTGCAGAAGGAGATGGCAGCGAGGACATGAAGGAAACCCTGGCCGTCAGCATGAAAAAGCGTCTTCCATGGCTGATTGCCCTCCTGTTCCTGGGCATGTTCGTATCCAGTGTAGTGGGAATGTTCGAGGGAATCGTGTCTAAGGTAGCCATTCTTGTATGCTTCCAGTCTCTGATTCTGGACATGGCGGGAAATGTGGGCACTCAGTCCCTGGCTGTCACCATCCGCGTTCTGATGGATGAGGAGATCACCTTTAAAACAAGGCTGGCTCTCATCTGGAAAGAGGTAAAAATCGGTATGGCGAACGGCGGGCTGTTAGGCATCGTCTCCTTCCTGTGTATTGGCGTCTATGTGTGGCTGTTCAAGGGAAATTCTATTCTTTACGGTTTCGCTGTTTCCGCCTGCGTAGGCATTTCCCTGGTGCTGGCTATGGCCATCTCCAGCCTGGCTGGAACGGTAATTCCCCTGTTTTTCCATAAAATTAAAGTGGATCCGGCTGTCGCATCCGGCCCCTTAATCACAACCGTCAACGATCTGGTGGCAGTCATTACTTATTATGGCATGGCATGGCTGATGCTGTTTCATCTGTTCCACCTGGCCTGATCAGGATTTCAAAACATAGTTTTCACAAAAAAGAGAAGAGGCAGAACTGTTTTGCTCTGATTTAAAAGCAGAAACAGATTCTCCTCTTCTCTTTCTTTTACCTTTCCTTCCAAATCCGGCGCTCAAAGCTCTTTGAGCTCTATCTTCCTATTTCAGCCGCCTGAACCTGTTCTGTCTCAAGTCCAGCCTGAAGTTCTTTCATATGACGCATTTCCCTCTTAATCAGAAGCATTGTGACGAAAAACGCCGCAAAATCTGCCACAGGGCCGGCAAATAGAATTCCGTCAATGCCAAAAAACAGGGGCAGGACTAAAAGCAAGGGAACCAGGAAAAATACCTGCCTTGTCAACGACAAAATCACTCCCTTCACTGGCTTTCCAATGGCTGCAAAAAAGTTAGAGGAAAGCAGCTGGACTCCGTTTATGATCACCATAAACAGGAAAATTCTCAGAAAACGGATAGCAAACTCAAAATAAAGAGGCTCTCCCGTTCCGAATATAGAAATAATGTGCCTTGGAAACAGCTGAAACAACAGAAAGCCGGCTCCGGAAACCACCAGATTCCAGGTAATAGCCAAACGGTAAATTGCTCTTACTCTCTCATACTGCTTTGCCCCATAATTAAATCCGATAATGGGCTGGGAGCCCTGGGAAATCCCAATGATAACAGCCAGCAGAATAGCGTTGGTCTTCATCACAATTCCACAGCTGGCCAGGGGGATCTCGCTTCCATAAGCAGACAGGGATCCATAGTAGGTAAGAGAATTGTTTAACACAATCTGTACAAATGTAATGGCAATCTGATTCAGGCTGCTGCTCATGCCAAGGGAAGCGATTTTTCCGCAGACATGGAGTCTGGGAATGAAATGATGCCGTTCCAGCTTCACATGACGGAATTTTTTCAGATAGCAGAGCGCCATCAGACAGGAAAACAGCTGGCCTGCAACTGTGGCGACAGCGGCCCCTGCAACTCCCTGATGAAGCACAAAAATAAAAATAGGATCTAAAATTGTATTGATCACCGCCCCCACCAGCATACAGGTCATAGAGTATTTAGGGCTTCCATCCGCCCTGGCCAGATTGCTGAGACCGTTGGTCAGAATCAACAGCGGCATTCCTGCGGCTGTAATGCGGGTATAGCTCTGGGCGTAGGGCATCACATCCTTCGTAGCTCCAAATATGGTCAGAAGGGGCGTGAGAAACGCCTCAACCACTACCACATACAAAATTCCCAGGAGTACCATCATGGAGACTGCCGTTCCCACCGTTCTGGCCGCGTTCTCCTCTCTCCCCGCTCCCAGCTCCAAAGAAAACCGGGACGCGCTTCCAATTCCTATAAGCAGGGCAATCGCCAGGCAGATGGTTGTCAGAGGATAGGAAACATTCGTAGCTGCATTCCCCAGATACCCCACACCCTGGCCGATAAAAATCTGATCTACAATATTATAGAGGGAGCTGACCAGCATGGCAATAATGCTGGGGATGGCATATCCCTTTAAAAGCGTGGAAAGCTTTTCATAGCCCAGAGGATTCTCCTGTTCCTTCTGCGATATCGTCTGTGTCATTGGTAAGTTCCTTCCTTCTTTATCATTTCTAAATGAATATTTTATCATGAGGATTTGAGAGTGTACAGAAGTTTTTAAAATAAGAACTGAAAATGAGAAATGAAAAAACAGCAGAACGCCTATATTCTTCTGCACTCTGCTGTTCTCTCAGCCAGATAAAAAACAGCATATCCTGCTGCCGTCCCTGCCACGTTTGTTATTACATCATCCAGCTGGGAATATCCTCTAGCCGTAATGTACTGTACCGTTTCAATCCCTGCACTGCATAAAAACGCAGATAACAGACATACTGGAAATCTATATTTTTTTCTGTTGTGAAACCGGAACAGCAGGGGAAACAGTATTCCAAATGGAAGAAACAGAAGCACATTTTCCGCCACATAGGAATTTCCCTGAGCGCTGCGGCTGATCGTATCAAACAGACCCAGGTCAAGACTTTTCCTGCTTCCAGGCGCACGATTCAGATATACCAGCCATAAAAGCTGTTCCAGATAGGCCGCCCATAAAAAGATGGGGACAACCTGGATCCTGCGTTGGCTGAGCCGCTGAAAACAAAGTGCCAGAACAGCCGCCCCGCAGCCGGCCGCCAGGCTCACTGGAAGATTCTGGCAGGCTTCTTTTAAATCTTCGTAAATATATGGAAGCATAAGGAATGTTCCTTTCGTTTTTTATGTATTGTCTCTTACATTATAAATGCAGCCGGGACATTTTTCTATATGCTGTTATCTGATAAAAAAAGAAAAGCCGAAAAATCATAAAATTTTGTATTGAATCTAGGATTCCCCTGCCAAATGTTTGATGAAATCTTTTTTGAGTCAGTAAGATACTCTTCTTGTAAGAGTTTTCATAGACCCCAATGCCGCAGACGGCATTGGGACAGATATGCACCGGCGATATAGAATCTTCGCCGACTAATGCTTATTGTTTGCCAGATTGGCTGGACTGCAGATACTTCTCTGCTTCTTTTTCGAACACACCTAAGGAATCTGCTTTAGCTGCCAGCTTTAATAAAGCCCTCAAGTCTCCCAATTCCTCCAGCTCTTCCAACCGATCCCTCAGCTGATCCGGAACCGGCCCCAGCTCTTCCAGAAGCTCTAAAATATTCTCTCGTGTAGCCTCCAAGCGTCCTTCCTGCTTTTCATCCTTCAACAGCTCTTCCAAAGTCATATAGCGCTCTCCCATTTCCCGGTCTGTCTTAATATCTCGAATGGTTTTCTGGATCTGGCTTACCAGCCTGTCCTGA
>JAGZZT010000036.1 GCA_018377235.1 Clostridium sp.
TACATGGGTAGACGATGAGTACTATGTAGGTTCTGACGGCGCTATGCTGAAGAACGCTTGGATCAAGACAACAGCTGACGAAGATGTTTCTGATCCGGACGAGGACGGAGATCACTGGTATTACTTCGACAACAAGGGTAAGAAAGTAACTTCCGAGGATAAGAAGATCAACGGCAAGACTTACTACTTCAACGAAGACGGCGAGATGCTCTACGGATGGCACGAGGAGAACGGAAACGTATTCTACCTCGGAACAGAAGATGAGGGCTGGAGAGCAGAGAATCAGTGGTTATGGCTTGAGAAGCCAGGCGATGCTGATGATGATGAGGATGAGGAGCAGATCCTCACATGCGCAGATGAGGACGAGTGCGACGACGAAGGTTGGTACTGGTTCGGATCCAGCGGTAAGATGTACAAGGATTCTGGCAAGAAGAAAGTAAACGGCCGTTACTACATGTTCAATGAGCATGGCCAGATGCTTTATGAGTGGATTAATGGTAAGGCAGTAAGCGCAGCAACACCAGGAAACGCTCATCTTGATGGAAACGCTACACCAAACAGCGCAGGCATTGGAGATATGCTCTACTACAACATCGTAGAGGAAGGCTGGAGAGGCGACGGCTGGTACGAGATCGACGGTTCTGAGGATGTTGGCACAGACAGCGACACAGACTGGTACTTCATCGATGACGGCGAGGCTGAGCATGCTGATACAGCAAAGGACTACGCTACAGATGATGCGGATGGCCCTGTATACGTAGCAAGAATCAAAGTAGACAGCTCCAAGGGCAAGAAGTACTTTGCATTCAACGAGAAGGGACAGATGCAGACAGGTCTTCAGTACATCAAGGCTGATGGCGGTTTCTACTACTTCGATGAGAACGGCTACATGCAGGACGGCAAGGTATCTGACGTAGAGTGTGACGATGATGATTACAGCTTCTACTTCAATACAAAGAACGGAAGCAACGGCCAGGGCTACACAGGTGAGAAGGATAACTACCTGTACTTCAACGGTAAGAGACTTGAGGCTGACGATGATTACAGACTTTACTATGTAAACGGTGCAGTTTACTTAGTAAACAACAAGGGTAAGATCCAGTCCTCCAAGAGCGATAACAAGAAGTACGATATCGAGAACAAGGGTATCGCAGCAGAGGACGTTAACGTAACATTTACTGGCAAGAAGGTTAAGTCCGTTACAATTGAGGGCGAGACACCTATGTCTGCAGATGAATTAATCGCTTTAGCTGAGGCTAATATTGCAGCCAAAGTAGATCCGAGCGAGGATGCAAAGGTATCTGTACCGTTCATCCAGTTATATGACGATGATCAGTATACATATACACTGAAGGATGGCAAACTTGGCGAGGGATGGCTTGGTATTAACTAATTAATAGAATCATATTAATTAAATAAGATATTTTCAGGAGTATCGCAACTGTCATAATGCTGACAGGAGTGGTACTCCTATTTTTATATGATAAATTAAAATTTGTGCTTGTGGGACAAAGATTATCCACCCTATAAACGGCTAGGATGAACGATTTGGCGGTAAAATGATTAGAAGTTTGAAATGAAATTTTTTCATTGAACCACATAAATTTCCGTGGTCAAATAACATTACGGAAAGCACTCATGACAGGAGTGGTATGCCTCCAGACCTGCCCTGGTTTACCAGGCACTGCTTGCCTTTCTCGACCAGAGAAACAAGCGAAAGTAAAAATGCCCATCCTGTCGGCCAACAGGATGGGCGCTACCCATTAGGGTAGAAAAAACCCACTAGAGGCATCCACTTTTGGAGTGGGTGCTTTCTATATTTCTATTATATCCAATCACTTCCTATAATTCAAGTAGCTTTGATAAATTCGCCAAAATCTAAATTTTCCTAATTTCCCCAATTTTTCTCAAAGAACGAACGATTTTATATCAAATCAGAAAGAAACGCAAATAGAGATTGTCAGGCCGTAGGCCTTGCTATATAATAACCGTGTGGGAAACCACAGAGCCGGGCGGCTTACCCTCCATTTTCGGAGGGGCTAACCCTCCAGACGAAAGAAAGGAGGGCCTGCCAATGTATGTTACATACTCTGACTTAATTCAGATTGGAATATTCATTGTTGCCCTTGTCAGTCTTTGTTACGAGATTTTCAAGGATAAAAGAAATT
>JAGZZT010000028.1 GCA_018377235.1 Clostridium sp.
AACTGGAGGATGATCTGTTGTCTGATATCATAGCCGGTTAACTGCCGGCTACCAAACGACTGAATTTGATTTTTGCGAAAAAATCTTGACACTATCGAAGGTACTGGTGTTAAATATCAATCAGGGGAAAAATAAAGAGTTGCTGGAACTGTGCCGGCACTTAAGGAATATATGATTTTTGTAGATCGGATCCGCCTTTATGCAAAAACTATGGAGTTAGACGCAGCGGCAGAGCGGGCGGTAGACGAATGTATTCATGAAGGAGTATTGTCGGACTTTCTTAGAAAAAACCGAGGGGAGGCCATTGAGATGAGCATTTTTGAATATGATGAGGAGCGGGAACTGAAGCTGATCCGAAGGGCAGAGTATGAGGAGGGGCTGAAAGAAGGTCATGAGGCTGGGCTAGAGCAGGGGCGAATAACAACTTTAAAAAAATTGATTAGCAAAAAGCTGTCAAAAGGTTGGTCAGCGGCACAGATAGCAGAGGATTTAGAGCTGGAATGTTCGGAAGTAGAGAAGCTGGTAAAGGAAATTACAGATAGCCAGAAGCAGTAAAATTTGTTACGTTGAAGTTAAACAAAGATATGAGTTGAGAGGGAAAGGTCTTATAGGTTTGAGGGGAAGGCAATCCCACCTTGCCTTCCTCCTCCCTCATGTTATACTTATCTTAAAGCATATATTTCTTATCACAGGCCGATTCATGGCCGTCTACGATTCTACTTATCATTTCAAAAAATCTATGCTTTTCCAAAAAATAATGAAAAAGAAGGAGATTTTCGTTCTCCTGCGAAGGAGGACAAATGAATAAGGAAGAAAATGGAGCAGTAACTGTTTCTGCAGATGGCGTCACGCTGCCAGCCAGGCGACATTACAAGGACACGATTTTTTGCCGTTTGTTTCAGGACAGGGAAAATTTGCTGAGTCTCTATGAACACCAGTCTACCTGGAATCTAACATGCCGCTTCGAGATTTATTTTACGTATCCAGAACGTATCAGGGTCTGGTGAAGGATGAAATCTTATGTTCTTCTAAGAGACTGAGACTTCCGGCTCCTCATTTTTTGGTATTTTACAATGGAACTGAAGGTACTGGTGCTAAATATTAACCAGGGGAAAAATAAGGAGCTGCTGGAAGTGTGCCGGATGCTTAGGGAATATATGATTTTTGTGGAGAGAATCCGCCTCTATACAAAGACCATGGAATTAGGTTCTGCAGTAGAGAGGGCGGTAGACGAATGTATCCATGAGGGAGTATTGTCAGACTTTCTTAGAAAAAAACGAGGGGAGGCCATCGAGATAAGTACTTTTGAGTACGACGAGGAACGGGAGCTGAAAGTGATTCGGAGGGCAGAGTATGAAGAGGGACGTGAAGACGGACTAAAGAGCCATCTGCATTCCCAGGTGATGAAAAAGCTGAAAAAGGGAAAGACAGCAGAGCAGATTGCAGAGGAGCTGGAAGAGGAAGTTTCTGTAATTGAGCAGATAATGGAAAATCTAGTTGATAAAAAAGAAATTCAAAATTAGTAGTTATAATCGTGGAAAGCCCAACGGGTTATGAACGGAAATTAATTATTAAGTAACGAAAGAGGAGACGTGACATTTACGCTATGTCTCCTCCTACCACCTCCCCAAACAGCCATTTGTGCTGTTTGATCACCCGCTCCTGGATCTGTCGCACCAGCCGCTCAGGTTCCAGGACGCGGATGACAGGGCCGAAGGACAGCAGATCGATGAGCAGCTCTGTTTCGTCCTGGATATCATAGTAAATAGAGCAGGTGTAAACGCCCCTTTCCTCATCATAAATGGTATGTTTTTCATAATCGGCAAATTTTAACATACACCGTTCCAGGGAATTTCTTCTGCCGTCGATTTCAATGACAGCCGGTTCAGCAGCCTTCTGCGAGAACAAAGCCAGAGAGGGCAGTTCGGGCATATTGCTGCTTTCCCCGGCCATGTTTGGAGTGCCGGCTAAATTGCAAGTCAGAATTTTTCCTACGTTCAGCGTGTACGGAAGGCCGTTCCGATCTCTCCTGAGTTTCACGCAGAGCAGACGAAATTTGTCGTCTTTAGAAGAATACTGAAGGCGGATGGGCAGGACTTTTAAATTTGTCAGCATCTGATTTTTTCCTTTGTAGGAGAGCTTTAGGAGCTGCCCTTCAGAAAGAGCCGTGAGAATGGTGCGAAAATGCTTCTGGTACATGGCGCTGGAATAGGGATCTCCGTTTTGAAACCTATCATAATAATAAAAGTCCTCTTCCTGGTACAGAGCAGGGGTATCTGCTTTTATAAAATCGCGTTCTTCTTCGGTGAAGAACAGAAGAAATCGGGGATCCTGGCAGATGGAGGAGATCCAGGCCTTCTGGAGGCGGGAGAGAGGCGCCTTCAGGGTTTTATCGTCCAGCGCGGAGGAAAAAAGGCTGTCTGCTGTTTTGTGCAGCAGGCAGCTCCAGGAACCGTCTCTGTCCGTCAGCTGAGGAAGAATGGACAGGGCGCTTTCCCGGAAAGCGGCTGCTTCGCAGATTTCTGCCATCCTCTTTTTATTGATAGGAGAGCAGGCTGCCTCCTCTAATATTTGTCTGACTGCCTGATAGTAGCAGCAGTATAATTTATCAAACAGTGTCAATTCCTGTCCCATAGTGATTTTCCTTTCTGAGTGTCTATTTAGACGCTGGTATCCGCAGGCCGGTCGGCCCCGCCTTCTGTGTGTTTCATTTCTGTTTTGCTTCGTTCGCCGTTTTCGGCCTCATCTTCGTTCGCTCTATACATCCGATACATGCTTTTCCAGTCGGAAACTACTTTCAGAACAGAGCTTTCGCTGGAGGACTGAATATCCATAATGCGTCCGGTGAAAGATTTCACCCAGGACAGCATTTCGTTGACATCAAAGAAAACGCTGCTGTAGAGATATTCGTTTTTTCGGATACGCAGTATTTCGCCGCCTTTTCCTTCCCGATAAAGCCGTTCTAAAATGTGTTCCTCCTGCTCCTCATCTACAAAGAGCTTGATACATATTTCTTCTGTCCGCACAGTTTTATGGCCAAAAGATACGCCGAAGCAGAGTGCGCGGTTTTTATCCAGAAGAGACCGGAAGAAGGCAGCTTCGTCCAGGTCTTCTCTCAGCTTTCTTACACTGGCAATGCAGTCCAGCCTCAAATTGAGAAAACGCCGTTCCTTTACTGCATAGATGCAGGCGTACCGCCGCCCTGTTTTGGTACTGGCGAAAATCTGCAGCGGGAAGCCTTGGATAAAGGTAATCTTTCCGCTTCTCTGGCTGTGATTTTCAAATTCCAGACAGCCGCCCTGGCGAATGGCCTGGAGAATCGGGTATAAAACGCCGTCCTCCAGGGTGTGGACCATGAAATAATGTTTAAAACAGAAGCAGGAGCTGTGCCTGTACTCTCGTTCCAGGATGGTGTTTCCGATAAACCCGAAGGGAGCTGTCTCTGAGAAGAAGGAAACCGCCATAAGCAGTCTCTCATAAAGCGCTTTAAATTCCGGCTTTTCAAAGGGAGCAGGCTGGCTTAACTGGTAATAGACAGATTTTTGATATTTTTCAGAGGACAGAATCCCCAGGTTTTCATATTCCTTCAGCTTCAGACGGACAGTCTGTCCGTCAAAGGAACAGCCGAAGTCTGCTGAAATCCGATCTGCCAGCTCTCCAGCGGTCATTCCAGAGCGTGAGACAGAGGCGGAAACGCCATGTTCTGTCAGGATGAGTTCAGGTTCTTTTTCAGTGACTCTGTTCTGCGCCAGATAGTGCAGAATAAAAAAATGCAGCAGCAGATCCTTGTCCGTAAAGCTTTTTGACTTCCAGGCATTGTAAAGAGGGTTGGAGGAGATAGAGCGGCTGTCAGCGCTGACGGATATCTGCTTCCCCTTTGAGGTGTAGTCGGAGGAAATATAATCAGCCAGCCAGCTTTCAATCCTTCGCCGTTCATTATCATAGGTTCTGGCGCTTTTTTTCGTGAAATCCCCCCGCACCTTAAAGCCATAAACATAAAATTGCCGCATATAGTCGCGGATTCGGTCGAAATTTTTAATCAATTCCTGAAATTGTGCCATAGCATTTTCTCCTTTACCCCTTGTACACTGACGCTATAGTTAAATTATAGCAAGGCCGCAACTTTTTTTAAATGATCAATCAGGAAAAATTTACTAGAATGGGCATTGTAACAAACAGATATTATGAAGCGCGTCACTGTACAGAGGACGCTGAGAAAGGAAGTGGAACAGATATGTTTGTTGTATCAGATAAGGCATGGGAAAAGCCTATAAAAATCTGGCTGGAAAAGAGAGAGGAACTGGAGGAAAGCTGCTTTGAACAGGCCTGTCATCTGGCAGGACTTCCCTTCCTTCACAAATGGGTGTGTCTGATGCCGGATACCCATGCTGGAAAGGGAATGCCCATCGGAGGCGTCATTGCGGCGAAACAGGTTTTGATTCCAAACGCGGTGGGAGTAGACATTGGCTGCGGCATGGCCTGGGTTGGGACGAATGTAAAAATAGAAGAGATTCGTGGCATTATCACTGGAAACGGCAGTCTGATTCAGGGAATGGTAGGAGATATTTTAAGAAATGTGCCGGTGGGCTTTGCCCATCACAAGACAGCCATGCCCTGTTATACCCTGGACAGAGCGTTTGAGGAACTTGACAAGTATGAGAAAGACGGAGAACTGATGGGGCAGCTGGACGCCGGCTATTTTCAGGTGGGAACTCTGGGAGGAGGAAATCATTTCATTGAGCTTCAGGAGGATGAGGAAGGATATTTAAGTGTGATGATTCACTCTGGCAGCCGCCATATGGGAAAGGCAGTCTGCGATTATTTCCATCAAAAAGCCAGAGAACTGAACAGCAGGTGGTACAGCCAGGTTCCTGACGAGTATCGGCTGGCATTCCTTCCTATCGACACAGAAGAAGGAAAGCAGTATTTAAACTGGATGCAGCTTTCTATGGATTTCGCCATGGAAAACAGGGCGAAAATGATGCTGGCTGTGAAGGCTGTTCTGGAAAAATGGATTGGAAAATATACGGAGCTGAATTTGAGATACACGGAGGAGATCAACTGCCATCACAATTATGCGGCGCTTGAAAACCACTATGGGGAGAATGTGTGGGTTCACCGGAAAGGCGCTGTCAGAGCAAGGGAAGGGGAGCTGGCGGTGATTCCGGGAGCTATGGGTTCCTACAGCTATGTAGTGAGAGGAAAGGGAAATGAGGAGTCGTTTTGTTCCTCCTCCCACGGTGCTGGGCGCAGATATTCCAGAAAAGGCGCTATGAATGCTTTTACCTGCGAGGAGGTAATCAATGATCTGAAGGAAAAGCAGGTTGTTCTGGGAAAGAAAAACAAGTCTGACGTGGCGGAAGAGAGCCGTTTTGCCTATAAGGATATTGACGAGGTTATGAAAAATCAGTCTGATTTAGTAGAACCGGTGAAAAAACTTCATACCATCGGTGTAGTAAAAGGATAATTTGTATCAGCCAATTCCCCGAAAACCGAAAGATTTTCTGACAGGAGCAGGTTTGGAGTCTATAGAACGGATTCTGCCTGCCGGGTACAGGAACCAAGAGTTTCTGTGTTCCAGGGGACAGAGAGCTGTTTTTATATTTTGACGATTCGCAGGTTCAAATCCTGCCAGATTCTTAGAATCTGTAGCTAAGCTGGTATAGCAGTCACCATGAGGGCGTTTAATAAGCGCAGATTTTCAGGATGAGAAGGCTGTCAGAGGGCCTTCTTGCCACTTTTTGCAGCTGTGCCTTTCAGGATACCGAAGCAGGCGAAAGCAGGGAACAAAGCCGCAGGGCGGCAGGTTCTTATCTTTACAGTTTCTCAATGAAAGGCCCCTGCTAAAGGGCGGTTGTAACAGGATGACAAGGTCAGAGCTTATGAAAAAGAAATTTTAGAAAGAAAAGAATAAGCCACAGAGGAGGCGTTTACATATGAAAGTTATTATCAGTGATCCATTTTGCGGTTTTTTGATGGAGAAAGGAATATTTGGCAAAATATTGCCTCCGGGGACTTACCATATCCCCTTTTGGAAGAAGGCTGAAGTAAAAAAAACTGTGATGAAGGGACAAGTGGAGGATCAGGGCATTCCCATGGAGCTTCTCATGGAGAACCAGGAATTTTCAAAGAGAGTATTAAAGGTTCTCATCCCTGACAGCAGCATAGGCTACCGTTTTGTAAACGGTGTGTTTGCGGAAGTGCTCCTGCCAGGAGAATATTATTTCTGGAATGTGTACGAGACGCAGGAAATTCGTACTGTGGACGTGTCATTACCTGAGATCGAACCGAATTTTCCGGTGTACTTGATAGAAAAGGCGCCGCTCTCTATGTATAAAAAGATTACAGTGGAGGAGGGAGAGGCAGGACTTTTATACTTTAACGGAGTATATGAGAGAACGCTCCCCTGTGGAATCTGGTATTTCTGGAACTATGGAACCAGAGTTTCCTGTACGCTGGCAGACTTAAAAATGCAGAGAGTGGACATTACAGGGCAGGATATTCTCACCTCAGACAAGGTGGGAGTCAGGCTGAATCTGGTGTGCTGCTACAAAATTACGGATCCGGTCAGCCTGATGCGGAAAACGTCAAATATTGCAGAGCAGCTTTACAGCGCCTGTCAGCTGGCAGCTAGAGAATATGTGGGAAGACTGAAGCTGGATGAACTTTTAGATAAGAGAGAGGAACTGGCTTCCTGCCTGTCTGAGAAGATGAAGCAGATAGAGAAAGAGTATCCGGTAGAGCTTGAAAATGTAGGTATTAAGGATATCATTCTTCCAGGTGAAATACGGGCAATCATGAATACTGTGCTGATGGCCGAGAAGCAGGCTCAGGCCAATGTCATTACACGCAGGGAGGAGGTGGCCTCTACCAGAAGTCTGTTAAATACAGCCAGGCTGATGGAAGAGAATAAAATTTTGTACCATTTAAAAGAGATGGAATATCTGGAGAAAATCTGTGAAAAAGTGGGAAGTATCTCGTTATCTGGCGGAAACGGGATCCTCAGCCAGCTGGCGGAATTAACGAAGGGGAGAGAGTAGGAAAAATCGGCAGGATTTATGACCGACTGCGTTTTCTGCTCAATTCATGCATCCATTATCTGCCATTCGCGAAAACTCGCCTTTCGGCTCAGACATTTCGCTCGGTGACTTTGAGTTGGAACAAGAAAATGTTTCCTTCGCGCTCATAATTAAAATTCTCTGTTTTTCCGCAAAAGCTACGGAAAATCCGCTTCCCCACTTGACAAACAAAAAAACAGTGCGTAAAATATTAGACAGCATAAGAAAAGGCAGTGAAGGTGTAAGTAGAAGCTTATTTTCCGTCCAGAGAAAGGAGATCATCGGCTGAGAGTCTCCTTCGGTTCAGATAAGAGTTCAAAATTCCCACCAGAGCCGCGCAGCTGAACAGCAAGTCTGGAGAAAAGGTGCTAAGTAGGCGGCGACGTTTCGTACACGTTACGTATAAGATAAGAGCCTGCAGCAAGCAGGAATCAGGGTGGTACCGCGGTTTATATCCCGTCCCTTCGTGTGTGAAGGGATGGGATTTTTTTATTTCACAGAAATCTTTGCCAGATCCTTTAGCACACGATGCACAGATACAATCTATTAAAAAAGGAGAACTTATGAAAGAGCAGTTAGAGAAGATCAAGGCAGAGGCCCTTGCAAAGATCGAAGCCTCCGATGCGCTGGAAAAGTTAAATGATATCCGCGTCGCATACCTTGGAAAAAAGGGCGAGCTGACCAGCGTTTTAAAAAGCATGAAGGATGTGGCTCCAGAGGAGCGTCCTAAGGTTGGACAGATGGTGAACGATGCCAGAGCTTTAATTGAGGCAAAGCTGGAAGAAACCAAGAATAAACTGGCCCGCATGGCTCGCGAGGAGCAGATGAAAAAAGAGGTTATTGACGTAACTCTCCCTGCTAAGAAGAACAACGTAGGCCACAGCCATCCAAATACCATCGCCTTAGAGGAAGTAGAGAGGATCTTCATCGGAATGGGCTATGAGGTAGTGGAAGGTCCGGAGGTAGAGTATGATAAATACAATTTCGAGAAGTTAAATATTCCGAAAGGACATCCGGCCAGAGATGAGCAGGATACTTTCTATATCAATGATTCTGTTGTTCTCAGGAGCCAGACATCTCCGGTTCAGGTTCGTACTATGGAAACAAAAAAACCTCCGATCCGTATGATTGCACCGGGCCGTGTATTCCGCTCAGACGAAGTGGATGCAACTCATTCTCCGTCATTCCACCAGATTGAGGGACTGGTTATTGATAAGAACATTACTTTCGCAGATTTAAAGGGAACTCTGGCTGAGTTTGCCAGAGAGCTGTTCGGCGAGGAGACAAAGGTAAAATTCCGTCCCCATCATTTCCCGTTCACAGAGCCGTCTGCTGAGGTGGATGTGAGCTGTTTCAAGTGCGGCGGAAAGGGATGCCGTTTTTGTAAGGGTTCTGGCTGGATTGAGATTTTAGGATGCGGCATGGTTCATCCCCATGTATTGGAGATGTGCAATATTGATCCGGAGGAATACTCAGGCTTTGCCTTTGGCGTGGGCCTTGAGAGAATTGCCCTCTTAAAGTATGAGATTGACGATATGAGACTGCTGTATGAAAACGATGTGCGCTTTTTAAAGCAGTTCTAAGAGTTTTCAATCAGACAGGAACAGATAGACAAAGGTTTCACAGAAAGCAGATTAGATTGCGAGGAGAATCGAGATGAACACAGCATTATCATGGATAAAAGCATATGTTCCGGATCTGGATGTCACAGCTCAGGAGTACACAGACGCTATGACGCTGACAGGAACAAAGGTAGAGGGCTATGAGTGCCTGGATAAGAATCTGGAGAAGATTGTGGTGGGACAGATTTTAAAAATTGACCGCCATCCAGACGCAGACAAACTGGTGATCTGTCAGGTGGATCTGGGCGGTGAGGTAACCCAGATCGTCACAGGAGCGCCTAACGTAGAAGTAGGACAGAAAGTTCCAGTTGTTCTGGACGGCGGAAAGGTAGCCGGAGATCATGACGGCGGCCGTCCTGAAGATGGAGTGAAGATTAAAAAGGGCAAGCTGCGCGGCGTAGAGTCTAACGGCATGATGTGTTCCGTGGAGGAGCTGGGCTCCAGCAGGGAAATGTATCCAGACGCGCCGGAGCTTGGGATTTATGTATTTCCGGACGACGTTCAGGTGGGAAGCGACGCAGTGGAGGCGCTGGGCCTCAGAGACGTAGTGTTTGAGTATGAGATTACCTCTAACCGCGTAGACTGCTACAGCGTAATCGGAATTGCCAGAGAGGCTGCCGCTACTTTTGGAAAGAAGTTCTGCGCCCCTGAGATCAAGGCTGCTGGAAACAGCGAGGATATTCACGACTACCTGAAGGTGAGTGTAGAGGATACGAAACTGTGTCCCCGTTACTGTGCCAGAATGGTGAAAAATATTAAGCTGGCTCCGTCTCCGGACTGGATGCGCCGCCGCCTGGCTGCCAGCGGTATCCGCCCCATTAACAACATCGTGGATATCACAAATTATGTGATGGAGGAGTACGGACAGCCCATGCATGCCTATGACTACGATCAGATTGCCGGAAAAGAGATTGTAGTAAAATGTGCTCAGGACGGAGATGTATTCGAGACTCTGGACGGTCAGGAGAGACAGCTGGACAGCCAGATTCTTATGATTAATGATGGCGAGAAGGCAGTAGGAATCGCCGGAATCATGGGAGGAGAAAATTCCAAGATTACAGATGATGTAAAAACCATGGTATTCGAGGCAGCCTGCTTTGACGGAACCAATATCCGTCTCTCCGCTAAGAGAGTGGGACTCAGAACAGACGCTTCCGGAAAGTTCGAGAAGGGTCTGGATCCCAACACAGCCGAGCTGGCCATTAACCGCGCCTGCCAGCTGATTGAGGAGCTGGGAGCCGGAGAGGTTGTAGGAGGCATGCTGGACGTTTATCCGGTAAAGAAGGAGGGAAACCGCGTAGCCTTCGAGCCGGAGAAGATTAACCGCCTTCTGGGAACCGACATCTCTAAGGAAGACATGATTTCTTATTTAAAGAGCGTTGAGCTGGAATACGATGAGAAGACAAACGAGATAGTAGTTCCAAGCTGGCGTCAGGACGTTCACAGAATGGCAGACGTGGCTGAGGAGGTTGCCCGCTTCTATGGATACGATGTGATTCCGACCGCTCTGCCTACAGGAGAGGCCACCGCAGGAAAGCTGTCTTTCAAGCTGAGAGTAGAAGAGGTTGCCAGAAGAATTGCAGAGTTCTGTGGATTCTCCCAGAGCATGACATACTCCTTTGAGAGTCCAAAGGTATTTGACAAGCTTTTGATTCCTGAAGATTCCGCACTTCGCAGAGTGGTTTCTATTTCCAACCCACTGGGAGAGGATTTTAGCGTTATGAGAACAACTCCGTTAAACGGAATGTTAAATTCTATTTCTACGAACTATAACCGCAGAAATAAGGATGTTAAACTCTATGAGCTGGCTACAATTTACCTTCCAGTCAGTGAGGAGGAGAATGCAAAGCGCCTGGAGGAGACAGGGCTTCCGGCTCTTCCGGACGAGCGTCAGCAGTTCACTCTGGGAATGTATGGAAACGGCGATTTCTTCACCATGAAGGGCGTAGTAGAAGAGTTCCTGGAGAAGGTGGGAATGAAGAAAAAGCCTCATTACAATCCTGAGGCAGGAAAGAGCTTCCTCCACCCGGGACGTCAGGCTCTCATTTCCTACAACGGCACAGTGATTGGATATATGGGCGAGGTTCATCCTGACGTGGCGGACAACTACAAGCTGGGAGAGAAGACCTATGTGGCAGTTCTCGATATGCCTGAGATCACTGCAAACGCTACCTTCGACCACAAGTATGAGGGAATCGCCAAGTATCCGTCCGTGACAAGAGATCTGAGTATGGTAATGAAGAAGGAGATTCTGGCAGGACAGATCGAGGATATCATTGAGCAGAGAGGCGGAAAGATTCTGGAAAGCTACAAGCTCTTTGACGTTTACGAGGGCAGCCAGATTACAGCAGGCTACAAGTCCGTAGCTTACTCTATCACCTTCCGCTCCAAAGATCACACCCTGGAGGAGAAGGAAGTAACCTCCGCTATGAACAAGATTCTGAACGGACTGCAGGGACTGGGAATCGAGCTGAGAAGCTGATTAAAGGCTTGATTTGCGGAACAAAAAACAGAATTAATGTAAGATAACCTGGCGTCTCTGCCAGTCTGAGGGAAAGCACCATCAGGCTGGCGGAGGCGCTTTTTATGTAACAGGAAGACGCCGGGTTAAGGTCGCTAAAAACGGCGGTTTATGTTATACTACACTTAGCGCCAGTGCACAAAGGGCAATACGGCATGTTGTCCCTTCCACACTGACGCGATTGGAGAATAAAAAAAACAGATACAATCGGCAGAGACCGTTATTAAAATATGTGCAGAAAGTATGTATGAAAAGTATGTATGAAAAGCGGAGGAAGACATGATTACAGGTGAATTAAAAAACAAAATTGACAGTTTGTGGGATATTTTCGCTTCAGGCGGTCTGGTCAATCCCCTTGAAGTCATCGAGCAGATTACCTATCTGATGTTTATTCATGATCTGGATGATTCAGACAATACAAGGGCAAAGGAAAGCGCCATGCTGGGGCTTCCCTACCAGAGTATTTTCACTGACGAGGTGAAAATAGGAGAACGGACTATAGCCGGCGCACAGCTGAAATGGTCGGTTTTCCATGATTTTCCGGCTGACAGGATGTATTCTGTGATACAGGAATGGGTATTTCCGTTTATCAAGACGCTGCACAGCGACAAAAACAGCGCTTATTCCAAATATATGGACGACGCGATTTTCAAACTGCCGACTCCCCTCGTTTTATCCAAGGTTGTCGATTCATTAGATGAAATCTATAAGATGATGAATGAAATCCAGACTGCAGACGTGCGGGGAGATGTGTATGAGTACCTTTTGTCAAAGATTGCCCAGTCTGGACGAAACGGCCAGTTCAGAACTCCCAGGCACATTATCCGGATGATGGTGGAGCTGATGGATCCCTCCAGCGACGAGGTGATCTGCGATCCGGCCTGCGGAACATCGGGATTTTTAGTGGCAGCAGGAGAATACCTGAAAGAGAAGAAAAAGGAAGAGATTTTCTTTGACAGGCAGAAGAAAGACCACTATATGAATCACATGTTTCACGGATACGACATGGACAGAACCATGCTCCGCATTGGGGCAATGAACATGATGACTCATGGCATTGACAATCCGTTTATTGAGTACAGAGACAGTCTCTCAGATCAGAACCCGGATAAGGAGAAATATTCGCTGGTGCTGGCCAATCCGCCGTTTAAGGGAAGTCTGGACGCAGAGTCCGTGTCAGGGGATCTGCTGAAGGTCTGCAAGACCAAAAAAACAGAATTATTATTCCTGGCGCTGTTTCTGCGCATGTTAAAAATTGGCGGAAGATGCGCCTGCATCGTTCCGGACGGCGTGCTGTTTGGATCCTCAAAGGCACATAAAGACATCAGAAAGGAAATCGTGGAGAACCAGAGGCTAGAGGCGGTGATCTCCATGCCGTCCGGAGTGTTTAAGCCATACGCGGGAGTATCGACCGCTATCCTGATATTCACAAAAACAGAACACGGCGGAACCGATCAGGTCTGGTTCTATGACATGACAGCAGACGGATACAGCCTGGACGATAAGAGAAACGAGGTAAAAGAGAACGATATTCCGGATATTATAGCGCGTTTCCGCAATTTATCAGCCGAGGCTGACCGAAAACGTACAGAGCAGAGCTTTTTTGTGCCAAAAAGTGAGATTGTTGAAAATGCATATGATCTTTCAATTAATAAGTACAAAAAAGTCGAATACGTTCCCGTCGAATATCCCTCTACACTGGAAATCATGACCGAGCTTCGCGAAATTGAGATGGAAATCAGCCAGGAAATGGAAGAGCTGGAGAGACTGTTAAATTTATAAGAGGAAGGATATACAAAATCGATCAATTCGGAGTTGTAGGGGAAGAAAATATGGGAGTTAAATTAGGTGAAATCTGCAAATTTCAATCCGGTGGAACACCAACAAAGGGAAAAGCAGAG
>JAGZZT010000002.1 GCA_018377235.1 Clostridium sp.
TTTTAGGTTGTTCTGAATGTTCTCTCGAACTTCAAGGCTCCTGAGCCTTTTGTTCTTAGAATTTTCAGGGTTTTACATACTGTTCAGTTTTCAAGGTTCTGATATTCTCAGCCGCTCCAGCGTCTTTGAATATCCAACGCAGAAGGAGGGATTTGAACCCTCGCGCCGCTACTAACGACCTACTCCCTTTCCAGGGGAGCCCCTTCAGCCACTTGGGTACTTCTGCTGATGACACTTTATATTCAGTTGTCTATCAAGAGCGGAGAGAGTGGGATTCGAACCCACGCGCCCTTGCGGACAAACGGTTTTCAAGACCGCCTCGTTATGACCACTTCGATATCTCTCCAAACGTGCTCAGCTATTATATCACGCTGTTTTTCATTTGTCAAGAACTTTTTTATTTTTCTTTTTCAAAGTTTTGTTTTTAACTCTGAACAGAAAACCTCGAAAGCCGCCATATTCAGGCTGTTTCTTTTGTTTTCAGCTGCCGTTCTCGGCGGCAACGAAAAGTATTCTATCACTGTTTTCGACAGAAGTCAACCGTTTTTTTCAAGTTTTTTATTTTTTATTTTCAAAGCCTTTTTTTCCCTGTATTTTCAGGTATTGCGCCTGTTCCGGGAGCCAGAATCTTACACTCCTGACTCCCATCCTTTTTCTTCTGTTTCCATTTCAGAAGAGCTTTGCCCCAGACAGTTTTCCATCTTCCTCTCTGCTATTTCCCGGAAAGTATCGCACTCACGTCTTCAAAAGGTCCTATACTTCTTTTTAAAATACCATTTATATGTGCAATCACAATTCCATAGTTTGTCATAGGAATCTGCTGGCGCGCTGCCGTCTTTATACGATTTTTCATTTCCTTTTCGTTGAGCATACAGCCCCCACAGTGAATTACCATATGATAATCGCTCAAATCTTTTGGAAAATCCATCCCCTGTGTAAAAGAGAAGGAAATCTTTTTCCCCACATAGTTCTGAATCCACGCCGGAAGCTTTTCTGTCCCGATATCTCCGCACTGTCGGTGATGCGTACAGCCTTCGCTGATCAGAATTCTGTCTCCCTCCTGTAGCGTTTCAAGCGCCATCGCGCCCTTTACAGAGGCTTCAAGGCTTCCTTTATATCTGGCAAAGAGTATAGAAAAGGAGGTCAGGGCAATATCCTCCGGCACCTGTCTGCTTACAGAGCCGAATATCTGGCTGTCGGTAATCACAAGCTTCGGCCGCTTTCCCAGCCCGGTCAAAATGTTTCCCAGTTCATTTTCCCCTGCTGTTACAGCAACCGCTCCCCTATCCAAAATTTTCCGTATTGTCTGCTGCTGAGGCAGTATCAGCCTCCCCTTTGGAGCCGCTTTGTCTATCGGAATGACCAGAACCACAAAATCGGAAGGTTCAATCAAATCTTCCACCAGAGGCCGTTCTAAAGCACCTCCCTCTGCTTTCAAATTAGAGATCGCTTCTTTGAGAGTCTCAATCCCTTCACCCGAAACCGCGCTGACCCGCAGGCATACCGGATTGCCCCATTCCTGCCGCTTCTTTAATAATTCCACAGAATCCAAGCCTCCAGGACACCCCTCTTTCATGTCTTTTCTCTCATTATCTAGATCCGCTTTATTCCAAGCAATCAGATATGGCAGCCTGTTTTCCTGAAAAAGAGTGATAAGTCTTTCATCTGCTTCACAAATTCCGGCTGTACTGTCCACAACCAGCACAGCAATATCTGCTCTTCCAAGCTCCTGTTCTGCGCGCTGTACCCTCAGCGCCCCAAGTTCTCCCTCATCGTCAATACCAGGAGTGTCAATTAAAACTACTGGTCCCAGCGGAGCCAGCTCCATCGTTTTTCTGACCGGATCAGTGGTAGTCCCCTTCTCCGGAGAAACAACTGCTGCCTTCTGATTTGCCACAGCATTCAGAAGGCTGGATTTACCTGCGTTCCGGCATCCGAAAAAACCGATATGCACTCTCTCGGCAGATGGCGTTTCGTTCATTCCCATGCTTGCTTCCTTTCTTCGTTCCCTGCTGCCCTTCAGTCTCCAGGGAACGGCCTTACAGAATCTTCAGATTCCCCATTTTAATCTGTTTAAAAGCGGAAATCCCGCTTCCCCTCGCCAATTTTTTTCAGATTTTCTTTCAGAATCTGTCTGACGCGTTCATTGGGAACCTTTAAAATTTCTTTATCTATCAGAAGACTGCCCAGCTCCCTGGTCGAAGGTGAGGCGTAATCTTCCAGGTATTCTTTTAAAGTCATCAGCGCGTTGGGATGACAGCAGTTTCCTATCTGTCCGCTTTTCAAAAGACTCATAAACCTGTCTCCTGTCCGTCCTTCCCGATAGCAGGCTGTACAGAAACTTGGTATGTATCCCAGTTTCATCAGCCATTCTACCACCTGATCCAGGGTACGGTTATCACTCACGTCAAACTGGGCAGAGCTTTCTTCCTCTGCCTCTTCCTCTGCATAGCCTCCCACACTGGTTCTGGAACCTCCGCTAATCTGGGAAATGCCCAGGTTCAGCAGACGTTCCCGGCATTCTGCGCTCTCTCTGGTAGAAATAATCATTCCTGTATAGGGAACCGACACCCTGATAAGAGCTGTGATTTTAGCAAAGGTATCATCGTCGATTCCATTGTCAAATTCATCCGGATCAATATCGTCTGCCCGTCTGATTCGAGGAACACTAATCGTATGGGGGCCTACTCCAAAACGCGATTCCAGGTGCTCTGCATGCATAAGAAGGCCCGCAAACTCATACTTATAAAGTTCAAGTCCAAACAGAACGCCGATCCCCACATCGTCGATTCCCGCTGTCATAGCGCGATCCATGGCCTCTGTATGATAACAGTAGTTATGCTTTGGTCCGGTCGGATGAAGCCGTTCATAACTTTCTTTATGGTAGGTTTCCTGAAACAGGATATATGTCCCGATTCCCGCTTCCTTCAGCTTTCTGTAATTTTCCTCTGTGGTAGCGGCAATATTGACATTGACACGCCGGATCGCTCCATTCTTGTGTTTAATGCTGTAAATAGTTTTAATGCTTTCAAGTATATACTCAATAGGATTGTGGACTGGATCCTCTCCCGTCTCCAGAGCCAGCCTCTTGTGCCCCATATCCTGAAGCGCTGTTACTTCACGGACAATTTCCTCCTGGGTCAGTTTTTTTCTGGGAATATGCTTGTTTTTAAGATGGTATGGACAGTAAAGGCATCCATTCACACAATAATTTGAAAGATACAGAGGTGCAAACATGACAATGCGGTTGCCGTAAAATTCCTGTTTGATCTCCCTGGCCAGATCAAACACCTGCTCATTCCTCTCTGGATCCTCGCAGGCGAGAAGCACAGAGGCTTCCCTGTGATTAAGTCCCTTTTTCTGTCTGGCTTTTCTGATAATAGAATCAATCAGTTCGTAGTTGTCCTTATTTTTTTCCGCATAGTCCAGCGTCTCCATGATTTCTTCATGGTTAATAAATTCCTCTGCTTTTGAAGATTTGACGTTGTATTCTGGTCTTATATTCATTTTTTCTCCTCTCTTATCAGGTCAGGCGGGGATAGAAAACCCCGGCTTTCCTTTCAGCACTGGCAGCATCAGCGTACAAGAGACCGCACGCCTCCTGAAGCTGTCATTTCATTAAAAATGTTTTTTACGGCAAAAGCCGTACATATCCCCCCGTTCTGCCACAATCTCATATCCGATCGCCTCAACAGAACGACGCAGCTTTATGAGGCCTTCTGCGGCCTCGCTGCCCGTACACAGTTTATTATCATAAAGAAGATAATTTTCCCGCACCTCCCTGGGGGTAAGATTCGGCATCACTACATTTGCTCCGCATAGAAGGCCCAGTTCCCGTCCCCGCGGCTCAATGGTTCCCAAAGCTGTAGTGGCCGGAAGAAGCACGCGGGGCAATAGAAGGCGTACCAGCCCCAGCACATACAGAGTCAGTTCCAGTTCTCCCTGCTTTTCTCCTGCGAACGGAGTGTCGTGGTGAGGAATGAACGGGCCGATTCCCACCATCTCAGGCTGAAGCTCTTCCAAAAACATCAAGTCCTCAGCCAGATGCCCTGACGTCTGTCCCGGAGATCCGATCATCATTCCGGCTCCTGTCTGATAGCCGATTTCTTTCAGGTTTCTCAGGCATTCTTTTCTCTGTACCCCTGTCTGATCTACAGGGTGAAGACGCCTGTAATGTTCCTCATCCGCTGTCTCATGGCGAAGAAGATAGCGTTCGGCCCCTGCCTGAAACCACAGACGGTAAATATCTTTCGGCCGTTCTCCCACAGACAGGGTAACAGCGCAGTCCGGATACATTTCCCTGATTTGCCTCACAGTCTCAGCCAAATCCAGTTCTGCTCCCGGATAGACATCCTCGCCGCCCTGCAGTACGAAGCTGCGAAAGCCAAGCTGGTATCCTTCCTCACAGGCCGACAGGATTTCCTTTTCTGTCAAGCGGTACCTCTTCGCTTCCCGGCTGCTCCTTCTGATTCCACAGTAATAACAGTCTCTCCGACAGTAATTTGTAAATTCAATCAGCCCCCGGATAAACACCCTTTTTCCATAAAAGTGTTCCCGGATGCGGCGAGCCGTTCGGAACAGAAGTCCTGCTGTTTTCTGCGTTTTCACCGACAGAACCAATTCCCATTCTTCCTTTGTCAGCTTTTTTCCTCCAGCCAGCCCTGCAATCAGCTGGCAGCAACGCTCCTCCAGCTTCGGTTCCTGCCCGAAAGGAAAAATCTGCTCTGGGAATTCCGCGGTTCCAGGCTTCTCCTGATTTTGTAATTTTCCTGTCTTTTCTATCGTCTCCCCCTCCTTTCCTGGACCAGCCCTCCAGAGCCGGCTTTCCCTATTTTCTTCCAGGAACCTTATCAGCTCCTGCCCTTTTGTCTGCCTTTTTCCCACTTCCTATCTTAGAATACAGGGCTTTTGACTGAACGCCCGGAATGCGGCCCAGCTTTCCGGAGAGAGCGCTGACTGCATCCTCCGGAGCGTCCACCACAACGCTGATAATATTCACGCTTTTCTTTTCGTAAGGCAGTCCCATCCGGCCGATGATAAAGCGGCTGTACTGGTGAAGAACCTCGTTGACCAGCCCGGCAGACTCTTTTTCTTCCACAATAATTCCAATTACAGCAATTCTGGTATCCAATTTCTCCTCCTGATTCCTGTCTAAGTATCTGGTATCCCTTACAGACCCCGGCGTTTTAAAATAGCCGCAGCCACTTCCATGTCCTCCGGTGTTGTCACTTTGATATTTTCATAGGAGCCTTCTACCAGACGCACTGGTGTCCCAGTCAGACGTTCTGCAACCATGGCGTCATCTGTCACTCCCTTCTGCAGCGACTCATCGCTCATCATGGTCTGGTAAGCCTGACATATCAGAGCCCTGGAAAAGGCCTGAGGCGTCTGCACCATCCACACTCTGGAGCGCTCTGGAGTGGAAGCTGCAAAGCCATTTTCATCTGCAATCTTTACTGTATCCTTAGACGGCATTCCGGCGGCGCAGGCTCCGAACGCTTCTGCTGCCTGAATCGTCCTGTCTATGATTTCCAAATCGACAAATGGGCGGGCTCCATCATGGATCAGCACAATATCTGAGGAAGCTGGAACCTGCTTTAAACCTTCATAGACAGAATGGTATCGTTCTGCGCCTCCGGCAATCACTGCCTTGACTTTTGAAAACCCATACCGCTCCACTATTTCATGCCTGCAGAATTCGATTTCCTTCTCCCCGGTAACGAGAATAACCTGATCCACCTGACTTTCCTCAAATGCCTTTAAGCTGTAAAAAAGAACCGGATAACCGCCCAGATCCAAAAACTGCTTCTGGATCCTGCTTTCCATCCGTTTTCCCTGTCCTGCCGCCAGCACAATGGCGGAAATCTGTTTCTTCATGGCGTCATTTCCTTTCCTGAGAAACTACCTCTCCCCCAGTTTCAGATTCGGAACTGCGTTTAAATCCCAGCCAGAGCGGGTTCCCTTCTGATACTCATAGTAAGCCGCAGCTCCAATCATAGCCGCATTGTCTGTACAGTAAACCGGGGATGGATGATAAAACTGGATTTCCTCTTTCTCACAGGCTTCTTTCATTCCCTGGCGCAGAGCTGAGTTAGAAGCCACGCCTCCGGCAATCGCCAGCTTGTCATAGCCGTATTCCTTCGCAGCCATAATAGCTCTGGACACCAGGGACTCCACTACTGCATTCTGGAAAGAAGCAGCCAGATCCGGCACGCAGATATCCTCTCCCGTCATTTTGGCATGGTTGATATAATTCAGCACTGCTGATTTTAAGCCGCTGAAGCTGAAATCATAGGGATTGTCCCCCACCTTGGCTCGGGGAAATTCAATTGCATGAGGATTTCCCTCCCTGGCAGCCTTGTCCACCTTAGGACCGCCCGGGTAGCCCAGGCCCACGGCTCTGGCCACCTTATCAAAGGCCTCCCCCGCCGCGTCATCTCTGGTATGGCCGATGATCTCAAACTCGCCATAGTCCTTCACAATGACCAGATGTGTATGTCCGCCCGAGACAATCAGGCAGACAAAGGGCGGTTCCAAATCTGGATTTTCAATAAAATTAGCCGACACATGGCCTTCAATATGATGTACGCCCACTAATGGCTTCTTAGCTGCGTAAGCTAACGCCTTGGCCTCCGCCACTCCCACCAGAAGAGCTCCTACCAGTCCCGGACCATAAGTGACTGCTATGGCTGTAATATCCTCCAGAGACACATCCGCCTCTGCGAGAGCGCTTTCAATCACCTGGTTGATTTTCTCAATATGTTTTCTTGATGCGATCTCCGGAACCACTCCTCCGTAAAGGGTGTGAAGAGCAATCTGGGATGAAATCACATTTGAAAGCACCTGTCTTCCATTCTTCACCACCGAGGCAGCCGTCTCATCGCAGGAGCTCTCTATGGCCAGAATCAAAACGTCTTCGTTCGTTTCTTGTCTATTCATATTTTATTTTCTCCTAATCGCTAATCTCCGTCAAATCCCAGTTCGGCGCTCCAGCCGTCTCTGGCCGTCTTGGTACGGGCAAATACCGCTCTGGCCTTGTCCACATACTCGTCCGGCCTTGTAAGAGACGGGCTGTAATGAGTCAGCCACATTTCTTTCGGCTGTGCCTCTCTGGCCAGACCCGCTGCCTCCTGGAATGTCATATGCTTATATTCTCTTGCCTTGGCTTCCTTTCCATCCTCTCCATACATTCCTTCACAAATAAACAGATCTGCTTCCTTCGCATACTCTGCAATCACCGGAACCGGTCTGGTATCTGTACAGTAAACTACCTTTATCCCTCTTCTGGCCGGGCCAAGAACCATGTCAGGCGTTAAAATACGCCCTTCTGTTTCAATGGTTTCTCCTTTCTGAAGACGATTCCAGAAGCGCTGAGGAATATCCTGTTCCCTGGCTCTGTCCACATCAAATTTTCCTTTTCTGGGAATTGACACCGCATATCCGTAGCAGACTACATTGTGGTTAACACGATAAGCATCTATCACATATGGTCCTATCTGAAGCTGCTCCCTAGGCTCCGTCAGTTCAATAAAGCGAAGCTCAAAGGGAAGTTCCGGGGCAATCGTCCTAAGGGCCCCTACCACCCGTTCCAGCCCCTTAGGGCCTATCATAGTAACCGGCTCTGTCCGCTCTGCATTTCCCATGGTAAGAAGAAGGCCTGGAAGTCCGCTGATATGATCCGCATGATAGTGTGTAAAACAGATAATATCAATGGGTTTCGGGCTCCATCCCTTCTCTTTTAAGGCCACCTGAGTCCCCTCGCCGCAGTCAATCAAAAGATTGCTTCCATCGCACCGCGTCATCAGGGATGTGAGCCATCGGTACGGCAGGGGCATCATCCCTCCTGTACCTAACAGACAAACATCTAACATATAAAAAAATTCCTCTCTGTTTTCTTTTCCGGTTCTGCAATTTTATAGGAAGCAGACTGCCCTATAAAGTGAAAAAGAACGAAGAATCCTGCGGGGCAGGATTCTCCGCCTGTTTTTCAAAATCATACCGCCTGTTTTTACTCTGCAGGCTTATCCGGCATAATCGTCTGGTCTGACTACTGAAATTCCTTTCGCAGGATTTCCTTCGGCATCTCTATTTCGCCTGCAATCGTATGCTCTGTCAGTTCAGACAAAAGCTTGATTTTCTGGTTTAAGACAGGCCGCATACAATTCGGCACATGCTCCTGGTGAGCCCTGTGAATCGCTACGCACTCTTTGCAGTTTCCATGGTAGCGGCAGGCCTTTTTGCAGGGACAGTGATCCTTGTCCTTGTACTCCTCCCTGAATTCAGATGCAAACTCCTCCTGCAGCTTAAGTCCTTCCGCCCGGTTTCCCTTGCGGAATTCCGCCATCGCCGCAAGCTCCTTTGGATTGTGTTCAATAGTCATCGCAGTTCCTCCCATCCGGCAGTGGTTCCATCCTACAGTTCCCTCTTTTTTATCATATCACAAAGAAAAATTTTTTTCTATCCTGCAGCTCAGATTCTACAAAAGTTCTGTCTGCTCTTTTACCTTCACAGAAATTTTAAATTGATTGATCAGCTCGTCATAGCATGGTTCGCAGAGATCAAAACTGTGTATCTCTCCATCCTTTTCTGAAAAGTAATCCCAGGCAAGCTCAAAATGAGCGCTTCCCTCCCGTAAAATCCCGTCCTTCACAATCAGGCGTTTTCCGCACCAGTTACAGCATACCGATTCTAACTCTCCCTGACTTTTGTATTTTCTCATGTTTCCTCACCTTTCTTCTATTGCCGGCCGTCATGCCTGGTCTTGCACAAAACGCAAAAACGGGGCATCCGCGGCGGATACCCCTAAATTATAATCTCTCTTGTCCCTGTTTTTAAGTGGTAATTTTTTCAAGAAAAATACAGCCACATAATGAGAGCGTCCTCAGACGGATTCTCATAGTAGTTTTTTCTGACCGCTTCCTCCCTGAAACCATAGGTTTTATAAAGTTCTATCGCCGCCTGGTTCGATTTTCTCACCTCCAGGGTAACTGCCTCTGCCCCTTTCTCCCTGGCAGTCTCCTCCAGGCAATCCATCAGTTTCCTGGAAAGGCCTCTGCCGCGAAGTTCAGGATGAACAGCAATCCGCATCAGCTCACCCTCCCCGGCAATCAGCCTGAGATTGCAGTATCCGGCCAGTATCCTATTTTTTCTTTCTTCCGTTCTCCCGTGTTCTCCGTCTTTCCCGGCGCTGTCCTCCGTCTGCTCCAGAACCCAGATGAGATCCAGACTGCTCTCAAGACTCTCTCTCAAAACAGCCTCTGACCAGGGTACTGAGAAACTTAAACGCTCCAGCTCTGCGGCTGCCTCCAGATCTTTCTCCTCCATAGGCCTCAGATAAAATTCTGCCTCTGATTGTTTCATTTTCATGGTTTTCCGCTTTCTTTTTCCTGTATCCGGCTGCATCGGCTTTATATCTTCTTTTCGACTATCTGTATTCCGGCAGCCAGCTTGTCCAGCTCTCCCTGACGCTCCGCCAGCTCCCGTTCTCTCTCCGCCTGAGATTTTCGCAGGTAATCCGGTTTATGTTCCATGGCCGTTTCCGTCTTTCCCTCTGCCAGATACACACAGCCCAGAACTGCCACAGACGCGCCTCTCTGACGGTTTACATGAGCAGGCGCAAAGCTGCAGGGAACCTTTATCATCTCTTCAATCACTGCCTGATATGGCGGTACTCCGTCCCCCAGGAAAATCACCCGTTCCCCGCGGCTGTTTAACTCTTCCACCAATTCTTTAATGTCTGCCGGCTGCTGTTCTTTCACAATCTCAAATTCCTCCCGGAAGTGGTAAAGACCTGTGTAAACCTGATTTCTTCTGGCGTCCATAATCGGACAGATCAGGGCGTCTGTTCCGTAGAGATTGTATGCCATGGCGTCCACAGTAGGAACGTGAATCAGCGGTTTTTTCATGGCCAGTCCCAGTCCCTTGGCCGTAGCAGAGCCGATGCGCAGTCCTGTAAAAGAACCAGGGCCGCCGGATACGGCGATGGCGTCGATGGTGTCCAGCTCAATTTCCAGCATACGGACAACCTCGTCAATCATAGGAAGCAGCGTCTGGGAATGAGTTTTCTTTAAATTCACCGTATATTCTGCCGTTAAAATTCCGTTTGTCACAATGGCCACAGAAGCCACCAGCGACGAGCTTTCAATTCCTAATACTCTCATTATCTCTCCTCCACCGTTATTTTCCGGTAATCAAAGCCCTTTTCCAGATCCTTCTCAATCCTGATTTCAATGGCTGTTTCCGGAATAATTTCCTCCACCAGGGAGGCCCACTCGATCAGGCACACACCCTCTCCATAAAAACAGTCCTCATATCCGATTTCATCCATCTCACTGATATCTCCAATCCGGTAGACGTCAAAATGGTAAAGAGGCAGGCGTCCCTCCTCATACTGCTGAATAATCGTAAAAGTGGGGCTGTTCACATCACTCTGAATTCCCAGCCCTCTGGCAAAGCCCTGGGTAAACACGGTCTTTCCCACGCCGAGATCGCCGTCCAGGCAGTAGACCTGCCCTTTCTCTGCCTGCTCTCCCAGCTGTTTTCCTGCCTGGAAGGTTTCTTCCGGGCTGTATGTTTCAATGATTTTCATAATCAGATTCCTTTCCTGTTTCTGTACTTAATCTTACTATTCTGAATGCCAATATGTCAACTGTAACAGAAAGCCAGGAGCTGAACTGTTACATAAAGATGCAAAAAGAGCCGCGCCAGGCAGCCGATTACTCAGCTTTAGAGCGCAGCCCTTCTGTCATGCTATCAACCGTTTCCGAGCAGTGTCTGTTTACATCTCCTCGTTCAGCTTTGCCAGTTTGGCGGCCTGATCTGCTGCAATCAGGCTGTCAATCAGTTCATCTAAGTCTCCGTCCATAACAGAATCTATCTTGTAAAGCGTCAGCTTAATTCTGTGTTCTGTCACACGGCCCTGAGGAAAGTTATAGGTACGGATCTTCTCGGAACGATCCCCTGTTCCAATCTGGCTTCTTCTGGCCTCAGATTCCTCATTCTGGCGTCTCTCCAGCTCTAAATCATACAGCTTAGAGCGCAGGAGGCGGAAAGCCTTTTCCTTGTTCTGAAGCTGTGATTTCTCTGTCTGGCTGTAGATCACAATGCCTGTCGGCATATGGGTCAGACGCACTGCAGAGTCTGTTGTATTGACGCACTGTCCGCCGTTTCCGGACGCACGCATAACGTCAATACGGCAGTCATTCATATCAATCTCAACATCCACATCCTCTGCCTCCGGCATCACGGCTACAGTGGCTGTGGAAGTGTGGATACGGCCGCCGGACTCTGTCTCCGGCACTCGCTGTACACGGTGTACGCCGCTCTCATACTTGAGCTTGGAATAAGCGCCCTGGCCCGTTACCATGAACACCACTTCTTTGAAACCGCCGATTCCATTCTCATTCAGGCTGACAATCTCTGTTTTCCAGCGCTGGCGCTCTGCATAGCGCACATACATGCGGTACAGCTCGGAAGCAAACAGAGCTGCCTCGTCTCCGCCTGCGCCTGCACGGATTTCCACCATAACATTCTTGTCATCGTTAGGATCCTTGGGAAGAAGGAGAATTTTAAGCTCCTGCTCCAGCTCCTCGATCCTCTTTTTGGCATCAGCCAGCTCTTCCTTGGCCAACTCCCGCATCTCTTCGTCAGATTCTTCCTCTAAGAGGGCAACACTGTCCTCCACATCCTGATGAGCCTGCTTGTAATTTTTATATGCCTCTACAATCGGAGCCAGATCCGCCTGCTCCTTCATAAGTTTTCTAAATTTCTTCTGATCCTCAACCACATACGGATTGTTGAGCTCTTCCATCAGCTCCTCATACCGGATCAGCAAATCGTCTAAACGATCAAACATGGCAACCTCCTGTTTTACTATTCCTTCTTTAACATTTCGCAATTTCTGCCTTCACTACCCGATCAAGCCCAGGAGCATCCTTTATCACCTGCACGTTCCTGTAGCCCTTCTCTTCAAGGAGCCTTGTCACAGCCGCTCCCTGGTCATATCCAATTTCAAAATAAATCCTTCCTCCAGGCTTCAGGTGATGTCTGCACTCTTCTGCCAGGCGCCTGTAAAAATACAGGCCATCCTCCAGGCCGTCCAGAGCCAGACGCGGCTCGTGGTCCCGCACCTCCGGTTCCAGGCTGTCTACAACCGCTGACGGAATGTAGGGGGGATTGGATACAATTACATCATAGAAACGTCCGCCATTCTCTGAGAACAGATCGCTCTGAAAAAGAGTAAAACGGCGCTCCTCCACCTGCTCTGGATGGCCTGTCCCCGGCCTGTTTCCAAAGATTCCCGTTCCATTCCGGCTTTCCCCGGTCCACACGGACAGTTCCATCCTCCAAGGTGTCTCAGACGCTTTTTTCGACTGAGAACGGATTACATTCTTCTGTACCATAAAAAGATTTCTGGCATTCTTCAAAGCCACCTTTAAGGCTCCTTCTGAAATATCTGACGCCGAAACGCTTCTGTACTTTCCAAGAACCGCCAGGCTCAGTCCAATGCACCCGCTCCCAGTACACATATCGAGAATCTCAGTCTCTCTATCTTGGCAGTCCTTTAAGACCTCCTCCACCAGCGTCTCTGTATCCTGCCTGGGAATCAGCACCTGATCATTGACCAGAAAAGAAAGTCCCATAAACTCCTGATATCCCAAAATCTGCTGCAGAGGAATCCTCGAAGACCGCTGTTCAATACGTTCCGCAAAGACCGGCCACCCTTTTTCAAAGGTTCCAGGATGCACAGTCCTGCTCCTGTCCATTAAAAAATGTACTCGATCTATGGAAAAGCTGTCAGAGAGCAGATACCAGGCGTCCAGTTCAGCCTCTGCAATCCCGGCCTCTGACAGTCTGTCTGCCCCTATGTCAAGGATCTCCTGCCAGCTTGGAAGCCCCTCAAAGGTATGTTCTGTTATCATACCGCTCATGCGTCCCTCCTGAGAGCCTCTGCTTCCTCCATACTGTCTTCCTGTTCCTCAAAGGCGCTTAAATCTGTATTCGGAAAGTTCTCCCGCAGATATGTTTTCCAGTCAAACACAGCTTCTGTAGCAGCGATAGCCACCTCTATCATGGAGTCGTCCGGCTCCTTTGTGGTAAGTCCCTGCATCCACATGCCGGGGCGGCTCACCAAATCCATAAACTTTGAGTTGCTCCGTCCAGCCAGCTGAAGAATCTCATAAGATACTCCCGCTATCACCGGAACCAGGACAATACGGCTGGCAAAACGCATCCAGACATTGTCCACTCTGACTACCATGAAAAACAGAATACTGATAACCATGACTATCAGGATAAAACTGGTTCCGCAGCGTTTGTGCTCCTTAGAGCTGTTTCGGACATTCTCCACTGTCAGTGGGAGGCCATGCTCCACACAGTTGATGCACTTATGCTCCGCTCCGTGGTACATAAATGTTCTCCTGATGTCCTCCATGCGGGAAACGAGCTTAATATAGGCAATAAAAATGAGGATTCGTATTACGCCCTCCAGCACTGCCATCAGGTGCTCCGATGCGATCACATTGGAAAACAGCCCTGCAATAAAAAGAGGCAGAAGCATAAAAATTCCAATGGCCATAATAAAGGACAGAACCATGACAAGAGCCATCAAAGCGCTCTCCAGCTTTTCTCCCAGAATCCGATCCAGAAACTGTTCTATCTTTCCTGGCTCCGAATCTTCGTCATCCTCAAAAAAACTGGCGGAATATGTCAGCGTCTTCATTCCTACAATCATGGAATCTGCAAAGCGGAAGACACCCCTGACAAAAGGCAGAGAAAACAGCTTCACTTTTTGGGTAATACTGATATACCGATCTCTCTTAACTTCTATTTCCTGGTCCGGTTTTCTGACTGCCACCGCATAGTCATTCCGGTTCATCATCATGATTCCCTCAATGACAGCCTGTCCTCCGATTCCTGAATATTTCATATGATTTCATTTCTCCTTATGAAAACCAAAAAGGCTGGGTTTTATGTCTCCATTAAAACCCAACCCTTATTTAGCCAAGCTATTAGTTTGCGCTGATGCCGTACTTGCGGTTGAACTTATCAATACGTCCGCGGGCAGCTGCAGCCTTCTGCTGTCCTGTGTAGAAAGAATGGCACTTGGAGCAAACCTCCACGTGGATGTCCTTCTTTGTAGAACCTGTTACGAACTCGTTGCCGCAGTTGCAGACAACCTTTGCCTGATAATAAGCTGGATGGATTCCTTCCTTCATGATTTTCACCTCTCAATTTTTCTTCTGTGGTTTCCGACCACACGTACAGATGTACCAAAATTTTCTATCGCACTCTGTGCGATTCTCTGTCTGCCATGCAGTAATTCTACTATACACAGCTTACACAGTATATCACAGAAGCCCTTTTATTGCAAGGGATTTTTTCGTTTTCGACAGAGAAACCCATGTTCTAAATTCTCACCTTTTTTACCATGTCCACAAATTCTCTGTTATTTTTTGTTCTGGCAAACAGATCTAAGATCCGTTCCACCGATTCCTCCGGCTTAGCCGTATTAGTAGCCTTGTGTATAATATCTACTGCCTCTGTCTCCAGAGGATTTAAAAGCAGATCGTCTCTTCTGGTTCCGGACTTTAAGATATCAATAGCCGGGAAAATTCTCTTCTCAGACAGTTTTCTGTCCAGGACAATCTCCATATTTCCCGTTCCCTTGAATTCCTCATATATCACATCGTCCATACGGCTTCCTGTATCTATCAGAGCAGTGGCCAGAATCGTCAGGCTGCCTCCCTCTCTGATATTTCTCGCCGCGCCGAAGAAACGTTTCGGCATATGGAGAGCAGCCGGATCAAGACCACCTGACAGGGTGCGACCGCTGGCAGGCACTACCAGATTATAAGCTCTGGCCAAACGGGTAATACTGTCCAAAAGGATCATAACATCGCGCCCATGCTCCACCAGACGCTTTGCCCGCTCAATCACCATCTCAGACACTCTTTTATGGCGGTCAGGCAGTTCGTCAAAGGTGGAGTAAATTACCTCTACATTAGGCCCTGTAATAGCCTCTTTGATATCCGTTACCTCCTCTGGACGCTCATCAATTAACAGAATCATCAAATGCATGTCCGGATGGTTGACAGTCACCGCCTTGGCTACCTGCTTCAGAAGCGTCGTTTTTCCTGCCTTTGGCGGGGATACGATCATGCCTCTCTGTCCTTTTCCAATGGGAGAGAGCAGATCCAGCACCCGCATGGCGGTAGAATTCCTCGTTCCGGGCATCTCCATGTGAAGTCTCTCATCTGGGAAAATCGGAGTCAGGCTCTCGAAGTTAGGCCTGCGCTCTACTACGCTGGTAGGATATCCGTTTACTGTCTCAATATATAGAAGGGCTGCAAATTTTTCTGTGGCTGTCTTGATTCTTCTGCTTCCCTGTACGATATCGCCAGTTTTCAAGTTAAAACGGCGGATCTGGGACGGAGCTACATAAACGTCATTATCTCCAGGCAGAAAGTTTTCACAGCGGATAAAGCCGAATCCATCCGACATAACCTCTAAAATTCCTTTTGCCTCAATGCCGCTGTCCAGTTCCTGCAAATCTGCTTTTACATCCTCTACTGTATTTTCTCTATATTCATGAGTTCTGCCTTCCTGGTACCCATTTTCCTGGTTCCTGTTTTCCTGGCTCCTGTTATCCTGATAACGGGTATCCTGGCTTCTGTCCTGAAAACGGTTTTCCTGAACTCTTCCTTCATTTTTTCCATCGCCACGTTCCGCCGTGTGCTGAAAGCCTCCCTCCTGAATGCCGGAATGGGAAGCGGAAGCATTCTGCTGATAACCGCGGCTGTAGGAATTTCTATAATTGTTTCCTCTGTAGTTCTGACTTCCTCTATAATTAGAATTGTATTCACTTCTTCCATAGCTTCTCTGCTGATAAGCTTTAGCTGCACGCTCCTCTGGCTCTGACGTCTTCTCCTGCGCAGGCTCTGCAGGACGCTCTCTGCGCGGTTCGCTCTCTCCAGACATTTCAGCTCCCCGGGCAGTTGTTTTATCAGCTGTCTTGTTATCCGTTTTTTCACATAAGCGCTCTATCAGCTCTGCTTTTTTCAGAGTTGTCACCCCTTTAATCCCCTGCGCCTTTGCGAGCTCTCTGAGCTGAACAAGAGGCAGAGTCTGAAGTTTTTCTTTCATATATCACTTCTCCTTATTCTGTTATTCACACTGCTGTTTGTTATGATTTCTTGCCACTTCCTGCCAGCCTGGCTGTAGGGATCCTGATACGCCAAAACAGCGGCTGCATTGAATTTATACGATTACTTACTTTCTGGGGATTGTATAGAATTAAGATGGGTTCCCAGCTTCAACATATAGAAGCCTGCTTCTGCCTGCCTTTGCTGGGCAAGGCATTCCTTTTATGCCTTTGCACAAGGTCATTATATACTATTCTTCCAGGAATTGCAAAGATTTTATATTTTTTTCATATCTGATTTACTCAAGTATGGTATGATAACAGTAGTGGCAGCGCGGTTCTCCGCGCCCTGATGCCAATCAAACCAAAAGAAGCGTTTAACGAAAGGAATGGTGACTATGGATTATCTGACAATGACTATTGGCAAACAAAAAAATATCGCTCTGATTGCCCACGATCAGAAAAAACGGGAGCTGATTGACTGGTGCAATACTCATAAAGAAGTGTTAAAGCATCATTTTCTCTGCGGAACCGGCACAACAGCCCGCATGATCACAGAAGCTACAGGACTTCCTGTGAAGGGATACAACAGTGGCCCCTTAGGCGGAGACCAGCAGATTGGCGCTAAGGTAGTGGAGGGACGGGTAGATTTTATTGTCTTCTTTTCTGACCCTCTGACAGCGCAGCCCCATGATCCGGATGTGAAGGCCCTGCTCCGCATTGCCCAGGTATACGATATCCCTATCGCTAACAACAAGGCAACCGCCGATTTTCTGATTACCTCCAGCTATATGAATTCGGAATATGAGCATCGGGTAATCAACTTCCAGGAAAATATCGCAAAGAGAGCGAAAAGCCTGTAATCAAAAAACAGTCAGAATAAAATTTACCTTATGACGCTAAAAAGGAGCCCTCTCCCGAATTTCTTCAGGAGAGGGCTCCAATTTTTTATATCTGCCGCAATTAATTTGTCAGCTTTGCTACGTTTAACTTCACACCTGGTCCCATAGTGGATGTCAGTGTTACGCTCTTGAAGTAAGCGCCCTTTAATGTAGCTGGCTTTGCCTTCAGAACTGCGTCGATAAGCGTCTGGAAGTTGTCCGCTAACTGCTCCTCTGTGAAAGAAGCTTTTCCTACTGGCACGTGGATAATGTTTGTTTTATCAAGTCTGTACTCAATCTTACCGGCCTTGATATCGTTGATAGCCTTTGTAACGTCCATAGTAACTGTTCCGGCCTTCGGGTTTGGCATTAAGCCCTTCGGTCCAAGTACACGTCCTAAACGACCTACAACGCCCATCATGTCTGGTGTAGCTACAACTACATCGAAATCAAGCCATCCTTCGTTCTGGATCTTCGGAATTAACTCCTCTGCTCCTACGAAATCAGCACCTGCTGCCTGAGCCTCGTCAGCTTTCGGTCCCTTAGCAAATACAAGGATTCTGACAGTCTTACCTGTTCCGTGAGGAAGAACTACAGCGCCTCGGATCTGCTGATCAGCGTGACGTCCGTCACAACCGGTTCTGATATGAGCTTCAATTGTCTCATCAAATTTAGCACCTGCTGCCTTCTTAACGATAGAGATGGCTTCGGATGCATCGTAAAGATTTGTACGGTCTACTAACTTAGCAGCCTCTACGTATCTTTTTCCTCTTTTCATTATAAATAACCTCCTAGTGGTATTGTCGGGGATTGCCCTCCCACGTTTCTAATTCAACATCTCGTTCTGCAGACGGTAAGGAATCCTTACTCCTCTACTGTGATACCCATACTTCTTGCAGTTCCGGCAATCATGCTCATAGCTGCTTCTACGCTTGCTGCATTTAAGTCTGGCATCTTGAGCTCAGCGATCTTTCTGACCTCATCCTTGGAGATGGTAGCTACCTTTGTCTTATTTGGTGTTGCAGAGCCGGATTTCAGCTTGCATGCCTTCTTTAATAAAACGGCAGCCGGCGGAGTCTTTGTAATAAAGCTGAAGCTTCTGTCAGCATATACAGTGATAACAACCGGGATAACCAGGTCGCCCTGATCTGCTGTTCTAGCGTTGAACTCTTTTGTAAACTGTACGATATTTACACCGTGCTGTCCAAGAGCAGGACCAACTGGCGAAGCTGGTGTTGCTTTACCAGCAGGAATCTGTAATTTAATATATCCTGTTACTTTCTTTGCCATGATAAGGCACCTCCTAATATTGTGGTAATGGCGGGATGAACCCTCCCACGAGCCTGTGAAAAACAGGCCGCATCTTACATCTTCTTAACTTCTGTGAAGTCCAGTTCAACCGGTGTCTCACGGCCGAACATCTCCACTGTAATTTCAAGTGTCTGCTTGTTATCGTTGATGGACTTGATAACACCAACGGTATCCTTCCAGGCACCGGAGATAACGACAACCGCATCTCCAACCTCGTAATCGACAACTACTCCGGCTGGTTTGAAGCCGAGATTTGCCATCTCGTCCTCTGTTAAAGGAACCGGCTTGGATCCCGGGCCAACAAAACCTGTTACACCACGGGTATTACGCACTACATACCATGTGTCATCGTTCATAACCATGTTAATAAGCACATATCCGGGGAACATCTTTTTGGCAACCTGCTTCTGGGCTCCATTCTTAATCTCGACTACATCCTGCATGGGAACGGATACTTCCAGAATCTGATCCTGAAGGCCTCTGTTCTCAATGGTCTTCTCAATGTCGACCTTTACTTTGTTTTCATAGCCTGAGTAAGTGTGAACTACATACCAATTCGCTTCCGACATAATCTCACCCTATCCCTTATGTGTGTTAGATGATATAGTGCAGCAGGAACACAATCGCTGTGTCCAGGGCTGCAATGATCAGACCTAAAGCGACAGCTCCCGAGATAACGGCCGCCGTCTGCTTCTGAAGGGTTGCTTTGTCAGGCCAGATTATCTTCTTGTACTCAGCCTGGAGGCCTTTCCAAAAGCTCTTCTTGGGGGCCTTTGCGGTATTCCCTGTTTCACCCATTCTTTGTCCTCCAAAATGTTCAAGCGAACGCCTGATCCTTTATACTGGCACGAAGATTATTTTGTCTCCTTGTGCATAGTATGTCTCTTGCAGAATCTGCAGTACTTCTTAGTCTCCATTCTGTCCGGATGAGTCTTCTTATCCTTGGTCATGTTGTAGTTACGCTGTTTGCATTCTGTACATGCCAGTGTGATTCTTGTGCGCACGACTTCCACCTCCACTTAAATTCAAATTTTTTCAGGCTTCTCCTCATGCTTTTGAGCATAAAAAAAAGACCTAGCTCTTCCATTCGCCCGTCTACTATACCATAAAACCCTGGATTCGTCAATATTTTGTTTTGAAATTTCACAGGAAGAAAAAGCCTCTCTTCCATTTATGTCCAGGGAAAATTTTTCGGTGACTTTCAGTGGAACAAGAAAAATTTTTCCCTGGACATATGTTTCCGGTGACTTTCAGTGGAACAAGGAAATTTTTCCTCGTGCATATTTTTTCGGTGACTATATTCCCTGCGTCCTGATGCATTCCGCTCCAAAGGGCATCAGAGCCAGCTTGGCCAGCTTGAACTGCTGAAGACCAAAGGGAATGCCGATAACGGTCACGCAGAGCAGAAGGCCTATCAGAGCGTGTTCCAGAGCCAGGGGAAGCCCTGACAGTACAAGCCAGATTAAGTTTACCAGAAATGAAACTGCGCCTCCGCCGTATCTGACCTCTTTCCCAAAGGGGAAAAAGCTCAGGGAAGCCAGTTTAAAGCACTGGAGGCCTACCGGAATTCCTATAATCGTCACGCACCACAGACATCCGGCCAGACACCAGCTGAGACCGCTGATACAGCCGCCGAAAATAAACCACAAAATATTTCCAAGACATCCCATCTGTCCTTTTCTCCCCTCTTAAATAAAATCTCTGCATGAAAGCACTCATATATGCTTACTTCCACTCAACCGTCTCCACCTGCAGTTTTCCAGTCTCAGAATCCGCCCAGACCAGGCGCAGATCTGTCAGCCTGTCTCCACAGCTGCACAAGAATATCTCCACACCATTTTCCGTTACTGTCTGATCCCAGATCTTCGTTATATTTTCCTGTTTCAGCTTCTCAAGCAGAATCTCCGGTTCTATCGTTTCACTGGGTTTTCTTCTGTCCTCCTGCGTTTTTATTTCCCGGAGCAGTTCAAACATGGCGATTTCTTCTCCAGCATCCTCTGCTGCCGTCTTCCGACAGAACAGCTGCCCTGTTTCCATCATAATCTGATACTCTTCTACTATATTCCCATTCTCCAGCTGGTAGATAAACACCACCCCGTTGCTTGGAAAGATCTCTGTAGAATGCTCCTCCATATAGGAACGGTTCAATACTTTCATATCTACCGCTGCCTCGGCAGACCACAGCTGTTCCTCTTCCTGGCGGCGCAGCAGCGCGGTTCCCCAAAGTCCATGGATTACTGCCACCCCTTTATCATCTGTTCTTGGAGTCCACTTTCCCTCCTCTTCTGCCAGTACGCCATCACTCTGCACAGTATCCAGATATACACGGCCGGTTCCGTCCGGATCAATCAGAAGCTCACCTGCCTGTTGTCCGAACGACGGATAATCCGAAATTTCCTCCATTCCAGTCATCTTTCCAGCCAGAAAAATCGAGGTCGGACCGTCCGCTCCTCCAATGACGCTGACAGAATGTACGTCCTCCTCCTGAACAGGCTCTTTCGGCTCTGTTTCCTCCTCTGTTCTCAATCTTGTCTGCTCAGCCGATTTGCTCTTATCTGTTCCACCAGCCTGGCAGCCAGCACAGAGAACAGCTGCAGCCGCCAGGATCCATCCTGTCCAAAGCTTCCTGTTCATCCAATCTCCCCTTCCCGTATTCTCCTGGCTCCTGTCTGAGAAGCCGCCTTCTCCCGGCGTTTTATTTTCACGCCCCTTGCTTTAACGTCAGCGTACGGCAGGAAGCATTCTTTAGTACGCTGATGATACTTGTAATGTATCATATGGGAAACAGAAACTGCAAGGATCAAATTTCTTACATTTTACCAGTTCTTCGTAATTTAAAAGAGAACCCTGCCGCCTGTCTGATATCATCTGGCAAAGGTTCTCCTCTTTGAAAATAAGAAATTTTTAAATCAAAAATTCATAATTTACAATATCTAGCAGCTGACCAAATTTCTCACCTGCCCTGTGCATGGTTCCGCAGTAGGAAAAACCCAGTTTTTCATGCAGGCGGATGCTGGCCTCATTATTTCCTGTTATCACAGAAATCACTGAGCGCAGTCTCCCGCACCGACGGGCTGTATCCAGTAATTCCCGCATCAGCGCTTCCCCAATCCCCTGCTTTCTGAAATCAGGCGAAACGTAAACCGAAAGCTCTGCCGTTCCATTATAAGCTTCATAGGGACGATACTCCGACAGACAGGCATATCCAGCCACACGTCCATCCTGTTCTGCTACAATTAAAGGATGACTCTCCCCGCCGTGGGACTGAAACCATGCCAGGCGATCCTCATAGGATTTCTCCGTAATGGCAAAAGAGGCAGTAGAATTTCTCACTTCATAATTAAAAATTTCCATCATTTCTTTTACGTCTTCCTGGACGGCCGGACGTATTCTCATATTTGATCACTCCTCTTTCTGCACTTCGGAAGGCTCTGGCTGAACAGGTTCCTCCGGCTGAACGCTTTCCTCTGACTCCTCCCCGTCTGAAGGCGCTAAAATGTGAGCCATCTGGCCGATTTTGCCAAGCCCATCTGTGTTTTTATTTCTCACCACATAGCCTTCCTCCCAGACGCGGCTGTTTCTCTCCTTCGCAGCCTCATCCTCCTCGTTTTTCAGGCTGTAATGTTCCGGATGGGCTTTAGCATCCTCTCTTTTTTCCTGAAGAAATGTTTTAAATTCCTCCTGTTCCTCCTGGCTTGCAAACGCTTTCTTAGCCACAAACTGATATCCCCCATCTGTGGTTTTCAAAAGAATCAGCCGTTCCAGTTCCAGAACCTCATCCAAAGCTGTATACTGGTAGTGCATCTGCTCCTCTGCCTTATTTGAACCATACAGATCAAAGCCATCCTCTCTGAGAATCAGATTGACAGTAGGAAATCCTGTCTTTTCCATTTTTTTCAGGCCGCTCTTCTTGTAAATCATCCTCTCCTGACTTTGGGGCGAAATAAAATAAAGCATAATAGCCCCCAGCCCTAAAAACATTGCCGATGAACCAATCGCAGCCGCCAAAGGCGCGCCGGCGGAAAGATTTCCTATCAGAGTCATCGCCAAAAGAGCCATCATTACGCCCACTGTAATATAGCGCAGTTTTTTCTGATCGTGTTTTTTAATGTTCCACTGAATCCACTCTCTGTAGTCATCCTTTTCAAGCTGATACGTATACTCCTTCATTTTAGCTCCTTCCGGAGACTCTGTCCCAGCTCGAACGCGGGGCTGTCTCCAAATTTTCGATATAGCTATCATCATATCGTATTTTTCCGTCTGTGTCCAATGCAAACGAAATAAAATCATGGGGCAGGGGCAGGAATAGCCAATATATTCTCAAAGATACTGTCAGCGTCAGTGTACAAAGGGCAGAATTTACAGTTCTTGTGACCAGCCACGTTTTCTGCCCGATTCGCGCATCTGTTATCCTCCATTCGCGAAAACCCGCCTTCAGCTCAGGCACTTCGCCCGGCAGCGGAAATTAACGCGCCTCCATGAGCTCACGCTCCATGTCCTATGCAGACGGCAAACACGAACACCTGCTTCACGCCCGCCCCAAGAAGAACCCTGGAGCAGATCTCTGCCGTGCTCCCTGTAGTGTAAATGTCATCCACCAGAAGCACCCGTTCCCATTTCCCAGCCTCCTCCGAAGCCTGGAAGGCCTTGCTCAGATTTTTCAGCCGGTCTGCGGAACCCAGATTTTTCTGAGGATCTGTCTTTTTTACCCGGATAAGCAGATCCTCCCAGGGAATCCCAAGCTCTGCTGACAGCTTCTCAGCCAGCACAGCCGCCTGGTTAAATCCCCTGGTTTTCAGTCTGGAATCATGAACCGGGACTGGTACCATCACCTGAATTCCAGCCTGCTTAAACTGCTTTTCAAAGCGCAAAGCCGCTGCTCTGGCATAAAAATCCAGATACTCTCTTTTATTATGATACTTAATGGCAGACATGGATACAGCGGCCCTGCTGTCATAGTTGAGCAGGGCAAAGCCCCTCTCAAAACTCTTTTTGCGGCGGAGACAGTCCGCGCAGTACTCCTGCTCTCTGTTTTCTATTTCCTTGCCGCACTTCATGCAGACTGGGGACGATACAAATGATAACTGTTTCAGACATGCCGGGCAGACAAGACGCCCCTTCGGCATCACTATGCCGCCGCACACAGGGCAGCGGCGCGGAAAGAGAAGATCCGCCGCCGCCCGACGGGTATTTCCAAGAAATGCTTTAATATGATTGTCAGTCTTATACTCCATAATTTCTCAAATAAAAATTCAAATACAGAAGTCCTGAGCGGAACATCCCTACATGAGACTTTCCTCTATCTCCTGAATTCTGTCCTTTAATCCACAATACCGCTTCTGCTGGGACGCGTTATCCACCATAGACTGGAATACCTGTGGAATTCCCACCAGGCAGACGCAGGATTTGGCTCTGGTGACAGCAGTATAAATCAGGTTTCTGGTCATCAGCATTCTGGGTCCTGGATAAATGGGCAGAACCACAGCCGGATACTCACTTCCCTGGGATTTATGGATTGTGATGGCGTAAGCCAGCTCCAGCTCCTCCAGCTGCTTAAAACTGTATTCTACCATTTTTCCCTCATCAAATTCTACCGTCATAAGCTCAGAGAAAGCGTTAATATCACGGATAATGCCTACATCTCCATTAAACACGCCGGATCCCTTGTCCACCGGAACGCCGTACTGGTTTCTCAGCTCCCACTCCATCTGATAATTATTCTTGATCTGCATCACCTTGTCTCCGGTGCGGAAGATCGTCCCGCCACTCTCCCTCTCCTTCTTTTCCGGAGACGGTGGGTTCAGATACTTCTGGAGAATCTCATTGAGACGCTCCACACCCAGAGCTCCCTTTCTCATAGGCGTCATAATCTGAATATCGAACATCTCCGCATGGACGTAACCTGGCAGCTTTTCTCTGACCAGAGTGATAATTGAGCGGACAATGGCATTTGGATCCTCCTGGCGGATAAAAAGAAAATCCAGACTTTTCTTTCCCAGGGGAATCTGACTCCCCTCATTGATCCGGTGAGCATTCACGACTATATCGCTCTGAGCCGCCTGGCGGAAAATCCTGGTCAGTTTCACTACATGAAAACACTGAGATTCAATCATGTCCCGAAGTACATTTCCAGGACCTACACTGGGAAGCTGATCCACATCTCCCACCAGAATCAGGCGGGTTCCCACATTCACTGCCCGAAGCAGGGAGTGCATCAGGTGAATATCCACCATGGACATCTCATCAATGATAATCACATCCGCATCCAGAGGATTTTCCTCATTCCTCTCAAACCGCATACCGGCGTTGGCCATCTTGCTCCGCTCTCCTGCATCCCCTGTTTTCTCCTCCACAGGCGCTCCGGAAAGCTCCAGAAGGCGGTGAATCGTCTTAGCTTCAAAACCTGTAGCTTCTGTCATGCGCTTGGCCGCCCGCCCTGTAGGGGCCGCCAGAAGGATATCCAGGCCTCCCAGCTCAAAATATCGGATAATCGTGTTGATTGTGGTAGTCTTTCCCGTTCCAGGGCCGCCTGTGATAATGAGAAGGCCGCAGTTGACCGCCTCGATCACAGCCTGGATCTGAAGCTCGTCCAGCTCAATATTTTCCTGTCTCTGAATCTTCTTCAGGCTCTTTCTGATAGATTCTTCCGGCTGATCCCCTGTGATATTCAGATCATGAAGCATTTTCGCCGTGTTCAGCTCTGTGTAGTAATACTGGGAGGCGTAGACCAGCTGGCTGGCTTCCTCTGTTTCCGTCTCTTGGACTTCCGTAATTTCAGCCCCCCGTCCCTCGTCTGGAAAGGCTTTCTCCTGGACAGCTTCCTCCCTGGAACGCTTCACCACCAGACGCTTTTCCATCTGCATATCCATGAGGCGGTTCTCTATTTCCTCCTGCTCCACGCCCAGAAGCTCTGCGGCCTGAGCCGTCAATATCTCCTTGGGAAGGTATGTATGGCCATTTCCTGACGCCTTTAAAAGGGTGTACAGAATCCCGCTCTTAATCCGGAAATCCGAGTCCGTCAGAATTCCGGCCCTGGCGGCGATCTCGTCGGCCATCTTAAAACCCACACCCGGGATATCGTCCGCCAGCTTGTAGGGATTCTGCTTAATAATTCCATACATGGCCGGACCGTATTCCCGGTAGATCTTCGCCGCCAGATTCATGGACACGCCGTAGTCCTGCAGAAACATCATAGCCTGACGCATATCCCGCTTTTCCTCAATCTGCTCTGCAATGGACATGGCCATCTTCTCGCTGATGCCCTTGATCTCTGCCAGCCGCTCCGGCTCCTCCTCCATAATCCGGAAGGTATCTTTTTTGAACTTTTTTACTATCCTTGAAGCTAAAGCAGCCCCGATGCCTTTGATGGCACCGGAGCCTAAATAGCGTTCCATAGATACAGTGTCCTCCGGAGGCTTAATTTCATAGCTCTCCACAGACAGCTGTTCCCCGTAAACGGGATGCTCCGTCATATGGCCTGACGCCTCCACAAGCTCTCCCTCACTGATGAAAGAAAAATTCCCAACCAGGATGTATTCTTCTCCATCATCGCAGCCTGTGATGCTAAGAACCGTATAACCGTTTTCCTCGTTCCGGTATTTAATTTTCTCAACAAAACCTTTCACTGAAGCCATATCTGCTCCTAGTCAAAATTTTTGGAACCCTCTCCGTGGAGGAACTCAATAAACTTTCCTGTTCCAATAGCCACTGCTGTCAGCGGATCTTCGGCGATCATCGTAGTGATTCCCGTCTTCTCCTCGATCAAAGCGTCCAGACCGCTGAGCAGGGATCCTCCTCCTGTCAGAACGATTCCACGATCGAAAATATCGGCGGCCAGCTCCGGAGGAGTCCGCTCCAGCACGTTGTGAACGGCGTCCACAATCTGAAGCGCCGGCTCTCTTAAAGCCTCCAGAGTCTCATCGGAGGTAACTACAATGGTCTTCGGAAGTCCTGTCACCAGGTTTCTTCCCCTGACCTCCATGGTCAGCATCTCCGGTCTCTGGTAAGCAGCGCCGATATTGATCTTAATCTCCTCGGCTGTTCTCTCACCGATTAAAAGGTTATGCTTCTTTCTCATGTAACGCACCAGCGCCTCGTCAAAGTCGTCTCCGGCAATCTTAATGGAAGTGCTGACAACCGTGCCTCCCAGGGAAATCACCGCGATATCCGCCGTACCGCCTCCGATATCTACAATCATATTTCCGCAGGCCTTGGAAATGTCAATGCCGGCTCCGATAGCAGCCGCTACCGGCTCCTCAATAATCGTCACATCCCTGGCTCCTGCCTGGTAGGTGGCGTCCTCTACTGCCTTTCTCTCCACCTCTGTGGCTCCGCTTGGGATACACACGCTGATTCTGGGCTTTCTCAAGGTTCTCTTTCCCACTGCCTTATTAATGAAATATTTCAACATCTTCTCTGTGACTGTATAGTCAGAGATTACGCCCTGGCGGAGAGGACGGACCGCTACGATATTGCCCGGCGTTCTTCCGATCATCAGACGGGCTTCCTCTCCGATGGCCTTGATCTCGTTCTTGTCACGATCGATCGCAACTACGGACGGCTCCTTCAGCACAACGCCCTTACCCTTGATGTACACAAGAATGCTGGCAGTACCCAAGTCGATTCCAATGTCAGTCGGCATCATCATCTTCGTTTTCCTCCTGTTTTTTTGCCATTTATCTATCTAAAAACGATATTCTGGTTTGTAAGCAAACTATACCACTTACTATTATATACAACTTCCCCCGCTTTTTAAAGGGTTTTTTCTTTTTTTATGATCTTTATTCTTTTTTTATGGAGCCGTCACACTTTCTTCACAATTATACTCTATACTGTAACCATGTTATCCGAAAGGATGACAGGCCTTTGTTTCAAGTATTGCTTGAAATAAAAAAAGCTTTTTCATACTCATACCGGACGGTGAAGAGCCGTCCGGCCCCCCTAAGCCAATTTCTTTTTTATATATACCTACCATTCCCAATTTAACAAACAAAACGCCCGCCGGTTTTTGAGCCGACGGGCGTTTTGTTTATACATGAAGATTAAAATCTGCTCCTGGCACCTAGATAATGAGAAAAATACGCAAAATGATGTATTCTAATGGCAGGAGTCTATTTGCCTAACACATTGACATTGCATTGCATAATATATATAATATAAGTGCAATAGCAAGGAAAGGAGTTGGCTAGTATGGCTGCCACAACTAATTTCACTGTCCGAATAGACAGCGATATAAAAAAACAGTGCGAAGCGGTGTATGGTGAATTAGGCATTAACCTTACCACTGCAATCAATGTGTTCCTTCGCCAGTCTCTTCGTGTTGGCGGTTTTCCTTTTGATGTCCGCATGGAACAGCCTAACAAGAAAACAATTGCAGCAATGTTGGAAGCAGAACGCCTTGCCCATGATCCGTCTGTGAAACGCTACTCAGATATAGACGAAGCACTGAGGGCTTTAAAAGAATGAACCGCCACTTAGATATCGTTTGGACAACCCAGTTTAAAAAAGACTACAAGCTGGCCATAAAACGTCATCTGGACATTGGACTTCTTGACGAAATCATTCGCAAATTGGCAAGCGGCCAACCGCTTTCAGAGAAGAATAAAGACCATGCTTTAACTGGAAACTGGATTGGACACCGTGAGTGCCATATCCAGCCAGATTGGTTATTAATCTACCGAATTGAAAACGATTTGCTCGTATTGACATTATCTCGAACGGGAACACACAGCGATCTGTTCGCAAAGTAAGAACAAGTTACCTGATTTAAAACGCCCGCCGGTTTTTGAGCCGACGGGCGTTTTGTTTATATTTTCTTCTGTCCTCTATGATGCGCCCGCCGTCTCTCCCGGCAGCGCTCCCGCCAGAATATCCTGGCTGACCTTGGTGTAGAACATCTTTTTCACAGTCTCGAAGTCTCTGGTCTGCCCCATAATCCACATGAGTTTGACAGCCGCGGCCTCCACCGTCATGTCGTAGGCCTGCAGGACATTGTAGCTATTGACCGCCTTATAGCCCACCTCATAAACCTCGGCGTCGCTTCCCTCTAACATGACCTGAGTGGCAATCACCACGATTTTCCCCTTTTTCGTCAGGTTCTCCAGACCGCTGAGGAAATTCCTCTTATTATAGAAAGGAATGCCTCCCACGCCGTAGCTTTCGATGATAATGGCGTCGTACCGCTCTCCAATGTACTGGAGAATCTCCGGCTCCATTCCTGGAATCAGCTTCAGCACAAACACGCTGGGCTTTAAATCTTCGTAAAACCGCACGGTTCCGTCTCTGCTCTCCCCGTCCACGTACTGGATAATCCTGTTCTCATCAATAAAGGCCGCTACCGGATAATTGATGCTCTCAAAGGCGCTGTAGCTTTTGGAGCGGATCTTCCTGGCTCTCGTCCCCAGAATCGCCTTCCCGTCAAAGACCAGGTAAACTCCTCTCACCCCGTCTCTGGAGGCAAAGCGCAGGCTGTCCATGAGATTTTTCCTGGCGTCTGTGATAGGAACGCTGATAGGCTTCTGGGAACCGGTGAGGATAATGGGCTTCTCCGAATTCTGAATCAGATAGGAGAGGGCCGCCGCCGAGTAGGCCATGGTGTCGGTTCCGTGGGTAATAACAAAGCCGTCGAAGCGGCTGTACTCCTCTCTAATCTCCTGGCTGATGCGGATCCAATGCTCCGGCTGGACGTTGGTGCTGTCCAGGCTGAACAGCTGTCTCACAGAAACCTCACAGAATTTCCCGGCTTCCGGGATATAGCTTAACAGCTCCTTTGCCGTGGAGGCGGGAGCCAGTCCGTTCTCTGTCTGGACAGAGGCGATGGTTCCCCCTGTGGCTATCAGCAAGATTCGTTTCATACGATATTTCCTTCCTCCTCATCCCAGTTGTACAGCGGCCCTATCTGCAGGGAGTATGCGCTGTCTTCACCGATATAAATATCTGCGTAAATATAATAGTTGTACTCCGGCTTCTCCACATATTCCAGAGAATCCAGGGCATTTGAAAGCTCGTTCTCTGAGAGAGTTCCCTCCTGTCCCGCCGCCAAATCGGCAAGCGCTGTCATCATCTGCACAGCCGCCTGGTTGGAGGCTTCATTGTGGGAGTTCACAGCGATGAAATGAACCTCCCCTGTGGCCGTATCGCTGCTGACTGTCACAGCCAGCTCCAGCTCCTTATTCTCATCCCACATGGCATAAGTCCGGTAGGTATCATAGAATTCCCTGATCTCCCCTCCCTCATCATACCGGTTGTTGTAGGAATCAAGGCTCATATGGGTTTCCAGCCCCAGGGCATAAGCCTCCTCCTTCACCAGATTTTCCACATCAATGAAACGGAGCTCAAAATGACTCTCTCCATTGCACCTGACTCCAGCCGCCTTTACTTCCTCCTCGTCCAGCTCCTCCCACTCAAGGGAACCTGTATCCTCCTCAATGGTGATCTCTCCGTCGCCCCAGACGTCCTCTTCCTGAATCTCAGCTTCCCAGTCCCAGACGTCATTCTGCGGTTCTTCCTGAACCAGGCGGGCTCCGCTGTCTGCCATAAGGCCGACAACAAGAGGAATCAGCTGGATGGCTGCTCCGCAGATAACAAGAACTGCCAGGATCGGGACAAACTTTGACCTGGATTTTTGGTTATCTTCCTTTTTACCGGACGCTTTTTTTGACGTCTTGAACGTCTTCTGCTTCTGCGCCCCCTTGCCAGACTTCTGTTTCATATCCCGGTAAAAATCTGCGGTCTTTTCCCTGAAATCCTTCTCCGATACCTCCAGGGTTGTCCGGACAGGGTCTCCGTTTCTCTCATTTAACATAGTCTGCTGCCCCGGCCTGGTCTCGTTCAGGTAATAGTCCACCTCTCTGATCAGCGGCTTAAATACCAGTTTTCTGCACAGTCTGCAGTACCCGGATCCTGTCAGCGGCCGTTCACATATGGGACAAATTTTTTTCTGCATAGGCGCCTCCCCTCTACTTTGCTGCCTTCCCAGTCAGGCTCTGCAGGCAGAGCCGTCTTATATTAAATCCTCAGACTCCACTCCCGGCAGTCCCACACCTTCGTCACCACGTCGCTGTAAAACTCCGGTTCATGGCAGATCAGAAGAATGCTTCCCCTGTACTCTTTCAGAGCCCGTTTCAGTTCGTCCTTGGCGTCTACGTCCAGGTGGTTGGTCGGCTCATCCAGCAGCAGCAGATTCGTCTCCCTGTTAATCAGCTTGCACAGGCGGACCTTGGCCTGCTCACCTCCAGACAGCACCCGGACCTGGCTTTCAATGTGTTTCGTAGTCAGTCCGCACTTGGCCAGGGCAGAACGGACCTGGTACTGGGTATAGGATGGGAATTCCTTCCAGATTTCCTCAATGCAGGTGGTAGTATTGCCGGGAGCCATCTCCTGCTCAAAGTATCCGATTTCCAGATAATCTCCCAGAACTGCCTTTCCAGACAGCGCCGGAATCAATCCCAGAATGCTCTTTAAAAGAGTGGTTTTTCCTATTCCATTGGCTCCCACTAAAGTAATCTTCTCCCCCCGCTCCATGTAAAGATTCAACGGCTTGGACAGCGGCTCATTCTGGTCATAGCCGATAACCAGATCCTCCGTCTCGAAAATACACTTTCCAGCCGCTCTCGCCTCCAGAAAATGAAACTCCGGCTTCGGTTTCTCCTTAGCCAGCTCAATCACATCCATCTTGTCCAGCTTCTTCTGGCGGGACATGGCCATATTTCTGGTGGAAACTCTGGCCTTATTTCTGGCCACGAAGTCCTGAAGCTCCGCAATCTCCTGCTGCTGTCTCTTATAGGCCGCCTCCAGCTGAGCCTTTTTCACCTCATATACCTCTCTGAACTTGTCATAATCTCCCACATACCGGTCAAGCCTCTGATTCTCCATGTGATAAATAATATTGATTACGCTGTTTAAGAAGGGAATATCATGGGAAATGAGGATAAACGCATTTTCATATTCCTGCAGATACCGCTTCAGCCATTCGATATGCTGCTCGTCCAGGTAATTGGTAGGCTCGTCCAAAAGCAAAATATCCGGCTTCTCAAGCAGCAGCTTTCCAAGCAGCACCTTGGTTCTCTGGCCGCCGGACAGCTCTGTCACATCCTTCTCCATTCCGATGTCAGCCAGGCCCAGAGCCCGTCCTACCTCGTCTACCTTGGCGTCAATGGTATAGAAATCGTGAGCCATTAAAAGATCCTGGATCGTTCCAAGCTCCTCCATCATAGATTCCATTTCCCCTTCCGGCGCATCGCCCAGACGGTCGCAGATGCCGTTCATCTGCTCTTCCAGCTCGAACAGGAAGGAAAAAGCGTTCTTTAAGACTTCCCGGACTGTCATCCCCTTCTCCAGCACAGCGTGCTGATCCAGGTATCCTACGCGGACTCTCTTAGCCCACTCTACCCTGCCCTCGTCCGGCTGCAGTTTTCCTGTAATAATATTCATAAAGGTAGATTTTCCCTCTCCGTTGGCTCCGATGAGACCGATGTGCTCCCCCTTTAGCAGACGGAAGGACACATCGTGGAAAATCGCCCTGTCTCCAAATCCATGGCTTAAATGTTCTACGTTTAAAATACTCACGGTTGTACTCCTTTATCTTTCATGCTCAGCGTCCATATACAGCTTTATTTTACCTGAACCGCCCGTTTCTGTCTAGCCAAGACGCCCTTTAAAGTCCTCGTACCCGAACTCTTTTATCAAAATTTCTTCCCCGTCTCTGTTCTTCCATACGATGGAAGGCAGGAGCATGCCGTTGAAGGTATTAGTCTTCACCATGGTGTAAAGAGCCATATCACCGAATACCACCTGCTCTCCCTCTTCCAGCGGATGGTCAAAGGAATAATCTCCAATCACGTCTCCCGCCAGGCATGTGGGGCCGGCCAGACGGTAAGTATATTCCTTCTCGCCCGGCATTCCGGAGGAGAGCACCGGCGGACGGTAGGGCATTTCCAGCACGTCCGGCATATGGCAGGCAGCGGAGGTATCTAAAATGGCAATATCCATGCCGTTTTTCATGGTTTCCAGCACAGAGGACACGAGAAAACCGGCATTTAATACCACCGCCTCCCCCGGCTCCAGATAAACCTCCACATCGTATTGTTCCCGGAAATGACGGATAATCTTCTTTAACCGCTCCACATCGTAGTCTTCCCTGGTAATGTGGTGTCCTCCTCCGAAATTGACCCACTTCATCTGTCCCAGATACCTGCCGAATTTCTCCTCAAAGGCCTGAGCTGTAATCTCCAGATCATCAGAGTTCTGCTCGCAGAGTGTGTGGAAATGAAGACCGTCCAGCATAGGCAGAAGCGCTTCGTCAAACTGCTCCTTCACAGTTCCCAGACGGGACCCCGGGGCGCAGGGATCGTAGATAGCGTGTCCCTCCTGGGTGGAACACTCCGGATTCACCCGCAGTCCCACCGATTTTCCCGCCTGCTTTGCCTTCTCTCCATACCGCCTCAGCTGAGCCGGGGAATTAAACACAAAATGATCTGCATAAGATAAAATCTCTTCAAACTCGTCCTCCCGGTAGGCCGGGGAAAACACGTGGGTTTCTCCTCCGAACTCCTCTTTTCCAAGTCTTGCCTCGCAGAGGCCGCTGGCGGTGGTTCCAGCCAGGTAACGGCGCATCAGCGGGTAGGCAAAAAAGCCGGAAAACGCTTTCTGGGCCAGCAGAATTCTGCATCCCGTATCCTCCTGAATCTCCTTTAAAAGTTCCAGATTTTTCACCAGTCTTTTCTCGTCAACAAGAAAATACGGGGTCTTAACAGCCGTCTCTCTCTTCATCTGTCTGTCTCCTTTATCTGTCTCCTTCTATCACATAAAGCTGCGTCCTTTGCAGAGGGAAGCTGTGGCTCCTCCGAAAAAACGCAGCTTTTCTTCAGTCTCTATTTCAGCTGGCAGTCCTTATTAATCTACAAGAACCGGATCGTAGGACTCTCTCCACGGAAGTCCCCACTTATTTAACGCGTCCATAAATGGATCCGGATCGAACTCCTCCATGTTGTAAACGCCCGGTTTCTGCCATTTTCCTGTCATCACCATCATAGCGCCGATCATGGCCGGAACACCTGTGGTGTAGGCAACTGCCTGAGATCCTACCTCCTTGTAGCATTCCTGATGATCGCAGATATTGTACAGGTAGTAGGTCTTGTCCTTTCCGTCCTTCTTTCCGCGGAAGATGCAGCCGATGTTGGTCTTTCCCTTTGTTCTTGGACCCAGAGAAGACGGATCCGGAAGCACTGCCTTTAAGAACTGGAGCGGAATAATCTCTTTACCTTCGTACATAACCGGCTCAATAGAGGTCATTCCCACGTTCTCCAGACATTTTAAGTGTGTCAGGTAGCTCTGGCCAAAGGTCATGAAGAAGCGGATTCTCTTGATTCCAGGAATATTTAAGGCCAGGCTCTCGATCTCCTCATGGTGAAGCAGGTACATATCCTTCTCGCCTACCTCCTCGAAGTTGTACACGCGCTTGATCTCCATAGGCTCTGTCTCTACCCAGTGGCCGTCCTCCCAGTAGGAGCCTTTAGCGGACACCTCGCGGATATTGATCTCCGGGTTAAAGTTAGTGGCGAATGGGTATCCGTGGTCGCCGCCGTTGCAGTCTAAGATATCAATGTAGTTGATCTCGTCAAACTCGTGCTTTAACGCGTAAGCGGAGAATACGCTTGTCACGCCCGGATCAAAGCCGCTTCCTAATAAAGCTGTGATTCCAGCCTGCTCAAACTTCTCTCTGTAAGCCCACTGCCAGCTGTACTCAAACTTAGCCGTATCCTCCGGCTCGTAGTTAGCAGTGTCCACGTAGTGAGTCTTTGTAGCCAGGCAGGCATCCATAATGGTCAGATCCTGGTATGGAAGAGCCAGGTTCAGTACTACGTCCGGCTTTACCTCGTTAATCAGGGCAATTAAGGCGTCCACGTCGTTGGCGTCCACCTGAGCCGTTGTGATCTTTGTGGAAGTAGTTCCCTGAAGCTTCTCTTTCAATGCATCGCACTTTGATTTTGTGCGGCTGGCAATACAGATCTCCTCAAATACTTCGCTGTTCTGGCAGCACTTGTGAACTGCTACGGAAGCGACTCCGCCGCATCCGATAATCAATGCTTTTCCCATGATCATTCTCTCCTTTTCCTGTTTGATTTTCTATTATCTCTTTATCTGTGTTTTTCCTGGTCCTGCCTCTGAAGGGCCAGGGCCATTTCCCTGACAATCTTGCAGGCGGCCGCTGTGGACGCGCCGCTTAAATCGTAGTGGGGGCTTAATTCATTCACATCGCAGCCTACAATATTGGCCCTGTCGCACACCAGTGTGACGGCCCGCCTCAGCTGGTCAAAGGTGACGCCGCCCGGCTCCGGAGTTCCCGTCCCCGGAAATACGGAAGGATCCATCACGTCCAGATCCACTGTAAAGTAAACAGGACGGCCCTTCAGCCGTTCTAACGTCTCCTCAAGCCCTGTGAAATCAAAGGGATTTAAGAACGTGTGCTCCTTTGCCCACTGAAATTCCCATCTCTCGCCGGAGCGGATTCCAAACTGGAAAATGCTTCCGTCTCCCGTCAGATCCCAGCAGCGCCGGATGACACAGGCGTGGGACAGGGGCTCTCCCAGATAGTCCTCTCTGAGATCCGTATGGGCATCGAAATGGATAATCGCCGCATCCGGGTACTTTTTGTGTACAGCCCGAAAGCTCCCAAGTGTCACCAGATGCTCTCCTCCCAGCATAAAGGGGCGTTTGCCTGCCTCTAAAATAAACGCTGTCCGTTCCTCAATATCTGCCAGCGCCTGCTTCGGATCTCCGAACCGAAGCTCCAGATCTCCGCTGTCCATAATAAAGCTGTCCTCCAGATCTCGATCCTGGTAAGGGCTGTAGGTCTCAAGACCATAAGATTCCCGGCGGATCGCCTCGCTTCCGAACCTGGTTCCTGGACGGAACGAGGTAGTGGAATCGAAGGGCGCGCCGAACAGAACCGTATCCGCCTGCTCAAACTCCGCGTCAAATCCCATATATACGGAAACATTCGGGGACAGCGTCCCTGTCTGTCTCTTTTCCTCTGACATACTGCATCTCCTCTCTTCCCGCTCTGTCTGCATCGCATGCCGCGGCTCTTTTTATTTCAGCCCGTCTGCTTTTTCTCGGGCGTTCTTTCGTACTGCAGACCGCTCTGCTTTATCTCAGGCTGTGATTCTGCTGCATTTTCCTGCTTTCTCAAATGTCTATTCTACCTCTTCCAGCATCTGCTCTACATAGGCAGGCAGATAGAAAGCGCCCTTATGCAGAGTCGTGGTATAGTAATTACAGGAAAGTCCCTTAAGATTCCAGGCAGCCTCCCTCAAATCCTTCAGAGGATGATACTTCTTGGAGGCAAAGCCGAACAGCCAGTGGCCGGACGGATAGGTAGGAATGTGGGCCTGGTATACCCGGCTGATAGGGAAGGACTCCACAATCCTCTTGTGGGCTCTCTGGCAGGCCACCGCATCAGCCGGGTAGAAGGGGCTTTCATGCTGATTTACCATAATGCCGTCCTCATGGAGAGCCTTAAAGCAGCTGCCGTAAAACTCCCTGGTGAACAGTCCCTCTCCCGGTCCGAAGGGATCTGTGGAATCCACAATAATTAAATCGTACTGATCCTCACAGGAGCGGACAAAGCGGACACCGTCCTCATAGTGGATGCTCAGTCTCGGATCGTCCAGGCGGCAGGAAGTCTTCGGCAGATATTTCTTGCACACCTCCACCACCAGCTCATCGATCTCCACCAGATCAATGTGCTCAATCTCTGGATATCTTGTCAGTTCCCGGATAACGCCTCCGTCCCCGGCTCCGATTACCAGCACGTTCTTCACTGCCGGATGAACCGCCATAGGCACATGGGTAATCATCTCGTGGTAAATAAACTCGTCCTTCTCCGTCAGCATCATATATCCGTCCAGCGTCAGAAAACGCCCGAACTCCGGTGAATCGAACACGTCAATGCGCTGAAACTCGCTTTTACCGCTGTAAAGCTGGCGATCCACACGAATGGACAGCTTCACATTGGAAGTCTGTTCCTCTGAAAACCAGTATTCCATCCTGTTCTCCTCTCTTCTGCTTCTCTATTTCCCTTAACTCTTCTCTTTAATTGCTTCCCTTAATGACATTCAGCCGCAGAATATCAGCGTCTTCCGGTCCTGTCATGGTACAGCCCTTTTCCTTAGCAAAGGCAATGTATGCCAGAATTTCCTCTGTAATACGCTCTCCAGGGGCCAGAATCGGAATTCCCGGCGGATAGCACATGACGAACTCGCTGCAGATATAGCCCGCTGTCTCCTCGATAGGCAGGGATATCTTATCCGCATAGAAAGCGTCCTGAGGAGACACAGCTACCTGAGGATCAATGTACTCCGGAACCGCCATGCCTGTTCCGGCTGTTCCGAATCTGCGGCGTATCTCCGCCAGGGCACTGACCAGACGCTCAATATCTCTCTGTCTGTCGCCAATGGAAAGATAGGCCAGAAGATTGCCCAAATCTCCAAATTCAATCTGAATATCGTACTCATCCCGAAGGAGATCGTAAACCTCGATGCCTGCCAGACCAATATCCAGCGTATGAACAGAAAGCTTCGTCACGTCGAAATCATAAATACTGTCCCCATTGATCAGCTCTTTGGAAAAGGCGTAGTAGCCTCCAATGGCATTAATTTCTTTTCTGGCGTCATCAGCCATCCGCACTACCCCTGCAAAGGCTTCCTTTCCTCTGAGAACCAGATTCCGTCTGGAAATATCCAGGCTTGACAGAAGCAGATAAGAGCCGCTGGTAGTCTGAGTCAGGTTAATAATCTGGCGCACATGGCCCTCATTCATGGCCGGACCGATTAAGAGCAGGGAACTCTGTGTCAGGCTGCCGCCTGATTTGTGCATGGAAACAGCGGCCATATCCGCCCCTGCCGCCATAGCTGAAACCGGGAGATTTTCTCCGAAATAGAAGTGGGTTCCATGAGCCTCGTCTGCCAGGCACAGCATTCCGTGACTGTGAGCCAGCCGGACAATCTCCCGAAGATTTGAGCAGATTCCATAGTAGGTAGGATTGTTTACCAGAACCGCCTTGGCATCTGGATTTTCCTTAATAGCCTTCTCCACCTGCTCTACCTTCATTCCCAGCGGGATCCCCAGACGCATATCGCACTCCGGATTTACGTAAACAGGAATCGCGCCGCACAAAATCAGCGCTCCTACTACGCTTCTGTGCACGTTTCTGGGAAGGATAATTTTATCTCCTCTCTTTACCACGGAAAGGATCATGCTCTGTACTGCTGAAGTAGTTCCGCCTACCATCAAAAATGCGTGAGCTGCCCCAAAGGCCTCAGCTGCCAGCCTCTCTGCCTCAGCAATTACAGAGACAGGATGGCACAGATTATCCAGAGGTTTCATGGAATTGACGTCAATTCCCACACATTTCTCCCCCAGCAGATTTACTAGTTCTGGATTTCCTCTTCCTCTTTTGTGTCCCGGCACGTCAAAGGGGACAACTCTCATATGTTTAAAACGCTCCAGCGCCTCGAAAATCGGGGCATTGTCCTGAGTCAGTTCTCTCACCCTCTTACTCTCCTCTCTTGCTCTTTGTTTTCCACGTCCGGCCCTGTCCTATGGTCCCGGATGGTAAATATTCCTTCCGCTGAAGATCTCTATCATCTCCCGCCTCAGACTGTGCATAATCTCCAGGCGCACCGTTGGCGGAAGCTCGTAAATATCTGTCTTAAACAGGTAATTCTGTAAATCCACCTCTTTGACCATCATCTTCGTGTGGAACAGGTTTGCCTCATATACGTTAATATCCACCGCATCGTAGCGGCGCATGATTTCCGGATCAATATAATCCTGAATGGAGGCTACATGGTGATCCATGAACAGCTTCCTCCCGTCCACATCCCTGGTAAAGCCTCTGACCCGGTAATCCATGGTAATAATATCAGAATCAAAGGAACGGATCAGATAGTCCAGTGTGGAAAGAGGGGTAATCTCTCCGCAGGTTGCCACGTCGATATCCACCCGGAATGTGGCCAGGCAGGTCTCCGGATGATACTCCGGATACGTATGCACCGTAACGTGGCTCTTGTCCAGATGTGCCAGCTGCATGTCTCCGGCCGGAACCATGGTTTTCTCTGCAATCAAAATTGTCACGGAGGCTCCCTGGGGCTCGTAATCCTGTTTTGCGATATTTAATACTCTGGCCCCGATCATGTCTGTCAGGCTGGTAAGAATGTTTGTCAGACGCTCGGAATTGTACTGCTCGTCAATATAAGCGATATAGTCTTTCTGTTCTCTGGCTGTCTTCGCGTAACAGACATCGTAAATATTAAAGCTCAGGGATTTCGTCAGGTTGTTAAACCCGTACAGCTTCATCTTTTCCCCCATGGTTTTCTCCTTTGCCCAAATGTCTTAAAAAATATGGTAAATAAAAAAGGGATCGTGCGCCTGCTGCACACAATCCCTGCGGTTATTCCATCTCTGATATATTCTCTGCAGTCTAAAATCCCTTTACCGGCAGCTTTCCCGCACCGCCTTTTTGTTCCAGGCATCTGCCTCCCTGCCGTGCCGCCTTCCAGCGTCTTTTCGGGTCTTTCCTGCAAAAATTTTATCATCCCCGGATTCTTCGTCCTCCGCCGAAGTCTCCGCGTTTTTCCATAGAATGTAAAGTCCAGAGTCTATATAGCAAATATCTCACTTTTACTACTCTTATTGACCGTTTCACAAGTGGTTGCACGCAGAATGCGTATCGGTTATAAAGTAACCAACTTATAAAATTTGAGCTTTTAACTCAATCAATAAGGCAACAAAATGTTACCAGACCGGCACTTGCCCCGGCTGTCCGTATGGCCTTGACTCCCAACGGAGTGGGCAATAATATTTGCATGGAAGTTCTGCTTTTACTTTAATCCCATGACGGGTTTACTATATCGGATTTCAGAGCTGTTGTCAATCGTTTTTTCTGTGTTTTCTTCCTATTGTTTAAGCGCCATAGAAAGCAGCTCCTCCCGGCTGTTTTTCCGAGGTTCCTCCAAAACTGCCTCAAACAGCCGTGCCAGGGCTTCCCCCACAGCCTTTCCCTGTTTTACGCCTGCCTCTATCAAATCATTCCCTGTCACTTTCATGTCCTTCATCCGAATACAGTCTCCCCGCGTCCGAATCTGTCTGCACAGCTCCTCCGCCCGTCCTGCCTGCTCTGCATTTTCTGAAAACAGGCATCTCTCAAACAGGAGAAACGCATCAAACAGCCAGTCTTCCATCTGGCTCATGACCTTTCTCACTGCGGCTTCTTCGGCCGGAAGGGGGAGTCCCGAAAAGGCGATCAGCGTTTTCGCGCTGCGGATCGTATGATTATCAAGCTTCAGCTCCTTAAGAATCATCTCTGCCCTTTTTTCTCCCAGATGGGCTAACAGCGCCCCATACCGGAAATATTTCTCCCTGGGCAGCTTCCCGCTTCTTTTAAGGCGCTCTTCCAGGCTGATCCCCTGTTTTTCCGCCTCTGAAAAAATTTCAGGAAAGGTTTTAGTCATGTAGGGGCTCATGCCTGTCTCCTCCATAGCCAGCACCCCCTGGGGCTTTCCGGAAAGAAGTGTCTTCGTAAGCTCCGTCTGAATCCTCTCCTTGCTCACATGGGACAGATTGGGGGCAATCCGGGAAAGAGCCAGCCAGGTTTCCTCCTCAATAGTAAAATCCAGCTGAGCGGCAAAGCGGACTGCCCTCATAATTCTCAGAGCGTCCTCTGTAAAACGCTCCATGGCGTCTCCCACACAGCGGATCCGCTTGGCCTTTAAGTCCTCCAGGCCTCCGAAAATATCCACCAGCCCCGTCTCATGGCTGTAAGCCATGGCATTGATAGTAAAATCACGGCGGCGCAGATCCTCACGGAGATCTGCCGTAAATTCTACCTCCTTCGGATGGCGTCCATCCTCGTACTCTCCGTCAATCCGATAGGTGGTAATCTCGTAGCCCACATGATCCCGTATCACGGTGACTGTCCCGTGCTGAAGTCCTGTGTCCACTGTCTTTCCAAACACGGCCTTCACCTGCTCCGGACGCGCTGAAGTAGTGATATCCCAGTCCCCTGGGGTTCTATTTAAGATCGTATCCCTCACACAGCCGCCTACGGCAAAGGCCTCATGCCCCCTGTCCCGCAGCTTTCTCAGAATCCATTCTACCTGAGGCGGAAGCTGAATTTTAAACTCTGTTTTATTATTATCAAGATAGTGGTTGCTCATACGCTCTTCTCTTTCTGTTTCTGCCTTTTCTGCATTCTTTTTTCCATTACATAGTTAGTCAGAAGCACTCCTTTTCGTTCTACCTGCTGCTCTTGCTTCACCTGATATCCCCTGGCCTCGAAAAAAGGCCGGGCTGTAATGGAGGCGTGAGTTGTGATGCACAGAGGCCGCTCTTCCTGCCTTTGCCTCATGACTCTGACTGCCTCCTGTTCCAGCGCCTCGCAGACAGCGGTTCCTATTCCTCTTCCCTGAAAATCCCTGTGGACGTACAAGCGGTCCAGATATCCAGTTTCATCAATATCGCCAAAGCCTGCCAGGACTCCGCCCGCCTCCGCCGCCAGACTGAAATGAGCAGTAAGAGAATTGTTCCAGACGGCTTCATCCGGTTTTCCGTCTGCCCATGCGTCCAGCTGTTCTGCTGTGTAATCCCTGGCGTTAACCGTGTGTACCGTATCGTAAAACAGCTGAAGCACCTGGCCGCAGTCGGAAGGCCGGTAAGGCCTTAAAACAAAGGAAAAAGAATCACAGAAAGAAGCTTCCCCCTCTAATCCTGTCTCTATATCCTTTTCATGTTCCATACCATGTCCTCCTGATTCCTCTGTAAACGGCGCCCCCGTTCGATTTCAATATCATTATATACATTTTCATTTCCAGCATCAACCAAAAGAAGGACCGACATGCAGGAGAAAAGAAATGTTTCCTGCTTCCTTCTGACATCAAAAGCGCCGCAGAACAGCAGATTTCTCTGCCGTCCTGCAGCGCTTCTCAATTTCATCTGTCTATTCCAGAAGCAAGAACCGCTTCCCCCTGTCCATGAAAATCTTCTCCGGGCAGATGCGCCTGCACACATGGAAGCTATTAGTACGCCTTGCCCCAGTAAACCATCTTTGTAGCTGGTTTTCCGCAGCAGACACAGGTGTCGGCTACCTTTTCCTGGTTAAACGGCATACATCTGGAGGTTACGCCTGCAATCTCCTTTAACTTGTCCTCACACTCCTGGCAGCCGCACCACATAGCGCGGATAAAACCCGGCTTATTATCTGCTAGATCTTTCATCTCGTCCAGGTTCACAGCAGTGTAGGTATGGGCGTCACGGTGAGTTCTGGCGCGCTCGAACATATCGTGCTGAATCGTGTCGAGAAGCTCTGTCACCTTCTCCCTGATCTCGTCTAAGGATACTGTCATCTTCTCATGGGTATCGCGGCGGACTAATACTGCCTGATTGTTCTCCAGATCCTTCGGTCCAATTTCCACGCGCACCGGAATTCCCCTCATCTCGGACTCGCTGAACTTCCAGCCCGGACTCTTATCAGAATCGTCTACTTTCACGCTGAAGCTGGAAAGTACGTCCTTTAACTCGTATGCCTTATCCAGGACGCCCTCTGCCTGCTGGCGAATCGGAACAATTACAACCTGTGTCGGAGCGATTCTCGGCGGCAGCACAAGGCCGTTGTCATCTCCGTGAACCATGATAATAGCTCCAATAAGCCGGGTTGTCATACCCCAGGATGTCTGATGAACGTATTTTAACTTGTTGTCCTTATCAGAAAACTGGATTCCAAATGCCTTGGCAAAACCATCGCCGAAGTTGTGGCTGGTTCCTGACTGAAGAGCCTTTCCGTCGTGCATCAGAGCCTCAATAGTATAGGTAGCCTCAGCTCCCGCAAACTTCTCCTTGTCTGTCTTTCTTCCGCGGATAACCGGCATTGCCAGCACTTCCTCGCAGAAATCAGCGTAAAGATTCAGCATCTGCTCTGTTCTCTCCTCTGCCTCCTCTGCTGTAGCATGGGCTGTGTGGCCCTCCTGCCATAAGAACTCTCTGGAGCGCAGGAACGGTCTGGTTGTCTTCTCCCAGCGGACAACAGAGCACCACTGGTTATAGAGCTTTGGCAGATCTCTGTAGGACTGAATATCCCTTGCATAGAAATCGCAGAACAGAGTCTCAGAGGTCGGGCGTACACACATTCTCTCCTGAAGAGGCTCCAGCCCTCCGTGCGTAACCCAGGCTACCTCAGGTGCGAAGCCCTCCACATGATCCTTCTCCTTCTGGAGCAGGCTTTCCGGAATGAACATAGGCATGTATACGTTCTGAACGCCGGTCTCCTTAAAACGCTTGTCCAATTCCCTCTGAATGTTTTCCCAGATTGCGTATCCAGCCGGCTTAATGACCATACAGCCCTTTACGCTGGAATAATCGATTAATTCTGCCTTTTTTACCACGTCTGTGTACCACTGAGCGAAGTCCACATCCATGGAGGTAATGGCTTCTACTAACTTTTTGTCCTTTGCCATGGAAATTCTCCTTTTAGTAAAATATTTGGTGGAAAATAAAAAACCGCCCGATCCCCACTGAAATAGGGACCGAACAGTCTGCGCTGTCGGCGGTACCACCCTGATTAACCGGCTTTCCCGGTTCTCTCTCGTTCCGTTAACGCCGGAAATACGTTGCACTTTCGCAGAAAGAAAACGGCAGATATCCTCTGCTCCTGCCAGTCCGGAACCGTCCGGCTCATCTCCCGCCTCATGCACAGCTCCAAGGAAGGTTCAATCCTGAGTGACACAGGGACGTTCCACCATCTGTCCCCTCTCTGGAAGTGTGTCAGAATCTACTGGGCCTCTTCACAGCCATTTATCTACTGCTGATTTTACGCTGTGGCCAGTGCTTTGTCAAGACTCTAGTTCGCTGGGGCAGGACAGCCGCAAAAATAATTGATACCCAGCCTGCCACTTTTCCCTTCTTCCCGGTTGATAAAATCAGAAATGTGTAGTATTATCTATACATCTTACAAAAAAACTCAAGATTTTCCGAAATCTTGAGTTTAAATTCGTATTGGAGGAATCTCACTATGGATTTAACTTGCTACAACTCCTACTATGAAGTGGATCTGTCTGTTCTGGAAGAAAACTTCAAGAAAATTTCCCGCTTCATTGCCCCGGTCCAGATCATCCCAGTTCTGAAAGCAGACGCCTACGGTATGGGCGCTCTGGAAATTGCCAAAGCTCTCACAGAGCGCTGCGGCTGCAAAACTCTGGCCTGTTCTCAGACCTATGAAGGCCTGGTTCTGCGGGAAGGCGGCATTACAGATGCGGAAATTCTGATCATGGGGCCTGTGCTTCACGATACTCTTCCCCACGCGGTTCGCTGGGACATGCAGATCCCGCTGTTTACCCCGGAACGGGTGCGCTCCCTGTCCCGGGAAGCTGCCCGCCAGGGAAAAACAGTCAAAGCTCAGATTAAAATCGAAACTGGGCTGAACCGGATCGGGGCCTGGCCTGGAAAACAGCTTCAGGAGGTCATCGATGCTCTGCACCAATGTCCTAATATTCAGGTCGTAGGCGCATTCACCCATTTTGCACAGGCGGAGACACCGGATGACGCATTCACGAAAGAACAGTTCGCTGTATTCAAAAAAGGCATTGTCCAGCTCAAGGAGGCCGGTTTCCAGCTATCCTATATCCACTGCTGCAATACCGGAGCTTCTGAGTGGTATCGGGAAGCTCTGAATTTCTCTACCCATATCCGGGCAGGCAGCCTGGTTTTAGGCTACAGCGATATTGCCGATGGATCCAATCCCATGAAGCTGCAGGAAATGCTGTCCTGGAGAACTACTGTCAGCTTTATCCGCCATGTAGAACCTGGAGAAACAGTCAGCTATGATCGGCTTTTCAAAGCAGAAAAGCCTACTGACATAGCGGTCGTGTCTGTAGGCTTCGCCGACGGCATTCTGTGCGCCATGGCCCGCAGCCACGGTCCGGTGCTGGTTAACGATCAGCGTGCCCACTACATTGATACCTGCATGGATCAATGCTTTGTGGACGTCACAGGACTTGACTGCAAGGTAGGGGATCCGGTAACACTCTGGGGCTATTCCCCCAGCAAAAAGGCATTCCTGTCGCCTCAGGAGCTGTCTAAATACGGCCAGGTATATACCGCTTACACCTCCCAGAGACCCGACCGGATTGGGCGGATTTATATCAGATAAAAGGAGTCTTATCCATGTCACAGGCCTTTACAATAACGGCTATTGGCTCCGGAGGAAAAACCACGGCTCTGAAAGAGCTGGCACAGCAGGCCTTCCTCCGGAATCAAAATGCCTCTGTCCTCTTAACTGCAGCTGCCCACATGTACCCGGTTCTTCCCCCGGAAAGCCGGATTTTTCTCAGGGATCCAGATGAAGAAAGCCTATGTTCTGAGCTTTTAAAACCTGGAATTGTCTGCGCTGGGCGGACTGCCCCTGAGGGAAAATTATCCGCTTTGGAGCCTCGGCTTTTTTCTGCAGCCGTACAGACTGCCTCTGTCATCCTATGCGAGGCAGACGGTTCCCGGTGTCTTCCCCTGAAGCTTCACAACGCACAGGAGCCTGTCCCTCCGCCTCAGACGGATGTCTGCCTTATCACAGCCGGACTTTCCGCTCTGGGACAGGAGGTTCATTCCTGTGTTCATCGGTATGAGCTGAATCCTGTCTGGAAGGCTCAGCCTGACACCCGGATCGGCGGGGAAGAGCTGGCATTCTGTATTCTCGATGCCGTATCCTCTATCTCTCTGCCAGGAAGACAGGGCTCTGGCATCTGTCTCTCTGCGGACAGAATCCGGATTCTTCTCAACCAGGCCGACTGCCTGGATCATTCTGAATCCGCATCTGATTCTTCGGCTGTCCTCCAAAGGGAAGCCGCCGCTGCCGTCAAGATTTTACAGGCCCATGGTCTTTCCTGCCGGATAGGAAGCCTTTTAACGGACAGTTCCTTTCTCTGGGACTGGATCTGTTCCCCAGCCTGACTACAGCAGGCGGATCCGTCTGTTCCAGGCCAGTCCCAGCAAGGCTTCCAGCACTCCCCCAGCCACAGCTCTGGCTTTATCTGACACTGTGCCGCAAAATTCCGCCTGGTCTGGACGCGGATCAATATCCGCAATTTTAAGGCCTTTTTTCACAGAAAAGCCTTCCCGGATCAGGCCTCTCAGCACGCCGTCTAACGAGGCCTTTACAGGAGTCTCTTCTATCATGGCAATGGTTTGTCCCTTCTTCACAGATGCGCCTATATCAATTTGATTTCCCTTTTCATCTTTGACAAAAAAGAGGCGGCCGGCGGCCGGCGCGTGAATCACTCTTTCAGCGCCAAAACCCTGAATCTCCCCTGGAACTCCTGTATCAGGGATGGCCTGTCCCTCCCAGATTACCCGTCCTAAAAAATGCCCCCGCATAGTTTCTATCACCGCGTCCACATCCTCCCCAGCGGTAAATCCCGGACCGGCTCCAATGGTAATCGGAGCCATGGAACGATCTGTCCCCAGATTGCGTTTTGCCAGTATCATATCGATCAGAGCGGCCGGTTGAAACTTCTGAACACTGGAAGCAGTTTCATCAATTAGAAGCGGAATCTTTCCTGAAGACCAGATTTCCTCCGCTTGTTCCAGCGTATCTGCCTTCCTGCAGCTTACGCCTTCCACCTGAGTCTCCCCCGTCCAGACAGCCTCGCAGAAGGCGGCGCGGCGGCGGATAGCGGATGGATTTCTGCACTCTAAGGCCGCCACTTTAAAGCCGCTGCAGTACAGGCGCAGAATCACCCCTGTAGCCAGATCTCCGGCTCCCCGTACCAGAATCCAGGGCCGCGTTTCAGAAGATTTTATATATTCAGGGAAATACTGGCCTCCCAGAGCATCCAGCTCTGACTTCGCCTCCCGTTCAAATTCCCGGTAGCGTTTCAGAAGGTTTTCCGCCTCCCTGGTCAGCGCTGCTCCTCCGCCCCCTTTTCCTCCGATTTTTTTATCTAAAAGGGAAACTCCCAGCTCCTCTTCACAGTTTTTAATAATCGCCCAGGCCTTGCTGTAGCTCATCTCCATGTCAGCCGCACTTTTTCTCAGAGAGCCAAGCCGGGCAACTCCCTCCAGAAGACTGGCAGCCCCAGGCCCAAAAGCTTTTTTCCCGCCTGTCAGGCGGAGAGATGACTGAATATTCAGCTGTTTTTTCACCCTGTTTCATCTCCTCTTTCTATCTGAATTCCATTTTTTCTTGCTCTCATCCAAAATCTGTATCATTTCCTTTAATTCCTCTGCGTATTTATGGGATGCAATGGTAGGATTAGAACGCAGCGCTTGCTGAAGAAATTGCTTTCTTCGGGATCTGAGCGCAGAAAGCATCTCTTCTTTTTCTCTGCTCAATTCCCTCAGCTGCTGCTCTGACTTTCCATAAAAGTCCTCTATTCGATCTCCCGTACGCATTCTCAGTTCTTCCAGCCAGTTTTCCAGCTCTGCCCGTTTTTCTGAAATCCTGTCTCCGGCATCCATTCTGAGCAGAGCTGTCTGAACCCGGATGCTTTCCAGCTCCTGCCGCAGCCGTTTTGACGCTTCCAGAGAACGTCCGAAGTCCAGGGCTTTCCTTGTACAAACTGCAGCATCTGCTAAAAAAACAGCCGTTGCTGCTGATACAAAAAGCAGCTCCCAGAAAGCCGGCATTGAACAGACAAACCGGGCAATTGGACGATGTATGACATGGGTCATAAAAATCGTCAAAAATCCCCAGGCAATAGAAGAACTGAGACAGATATAGCCTTGGAAATTAAATTTCTGACTGCTGTAATCCCAATAGCGTATTTTAAACAGCTGCTCCATAGCCCAGCCCACAATATACTCTAAAATCGTAGCGCCGACAAAACCGGAAAACCAGGTAAGTATCAGACTTTCCTGAAAGGGCCTGGAGACTGCGAGCATCATAAGCGCTCCGCTTCCATAAAGAGGAAGCAGAGGAATCCTCAGAAAGCCTCTGTTTACAAACCGCCTTTTTAAAAGAGAGACATAGGAGGACTCGAAAATCCATCCCAAAAAGCTGTACAAATAGAAGAATGCAAGCCATTGATACCAAGTATATAAATCCATAAATTTCCTCCAGTACAGATGCAAAACTCAGCCCGGCTGTTTTTCTGGCGCCGTTTTTTCTGAAGCAAGTATACCACAGACTTCCGGCTTTGACCATCACACCCCCTGGCGTCAGTGTACAAGGGGTAACACGTCCTTTGTACACTGACGCTTCCGTTAATCTTTTAAAAAAACAACGATTGCCTGGGACAAAATTTCTATGATATAATATCGTCAGATCACGATAACTGCAATTCGTGATATATGGTATATATTCTTTGATTTTCAGGAGGCTGTTTTATGAAACTGATGCGGACAGAAGACGCAGCAGGGCAGGTACTCTGCCACGACATTACGCAGATTATTAAGGGAGTGTCCAAGGACGCCGTATTCCGGAAAGGCCACATCATCCAGCCGGAGGATATTCCGGTACTTTTAAGCGTCGGAAAGGAACACATTTACATATGGGAAAATGACGAAACCATGCTTCACGAAAATGAGGCAGCGGAAATTCTCTGCCAGCTCTGTCAGGGCCCCGGTATGAAAGCTTCTGAACCAAAAGAGGGCAAAATCGAGCTGACTGCCGAATATGACGGACTCTTTTTGGCCGACACAGAGCGGCTTCGCCGGATCAATTCCTTAGGAGAAATGATGATCGCCTCCAGAGCCGGCGGCTTCCCGGTAAAGGCTGGAGATCGCCTCTGCGGTACCCGGGTGATTCCCCTTGTCATAAAAAAAGAAGCCATGGAACAGGCCAGGCAGGCCGCAGGTCCAGAGCCCTTGTTTTCCCTGCTCCCCTTTAAAAAGAAAAGCTTTGGCGTAGTGACTACAGGAAGCGAAGTATTTCATGGACGGATCCAGGATACCTTTACTCCTGTGATTCAGGAAAAGCTGGCTGAGTACGGCTGCACCATGGCCGCTCATGAAATCTGCGATGACAAAGAGGCGGATATTTCCAAAGCTATCCGGAGCATGGCTGACAGCGGCGTCGACATGGTTTTCTGCACAGGAGGCATGAGCGTAGATCCGGATGACAGAACTCCTTCCGCCATACGAAATTCCGGCGCGTCCATTATAAGCTACGGCGCTCCTGTTCTCCCGGGAGCTATGTTCCTGATTGCCTATCTGCCGGACAGACGTCCTGTCTGCGGCCTTCCAGGCTGCGTCATGTATTCCAGGAGAACCATCTTTGACCTGGTTCTGCCAAGACTTCTGGCAGACGTGCCGGTGACTGCCCAATGGCTGTCAGGGCTGGGCCACGGAGGCCTCTGCCTGTCCTGTCCGGAGTGCCATTTCCCCAACTGCGGATTCGGAAAAGGCGTTTAATTTACAGTTATTGTCAGTTTACAAGGAGATAAAACATGAATTTCACACACATAGATCACGAGGGAAACGCTGTGATGGTTGATGTAAGCCAGAAGGCCTCCACTGTACGGACTGCCTCTGCCTGCGGCCGCATCCGGATGAGCCTGGAATGCTTCCAGGCCATTGAAGCGGGAACCTCTAAAAAAGGAGATGTCCTGGGTACAGCGCAGATTGCCGGAATTATGGGTGCAAAACAGACAGCAGATCTGATTCCTCTCTGCCACCGTCTGAACCTGTCAAAAGCCGCCGTCACCTTCCGCCTGCTGCCAGAACTTCCAGGCGTAGAAGCTGTCTGCACTGTCAAATGTACCGGCCAGACAGGGGTGGAGATGGAGGCTCTGACAGGGGTAACTACCGCCCTCCTCACTATTTACGACATGTGCAAAGCCATCGATAAGCGAATGGTCATGGAGAACATTCACCTGGAAGAAAAACACGGCGGTAAAAGCGGGGATTTCACCTTTGAAGACTGTCCGGGAAACAGCGGGATGGAGGCCTTCCATGCGTGATTCCTATGGAAGAACCATCGATTATCTGCGGATTTCAATTACAGAGCAGTGCAATTTAAGATGCCGCTACTGTATGCCGGAACATGCAGAAACTTTCTGCCAGTCTCGCCGTCTGATGTCCTTTGGCGAAATTCTGTCCGCAGCCAGAACTGCAGCCAGTCTGGGAGTACGGGCTGTTAAAATTACAGGCGGAGAGCCTCTGTGCCGCCCAGGCTGCCCGGAGCTGATTGGACGGCTCAAGGAAATTAAAGGCATCCGTCAGGTTACTATGACAACTAACGGGCTGCTGGTTTCCAGATATCTGGACGAGCTTCTTGATGCTGGTCTGGACGGAATCAATATCAGCCTGGACACTCTTAATGAGGCTCAGTTTCATCAGATTACGCGGCGGAATTTCCCCCTCAGCCAGGTACTGAAAGCTGTAGAAAGCTGCTCTGCCAAGCTTCCCACAAAAATCAACGCGGTTCTTCTTCCTGAGACAGAAAATCAGCTGATTCCCCTGGCCAGACTGGCCTGTTCTCTTCCTGTGGACGTGCGCTTTATCGAACAGATGCCCCTGGGAAATGGCAGACAGGCGCCCTCCTGCCGCAGTTCCCGGGATTCTGTTCTCACCCGCCTGAAGGCAGAGTGGCCCTCTCTCTCCCCTGTATCAGAATCTAAAGGAAACGGGCCTGCCGTCTATTACAGAGCTCCTGCATTTTCGGGTTCTGTAGGCCTTATCGAAGCAGTCAGCCATTCCTTCTGCTCTGGCTGCAACCGGATCCGGATTACCAGTGATGGACAGCTGAAGCCCTGTCTCTGCTATGGAGACAGTCTGGATCTAATGCCTGCTCTGGAGAAGAAAAACGAACAGCAGCTTCTGGCTCTTTTTCAAAAAGCTGTCAAAAATAAGCCAAAAGCCCACTGCTTTCTTCAGGCCTCTGAGGTCAGCGAACGCCGGTACATGAGTCAGATCGGAGGATAAACTATAAATTTTTTGGAGGAAAATGTATGGGAACAGTATTGGCTGTATGCAAAAGCCCCGTCCGGGGCATTCAGAAAACAAACGAGCAGAGCGGATGGTTTGAAAAGGAATGGGGAATTCAGGGAGATGCCCACGCCGGCCATTGGCACCGACAGGTAAGCCTTTTAAGCGCAGATCGGATCGCCCAGTTTAACGAAAGAGGCGCCGGCGCAGGTCCTGGAGACTTCGGCGAAAACCTGGTGGTGGAGGGCATTGACTTTTCCTCTCTTCCAGTTGGAACCTGGCTGCGCTGCAAAGACGTGCTGCTGGAAATCACTCAGATTGGAAAGGAATGTCATAACCACTGCGCTATCTACCACAGAATGGGTGACTGTATTATGCCCAGAGAAGGAGTATTCGCCCAGGTGCTGGAGCCGGGACGAATCTCTGTGGGCGATGAAATGTCCGTAGTTCCCAGAGAAACGCCCCTTCCCTTCCAGGCTGCCGTCATTACCCTATCCGACCGCTGTGCCTCCGGAGAAAGGGAAGATGAAAGCGGCCCTGCCATTGAAAAACGGCTCAATGCGGAAGGGTATCAGGTTATAGAACGCCTGATTCTCTCCGATGATAAAGCAGCTCTGGAACAAGAGCTGATCCGCCTCTGCGATCAGAGAAAGCCAGACTTGATTCTGACCACAGGAGGAACCGGATTTTCTCCCAGGGATATTACCCCAGAGGCCACACTGGCAGTGGCAGAGCGTCCCGCCTTTGGAATCGCTGAAGCTGTCCGGGCAGCCAGCATGGCGATCACCAGACGGGCCATGCTGAGCCGGGCAGTCTCTGTCATTCGAGGAAAAACACTGATTGTCAACCTGCCGGGCAGCCCAAAAGCGTGCATGGAGAGCATGGACGTTTTCATGGAACAGCTGCCTCACGGCCTGTCCCTGCTTCGCGGTTCTGTGATGGACTGCGGACGCAGACAGGAACAATAAAGCAGCACAGTATTATAAAAAGCGAGGGATACTTATGAAAAAACTGAGAGTACACATTCTGTTTCCTGTTCTTCTGGCTGCCGCGGCGGCGGGAATTTCCGGCTGCTCTGCTTCCTTATCCAAAACTTCCGGAGAGCCGTCTTCTGAAGAGCAGAAGGCCTCTCCGTCCTCCGAAAGTTCCGATGAGACGGACGAGCTGGTGGTATTCGCTGCCGCCAGCCTGACGGAAGCTCTGGAGGAGATCGCAGAAAAATATCAGGAGGCAGAGCCTGACGTTTCGTTAGTTTTTAATTTTGACTCATCTGGGACTCTGAAAACCCAGATTCAGGAAGGAGCTGACTGCGATCTGTTCCTTTCCGCCAGTCCAAAGCAGATGGAACAGCTGGAGGAGCTTGATTTTATTCTTCCTGAAAGCCGGATCAATCTTTTAGAAAACAAGGTAGTTCTGGTAACACCGGAGGGAAATGATAAAGCTGTCGGCAGCTTCGACTCTCTGGCAGAACATCTGAAAGCCGGGGATATCCTCTTAGCTATGGGCAACAGCGATGTACCTGTCGGCCAGTACACCGGAAAAATTTTATCCTGGTATGGGCTTAATGAGCAGGAACTGGCGGCAGACGGGCTCATCACCTATGGAAGTAATGTAAAGGAGGTTGTTTCCCAGGTGTGCGAAGGAAGTGTGGATGCAGGCGTAATCTACAGCACTGATGCTTTCAGCGCGGGTCTGACGCCTAAAGACGAAGCATCAGAGGAAATGTGCGGGCAGGTCATCTACCCTGCCTCTGTCTTAGCTTCCTCCGGGCATCCAGATGAAGCTAAGGCCTTTTTAGACTTTTTGTCCGGTCCTGAAGCCCAGGAAGTCTTTGAACATATCGGCTTTTCCATGGCAGAATAAGGAGGCAGGCATGGATTGGTATCCATTGTGGAATTCTCTGCGGATTGCAGCAGTCAGCAGTGTCCTGGTATTTTTTTCAGGCATTGCGGCGGCATATTATGCTGCCCGGCTTCCAAAGCTTTTAAAAGGCATTCTGGATGTCATCCTTACTCTCCCCATGGTACTTCCCCCCACGGTAGTCGGATACTTTCTTCTTCTGTCAGTGGGAAGCAGACGGCCTCTGGGAATAGCTCTGGAAGCTCTGGGCCTTCGCCTTGTCATGGACTGGCGCGGCGGAATTCTGGCAGCCTTTACCGTTTCCTTTCCTCTGATGTACCGCACAGCCAGAGGCGCCTTTGAAAGCTTCGATGAAACACTGGCACAGGCTGGAAAAACTCTGGGCCTGTCAAATACTTTTATTTTCTGGCATATACGAATGCCTGTATGCAGCCAGGGAATTCTGGCCGGAGCTGTCCTGGCCTTTGCCAGAGCTCTTGGAGAATATGGAGCCACCAGTATGCTCATCGGTTATACCCCAGGCAGAACCGCCACCATATCCACCACAGTCTACCAGATGTGGAGAACAGGAAATGATCGTCAGGCCTTTCTGTGGGTGTGCATCAATCTGGCAATCTCCGCAGCCGTGCTGCTGGCGGTAAACAGTCTGGAAAAAAAAGGCAGAATAAAAAAAGGAGGACAGTCTGTTGCTGACTGTAGCAATTGAAAAACAACTGGGAAATTTTCTCTTGAAGGCCGATTTTGAGACGGATGATCCTATCACAGGGCTTTTAGGGGCGTCTGGCTGCGGAAAAAGCCTGACCTTAAAATGCATTGCCGGGCTGGAACAGCCAGATCGAGGCAGGATCGTTCTGGACGGAACCATTTTATTCGATTCCAAGGCCGGAATCTGCCTGCCTCCTCAGAAGCGGCAGGTAGGATATCTGTTTCAAAGTTACGCCCTGTTTCCCCACATGACCGTAAGACAGAACGTCCTCTGCGGGATGCAGAAAGAACGGGATCAAGGGAAAAGGCTGGACACCCTTAACCAGCTCAGCCGCCTTCTCCGCCTGGAAGAGGTCATGGATTTAAAGCCCTGTTTCCTTTCCGGAGGGCAGGCTCAGAGAACAGCTATCGCCCGAATTCTGGCAAGCAGTCCCAGGCTTCTGTTGTTAGACGAGCCTTTTTCTGCCCTGGATTCCTACCTGCGGGAACAGCTGCAGCTGGAATTAAAAGAGCTTCTTCTCTCCCTGAACTGTCAGACTGTACTGGTCACTCACAGCAGAGATGAAGCCTTTCTCCTCAGTTCCCGCCTGGCTGTTATGGAACAGGGCCGGATCTCTGGCACGGCTGGCGTGAGAGAACTCTTTGATCATCCAAAAAACATAGCAGAAGCCAGACTGACTGGATGCAAAAACATAGCAGAAGCCAGAAAGTCAGGACCTTATACAGCAGAAGTCCCCAGCTGGGGCGTCTGTCTCTCAACGGATGAGCCTGTCCCCGACGATCTTCGCGCAGTAGGAATCCGGGCTCACTCCTTTGACTCAAATGCTTTCTCCAATCGTTTTTCTGTCACTCTCTGCAGTCAGGCAGAAACGCCGTTTGAAGATCTGTTTTTATTTCGATTCCAGAGGCAAAGTCCAGACAGCGCTCCTCTGTGGTGGAAGCTTCCAAAGGGACATGGGCAGAATTTTTTTCCTTCTGCTCTGGGAGTGCTGCCGGATCAGGTGCTGCTGCTGATTTAGAAAATAACCAGAGCAGGCGGACACCAGTTCTGACACATCCGCCTTCATTCCCTGGATCTGTCTTCTGGCAGCTTTTCATTTTTACAACACAGCTCAGGAGGTGCTGTTCTATGACAAAAGACGTAATTCTTTCCGCTGCCGGCGGCCGCCGCCTTATCCTTATATCCATCATTTCCTCCGAAGGATCCACCCCCCGGTCTGCCGGAGCCATGATGACGGCCGATGAATCTGGGCTTCTGGCCGGTTCTATCGGGGGCGGCCTGCTAGAGAGCCAGTGCCTGAAGGAGGCCGCCTGCTTTCTGAACGATCCGCATAATGGCAGCAAAACGGCCAGACCTATTGGCTTTATCCGTTCTTTTTCTCTGAATAACACACAGGCCGGCGATCTGGGAATGATCTGCGGAGGAACTGCATTCGTTCTCTTCACACCTGTCATGCCGGCAGATCAGGGCGTTTTCCAAACGGCTTTATCCTGTATGGAAGCAGGGAAGGCCTGCTCTCTCCTTCTGCCGCTGGACGGTTCTGCTCCTTTCTTCCAGAAACTGACAGAGGGCGGCGTTCAGCCCTCCAGAAAGGCCTGTCTCTGTACTGCAGACAGCCGTTCCTGCCTCTCTGTCCCTCTGACTGCCCCTGGACGTGTTTTCCTCTTTGGAGGCGGCCATGTATCCCTGGAACTGTCTCTTCTTCTGGAGCGGCTGGAATTTCCCTATCTTGTCATTGACGACAGGAAGGACTTCGCAGGACGGAATCGGTTTCCAGGAGCTGCAGAAGCCTTTGTTCTGCCATTTGAACCAGCTCTTCTGTCTGAAAAACTGACAGACAGTCTCACACCCCGGGAAACTGACGCTGTCTGTATCATGACGCGGGGACACAAGGGCGACGAGGATGCCCTTCGCTTCGCCCTGACCACAAAGGCCTCCTATATAGGAGTGATGGGCAGCAGAAAAAAGCGGGAGACTATCTTTTCAATGCTGGAAAAGGACGGCTTTTCACAGGTGCGAAGCCGTGTCACTACCCCCATTGGCCTTGACATCAAGGCTCAGACTCCCGCAGAAATCGCCGTCTCTGTAGCCGCCCAGCTGATTGCCTGGAGAGCGGAACTAAACTGAGCTTTTCAGATGAATCACTCAGCTGAATACTCTAAATTCCCTCTCATCTTCCTTTAACGGTACATCAGCCATAGTCATGGAGTCAATGACAATAAAGCTTCCTTCTTTCAGGCGCGCAATCAGCCTCTCAATTTTTTCCTGTTCTCCCTGAACCTCCATCTCCACCCGGCCGTCCCAAAGATTCTGCACCCAGCCGGTCAGGCTCATCCCTCTGGCCGCATACAGGGCGCGGTAGCGAAAGCCTACCCCCTGTACCCATCCAGAAAAGAAAATATGTTTTCTAACCATATAATATCCCCTCCTCCTGCAGGAGCTCCACGCAGGATTTCATGATTTTTGCAGTCATTCCCCAGATCACCCAGCCCTCATACTGATAAAATAATACCTCATAGCGCCCTTCTCTCCACCGATAATCTCTCCCCTGGGGAATCAGCTCATATGGAAAGGGTTCCTCCGGCACTGTAAGGATTTTCGCCGTGCGGCGCAAAGGTTCGTGATCAGAAAACCACTGCAGCGGTACTTTTATAATCTCATCTGTCTCATCCGCAGAAAAGGTATCGCTGTAATTACAAAGCTCTGCCAAAAAAGGATAGACTGTAAAGCCTGCCGGAACTTCCAGATAATCGCAGGCCATCAAAATTTCTGCCTGCTCCGGCTCTATGCAAAGCTCCTCCGCCAGCTCTCTGAGAGCTGTATCCCTGGCGCTTTCCCCTGGTTCCATGCTTCCGCCGGGAAAGCATATCTCACCCGGCTGAGTCTTTAAACTCCCTGCCCGTCTTTCAAACAGCACAAAATATTCTCCCTGTTCCCAGAGAATCGGAATTACCACTGCGCAGTCCCGCCGCATACTCCATCCGATAGGCCTGGGAACTCTGTTTTTGAAAGAATTTTTATCTCTCGGATATTTTCTGACTGTCATTTCTCCTCCCAGCCGTTCTGTTCCCATCAGTTCCTGTCCTGCCAGCCCCGCCTTCCAGAAACCGGTCTACTTCCTGGTTAAATTCCAGGCTGTTTTCAGAAGCAATAAAGTGTGTTCCATTTAACAGGCACAGCCGGCTCCCCGGTATGAGACGGTGAATTTTTTTCGTATGGCCTGTACGGATCATATCCCTGGTTCCGGCAAGCACCAAAACTGGCTTTCTCATAGTTTTCAAGTATACCGGCCTGATACGCGGTTCCTTCACCATCAGCTGTAAAAGCTCCTTTTTCCTTTTAGATCTTTCCAGAAGATAGCTGTCATTCTCTGTCATACGTCCTTTTCTGCTCTTTTGCTCTCCCCTCATCTCACGCAGGCACGCCTTGAAATAAGCTGTATAAATGCCTCGGCAGACACCTGCCTTCATTCCAAAGGGATTCAGATTAGCGCCGTTTAAAATCAGCTTGTCCACATATTGTGGATGGAGGATTGTAAAAATCAAAGCTATATTTCCCCCATCGCTGAAGCCCAGAAGAATGATCCGGCGCAGTTCCATTTCATCCAGAAACTGCTTTAGATCTTCAGCAAACTGACGAAGGGTAAAAGGCGCAGTTCCCCGCTCCGACTTTCCGTGTCCTCTGGTATCAATGGCGATTACTCTGTATTTTTTTGAAAAATAGTCAATCTGAGCCGTAAAATACGAGCTGTCCTCCCCGTTTCCGTGAAGAAGTACCATCGGCTGTCCTGTTCCCTTTTCCTCATAATGTAATTTTATTTTCATTCTTCATCCTCCTTCTGGGCATCTGCCCGTTTCTCTCCGTATTCCTCCACCAAATCCTCAATAATCAGAAGACCGATTGGCCCCAGCAGCATTCCAAGAATTCCAAAAAGCTTCATTCCTACATAGATTGCCGCCAGAGTCTCGAGAGGAGAGAGACCCATTTTTCCTCCCATCAGCCTGGCCTCCAGAAATTCCCTTGTCATACAGCAGATTAAAAACAGAAGAGCCAGGACACCGCCCTGGTAAAAATGACGCTGTATCATCATCACAATACTCCATGGAATCAAAACAGCTCCCGCCCCAAACAGAGGCAGAGCGTCCAGGATTCCAATCACCGCTCCCAAAAGAATGCTGTAGGGATTCCCAATGAAAGAAAGACCCACAGCACAGAGACAGGCTGTGACGAACATGATAACAAACTGCGTTCTCAGCCATGCATTTCCCGTCATAGCCAGCCGTCTTCCAAACAGGGCGAATTCCCGGCTGAACATGGACTGCTTTCTCCGCCTCCTCATCTCATCCATCTCCTGGAGAGACAAGACAGCAGCCATAAAGAAGACAGCGGCAGACACAAAGCTTCTGGCACAGAAAGAGAGCGCTGCTACTGAATTGCCGGCCAGATTAGACATGGTCACCTTCTTGAGAGTCTGGGCCATGGTAAAAATCAGTTCCTTGGCTGCCTGCACCAGCACGCCCTCTCTCAGGCAGCAGAAAGCCTCAGCCACCCGGCACATGGATGTCAGCCATTGATCCAGCTGGCGAATCCATCCAGGAGCTGCATTTATAACGTCATTGGCTTCCTGAAAAAGACGGCGGCCCCCATAAAAAATAAACCATCCCCCTGCCGCTGCAAGCAAGAGAAGTTCTGCCCCTCCGATAACGCCGATAGGAACTGCAAAGTTCCTTCCTCTAATTTTAATCTGCAGCCGTTTCTCCAGCCACGCAGCGCTGGGGCGCAGCACCAAAGCTGTGAGATAGGCGGCTGCAAAGGGGAGAATCAGCGGAAGGAGATATTTAAAGCTGATATAAACTCCCCCTGTCACAGAGAGGATTACCAGAGCCTTCCTCTGCTTTTTTGACAATTCCGGCATAGTTCCACCTGCTTTCTATTATTTCCGGCTGCTGTTTCCGTAAATAATAGTATGTCAAAATCCATCTGCTTTCATGCGCTGGCTGTTTTCCTTAAATCCCAGTTTCTTCCCTGAGTCTTTTTGTATATTCTCCTCCAGACTGTTTATACTAGTTCCTGTACAAAAGAAGTACAAATCATAAATGAACCACCCATGGTAAGTTCCTCAAAGCACTAATGAAAGGCTTACAAATGAGAAGCTTACAAAAGATGCGGGCCTGTCTTCCTTTCAAGAGGAGGACGGGCCTGTTTCTTTCCCCTGTTCTACCAAAAAGCTCGTGGCCTTTATCGGGATTCCGGCCTTTTAAACAGACGGAAAGCCCCGCCCTGAGGCTCCATGGAAAAAGTCACAGGCTCTTTTGTCACTGGATGGGTGAAGGACAGGCTGACAGCCGCCAAAGCCAGCGAACCTCTTTCTCCTTCCCGGGAAAAGTCCGGATTGTATTTCGCATCTCCCCATAGAGGCAGGCCATGGCCTGCAAACTGCACCCGAATCTGGTGATGGCGTCCTGTTTTCAGATGGATTTCCACAAGTGCCAGCCCCTTTTCTTTATTTTCCTCAATTACCCGGTAGGACAGCTCCGCTGTTTTTCCCTCTGGATCTGAGTTATCCACTATTCTGGAATAATTATTGTCCCGATCCATAGACAATCTATCCACAAAGTTACCCACATTATCCACAGGTTTTCCACATACAACTGCATGATAAATTTTTGTCACTCTGTGAGCCTGAACTTCTTTACTTAAAAAGGCTGCCGCTTCTTTTGTCTTTGCATAAACCATAACTCCAGACACAGGTTTGTCCAGCCTGTGGATAACTCCCACATATGGTTCACTTCCCTGTGTGGATGAATTTGTGGACATTTTTGTGGATAAATTTCTCCCTGCCTGTCTCTCCTGCCTCCTCCTGCTGCGAAGCAGATAATTTTTAATTTCACTGACCATATCCGGCTCCAGTTTTCTGCTGGCCTGGGATTCCAGCCCCGCTGGCTTCACAGCTGCCAAAATAGCCTCGTCTTCATATAATATCTTAATCATACTGCCGTTTCCTGCCTTTATTTTGAATTGCTTTTTGCTGGCTGTCTTTATTTTACTATATCTGAGGCTGTTCAGCTATTAGAAGAGAAAAAAATTTCCTTGTTCCACTTAAAGTCACCTGAAATGAATGCACGAAGAACAATTTCCTTGTTCCACTTGAAGTCACCGGAAATGAATGCACGAAGAACAATTTCCTTGTTCCACTTGAAGTCACCGGAAATTGTTCTTCGTGCATAAGGTGGGGATATGGATTATTTCTGCTTGCATTACTGTGGGAAAAAGAGTATAGTATAAGAAAATGTTATATGTAGTTTCAAAAACTACTTGTCGGATTGTATATAACCACGTCGATTTTAAGGAGGTTTTATTATGAAATGTATTACAAAACTGCACATAAAGGATCCTGGAAGTGCTCTGACTCACTTTATCGCCCTGGTGGGGTCAGCGGCTGCAGCAGCTCCTCTGCTGATGAAAGCGGCTGCAGAGCCGGAAACCAGCCGGCTTCAGACAGCGGCCCTGGCCGTCTTTATATTCAGCATGATTCTACTCTATACGGCCAGCACGGTTTACCACACTCTGGATATATCAGAAAGGGTAAACCGTCTTCTGCGCAAACTTGATCACATGATGATTTTTATTTTGATTGCCGGAACCTACACTCCCATCTGCCTGATTGTGCTTGGAAACCGCTCTGGCTTTCTCCTCCTGAGCCTGGTGTGGGCCATCGCGGCGGCCGGAATTCTTATCAACGCCTTCTGGATTAACTGCCCCAAATGGTTCTCTTCCCTGATTTATATCAGCATGGGGTGGGTGTGTGTAACTGCCTTCCGTGAAATTGTCAGCGCTCTTCCGCCAGCAGCCTTTGGCTGGCTTTTAGCCGGCGGCATTATTTACACTGTGGGAGGCGTGATCTACGCTCTAAAACTGCCCCTTTTTAACTCCAGACACAAAAATTTTGGCTCCCATGAAATTTTCCACCTGTTTGTCATGGGCGGAAGTCTGTGTCACTATGTGGTGATGTATGCATTTGTGGCATAGAAGCTTTCAGTTTTACATCCATACTTCCTGACCGGAACCCCTCCAGATCCAGTGTGATATAGGTAAAGCCCAGAGCTTTCAGCCGCTTCGCTATCTCCTCCCTCTTCTCCAGCACAGCGGCAAACTGTTCGGCATCTGTCTCCAGCCTGGCCGTGTCCCCATGGATCCTCAGTCGGACATTCCCAGGCTTTCCTCCTGAAAACAGCTCCTGTCTTAAAAACTCCTCTCCCTCTTCAATCCGTTTTAAGAGATCGTAATCCAGTCTGGCCCCATAAGGCAGTCTGGTGGCCATGCAGGGAGCGGAAGGGCGGGAAGCTGTGGAGATCCCGTACTTCTTTGCCAAAGTCTTAACCTCTTTTTTAGTAAGGCCGCAGACTGCCAGAGGGCTTTTAATCCCCAGTTCTCTGAGAGCCGCAAGCCCAGGCCGGTATTCCTTCAAATCATCTGCATTAGTGCCGTCCAGCAGCACAGAGCAGCCTTTCTCTGCGGCAAATTCCTGGAGTTTTAAAAAAAGGCGGCGTTTACAGAGATAGCAGCGATTGACAGGATTATTTCTCAGCTCTTCCTGCTCCAGCTCATCGATTGTAAGAACCACATGGGAGGCCTCCAGCTCTCCGGCCACCTTTTCGGCATTTTCCAGATCACAAGCAGGGTGGAGCATGGTGTCAAAGGTTACGGCCCACACTCTCGTTCCATGCTGTCTGGCGCTCTCGCAGGCCAGCTTTAAGAGAAGGCTGCTGTCCACGCCTCCAGAAAAAGCCAGACAGACAGGCTCATTTCCATACCTGTTCATTACAGATACCAGCCGCCTCTCCTTCTCCTCTATCTGCTGTTGTTCCAAATCTGCACGTTTCTGACTGATATTAAAATCCATACGTTTCTCCTGCTGTCTGTTTTTTAGCTTCTGTTTTCTGTACTCCTATTTTCTGTCTTTCTGCTCTGCCTGGGACTTCGCCAGATGGTAGACTTCTGAAAATCCCATTCCTGTTTCCCGGCTGATGCGGGCCACACTCTCATACTCCGGATAGAAACGCTCTGCTTCATTGAAAGAACACACTTTCACAGCCACTTTTCCTACCGGCAAATCCATTGTCTCTGAACGGCGGCAGAGAGTTGTCCTCTCTACCGGATAACGGCGGATTCCGATCGTGGTGGTGTGGGCAAAAATAAGTGCTTCCACGGCCCTGATCTGTTCCCGGCGGCAGAGTGTGTGAAGGATGTAAGCCGGACGGCTTTTTTTCATCACTGCAGGAGTATACCACACATCTGCTGTTCCCTCCTCCATCAGACATTCCATCAGGAATCCAAGAGCTTCTCCGCTGCAGTCATCAATATTTGTCTCAATCACATACATGGAATCTGCTTCTGGATTTTCTGAAATCCTCTGTTTTAATTTTGATTCTTCTGCCTTCTGCTCTTTTTCCGCATCTTCCGGCACAAGAATCATGGCCCGGAGAATGTTGGCATTTTTAAAATCCTTTGTACCGACTCCCACTCCGATTTTTTCAATTACATACCGCTCCGGCAGCTCTTTTTCCGTCCTCAGGCATCCGGCAATGGCAGCTCCCGTAGGTGTCACCATTTCCCCCTCGTTGTCTGTCAGACGCAGAGTCAGACCGCAGGCCGCTGCAATTCCGGCTGTAGCCGGGACAGGAACTGGCATAACGCCATGCTGACATTTCACATATCCACGTCCTTCAGCCAGAGGAGAAACTGCCACCCGGCTGATTCCCAGATCCCTGATACATACAGCTGTGCTGACAATGTCAATAATCGAATCTACCGCGCCTACCTCATGGAAATGTACCTGATCTACAGGAAGGCCGTGAGCTCTGGACTCTGCTTCCGCTACCAGACGGAACATCTCCTTAGCCAGGCGGCGCGTCTCCTCATCCTCCAGGCGATCGATGATGTGATAAATATCATGGATATTTCTGTGAACATGGTCATGGTGGTGATCATGTCCGTGATCTCCATGGCAGTGATCATGCTCATGCTCTTCATGGCAGTGGTCATGGTGGACTTGAGCATGCTCATGCTCTTCGTGGCAGTGGTCATGGTGGACTTGAGCATGCTCATGCTCTTCGTGGCAGTGGTCATGGTGGTGATCGTGAGCCTCCTCTTCCAAATGCACGTCAAAATCGTAAGCATCAATACCGCACTTCTGGGTCCGTCCGAAATGCAGATGATATCCTCCGATTCCCAGTTTCCCAAGCTCCTCCGTAAGATGTTCCCGGCTGGCGCCCAGGTCTAACAGCGCCCCCACTGTCATATCGCCGCTGATTCCTGAATAACACTCTAAATATAAAATTTTTTCCTTCTCCATGATTCTTTCCTCTCTGCTTTCCCACATTCTTTTTTCTGCTGTTTTTCTGTTATTTTTCTGTCTTCTGTATCTGTTTTCTTCACTCTGGACTTTGCGCCGCCAGACGGTTAATCTGAGCAGCCAGATATCCGGCTCCGTAGCCATTGTCAATATTCACCGCTGCAATTCCGTTGGCGCAGGAGTTCAGCATGGTCAGTAACGCGGACAGACCGTGGAAACTGGCTCCGTACCCTACAGAGGTGGGTACGGCAATCACAGGATTTTCCACCAGCCCCGCAATCACAGTTCCAAGGGCTCCTTCCATTCCAGCCACGGCAATCACACAGTTTGCCTTTACAATCCTCTCTCTCTGAGCCAGCAGGCGGTGGATTCCAGCTACTCCTACATCATAAATCCTCTCTGTATGGCAGCCAAAGAATTCTGCTGTCCTGGCAGCCTCCTCCGCCACTGGAATATCTGCCGTTCCTCCTGTACATACAGCTACGCATCCAATCCTCTCTCTTCTTGTCTCCGGCCTGCTGGCAAAGAGAATCCGGGATACAGGATCATATTCAATCTGCGGAACTGCCTGCTTCACCAGCTCATACTGTTCTTCCGAGGCCCGTGTTCCAAACACTTCTCCATTTTCCTGATACAGTGTTTTAAATATCTCTGACAGAAATGCATCTGGCTTTCCCTGGCAGAACACTGTCTCCGGAAAGCCGGATCTCAGCTTCCGGTGTAAATCAAGCTTTGCGTATCCCAGATCTTCATAGGGCAGATTTTTAAGCCTTTTCTCTGCCTCCTCCACCGACAGGGCGCCGTCCTGTACCTGATGAAGCATTTCCCTGATATCCATGTTCATTCCTCCGTCTTCTTTGCTTTCGCTCTGTCTATAATCCTACCACCCGATGGCACACTTCCTCAAGCAGTTTTTCCGAATGGCTGACAGCAATAAGGCCGATATTTCTCTGCTCCAGCTCCTCCAGAAGAAACAGCCAGATCTCTTTCTGAGAAGCCAGGTCAAGCATGGCGGTAATCTCGTCTGCCAGCAGAAACCTGGTTCCCTCCCCCAGCGCTCTGGCAATGCAGAACCGCTGAAGCTCTCCGCCTGACAGCTCGTCCGGATAGCGTGACAGCCATTCCTCCTTGATTCCCAGCCGTTCTGTCATCTCCCCCATCCAAATACCGCCTTCCCGGAGTACCTCCCCCATCTTCCATCTGGGGTTCACTGACTGCTCCGGATGCTGGAAAATCATCTGAACTGGACATTTTCCGCGAAAGGAGTCAAGAGGCGCACCGTCAATGGTCACTCTTCCTTTCTCCGGCTTTTCATAGCCAGAAAGAATTTTGCAGAGTGTAGTTTTCCCAAATCCGCTTCTGGCCATAAGTCCCAGCCTCTCCCCGCTGTTTACCTCAAGCGAGCAGTCTGTTAAAATCTGTCTGCCGTCTTTTTCATAGCGAAATGAGATTTCCTCTGCCTTAAGCTTCATGCTTTTTCCTCCTGATTTCCTCTTTCCACGGCCTTCCCCTGCCTGGAATTGCATCAAACAGACGCCTGGTATACGGATGAGCCAAAGGCGCGGCAAGTCTTCCAGAATGTCTCCCATCCTCATACTTTTCCATCTGCAGTTCCTCAGCCACGGCTCCTTCATAAAAAATCAAAATCCGGTCTGCCGTCTCCAGGGCCAGCTCCAAATCGTGGGTAATCACAAATACCCCCACTCCCCGGTCTGCCATTTCCCGGAAATGTTCCATAACCTGAAGAGCTGCCCCGGCATCAAGGCCTGGCGTAGGCTCATCGGCAATGACCAGCTCCGGTTCTTCCATCATAGCTCCCGCTGTCAAAACTCTCCGCGCCATTCCCCCTGACAGCTCAAAAGGGTAGTCTTGTGCTGTCCCCGGCGGAAGGCTGTACCGCTCCAGCAGTTCTTCCATTCGCAGAAAGTCAGACAGAGTATTCTTCCCTTTTCTAATCTGATTTCCTGCTCTCATCAGAGGATCCAGCCCGTTGACTCCCTGGGGAATCAGAGAAATCTCCCTGCCCCGGAGAAATCTGAGACGATTCTCTGTCAGTTCCTGCCCCTTGAACTCAATCTTTCCCTCTAAAGCGGCGTGTTCCGGCAGAATCCCCATCACAGCCTGGGCCAGCAGGCTTTTTCCCGATCCGCTGGCTCCTGCTAAAACTGTAATCTCTCCTGCGTATACCTGAAGGCTCAAATCCCGGATCGGGCAGACCTGCCATCTTTTAAATCTTCTCTCCTCCTGAAAAGAAATCGACAGGCTTTTGACTGCCAGAAGCGGTTCCTGTTTTCCATTCATCTTCCTCTTCCCCTCCTCTCTGCTGTGCCAGCCCGCTCTGGCGCTGTCAATGGTTTTTCCTGCTCCACTGTCTTCCAATGTTCTCAAACAGCAGAACCACCCCTGTCAGAGCCAGGCCAGGGAAAAGAGCCAGCCACCATTTTCCAGTGATCAGATACCTCATGCTCTCCGATAAAATCATGCCTACAGACGGCTCTTCTGGAGGAAGGCCGAAACCTAAGAAGGTGATGCTGGCCTCATGGAGAACAGCGTGAGGAAAGGTCAGAATAAAGCCTGTCATAAACTGGGAAGCCAGCTGAGGCACTATATGTTTTCTTATGATCTGCAGCCGGGGCATCCCCAGCCTGGCCGAAATTTTCACATACTGGCTTTCCCGTATCTGCAGCGCCTCCGCCCGTATCAGCCTGGCCAGAGACGGCCAGTGAGTCAGGGCAATACCCACTGCAGCGCCTGTAAAGCCCTTTCCGCAGGCATACGAAATAAGAATCAGCAAAAGCATGTGGGGAATACCCATAATCATATCAATCAGCCCGGAAATCACTCTGTCCGCCTGTCTTCCCATGGCAGACACCGTACCCAGGACAAGGGCTGTCAGTGCACTTAAAAAGGCTGTCAGACACCCCAGTCTGATGCTCATAGACAGGCCTGCAAGAGTTCTGGCGAACATGTCCCTGCCCAGCCAGTCTGTACCAAACAGAAAATCAGCCTGAGGAGGCAGGTTCTTCCTGGCGAAGTCAGCCGCTCCCGCCTGCTCAGAGAGAGCCGCCCCCGCCGCTGTAACGAAACATAAAATGGCTGCTGAGATCAAAATTTTTCCCAGAGGTCCTGCTTTTCTGGCTCTGGCTGTCTGCGGCTTGTTAGAGCCGCTCCTGTTTCGTCTGTTCTGTTTTTTCTCGCTCTGATATATCAGATTCCTCTTTTCCCTGTTTTGTTTCCATTTTTTCTCTTTCTGAATTTCGCGGCGTTTCCAGCCCTTTTTATTTTTCCGCTTTTCTTTTCTTTCAGCCCGCCTCTTCCCGGTTCTGAAACCATTCAGCCTGGGATCCACAGCCTGATACAGCAGATCTGCTGTCAGATTCCCAGCAAAAACGAGAACCGCACTGATCAGGGTAATTCCCAGAAGCAGAGGCACATCGCTTCCAAGCCCTGCAGTCACGGCGGCCTGCCCCAGTCCTGGGTAGGAAAATACCTGCTCTACCAGCACAGAACCGCCGAAAATCTCACTGACGGAGGCGAACTGCAGAGTAATAGCCGGAAGAAGGACATTTCTAAGACCATGCCTCAGCACTATCTGCATCCGGCTTTCCCCTCTGGCTCTGGCGCAAAGTACATAAGGGCTTTCCATGATTTCCGCCATTTTTGCCCTGGTGTGAAGGGCTATGCCTGAAATTCCCGTCAGGCTCAGAGTCAGAGCAGGCAAAAATGCGTGGGAAATCCGGTCGGCTATAGTCACTTCCCCTGCCTCTATTCCAATGGGAACACCCAGACCGATGGGAAACAGTCCCAGATGAACAGAAAAAATCAAGAGCAGCACCAGGCCAATCCAGAAAGAAGGGGTACTGGCTGTCACCATACAGTATCCTGTGATCAGCCGATCTGGCCATCTTCCTCTGAATACCCCAGACAGGATTCCAAGAATCAGTCCAAACACCCCAGACAAAACCCAGGCAGACGCCATCAGCCAGAGAGAGCTCAGGAAACGCTCCCCCACCACCTCAGCTACTGGTCTGCGGTAGAGAAGGGAGGTTCCCAAGTCGCCCGACAAAATGCTGGACAGCCAGGAGAGAAAACGCTCCAGAGCAGGGGTTCCCACGCCCCAGTATGCTTTAAGCTCTTCCACCTGTTCCCGGCTCATGGAGCCCAGAGCCGTCTGGCCCACATTACTCTGCAGAGGGTCTACAGGGGAGAGGGAAACCAGGAAAAAAGCTGCCGCGCTGACTAAAAACAGCAGGAGAAGCATCCGAAGGATTTTCCTGAAAATCCACCCAGCTGTCTGTTTCATATCTCAGTTTTCCTCCTGCCTCTATTCCCAAAACCACTGGTCTGCATTATTGACAACAGACCATCCATGGCCATGGGGCTGAATTTTTTGCTCTCCTGTATTCAGGCCGTCTCTCACCCAGTAGAGATGATCCACATTTACCAGCCAGATCCAGGGCGCATCCCCAATTCCAGACGCCCCTGTTTTTCCATCCCACTGGGCCTTTTTCCACAGTTCATAAGATTCTGCCAAATCTGAGCTTTTAAGGGCCTGCTCCATGTAGGCGTCTACTGTCTCATTAGAATATGGGGAATACTGAGCTGTTCCCAGTTCCTCATCTGTATGGTAAATATTGTAAAGCTCCATGGGCGTGTGTGCTCCCCAGCCCCATATAAGCGGCTGGCTGAGAGCTTCTGTGTAGGCCGTATCCCAGCCTACTCCCCTGACAGACGCCTGAATTCCAAGATTTTTCAGCTGGTTAGACGTATCCACGGCAAGAGCCTGACGGACTGAGTCATCTGCCGGATATAAAATTTCAAGTTCAGCTTTTTCCCCGTCCTTCTCTCTGACTCCATCCGTTCCAGTCTTCCATCCAGCCTCATCCAGAAGCTTTGCCGCCTGTTCTGGTTCAAAGGATGTTTCCGCCTCTGAATTGTACCAGGGCAGCTTATCGCAGACGCTGTAAGCCGGGCTTCCGAAGCCATTCAGCACATGCTCAATCATTGCCTGACGGTCAATCCCCAGGTTAATAGCCTGTCTCACCCGCACATCACTGGTAAAATCATTGCCCCTCTTAATACCGTTTTCATCTGTATAAGCAGGAACAGACGGAAGATTAAATCCTCTGTTATCCACACTCTCACATGACATCAGATGGTATCCCGGTATCTCCTGATCCCCGTAAGAAGCGGCTGTATAGGCTGCATCTGCCTGCCCCGCCAGAACAGCTGCAAAGGCTGCATCCTCTTCCATAAACAGAACAGTCAGTTTTTTTAATTTTGGCTCTTCCCCATAGTAATCTGGATTCGCCTCGAAAATCACCTGCTGTCCCTTATCCCACTGCTTCATGATGTAGCGGCCTGAACCAATCGGGTGCATTCCATAGTCCGGCCCGTAGGCATGTTCCGGGACAATGCCTGTAGAGGCCATAGTATAAGGCCAGATAGAGTATGGACGCTTCATGTGAAAGACAACTGTATCCTCATCTGCCGCTTCCGCTCTGTCCAGCATGGTAAAATCATTAACTGAACTGGTTTCCTTCAGGGTATTGTAGGTGAAAGCCACGTCCTCCGAAGTCAGCGGCTCTCCGTCTGTGAATACTGCGTCCGTCCTGATATCCACCGTCCAGGTCAGGCCATCTTCCGAAGACTCCATCTTTACAGCCAAATCATAGCCAATGGTTAAGTCTTCCTTTGTCACAGTAAGCGTGCTCTGAATCAGAGGCTCATGAACGTGCTCGCCTGCTCCCCAGCCATAGGCTGGATCAAATCCAGCTTCCGGCTCTGATTCTGTAGTCATTATTACTACTGCAGATGCCTTCTCATGTTCCTGATCCGCTCCTCCCTGTCCTGTTTCTCCTGCTTCCTGCTTTTCTGATACACCTGTCTCCTGCCCGTTTTCCCCACGGCTGCAGCCCCCAAGCAAAAACGCCGTCAGCAGCAGACAAAGCCCACATCTTCTCAATCTCATTTTCCCTCTTTTCTGCCGGCACAAGCCAGCTCTTCTTAAAAAAATGCCAGAAAGGCTTTTCTCTGTACACAAAGAAAAATGCCTCCCTGGCATCGCTGTATATCGCTTCTTTTAACCTTCCTGTTTTCTTCACGGCAGATTCGTCTGCCCCTCTCTGCTCGTGCAGAGTCTGTAAAATGAAATAAGGCCATGAAAGTCTACTCAGCTATTATAAAAGAAACGAATTTTTTCGTCAATCTATTTCCTTATCCCTATTTATTTACATATTTTTTACTTTTGTTTTATTCTTGTTAAGCTTTTTTAATTTCTATTGTCCTGACGGTTTATACAGTGTATAAATAGGACAGCACATTTCTAAAAGAAACAGGAGCAGCAGGGGGATGCCGTTTCTGCAGGCTGATGTGTATACAAATAGCAAAGGAGTGATTACTATGAATTTTGATCCAGCCACCTCTACACTGACCTTGGATCTTCTGGCAACTACCGGTTTTGGCTGTGTAATGGTTTATCTTGGAAAAGGCATTGTGCGCCGTGTTAAAGTTTTTCAGGACTGGAGCCTTCCTGCTCCTGTTATCGGCGGCTTGATTGTCGCCTTGATTTTAAGCTTTCTAAAAAGCAAAGGGATTTTTACAGTTCAGTGGACTTCTACCCTCAGCAGTCATTTGATGAATCTGTTCTTCACCTGCGTTGGTTTCGGCTTCAGCCGGACTCTGCTGGACCGCGGTAAAAAATTCTGTGCAGGTATTGCCTTGTCTGTCCTTTTACTTGTACTCTTACAGGGCGTTCTGGGAATTGCTGTCGCATCCGCCCTGGGAATGCACCCCTTAATGGGCATTCAAATTGGAACAGGAGCCCTGGCAGGCGGCGTTGGAACTACATCTGCCTTTGGTCCTGTCTATGAGTCCATGGGCGCAGTAGGCGCTACAGAAATCGGTGTTGCCGCCGCCACATTAGGTATGATTATCGGAAGCTTAACAGGAGGCCCTCTGGCTGTTCTTTTGATCAAACGCCACAATCTGAAATCAGATCCGTGTGAATCTGAATTTGAAGATGATTCTGAAGCTTCTTTTCCTCTGAATGCTAAAACTCTTCTTTCCTCTGTCTGCATGATTACCATTATTGCAGCCTGCGGTATTCCGATTTACTTACTGTTAAGCCAGATTCCTTACATTGAAATGCCTTATTTTATTGGCTGCCTTTTTGCAGGAGCTATTGCGCGAAATATTCTGGAATCTCTTCACGTAGAGATCCGCCCCCAGGAGGTAGAAGCCATTGAGCACATTTCTCTTGATATTTTCCTTGCCATCACGATTATGACTATGGATTTAACCAAGATTTCAGGCTCTGCCGGTCCAATGCTGGCAACCCTTGTTATTGTAGCTGTTGCCACACTGATCTTTACCTACTTTATCGGCTTTCGTATGTATAAAAGCGACTACAATGCCGCATGCATGTGTGCTGGATTAATTGGAATGGGTATGGGCTCCGGTTCTAACGCGGTTGCCAACGAAAGGGCTGTTATGGAAAAATATGGCTACTCCCATATTGCCTGGATTCTTTATCCGGCTTTTTCAGTTCTGTGTGTAGATATTTTCAATCCGCTTTTCATGTCTTTCGCACCTGGACTGATGGGCTTCGGAGGCTGATTTCAGTTAAAGAGCATACCCCTTACTTGAACACCTATTAAACAAGCAGATTTCCCCAACCTGCAAAAACGGCCGGATACCATCCTCTGTTCTGAGGGCTGTATCCGGCCGTTTTATCTGTTTAAGCTTTTGTATCTGAATCTGATTATCGAGCAGACTGCCTGTTCTTTTTATATCACATTCTACATCACATCTGAAAAATGCGGTCTCAGTTTTCTGAATACCTTAAGTCCCAGAAACATTAAAAGAAGCGTCACTCCCCAAAAATAGAGCGTCAGTGTGGGACGCTCAAAGAACCAGTGTCCTTCCAACATGCTGTCTCTGAATCCAGTGGAAATATAATAGAATGGATTCAGCTTAAACAGAGGCAGAAGCCACGGATGAGCGTTAGTAAACATGGATTCATGGTACATAATAGGCGTCAGCCACATACCGAACTGCAGGCAGATGCCCACGATCTGCGCCATGTCCTTAAAGAACACCTGAATCGAACTGGTCAGGTAGGTTACTGCCAGCGCCAGCATGGATGCAGCGAAGGAGTAGTAAAGCACCTGAACCCAGGTGATGATAGGGAAATGTCCTCCCACCAGATAAAGCCCCGCCATGATAACCAGGAAGCAGGCATGTACCATAAAGCAGGAGATTATTTTAATAATCGGAAGCATTTCCACCTGGAAGACTACCTTCTTTACCAGATAGTGATACTCCTGAAGACAGTTAGTCCCTGTATTTAACGCCTCGCTGAAATAGAACCAGGGCACAATTCCAGGAACCATCCAGATCACATAAGACGCCCCGGGAACAGGAGGCGGGCTCTTAAAGCCGTACTCTCCAAACAGAAACGCGTAAATCAGAATCGTCACAAGGGGCTGGATAAACATCCAGACCACTCCGAAATAGGAGCCTACAAACCGCTTCTTAAAGTCAGCCTTGGACAGATCCCAGATCAGCTTTCTCTTCTCTATGATCCCTTTAAAAAGGGAAGTATAATAGCTCATTCATTACCTCCGTGTCCGATTTCAATATTAAAACTTTCAATATTAAAAACGGAAGGTATCCTTAAAACCGCCCCATTTCTGATCCTTATCAGAAATAATCAGCTCCATTCCCTCCTCAATCGGCCACTCTACGCCAATCTCCGGGTCATTCCAGGCCAGTCCGCCCTCGTCTCCAGGATGGTAAAAGTCTGTGCATTTGTAGGCAAACTCCGCCTCGTCAGACAGCACCAGGAATCCGTGAGCAAATCCCTCCGGAATATAGAACTGCTTCTTGTTCTCAGCGGACAGAACTACGCCGAACCACTTTCCATAAGTCTCAGAATCGGCCCGTAAATCTACCGCCACGTCAAACACTGTGCCGCGGATGGCGCGGACCAGCTTTCCCTGAGGATACTGCTTCTGGTAGTGAAGTCCTCTCAGCACGCCCTTCACAGACATAGACTGATTGTCCTGGACAAATACCATGTCAAGACCAGCCTCCTTAAAATCATTCTGATTATAAGTCTCCACAAAGTAGCCTCTCTCATCCTTAAATACAGTCGGCTCAATCACATAAAGCCCCTTGATATCGCATGGTGTCACTTTAATTTTTCCCATCTCTTTATCCTTGCCTTTCTTCTGTTTTCTTTATTACAATTTTACCTCTTGATCATCTGTTTTCAGGCTTTCCCTACTATACCACTATCCGCCCGTTCTGGCAAGAGCAGGGCGCCGGGAACGCGGCGGCTCAGTCCTTTTCAGCTTTCGCCCGATCCCGCTCTTCCTTCTCGTCAATCGCCATCTTCTGCACCAGCTCCCGAAGCCTTGTCTCCATCTGAGACTGCTTGATCGTCATGTGGAACAGCTTGACAATCAGCAGGAAAATAACAAACATAAAAATGAAATTAGAGGTAGAATACGTTCCCGCCAGTTCTCCCAATATAGTCGGTACAATCGGGAACACACTGAACAGAATCAGCATAAAGGAGAATCCAATCCAGAACAGGGAATCCTCAATCTGTAGTTTTGACTGTCTGATCTTCCGAATAATCAGTACAGTTGTCAGAATAGAAGCTATAATTAAAACAATCCTTAATAGTAATGTCACTGTCTGCTCTCCTCCTTACTCTTCCCGTTTCCGAAAGCTCTGAATCAGCAAAATGGACAGCAGAATTTTAGTCATGTAAAAAACAGATTTCATCGGAGTCAGGTAGCTGGCTCCCTGCATTCTCTCATCCATAATGACCGGTATTTCCGCTACCCTGGCCCCCGCCTTAATCAGGTAGGACACTGTGTCCGGCTCCGGACCATAGTTTAAGCCCTCGGCAAATTCGCGTATCATTTTCTGATTGAACATGCGAAGGCCTGAGGTGGGATCTTTAATTGTCACTCCCGTTGTCAGACGGATCGCCCACTCAATCAGGCGGCTTCCTATCATACGCATGGAAAACGGCTTTTTCGCCCCTACAAACCGGGAACCAATGACAATATCATAGCCTTCCTCCATCTTTTTTATCATGGCCTCCAGGTATTCCGGGCGGTGCTGCCCGTCTCCGTCCAGCTGAACCGCATAGCGGTAGCCCTTCTTCGCCGCGTATTTAAGCCCCGCCTGAAAGCCTCCCGCCAGCCCCAGGTTGACCGGCAAATCTAAAAATTCATAGCCCTGGCTGCGGCATATTTCCCCTGTTCTGTCCCTGGAGCCATCGTTGATCACAAGGTAGTCATACTGGGGAAAATTCTGAATCAGGTGGTTCACTACCCGCTCAATATTGCTCTCCTCATTGTAGGCTGGTATCACAATCAGTAAATCTGACATCATATCCTCCGTTGCTTGTATATCCGTTATTTGTGTATTTCCTGCTTATTCCAATAGGCTTTGTTCATGGTCAGGGCAAGCACTATTTTATCTGGCAGCCTGCGGTATCTCTTTCCCAGGAAATAGCCGATATATTTAAAACCGCTGTGCACAATCAGTTGGGGAAGCAGATGCCATTTCCCCTGTCTGATCAGAAAAGCAGCTGTGCGCTTCACCAGACGGATTCCCTCCCCCTCGGAGGAAATACCGGCAAAGATCTCCGGATGATCCGCCTGGGACACCGCCAGATCAAAATTTCGGCGCAGCTGCTGGAAGGCTGTGTAATTATGGGAATGAAATACCTGAGCGTCCGCTGCATAGGCGATTCTGTAGCCCTTCTTCATGGCTCCAGCCGCATAAATCATATCCTCATTGAAAATGGTCTTCTTGATAAAGCCGCCCAGCTTCCTGTAAATGTCCGTCCGGTAGGCAGCGCAGACGTTGGAGCAGAAATAAGCCTTGATTCCCATCTCTTCCAAATCTGCAATTGATTTTACACGGCTGCTTTCCGGATAGTTAAAGGAGCGAGTGTACGTTTCTATCAGTGAACAGCTGTCGAAAGGCAGCTGTCTGGCATAGGCCGCCGCTATGTCCTCCCCTTTTTCCAGAGCCTTTACCAGATTTCCCACCAGCCTGGAATCCCTGGGGACTGCGTCGTGAGTCATGCAGATGCAGATATCGGCCTTTGACAGACGAATTCCCTGATCTCTGGTAGCTCCATGATCAAACTCTTCTTTAGAGAGATGATGCACCTCAAGCTTCAGCTCCCCCGTATCCTCTTCTGAGGAAAAGGCTGTCTCGTATCTGCTGTCCCAGTATCGTTTCTCCGTGTTCATAATAATCACCCGGTGCAGCGGATACTCCTGCCCTCTCAGACGCTTTAGCAGCTCCTCAAAGCTCTTTCCCGGACGGTACACCGGAATCACAACGTCCACTGTCTTGATTGTTTCCTGTTCCATGGCTGCATTCTCCATTTAATCTCTCTTTTTGATTCCTGTTCTTTCTGCGCTCTACTTTTCATAAGCCTTATAAGCTTTCCTGTAAAAATACATGAACACTTTTACCGCTGGTTCCGGCCACATCTTCCGAAACATGGCAGTCTCGTCATTTTTCCTGCGGTTATCCTCAATACACTGCTTTGTGGTGGCTCCAGGATGCACCCGGTAGAAAATAAGAGGCCGCTCGCAGCAGACAAACCGGCCCGGCCGGCCGGCCAGCTGATAGAGATTGTCCCAGTCCAGCGCAAACTCAAAGGCTGAGTCAAACAGATGAGCCCCTATCAGCTTTTTATTATAGGCACAGGAAGGACAGCAGATAGAATTGCCAAATAAAAGCGCCGCCCTCTTGACTGTTCTTCTGTCTGAAAACCGCTTAAACCTCAGAGGCAGGCGGAGCAGTTTTTTCACCAGCCACACTGTATTCACCAGCTGAAGCTTCGGCGATCCAGAGTCTTGTTCCATCCGAAGGGTGGCATAATCGCTGCAGAACACCGTCATATCGGGATATTTTTCATACATGGAAAGAAGCGTCTCTGCATAATGAGCTTCATACCTGTCATCCTGGTGAGCGATGGTTACCAGTTCCCCGGAAGCCTTTTCATAAGCAAACAGCCAGTCCTCTCTGATTCCGCTTTTTCCTTCCCTCACATAGAGGGGAATCCTGTATTTTTCTGCCAGCCCTGCAATATAAGGACTGGGTGTGGAGGTACAGCATATAAGCTCCGATCTCCGTCTCTGGCAGACGAGAGACGCCATACATTCCTCCAGGTAAGGAGAATCACCGTAGGCACAGATGGCAAATGTATGCCGTTTTTTTCCCTTTTTTTCTGTCATTATATTTCCTTCCTGCTGTCTTCAGCCCCATCAAAACATCCTGTACTGCCAGATTCCTTCACTGCCATGCTTCCCTACAGGCAGAGAACTGACAGCACGTCCGCCGCATAAACAGCATAAAACACCACGCCTGCCAGAGCCAGCACCAGCGGATAATATACTGAATTTTTCAGCTTCACCTGCACGCAGGAAGGACTTACTGCCAGCCATACCAGAAACAGAAACGGCAGGTAATATCTTCCCTGGACGCCTTCGATATACGTATTCCCCGGCGGAGTAAAGGCAATGTACATGGAAGTCCATACCAGAACAGCGCAGACTCCGGCCAGAAGAAATATCCACACTCTCTGACTTTTTGTCAGTTTTTTTCCACAAGAACTCCCTGTATCTGTGAGGATAACTGCTGCACTGGCCGCGTACAGAAGCCACGGGAAGGAAATCACGCCTAAATGGCCCAGCGTTCCAAAGACTCCTTCTCCCAGTACATAGGACGGAAAACTGGCAAATATATTTTTAAACAGCACTGCAGCGTAGGCTAACGGCTGGCCCAGCACATAGGCCATCTGTCCTGTCTCGCTGGTGGCTCCGCCTCTCAAATCTCCCGTCTCGCTGGGCGAAATGAGTACCGGCAGCACGAAGGAAGCCATCATAAGCAGAAACATGACCGCAAAGCCGGCCCGCATCCAGTTTCTCTTTTTCTTCGTCTCAAACCGTTCTGCCGGGATCAGAAAGCCCATTAAAATCAGAGGCGCATAGACCGCCTTAATCCGGCATCCCCAGAAGAATGCTCCGGTTAAAATCACAAAGTCCCTCACTGACAGCCGCCTCTCCTGATTCAGCATCGCCTCCAGCATATAGGCACAGGAAAGCGCTGTAAAGGCAGTCACTGTCGGGTCATAAGAATAAACTCCAGCCAGCATCATCGGCGCCGGCATCAGCCCGATAAAAGCCAGCATTCCCTTACCCACCGGTGTTTTCCGGATGGCCAGGGCCATTACCAGAACATAGATAAACAGATTTCCCAGCCTGCCCAGTTTAAATAGCATGGAAAATGGCAGATGAAGTATCTCTCCGGCCTTTAAAAAGGCCGCCTGACCCAGATATCCAGTAAACGTAGCCTTATTCAGATCCGCGCTCCAGCGGATAGAGCCGTTTCTGTAATCTCCCGTCTGATCCAGGTACTTGTCCAGAGCCTGCTGCTCTCTGAGCCCCCCCGGCTGGTTCAGCGGCCAGGTATCAATTCCAGCAGAAAATTCCTGAAAAACTGTGGGAGAAAGCTGCACTGGATTTCTGTAGTGGGCGATCCAGAAGCTTTGTTCAAAATGAATCTCCTCATCAAACCCCACCTTGTTCGCCGGCAGAGAGAGGGAGAACAAAAGCCCTCCAGTGAGGGCGATGATCAGAAATCCAGCCTCCGCATGGCGCCCGATCCACCTTCTGCAGACAATCAGGAAGACAGCGGTTCCTGCCAGGCACCAGAAAAAACACAGCCGGAAGGGATTGACTGCCGCCTCTGTCACTGCCTCAAATCCAGTAAATTCCAGAGGCATGGAGGCAAAGTCAATATAGGAAAGTCCCGGCTCATAAAGCTCTCCCCTGCTGACAGAAAGCTCAATGCAGTCCGCCTCTTTTCCCACAGGAATCCAGGCCGTCTGTATGGTCTTTGGGTTTTTGTCGCGAAGAATCTCTGCATCTCTCTCCCGAATCTCCCCGTACTCGTTCTCCACATAGGCCTTGGCCGTCATGTTCAGAAGGCCGTCATAATCGTAGGAACAGGCCAGCTCGCCCACATAAGTCCCGACAGGAATCCGTATGGTACCCGCCTCCTCTGTCAGTCTGAGACGGCCTCCCTGCTCCAGCTGAAAGCCTTTGTACTCCACATTGGACAGGGGAATAGAAAAATTTCCCTCCTTCTCATGATGCAAAAGAGAAAGATTGCAGAAAAGCTCCAGCAAAAGCCCAAAAAAGAACACGAAAATCACGCAGGATCCCGCCTTTAGCAGCCGCCTCCTGCTCTCTTCCGCTCTGGGATTTGTTTTGTGTTCTGCTGCAGAAGCTGTTTTCAGTTCCCTCTCAGTTTCTTTGTTCCGAACCGTCCCCTGCTCTCTTTCCTTCTCCTGCATACCTGTATCTATCTTCTCTTCCATGTAGCTGTCTGTCCTCTCCTGCCTGCTTTTCCGTTCTATTTCTGATTTTCCTGGTTTACTGGACTGCGCCTCTATGGCTGTGCCGGAATAATCCGCTCAATATTTCTATGTTCTAAAATTCTCTCATAGTCCTCTATATAGTCCACCTCGGCCCAGAAGAGTCCTCCCACATCCTTTACATACACCTCTCTCTCCTGAGTCATCTCATACAGTACGTTTTCCCACCAGACAGAATGCTTCTGCTCCCCTATCATCTGATTCATTCTCTCAGAAAAACATGGCAGAAAAGAGGAGGAAAACCGTCCGATTCCTATGTACTCTCCCGTAATATCATCCCCGGACAGTTCCTTTCCATATTTTTTCAGGATGCCGTTTTCATAGAAAAATTTGTAATCAGCCGTCTCCCTGCGGGTCTCATCGGCAAACATCACCGGACTCTTTTTCTCTGCCAGAATCTGGTCTAAAAGCGCCTCCTCCATGTATACATCCCCGTTCATAATCATCAGATCTTCTCCAGCTTCAGCAGCCTCCTCTATAAAGGAGCCGGCAAACCAGGCAGAGGCGATGCTGTTGGTCACGTCATAAAACGGGTTGACATAAAATTTCACTGAACAGTCCCTCAGCACGTCTTTTATTACCTGAGCCCGATACCCCAGCACAATGCCGATCTCCGAAATTCCCCTGCTCTTTAACAGCTCCACTGTATATCGAATCAGGCAGAGACCATTTCCAATGTCAACCGTACATTTTGGTTTTCCTGACAGGTAACGGGAAATCCTGGTTCCCCGTCCCGCCGCTAAAATTAATACTCTCACAGAAGCCCCCTGTTCTGCATATCTTTTAATGCGTTTATCAGGCTGTCATTATCAGCCTCCGTCAAATGTCCCATATGGCCGACTCTGAAAATCCGGTCTGCCAGCGCCCCTCCGTTAGGGCAGACAAAAATACCGTACTCATCCTTTAAAATCTCAAAAATCCGATAAGCGGAAACCGGCGTTCCATCCGGTCCGCACCCCGTAGGATGAAGAGGAGTCTCTCCATAAGAAAGAGATTCCGACACAATCTCAAAGGGAAGAGAGCTTATCTTCTCCCTGAAGTCCTCAGCCTGGCGGCGGATCCGTTTAAGCTCTTCCGAAAGTCCCTGTTCTTCAATACGCTTCAGCCTTCTGTTCAGCTGTATCAGCACGCTGACTGCCGGAGTGTAGGGGGTCTGTCCCCTCTCCCCATCCTTTAAATAGTCTTTCAGATCAAAGTAGATGGAACGCACTGTATGTTCCTGCACCCGCTTTATGGCTCTCTCCCCCAGTACCAGAACAGACAGTCCCGGCGGAAGGGCTAAGGCCTTCTGAGAGCCGGTCAGCACCAGATCCACCCCCCACTGTTCCATAAAAAAATCATCGGCCAGGAAGGAACTGATGGCGTCCACCAGGAGTACAAGACCGTTTCTCCTGCAGAAATCTGAGATCAGATCCATGTCATAGTACACACCTGTAGAGGTCTCGTGGACATTGACCAGAAAACCAGTAAAATCTTTTCCTTCATAAGCAGCTAAATGGTCTTTTTTCAGTGCCTCTCCAGAATTCAGATAAATGGTCTCATGGGGAATCTCAAGCACCTGGCACAGCTTTTCAAATCTGGCTCCGAAGCTTCCTCCGTTTACTACCAGCAGCCTATCCTCCTCTGTAAACAGATTGAGAACTGCCGCCTCCATAGCCGCAGTCCCGGAGCCGGTGAGAAACAGCGCCCGTGCGCCGTCTCCTGCCCGCATAAACTGCTTCATCAATGTCTCGTTTTCCTTCATCAGAGCGGAAAACTCCGGAGTCCTGAAGTACGGAATTTCCTGAGCTCCAAGGCTTCGTATCTCCTCATCCATCATCACCGGTCCAACTGCAAAATTGATCATCTGGATTCCTCCTGCTTTCCTGGTATTTTAAGTTCCTTCTTTTCTCTCTGATAGAAAAATGCCGCCGTCAGGCCAAAGCAGGCCGCCAGCGCCGCCATCAGAATAAAGTAAGACAGAGCGCCTCCCATAATGCCCGCCGCACGCACAAAGGGGGAAGACAGGCAGACGGCCAGCACGCCTACCACCGTATAGCCGACAAAAATAAAGGGCTGTTTCTGCATAATCACAAGAGAATAGTAAAATAAGTTTACATAGGCATTTCCTGCCCCTCCAAGGATAATAAGAAGCAGCGCGGTCCGACAGTCCTTCAGGGCGTATCCAAGCTTGGGATAGAGAAGACTCAGAACTGGAATGCCTAAAAACCAGGCGGATCCCACAGCAAACACGGTAAGGCCGGCAATGATCGCCGCCAGCTGCTTTATCACCACCAGATAGCTGGAAAGCTCCTTTTTCTCCCAGGAAGCCGACAGCTTTGTGAGATAGGGACGGATGACAAAGCCAGCCACCAGATTGATAAAACTGGTGGGCATAAAAATTGCTCCAAATACTGACATATCCCGGCTGGCCATATTGGCGTCCACCGCATACTTGGACGCAGAAAATACATAAAAATCAATAATAACAGAGAGAAACAGAAGAAAATTATCCCTGAACAGCCACCAGGTCTTCTGTTTTCTCACTCTCCAGTCCACACCGGAAATACAGCCGATTACAGAGACATTGAACAAAAGTACCCCCAGAATCTGGGCTCCCACAGCCACAAAACAGGCAAGCACCAGATTTTTAGTAGCCACCAGGCTTCCCATAAAGCAGATCACGGAAAGAAGCGTCCGGAAAGTATTGGATTTTCCTGTCAGATACAGGCGTCCATCTCTCTGGAACTCCGCCTCATAGGCATCGGCAAAGCCGTCAATCACCTTGTAGCCTACCATGAGAAATACCACGAGAGATTTCTCTCTGGTGTAGGTTCCTCCATGGGCAGCCACATACAGAAGGCCGAAGGCCAGAGCCGCCCCGCAGGTGATAAACCTCAGCCGCAGATACTCTCCGAAGGTATATCTCTGCCTTGTATCTGTGATATGGAAAGGCCGTATGCCAAAATAGGCCACCATAAACATATGCTGGCCAAATGTAGTAAAAGCGAAGGTAAAATCTCCTCCTTGATCCTCACCAACCACCTGAATGACCGCAATGGTCAGCATCATAGAGGCAAAGGCGTAGAGAAAGCTTCCGATCATATTCCAGATCATGTTTCTCTGCTCGATATTCTCATCCGATCCGATGAGAAGGCATCTCAGTAGTTTCATTCACTCGTCTCCTCAGAAAACTGAAGCCGGTACGGGTAATGGGTCTTTCTCTTTTCAACCGGCGGCAGAACCATGTAATCGCCGTACATGTTCCGGAGCATTTCGTCCAGATTGGCAGGGAAATTCAGCATTCTGCCCTCAAATTCCAGTTTCTGTAAGGGATAGCACTTTTCCCGATCCACCACATTCCAGTAAGGGCTGGTATCAGGCAGAAAAGCCATGCGCCTGGTTTTCTGCTTCCGATAGCAGCGGCACGCCTGCTCGCACCGAAAACGGATGCCTTCCGGTTTAATAGAAAGCATCCGAAGCCCTCTGTGAACCATCCTGCAGACAGACCAGATGATCTTCGCCTTCATCCCCTTCTGCGCCAGAGTGGGTTCCGGAATACTTCTTAAAATCAGGAGCTTACTGTAAAACCAGGCCTCCCAGGACTGAATCTGGTACAGAAGCGGATTATCCGACACATTGTCCAAAACATACAAATCCAGAAAAATGCCGAAAGGACAGTCCACATCTTTCATCACCTTCTCTGCAAACACAGTCCCCCTCTTCACCAATCTGGTGGTCATCAGAGGATAATTGGGGTAATTCTTTCCATTGAGAACCAGGTACCTGTCCCCCATGGTCTTCTGAATAATCTTAACAAATTTGTCGAAATCATGCCTTGGCATGGCGATGTCAATGTCGTCGTCCCATGGGATAAATCCCTTATGGCGGACTGCTCCGATGCCTGTGCCGGCAATTCCAAAATATTCCAGATGATATTTATCGCAGACTGCCATGAAATCATCCAGAATAGAGAGAATTTCTCCCTGCAGACGCTTAAGCGTCTCCGGTTCATAAAATTCCGGATGTCCCATATTACAGTTCCTCCCTGGCCCGATCCAGCGCAGAGCGGATCACCTTGTCCATATCATAGTAGCGGTACTCTGCCAGACGGCCTCCGAAAATAACCCGCTGCTCCTTCTCAGCCAAAGCCCTGTATTTCTCATAGAGAGCCTGGTTTTTCTCATCATTCACCGGATAATACGGCTCCATACCCGGCTTCCAGTCAGCTGGATATTCTCTTGTAATCACTGTCTTTTCCTGAGTTCCGAACTCAAAATGCTTGTGTTCGATAATCCTTGTAAACGGAGTCTCCCTGTCTGTGTAATTCACAACAGCCACGCCCTGGTAATTGTCTGTGTCCAGCGTTTCCGTCTCAAAGCGCAGGCTTCTGTACTCCAGATTTCCAAACTGATATCCAAAATATCCATCAATAGTTCCAGCATACACGATTTTTTCCGCTATATTCTCATATTCATCTCTATGCTCCAGGTAATCCACACCTGTGCGGATTTCGCAGCCTTCAAACATTTTTTCAATCAGAGCGTTATAACCGTCCACCGGGATTCCCTGGTAAGGATCGTTAAAATAATTATTGTCATAGGTATAGCGCACTGGAAGACGGCGGATAATAAAGCCCGGAAGCTCCTTACAGTCCCTTCCCCACTGCTTTTCCGTATAGCCTTTCACCAGCTTTTCGTAGATATCCGTGCCTACCAGGCTGATAGCCTGCTCCTCCAGGTTCTTCGGCTCCCCCTGAATCACAGCTCTCTGCCGCTCAATGATCTCTTTTGCCTCCTGGGGTGTGGAGATATTCCACATCCTGCTGAAAGTATTCATGTTAAAAGGCATATTGTACATCTGCCCCTTATAATTGGCCACAGGGCTGTTGGTATACCTGTTAAACTCCGTAAACTGGTTGACAAAATCCCATACCTCCCGGTCAGATGTATGGAAAATGTGCGCGCCGTAGCGGTGTACCCGGATGTCCTCCGTCTCCTCACAGTAAATGTTTCCTCCAATGTGATCCCGCTTTTCCAATACAAGGCAGGTTTTCCCCCGTTTTCTGGCCATATAAGCAAACACTGCGCAGTAAAGGCCGCTCCCCACCAGAAGATAGTCGTACTGTTTCATTTTTTTATCTCCTTCTCATCTCACGATTTTCACGATTGTTCTATTTTACTATACTTGATCCGGAAAGTAAAGGCAGGGGGAATAGCCCGAGACAAACGTATGAATGAATACTGCTTTCTTAAATCATTGCACAGCGGGCAAAAACTGCAGGCCTTGCGACTAGCTGTACAGCAAAGCTTATGGCAGGCAAGAGAAGAAATTCTTCTGCTTCTTCCATTATGCACGAGGAAAAATTTTCGGTGACTTTAAATGGAACAAGAAAATTTTTCCTCGTGCACTACTCGTAATGACTGTACTGATTCTTCCCCTTTTTCTTGCTCGCGTACAGAGCCTGGTCTGCTTTCCTCAGCTCTTCTTTATAATCGAAATCTTTTCCCTCTGCCAGGCTGATTCCCGCGCTGCAGGACAGGGGCACTGAATTGACTCCCCGCAGACGCTCGAACAGCTGCGTCATTCTCCGGTCCAGAATCTCCTTGTCCGTCACATCCTTGACAAACACCAGGAACTCGTCTCCTCCCAGACGTCCAATCAAATCCTGGCTTCTAAAGGTACTTTTCAAAATTTCCGCCAGGGATTTTAACAGCTCGTCTCCTGTCAGATGGCCGAATCTATCGTTCACCTGTTTAAAATTATCTAAATCCAGGATAATGAGGGCTCCCTTTCCCTCTCCAGAGGACATGAAGTCCTGAACCTCATTCTCGAAAACTTTCCTGTTGTATACATTGGTCAAAGGATCTCTTCTGGCCGCCCGCTCCCGGGCCATCTCCCTTCGTTTTTCTGCATCTATATTTTTCATATACATGAGAGCATACATATTTTCTGTATAGCGATCCTGGAATACGTGAAATACCAGCTTCATCCAGCACTTTTGTCCATCCATCATACGTTTAAATGATATTTTTTGAGTCTGTATTCCGTTTTTATACATGTCTTTTATGTACTGGAGACTCAGATAGTTCTGGTACTTTTCCTGATCTTCCTGGCAGACAGCTCTGGCAGCCTGACGCTTAATAATCTCGTCAAAGCTGTAGCCAAACTCCTGATTTTCCACTTTGTAGTGCTCCCACAAGCCGCCTGACTGCATGATCTTTTCACTCTCTACATCCACCTCTGCATAGGCCACTGTCTCAGAAAGCAGCGCTTCATAGAAATCAGTTTTTCTCATATACTCCAGCTCCATGGAACGCTCTTCATCTGCCAGATCCATTAAGACTGCTATGGTATACACATCTTCTGCTTTGCTGCTTAAATGTCTTGTTTTTATCTTAAACCACTTGTATTCCCCATTCTCTCCTCGAAACAGCATTTCTCTGCTGTTCAAATCTTCTTTTTTATGAACGTCCCGGAATAATTCCCGAAATTCTCCTGCAAAATGAGGATGCACCATCTGAGTCCTGATCCAGCATTCCGGAAAATCTTCTTCCCGCACCTCACTTCCAGCCAGTATGGTTCTGCCTGTGTGAAAATAAATGGTATGTTTCTTTTCATTGTACTCAAACAGCTCACTTTTTACACCATCAGGAAGAAAATCCGGCCGTTCCAGTTCACTGATGATCCGGTGGTATCCTTCCAGGCAGATCATGCCGTCTTTGTCTCCAGCTCTGATGGTCATACAGCGGACCATTACCTCTCCCTTGGACGGATGATTCCAGGTATATTCCACCTGAATTATTTTTCCGGTGCTGATGCAGTTTTCCACTGCCATGTTGATGTAGTGGTAATATCCTGGGTTAATTCGGCTGTACCAGTGGCTATAGCATTCCTCCGGAGTAATATCCTTTGAGATTCCCATAATCCGGCGCATCACAGGATCGGGGTACATCTCGCTCTTTCCTGTTTTCGGATCCAGCCGGATCTCCCATAATCCCAGACTGGTATTTTCCAGGATCTCTGCATACTGGGAATCGGAAAGGCAGCTTCTGCAGCGCTCGCTCCGGCAGAACTCCCCTTTTTCGTGAAGGTACGCCCGTCTTTGATAATCCAGGGTCTCCCACTCTTCCATATTAATAGCCATCTCCAGGCGGGCCTTTCTGCCCCTCCAGGAAATCAGCTTATCTTTCAATATATATCTGGAACCAAGAAATGCGTTTTCCCTTTCCCACACATGAAATTTACTTTTGCAGAGCTGTCCGTTCGTGCAAAACTCGCAGGGTTCTTTCTTGCCCTGAAGAACCTCATAGCATTTTCGTCCTTTGTAATCATAGATTCCCGTGATTTTTCTGCCCTGGGCGTTCATGTAATAAAGCTCATATGTTTCTACATCGCTGACATAGATAATTTCATCCATTCCCTCTGCAATCGTTCCTATTTCCTCCTGGCGCAGGTTTTCCAGTACCTGTCCCTGTGTATGAAAATCAAGCCGCAGCAGCTTCTCTTCCCTTTTCTCTCGGTTCTGATACTCTTCCGTTTCCTTAAAAATATAGATCCGTTCAAAATCCTCTTTTTCATACGGCCTGGCGAAGAGAAATCCCTGGAGTACGTCCGGCTTCAGCTCCCTTAAAGCTAAAAGTTCCTCCTCCGTCTCCACCCCTTCGCAGCAGACCTTGATCCTGGCGCTGTGAGCCAGCTCAATCATATTGCTGAGCAGCCGGTAATTATAAGCATTGTGCTGAATACGGCTGATAAAGCAGCGGTCTATCTTTGTCTCGTCCACCTCAATACTCTTTAAATAGCTCAGGCTGGAATAGCCAGTTCCAAAGTCATCAATAGAAATCTGGATTCCATAACGTTTCCACTCATAAAAAATCTTGTTAAAATAAGAATAATCCTGGAGCTGCATACTCTCTGTCACCTCCAGTGTCAGCGCCTCCCCGGGAAGATCAGACTGCTGCAAAAGCTCCAGCACTGCCTCTTTAATTCCCTTCTGACGCAGCTGAACATAGGAAATATTGACACTGATATGAAATTCCGGAATTTTCTCTCGCCACTCCCGGCACTGTCGAACCGCTGTCTGCAGCACCCACATGCCGACCTGGCAAATCATGCCGCTTTGTTCCAGAAGAGGAATAAACTCCTCTGGCCCCACTATTCCTCTGGAAGGCGACTTATAGCGAAGCAAAGCCTCCGCCCCGTAAAGGCTGTAGTCTCTGCTGTCAATCTGCGGCTGATAACAGAGATAAAAACCGCTGCAGTTATTGCGGACAGAAGCTCTCATCTCATCCTGAAGCGCAATCTGCTCCAGATTTTTCTGATAATCATCAGAAGAAAAAAATACCAGCGTATTTTTTCCTTCCCTTTTCGCCCGATCCAGGGCATTCTCCGCATACTGGTAAACCTGTCCTCCATCCATCTCATCTTTGCAGTGATAAGATGCAACTCCGGCAGATACGGTACAGTATTTTTCCATCTCTCTTTTTACAGAGTTATAGAAATCCAGTGCCTTCTCCCTGTATGTTCCGGGGAAATTCACAGCAAAGCAGTCTCCCGCCAGCCGATACAGATGAAGCGGAGATTCCGCCAGATTTTCCAGTACCTCCGTCATAGTCTTTAAAATATAATTTCCAAAGGTTCTTCCATTCTTTACATTAATACTCTTAAAATTGTCGATTCCCAGCACCATCAGACAGCCGCTGCACTGTGTGAGACAGTCAGCCATATCCTCCAGATATTTATCGTAATTCCATAGTCCCGTCAAGCTGTCTGTCTTTTGGCTTACTGCCAGCTCAGAGATGCTTCCAGCCAAAAAAACCGGCTGTCCTGCTTCGTCTTTCTGAACCACGCCTTTGCCATTTACCCATACTCTGTTTCCTTCTCTGTCTGTAATTCTATAATCCATAGTATGGCTGTCCTTAATCCCTTTGATAATTGCTTTTAAATCCTTCTGCAGCTCTCTTCGGTCTCTGGGATATACAATGGCTTCCCAACGGGCCAGAGGGATTCCCTCTTCTCCAAACAAGGGTAGCGGATATTTATCGCATATTTTATCTGAAAAATAAATTCTCTGATTAACTAAATCTAATACATAAAGGTAGTCTCTGGCGCTCTCTGAAAAAAAATGAACTGTCTTTTTATATAACTGCAGTTCCTCATTTATATTCATATTCATTTCCTGCCTTTCTTCTTTCCATTTTATCATCCCTTGGCTGATTTCTCCATGAAAATTTTCATAAGAAACGCAGGCTGCTATACAAAAGAAACAAAAAGCATCTCTCTGAAACGGCGAAAAGAGGACGCGCCAGACTCAGACAATCTCTGGAACACATCCTCTCTTTTAAAACAATTTTTCTTTTATTCCGTCAGTTGCAGCACTGACAGTCTCTGACTTTCCTGCCGTTTAATTTTCTGTGTAAAACAGACGGTTGACCGCGCTGAAAATACCGCGGATAGAAGCTCTTGTGATATTGGAGCTGATTCCCACACCGTAGGTAGTGCGGCCGCTCTTTACATCTAACAGGTGGATATAGGAAGCCGCCTGAGCTCCTGAACCAGAGCGCAGCGCATGCTCTGTGTAGTCCAGAACTCTGATTTCCACGCCCAGAGCATTTTCCAGTCCTCTCTGAATCGCATCGATCGGTCCGTTTCCAACTCCTTCAAAACGCTTCTCCCCGCCGTGATCTGTGTAAATCACATCTGCCACAGTAGCAAACTCGCCCTCGTCCAGCTCTCTGTCTGTAATCTGACATTTTCTGAAGTGAACTGGTTCCTTGCGATCGATGTAGTTCTTCTGGAACTCTGCAAAGATCTGCTCTGGATCCACCTCGCCCTGTACCTCTGCAATTTTTTGAATAATATCTGCGAATTCCTTGTGCATTCCCTTAGGAAGCTTGAAACCGTAGAAGGTATCCATAACAAAGGCCACGCCGCCCTTGCCGGACTGGCTGTTAATACGGACTACCGGCTCATATTCCCGGCCAATGTCGCTGGGATCAATAGGCAGGTAAGGCACCTCCCAGATGCCGTCCGTCCTCTTGGAAAGAGCCTGCATACCCTTGCTGATAGCATCCTGGTGAGAACCAGAAAATGCTGTAAATACAAGCTTTCCAGCATATGGATGCCGCGGATCCACAGGCATCTTGGTACACCGCTCACAGGTGTCTACAATCTCTCTGATATTTTCAATCTCCAGCTCCGGGTTAATTCCCTGGGAGAACATGTTATAGGCAATGTTTAAGATATCCACATTTCCTGTCCGCTCGCCGTTTCCAAGAAGTGTTCCCTCCACTCTCTCAGCGCCTGCTAAAAGAGCCAGCTCTGTAGCTGCGATTCCTGTTCCTCTGTCATTATGAGGATGAATGCTTAAAATAATACTGTCCCTGTCCTTGAAATGATTGTTCATCCACTCAATCTGATCTGCATAGACGTTAGGAGTTGTCATCTCTACAGTAGCCGGCAGATTAATGATCATCTTTTTCTCGGGAGTCGGCTTCCACTCCTCCTGGACAGCCGTACAGATATCCAGGGCAAAATCCAGCTCTGTGCCTGTAAAGCTCTCTGGAGAATACTCCAGGATAATCTCCCCATCATGGGTCTGCATATATTTCTTTACCAGCCTGACGCCCTCCACGGCAATCTCCTTGATCTCCTCCCTCTCCTTGTGGAACACCACGTCTCTCTGGAGAGTAGAAGTGGAATTATAGATGTGAACAATAGCCTTTTTGACGCCCTGAATCGCCTCGAAAGTACGCCGGATCAGGTGCTCTCTGCACTGTGTCAGCACCTGGACAGTCACATCATCCGGAATCATCCTGCGCTCTACCAGCTGTCTTAAAAAGTCAAACTCAATCTGGGAGGCAGCCGGAAATCCGATTTCAATCTCTTTAAATCCCATCTTCACCAGAAGGCGGAACATTTCCATTTTCTCTTCCACCACCATCGGCTCGATCAAAGCCTGGTTTCCATCTCTCAAATCTACGCTGCACCAGATCGGCGCCTTCTCAATCTCCCTGCCAGGCCACTGTCTCTCCGGGAAATCCACTACAGGAACTCTCTTATATTTCTTATAATTCAGCATATTATTTTCCTCCAATTCTCAAGTATTTCCGGTTATTTCATCTGGTTTTCACTCAAGCCCTGGAGTCGATAAACCACGCCGTAATGTTTTACTATGAAAATTGTTATCTTCTCAGGTCTAACCCCATGTTCATCATTCCTTTTCCTAAAAATATGACGATATTATATCATATCCTCTTTTAAGACTTCAAGATTAAGACGTATTACCGGAGAGATCTATTTCACATGGCTTTTATAATATAGGGTTATGGCTGAGAGGCGGAAATTTCTTTTATCCCTGAAAATCCCATAATAATGACCAACAAGGGCAGGCCGTCTCTGCGGTCTGCCCCAATCACAGTCAATCTGAAATTTTCTCAGCGCGAAATTAAATCTGTCTCTGTCTTACTTGCAGCTCTCGGAAAGCTCCTCGTGCTTTTTTAACAGCTCTACAGTCAGCGGCTCCGGGAAGGTCTTCGGGTAAGTGGAGCTGTTCTCCGGATTTGTGGTCTCCCCTGCGTAAATGGCGTTGGGATAATAGCTCTGCAGCTCTGAACGGCCCTTTGTGATAATGCATTCTGCCATCTCCTGAGCCAGAGGATTTGTCTCCTCTCCCTTGTCTACTACAGCTACAGACTCCGTCAGGGAAAAATTACCCTCTGCAGGATCTGCAAAGTCAATGGGAAGTCCCTTGGCCTTGTCTGCCACCGCCTGCTGGCGAAGTCCGAAACCGACTGCCACCTCTCCTGCTCTCACCTTTTTCAAAGGAGCGGATCCGGAAGTCTCGATGTGGGGTCCTGCGTTTTCATAAATTCCTGTGAGGACTTCCTTCGCTCCCTCCTCTCCGTAAGCGTCCACTAAGGCCTGAATCAGAAGCCATGCTGTGGAAGAACTTTTCACATCCGTCACGGAAATCAGATCCTTATATTCCGGCTTTGTCAGATCCTTAAGGCTCTTCGGCATCTCCAGGTTATGTTCCTTCATCATTTCTGTATTGATGATCATGGTTCCCTCCTGAGAGGTGATCGGCGCGCAGTATTCCTTCTGAGCGTCCTTATTTAACAGCTCGAAATCAAAATTCAGCTTCTGGAACATCTGCTGCTCTTCCTGGGCACTGTCAATGTAGAAGGTACTGAGGGTAATCAGATCTGCCTCAATATCTGTTCCTTCCGCCATCACCTTGCCGCCCAGCTCAGAGGTTCCAAAAGTCTGGAACATATATTTTCCCTCATAGCCATTCTGATCCAGAGTCTTTTTCATGGCCTCCACTGCCTCATCATCTGCGTTGGAGTAGATGACTACCTCCTCGTCCTTCTGACCGCCTGACTGGGAGCAGCCTGTAAGGGCCATTCCAGATAAAACCGCTGTCACTAAAAGGGCCGCCGCCCGTCCTCTTCTTCTTTTTGTCTCCATTTTTCTGAATTTCATACAGATTCTCCTTTAATATTTTCTTGATTTTTCTGTTTTCCTAATTTTTCATTTTTTCTGTTTATTTCACTCTTCTCTTCAAAGCTGCCAGAATCCCCTTCACCGCCAGATTAGTGAAAAGAATCAGCAAAGACAGCACAAATACCTCGTTAAACTTAGTATAATACTGCAGTTCCTTGATTTTTGTGGTAATGACCATGGTTCTAGCCCCTGCAATAAAGATGACGGCACTGACTGTGACCATAGCGTTTACAAAATAATATCCAAACACCTCCAGAAGAGTGGAAGCCATATTCGGGGTGATGATCCTTACAATCGTTTTAAACCAGCTGTCTCCCATAAGAGACGCCGTAGCCTCCCAGGAACTGTTGAGCTTTGACAGCGAATTTTTCATCATCAGGTATGGAGTAGAGAAAAAATGTACAATGTTGCAGATAATAATTAAAAACAGAGTATTCTGCAGCGGCGTGCCTGTAAAGATAAACATAAATGCAATGCCGACAACCATTCCAGGGATGGTATTCGTTACCAGATCTATTCCGTCAATCACCCCTTTCAGCCTGCTTCTCAGTCCGCTTCTGGCTGTGGCAAGAGCCGCTCCGTAGGTGACAAGCAGTCCTCCCGCTGCAGTACAGACAGCTGTAAACAGTGAATTTTGATATACTGCTGTCAGGCTTTTGTCCGTCAGGGTAGATATTATGTGCTCCAGCGTAAAAGAGGTCTGATAAGGCCACTCACTGACCAGAGGAACTACGAAAATCACGGCAAATACAGAGAGAAGCCCTAAAAGGAACACAGACGATCCAGTAAAGAAGATTCCGTCCCTAAGCCGGTTTTTCCTGATTTCCACAGCTGAAATCTTTGAATACCTGATATTGTACTTCTCCAGCCAGCGCAGAAGAGCGATGCTGACTGCGGACGGTATCAGCATCATCATGGCTACCACAGCGCCTCTGTTAAAGTCAGGCACGCTTCCCAGCATTTCATTATACAGAACTGTTGCTGCCACATCATACCTGCCGCCTACAGACGCCGGAATTCCGTAATCTGTAAAGCATAGAGAAAAGCACTGTACCATGGACGCGGCCAGAGTCCCCAGAAGGGGCCTTGCTACTGTCTGCAGAAAGGTTTTAAAGGGGGTATCTCCCATGACTCTTGACACCACAGAAAACTTCTTATCAATGTAGCTCATGGTGTTGAGAATTAACAGGAAGGACACCGGAAGAGTGTAGATCACATATCCGAACAGCAGTCCTCCAAAGCCATAAATCTCAAATATCTGACGTCCAAACATCTTGGTGAGAAGCCCCTGCTTTCCGAAGGAATAGATAATGGCAAAGCCATATGTAATGGTCGGAAGCAGCATCGGCAGTGTTGCCAGAAGGCGGATCAGGCTCTTAAAGACAGACGGCACGTTAGTATACTGAATCGTGTAGGCCAGGAAAAATGCAATAGCTGTGGCTGCCACAGCGCTTGCCATGGATACCGCAGCGCTGTGTCCCAGAGCTGTCATAAACCCTTTTCCCGTCAGAACCCTGATGTAATTCGCCATTCCCACTCCGGCCTCTTCCACAAAGGATTCCACTAAAAGTCTCAGTACCGGAACAGCCAGAAAAATGGCAAATACCGCCACCACAGCGCAGTAAATCGTTTTTATCTCGTATTCTTTTCTGCCTGTCATCCTACACCGCCTGTTCTCTTACGCGGCTCTGCTCTTCTGCGTCTGCTGCCTGAAGTCCCCGATCCAGGCTGTCCACCGTTCTGTTAAAAAGACGGAAGATATTTTTTCTCTTAATTTCAAGCTGATTCAAGATAAACTCCTCCACAAACTGGTTATCTGGCTGGAATACAATCTCCTCCGGCGTTCCGTACTGGGAAATGCCTCCCTGATTGACAATAAGAACTTTGTCTGACAGTGTCAGAGCCTCCTCTGGATCGTGGGTCACAATAATAGTAGTCAGGTGGTAATCTCTGGCAATCTGGCGGATTTTTTCTTTGATCGACTCCTTGATCACTCCGTCCAGAGCGCTTAACGGCTCATCCAGAAGAAGAATGCTCGGCTTCATTACCATAGTTCTGGCCAGAGCCACTCTCTGCTTCTGCCCTCCTGACAGCTGTTCAATCTTCTTTGCCAGATGCTCCCGCAGTCCCAGCAGATTAATCAGCTCCTCCACCTCCTGCTTTGTAGAAATTCCCGGGCGGTTTTTCAGTCCATAGGTAATATTCTGATATACGTTCAGATTAGGAAACAGGGCATAGTCCTGAAATACAATATTAAATCCCCTCTTCTCCATGGGAAGTCCTGTCATCTCCTGACCATTAAACAGAATCTGTCCCTCATCTGCATCTGTCAGCCCCAGAATCAGGTTTAACAGCGTTGTCTTTCCGCATCCTGACGGTCCCAGAATCGACACAATCTCCCCATCCTGAATCTCCAAATTTATATCATGAAGAATTGTAACCTTGTCATATGACTTTTTTATATGTTTCAGCTCCAGCATAATAGCATTCTCCTTTCACGACGTTTTCTCAAACGTCTCCTGTACACTGACGCTATTATAACTGGATGAAAAAAATGGAACTATCATAGTTTTGAAAAATTTTGTAAAATAAGATTAAAGAAGTGGATATATCTGTAAAAATGTCTTAAATAGAAGGGAGAAAAGAAATTTCCCTCGTTCCGGCTGAAAGCCGCCGAAATATTTCTTTTCTCCCCTTTTTCAGACAGGAACAAGCGTTGTTGCAAAGGCTTATCGTTCCTCTTCGGACTGCCGCTTCTGTCTGTTTCTTAAAACTTTTTATTCATATTTGCGCTTGATTTTATTGTGTGTTTTCCGCAGCCAGCTGGTACTCTTCTATCAGCCGTCTCATATGCTCTGCGTCCTTTACTAAAATCACCTGTTCATCTACTGCCAGGCACGGAATTCCAGCCTGATGCTTTTCTCTGGCCTCTCTGTGGGCCTCTGAGGTATCGCGGATCTTCAGAAAGCTTTTCAGCCTGCCTATGCTCTCGCAGATATCCACATAAAGATACTGCACGTTATTCTGGGAAAGAACCTCTTTCACCGGAGGGCAGTCCGGTCAAGAATCCGTTCCAAATAAAATAATTTTTCTCATTCTTAAGTTCTCCTTCACATTTTCCTGAAACTATCTAATTTCGATTTTTTTGAAACTATGGTGTTTTATCCTTCCTGCTTCTTATACAACTGGTAAATCGTCTCTGCAAATAGTTCTCTTAATGCATTGCACATATGCTTCGCCTCCTCATACTGCTTTTTATTCGCTCTTACAATCATCTCCATTACCGCGCTGTACAGGGGATTTTCATCATTTTCTGAGTATCTGACTGGTACAGGCAGGCGTAGGCAGTCACCTTATAAAAGTCATTGATGCTTAAATAGTCTGACGATCCCTTGTATTCTATAATATTATAGCGGCGGAACAAACGGCCAATGGATTTTTCAATCCGTCTCCCCTGCTCCATTTTGATAATCAGCAAATCAATCTGCATCGCAGCCTGAAACGCCGGATGCCACTGCAGAGGTTGTTGTCTCATGCCTTCTCCTTTCAGTATAATCAAATTTTCATGCTACAGCAATGGTGTTCCTTGGATTTTTGAATTTCAGCCGAAACGGCCTCTGATAGAATCTTTATAAGATGAACTGTGTTTGAATACAATCCTTGAATTGGTTAGAAATTTGAAATGGAACGTATGCGGCGCTTTATCTCGTCATTACCTATGCAGCCATACGCCCGTTTACCGATGACAGCGTCTGTGTACACTAGCGCTGTCGTAATGATAGCATAATTTTTAAAAGATGAGAAGCCTTTTGTATGAAATCATGACAGCACACGCCCAAAAAGAAAGAAGACGTTTTCCAGCGCCTTTATCTGCGCTCTGAAAACGTCTTCTCTCTTTTTCTCTTATTCCTCCGCGTGCACAGCAGAAGCTGTCAGCTTTCCATCCTGCTCGTCGATCTGGATCACATCTCCGGCACGTACTCCGTCAGCCAGAATCAGTCTGGCTGCCAGCGTCTCTACATGCTTCTGCAGATACCGCTTCAGCGGCCTTGCGCCGTAAACCGGATCGTAGCCATTCTCCACAATAAACTGCTTTGCGCTGTCAGTAAGAGCAATGGAAAGTTCTCTGTCAGCCAGACGCTTATTAACGTCCTCCACCAGAAGGCCGATAATGCCTCCGATATTGCCCTTTGTCAGCGGCTTGAACATGATAATCTCGTCCAGACGATTTAAGAACTCCGGCCTGAAATGGGCCCGCAGGTCATTCATGGCCATATTATCAGCCGCCTCTGTGATATTTCCATCCTCATCGATGCCCTCTAACAGGTACTGGGAACCAATATTAGAGGTCATAATCAGGATGGTATTCTTGAAATCTACTGTTTTTCCTGTAGAATCTGTAATCCGTCCGTCATCCAACACCTGAAGCAGCACGTTAAATACATCCGGATGGGCTTTCTCTACCTCGTCAAAGAGAACCACAGAATAGGGCTTTCTCCTGACAGCCTCCGTCAGCTGGCCGCCCTCATCGTAACCTACATATCCTGGCGGCGCTCCAATGAGTCTTGATACAGAATGCTTCTCCATATATTCGCTCATATCAATACGCACCATACTGTTTTCATCATCGAACAGGCTCTCTGCCAGCGCCTTGGCAAGCTCCGTCTTTCCTACTCCGGTAGGCCCCAGGAACAGGAAAGAACCTATCGGTTTGGAAGGATCCTTGATGCCTGCCTTGGATCGGATAATGGCCTCCGTCACTTTGGTCACTGCCTCGTCCTGTCCAATCACTCTTCTATGAAGAATGTCGTCCATGTGAAGCGTCTTGCTTCTCTCGCTTTCCGTCAGCTTGGCTACCGGTATTCCCGTCCACTTGGAGATAATCCGGGCAATTTCCTCCTCTGTCACGCTCTCGTGAACCAGACTCAGATCTTTATTCTTAACTTTCTCTTCCTCCTCAGCCAGCTGCTTTTTCAGCTCCGGCAGCCTTCCATACTGAAGCTCCGCAGCCTTGTTCAGATCGTAGCGCTGCTGGGCGGCCTGAATTTCTCCGTTTAAATGTTCAATTTCCTCGCGGAGCTTTGACAGCTTATCTACAGAGGCCTTCTCGTTTTCCCACTGAGCCTTCTGAGCAGCAAATTCATCCCTCAGTTCAGCCAGTTCCTTCTGAAGGTCAGCCAGACGATCCTGGCTCAGACGATCCGTCTCCTTTTTAAGGGCTGCCTCCTCGATCTCCAGCTGCATGATACGCCTTGCTTTTTCATCCAGCTCCGTTGGAAGTGAATCCAGCTCTGTCTTAATCATGGCGCAGGCCTCGTCTACCAGGTCAATGGCCTTATCCGGCAGAAAACGGTCGGAAATGTACCGGTCAGACAGCACAGCTGCAGAAACGAGAGCTGAATCTGTGATCTTCACTCCATGATAGACCTCATATCGATCCTTTAAACCTCTTAAAATAGAGATAGTGTCCTCCACTGTCGGCTCATCTACATGAACTGGCTGGAATCTTCTCTCCAGGGCCGGATCCTTTTCAATATATTTCCTGTACTCGTCAAGTGTAGTCGCGCCGATACAGTGAAGCTCTCCTCTGGCCAGCATAGGCTTTAACATATTGCCGGCGTCCATAGAGCCTTCCGTCTTTCCGGCTCCCACAATGGTGTGAAGTTCATCGATAAACAGGATAATCTGCCCCTCGCTCTTCTTCACCTCCTCCAGCACTGCCTTTAAACGCTCCTCGAACTCGCCTCTGTACTTGGCTCCTGCTACCAGAGCGCCCATATCCAGGGCAAACAGCTTTTTATCCTTCAGTCCTTCCGGCACGTCGCCCCGGACAATTCTCTGAGCCAGTCCCTCTACGACAGCTGTTTTTCCTACGCCTGGCTCTCCGATAAGAACCGGGTTGTTCTTAGTCTTTCTGGACAGAATCCGGACTACATTTCTGATTTCTCCATCTCTTCCGATTACCGGATCCAGCTTCTGGTCCCTGGCCCTCTCTACCAGATCATAGCCGTACTTTGATAAGGTATCATAAGTAGCCTCTGGATTGTCGCTGACCACTCTCTGATTGCCCCGCACAGTAGAAAGAGCCTGTAAAAATCCCTCTCTCGTAATGTTGTAGAGCTTAAACAGCTCCTTAACTGCCCGGTTCGGCTGCTTCATCATAGATAAGAACAGATGCTCCACGGAAACGTACTCGTCTCCCATGGATTTAGCCTCATCCTCTGCGCTCACCAGCGCCTTGTTAGCGTCCTGACTGAAGTACACCTGGCCGCCGGACACCTTCGGAAGCTTTTCAATCGCCCCCTGCACCTCATTTAAAAACTGATTTTCCTGTACGCCCATCTTGGTGAGCAGCTTAAGAATCAGACTGTCATCAATAGTCAGCAGGCTGTACAGCAAATGCTCCTGATCAATCTGCTGATTTCCATATTCATATGCCAGCTTCTCCGTCCTCTGGACTGCTTCCAGAGACTTCTGAGTGAATTTATTAATGTTCATAAATCGTTGTCCTCCTTCCGAACAATGATTAAATATGATTTCTTTTTGTTCTAGCCGTAATATAACACGTATCGTTAGCAGTGTCAAGGGGTGAGTGCTAATTTTTTTGTTAAGATTTTGCGGCTAGCTGCGTTTTCATCGCCCAGCCTGCAGTTTTATTCTGAGGAATGCCGCCTTGCTGTTAATAGTTACCATTGAAGTATTCATGTATTTGTCATGTCTGAGTCAAAAAAAGGCCGCGAATCTCGAATATCCCTTGATTCGCAGCTCTTTTTATAAACTAAGATTTAATCATATATGAAAATTTAAATGTTTTCTTATGGAAAAAGTGGAAAGATTGTCATTGTCCAAAGTACACTGACTAATCCAATAATAATCGCAATTGGAAAACCCTGCTTCAGAAGACTTTTTTGTGTATATCCTCCATACCCCATAATAAAAGGAACTGTTCCATTAGCCATAGGGGTCATAAAGGCTGTCAAACATGCTGCTTGAACCAAAATCATCAAACCTCTTGGATCTGCCCCAAGGCTGGCCGCAGTAGCAATTGCAATTGGATGAAAAATCAGCATAGTTGCACGATTAAGCATAAACTGTGTTAAAACAAATGGGAAAATAAAGAAAATAAATCCTACAATATAGCTGTTTCCTCCAACCAGGTGAGCAAATCTACTTACAAATCCTCCAATCATTTCTCCAGCACCAGTAGAAGACAAGGCTCCTGCAAGAGACAGAGAGCCTGCAATGACTAAAGCCATACTAATTCCCATCGCATCTACTGCCTCTTTCTTTTTCAAAATTCCCAAAAGGACAATGAGTAATCCACCCAAACAGGTAATTACCCAAGTGTCAAGCCCTAACTGTTTGCCAAACATTAACGCTACAGATGTGCCAAAAAAGATGATTACCCCGGCTTTCTCCTGATATGGCTTCAATGTCACTACCTTTTTTGTATCTACTTTTTCAAATGTAGAGGGAATAAGACATTGAGCCGGGGCAAGCTTCATAGCAATAAATGTAACATATAAGATGCTGATAATGAGTACAGGCAATCTAGCTATTGCTGGATCTGTTAAGCCCACTTGGTATGTCGTGTATCCATAGCTTTCCATATACCCATTAAGTTCCGCAGCTACCGTTGCACCAGCTCCAAATGGAAGAGTACAGCACGTACATACAGCTACAATACCTAACGGAAAAATAACTTTACTTCGGCTAATTCCCAATACTTCTACAGAAGAAATAAGAAGTGGTGCACATATACCAAACGCAACCAGCGGCGCCTGAATAAACTGGCTTAAAACCATTGCAAGAATAGCATATCCAAACATAATAATTGTAATATTTCCCTTTGCTATGTCAGCCACTTTATTGGCAAGCCTGGTGCAAAAAGATGTTCTCTGAAATCCTGCTGCCACCATCATCATTCCTGCACACATCAGTACAGTATTGTTGCCAATATAAGTCAATGCTTCTTTGGGCTCAAGAAGTCCTGTTAAAATCAATAGAAACATCCCCAGCATCGATGTAGTGGCCATACTCAATTTTGCGATCACATAATTAGCAACTACAAAAACAAAAATAAGAAAACAAACTTGAAATTGATATGGCTCCAAAGCCGCCTGCAACGCACCAAAAATAGTCATACCCCTTTTCCTCCCCTCTACAGAATATCCATACTGAGTGAAATATCATACCACTTATATGGTTCAGGATTCACAAAAATTGTACCACTTCCAAGTCTTTTCAGTTCTTCTTGTATTTCTGTAGTCAGAGTATCCATCGTTTTTCCCCATTTTCCACTATACAGATTATCCTGATGACTGGGTAAAGCTAACTGAGCATCAAAACGCGCAATTGCTTGAGCCCACTCTGTTCCCGAACGGCTGCCTGCTGTATGGCGAAACAGAATATTGGGCTTGAATTTATCAGCCATTCTATAAATATTGTTAAATTCATCAACTCCACTTACAAACATAATTCTCAAATTGTTTTGCAGCGTGATACAAAAATCATAGCTAAATAAAGTTCCTTGAAAATTTAAATGACGATATGCTGCTCCTCCAAAATCTTCAGGATAGTCCTCCGGCTGTCCGCCATATTTTCCAAGATTAAGCAGTGGAAAATGCCTTCCCCTAATCGCTGTAAGTGTGAAATCTTTCATTTCATATGTATCCATATTTTCAAATGGATAAATTCGTCCTGGTTTAATCTTAAAATACTCCGATATTTCAGATGCTACAGGTGAACCACAAAAAAGTTTTGAATCGAACTTATTGCATATAGTCCCTAAATCAGAAGTATGATCCCAATGTGTATGTGTAAGCAAAACATAGTCGCATCGTTCAATTTCTTCTAATTTAAATTCACGAAATCCAGACAACGCCTGTTCTGAAATATAAGGATCTATGATAATATGCTTTTCATTCGGAAGTATCATTTCATAGCACTGTGCATTGATATAGCGAAATTTAAATCCATTAATCTTCATATGTCTCGTTTCCTCCTTTTTCCTTTAAGAATTCTGCAGAATCTTTTTCAACCCTTTTACAGAGCAGTTAAATACAAAAATATCAATGGAACGTACAAATTCCGATTCTGCCGTCTGGTAAGACTTGTCTCCTTCAAAGGAATGGACGGCGATCAGGTGTACCAGTTCGTCCGGAAGTCCTGCCTTAGCCGCAATGACAGCCCCTGACAATGGATGCCGCATCAATTCAAAGTTGTCTCCATGAACGGTCTTTCCATCCCGAAAAACAAACTCTGTCAGCTTTCCAATATCATGAAGCAGCGCACCGGCTGCCACCAGATCCCGGCTGAAGCTCACCCCATGCCGTTTGTAATACTTTTTCAGTGCATCGAACTCCATCAGGCACATGCTCGTCACATCACTAACGTGCTCCACCCAGGATACGTCACAGTTTTCCCAGTTTAATGTAACCGGACAAAGCTTTATCGTCTGTTCATTCCAGCCCCCCGCCTCCATGGCTGCAAACATCGCTTCCTCCGATTTTACTCTGAGCGTTTCGTCCTGAATCTCCTGAAAAGCTGGAAATATACGTTCTAATTCCTCTCTGCGCATACCGCTTTCCTCCCCACTTTTATATAAAACTATAGTAACATTCGTATATCACAATGTCCAACAGTATATTATTAAATAAATAACAACATTAATATTGTGTAAAGTTACCAGTATATGTGATTCACCTAACTGGTTTTCTGCCATAAACTTAAATACATCTATTTTAGTCAGACCATTAAAAAACAGCTATTTTTTCCTGACGCAAAAAGAGCTATTGCAGAAATTTTTCTACAATAGCCCTTTCCCATTATCCACACTTTAATTCCAATAATCCATCTGGTTAAAAACCCACTCCCCTTCCAGCATCGTAGCCATAGGAAGCAGCATTTCCTTTCCTTCTATCTGGTCGTGATTTATATCATCAAAAGAAAATTTTCCTTCTCTTCTCTGAAAAATTGCCAGATTTGCAGACGCACCGCTTCTCAGGCAGCCAATCTCTCCTTCTCTTCCCATCAGCTTTGCCGGAGTTTCAGTGACAATTCGCACCACCTCCTCAAATTCCATTCCAAGAGCCATAAATCGACTCATAAGATATGGAAGGGAAACAGCTGGAAGGCTGCCAAATGTATTTCTTGTAAAGTCTCCAGAAATCAAATCTGGAAAAAATCCCTTTTCCATAGCCATTCTGGCTGTTTTATGGCTGAAATGTCCCTTTCCGCAGGCTGATTCAAACAAAATCCCCTTTCTTCTTCCGCGAAATATCTCCTCCGACACCTCTCCGTTTTCTATAATGCCCTTTTTAGGAGTAAATACATGGCAGAAAATGTCTCCAGGCCTGAGAATATCAATCAGTTCTCTCAGCGTCCCCTGAAAATCCGGCATGTGAACCGAAAGCGGAAGTCTGCACACATTCGCGATTTCAACGGCTCTTTTCAGAGAATCAAAACTGGATGTATGGCTGAACTCTGCAATTTCTTTGCTGATTCTCACCTTCAATCCCGCGATCTGGCTCGGATACCGCTTGCAAATCTCCTGAATTCTCTTTTCATTGAAGTAAAGAGGATGAATATTTTCTGGATGGTCCCCCAGACAACTCAAGCCTTCAGAAGCCATGTTCAGAAAAATTTTCGTATTTCTTTTTTCCCGTACAGACAGACTGTTAATAAAAGCATCCGCGCTGGCTGTTCCAGCGCTCCCCGCATCTACTGCGTTTGTAACTCCAGTAGGGAGATATGCGGCATACTCCAGAGATGTAATCGTTCCTCCCCTAAAAAAATGACTGTGGAAATCAATCAGTCCAGGTGTTACCGAAAGACCTTTCAGATCAATCGTTTTTTCAGCTGTTTCTGGAATGGAGAAACCAATTTTTTCAATTGTTCCGTCTTTTATTGCAATATCACACAAAGTGTCCCTAAAACCGTTGGCAATATCCGTCAGACAGCCATTCTTCAGCAGAATATCCATTGTCCTCTCCTCCTTGCCGGTTTACTGCTCTTCTGTATGCACAGCCCTTGGGCGGTCGCTCTTTCCAAAAATGATATCTGAAAACTTTCTTTCCTTATGCCAGAAAAATATGCGTGCCACTACAAACAAAATAACCCAAATAGCAGCGCTGACTCCAAGCATAACTGCTGGAGGCACTATAAATGCCAATGCCGGGGCAAACATGACATATGGCAGTGAAATTGGATAAATCAATGCTGCTGAGGAGGCTCCTGATTCCTGTCCGCTTGTCTGATACTGTGGATCAACAACTCTCAAGAGCATAAGGCCAGTAGCTAAAACTCCGCTCTCCAAACCATAAGACGTCAGAGTTCTCTCAAACCAGTCCTGATCAAACAGCTTCCATCCAAAATAAAAGTTCACGATCAGATTCACTGCGATCATGACTGCAATCATCACAACCAAAGGAATCATATATACAGCAAATACTTTCAGAGATAAAGTCATAATTGCTGAAACAACCAGATAATCCAATGCTACGCCTGAAATGCGATTTAATGTAGGCTTATCAAGATAATGAAATAACCCCAGTTTTTTCATAATTACGTTCAGCAGCGCTCCACATATCATAGCACATGCAAATAAGGGCACATTGCTGAGCACGGGATGAAGGCTTACAAGCACTTTTGAAAGGAGTGTAGCACCTCCATACACAATTCCGACAAAAGCCAGCTGTAACGCTAATGGATCCAGAGCGTCATTATATGTTACCCCCATTCCGATTGGCTTTCTCTTATCTACCGGCACGATTCCTTCTTTGATGTCCTGGGGAATTTCCTGTGGTTTTGCCACCAGCTTTGCGTATCCCCTCCTGACTCCGATGTTGATAATAATCATCCCAATAATAATACCAGAAAGAATTCCTGCTGTTGCCATCGTATTAGCCACTGCAGGCCCATCTGCCCAGCCGGCCTCTGCCAAAGCCGCGCCAGCAGCATTTGCAGTTCCATGTCCTCCATGAAATCCATAAACCGGCGTCAATCCAAAGCAAAATGGTAAATTAGGATATAATGGCATCAGCAGCATGGCAATGCCAAGTCCGACAACTACCTGAGTCTGATGCACCAGGCCTCCTTGAGTCACAGCAGATAAAGCTGTTTTTCCAAAGCCCTTACCAGATGATGTAGTCCCCAGGAAAGAAAGTCCCAATACAATGTTCACCAGCTGTCCGGACCAGCCACTGATAGTATCACTGACCGGAAGAAAAACCGGCGACACACGTCCTAAAATCTGAGGCCCTATCAAAAGTCCTACAAACCCCGCAATCAGCGATGCCGGAATGTAAAGATTCTGAAGAAACTTCACCTTTTTTCTAAGAAAAATTCCCACAAGCAGCAAAGTGCTCAATACTGATAAATCAGTCAGCATCTGTTTCATATTCTTCCCCCTTCTGTTAAACAATGCTGGTGTAGATATACTGGAAAAGTTAAAAATATCTTTGGCAGTTATCTTCCGCTTCTATATTTGAATGATATTTTAACATTCTAATAACACAATGTCTAACAATACATTATTAAAAAAATGACAATATAAACTTTGTGACTATAAATGAGCAAGTTTGTGATTTATCATGAGCTACGTATTCCGCTGGATCTCCGGCGACTAAATTTCCATTATCCAAAATGTCGATGGATGGATCGGGAGTAATTCTGGAACACCATGCCCGCGTCGTGGATAAAATCTTTTGCATACTCCGGAAGGGGATAATCCTTCCGATAGACCAGGGAAACCGTATTTTCCGGTATTTCATTGATAACCGGGAATACATAGAACGGTTTCCCTGTTTTCTTTTGCGAATGATAATTCTTCCAGCAGACCACCGGCGACAAAAGGCCTGCCCCACTCCCCTTTCTGGCCATATCGTAAATCAGCTCCTGCTCGTCGCACTCAAAAATATACTGCGGAAGGCGGCAGGAGGAAAAGAAAGCGTCGATTCCCTTTCTTAGCCTGTTTCCCTGGCGCACAGTGATGAACGGCAGACGAAGCAGCCGTTTCAAATCTGCTCCCTGCTTAAAGTCACTGAGAATCTGCTCCCACTCCTCTGGATAACAGCTTTTCAAAAGTTCTTCTGAAAAACAGCACTGCACTCTTTCCCTCGTCAGCTCGTAAATTTCTCTGTTAGCATTCTCTACCACATCCACGCCGATATACAGATCAATCTTTCCAGACTGGAGCAGATCCTCGAAGGTATTGCTGTTTCCATGAACCAGTTCAATAGAAATATTGGGATGGGAAGCGTGATAAAAATCCCAGATCACCGGAAAAAACGTCTTCCCTCTCAGGCGGGATATCCCCAGCTTTAAACTTCCCCTGTGATTCTTGCTGATATCGGAAAAGGCCGCCCGCATATTGGTCTCCGCCTGAATGATCTGCCTTCCATAAAACACCATCTGTTCTCCGAACATGGTCAGGTGCAGGGAAGGACGCCTCTCAAACAGAGGAACTCCGTATTCTTCCTCCAGCCGCTTTAGGTGGCTGCTCAGCGCCTGCTGGCTGATAAACAGCTTTTCTGCTGCTCTGGTGATATTCATTTCCTCTGCTGCCGCCAGAAAATATTCAATACTTTTCAGATTCATTTGTTCCTCCTATCACAATATATTTATTGTATTTTTTTTAAAAATATAGTGTTAGACATTGTTATATTGGAATGATATCATAAATTCAGTTAAAAGAAAAGAAAAAGGAGAAATCAAATGGATCAGCTTACATTAATGGACTGCACTTTAAGAGACGGCGGAAATGTAGTGGGCAAAGGATTTCCCGCCGATATTACAGATATGGTGTTAGACGGGCTTACCGCCTGCCATGTACCGATTATTGAGTTTGGAAATTCCGGCGGTATCGGAGCTTACGAAGTAGCCGGATTTACAGACGCCTTAACGGATATGGAATACCTGGAAATCGCCAAGAAGTATATGAACCGGGGGGCTGAGCTGGGTATGTTCTTAAACGCAAAGCGCTACCGCGAGAAAAACGTGGATCTGGCTGCTGAGCATGGACTGTCCTTCCTCCGTGTAGGCGCAGATGCCGGAGACGGAGACATTGCCCTGACTGCTATCACTGACATGAAGAAGAGAAATCTGAAGGCTTTCTACTCTGCCATGAAGGCTTATCTGCTGTCGCCAAAGGAGCTGGCTGAGGAGGCTAAAAAGCTGGAAGCGGCAGGCCTTGACGAATACACCATTATGGACTCTGCCGGAACCATGCTTCCAGATCAGGCGGCAGCCTACACAGAAGCCCTGGCAGGCGCTCTGTCCATTCCAGTCGCCTTCCACTGCCACAACAACCTGGGACTTTCTGCGGCCAACGCTCTGGCCGCAGCCCAGAATGGAGCTAAAATTTTAGACTGCGGTCTGATGGGAATGGCCAGAAGCGCCGGAAACCTGCCTACAGAGGTGTGCGTAGCTATGATGCAGCGTCACGGCCAGATGAAGGATGTGGATCTCTTCGGTATGTTAGACTTCATTGAGAACCGCCTGCAGCCGGCTATGAAAGCCCACAACTACCACAACCCGATCACTCCGACTGACCTGACTCTTGGATTTTCCGGATGCCACTCCAGCTTCTTAAAGCTGTTCCGTCAGACAGCGGCTGAAAAGAAGGTCAACCTGTTCCGCCTGATCACAGAGGTATCTGCCGTCAACCAGAAAAATCCTTCTGCCCAGCTCATAGAGGAAACGGCAGACCGCCTCCTGAGCGAATAATCAGAGCAGAAATCATTCGGAGGAAAATCATCATGAAAAAAGTAATTCTTGCGGGAACATATCCCGATCATACCTTTGAAAAGCTTCGGGCTCTTCTGCCGGAAAAAGAATTTGAACTGAAGGCAGTGGACACACAGGAGGCTTATGATGCTATGACAGACGCTGAATTTATGATTCTGCGCATTTTTAAAGCGCCGCGTCCAGTCATCGAGCGCAATCCGAACCTGAAAATGATTCTCCGCTGGGGCGCAGGCTTCGATTCTGTGGACATCCAGGCAGCCGGAGAGCACGGCGTATGCGTCACAAACACTCCGGGAGCCAACGCCGGAGCCGTTTCCGAGCTGGCCGTTCTCCTGATGTTAGCCGTAGGACGCAAGCTTCTGTGCCACACAGAGAGCCTCGCCAAGGGAGAGTGGAGCAAAAATACATTTTTAAACGGTTCCTTCTGCCTGAACGGCAAAACCCTCGGCGTTATCGGAGCCGGAAATATCGGCCGTCAGGTCGCAAGAAAGGCCCAGGCCTTCGGCGCAGTGACAAACTACTACGATCCTTTCCGCCTTTCAGCGGAAATGGAGGCAGAGTATCATCTCTCCTACCTTCCGCTGAAGGAGCTGCTTGCTTCCTCTGACCTGATCACTCTTCACGTGCCGCTGACAGAGGAAAACCGCCATATGATCGGAGCAGAGGAGATTGCAGGAATGAAAGACCTTGCTATTCTTATCAATACCTCCCGGGGTGGTCTGGTAGACGACAAGGCTCTGGCTGAGGCCGTAACCTCCGGAAAGCTCTTAGGAGCCGGTCTGGACGTGGTGGAGGAGGAACCTCTTCCAGTTGGACATCCGCTCCTCACAAACCCAAATATCATCGTAACTCCTCATATCGGAGGCGGTACGGCCGATATCGGAGACGTGATTATGCCAATGCTGGCGGAAGACATTAAAACGCTGGCTGCCGGAAACCTTCCAATCCATACTGTAAATAAAGAATACTTAAATAAATAAACAGAGAAACTTAAAAACGCCTGAGAGACCAAACAAAATGTCTCTCAGGCGTTCTGAGCGTCAGTGTAAGCCTACATAAACCACCCCTGGGTCATGTTGAAAAGAATTCCTACTGCTAAAATCCCCACTGTACACACAAAAGCGAACAGCCACAGAAGCTTTTTCTTCACCGCCTTGCCAAGCATAATCATAGACGGAAGACTCAGCGTTGTGACAGCCATCATAAAGCTCAGCACAGTTCCCAGCTGCGCCCCCTTTGCCAGCAGGCTTTCCGCAATGGGAATCGTTCCGAAAATATCAGCGTACATGGGAGCGCCTGCCGCTACCGCCAACAGCACGCCCAACGGATTTTCTTCTCCCAGAAGGTTCTGAATCCAGGTTTCAGGAATCCAGTTGTGGATGACGGCTCCCACAGCTACTCCTGCCAAAATATAAGGAAATACCTTTTTCAGGGTGTCTTCTGCCTGAGCCCTGGCATAGAGCAGACGATCCTTTACTGTCAGCTCCGGCGCAGCCAAATCGACAGTTCCGGCATTTCTGATAAAATCCTCCACATATTCCTCCATATGAAGCTTCTCAATCAGCGTTCCGCCTGCTGTCGCTATAACCAGGCCCAATATTACGTAAAAGACTGCAATTTTCACTCCGAAAATGCTGGTGAGAAGTACCAGACTTCCCAAATCTACCATAGGAGAAGAAATTAAGAAAGAAAATGTCACTCCAAGCGGCAGACCAGCGCTTGTAAACCCCATAAACAGCGGAATCGATGAGCAGGAACAAAACGGCGTCACCGTCCCTAACAGAGCCGCCGCCAGATTGGCCCCGATTCCGTGAAACCGCCCTAATATTTTCCTGCTTCGCTCAGGCGGAAAATAGCTCTGAATATAAGAAATTATAAAAATCATCACGCACAGCAGCACTGTAATCTTTATCACATCATAGATGAAAAACTGAACACTTCCTCCTATGCGGGATTCCAGATCCATTCCCAGAAAGGACAGCACTTTTCCTACAGCTTCCTTCAGCCACTGCATTCCCAGAAGCTGATTTTGAATCCATCCTCCAACTGTTGTTATCATACTTACGCTTTCCTCCTGCTTAAAAGGACTTTAATATCCTGATAATTTCATCCTTTTTAGCTGTTCTCCCTGCCACAGCCAGCTTTCCATTTACCATCAGAGACGGGGCTGTCATAACTCCCAGTTTTACAATCTCAATTAAATCTTCCACTTTTTCAATCTCTGCCTCGATTCCTGTCTCCTCTACCGCTTCTTTTACAGAATCGTACAGCCGTCCGCAGGTCTCGCATCCCGCTCCGATTACTTTAATGTTCATCCTGATCTCCCTCTTTTTTTTTGCCCTGCGCTTCCTTTTTATGACAGGTTCTATCTCTTCTTTTAATTTCTCAGCTTCATTTCTGTCCCTACCTGAGTCTCCCAGGCATTAAAAATTTTTTTGATAACCATCGGGCCGATTTTGGAGATAAACACCAGTTGAGACAGAGCTTTTTCCTCTTCCTCTGCCTTTTTATAGTCAATCAGAGATCCCACTACATCTACCTGAGTCCAGCCTGTCTCCTTCAGCCTGCAGAAGCCCTTCACCCGATGTACGTCAGAAGAAATTCCCCTGAGGAACTGATCCAGACAGTCTTTTTCTACTTCTCCCTCATACTCCATAAAAATAGATTTCGGCTTTGTTTCTATTGAATTGGTCGTCTCCTCCGATTCTGTCCACCGGCCTTCTGACAGCCCCTGGGTTAAAAGGGATTCTTCCAGCTCTCCTTTTACGCTTGTCAGAATCCTGCAGTCAGGGTTGATTTCTCTGATTTTTTCACGAACCTGCGATATCTGAACTGAATCTGTTAAATCTGTCTTGGTCATCACAGCCAGACTGCAGTGCTTTAACTGGCGGTACGCTGACTCCTCATCCTTCACCTGCTCTAAAAAGTTTACGGCATCCACAAAGCAGATCACTCCTCTTAAATCATACTCATAGCCTGAAACAACCTTGGCCGCCTCCAGAATTTCCATTACATTGGACGGATCTCCCCACCCGGAGCTTTCCACAAAAAGATATTCAAACTGCTTTGCGGCCATCTCGGCTAATGCCTGTACAAAGTTCAGCTTCAGACAAGAGCAGAAAATGGAACCCCTGTTGATTTCTGTCATCTCAATATCGCCTCTGCGCAGAATGGTTCCATCTACTCCCAGCTTTCCAAACTCATTTTGAATGATTCCAATTCTGTGATCCTTCAGCTGATCGAGAATCTTTAAAAGTGCCGTTGTTTTTCCTGATCCTAAAAAACCTGTAAGCACATACAGCTTTGTGCGTTCTTTTTCCATTTTTTCTCTCCTTCTCATTGTGCCGGCTCCTGTTCGTCCCGGCAGCCGCAGTCTGTCAGCCCTGCAAATTCATCCGGAAGCATCAGCTTCCCCATCGCCCGGTACATCTCGTTCATCCGTTCCGTATTCAGTGAATAATGGATCCATTTTCCCTCTTTTCGCGGAATAACAAGATCCGCGCTGCACAAAAGCTTCATATCGTGGGACAGAGTGGGCTGCGTAATATGAAATTCTTCCAGAATTTTGCAGGCGCATAATTCTCCATTAGACAGCATATCCACGATTTTCAGTCGTTTTGGATCCGACAGCGCCTTAAAAAGCTTTGCATATTTCTCATAATCAATCAAACCGTCTTCCTCCGCTTTTTCTTCAGATAGATATTTTTCTATCTATTTATCTCTATTATAATCAACATATAGAAAAATGTCAATCTGTTTGTTAAAAAATAAAATCCGCAGCTCCCGCAATAATGGCAGACAACAGCTGCGTGAACTGAGCCGAAAACGCAAAACAGAGCCCGCCTCTGCGAACTCTGCTTTGCTCATCTGTCTGTCACCGGTCTGCCCCTTCTCCTTCGTCAGGCTCTTCCTGGCTTTCCACCAGAAACCCTCTCTGGCGGAGCATTTCCTCGACAGCGTCTAAAATTTCCACGCTGTCTGCGCTGACGGTGTGGTAGTGATATCCTGATGTAATATTATTCAGAGGGCTGGAGCTTCCGTTTTTAATATCCTCCAGAAAAAGAGCGATCTTCCTCCTTGAGCTGATATTTAATTCCGCCTCCATGCGGCCATAAATCCGGTGGCTCACCGCCACATCCTTCACACATCCGCCCAGATCCACAATGGCGTTCAGCTCCTCCTCCATCCTCTCGTTTGTATGGCGCACCTTAAACACACGCTCCACCTGGCTGGAACTATTTAAAATATATCCCCTGTTTGTGGAAATGATGTCATAACCTGCCGCCCGGATCAGAGCGATATCCTGGACAATGACCTGGCGGCTGACCTGGCAGGACGTTGCCAGACTCCTGGCCGGAACCGGGGACGGGCTCCTCTGAATGATCTTTATAATCTCGTTTCTTCTATCTATTCCAGTCACCAACTGCACCTCCTGTTTCCATTTCCGGGGCTGTTTTTCCGCCTTCTTTCTACTCTGCCGGGTGCAGATGCTTTAAAGAAATATCAAGAATCGGAGCAGAATGCGTGAGGGCGCCGCTGGAAATATAATCCACGCCGCAGTCAATATAGCGGGCGATATTTTCCTTTGTCACATTTCCGGAGCACTCTGTCTCTGCCCGGCCATCGATCAGCTGAACCGCCTTCTTCATATCTTCCGGGGACATGTTATCCAGCATAATAATATCAGCTCCCGCCTCCACTGCCTCCTTCACCATATCGAGGTTTTCCACCTCTACCTCAATCCGCCGAACAAAGGGCGCGTACTCTTTAGCCATGCGGACTGCGTTGGCTACTCCTCCGGCTGCTCCGATATGATTATCTTTCAGCATCACGCCGTCTGACAGGTTGTAGCGATGGTTATGGCCGCCTCCTGTGCGCACGGCATATTTCTCAAAAATACGCATGTTCGGCGTAGTCTTTCTGGTATCCAGAAGCTTCACCTTGCTTCCCTTTAAAAGCTCTGCCACAGCGTGAGTATAGGTGGCGATTCCGCTCATTCTCTGCAGATAATTTAATGCCACTCTCTCGCCGGAGAGAAGCACCCGGATATCCCCTGTCAACTTTCCCATCAGCTGTCCGGCCTTCACCTGGTCTCCGTCTGTACAGAAAAATTCACACTCTGTCTTTGGATCCAGAAGCTCAAACACACGCTTAAACACGTCCAGGCCGGCAATGATTCCGTCTTCCTTGCACAGCAGATCCACAGTTCCCTTCACTGCCTTCTTCATTACAGCGTTGGTGCTTACGTCTTCGCTTGATATATCCTCCTTCAGGGCTTCCATAATCAGATGATCTGCCTGAAGCTTCATGGTAATTGAATTAAACATACCCCTATCTCCTTTATTCACATGGTTTCCCGTTTCCTGCTGTTATCCCAGCTTCTTTTTCATGTCCCCTGCCGCTCTCTTGGCAAATACAAGGCTCTCCAGAAGAGAATTGCTGGCCAGGCGGTTGGCTCCGTGGACGCCATTGCAGCTTGTCTCTCCCACCGCGTAAAGGCGATCCATCGTAGTCCGGCTTTCAGAATCCACCCAGATTCCTCCCATAAAATAGTGCTGTGCCGGAACTACCGGAATCCACTCCCTGGTCACATCGTATCCCTCCTCCAGACACCGCTGGCAGATATTGGGGAAATGGCTCAAAATCGTTTCCTTGGGAATTGGCTCCAGGGACAGCCACACATGGTCCGTTCCATCCAGCTCCATCTGCTTTCTAATGGCCTTGGTCACCACATCCCGTGGGAGAAGCTCGTCCACAAACCGCTCTCCTTTCTTATTGTAGAGAACAGCTCCCTCGCCTCTGACTGACTCAGAAATCAGGAATCTCCGTCCCGGCTTTTCTGAATACAGAGTCGTGGGATGAATCTGAACATAATCCAGATGCTCCAGCCGGATTCCATGCTTTTTAGCTACCGTCAGGGCATCCCCTGTCAGGTGAGGATAATTGGTGGAATGCTTGTACTGTCCGCCGATTCCTCCGCTGGCAAACACCGTAAATGCAGCCCGGATCTCAAGCTCTTCATCTTTACATCTGGCCGTAATACCTGCGCATCTTCCATTTTCCTCAATGATATCCGTCATCTCGGTAAACTCCCGGATCTCTACATTGGAACGTGTTCTCACTTCTGCCAGAAGCTTGGAAGTAATTTCCTTTCCTGTAATATCTTCATGATAGAGAATTCTGGGTCTGGAGTGCGCGCCTTCTCTGGTGTAGGCCAGCTCCCCATTCTCCTTTTCAAACTCTACGCCGAAGCCGATCAGGTCCTCTATAATTTCTCTGGAGCTGCGGATCATAATATCCACAGATTCCTTCCGGTTCTCATAATGGCCAGCTCTCATAGTATCCTCAAAGTAGCTGTCGTAATCTCCCTCATCTCTCAGAACGCAGATGCCTCCCTGCGCCAGGAATGAGTCGCTGCTCTCTGCATCAGATTTTGTAATCATGGTAATACGCTGATCCTCTGGCAGGTTCAGCGCCGCAAACAGGCCGGATACTCCGGTTCCTACAATCACTATGTCTGTCTCTATCTTCATATTTCCTCCTAAGCCCCCTTGCGGGCCGTTCTCACATCTCCATCTGCCTGCCGGAATATACCGGTTCTTATGATGCCTTTTATTATTGAGCCAGACGGAGCATTTCTTCTAACGGCTTTCCTGCCTCCTTCACCATAGACGGATCTGCCAGAACCTCGTTTTCCCCAGTCTCTAATACGTGGAGAATTTTTTCCAGGGTAATCAGCTTCATATCGCCGCAGACAGGCTCTGTGGCTGTGAAGTAAAACTTCTTTTCAGGGCAGCGCTTATCTAATTCAAAGCGGACTCCATTTTCTGTGCAGATGATAAATTCCTTCGCTCTGCTTGCCTGCGCATGAGCAATGATTCCGGAGGTGCTTCCAATGTAGTCAGATTCCCTGCACACGGCCTCTCCACACTCTGGATGAGTCAAGACCTCTGCCTCTGGGTGTTTCTCCTTCAAAGCTTTCAGCTCCTGGAGTTTTAACTCCTCATGAACCGGGCAGAAGCCCTCGTTAAATACAAAATGCTTCTCCGGCGCCTGCTCTGCCACAAAGCGAGCCAAATTTCTGTCTGGGATAAAGAAAATATTTTTGTTTGGCAGGGCTTTCACGATTTTCACCGCGTTGGCTGAGGTTACACACACATCTGCATGACGCTTTAACTCTGCAGTGGAATTAATATAGCAGACTACTGCCAGATCGTCCCAGGTCTCCCGCATTTTTTCAATCGTCTCCACAGAAGCCATATGGGCCATGGCGCAGTCAGCAGCTGCATCTGGAAGAAGCACTGTTTTCTCCGGATTCAGGATTTTTACGCTCTCTCCCATAAAAGAAACTCCGCACATTACAATGGTCTGAGCCTTAAGCCCTACTGCCAGCTTGCTCAGGTAAAAGGAATCTCCAATGTAATCTGCAATCTCCTGTACCTCCGGACGCACATAGTAGTGAGCCAGAATCACTGCATTCTTCTCTTCCTTCAGGCGTTTAATCTCCTCTGCAATATCTCTTGTCATATCTATCTCCTTTTTCATCTCTGTAATCTGTTTTCCTGTGCCGCTTTCTCCTGTTCTGAAACTGCTCTGTTTCTCCCAGCTCTCTCTTTCAATCCCAGGCGCAATTGTGGCTATTATACTACCAGACTTTACATATGACAAGACAGTTATCTATTTTTGATATTTTCTTAACAATTTCTGTCTCCGGACAGTTCTCAAAGTATCTCCAATTCTTCTTTCTTCATTTCTTTTCACTCTATCTTCCCCCCAGAACCGCTCCCACCGGTATCTGCTCCGCCTCTACGGCCTCTAAAAAAGCCTGGTCATGCTCCACCAGAAGCATAGTCAGATGATTGCTGCGAATTACCTCCTCAATCTGCATTCTGGAAAATATGTCAATGTAATTGAGCGGTTCATCCCACACATAGAGGTGAGCCTGATCGCAGAGGCTCCTGGCTAAAAGAACTTTCTTTTTCTGTCCCTCGCTGTACTGCTCCATAGGTTTCTGAAACAGTTCCCTCGGAATATCCAGCTTTCTGAGTACCGCAAAAAACAGAGAAGGATCAGCGCCCTGCTTTAAAGCAAACTCTGTCAGATCTCCCGTCAGAAAAGAGGCATCCTGGGGTACATAGGAAATTTTAAGATCTGACGGCAAGGACAGCTCTCCGCTCAGCCTCTGCAGCCTGTTCCAGGCTTTCATGCCCAAATTTCCTGTTTTCGCGGCCTCTGAAGCCTTTTCTGTCTCTCTGCAGGCTGTTTTCAGGATTTCCAAAAGGACAGAGGATTTCCCTCCCCCGTTTCCTCCAGTTAATGCAATCCGTTTTCCCTGCTCCAGGGCAAAGCTGAGACCATGGCTCTCTTCCCTTTGGGAAACGTCAGACTCTTCCTCTCCCATCTGATAAGAAAGCCTCAGATTTGAAACGCGGAGCAGCTCCTTTTTCCAGTGAACCAGAGGCAGAATCTTTAACGGCTGTTCCTCCTCCACATCTTTTAAAAGCTGCTTCTTTTCCTGGATAGCCCGCTCCTGTCTGCGCTCCAGATTTTTCCTTCTCTGCTGCATTTTCCTGGATTTTTCTCCCAGATAGCTCCTGCTTCCGATAAATTTCCCCTCCACAAAGGCGCCTGTTCCTATTTTCATCCGTTCCGACTGATCCGCCCAGGCGCAGGAAGAAGCTGCAGAAGCCTGAAGACGGCCTATTTCTCTTTTCAGCTTCTCATTTTCCTGTCTGGAAAAGGCGTCCTGGCGCTCCCTGTTCTCCTGCCAGGAGGAAAAGCTGCCCTGCACAATCTCAATGCTCTCCCGATTCAGAGCCATCACATGATCAATACATCCATCTAAAAAATTCCTGTCATGGGACACCAGAATAAATCCCTTCTTCCCGTTTAAATACCGGCTGACCAGACGTCTTCCCTCTGTGTCCAGATGATTAGTGGGCTCGTCAATCAGCAGAAATCTTCCCTCTCTGCAGAACAGGGCTGCCAGAAAAGCCTTAGTCTGTTCTCCTCTGCTCAGAGTGGAAAAAGGCCTGAACAGAGTCTCCTCCCTAAGCTCCAGCAGATTCATCTCCCTCAGAAGCATCCAGAATTCCCCATCCGGGCAGACCTCATCCAGAATATCTATGGTATTTTTATCAGGATCGGAAACCGTGTATGGAAAATATTCAAACGGCTCAGAGGATAAAATTTTCCCTCTGTACTCATATTCCCCCATGAGAAGCTTTAAAAGCGTCGTCTTTCCTTTTCCATTTCTCCCTACAAGACCCAGCTTCCAGTCCGTATCTATGGAAAACGACATGTCTGTAAACACATCCTCCCCTCCGTCATAGCGGAAGGATAAATTTTTTGCCTGTATCTGCGCCATCGCTCATTCCTCCTCTCGGTAATCACGCCGGCAGAGAGGGAAGCTTCGCTCCTTTTCTGCACTGGCGTCTGGAAGGATGGAACATCCGCTGCAGAGCATTTTTATTTCACAGGAAAACTTTCCTGTGATACAAAAAAGGGACGCAGAAAATCTTCTGCATCCCTTTCATGAATACTGATATTGAGGTCTATACCGCCTGCAAAAGCCTTCCGGCTTACTGTCTCCGGCTTCAGCCCCGCCTGCAATCTCAAAACAGGCGCCGGAAACAGCGGTTTACCAGCTTCATATGATATTGAATCGACAAAAAGAATTCCGTATTTCTGCTCTGCCAAAAAGCGGACACTGCTGCCCTGCCTTCCATGCCTTCATTCAATTGAATTATCTGCAGAAATACATCTTCATCCTTTCATCTCCCATCTGTCTATTCTTATGGAACGTCAAATCCATACTGTTTCAATATATCAACAGTTTTGGAAAATGTCAATCGTTTTGCGAGATTTTACGCCCTGCTCTCTGCCTCGATCAGCGGATCAGCTCCGCCTCCTTCACGCTCTCATCGCCGCCCGGACAGGAATAATAAATTGTCAGCTGATCTCCTGCTTCCGGCTCCTTCTCTGTCTCTAAGACCTCATGTCCTCTGGCTACAGACACCTTCTCTCCAGACTCTGGCTCAATGATAAGCGCTTCTGAAGTCACTTCGGACACTGTTCCAGAAACGCTTCCTGCCGTCAGAGTGCTGTCGCTGTCCCGGCTTTCTCTTACCAGAACCACCTCTGCCTTCGTAGTGTCCTCTCCGTCCGTCTCGCCAGTATAAAACAGAGTGACGTTCATATCTAATGTTAAGCCTTCAGAAAAGCCGGCTGCAGAATTTTCCTTGGAGAAAATCAGTCCCTGAGGATACTCTTCATTCTGAATCACAATAGAATTCATGGCAGCATCCAGAACAGTTCCCGTCATCACGGAAACCTCTCCTCTCTGCTTTTCTGACTCTGAATCTTCTGGAGCTGTCGTCTGTGAAGAGCTCTCCTCTGTCTGGCTGACTGTGCTCTCCGGCATGGAGGTCTCCTGGATCTCCTCCTTCCCACATCCTGATGCCAGAGCTGTCACGGAAGCTGCCAGAACCACAGCCACAGTCATTTTTCTCATTTTTCTCATATTGTTGCCTCCTTTTCCTATAAACACTTTAAAAACGTCCGAAGGTGTCCACTAAAAATGCCAGATAGCCGGTCTCGCTGTCTCCAAAGGCTCCTGGCTTCATCCTCCATTTCCAGTTTCCCCCTACGGTTCCCGGCGTATTCATCCTGGCTTCATTGTCCAGCTTTAGTACATCCTGCATCTGGAAAATGGCCACGCTGGCCACGGAACCGTAGGCAGCCCTGAACACTCGATCTGGAATCTCCTCCCTGTGAGCCGCGCCCAGATAGTCCGCAATATACTGGAGTTCCCACCACTGCCGTTTTTCCGGCTTAAAATATCCTATAAGCGTCTCGTTGTCATGGGTTCCCCCATATACCACAGAATTAGGCTCATAGCAGTGAGGCAGATGCTCGTTAAAACGATCTCCGCTGAAAGCAAATTCTATGATCTTCATGCCAGGATACCCGGTCTTTTGCAGAAGCTCCTTTACCTCCGGACAGAAAACCCCCAGATCCTCAGCAATGATTTTCGCCTCCCCGGCAGCCTCGCCTATGGCCTTCGTAAGTTTCTCTCCAGGCCCTTTCTTCCACTCTCCTGTTCTTCCGTCCTCAGCTCCATAGGGAATCGAATAATACTGAACTACGCCAATGAAATGGTCAATTCTGACTACATCATACAGTCGGGCCGCAGCCTTCATCCTGTCTCTCCACCAGGCAAAATCTGTCTGTTCCAGAACGTCCCAGTCATAGAGAGGATTGCCCCATAGCTGCCCTGTCTCTGAGAACGCATCCGGCGGTACTCCTGCCACCTTCAGAGGTTTTAAGGTCTCTGGATCCAGCTGGAACAGCTCCGGGTGAACCCACACGTCCGCGCTGTCCATGGCCACGTAAATAGGGATATCTCCAATAATCTGGATTCCCTTTCCGTTTATATAGGCTCTCAGCTTATCCCACTGTTCATAAAATTTAAACTGCATGAATTTCCAGCAGGCAATCTCCTCTGACAGTTCCTCCCTGTAAAATGCAATCGCTTCCGGCTCTCTGCGGCGGACAGGCTCCTCCCAGTTCAGCCATTCCTCCTGGTTAAAACGCCCCTTTAACGCCATGTACAGCGCATAGTCCTCCAGCCAGCAGCTGTTCTCCTGACAGAATTTCTCATACTCCGGTGTCTCCCCGCAGCGGCTCCGTTCAAAGGCTTTTTTAAGAAGTGGGAACCGGTAATAGCAGACTGCATCATACTTGACCTCATCCTCCCTGTCGCACCAGTAACAGGCTTCGATCTCTTCTGCAGTCAGAAGCCCCTCCTCCTTCAGAACGTCTAAGTCAATAAAATATGGATTTCCTGCAAAGGCGGAAAAAGACTGGTAGGGGCTGTCTCCATAGCTGGTGGGCCCCAATGGCAGCACCTGCCAATAGCTCTGTCTGGCCTTTACAAGCTTATCTGCAAATTCATAAGCGCAGGATCCAAAGGTTCCGATGCCATAGGGCGCCGGAAGACTGGAAATGGGCATTAAAATACCCGCGCCTCTCTTCAACATGGTCTTTGCCATCGCAATGCCTCCTGTTCTGTCTATTATTTAAAAGAGAAGGAAACGCAGATTAGAACAGGCAGAAGTGAACCGCCTGACTGACCAGCTGCGTTTTCTATTCAGTTCGTGCATCCATCATCCGCCATTCGCGAAAACTCGCCTTCAGCTCAGGCACTCCGCTCGGTGGCGGAAATTAGCACGAACTTCATTACGAAAGCCTCGCTATCATCATTCAGGCGGTTCACTTCCTCCCTCCATAGTCTACGCTTCAGAAAAGAAGGAAAATTTTCCCTTCTGCTCTACATATATTGTCCACATATGTTTCAGGGCAGAAGAACCTCTCTTATCTCCTCATAGGAGGAGACCTCCATGGTAACGGAAACGTCTTTTTCGTTGGAAAGGCCCCTGGGATTGTACCAGCAGGTGTCAATGCCTGCATTCTCCCCGCCCCGCATATCTGAGGTAAGGGAATCTCCTATCAGAAGCATTTCCCTTGTTCTCTCCTCTGGCCGATCCATGCCGAGAAGCCGCATTTTCTCAAAACAGTAGTCAAAAAACTCCTTCTTCGGCTTGGGACTTCCCGCCTCCTCCGAGACAAAAATCCCCTTAAAATACGAATTCAATCCGCTGCTTTCAAGCCTCCTGTACTGAGTCTCTGCCACTCCGTTGGTGACAATGTACAGAACATACTCCCGGCTTAAATCACGACACAGATCCAGGGCTCCCGGAATGAGAACTGCGCTGTTTCCCAGACGCTTCCTGTAAAAAGCCTCCGCCTCCATGCCGTCCGCCTGACAATTATGGCGGGAAAAGAAAATTTCAAAACGGCGCAGCAGCACCTCGTCTTTTTCCATTTTCCCCTCCTCAAACAGCTCCCAGCAGCTTCTGTTAATCTGGTGGTATTCCTGGAGCAGACAATCCGACAGCTCCATTCCGAAATGGAGAAGAAGGCTTTTAAAAGCCTCCTCCTCCGAAGCGTCAAAATTTAAAAGGGTATTATCCACGTCGAATAAGAGCGTGGTATAGCGGAGATTTCCGTTCTTTCTCATCAGCCCTGATATACCGCCTTTCCACCGCAGACCGTAACCTTCACCTTTCCGTACAGCCTTCTTCCGGCAAACGGGGAATTGGAAGATTTGGAGACGAAGGGGCCTGCTGCAAACTCTTCCTTATCATCGAAAATTACCAGATCAGCCGGGCCTCCCTCTGCCAGATAACCGGAATCCAGACGGTACAGTCTGGCCGGATTCAGGCACATTTTTTCAAACAGCTCCACGTAGGAGAGATGCCCCTTCTTCACAAGCTCCGTCACACAGAGAGGCAGAGAAGTCTCCAGACCAATAATGCCGCTGGGAGCCTCTGTCAGAGGCTTCTCCTTCTCCTCCCGGCTGTGAGGCGCATGATCCGTGGCAATCATGTCAATCGTTCCGTCCTTTAAGGCCTCAATCAATGCTTCCCGATCCTCCTTCGTCCTGAGAGGCGGGTTCATCTTTGCCAGAGAGCCGAACTCCAGCACAGCCGTCTCGTCCAGAGTCAGGTGGTGGGGCGTCACCTCGGCCCACACGTCGGCGCCCAGTTTCTTGGCCAGAGCCACTGCCGCCACTGCGTTCTTTGAACTGATGTGCTGAATATTGACGCATGCCCCTGTGTACAGCGCAATCATACAGTCCCTGGCCACCAGAGAATCCTCCGCTACTCTGGGAGATCCGCCGATTCCCAGCTTTTCTGAAACTGCCCCTCTGTTAATGCCGTTATTGGTAATAAAACCTGGATCCTCCTCATGAAAGCTCAGAGGCACATCCAGCCTTTTGGCAGTCTCCATGGCCTCCATTAAAAGCTTCACATCCATAATCGGCACACCGTCGTCCGTAAATCCTGCAGCTCCCTGGACTCTGAGAGATTCCATGTCCGTCAGTTCCTTCCCCTTCATGCCTCTGGTAATATTGGCAGCAGACAGTACATGAATCCCTGTCTGCTCTCCCTTTTCCAGCACGTACCGAAGAGTTTCTTCATTGTCAATCACAGGCTTTGTATTTCCCATCATCACGACTGTGGTGAAGCCGCCTGCCTTAGCCGCGACGGCTCCTGTCTCGATGTCCTCTTTATAGGTAAGTCCCGGATCTCTGAAATGCACATGGACATCGATAAGTCCTGGCGCCACAACGAGACCTGACGCGTCGATAATTTCTTCATCAGCCTTCTGGAATACTTTCTGTTCTTCTGAACTTTCCCCGTTTTTTAATATTTTTTCAATTTTCCCGTCTTTTATGATAATATCAGCAATACCATCAAATCCACTTTTCGGATCGATGACCCGGCCATTTTTTATAATCATCGCTTTCTCCATCCGCCTTATTTCATCTTCTTAGGAACTACTTCCAGCCAGTAATTATCCGGATCAGCGATAAAATAGATACCCATGGACGGATTCTCATAGCAGATGCAGCCCATCTCCTCATGCTTCTTGTGAGCCGCTTCCATGTCATCCACCTCGAAAGCCAGATGGAACTCATTGTCTCCCAGGTTATAGCTGTCCTTCTCCCAGTCTCTCAGCCATGTCAGCTCCAGCTGGTGAGGAGTCTCGCCGTCTCCCAGATAAACCAGGATAAAACTGCCGTCTGCGGCCTCTTTTCTGCGCACCTCCTTCAGTCCCAGAGCCTCCTCATAGAACTTTAAAGACTTCTCCAGATTAATGACGTTAAAATTGTTGTGTGCAAATGTAAATGTCATAGCTCAAACTCCTCTCCTTCTCTTTGAATTTCCATAATACGGTTTCTGTAAAGCTCACTGCAGGGAAGATCCTTCAGCCGTCTGGAAACACTGAAGTCTCCCCAGAAATGGATGGGGAACACAGTTTCAGCCTTCACTTTTTTTAAAAAGTCATCCATTCCCAGGTAAAACCACTGCTCCTGTCTGGGATCCAGTGGAATAAAGGCTGTGTCCGCTCCTTCCGGATGATCGGCAGCGATTTTCTCCACCTCCCGCCTGTAATTAGCAGCCATATTGTGGTTCCAGGCCTTGTCCTCGCCCTCCCACCACCAATTGTTTAAATCTCCCGCATGGTAAATTTCCAGGCCTTCCAGGCTGACCCAGAAGGCACAGCCCTCATCGGTGGACTTATAGGTCTGGATTTTCAGGCCTCCAAGCTCCAGCGTCTGCCCCGGCTTCACAAAATGGATAAGCGGCAGGGCTTCCTCAGGTATCCTTCTCCCTCTGATATCGTCTGACAGAATGTAGGAAACCTCCGTCCTGTCCCTGAACCGCTCAAAAATTACAGGACTGTAGTGATCTTCGTGAAAATGGCTGGCAAATACAAACAGCGGCTTTCCCGGAGCGAAGTCCGGCAGCTCCCCCTTAAAATAGTCAAACAGCAGAATGCTGTGCTCTGTCTCAACAGAAACTGCGCTGTGATGAATGTAAGTAACCTTCATGTCTCTCCCTCTGCCTTTATCTGAATGGTTCCTGCAGCCGGATTATTCTGCCTCAGAAGCGTTCTTTTTCTGCTCTGCCTTAGCTAAAAACTTCTCATTTCCAATGATAAACCTCTCGTGAGTTCCCTCGCCGATCACTCCGGCCTCGTCATAGCAGGTTACGTGGAATACCAGGCGTCTTCTGTCTACCTCAGTCAGCTCGCTCTCGCACCACACCTTCATGCCCAGCGGAGTCGCCGCGCTGTGGGAAATGTTTAAACTGGTTCCCACGGTTCCCTCGTCCTCGTTCAAATACGGAGCCACGCTCTTCCAGGAAGTCTGCTCCATCAGAGCCACCATAGCCGGAGTAGCAAAAACAGGAAGCAGACCGCTTCCCACTGCTGCCGCTGAATTCTCCTCAGTTACCATTACTTCTTCTCTTCCCTTAATTCCTGCTTCTAACATAATTTTTACCTCTTTTCTAAATTTTACATCTATAACATATTTTATAGTTTTGTCCCGTATCAGGACAATAGGCATTTTCTGAAATTCAGTATACAAAATCACAGGCATTTTCGCAACTGGTTTGGCAATATTGACCGTATAGTCTAAATATGCTATGATCCTGCTGAGAAGGCCGCAGAACTACCTTAAAATAATACACAGGCCGCAAACTCAAATAAAAAATCGCCGAGGTAATATATGAAACGAGAAGAAAAAAATCAGCAGATGAGGCGGCGCATTATGGACAGCGCGCTGGCGGAGTTCTCCGGGCAGGGCTACGGAGCCAGTTCAGTCAATACCATCTGCTCCGCTCAGGGGATTTCTAAAGGTATTATCTACCACTATTTCAAGACAAAAGACGAACTGTTTTTAGCCTGTGTAGCGGAGTGTTTTTCCCTTCTTACTGAATATCTCTCTAAAAGAATGGAGAATGGAGCGGACAAAGCCGAAGAACAGCTGGAGCGCTATTTTACATGCAGGATGGCCTTTTTTGCCGCTTATCCCATCTATCAGAGAATCTTCTGCGAGGCTATCGTTTCACCGCCTGAACACCTGAAAGCTGAGATACAAAACTGTAAAAAAGACTTTGATACATTAAATATCAAAATTTTAGAACAGCTGCTGGCCCGTCTTCCACTGCGAAAGGAACATACAGAAGAAGAAATCATCGAAATGTTCCGCCAGTTTCAGGATTTTATCAATGCCAGATATCCTGCCTCCGCTTTACAGGGATCTGAATTTGAGCTTCATGAAAAACAATGCCGGAACGTGCTGAATATTCTGCTGTTCGGCATTATCGATCACGCTGTTCTAGAATAAGCGTGATGCTGCTTTTCTAAATTACAAAATATCTGACAAAGAGGAAAACCATGAAAAACCACACCAAAGAAGTAATATTTGACGATCTTCTGTCATCAGAAAATGCGGAAGAATTTTTGGAATCCGCCTATCCATTCCGGAATCTGATGATGCAGTATCAGTGCGCCATGATGGAAATGAGAACTAAATTTGAGGTTCTCAATACAGAATTATCGCTTGACAGCGATAAAAATCCCATTGAATCTATCTGCTGCCGCATTAAAAAGCCAATCAGCATCATAGAAAAGCTGAAGAGAAAGGGGTTAACCATCTCTCTGGAAAACATCGAGACACAGATTCATGACGTCGCTGGAATCCGTATCATCTGTTCTTTTCCAGAGGATATTTACCGCCTGGCCGAAAAAATTTATATGCAGGATGATATTCACGTGCTGGAGGTAAAGGATTACATAAAAAATCCGAAATCCAATGGCTATCGAAGCCTCCATTTGATTTTAGAAGTCCCTGTCTTCTTCTCTGAGGTCAAAAAGTGGATGCAGGTTGAAGTACAGTTTAGAACAATCGCTATGGATTTCTGGGCAAGCATAGAGCATAAGATTCAGTACAAGAAGCAAATGGGAAGCCAGGACGCTGCGCAGCTGTCAGAAGAACTGCGGCTGTGCGCCGAAGGAATCCACGCCATGGATCTGCGTATGCAGGAAATCAACCGGCAGATAGAACTTCATCGCAAAACGGGACAGAAAACAGAATAAGCAGAACAAATAAGTCCATGATAAATATTGACCATATAGTCTATTTGTGATATCATTCTCTAAAATAGACCATATGGTCAATATTTAATTCGAGGTGATACTATGTTCAAAAAAGGAGATTATCAGCCAGCTAAGCCTGCTGCTTCATCATCCTCTGTTTTAGGGGATATGCCGCCAGCCAAATCTATTGTAAAACTGGCAGTTCCCGCTACTCTGGCTCTTCTTGCCAAAGCAGTTTATAATTTAGTGGATACTGCCTATATTGGAATGCTTAATTCTGATATAGCTCTGACAGCAGTAGGAATCACTGTTCCTCTTCTGCTGATTATGGTTTCCATTGAAAATATTTTCGCGGCAGGCGCGGCCGTCTTAGCCGGACGCCAGCTGGGAGCCGGGAAGCAGGAGGAAGCCAGCCAGACTGTTACTACGATTGTGGGAGTCTCCGTGATTATCGGCATTTTGCTGTGTGCAGGCGGAATTTTCTTTATGGATCCTCTGATGCGGATGTTCGGTGCGTCCGACGCTTCTCTCCCCCTTGCCAAAGACTATGCCTTCTGGATGTTTGTAGCGGCTCTGGCTAACCTTCCGGCTCAAAGCATGAACTGTGCCGCGCGGGCAGAGTCTTCCGTTAAAATATCTTCGGTGGCAGTCATTACCGGAGCGCTTCTGAATGTAGTTTTAGATCCAATCTTCATGTTTGACTGGGGCTTAAATATGGGAGTCGAAGGCGCCTCCTTAGCAACCACTGTATCCCAGTTTGTGACATTTTTTATTTTAACCTGGTTCTATGGAAGCGGCAGATCGATTATCAAAATCAAAATAAAGTCCTTCCACCCCAGCTGGAAGCTGATTAAAACTGTCGCAGCCATCGGAATCCCTACTGCAATTATTCAGATTTGTCTGTCTGTGGCAGCTTCCCTGACAAATATCGCCGCTGCCAGCCTTCCGCAGTCCGACGAAATCATCGCCGCTTATGGAGTTGTTCAGCGTCTGATTCTCATTGGCTGCTATGTAGTCATGGGATTTATGCAGGGATATCAGCCTGTAGCCGCTTATGCCTTCGGAGCCAAAAACGAAGACCGTTTTCACGAATCTGTACGCTTTGCTTTAAAAGGTTCTCTGCTGTTAACGCTGCTTGTGGAGGCTGTGTACATTCTTCTGTCTAAGCCGCTGATTTTACTGTTTAATCAGAATCCAGTCATCGTGGACTTCGGCCGATGGCTGCTGATTTCCCAGGTTGCCTTGTACCCTGCCTTCGGTCTGTGCTACATGATGACTATCACCTTCCAGACCATTGGCGCTTCCGGATACGGCGTTTTCTTGTCGCTGATCCGCCAGGGACTCTTTTATGTTCCGTTCATTTTAGTTCTTCCAGGACTGATGGGAATTACTGGAATCTATCTCTCTCAGCCGGCGGCAGATGTTCTGACGATTCTTGTCAGCATACTGTCCATCCGAAAGATGAAGAGAACTGCGTCTGAAAATATGCGGAGGTAGACAATGATAAAAGCCCTCTTTCAACTGATATGGCGTCTGACTGTTATCCTGCTCTGTATGCTTTTTCTGCTCAGGCTGTTTTTCTACATGCCAAGAATACAAAGTATGTTTTATGTTGAAAATTGACATCGCTGCATTTGTCTTGTATAGTAGCTGTAAGAGAAATGCTCAAAGCCGTCTTGCCCGGGCAAGGCGGCTTTCTTTTTCAAAGACTGCCAGTCTGTTCATACTTGATATAATAGATGAGGAAAACTGCCTATGATAACACCCATTTTAAAACAAATTTCCTGTATGGATCTGCGCCAGATTGCAGACTCCGGCCAGTGCTTCCGAATGATTGAACTCCCAGATGCGCCGGGACGTTTCTCGGTCATCAGCCAGGGACATTACCTGGAAATCGAGCAGATAGACAATGGTTCAGAACAAACGGAGGCGGACACAGAGGACTTTTCCAGAGAAAAATCCTTTCTTTTTTACTGTGAAAGAGGGGAGCTTCCCTTCTGGGAGCGGTATTTTGATCTGAAAAGCGACTATGGGGCCTATATCGGCTCTGTCAGAAAGCGGGATGCCTACCTGCGCCGCGCTTCTCTGATGGGAAGCGGCATCCGTATTTTAAACCAGGATCCATGGGAAATGATTCTGACCTTCGTCATCTCTCAGCAGAAAACTATCCCAAAAATCAGGGAAGCCGTGGAAACGCTCAGTCATCAGTTTGGTACACGGCACTCAGCCGTGATCTCTCGGGGAAATACGGAAAAAGAAGTCAGCTGGCACAGCTTTCCCACTCCCATCCAGCTTTCCGAAGCCTCAGAGGAAACACTGCGCGCTCTAAAACTGGGCTATCGGGCAAAATACATTGCCCGTCTCTGCCAGGATGCGGCGGAAGGAAAGCTGAATCTGGACACTCTCAAAACTATGAACTATGAGGAGGCTATGACCTATCTCAAAGGTTTTTATGGAATCGGGGAGAAGGTGGCTAACTGTATCTGCCTGTTCGGCCTTCACCACATCGAAGCCTTTCCGGTAGATACCTGGATTGAGCAGATTTTAATGCAGGAATATTACAAAAAAAAGAAGAAAAAATACGACTCTCTCCCTAAAAACCGCCTTTACAGCGAAATCATTCATGATTATTTCGGCATGTATCAGGGGTACGCAGGTGTGATGCAGCAGTATATTTTTTACTATGAAAGAATGCAGAGAGGAAAGGTGAAGTAGGGAATTTCAGATTAATAACAAAGCTTTTAAAACACAGACTCCCCACCGCGAATAAAACGCGGCGGGGAGTCTGCTGTTCATTTTCATTTTCCTTGGATTCCTAATCTATCTGGCAGACATGCATGAGAAAGCTAGTGAAAATAACCGTAATCAAATGTGCTGGTAATGCTCTCTTTCAGCGCCCCGTCCTTGTACGCCTTGGACTTTACCTGGATTCTATAGCTGTAGCCCTCCACTACATAATAGTTTTTCTCCATCATTACAGCATGAGGGGCTTCTGGAACTGATTCCTCCGACCAGGATTTGATCGTCTTCCAGGTGCTGCCCTCCAGTCTCTGCAGATTGCATGTAACCTTTACTTTATCTACTTTGCTTCTGTTAGCAGTTACACTTGCTATAATCGTTGCCTTTCCGCTGCTGCTGATATCCAGATCACCTACAACTGTTGTGAAATAAGACCATCTGGGATCCACCCTCTTCTGAGGCCCTGCAAAGGCTGTCATCGTCAGGCTCAAAATGGCTGCGATCACTAAAAGTAACTGTGCTGCTGTTTTTCTGTGTTTCATGGTAATACCTCCATCTTTCTTTTTATATATAACACGATGGAAGTCTCCTCCATAGTTCAGCTTTTAATAAAATTTTGTATTTTTTAATTCAATATCTTGTATTTTAACACTTTCCAGGACTTTTTCCTCCTCCTCAGCGGAGATATTTCCCACCACGCCGAACTGCCCGGCTGTGCTTCGGACTACAGTCTGATTGTACCCCTCCTTCTGGTACAGCGTTCCTTTCCTTCCATTAATCTCCACCTCTGTCTGCACCAGATTCTCTGTATCTATCTGAGAGTTGTGCGGTTCCTTGTAGTAGTAAAAATCATACCATTGCCCATTTTCAGCTACATAAAAAATAACAAAGCAGTCCTCCTTTTCCTCCACTAACGATACATAAAACCCCTTCACCACATAGTCCGGCTCATACTCCTGAAAGTGTTCTGTCACGCCGTCTTTATCATCTTTATCTACCAGAAGCTCGCTGTAGGTCTCTCTTACCTCCGTGAAAAAGTTCAGCACAGGTGTGCGGAAGGCAGAGGAGGTAAATCCCATATACACGCTGACGGCAAGGCAGGCTGCCATGCCTGCAGCTGCCTTTTTCATCCAGCGGCGGCGCTTTTTCTTTTTTTCCTGCAGCGCAGCCATTTTAAAAAGCTGTTCCATTCTCTCCCTGTGGCCTTCAGAAAACACATGCCCTTTCTCTCCTGGCGCGCCCCTCTTTCCTTCATTGTTCTCCCGGCGCTCGTATGATTCAAACTCTTTCAGCTCATCGTCCTTTTCCAGCTGCTCTAAAAGGGCCAGCGTCAGGAGCATTTCATCACGTTTTTCTCTTATCTTCACACGCGTTCCTCCCTCTCTTTTATAATCGCACAGAGTTTGAGCCTTGCTCTTCTAAGCCGCGAATTAACGGTAAACTGGCTGAGATTTAACAGCTCTCCTATCTCCTTTGATGACAGTTCGTTAATATAATAAAATCTCAGTACATCCTTATACTTTTGATCCAGCTTGTCAATCGCTTCCGCCAGATCTGTCACAGAGACGCGGTCAAAGAAAACCTCCTCTGTGCTTGGAGCGAGAGGTGTAATTTCTGTCTCTATTTCCTCACAGGAAATAGGCTGCTTCTTTCTCTTCCTGTACATATCAACGGCTGTATTTCTGGTAATAGTCATCAAGAAATTTTTTGTTCTGATATCGTTCAGTTCCTCAGCCGTTACCCGGTCGAGATTTTTGATTACCTTGATCAGAGACAGCTGAACCGCATCTTCTGCATCCTCCACATGATTCAGCACCTTGTAGGCTGCCATATACATGGAATTGCTGTAGAGTGCGTATAAAGTCTGAAATTTTGACAGCTCGCCCGGATCCTTAAGCATTGAAGTAAGAATAATCATGGTTCTTTTGTTCTTTCCTCGTATTTATTGAAATTTCGGCAGTCGCTGGGCGTCCGCTCTTACAGGTCTCCGTCCGCTTTCTGCCTGCTCTTGCAAAAGGGCGCTGCAATCCAGCCTTTTGTGTCCTTCAAGCCATCTTGCAGCGCCTTTTGATGTTTCGATCTATCTCTTTTGTTGTTTCTATAAATCTCCTGTTTCCCGGAATCTTCTGTAATGGTGTGTGCTTTTCGCTTCATCCAGCTGGGCCAGCATAGATGGGATGTCATCATTGAGATTTCCCGCCAGAACTACATAGTTGGAAGCGTGGTTTGTACGGAACACAGTTCCTGGAGAATCCACATGTTCCAGGAAAATTTTCATTTCATCCACAATCTCATCTGCGGTTATCCTCTCGAACCGCCCTGTCACCACGTCGTCGTACATGGGGGTTCCCTCATAAAGGCGAAGTGTCAAAAAGGACGCGTACTCCGGATTCATGGCTGAAATAAGATCTGCGCAGGAACGGGCGTGCTCCTCCACTTTTTTTCGTCCTCCAAGTCCTGAAATGAGGGTTACTGAGGTCTGAATTCCGCAGCGTTTCAATTTCTGTCCTGCTGCCTTCAGCTCATCCGCCGTCACACCCTTGCAGATAGACTTAAGAATGTCATCATCTCCTGACTCTGCGCCCACATAGACGATTCCAAGCCCCGCCTTCTGAAGACTCTTTAACTCCTCCTCGCTTTTTCTCAAAATATCCTGAGCCGTTCCGTAAGACGCCACACGGGTGCAGTTGGGGAACAGCTTCTTCACTGCCTTTAAAATCTCCAGAAGCTTTTCCGTCTGGAGCACCAGAGCGTCCCCGTCTGCCAGAAATACCTTCTGAACATAGGCTCCATAGCTGTCATGAGCCTCCTGCAGATCCTCCATAATCTCCTCCATGCTTCTGACACGGAAATCCTTAGCCTTATACATGTTGCAGAAGGTGCAGGTATTGTGGGCGCAGCCGATCGTCACCTGTACAATTAAGCTTCTTGCCTCGCTGGGCGGACGGTAAACAATTCCTTCATATCTCATCTTAACTCTTCTCCTTTTTCTGTGTAATCAGCCGCTTTTTCGGCTGTTTCTTTCTTCTCAAATGGGTATGGAAAGTCCTCTCCTGCCTGGAGGATCAGGGAATTATGATCCTTTCCTGTATCCTTTATCATGGCCTCAAGGTTTTCATACCATTCAGAGGTTCCCAGATACCTGTTCCAGTAAAAATACATCTGATTTTCTTTTACATTTCTTCGGCTGACTGCAGTGCCTGCGCAGTAAGCGCTGTTGAGCTGGCCGTACAGCTTGGCCATATGGAACTTCCTGTCGTTTGGGATGGAGCTCAACGCTCCATAAACCTGGTTCTGAATCGTCTCTATAAGGAAATCGGCGCTGTATTGGGGGAAATTCAGCAGATTTTCATCTGTCATTCCCTGGGACGCTGCCCATCCGGCCACATCTATGGGGCAGGTCTCATACTGAACGCTTCCATCTTCCTTCCACTGAAGTTCTCCGTACTGGCATGGCGGAATCACCATGGAATCTGATACAATTTCATAGATTCCATAAGGCTCCTCTGTCTGGGAAGGGCCGCCGTTTCCGTGTTTTTTTACTCTCTGCAGATGAAGGTGGCCGCTTATGTAAACAGGAATGCCGTACTGTTCCAGCAGATCTATCACCTGGACTGCATTTTCCAGCGTACAGTCCTCCGGATACAGAGTACTCTCCTTCAAAAGGTTATGATGGGCAATGGGAATCACCATAACCTGTTCCTCCCTGGCCTTCTTAAGCCATTCCTCCATCCACAGAAGAGTTTCTTTCCGGAGCCTCCCGCCGATTTTATTCTCAGGATCATATTGGCAGGAATCCAGCATCATCAGCCAGTACCTCTCGTCCGCCTGATAGATGTAGCTCAAGGAGCTTTCGTCTCTGTCCATCGCTTCATCATAACCGAATTCCCGGTAAATGGAATAGAATTCTTCCGCATTAATATTGTCTGCCTTCTTTTTTTCTGTTCCCTCAAAGGAGGATGCCGATGGATGATTGATGTCGTGATTTCCAGGAATGACAAGTACAGGGACTCCCTGGTTTTCCAGCAAACGCAGCTTTTTCGCCAGCTCCTCGTGATTGACCCGCTCTCCGTTCTGTGTCAAATCTCCACTTAAAATCAGCGCATCCGGCTGTTTTTCGGCTGCCTCTGCCAGAAACGCGTCTGTGATAGGATCCAGGTATTCTATCACCTTCCCATCATCGTTTCTCACAAAGTTCTGGAACGCCTCTCCGAAATCGGTCATCAGAGGCGACTGGTAATGAAGATCTGACGCAATCATAAAACAGGGCGGCTCATAAGGAGGTTCTTCAGGAATTGCTGGTTCCTGCCCCGGCCTGCTCTGGCTGAAGGCTGGAACACTGTCCTGTCTGCTGTTTTCCTCCTCTATTTTATTTTCCTCGGGCATCTGAATTTCAGCTGTTTCAGACTCCTCTGGCGGCTTGGAAATCTCCGGGAGAGTCTCAGCCAGAGTCCCGCTCTCCGAAGGTCTTTTCCATGATTTTCCTCCTGGCAGAAAGCGTACCACAAAAAATACTGCCGCAGCTAATATAAAAATCTCTGCCAGATAGAACAGAAGCCTTATCGCCTGCTGTCTGTCCTTCTCTGGTCTCATCCTCTTGCCTCTTTTACTATTTTACTTCTTTTCCTCACTCCGCTATCCTCTTTCCTCCAGCCGATCCAGACGCTCTAAAATCCCTCTCTCCTGATCCTCAAACAGAAGACGCCGGTTATACGCGTAATATCTTTCGCATTGGTGCTCCCGCAGGAATCTGACGCTGTTTCTGCCGGCTGTCAGCCCGGTAACAAACATAACCATCTCCTGACTGTCTCCGAACGCCGCCTCAAGAAAGTCAAAACCTCTCTCCAGCTTTTGGAGGGTTTCATCACAAAAGGCTTCATACTCCTCCTGCTCCTCTGAAAACAGCTTCCGGACTCTCTCAAAGCCCGGTTCAAACTCCGTTATTCCCTCTTTCTTAAGAATGCCTGCATACGCTTCCAGTCTCTCTGAGGCTGAGAGCATGGAATATTCCTGTTCCCTGTCAATCAGCCCCGCCTTTCTCTGCTTTCCAGCTGCATCCGCCAGTTCCTTCGCCAGCTCTTCCAGAAGAGACAGAGCTCTCCCGTCTCTCACCTGCTTCAGCTTCTCAAACAAAGAGGCAATCAGATTTTCCCGCTTTTCTGCCTCTCTGAATTCTCCATTTAAGTAAGAGAGAATCAGATTCACCACACTGAACCGCTCATCAAAAGCGGCCCTGGAAGCCCGGTTAATCACGGACTCGGGCACGGTTCCTGACAGAATCGTCCCAATCTGATACTCAGACTGGTATCTGCGGTAAAGCTCCAGGTAAGCGGCAAAATCTTTAGCAATACCGGGATTTTCAATATACTGCGCCGCTACCTCCCTGTCAACCGTCTTTCCCAGTTTTTCGTATACCTCGATCAGGCGCGCTAAATCCTCCCATCCTCTGGGCGTGGCAAACTGTTTTCCAGACACCGTTGACTCAATGCGGTAAAAATGTTCCTTTCTGGCTTCCAGGTATGCAATGACTGCCGGATGCACAGCCGCATTCACTGCATACTCCTTCCACACTTCAAAATCTGCCTCCACTTCAATGCGCCGGATTCTATCTAAGGTAGCGATATCAAACTCCCGCACTGATTTATTGTACTCTGGAGGATTTCCAGCGGCTGCAATAATAAAGCCCTCTGGAATCTTGTGATTTCCGAAGGTTTTGTACTGCAAAAACTGAAGCATAGCCGGAGCCAGAGTCTCTGACACACAGTTAATTTCATCAATAAACAAAATACCCTCTGAAATTCCCGTCTCCTCGATTTTGTCGTAAACAGAAGCTACAATCTCGCTCATGGTGTAGTCAGTGGCCTGATATTCCTGCCCTCCATAGCTCTTTTTTTCAATAACGGGAAGACCGATAGCGCTCTGCCTTGTATGGTGTGTAATGGTGTAGGATACCAGGCCAATTCTGCACTCTCTGGCCACCTGCTCCATTATCTGCGTCTTTCCAATGCCAGGCGGCCCTATCAGAAGCAGAGGCCTCTGGCGGACAGAAGGAATCACATACTCCCCTCTCTCATCTTTCAGAAGATAGGCCTCAATACAGTCTCGGATCTCCTGTTTTGCCCGTTTAATGTTCATATGGTTTTTCCTCCAGTTCTTCCGGACCTAAAATCAGCTTAATTGCCCAGGGAGGCACGTCCGCATCGCTGTAATCCTCCCTCATAAAGACAAACGCCGTCTCATAAGGCGGCATTTTCACCGGAAACGGCCCGTAACCGTCCGTAAAATAAATCAGTCCCTTTAAGTTACTAAAATCCCCCGCTGAAATCAGCCTGTTTACATATTCAAATGCCGGCCTGAAATCAGTTCCTCCCTGTCCAAGGATCTCCATATGATCCATATACCTGGCCAGATCTCTCTGATTTTCAATTTTCCTGTCGCTCTGCACCTTTTCGTCACACTGCAGAATGCGGATGTTCACACGGGCAAAAAAACTCTCTGACTCTGAAAGCACCTGATACGTCTGTGAAAGAAACTTCCTCACCAGCTCCCCTGAGCAGGACATGGAGGTGTCAATGACAATAACAAACTCCTGAATTTTCTTAATCTCCTTTGTCTCCATCGGTTCAATCAGAGGCATATTTCCATAAGTCCGAAGGCCGTAATCGTAATAGATATAGTCGAAGGCGTCCATATCCACCTGCACGGTTTCCCTCATCACAGAAAACTGTCTGAGGAATTCCCGGTAATCCACCTTTTCCCTGTTTTCAATGCGGATCTGGGTTTTCAAATCTCTCGCTTCGCTGGATGGCATCTTGGAAAAGGTCTCCATTTCTGTTTCCATGTTCTGCCGGATTTCCTCCCAGCGGTTCTGTCTCTTGCTGGAGTTTTTGGGCTTCCTTCCGTCCTCCCATAAGTCATGGCTGTCCACATAAAACTCTGCAGCAAGCCTCTGAATCCTGCCCTCACTGAACTCCTCCTTCTCCAGAGCATTATAGACAGACTGGGCGTTCATCACCGCTGTCTGCTTTTTAAGCCTCTCATAGATCTCCCTGCGGGCCGCAGAAGGAGGAATCCTGAGAGCCTTGATAAGAAGTCCATCAATTAATGCTTCTGCCGCGATATCGCAGGACAGATCCCAGAGCTTTTTCTCCCTTCCCCTTCTGGCATCCATATGAAGAAAGATACAGTGAAGTACCATGTGAAGATACGCCCGGTTCACGTGAACTCTGCCTCTGCGATACAGAAAAATCAGATAATCCGGCTGAAAACAAAGGCGGAATCCGTCTGTGGCCACGCCTCTTCTCTTCATATCCGGCGAAAATAAAAGTGCGCTTAGAGCTGCATCCATAAATCTCAGATTCAAATACAGCTCGTTTCGCGCATTCCTTAAAATTTCCCCGCAGATGTCACAAAGTTCCTGGGCCTTCTCCTGTTCCAGAAATACCGGGGATTTTTCCATGGCCTATGCCTCCTTTGTCTTTCCTGCGTGATCCTTTCCCGCTGGACGCTCTGCAGCAGGCACGGGAACAGGCATCACTCCGTTCTTTCCCAGAGATACCTTCAGAAACTCCTCCATGGCTTTTGTCATATATTTATTTCTCTTTTTATAAAAATACACGTTCCGGATTGCCAGTCCATCATCCATCTTATAATAGCACAGCGGCACATCGAAGGGGACGCTGCTGACCAGCGCATCCGGGATGAATGTAGCCCCCATTCCCTTACTGGCCATGTTAAAAGCCGTGATTACCTGATCTGGCTTCAGAATAATATTAGGAGTATAATTCTGGCGGCTGCACATTTTTACACCCCGTTTGTAAATGCTGTTTTCCTCCTTCAGGAAAATAAATGGAGTTTTCTTTAAGAGCGGCAGAGGCAGCTCCGGGAACTCCCTGGACTGGTACGCTCCGCTCTCTATCGACTCCCGGCTCAGCCTGTACTGGTTCAGCTCCTGGTTAATCTCAAAGCCAGAGGGAACAGCCAGCACAATCCGCTCCGTGCTGTAGTAATATTTGTCATAATTTTTGTCATCCATCTCCGAATTATCGATAAGAAGATCGATCTCCTCGGAAAACAGCTTGTCCGTCAGCTGGGACGTGGTTCCCTCTACCAGTTCAATCTTGATCTGCGGATATCTGCGGGAGAACTCTGCCAGAAGGCTGGGAAGGATATAGGAGGTAAGAAAAACAGTGCCTCCAATGGTCAGCTTTCCGGCTAACAGACCATTTAAGTTGTTCAGCTGATTAATTGTATTCTGCTCCAGCGCAAACAGCTTCTCGATGGCGTCAATATAGACCTCTCCGCTGGGCGTCAGCCCAATAGGTGAGGTGCTCCTGTCAAAAATAGGGCTTCCTATCTTTTTTTCCACCTTTTTGATCGCCGTGCTTAGAGCCGGCTGGGTGATGTAGAGCTTCTGAGCGGCCTTGGAAAAACTCTTTTCCTCGTAGACCGCATACACATATTCTTTTCCGTCAAACATGTTCTCTCCTATATCTTTCCTATAATTAAACATTAATAGTTATTATTTTTCTATATGAATTTGATTATATACGAACCCTGTTATATAATCAAGGCATAGCGTAAAAGTTGTTTTACGAATTACAATAGTTCAAACTTACGGCGTTTTGGCGGAAAGGCTCTGAGGCCTGCTTCCATCAGAATGCTCACTGCTTCCGTCTGATTCAGGCGGCTGGCAGTTTCAACCAGCTTATCAAAGCCGGTTTTCCCCAAAACCGGTTCCTTTATATTTGAATATTCCTCGTGAGCACGCCCTGCCAAACCCTCATTCCCCAACCAAACCGCAGCGGCGTGCTCAACCCTTTTTATCCCAAAACATTGATTGACAAGCCAGTCCCACTCCGCAGCATCGGACAGGGACGCAATATACTCTCCTGTCTCAGCCAGGTGTTCAAGAAGATAGATCTTATAGGTTCTTTCTGCCGCCTCTGACAGTCTCAGAGGGAAGCGCAGCCTGTCCGCCGCCATTTTTACAGCCTCCGGTACATTTTCCTGCGCCTTCATATAGGGAAAAAGGCTGTCATACTCCCGAAAAAGAAGCTGGGTATTCTCAAAGCAGTAGCGGTATCTGTGACCGCAGCCATGCACATGGGTTTCTGTAATCCGGGCCGGCGTATTCTCTACTGCCTCCTCATAAAAAGCTGGAAAAAGAAGTTCTGCTGCAAGCGCTTCCCTTCTGTTTTCTTCCTTCTCCCGGTAGTGAACAGCTACTGTCTCATTTAGCTCTGACAAAATCTCCTTCAGGCACGATTTCTTCTCAGGATCTGCCTCCACGGTCAGCTCCTCAATCTTCCTGCAGCCGTTAAAGGCCCCGGCTCCAATGTCCCGGATAGCAGATGGAAAGGCAAGACTTTTCAGACCATCGCAATTGTAGAAAGCATACCGGCCAATCCTTCTGAGACACGCAGGGAGACGGACAGAACGAAGAGACGGTCCGCAGACCGCAGGCTCTGACAGTTCTCCTGCCCTGTATTCTGTCTCTTCCTTCATCCCGCTCTCACGCCATAGAAATCCTTTCGGTTCCGTCCGCATACCTTCTGAAAAAATGTAATCTCCCAGCTCTGTCACCGGAAACCCTCCAATCTGATCTGGCAGGGTAATCTCCTTTGTCTCTCCAAAACAGCGGAGAATTTTTATAGAATCATCCTTCTTCTCATAGAGCAGTTCAAATCCCATTTTAAGATATCCTTTCTGATCTGTATCAATCCCGGCAGGCCTTTTCATCAACTAAAGACTTCTAAAAGCAGAAACCAGGCGGGAGGAACCAGCAGCGATGGAAGCATGTTCATGGTTTTGCAGTCCTTGATTTTCAAAATAGACAGGCCGGAGGCGGCAATGAGTACGCCTCCCACAATCGAGATCTCCGCCATAAGCGGCTCTGATAAGAAACCTGACAATACGCTGGCTCCCAGATAAATTGCTCCCTGCCAGCAGAATAAAACAGCCGCAGCCAAAGCGATTCCAATTCCGTAAGTGGAGGACAGAGCAATAAACGTCACAAAATCCAGAGTGGCATTGGTATAGAGATACGTGTTGTTTCCATATATGGCGCTCTCTATAGGACCTATGATTGACATGGTTCCCACACAGCACAGCAGGATGGCCGTGGAAAGTCCCTCACCCAGCTGGGAAGCGTGAAAGCCGGCCATCATCCTCTGAAAACGGCCGTCCAGGTCAAGAACAGTCCCTGCCAGACTTCCCAGAGCCAGACTGGCGATGAACAGAACCGGATAACGGCTGTCTGACATACCTCCTGCTGCAGAATGAATTCCCAGCATGAGAGCCGCAAGTCCCATGGCGTTAAACATGGCTCCCTGATACTCTTCCTTTATGCCCTTTTTCACACGGCTTCCAATCAGGCTGGCTGCTACAATTGCACCCACGTTTACGATTGTCCCTGTCACGTTGTTATTTCCTTTCTGTCTGTATTTTCTGTCTTCTGACCTGCTGGGTTTTCTCCCCGGCAGAATCTTTTTCCTCTCTTTCCGGACCTTTCTCCTCCCCGTCCAGGCTCCACCGGATCAGCCTGTCTCCTCTGTATTCAAGCTTCAGGGAGAAGAAGGGGCGGTTTTCCTCCAGCAGGCGGAAAAAAATCTGATCCCCTTCCCAGAGATTTAATTCATTGAGCCTCGCTTTATCTACCCACTCCAGAGTCCCCTCATCACATTCCTTCATGTCACCCTCAAAGCCGTCGGCGGTAAACAGGCACATATATTCTGTGGGCCATCCTTCTGCCAGAAAGGTGACAAGCCCGCGGAAGCGCCAGGAGGTGAGCGTCAGCCCAGTCTCCTCCCTGGCCTCCCGAAGCAGACATTCCTCCGGGCTTTCTCCCTCCTCGAAATGTCCTCCAATGCCAATCCATTTATCCTTATTGACATCTCTTTCTTTTTTTACCCGGTGAAGCATCAGGTATTTTCCGTCCTGCTCAATATAGCAAAGGGTAGTAAGCTGTGATTTTTCTCTCATCTGCGTTTCACTCCCATCTTCTGTTTATTCTGTAGTCAGCGGACTCTATCTCTAATCCAGATAAAGCTTTCCGAAATCCTTAGCCTCATCCTCCAGAATCCTTCTCAGGAAATCGCTCAGTTCGCTGGCGTACTGATATTTATCCCACAGCTTAGCCGCCGGATCCTCCCTGACCTCGTCTGCAATTTCATACATCTTTCCGCCGTAATAGTAGACGCAGAGCTTGGCGTAGAACTGGGACATCATCTCTATCTCGTCGTCAGACAGATGAAGTGTTCCCTTTCTGTTCTGGCGCTCTAAGTCGCTGACCGCATGCTCATAGGAAATCTGGTGCAGGAAATTCTCACTGTAATGGAAGAAATCAGCCAGATCCGGATTCTTATAGGAATTCTCTCTGGCCCATTTTTCCACATTGACCGTCTCCGTGTGATAGGTAATGGAGCCGTCCTCATAGAGATCCACCACTCCGTAGCGGCAGGGAGCCATCACCAGGGAGCCTGTCACCACCTCGGCCACATCGTCCTCCTCCATGTAATGCTGCAGGTGAAGATGACCGCTCAGATGAAGTCTCACCTCATTGTCAGAAAGCATCTGCAAAAGCTCCTCGCTGTGCTCGATGGTGCAGTCATCGTAAAAGGCGTCACTGACACCGCTCTGCTCCAGCAGATTGTGATGACTGACTGTAATCACCTCTGTGTCGTTTTCCCAGGCCTCGTAAAGGATCGGTTCCATCCAGTTATAGGTTCCGCTTTGGATCATGCCCCCTACCTGGTTTACCGGATCATACTGGCAGGAATCCAGCATGAGAAGCCACAGGCTGCTGTCCACCTTGTAGAGATAGCTGAGGGAATTCGGATCCCGGCTGTCAGCAGCCACATAGCCGAATTCAGCATAGATATCTTCAAATTCCTCCGCTGTTATGCTGTCCACCTGATAAGAATTCATACCGGAAAATCGTTTGGCATAAGGATTATTAATATCGTGGTTTCCTGGAATTACCAGCACAGGGATCCCCTCATCATCCAGCTCTTCCAGGAGGGAAGCAAGCTCCTCATGGCTGGCCTTCTCCCCGTTCAGCGTCAGATCTCCGCTGATCAGGAGAAGATCTGGATCCTTTTCCTTCATGTCCTCAATAAAAGCGTCGAGAATCTCCCAGCTGTAGAGCAGAACGCGTCCGTCTCCCCCATACACATAATCGATAAAGCTCTGACACCTGTTGCCTGCCAGTTCCTCTGCCAGATAGTGAATATCCGTAGCCAGCACAATCTCATAAAGCGGCTCCTCTCCAGGCTCTTCCTGTGTTTCCTTCTGGCTCTCTTCTGTTTCTGGCTCCTCTTGCTCCTCTTTAGCGCTTTCCTCTGTCTCCTGGTCTGTACTCTGAGTCTCGGGCGGCTCTGATGCCGCCTCTGATGAGGTCTGCGCCTCCTGTCCTGTCTGCGCTGTCCCCTGGCAGCCTGATACGGTCAGGCACAGCCCTGCTGCAATGGCGAATACCGCCGCTCTCTTTTTTCTCATAAAATGATTTCGTTTCCTTTCCCTTTTGTCTAATCCCAGCATCTATACATAGGAATGATCAATCTGGATAATAGCGCAGCAGCACGGCATGGTTTCGCACACCTTATCCTGCACCTGCTTTTTCAGCTCCTCCTCACCCATTTTCATGCTGAAGGGCATGACTACATCAAACAGAAGCTTTGTGACACCTCCGCCGTGAACCAGGCGGAAATCATGAATAGTCAGCCTCTCGTCAATAGCTTTCACCATCTTTTCAATCTGGGCTTTTTTCTCTTTCATTTCCGGATCTGTGAGATTCACCGGATCCATATGTATCACCGCCTCGCAGCCCAGACGTTCCTGCAGTTCCATCTCCACCCCGTCAATAGCATCGTGAAGCTCAAAGATATCCTGGCTCCCATCTACCTCTCCATGGAGAGAGACCATCCGGTGACCCGGACCGTAATCGTGAACCACCAGATCGTGGATTCCGATAATCTCCGGCCTGGAGAGAACAATTTTTTGAATTTCGTCGATAAATTCCGGCTCCGGCGCCTGCCCCAGAAGGGGATTTAACGTCTCCTTAGCTGCCTCATAGCCGGCCTTCAGGATAAATGCAGCCACCAGAACGCCGCACCAGCCGTCCACATTCACTCCTGTAAATTTCATGATCAGCATGGAAATCAGCACCATGGAGGTGGCCAAAGCATCGCTCAGGCTGTCCATAGCTGTGGCCTTCATGGCCGACGAATCAATTTTCGCTCCGATTCTCCTGTTGTAGAAGCTCATATACAGCTTGACAGCCACAGATACCAGCAGAATCGCCACGGAAAGGATCCCTGTGTCTACCGCCTCGGGATGTATAATTTTCTCGATGGAAGAACGGCCCAGCTCCACGCCCATAACAATAATAGCAATAGATACAGCCAGGCCTGACAGATATTCTATTCTGCCATGGCCGAAGGGATGCTCCTTGTCCGCCGCCTGACCTGCAAACTGGAATCCCAGCAGCGTAATTACCGAAGAACCGGCGTCCGACAGGTTATTAAAAGCATCAGCCATGACGGCAATTGAGCCGCTCAAAAAGCCAGCCAGGTATTTTCCGGCAAACAAAAGCAGGTTCAGGGCGATTCCCAGAGAACCGCAGAGGATTCCATAGGCCCTTCTCTCATCCTTTCCCTGCTTAATAAAGATGCGTTCCAGCAGCGTAATCATTTTGTTTCAGCCTCCTTAAGAAATACATATTCGCAGTCCGAGGACCGCTCCGGGCAGAAGGAAAATCCCATCCTGTCAAAAGCCTTCGCCTCCTCCGGCATCTCGGCTCCCCGCTCTGCCAGAAAGCGCACCATCTCGCCTCTGGCCATCTTGGCCTCTGTAGCCTTCACTTTGACTTTTCCCTCTGAAAGAGTTCCAAACACACAGGTGACAAATCGATCCTCAGGCATCAAATACGGCTCCACCGCGCGGCTGTACTCCTTAGAAGCCAGATTTAAAATCACAGCCGGCTTTCCTTCTGAAAGTTCTTTGTAAATTTTGTCTCCCCACCAGCTGTAAAGTTCCTTATGTAAACCTATTTTCAGCTTCGCCTGCATTTCCAGACGATAGGGAACCACTCCGTCGTCAGCACGCAGAATTCCGTAAAAACCACTGAGAATCCTCAGATGTCTGCAGACATATTCCCACTGCTCCTTTGTAAAAATCTGAGGCGCCATATACTGATACTGAATTCCCACATAGGCCAGAGCCGCAGGCGTCAGCCCCTGATCCAACCGCATTCTTTGATAGCGAAGATAATTTTCATGGGTAATGGCATCATTTGCCTTAAAAAGCGCTTTTAATTCTGCCTCAGAAAAGCCCTGAAGAGTCCGCAAAAGCTCCCCGGCCTCCTTCTGGAATACCGGCGCGTCCCTCCAGGGCATATCATCGCACTTCACCTGCATCCTCTTAGCAGGCGACACAATCAGCTTCATAGCCACAGCTTCTCTTCTCCCTCTTTTGCAGTTAAATTTCTCCACCAGAGCCTCCTTCTCTGCTCTGGACAGCCGTTTAATGGCCGCCTCCCGTTTCATGGCCTCGCTCTTTGTGAAAAATTCCTCAAAATAAGCCAGGGCCACCGGCCTCCTGGCTCTCGTATACTTTGCGCCCTTCCCACTGTTATGAGCAGCGACTCTCTCCTCCAGATGGTTTGTCCATCCACAGTAAAAAGTACCGTCACAGCAGCGCAGAAGATACGTATAATTCACTGTCGCACACCTCCTGTCCGGGCTATGTAAACGGCAGCAGCACCCTGCGCAGTCATACCGCTGCCGCCCGGAGCCTTAAAACAGACAGAGCCTGAAACCCCGTATCTATTTAAAGCATCGGCCAGATGCGAAAATGCCTTCCGGCCTCCTGGAAAAGCTCTGCCCTTCCAGTCATACTCTATTATATGAATTTTCTCCCGAAATGCAACTTTCATCCCCGTTTTTTTTATTTCTTCTTTTTTCTGCTGTCAAAATACATGAACTGGTCGATGGAATCCAAAATATCCGCAAAATCCTCTCTGGGAGCCAGATCGATATAGCGGCTTAAAAGTTCTGTCTCCTGTTTTTTATATCTGCCGTAAAAAATATCGAACAGGTTATGCCCCCTCAGATGAATCTTAAACTCCTCCATGTGCAGCTTCAGATCTTCCGGGGACTCCAAATCCCGCCCTAAGGCCGCAGCAAATTTCTTTCCCGATGTCAGCCGGCACAGATATTCCCTCCATTTCTCATACAAAACAGCATAGAAATCCTCTTCTGAGGGAACGACGGACAGCTCTGTCATGATCCTGGGATTCAGAAAATAATTTTCAAAAGAATAGTATTTCAATATCAGCACATTTTTCTCTGTCACCCTGGGCAGATGATCCACATCTCGTTTTCCCTGTTCTTCATAATAACGGCACAGCTGCCTCTTCAGCTCATTTCTGTCTTTTCCATCTCCATCCCGGATCATGAGAAACTGATCCTTAAAGTGTACCTGGTTCATGTACTTTAAATTGGCGTAGGTCTTGATATTCGTACAGCTGTTGGTGGTGATAATGGAAATCCGGGACAGACTTCCGTCCTCCTGGTATACCTCAGAATAATATTTTTTCAGCAGAAGAGGAAGCCGGCTCTTATCCTGCCTTCCTTCTACAATAAACACGAAATCCACGTTCATGGCATCCCCGGCTCCATAGCCCAGATCATCTAAAATTCCTCCAATGTCCACCTGACTGCGGATCACAGAGCAAAATTCCTCATTGAGCACCACCTGGCGGATCTGTTTAGATGTAAAATTCAAAAGAAGCTGAGGCGAGTGAGTGCTGAAAATCACCTGATTTTTCTTGGAAAGACGGTAGAGAATCTCGCTGGCAGTCTTCTGAAGCCTGGGATGAAGAAACAGTTCCGGATATTCCACCACAATAATGCTGGGCAGCTGATGCTCCTCCTCCACATAAGTCTCAAGAAGAGAGAGCATATAGATGCACCGCATGCCCCGGCTCATCTGAGAGACAGGGCTGACGGTTCCTCTCTCTTTGCTGTAAAGCTCTGCCTGAACGGAAAACAGTTCTGTAAGATTGCCCCTGAGACGATACCTGATTTCATCAAAACCGCCGTTTTTCTCAAAATTTTCATTAATCCGGTCTGCTACCCTGCCCAGATTCAGCTGATAGAGCTTGTACTCAAAAAGCTTCTGAGCCTCCAGAGCGTTTAACTCCTCCGGCTTTTTCTGGTTAATCAGTCCAATGCACTGAAAGCAGTGAGAACAGTCCCGCCCGGAATCGAACAGGCAGGCCCCATTTCTCATCTGATTCATCAGCCGGCTGTTCCCTAAAAGAAACAAATCACTCTGAAAGGCGTTCAGTTCCCGCTCCGTGTCGATGTAGTGGAGCTTTGGAAGTACCTGGACAATATATGAATTGTGCTTTCTGAAGCCGTCCGAAAAGCGCTTTCTCCCTTCCCGGTTCACAGTACAGGTAAAGGAGAGGATCCCATTCTGAAAGGAGGGCAGCTTCTTCTCAAAATCCCGTCTCCAGATTTCAAAACGCCGATAAGAGCTGACTACGGCCTGGCTGTGAAAAAGAATCAGATCCTCATCCTCGATTTTAAGCTCCGTCTCAATCTCTATGTTCTGTCCGCTCTCGTCAAAATCCCCGTCCATAGCCTCCCGTCCTCCAGCCATCAGACGGACGGCATCCAGCACAGAGGTTTTCCCTGTATTATTCTTCCCCACCAGGATCAGGGCGCTGTCAATGTCTGACAGCTCCATATCCCGAATCGATTTAAAATTCCTGATCCGAATGCGCGTAAACCTCACGGCAGTCCCTCCTTCCCTCTTTTGTTCCCTCTATTATACGGCTTTAAAGAGCGTCTTTCAAATGGTTTCTGAGGATGCTGATCATGAAAATCTCCGCTCGCTGGAAAATTTCACTGGGAAATCTCCTTCACCAGAATCAGGCGTTCCCCCTGACGGGCTTCACTGCGTTCCAGGCCATTAGCCTCCACCACATGATCCACAGTGGTATGAAATTTTTTTGCAATTTTCCACAAAGAATCCCCAGGCTGCACAATGTAGCCCACAATACCTGGCATTTCCTGCAGCTTCTTCAGATCCAGAGGTTCCGCTCTGGCTCCTGTAATCACTTGTTCGCACACCGGCTGAAGAGCCAGAAGGTCTGCTGTGATCACAGCCTTCACCTCCACGCTCTCAGAGCCCAGCATTACCGCCGTCAGCTGCTCCAGCCCCATGTTTAACTGGTAAACGCTGTTTTCGTCCATTCCCCTGGCCTCCGCTGTGCAATGGAAAGGAACCAGCTCCTCCGTGTAACCCACAGGAGCCGCGTCATCATCTGTCAGATAGAGAAGTCCTACCTCCAGAACCCCCTCCAGATGAAGTCCGTCCTCCTTCGGCTCCGCTGCGTCCAGTTTCACCTCACCTGTGCTGTGGCAGATCTGGAGAATTCTCTCCGGCTGGTGCAGATCGATCTTTTCAGCCGTCTTACATTTACAGGTGTTTTTCGTCAGAAGACGATCAAAGCAGGCTGTTCCTGTGTCCAGAACCAGCTCACATCCCGTAGAGTACATATCACTTAAAAGCTCCACATGCTGCTCCTCGTAGAGTTTCATATCCAGCTCCAGAACCGCGTCTGCAGAAAGCTCCCGCATCTCCCCGTCGCTGTCCGGTTTCATCTCAATCTCCTGATGGAGCAGGCGCACTGACACAAAGGGGATCATACTCTCCTCTGCCTCTGAAAGCTCCACCTCACCAGAGAAGGGAATACTTTCCTCCACCCACTGGACCGGCGTATGTTCCCCCTCTCCACTGTAGATAACAAAAATTAAAAGTTCTCCCTCCAGGTGAACCGCCCCCTGAACAGGACTGCAGGAAACGCCACGAAGCTTCATTTCCCTCCACAGAATTGTCTCCATGTTCGGCTTATTAGCAGACAGAGACAGTTCCTCCCGAATCCGGTAGGTATCCTTCCTCCTGACAGCAATGGCGGCTACATCAATATCCCTTCTCTGAATCTCCACCTTAGCGTCATCCGTCTTCACGTCCACCGCCGCCTCCGCGTCATACAGGCTTTCTGCCCGCACCTCCAGCATCACGACTGCCTTGATATTCAGTTTTCTGGAATTGATCATTCCCGTATTCAAATCCTCCAGATTCCAGGAAACCTGAAAGCTGTCCTTTTCCTCCAGCTCCGGCACATTTACCGTCTCCTCAAAGGGAATTTCCCCTTTTAAGGACTGCAGCCCCCCTGACTCTCTTCGGTATAAGACCGCAAAAGAAAGCTTTCCACGGATCAGCACCTTATCTCCCTGGGCTCTGGAGGACTCAATCTGAATATCGCCGTTCCCCAGCAGCACGGAAGACACGTCATCCATGGTATCCGGTACAATGAAATCATCATCAAGGGTAATCTGGGATACTGCCGTTCCCTTCTGCCGGTTCATGTGAATGTTATTTTTAATCAGCTCCATCATTTTGCCACCACGCCTTTCCATTTGATACAGACTTCGCCCGATTCCTCTTCCCGGGCCGCCGGCAGAACCTATCTGCCCTTCTGCCGCCGCTTTGTGAAAGTCTATGCGTGGAAAAGGCGGGATATGCCCTGTTCAGATGGACATATCCCGCCTATTTTTTCTTTCTGAATAAAATCATCTGCGCGGCAAAGAGAATCCCCGCCAGAATCAGAAACACAGCCAGGCTGTAGCTCCTGAGATCTGCATACCAGGAAAATACCAGGAACACCGCCAGATAGAGAACCAGAACTACAACTGTATAAATCCTTCTCGCCTTTCCTTCCTTTCCCGATACCAGAGTATAGCTCCCCAGATATCTCTTATTGATCCAGAGCGTATAAATATAAAATGGGATCAGACCGCCAAAGAGGAGCAGGAAGATTTTCATATGTCCCAGTTTCTCCATCAGAACGGATCCCAGCAGGCAGACTGCTCCCAGAAATATGGTCGATACGGCCACCCGCTTCATATATTCCCTGCGCTGCTGCGGATCCAGCTTTTCTGTCTGCCTTATCTGAAAAAATTGAAAATCCGGTTTTTTTAAGCGAACCGCGCCCTCCAATATGCAGATAAGTCCGGCAATCATTAAGATGATACTCCACTGCTTCATCCTGACATCTCCTCCTGAATCCTCTGTATCCTGACGCTAATACTCCTCCAGAAAATGATGGCGTTCCTTCCCTTTCACATATCCAATGCAGGCATCCAGATTGACGTTCTCCACGCTCTTAAAAATATTCGTTTCAATATGAGGATTAATAGTCCTGAATTTTGCAATCAGCTCCTTCATCTCCTGGCGCTTCGACATGTGGGCCTCCTCTTCCCTGGAGATGGCCTCCGTAAACCGGCAGGCGCACTGGAGAAACCGAAGATTGTTGAAATCACGCCACGCCTCGATATCCGCCTCCTTCACCAGATACAAAGGGCGGATCAGCTCCATGCCCTCAAAATTAGTGCTGTGGAGCTTCGGCATCATGGTATTTACCTGGGCCCCGTAGAGCATACTCATGAGAATCGTCTCGATGACATCGTCGAAATGGTGTCCCAGGGCAATCTTATTGCATCCCAGCCGCCTGGCGTTAGCATAGAGATGACCTCGACGCATCCTGGCGCACAGGTAGCAGGGCGACTGATCCACGTCCACCACCACGTTAAAGATATCCGACTCAAACACAGTAATGGGAATTCCCATAGTCTTTGCATTTTCCTCTATCATCTTCCTGTTTTCCGGATTATAACCCGGATCCATTACCAGAAAATGAAGTCCGAATTGCATCTTTCCATGGCGCAGAATTTCCTGCATGCACTTTGCTAAAAGCATGGAATCCTTGCCGCCGGAAATGCAGACTGCAATGTTGTCTCCCTCTTTAATCATATCGTACTCGTTCAGAGCCTTCACAAAGGGCCGCCAGATCTCCTTGCGGAACTGCTTAATCACGCTTTTTTCAATTTCTCTGCAGCGGTCTGCCACTTTTTCCTTTCTGGCTGGATTTTCCTGTGTAATCTGCTGCCTCTCTCTTATGGTCTCATTAGCCTGCAATCTTTCCATCCTTTTTCTCGCCTTTATCTTTTTCGTTCAGCTCCCGCTCCATCCGGCGCAGTTCCCGCTTCAGCTGCTTGATCTCGCCTTTCAAGGCTTCAATCTGCTCTACCAGTTTTCTGTCATGCTCTCCCAGAACAACCTTCTCTTTCTTCTGAAGCTTTACACCATCCTTCTTTACCGGACGAGCCGGGATTCCTACTGCGGTAATATTCTCTTCCAAAGGCTGAAGCAGCACCGCGTTGGCGGCAATTGAACAGTTATCCCCTACCTGGAAAGAACCCAGAATCTTCGCTCCTGAACCTACTGTCACATTATTTCCCAGGGTTGGATGACGCTTCCCTTTTTTCGTGCCCACTCCTCCCAGAGTAACGCCCTGGTAAATGGTACAGTTATCTCCCACCACCGCAGTTTCTCCAATCACAACTCCAGCGCCATGGTCGATTAAAATTCCATGTCCCAGCTGCGCTCCCGGATGAATCTCAATCAGCGTAAAAAACCTGGCAATCTGAGAAATCAGACGGGCAATAAAAAACATTCTCTTCTGATAAAACCAGTGGGCGATTCTGTGCCAAATCAGCGCGTGAACGCCCTGATAAAGCAGAAGCACCTCCAGAGCGCTTCTGGCCGCTGGATCCCGTTCCTTCACAGCTTTTACATCAAGCCAAATGTCCTTCAAAATCATAGCTTTCTCCTTTTAAACTAACACGCTTTGATATTGCTACATTATATAGTTATTCTACTGATTCTGTCAATGTTGTCTAAAGGAGAATACAGGAGAAATCACTTCGCCTGAAAACGGCGCAATTATCCCGCTATAAGGCGTGTTGCCCCTTGTACACTGACGCTACCACTCCCCAAATACCATCTGACACAGCCTGATGTACTCATGGTATTCAGGAAAATCATCCAGCTCTCTGAAGGATTCTGCCATGGAAATGTAATACCATCCCTGCCAGCGCTTTTCCTTCATGTTAAACCGTTCAAATACCGCGTCTCCATCCAGCAGATAGTCTCTGGCTGTATTCCTCAGATTACTGAGTTTGTCTCCCAAGGCTAAAATCTTCTCATCCCGTCCGGCACGCCTTAAATGATCAATAGTTGCCTGCTTCCTCTCTTTCCAGGATTTAGACTTATCCTCTGTTTCTCCAGCCACCAGAGCAGCTACCCGGGGGCCGAACTCCTTCTCAATCTCCTCGAATGTAACTCCGGCATCTTCTATTGTATCATGAAGAACCGCAGCCGCAATCAATTCCTCATCCTCTGTAAGAGAGGACACAATAAGAGCCGTGTCGAGAGGGTGGGTAATATAGGGAATATTTCCGCCCTTCCTCACTGCACCTCTATGAGCTTCTGCCGCAAATACCGCCGCCTTACGAATCATATTCCTATTCTCCATCCTGAACTGCGCCTGTAATATGAATATCCATCTGCCTGTACGGAATTTCTATGCCGGACTCGTCAAAAGCCAGCTTAATCTTCTCTATAATATCCCATCTGGCAGCCCAATAGTCTTCTGACCTTGTCCAGCCTCTGGCTCCCAGCACTACACTGTCGTCTCCCAGTGAATCTACATAGGTGACAATAGGCTCCTCCTGGAGGACAGACGGATGCTGCCTGTAAATCCGATCCATGATCTCCTTGGCCTTCTTTAAATCAGACTGGTAGCCGATGCCTACCGTCAAATCGAGACGCCTTTTCTCCATGGCCGTTACATTGGTGACAATCGAGTTGGAGAGCGTACCGTTGGGAATTGAAATGGTCTTGTTGTCAATGGTCACCAGAATGGTGTAAACCAGGCCAATGATGGATACCGTCCCTTCAGCATTCGGCATGACAATATAGTCGCCCACCTTGAAAGGCTTCATCACGAGAATTAAAATGCCTCCTGCGAAATTTTTAAGGCTTTCCTGAAGCGCCAGGCCGATGGCCAGACCGGCAGAACCTAAAATCGCCACAATGGAAGCAGAGTCAATTCCCATCTGACCTGCGATAATGAAAATCAGCAGCGCGTTCAATGAAAATTTCAGCAGTGAGCCAATAAATTTCGTAACTCCGATTTCCATTCCCGCCCGCTCAAAAGAGTGGCGGGCCATCTTTAGCAGCAGGCGAATCACTTTTCGTCCGATAATAAAAATAACTAAAATCACTAAAAGATTCAGTCCGAACCTGATCAGATCCGGCATCCAGCCCTTCAGGGCATCCATCAGCACATCCGGCTTTCCTAATTCCTGAAGCTCCTTTAAATCCTCTCCCAATGCACTGATCGCGTCTGTTTCCTCTGTTGGTGTTGATAAAAAAATCATTTATTTCTCCTGCTTGTCTGAAAGACTTTCTGGGCCCCCTTGATGACAGTAACCACAGGATTTTTATCCTTGGCCTCCAGAGCATCCTGGTCATCCAGAGCCTGTTTCAGTTTCTTCTGCGCCTCCTCATCCTCTCGTAAATCAGCCAGAGTCCCATAAAGGCTCTTGTCCGCCTTAAAGGCAATTATATTCCCCTCTGATGTTTTCGCTTCCCTGGAAGCCTTTTTCCTGCCCCCCCGTGTCCCAGAAGTTCTGCTCGTTCCTGAGGCTTTGCTTTTCACTGCCTTCCCGGCTGCCTTAGACGCCTTTTTCACCCGCTTCACTGGAGTGCAGGAGAATACGCTTACGCCTAATGGAGCAATGTGAACAGTGATGGAATTCTCTCTTCCATCGCACTCCTCCGCCTTGGAGGTCTTAACGCGCGGATTCACGATGCCGCAGCCGCCGAATGTTTTGGCCTCGCTGTTAAAAATCTCCTTATATTTTCCAGAGAAGGGAACCCCTACCCTGTACTTTTCATGCTCCACCGGAGCGAAGTTGCAGATAAAGAGCAGAGTTTCCTCCGGCTTGTCCGTCTTTCTGAGAAACGCCGCAATGTTATTGGCAGAATCCATACAATTTATCCATTCAAAACCATCGGGCATGTAGTCCTCCTCATAGAGAGCCGGATGCTCCCTGTAAAGGAAATTTAAAGCCTTTACATAGGACTGCATATTTTTATGGATTGGGTACTCTAAGAGTTCCCACTCCAGACTCCTGTTCTCATTCCACTCGTCCATCTGGCCGAACTCCTGCCCCATAAACAAAAGTTTCTTGCCAGGATGTCCGGCCATAAAGCCATAGGCCGCCCGCAGATTGGCAAATTTAGCCTCAAAGGTCTCTCCCGGCATCTTATTGACCATAGAACCCTTGCCATGAACCACCTCGTCATGGGAGAATACCAGGATAAAGTCCTCACTGTAAGCATAGATCATGCTGAAGGTCAGCTCACCGTAATGATGACAGCGGAAATATGGATCGCACTTCATATACCCCAGGAAGTCGTTCATCCACCCCATATTCCACTTGTAATCAAAGCCCAGGCCGTCCTCCTTGACATTTCCTGTCACCTTCGGCCAGGCTGTGGACTCCTCAGCAATCAGGACCGCGCCGTCTTTTCTGCCCTTAAATACAGAATTCAAATGCTTTAAGAACTCCACCGCTTCCAGATTCTCATGGCCTCCATACATATTAGCAACCCACTCTCCCGGATTCTTTCCATAGTCCAGATACAGCATGGACGCTACCGCGTCAAATCGGATGCCGTCAGCGTGATACTTATCCGCCCAGAACATGGCGTTGGCAATCAGGAAGTTGGATACCTGGGGACGCCCGTAATTGTAGATCAGGGTTCCCCAATGGGGATGAGCTCCCTGTCTGGGATCCTTGTGCTCATAGACGCAGGTTCCGTCAAACTGAGCCATGCCCCAGGAATCTCTTGGAAAATGAGCAGGAACCCAGTCTAAGATCACGCCGATTCCCTGGCTGTGCATATAATCCATGAAATACATGAAATCATCCGGCGTGCCGTAGCGGCTGGTAGGCGCATAGTATCCCGTCACCTGATAGCCCCAGGAAGCATCCAGCGGATGCTCCATTACCGGCATCAGTTCCACATGGGTGTAACCCATCTCCTTCACATAGGCGGCCAACTCCCGGGCCAGCTCCCTGTAGTTATAAAACTCAGAGCCAGGAATTTCATTTCCCGCCTCATCTAAAGAAAATTCCTTCCGTTTCCAGGATCCCAGATGTACCTCATAGATAGACATGGGCTTTTTCTTGCTGTCAGAAGCAGCCCTCTCCTTCATCCACTTGGCATCCGTCCACTCATAACCGTTTAAATCCCATACTATGGAAGCAGTGTTTGGCCGAAGCTCCGCATAATTGGCGTAAGGATCTGCCTTTAACGCCGGATCTCCGTTTCTGAACTTGATTTCATATTTATAGACTGCTCCCTTGGAGAGTCCTGGGATGAACAGCTCAAATATGCCGGAATCTGCCAGTCTTCTCATCTGATGGCGGCGGCCGTCCCAAAGGTTAAAATCACCTACCACGCTGACTCGCATGGCGCACGGCGCCCAGACGGCAAAGTACACCCCCTCAACTCCCTTAATGGTCATGGGATGGGCTCCCATCTTATTGTAAACAGAATAATGAATTCCAACGCCGAATTTCTTTAACTCGCTTTCCGTAAACTGGGGCGCAAAGGAATACGGATCATGAATCTCCCCCAGTGTCCCATTGTCATAGAACACCTGCAGTGTATAATCAGTCAGAGTCTTTCTTGGAATCAGAGCTGCAAAAAATCCAGCCTCATCCGCCATCTCCATAGGATACGTCTTGCCTGTCCCAGAAAGCTTCACCGCAATATTCCTCGCAGTGGGAATAAACGCCTGCACTAACATCCCCTTCTCTGTGAGATGTGCCCCCAGGATTCTGTGCGGATCCGGAGACTCAGAATAAACCAGTTCCTCAATCCCCGCCCAGTCCATCAGATCATATAATAGTTTGTCCATAAATACGCCCCCTTGCGTTTCCTTCTGTGGTAGTTCCTATTCTATCATTTCAGCCTGAATAATACAATCAAGACCATCTAAAAATATTTTAAGGAAAAATATTTTAAGGCATACTACTTGCTAAATCACAAAAACTCGGATAAACTATTGAACTGTAATCTATTAATCTGTATTAAGTTAAATGAGGAACACAGAAGAATGGAAAATAAAGAAAAACACCTGGGAAGCGTCCGCCGCGATGAGTCTCCCAAAAGCAGAAAACGGGATGAGGAAAAGGAACCCTTCAGCTGGAAAAAAGAAATTTTGAGCTGGATTCAAATCCTGGCCGTGGCCGCTGTAATCGCATATGTGCTGACTACCTATATTATAGCCAACAGCACTGTGCCTACCGGCTCCATGGAAAATACGATTATGTCCCACAGCCGTGTGCTCGGCTCCAGGCTTACCTACAAATTCAGCGAGCCTGAACGGGGCGATATCGCCATTTTCCGCTACCCCGACGACAAGGAGGAGGGTATTACCACCTACTATGTCAAACGCATCATCGGCCTTCCTGGAGAGACGGTGGATATTGTAGACGGAAAAATTTATATCAACGGCTCTGATACGCCGTTGGACGAGCCGTATCTCCACGAGGAGATGGATATGTATGGAAAGGATCATCTTCACTACAGCGTGCCGGAGGGACACTACTTCATGCTGGGCGATAACAGGAATAATTCCAATGACGCCCGGTTCTGGAAGAATAAATACGTTCCTGAAGAGGATCTGATCGCAAAAGTGTACCTGGAATATTTTCCAAATCCGCATTTTCTCCACTAACTTTTCGGAGAACTGCAGAGTATTTTTATGACGTTACGAGCCGGCAGGAAACACTGCCCGGCAGGAGGAGAAAGATAGAATGAACAAGGTAGTAAAATTCGGCGGAAGTTCTCTCGCCAACGCAAAACAATTTAAAAAAGTAAAGGATATTATCACAGCGGACAAATCCCGGCGCTATGTGATTCCCTCCGCTCCCGGAAAACGGACAAATAACGATGAAAAGGTAACGGATCTTCTCTACGCTTGTTACAGCGCAGCGTCTGAAGGCCGCAGCTACAAGAAAATTTTCGATACCATCACCGCCCGCTATGAGCAGATCATCACAGGCCTTGACTTAAATGTGAATCTGGACTACGAATTTAAAACCATTGAAGAAAACTTCCTGGCAAAAAAAGGCCGGGACTACGCGGCATCCAGAGGCGAATACTTAAACGGTATTATCATGGCAGCCTATCTGGGATATGAGTTTGTCGACGCAGCCGATGTTATCTGCTTCGATGCAGATGGTTCTTTCCTTTCAGAGAAGACGAACCAGGAGCTTTCAGCCCGTCTTTCCAAAGTTTCAAAGGCCGTTATCCCTGGATTTTACGGCTCTATGCCGGACGGTTCTGTGAAAACCTTCTCCAGAGGCGGATCTGATATTACTGGTTCTTTAGTGGCCAGAGCCGTTCACGCAGATCTGTACGAAAACTGGACCGATGTGTCCGGTTTCCTGGTAGCGGATCCCAGAATCGTTGATAACCCTGAGCCAATCGAAACTATTACATACAGAGAGCTGCGGGAGCTGTCCTATATGGGCGCCAGCGTGCTCCACGAGGAAGCCATCTTCCCAGTGAGAAAAGAGGGCATTCCGATCAATATCAAAAATACAAACCGTCCGTCTGATCCCGGTACTATGATCGTTGAAAGCACCTTAAAGCGCCCTCACTATACCATCACAGGGATTGCAGGAAAAAAAGGGTTCTGCGCTGTCAATATTGAAAAGGCCATGATGAACGCAGAGATCGGATTTGGCAGAAAAGTTCTGGATGTATTTGAAAAATATGGCATTTCCTTTGAACACATGCCATCCGGTATTGATACCATGAGCATCTTTGTACAGCAGAGCCTGTTTGAAGATCATGAGCAGTCCGTCATCGCAGGTATTCACCGGGCAGTAGAACCAGATCATATTGAGCTGGATTCCGATCTGGCCCTCATCGCTGTAGTAGGGCGGGGAATGAAATCTGCCCGCGGTACGGCCGGCAGAATTTTCTCAGCTCTGGCTCATGCCAGAGTCAACGTCAAAATGATCGACCAGGGCTCCAGCGAGTTAAACATTATCATCGGTGTGAGAAATGAGGATTTCGAGACAGCAGTAAAAGCCATCTACGATATCTTCGTCACCGCAGAAATCTAATTTTTCAGGGGGGCCTGTTTACAGGCAGAATTTTGAGACAAAAAGAAGCTTTTTAGATCTGTAAAATACTAAAAAGCTTCTTTTTTTATTCTTTTTATTTTATTATTTCTATCTCATTATTAGGAGGTCATGACGATTGATTTTAAATTTAGCCGCTTTTTTTATTATTCCCGGATACACTCTCCTGTTTGTCAGGAACTTCAGCCTGTTCTCTCTGAACTTTTCCGTCATCGGAAATATGCTGGGACGGAAGAAAGGCTTCTGCCTGTGGGGAATCATGACAGGCTGGTACTTTTATGCAGTTCTCTCCCAGGTATCTGCCCGCCTAAGGCTCTGCAAAGGCGTCCGCTGCCTGGTACACACGGCGCTTTTCCTGCTGTTCTGCGCTGTCACCACGCCTTATCTTCCGGAGGAACTTCCTTTTAAGGCCTTTCTCCACATCGTGTTCGCCATGGCCTCGGCTCTGTGCCTGTGCCTCTACCTGTTCTTCGCCGCCTGGCGGCTTCTGGATGAGGATCGGACGGCCGGACTGATTACTCTGTGGTGTCTGGCAGTTATCCTTCTCATATCCGCCGCGCTCCTGATTCTGGTGGGAATCGTCAGCAGCGCTCTGGAAATTTTCTTTACCTTCTCCACAGTGTTTTTAAGCCGTTACCTTTATGGAAAAACGAACAGGCTTATTTCTCAATCTCCATAATCATATCCACCCGTCTCTGATGGCGGCCGCCTTCAAACTCAGCATTAAGCCACTCCTCGGTAATCATCTTGGCCAGCTCGCTGCCCACCACGCGGGCTCCAAAAGCCAGGACATTCGTGTTGTTGTGCATTCTGGAAAGCTTCGCTGTGTAGGGATCGCTGCAAACGCAGGCGCGGACTCCTTTTACCTTATTTGCAGCCAGTGAAATTCCCACTCCTGTCCCGCAGATGGTGATTCCCAGATCCGCCTCACCGGACGCCACAGCGCGGCCAACCTTCTCTCCATAAATCGGGTAATCGCAGCTCTCCGTGGAATCAGTTCCCATATTGATTACCTCGTAGCCCTTAGACTCTACAAATTCCTTGATAATGTTTTTAAGCTCCACTGCAGAGTGGTCGTTTCCAATTGCAATTTTCATAACTCATCTCTCCTGTTTAATTTCGTTGATTTATGTTATTTTTTCTTTTATCTAATTTTTCTGTTTTATTCTGTTTTTTTGTTCTATTTGTGTTATCTTATTTTTTGATTCTTTTTGCTGGTGACTTAATTTCCTTATTTCCTAGAATTCTGTTGTCTTTCTCACATTGGATTCCAGCAGGCGGCTGTAACCCAGCCAGCCGTTATTTTCCCCGGCTCCAGCCATAATTTCGTTCATGGTTTCCAGCTTGGCGTCCGCATTGTCTGCCAGGCTTAATGCCACAGCCTCAAACAGAGCGGGCTTTTTCGGGGAACCGTATTCCAGCTCGCCGTGATGTGCCAGAATGCAGTGCTTCAGCTCTGAGGCCAGCTTTTCCGGAAATCCTGGAATCTGGCGGATCCTCTCTGAGACCATTTCTGTTCCGATGATAATATGCCCCAGAAGCTGTCCGTCATCTGTGTAGTCATTTTCCGGAAATGCGGAAAGCTCTCTTGTCTTGCCAATATCATGGAACAAAGCCGCAGTAAGAAGCAGATCCCGGTTCAGCCGCGGATACACAGCTGCAAAGTAGTCGCACAGCTTCATAACGCTCAGTGTGTGCTCCAGAAGTCCTCCTACAAAGCCGTGGTGGACACTCTTGGCTGCTGAATGGAAACAAAAGCGGCGGACGAAATCCTGATCCTCCACATAGTAGCTGGAAGCCAGCTTCTTCAGATGCGGATTCTTCATGGACTCAATTAACGCCCTAAGATCCTGGTACATGACCTTTACATCCTTCGAGCTGACCGGAAGATAATCGCTCTCTGCATACTCTCCCTCGTCGGCTCTGCGAATCCGGCGGATGTTAACCTGATTGGCTCCCTGAAATACCGTAATATCTCCGTCAATATACACATAGTCCAAAGTCTCGAAGTTTCCGATTCCCGGAGAGCCCAAATCCCAGATTTTCGCGTCCACGGTTCCAGTCTTATCCTGCAGCGTCAGCGCCCCGTATTCCTTTCCATTCTTTGTCAGGGCAATCTGCTTTTTCTTGCAGAGATACACATCAGAAATGTGCATGCCGTCGTGGAACTGTCCAATATATTTCATGTCTTATCCTCTCACTTCTAATTCACTCTTAATCATTTTTTATCCTACCGCCCTCTGACTGCCACCTGATACTCTAAGGATGTGTAGCCGTCGCGGCCCTTGCGCATCACAGTCACCGCTGCCGCATCTCCTGGCTGAGAGCTGGAAATCTGCGTATTCAGTTCCTTCAGAGTAGCCACATCCCGGCCATTGAACTGTACAATAATGTCGCCATTCTGGAGTCCCGCTTCGTAGGCCGGTCCCCCTGAAATAGCGTCTGTAATGTAAACGCCTCTGGGAATCCCCTCGGCCTGCATCGCCTCGCTGACCTCCTGTCCCTTAATTCCGAAATAGGCCGGCTCTACTCCGTTTGTCATCTTTTCCAGAATTCCCTTGTAATCGGAAATACTCATCACAGATTCAGAAACAATGGCATTTTCTCCCTTCAGGCTGTTGTCTGTCCAGCCGATAATTTCGCCGTTCAGATTCATAATAAACGTGCCCGCCTCCCCACTGCTGTTAAGATCAGTAAACAGGATTCTGGAGACTCCATCTGTCACTGGCACATTCCGGGCCACATAGGTAACAGCTCCGTATACAGATGAATGAACCATGCCTGCCGGTGCTCCTACACCAATTACCACATCTCCTGCCTTCACAGAGTAAGAATTGCCCAGCGGAATAACCTGTATCTCCTCCCGGAGTTCTGGATCCACCGCCGCCGCGTCCGCTTGAACCACAGCCATCCCTGTCACACCATCGTTCTGGAGAACCGAAGCCGGAGCCTCCGTTCCGTCAAAAAATTCCACACAGATAGAATCCGCCTGGGACACAGCCGAAGATCTGGTCAGAATAATATATGCGCTGCTTGTCCTGGCAATAACCGCTCCTGCGCAGTATCCGCTGGTTTCAATGGGGTTTCCAAACAAATCTGTCTGCTGCTTTCCCGAATGCACAGTGACGATTCCATGATCTGCCTGCTGTTCAACCGCGCGCACACTGTCATACATGGACTTTAAATCCTCTGAGGTAAACTTATAGGTTTCCATGTAGGCTTTCACTGCCTCATCCACCGGAACGGTCTCCTCCATCCCGCCGGATGTCTGAGCTGAACCACTCTCCTCCGGCTGCGCCTCCGGATCATCTCTGTTAAACTCTATAGCAGCGCTCTCTCCCTGAGGATCTTCTCCCCATCTATCCTCTGACCACGATCTGACGGCTGTAAAACTCAAAGCTGACACCGCTCCAAACGCAGCAGCAGCCAGAAGAAACGCAGCAGCCCGCGCCGCAATCTGCCCCTTCGTCAGCGGGGGCTTCACGATCTTTTCCCGCATAAACTCACGCCTGCGGGGTTCCTTTTTATCAGGTCCTTCGGTATCTGGCATCTTTCTTTTCCCTTCATACGTCTTAATCTCAGGAACACATATATGTATTATACGGTTCTTCGCAGGTGATTGCAAGAATATTGTGGGAAAATCGCCGGGAGGCAGACGGCGGTGAAGATCTATTCCGACAAATCCGCCATTTTGTCAGTTCCTTCTTATATACAGAAGCGGGTAGGGATTTCCCCTGTACACTGATGCTGCATTTTTTTCATAAAAATATCGTACAGGCGTTTCCTAATGTATCATAAGTTTGCTGCTGCTTCATTATGAAGGAAAGTAACCCTGTATGACAGACTCATTGATTTTCTTTTGTGAAAAAGAATTACCGCCATCTTTTTCCTAATCTCTGCAGCCGAATCTGTTTTAACAGAACAAGACGCACACTGTTCCAGACAATGCAACTGTGGCTTATTTTTGAAATAGAGGCGATAAAACTTTCCCTCTTGTATCCTGCGGCTGGATATGTTATATTAAACATAGAAAAGGGAAGCCACAGAGACGGCCTACCCTCAACAACTTATAACTTTACATCTTTACGATGTCAGCCGTCAGCTAGTGCGAATAGTTGGCGGCTATTTTCTATCCTTAAAAATCTGATTCATCTCTGCTTATATTCCTCATCAGAAACTTCTTTAAAAAACAAATTTACGCTTTCCCTCTCTGTTCCAGCAGTTCAAACACCTCGTCCATATCCATTTCAAACATGGCGACGTCTGCCCGGACTGTGGAAAAATAGTAGGCGACGTTTTCTGCCCCAAATTCCTGTTCCAGCTGCTCCCACTGCGAAGTCAGCCCAATACAGAAGGCCAGAGTATCGCTTCCAAGGGACTCCATATACCAGCGGATCTGATACTTGGGAGAGACGTATTTCTGAATGCTCTTCAGCGTCGTATCCCTGTCTGTGCAGTCGTCTCCATAAGGAACTGCTCTGCTGACGCCGTCCTTTCTCAGAAAAATATCTATTCCCCGCTCTTTCTCTGATTCCGCGCACTCAAACTGAATTTTATCCTCATCTGACAGTTTTTTATTGAAATAGTTGATAATGGAATCGTCGAAGTCCCGCCAGTCAATCCAGATCAGCTCGCCGCTGTCCCAAAATTCGTCTTTTGCATCATCCGGCGCTGATAAAAGCTTTCTTATTTCTTCCAATTGTGTATCCTCCCAAATCCTTTGCTATGTGTCTAACTGGCAAATATACAATCCCCCGGTATCTGCGTTATTTTTTCTCCCGCTCTCTTTTTTCCAAAATGACGGGAGGAATTTCAGCAAATCTTCTCAGGAGATAAGCCTTTCCCTTCTCCCCTCTCCATTTGTGCCAAAACCAAAGCGCGCTGCTGCAAAAAAGCGCCGCTGCAATCAGAAACGGATGACGGAACTCTGCCCTGTCCAGAATCGCATAGCTTATCAAAGCAGAAGCCGCGATAGCGCCTCCGGCTATGCCCAGGGCAATTCTGACTACTTTTTCCTGGGACAGCTCCAGAAAATAATTATCCCATTCTTCGGAATTAAATTTAAGCTGCCTGCCTTTGATCCAAAACAGAAGAAGAACTGACGCTAACGCAATCCCCTTGCTGGAAAGGACGTTTATCACTGCTGAGCCTGCTAAAATCATACCTTTTACCATGACTTATTTCCCCTTATGTTCTTTTAAAAATTCTATCGTCTTCTTTGCTATAACAGCCGCGCACAGAAAACCTGCTATACCGCAGATAACCGCGTCTGCCTTGTCTGCCACGCCGTCTGTACGGCGCATCCCATAATAATAAATGGTCCATATCAATATCAGCACAGAGCCGCTGATACTGTGCCAAAAAGATTTCCTATTCATATCGCCGCCTCATCTTTCTCACTATCCAGCAGTAAACAGCCGCTGTTCCGGCCGGAATCAACGCCAGATAACTGACAATGTTAAAAAGAGTAAAATTGTAGGTATTGGACACCTCTCCAAACTCCAGAAGATATCGGCAGACCATTCCTATGGCAGTGAGGAGAAACGTCGTTATGTAAACCTTCTTTCCCCTGCCAGGCCCGAAAATTCCAGCTGACGCCAGGGCAATCACGCCGTAGCTTGACACCAGCACATACAGCCCGCTAAAGTCCAAAGGAAACGGTTCGCTTCTGATAGGAAATACAAAACAGCCTGCAAAAATGATATAACCCAGAAGCAACACTCTGGGAAGCCCAGAATAAGCCCCAGACAGTTTCTCGAATCGTCCAGTTCTAACTATCAGACAAAAAACCCCTGCGAAAATTAAAACAGAAATGATATAAACTGCTGCAAATGCCATATTCTTCCCCCTTTCCCCCACTCTATTCAATCCTGACACAAACCGGGCCGATTGTAAGATTTCCTGCTCCCGCCGCCGTGTACCATCTTCCTTTTTCCAGTCGAATCTTTTCTGGCGCGCCAGGCGTAATATACCCTATCTCATATCTCTCCCCAGTTTCAACATCTGTAAAAAGCACACTCGTATCACAGTCTCCGCTCACCTTCACCGTTCCAAACAGGGGCTGTATCTGTTCTGATTTAAGCCCCCCATCACTGCCTGCAAGTGTAAAGGTATATTTCCTTTGAACACTAATATGAAGAAAAACTGCGGCTGTCAATATCGCGGCAATACATAAAATCAGCTGTTTCTTTTTCACTGCGTCACCCTCCTCATATCCTCCACTTCCAACCTTTGCCCCATTCTCTGTATCTACATTATAGCAATCCCGCATTCCCACCACAATAAAGAAATCTTTACGATTCATTACAATTCAGCCATATCGCAAATCCGCCGATTGCAGGCCCCGCCTGAGCTATGATATAATATATCCCATCAGCAGGAAAACAGACGGCTGCGAAGCAGACATTTGTTTTCACCTGATGGGATAACGAGTAAACTGTCTGCGCGGCAGACAATAAGCACGAAGTGCGCGTTTACGAGTCTTTTTAATCAGCAGGAAAACAGGCGGCTGTCCTCTATTAATTTTTTTATAAGGTGAATATCATGAATCAAAAAGCATTAAAAACATTGGAATACTATAAAATCATCGACACTCTGGCTGAGTACGCCTCCACGGAGCCGGGAAAACGGCTCTGCAGGGAGCTTCTGCCTTCCTGCGATTATCAGGAAATTATACAGAATCAGCAGGAAACTTCCGATGCTGTAACCCGGGTGCGCCAGAAAGGAAGCATTTCCTTCGGCGGCGTAAGGGATATTACAGACTCCTTAAAGCGTCTGGAGATTGGAAGTTCCCTAAATATTACAGAGCTTTTAGCCATCAGCTCTGTACTCACAGTATCCGCCAGGGCGAAAGCCTACGGCCGCAGAGAGGAATCTGAGCTTCCTGATGATTCATTGGACGAAATGTTTCGTCTGCTGGAGCCGCTGACTCCCGTCAATACAGAAATCAAGCGGTGCATTCTCTCAGAAGACGAGGTGAGCGATGACGCCAGCCCAGGCCTCAGACAGGTTCGCCGTCAGATGAAGATCATTAACGACCGCATTCACACCCAGTTAAACTCTGTTTTAAATTCCAGCCGCACCTATCTCCAGGATGCGGTAATCACCATGCGGGATGGCCGTTACTGTCTGCCGGTCAAAGCGGAGCACAAGAGCCAGGTTCCTGGTATGGTTCACGACCAGTCTGCCACCGGTTCCACTGTATTTATCGAGCCCATGGCAGTCATTCGTCTGAACAATGAAATGCGCGAGCTGGAGATCCAGGAAAAACGGGAAATAGAATTCGTACTCATGGCTCTCAGTTCTCAGCTGGTTCCCTATGCGGATACGCTGACCGAAAATCTGGCTATCCTTGCAAAGCTTGATTTTATCTTTGCCAAGGCGGCTCTGTCCCGTCACTACAACTGTACGGAGCCGAAATTTAACAATAAACGCTACATTAATATCAAGGACGGCCGTCATCCTCTGCTGGATCCGAAGAAGGTGGTTCCCATCAATATCCATCTGGGCGACAGCTTTGACCTTCTCATTGTTACAGGACCTAATACAGGCGGAAAGACGGTATCCCTGAAAACTGTGGGACTTTTCACTCTCATGGGACAGGCAGGTCTTCACATTCCAGCCTTTGACGGTTCTGAACTGGCTGTTTTTGACAATGTATTTGCCGATATTGGAGACGAACAGAGCATTGAGCAGAGTCTCAGTACTTTCTCCGCTCACATGACGAACATTGTGTCCATTCTGGGGCAGGCTGATTCCCGCTCTCTGTGTCTTTTCGATGAGCTGGGAGCCGGAACGGATCCCACCGAGGGAGCTGCTCTGGCAGTAGCTGTGCTTTCTTTCCTCCACCACATGGAATGCCGCACTATGGCCACCACCCACTACAGCGAGCTGAAGGTATTTGCCCTGACAGAGCCAGGTGTGGAGAACGCCTGCTGCGAATTCAGCGTGGAAACTCTGCGCCCCACCTACCGGCTTCTCATTGGAATCCCCGGAAAGAGCAACGCCTTCGCCATCTCCAAGAAGCTGGGGCTTCCCGACTACATTATAGAGGACGCCAAGCGTCACATCGAAAAGGAGGACGCAGCCTTCGAGGACCTGCTGGCCAATCTGGAGGAAAGCCGGATTACGATTGAAAAGGAGAGGGAGGAATTAAGCGCCTACAAAGCAGAGATTGCGGATCTGAAAAAACGTCTGGAACAAAAGGAAGAGCGGTTCCAGGATCAGAAAGACCGTCTTCTGGAAAAAGCCCGGACTGAGGCACAGCAAATTCTCCAGGACGCTAAGGATACAGCCGACTCCACCATCCGAAATATCAATAAGCTGGCAAATCAGTCCGGAGTGGGAAAGGAGCTGGAGGAACAGAGAAGCCGCCTGAGGAACAAGATCAAGGATGTGGACAAAAAGCTCACCTCCAAAAAGCCTCAGCCCCAGCAGAAATCCATTTCTCCGAAATCCTTAAAAATCGGCGACGGCGTAAAGGTTATTTCCATGAATTTAAAGGGAACAGTCAGCTCCCTGCCTAACGCCAAAGGCGATCTGTACGTTCAGATGGGTATTCTCAGATCCCTGGTAAACGTAAAGGATCTGGCTCTCTTAAACGAGTCCTCTATCTCCGGCCCTGGCCTGGACAGCAGCACAGGAAGCACAGGCAGCCGCAGCGCAGGAAAAAACGGCGCAAAGACTCCTGGGGCTTTCGGCAAGGGCAAGTCCTCCCAGAGCGGAATCAAGATGTCCAAGTCCTTCTCTGTCTCTCCTGAGATCAATCTCATCGGTTTGACGGTGGACGAGGCGGTTCCAGAGCTGGACAAATATCTGGACGACGCCTATTTAGCCCATCTGCCTCAGGTACGCGTAGTCCACGGGCGCGGTACAGGCGCCCTCCGAGCCGGCGTACACAAGCACCTGAAACGCCTGAAATATGTAAAAGAATTTCATTTAGGCGAATTCGGCGAAGGAGATACCGGCGTTACCATCGTTACATTTAAATAATTGAATCAATGGGCGTAAACAAACGTATAAGGACTGCATCGCCCTCACAGCAGGGCGCAGTCCCGCATCAGGGAGAAAGGAGCGTCATGGCTGAAAAACAGAAAATACTGATTGTAGACGACGATGAAAATATTGCAGAGCTTATCTCTCTGTATCTGACAAAAGAATGCTACGAGACAAAAATTGTAGGAGACGGTGAGGAAGCCCTGGCCGTTTTTCCTGTCTTTAAACCGAATCTGGTACTCTTAGATCTAATGCTTCCAGGAATCGACGGCTACCAGGTCTGCCGGGAACTTAGGACTTCCTCTCAGGTTCCTATTATCATGCTTTCTGCCAAGGGAGAGATTTTTGATAAGGTACTGGGGCTGGAGCTGGGGGCCGATGATTACATGATCAAGCCCTTTGATTCCAAGGAGCTGGTAGCCAGGGTTAAAGCGGTGCTCCGCCGTTACCAGACTGTGCCTCAGACGCCGGAACCGGCTGGTTCTGACCAGAAAGGACAATATGTAGAATTTCCAGACTTAATTGTAAACCTGACGAATTACTCCGTCATCTACAACGGACATTCCATTGAAATGCCTCCCAAGGAGCTGGAGCTGTTATACTTTCTCGCCTCCTCTCCCAACCAGGTATTTACCAGGGAACAGCTGTTAGACCATATTTGGGGATATGAGTACATCGGAGATACCAGAACGGTGGACGTCCATATTAAACGGCTTCGAGAAAAGATCAAGGATCACGAAAAATGGGCGCTGACTACTGTCTGGGGGATAGGCTACAAGTTTGAGGTAAAGAGGTAACGCCATGATCCACTCTCTCTACTACAAATTTATCCTGGGCTATCTCCTGTTCGGACTTCTGGGGTTTATTGCCATCGCCACTCTCTCCTCCGATATGACCTACGATTACCTGGTGAAGCAGAGGGCAGAAGCGCTTTATGACGAAGCCAATCTGATCGCAGAAAACTGCAGTGATATTTACCAGGGAAAGAGTCTGGATCCCGATATGGTAAAACCCCAGATTGACGCCATGGCCTCCTACCTTCAGTCTTCTATCTGGATTGTCAATCATGATGGAAAGGTCACAGTAGACAGCCAGAACCGCCTGACCGGCAAAATCATCGACAGCTTCGATCCTACGGCAGGCGGAAATCGTCCCTATTCCATTGGAACCTACTATGGGCAGTTTTCTTCCGATGTACTGTCCGTATCAGCTCCCATTACAGGAAATTTTAATACCTATGGCTACATTGTAATCCACCTTCCTATGAAGCTGATTACAGAGGAGCAGAACGGCATTTTAAACATTATGTATGTTACGGCGGCCATCCTGTTTGGGCTGTCCCTGATTATTCTGCTGTTTTTTACAAAAACCGTGTATTTCCCTCTGAAAAAAATCACCTACGCAGCCACAGAGTACGCGGCAGGCAATCTGTCCTACAGTATCCGTCTTCACACCCAGGACGAGATGGGATATCTGGCCAATACTTTGAATTACATGGCTATGGAGCTGAATAAAATGGAGGAATATCAGCACAAATTTATTGCCAACGTGTCCCATGACTTCCGTTCTCCGCTCACATCCATCAAAGGATATCTGGAAGCCATTATTGACGGTACGATTCCGCCGGAGTTATATGAAAAATACTTAAATATCGTCATTGCTGAGACGGAGCGTCTCAATAAGCTGACTCAGGGAATGCTGACTTTGAACTCCCTGGACAGCAAAGGCTTCCTTACCAGGACGAACTTTGATATTAACCGGGTTATCAAGGATACGGCTGCAGCTTTCGAGGGAACCTGCAATGCCAGAGGCATTACCTTTGATCTGACCTTTAATGATTCTATCCAGATGGTATATGCGGATCTTGGAAAAATCCAGCAGGTCCTCTACAACCTGATTGACAACGCCATCAAATTCAGCTACGAAAACTCTGTAATCTACCTGCAGGCATCGGAAAAACATGAGAAAATTTTCGTCTCTGTAAAAGACACCGGAGCAGGCATCCCAAAAGACAGCATTAAAAAAATCTGGGAACGGTTCTATAAAAGCGATCCCTCCCGCGGGAAGGATAAGAAGGGAACCGGACTTGGACTTGCCATTGTAAAAGAAATCATTCAGGCCCACGATGAAAATATCGACGTAGTAAGCACGGAAGGCGTGGGGACAGAATTTATCTTCAGCCTGCCGAAGGCTAACAGCTTTTAGAGGGGAAATCGGAAAAATTCAGAACTCAGAAAACGAAGAAGGGAAAGTTTTACGCGCTCCACTTAAAGTCGCTGTAAAACTTTCCCTCTTCTGCAAACCTGACCATTTCTGATAAAATAAGCAGTTTTGCTGTCAATAGCTTATCGCAGCTGCGAAAAACATATGCCACCCCCCCGCAGGAAGAAAAGAAATTTTCCCACGCGTATATCCCTGCCTATCTTACTCCTCTTCCTCTGGAAGCTCGTAGCTCTTCTCTACTTTAACTTTTCCGCTTCTAAAACGGACACTTCCAAATACGAAGGCAAAAGCTACTACAGCCAGGTTGGCTGCCAGAAGCTTAACTGGAAGCTCTAAGGATGAAGTTACTCCTGAAACTATTACTACAATTAAATCCAGCACGCCGATTGCCAGCAGCATATTATCCTTCACATGGAAGCTGGATTTCTTCCACGCGTCCGGCAGAACCTTAGGCATCCGAAGCAGACTTAAAATAATCATGGCCTTTGTGATAGAACCTACTGTAATCGTAATATCGCTGATAATACCGATATCGAAGTTAAACATAATCGGTACAAAACCGATGACATAATAAATTCCCAGCAGAATGATCGGTGTTCTGAACTTAGGATGAAGTCTTGCCAGAGCCGATGGATACCAGCCATCGTTGCAGGCCTGCATTAACGGCTTGGTACAGGAAGCGATAGAGCTGTTCAATGTGGTGAGCAGGGCCATCCATGCACCGCCAATCATGAACAAGTAATATAATGGTTTGGAAAGCACGGCCTCAGCCACTACATTCAAGGGCTGACCAGCTACCTGATCTACAGGGAGTACTCCTGCTGCCACTATGCCCATTAAGCCATAAAAGGCTGCGATGCCCAGTGTGGAAAACAGCATAACCCGCGGAATATCTCTGGTAGGATTTTTTGCCTCCGCACTCATCTGAGTCACATACTGCGCGCCATCGCAGGTATAACTCATAAGAACTGCCGCGCTCCACAATCCAGGAAGACCGTTGGGCATAAAGGTGGACGGCTCAAAATAATTGGGATCCAGGTTGGCAAGACCTACTCCTGTAAACACAGTCAGAGCAATCACCAGGAGAATTACCGCCGCTCCCTGAATTTTAGCAAAGGCATTGACGCCGAACACATTGGTTACAAACAGAATCGTCAGCACGCTGAGGGCAATGGCCTTTCTGGTCAGCCACGGCAGAAACGGCATGGCATAATCGGCAAAAGACAAGGCGTACATGGCCAGAGTCACGCTGGTGAGCAGGGAAATCATGGAATACGTTCCCGTCCATCTGGGGCCTAAAAAGGTACCTACCATGGAATAGTCACCGCCTCTGTACCTGGCCACAGAATTCAGAAAAATCTGCGGCGAACGGGACAGCAGTGCAATAAAGCCGCCTATCATAAATGCAATAAAAATGGAACGGCCGGTGCGTTCGATTCCGATTCCTGTCAGAGACATGATTCCAGATCCGATAATGGAACCTACACCGATTGCCATCAAATCCCAGAATCCCAGAACACGTTTCAGATCCTTCGTGGATGTTAACTGCTTTGACATAGTCTGACTCTCCTTTCCCCCTGTTCAGGGCATTCCCCTACTCTCTGAAATTACTTGCAAATTCAGCCTGAATCAGTTCAAGCTCCTCCTTATTTCCCCCAATCCTGAGTCCCGTAAGGGCCATCAGCTTACCTGCCAGAATGCTCTGGTCAATGGGATACTCATTTCCCGTAATACATGCTGTCTCATCAGCGTGGCCTACCGGGGCAGGCTCTCCGTCCGGCACAATAGGGAAGGTAATCTCCACAGTCGGAATTTTGTAGGCTACGCATCCCAGATCCGAGGAAGCCTTGGGCAGGTTTCCAAATGTAAAGCGGGAGCTGTCGATTCCCAGATCCGACGCATACTGAGCCGCTTTGTGGTACAGAGTCGGAACCGGCGTCGCACAGTACCAGGGAGCATCCCATCGGTAAACAGGAGTCGTGTCTGTCATCAGAGCTGCGCCCTTTATTACATTATCCACCCGCTTCATAAGAGAATTCAGCTCTGCAGAATCATTGGTACGCAGTTCTACGTTTAAGGTGGCCAGATCCGGAACCGAATTGGCCGCTGTGCCTCCCTTTGAGATAATATAGTGAATCCGGTTGGTTTCCGGCATATGTTCTCTTAAAAATTCCAGGCCCATAGTAGTCAGAATTACTGCGTCCAGGGCGCTTCTGCCCTTTTCAGGAGAGGAAGACGCATGGGCAGCACGCCCTTTAAAGGTCACCCAGTTGTCATGGGTAGGCCACACAATCGCCTTGCCCGTCACTTCAGATCCCCAGTCAGATCCATAGTGGCTGGCCAGCACTAAATCTACCTCGTCCATATAGCCGCCTTCTAATATATAGTGCTTCGAACCTTCCAGCTCCTCCGCAGGCGTTCCGTAGACAATCACCGTTCCCTTCTCCTGAAAAGCCTCCTTAAGACCCAGAGCCGCCGCAAAGCCAGCAGAAGAAATCAGGTTATGGCCACAGGCATGGCCATTTGGGAGAGCATCGTACTCTAACAGAACGCCGATAACAGGACCGGCCTCTCTTCCGTTAAACACAGCCTTAAAGGCTGTCGGCATATCGATCTCCTGGTCAAATTTCGGGTGTCTTCCAGTCAGTCCCCTCTGTACCTCAAATCCCTCCCGCTCCAGCTCATTCATCAGAAGCAGAGAGGAATCAAATTCTTCCCAGCCTACCTCCTTAAATTCCCAGATCCGTCTGGCGATCCGGTGAAGCTTCTCTCTGCTTCTGTCAATGGCTTCCATCATTCTTGTCTCCTCTGGGTTCATACACTTATTCCTCCTTTTTATTTTTTTATATCGTTCTTTTTCTCTTCTGTTCTCTATCATACTGATCCTCCGTTAAAAAACCGTCAACTCTTCTATGAATTTAAAGAAAAATAAAATATTTTATTTTCAAATAACAAAAAAATCAGGTCAATACCCTTTTAAATTAAGAATTTTTTTGACCTGATTCCTGTGTTGTTAAAGTATTTTATTATGCTTTTTTTATATTCTATCCTTTTTTTAACGCTTCCAGCTCCAGCCGTGCGCAGACAGCCTCTGCCTGCTGCCGTTCTGAGCTTCTTTCATAGTGATAAAGGGCAGTGCGCAGTTCTCCCGCTTTTTCATACCAATGAGCCGCCACTGTATGCCAGAGACGTTTCTTTCCCTGAGACAGCTGGCTGTATACGTAATCCCTGTAATATTGATGGGTAAATTGATAAAAAATTCTGGTTTCCTTCTCTGTTTCCGTCACAAGTCCCGCTCTCATCAAATGTTCCAGCTCCTCCACCAGATCCAGAGACTCTGACTTCGTTAAAAGCGCCAGCGGTTCCAGCTCCCCCTCTTCTCCGCAGACAGAAAGAGCCTCCAGTGTTCTCCTCTGTCTCTCAGAAAGCCGCTCCAGGCGCAGCTGAATCATCATATCGATTCTCGAAGGGTTCTCCTGGCCATCTCCGCACTTCTGACCAGAGCGGCTTAAAAGATCCATTAAAGCCAATGGATTTCCCTCCGTCCGCAAAAACAATTCCCGTCCTCCGTTCTCCCCTGCCAGCTTTTTAAAGGGATCTCGCTTCATAAGCTCCCCCATCTCCTCCTCTGTAAAGCAGGACAGATGAATCGTGGTGACAAGGGCTCTTTCATTCAGAGCCAGAAGCAGGTCCCGCACCGCCTGCTTTCCGTCTGTACGGCAGGCAGCTGTCAGAAACAGCCGTTCGTTTCCCAGTTCCACCATCATCCTCTGCAGTAATCTCCTGCTTACAGAATCCATCCAGTGAAGGCTGTCAATGTATAAAAGAATCTTTCTCTGAGATGCCAGATCCCGGAACAAATTCAAAATCTCCGCCTCCAGAATGGCAATGCTCTGTGCTTTCACGCTGCTATTGGAAAAGAAAGCATTCTTTTCATCTGCATTCACCCTCCGCTCTTCTCCTGAAAGCATTCTGCGAATCAGCCGCTCCTCCTCTCCTGACAGTGAAATTTTGTGCTTTGCATGAAGCCGTTCCAGACATTGAAAGCAGTCTCTCAAAGCCCGCAGAGGAACATCCGACTCTGCTCCATAGCAGTTAGCGTAGAGCTCAAGCGCCTCTCCCTTGTGATCCATTTCAAAAATCTGCCGCATCAGGGCTGTCTTTCCCACGCCCACCTCGCCTTCTATGATCACAGACTTCGTGTCCTCATCATTCAAAAACAAAAAAATCTGCTCATCAATCGTCTGTATCTCTGCCAGACGGCCGAAAAACTCTTTCCTGGGCTTTTTACTTCTTAGAGAAGAAACCTCTTTTCTGTGAAGCAGAGTCTGAAACAGAACCACAGCCTGGTGGGACGGCTCTTCGTCCAAATCTTCCCTCAGCCGGCGGATATACTCCTGATACAGCTTCGCTCCCCAGTCATATTTTTCTGCCTGCCCGTAAAGCCGCATCCCCGTCAAGACCATCTCCTCATCCCATGGACTCCAATGTTTCCATGTGTCGATTAAGAGACGAAGCCTCTCCGGATTCCGTGCTGCGGACGGTTCCTCCAGCTGTGCCTTAATCTCTCTCAAAATTCTGGCAATCTGCTGATTTCTCTTCTCCTCCACCCACTCCTCAAACTCCGGACAGTCCTTCAGATAAAAAAAATCCAGGAATCGCTCCTGGCAAAGGGAAAAATCCCGATCCGGCATATCCCAGTCTGTCCTGATCTCCACTCTCTGATTCAGTTTTAAATCGTTCCTGCCCTGCAGGACAATCAGCTCCTCCCCCAGAAGCTTTCTAAGCTGAAACAGAGCCTGTCTCAGATTTTTCCGGCCGGAAGCCTCGTCCCCTGCCCCCCAGAAGAGAGAAACCAGTTCATCCCGGTTCGTATGCTTTTCCACGCATAGGTAATAAAAAATCCCCTCTGCCTTTCTGTAAGGAAACCGAACTGGCTCCTGATCCCTAAAAACCCCTGGTATCCCCAAAAGCGTCACTTCATATTCCAATACATACCCCTCCCATTGCCCTGCCCGCCTTATACAGCAGGCAGAGACTCTTATGGGAATATTATATCAAAGTCCTTCCTTCCATACAATTTATTTCTTCCATACAATAACCGCTTTGAACAGATCTGCCTCCGTCTCCACCTGAAAACTCCCATTCTGAAGCTCTGTAAAGCTCTTGGCAATCGCCAGCCCCAGTCCGGAGCCTTCCGTATTTCTGGACTGATCGCCTCTTACGAAACGCCCTGTCAGCTCCTCCGCATCCTCCGGAAGCTCCGCCGCTGAAATATTTTTCATGGAGATTCTCACTTCTCCCCGGTTTTCTCTGCAAGCCCTGTTTTCCGAAATTTTTCCGTTTTCCTCCTCTTTTGCTGATCCCGTCTCCTCGATCGTCACATAAGCTCTGGTTCCCTGCATTCCATGTCTGGCAATATTGACCAGCAGGTTTTCAAAAATACGGTAGGTTTTTTCGCTGTCCAGTGTCAGCATTACTCTATTTTCCGGAAGCTGAAAACGAAAATCAATTCCACTGTCAGAAAGCTGATCAGAAAGCTCCAGCTTCACCTGCTTCATCAGGCTCACTACGTCCACATCCATCAGATTCAGCTTCATCGTCTGGCTGTTGGCCTTGCTGACCTCAAATAAATCCTCAATCAACGCCTTCAGGCGCAGAGATTTTCGATCCAGCACCTGAACATACTCTTCCTTTTCCTGCTCTGTAATGCCAGGCTGTTTTAACAGATTAACATATGTAATAATCGCTGTAAGAGGTGTCTTTAAATCGTGGGAGACATTGGTAATCAGCTCTGTCTTCATACGCTGGCTCTTCACCTCAGCCTCCACGGCCTTCTTAAAACCGGACTGAATTTTTCCTATTTCCTCCCGAAACGGCTCGAACACGCCCAAATCCTCTGTGATCTCTGCATCCAGATTGCCCTCCGCCAATTCGTTCGTCACCTTTAAAAGATTCTGGTACTTTTCCCGCACCCGGCCATAGGCCTTCTGCAAAACAATGTAAAGGACTGCTGAATAGACGAGAAGTCCGAAAATCCCATAAAACCAAAGGCTGCACAGAACAGTTAAAAGAATGAAATTTATGCCTACAAGTTTTAAAATACTGCGGGACGATTTCTCATTAAAATCAATCTGTTCCAGCTCCCGGCAGGTTCTGGACGCCGCTCTTCTTAACGCTCTCGCAAGCTTCCCTGTGAGAGTTCTCTCCTTAAACCATCGGATCGGTCCAATGGTAAAAAAGGACATGGATGTCTCTGCCATCCAGAAAAAAATCAGCCCCATAAAAAGCCATGCAAAGTAATTGAGCGCCATCATAGTAACCTGCGCTGTTTCTGTGTTCATGTGGTAGTAGTCCGTAGTCAGAACCGCCATGGTTTCGCCGCTTAAGGACGCTGCGGCCATACCAGGCCCCATACCGGAACCGATGGATCCCCCCAGAATCATCAGACCTGCAAAAAACATAAGCTCGAAGGGAACCTTAAACAGTGCAAATTCCGTCATTCTGAGAGGCCTGACAGCCGCCAGAACTGCCGCTGATACCGCTACAAGAACCGACGCGCACAGGGTAATAAGCCCCAGAGCCGCCTGAACTCTTCCATATCCCGGAAGCACCCACACCTCGTCTCCCCTGTAACTTACATGGGCGCCATAAGAAGCATACCCGCCATTGTCCACATAATAGTCATAGTCACGGCTCATGGCAGAGTCATAAGAACCTGTCTCATAGTCATACTCCTCCATATCATCTGCAGCGCCTGTGGACTGTTCCCACTCTTCTGCTGTAAAAATCTGCTTTCCCTGATTCATTTCAGAGGCAAGCCATGGATAAAACGCCATCACGCCCGCGGCAATACAGGCTGTAAGCAGAACTGCCAGCAGAATCCCTGTCCAGGATCCCATTTCTTTTTTCTCTCTACTGCTGTTTCTCAATTTTATAGCCAACTCCCCACACCACCTTCAAATATTTTGGATTTCTGGGATTAATTTCAATCTTCTCCCGTATGTTTCTCACATGCACCATCACTGTGTCTGTATTGACTGCCCTCTCGTTCCACACCCGCTCATAAATCTCATCAGCCGAGAATACCCGGCCTGGATGCTTCATCAGAAGCAGAAGGATTTTAAATTCCATGGGAGTTACCTTCACTGGAGCGCCGTCTACAAATACCTCCACCGTGTCTTCGTGAAACTCCAGACCTCCAATCCGGTATACCCGCTCCTCCTGCGCCCCGACCGCTCCGGACTGCCGTTCCTCAAGAAGGCGCAGAAAGCGCTGATACCGGCGAAGCTGAGAACCCACTCTGGCTAAAAGCTCCATAGGCGTAAACGGCTTTGTCACATAGTCGTCCGCCCCCATGTTAAGCCCCATAATCTTGTCCACCTCCTCCGATTTGGCGGAAAGAAAAATCACCGGGAAATCATACTTTTCCCGGAGCTTAATTACCATAGTGATACCGTCCATTCTGGGCATCATCACATCCACAATGGCCAGAGAAATGTCATGCTCCTCAATTATCTTAAGTCCCTCGATTCCATCTGCCGCCTGAAACACCCGATATCCCTGGCCTTTTAAAAATATCTCAATTCCCTGCCTGATTTCCTTATCATCCTCCACAATTAAAATAGTTCCTGCGTCCGCTCCTGTCTGAATTTCCATAGCTGTGTATCATCTCCATAAACTTCTGATTTTTTTTGTTCTGTTTGAGTCATTTTCTGTTCTGCTCTGATTATACTACATCTTCGGAATTCCTCCCAAGCAATCTGAAAAAACTGAATCAGCAGATTCACTGCCGCCACCATGCCTAAAACAGGAAACAGAATCTCTATCAGATCCCACCCATTCATATCCGTCTCCCCCTCTTCTGTTTTGATAGGGCCAGTATAGGGCAAAAATCTAAACAGGGAAGGCAGAAAAAATGAAAGATTTTCTAAAGATTTGGTTATCGGAAAAAAGAGATATTTTTCTTGTTCCACTTAAAGTCACCGAAAAATATCTCTTTTTTTCTGTGTTAGCAATAGTATTATCTGTTTGTTTTATTGACTATTTTGTTTTTTTTGATATTATTTGATTATAGCATCAGTGTATATTTTGTATCTTCTATTTGAAAAGGGGAAATTCGCATGTTAAAATGGTATCTATGTCTTTTGCTTTTTAATGTTTACAGCGGAATACGGTTATTAGATACGCTGGGGGTTCTGTCTGTCCAGCCGGATATCAGAATATTGTCTGGAGTGGTTCTGTTATCGGCTGTTTTAATTCTGATGCTCACTGATAAACTTTTACACAACCATGTTGATTTCAAGGCAATACCTTTGAAAGTTTTATTTGGAACGGGAGTTTTCCTTATGATTGCTGAGTTTATCATCCATGTTTCATCCTGATCTGAAAAGGAGAAAGATCCTTTCCTGATTTCTTCTATAATGAATAAAAACAGGAAATGTTTCTTTCTCCTTTATTTTTTGAATTTATCTGAATTTCGTTTTTATTTCCGGTTAGCTTTCTCCATATGGATATTCTTACCTTTGATTCTTACATCTTTCATAGCCTGGAGTACGATATCAGCCTGCTCTCTGGGAACTTCTACAAAAGTATACTTATCGTACATATCGATACTTCCCACCATTTTTCCCGGCATTCCAGACTCGCCTGCGATGGCGCCCAGAATGTCGCCTGGCTTTACGTTCTGGTTCTTTCCAATGTTAATGAAAAGTCTGGCCATATCGTCGCCTCCGGAACGGCCTCCTCTGCCGCCGGAGCGTCCGCCTCTTCCTCTGCCGGAATTTCTGTCTCTGTAATCTCCCAGATCGTCTAAGGATCGCAGAGGCCTGGAATCCTCGATAATGTCCTCGTTGTCCTCGCCCATGATCATGCGGAGCAGTCCTGCCGCCAGGTCAAGGGTGGTGTAGTCCTCCTCCAAAACCTTCTTCTCAATAATGTCAATCAGGCGGTTCATATCGCTGTCCTGCAGAAGCTCCTCCGCCTGGCAGAGAATCTTGTCAGCCTTGATCTCCGTTACATCGTCAATGGATGGAATCGGCTGGGGTACAATCTTCGTCTTGCAGTATCTCTGGATATCGCGGAGCTTGTAAACCTCTTTTCCCACAGCGAGGCTGAAAGCCTTTCCCTCTCTTCCGGCACGTCCGGTACGTCCAATTCGGTGTACATAATACTCCTCATCCTGAGGAATGTCATAGTTAAATACAGCCTCCACATCGTCCACATCAATTCCTCTGGCAGCCACGTCCGTTGCCACTAAAATATCCGTTCTGCCCTTTCTGAATCCATTCATAACACGGTCTCTCTGAACCTGCTTCAGATCTCCGTGAAGTCCCTCCGCGAAGTAGCCGCGGCCCTGGAGAGCCAGCACCAGTTCATCTACCTGGCGCTTGGTATTGCAGAATACCACAGACAGCTTGGGAGCATACATATCCAGAAGACGGCACATTACCTCAATCTTGTTCTTCGGCTTTACTTCATAGTAATACTGGGTAACCTTTGGAACCGTCAGATCCTTCTTCACTACCTTCACAATTTCCGGATCCTTCTGGAATTTCTTCGCAATCTCTGCGATAGCTGACGGCATGGTAGCAGAAAACATTACCGTCTGACGCTCCTCCGGAAGCTCGCTTAAAATCGTCTCCATGTCCTCCAGAAAGCCCATGTTCAGCATCTCATCCGCCTCGTCCAGAACAACTGTGTGAACCTGGCCGAACTTGATAGTCTTTCTTCTCATGTGATCCATCACGCGGCCCGGAGTTCCTATAATCACCTGAACACCATCCTTTAAGGAACGGATCTGCTTCACAATCTCCTGTCCGCCATAGATAGGCAGAACCTTAATGCCATGCATATATTTGGCCAGATTGCGGATTTCGTCTGCTACCTGAATCGCCAGCTCTCTTGTTGGGCAGAGCACTACCGCCTGGAGTTTCTTATTCTTTGGATCAATCTTCTGGAGAAGCGGAATGCCGAAAGCCGCCGTCTTTCCTGTTCCAGTCTGTGCCTGTCCAATAATATCCTTTCCCTCTATCTCTAAGGGGATCGCCTTTGCCTGAATCGGTGACGCCGCCTCAAATCCCATATCTGTCACTGCACGCAGAATTTTTGCGTCCAGGTTTAATTCGTCAAATCTGATTGTCTCCATTCTATTCCTTTCTCAAACTTCCAAATCTTTCCCGTTCTTCAGACATACCAGGGGCCCGCCTCACAGTAAAAATATATGCTTCCATAAAGCAAAAAAAGATCCAAGACCGTTTCAGTTCTTGAACCTTCCCACTGTATGCCCAGCTTACTATAGCAGAATTTTTTCCTTCTGTCAATGCACGCAGCCAGAATCTCACGACAAACGCACAAATAAAAATCTTTTTTTAAGTCATTGCAAAACAGGCAAAAACTGCAGGCTTTGCCGCTGGCTGCGTTTTCTGCGAAAGCCTTGCTGCCATCGTCCAATCGGAAATCTCTGAAGTCTTCTCCAGCTATCCACGAGGAAAAATTTTCTTCTTCCGTTTAAAATCATTGAAAATTCTTCCTCGTACATAAATTAATATTTCTTCTTTCCAGCCGCATCCAGTGCTTTTCCGGCCAGCGCACCTATAAGGCCTGGCAGAATCCAGCCAAGTCCCAGACCATATCCAGGAAGCAGGGTAAAGAGCTGAGAAACAGCCGGAATGCTGAGTCCCGTTCCCTCCAGCGCGTAGACAATGCTGACAACTCCCGTTAAAGTCACAGCCAGACAGTACATTTTTTTCCCTCCCTTTCCTGCAAAGGAGAGAAAGATCAAAGCAATAGCCACTGGATAAATGCAGTTTAAAACAGGCACGGAAAATGCCAGTATTTTCGTCAATCCTGCATTGGATACGGCCATGCTGACAGCCGCAAACAGAACCACCCATGTTCTGTAACTAACCCGCGGGATCAGCTGACAGAAAAACTCACTGCAGCAGCTTAGAAGACCCACGCAGGTATTGAAACAGGCGATGAAGAAAATCAGCCCCAGTACGACTGTTCCAGCTGAGCCAAAAATATGATCCGCCACAAAGGTCAGCACTCTGGCCCCGTTATCAAGCGCCTGAGCTTCCGGACCAGCCTTAATTCCTACATAAGTCAGAGCGCAGTAAACAGATGCCAGAAGCACGCCTGCTATCAGCCCGCTCCGCACAGTAGACTTTACCACCGCGTCCTCAGCCTTTACTCCCACTGCCTTAATATTGAGCGCAATGATAATTCCAAAATTCAGGGCCGCTATGGTGTCCATGGTCTGATAACCCTCCAGGAATCCCTTTACTGGAGCCAGACCGCTGTAGGCGTCCGCTGGCAGCAAGGAAGCCTGCGGTTCGGCAGCTATGCTGCCTGCAAACATGATAAAGATCAGCCCCAGCAGCGCCGGACACAAGATTTTTCCCAGACACTGGGTCAGCTTTTCCGGGTGAAACGCCGTTGCTGCCGCCAGCAGGAAAAATACTGCCGAGTATCCAAGCTGCCACAAAACTGCCTGCTCTCCATTATTCAAAAACGGGAGCACCGTCATCTCAAAGGAGGTGCTGGCTGTTCTGGGGATGGCCAGGCATGGTCCGATGGATAAATAAATCAGAATGGTAAATACCATAGAAAATACCGGATGCACCCTTCCCGCCAGACAGTCAAGACCTCCCGCCCTTGACACAGCGATCACACCAAGAACCGGAAGACCGACTGCGCTCATCAAGAAGCCTGCCATAGCCGGCCACGCAGCAGTCCCGGCCTGAGCCGCCAAAAACGGCGGAAAAATCAAATTTCCCGCCCCAAAAAACATAGAAAACAGAGTCAGGCCCACAACCATAAGCCTGCGCCCTTTTAATGTCTCATCCATACAAACCTCCCCTTTGATACCCACTGAATCCAGTCCTGCATTCCCAGAACCGCATAGGGAATCAACAGCGTAAAATAAGAAACTGTATACTGTCCCTTAGCCTCCCAAAACAGGTGGAACAGAAAGCCTCCGATAAAAATGACGGCAAAAAATAGTCCCTGGAACTTCACTCTCCGAAAACGGAATACTACAAACAACAGCGCCCCCGCATAGACCAGCGTCTGAACTGCATTGCACAGCTCCCAGTAAATTTCATTGGCCGCTCCACCCTCTTTAAACAGCGATCTGGCAAAGGAAGGAAACAGCCATCCAAATCCCTTCACCTCCTGAATCCACAGGCTCTGAAAGGTGGGTTCTGTCCACATGGACCGCAGCTTTCTGTTGAAAAAATCGGCCGCATAGTCAGGATGCTCCATAAAATACTGAATCGTTTGTCCCAGATCCCGCTTCACAGCCGCAGCTGTCAGCTCCCGGTCCTCATGATTATCCAGATAAATATGTACATTATAATTATTAAACCAGCCTGGAGCTCTGCTGCCTTCCTGAAGCCCCATCTCTACCCATGTGAGCATAGGAGGACCGCCTTCCACTGAATGGCCGGCCACTAGAGAAAGCCCCCCTGACACCAGACTGTGACTTGTCAGATAAGCAGCCAGCACGGCCGCGGCTCCCAGAAAAGGAAACAACTTTTTCTGAAATACAGCTTCCGCCAGGAAAAAGATAACCATAGCTGCCAGAACAATCATATAGTTAGATTTAAACAGAATGGCTGCTGAAATCAGGAGCGACGCAAAAAAAAGAGCGCGTTTCCTTCTCTCATCCAGAAACTTTTTCTCATACCATACAGCCGCCGCTGAGCAGGCAAAGCCTGGAATCGTCCCGTATGCAAAGGTGACATAAAAGGAAAATGGCAGAAATGCCATCATCAGCAGAACGAGACCACGAAAACTGCTCTTCATTTCCAAGACAGCTTCCGCCATCTTTCCTGTATACAAAATACCAGCTGCCAAAAAGGCCACATTGAGCAGCTGCCATAGAAAAGAAGCCTGTTCGCCGACAAGCAGATACAGCAAAGCTGCAAACAAAATCTGCCCGTTCTGATGAGGGTAAGTATAGGCGTAGCCTTCAAAATCAGAATAATGATACCGGAATCCCACCTGATTCCAGGGCGAAAGATCGCCTTCTGCCAAAGCTTTTCCACAGGCGATAACCAATCTCTGATCTGATGCCGGCCGAAACATTGTTCCCATGATCCAGATTACATAAAACCCTGAAATAATGAGAACAAGCCGGATAAAGCGTTTCCTGCATTCCGTCTGCTCCCCCCGGCTTTTTTCCGCTTTTTCTCCTATATTCCTGACTTTAAGAACCACCGTGCCCAGAGCAGTAATAAGGATGAATACCAGAAGATGGTACAGAAAAGAGTCTCCATAAAACCACACCTGCTCGGCTCCCCCATACACAGCTGCGCTGCCTGTTGCACTGAGGAAAAAAAGGAGCAGCAAAATTCCTGTAAAGATAAACAGAATCACAATACAGGCCGCCGCCTCGAGACAGGAACGCTCCTGCTCCCTTGTCCCTGACTCTCTTCTCCGGCTGCGCCCCTTTCCTGAAACCACCGCCTCAAAACTCTGCCATTTTTCTTCTGCTCTGTTTTTTCCCCCGATCTCTCCTCCCCTTTCTTTCATTTCCTCCCTGACCATAGCGCTCCTCTTATGTCTCTTATTTTCTATCTGTCACAGAAATCAGACCTTAAACCGGTAACCCACTCCCCAGATAGTCTCAATATACTGAGGTTTAGCTGTGTTAAACTCAATTTTCTCCCTGATTTTCTTAATGTGAACTGTCACCGTGGCGATATCTCCCAGGGATTCCATATCCCAGATGCGGCTGAACAGTTCCTCCTTTGTAAACACATGGTTTGGATTCTGAGCCAGGAAAGCCAGCAGGTCGAACTCCTTGGTAGTAAAGTTTTTCTCTTCCCCGTTCACATACACTCTTCTGGCTGTCTTGTCAATCTTCAGGCCGCGGATCTCGATGATCTCATTCTCCGGCATTCCGCTTCCAATCAGTCTCTCATACCGGGCCATATGAGCCTTCACCCTGGCCACCATTTCGCTGGGGCTGAAGGGTTTTGTGATATAGTCGTCTGCTCCCAGTCCCAGACCACGGATCTTGTCAATATCGTCTTTCTTGGCAGAAACCATAATGATAGGCGTATTCTTCACTTCCCTAACCTTCCGGCAAATTTCAAATCCATCGACTCCGGGCAGCATCAAATCCAGAATCAAGAGATCAAACTCCTCCTCTAACGCTCTCTTAAGGCCCGTTTCACCATTATTCTCAATCTCTACCTCAAAGCCGGAAAGTTCCAGATAATCCTTTTCCAGCTCTGCGATAGCCTCCTCATCCTCAACAATTAAAATTCTGCTCATTCCTGAATAACCTCCTGATATTTTCTAAGCACAAAGTGAATCTCTGTGCCGATTCCTTCCTTGCTGGAAGCCCAAATTCTGCCTCCGTGATCCTCGATAATCTTTTTCACAATGGAAAGCCCAATGCCGCTTCCCCCTTTGGAAGAATTTCGTGAGGAATCCGTCCGGTAGAACCGGTCAAAAATGTAAGGCAGATCCTTAGCTGCGATTCCTTTTCCGTTATCCTCGATGACAACCTGAATAAAATCTCCATCATCTGTAATCCGAAGATTGATAATGCCCTTCTTTTTATCGAGATATTTCAGGGAATTGCCAATAATGTTGTTAATGACTCGCTTCATCTGCTCCGCATCTGCGATAACCAGCACATCCTCGTCCACATAATTGAAATATCCCAGCTCAATTCCCCTGGTCTCCATATCCAGACCGACCTCTTCCACACAGTCCCAGAAATACTCGGCCACATTGATCTTAGAAAAAGTGTAGGGAATCCTGTTCGTGTCAATCTTTGAATAAAAGGTCAGCTCGTCAATGAGCCTGTCCATGTCGTTGGCCTTATTGTAAATAGTCCTGATATACTTGTTCAGCTTCTCCGGAGACGATGCAACTCCGTCCTGAATTCCCTCCACATATCCCTTGATCGCCGTGATCGGTGTCTTCAGATCATGAGAAATATTGCTGATCAGCTCCTTGCTCTCCTTATCGTACTGGATCTTCTCCTCTGCCGACTCCTTCAGACGGAGGCGCATCTCCTCAAAATCCTGGCAGAGCATTCCTATCTCGTCATCATTCTCCGCATCCAGGGTAAAATCGAGATTTCCATCCCGAATCTTCTTCGTCGCCTCCTGAAGCTCGTGGAGCGGGCGCAGAATGGAGCGGTACACCCACATAACAAGCATTCCGCCTGTCAGGCATATGATAGCGATTCCCACTATCAGCATCTCGTTCAGCATAGATTTAATCTCCGGCACATATTCGCCTACATTCGTTACAATAAAGGCGCTTCCCCGGCTCCTGTCCCCATACTGAAAATCAATCTGCTTTAACAGATGCTGCTCCTCACCATCCACATAGAAACCGCCTGACAGAACATCGGAGTTGTCCTCCCCATAAGGCGGCAGCTGGGAAAACAGCTTTTCGCCCTCTGGATCACCTGAAAAAATAATATTCGGTCCCTTTCTCACCAGCAGAAAGGAATACTCCGCCCTCAGAGCTTCGTTTACCTTAGCCAGACATTCTGGATCCTCCAGCTTGTCCGGCTCGTTCATGGCTATATGGCGTATTTTCTTCTGCGAATTGATCGTCAGGCGGTTAAATACCTGCATAGAATTTCCAGAGAGGAGATCTACCTGCTCACTGAGTCCGTAAGTTTTCTGAAAAGAGCGGATCTGATAATTGCTCAGAGCCGTGATCGCGCCGTAAATCAGAAAAATAGGAACCACGGTAATTGTAATAAAAGCGATAGCCAGACGCGTCTTGATCTTCATACTGTTGTCTCCTTTGACAAAAATATGAGAAAACCTGCGCCAGCCTGCATGGTTTTCTCATATTTTTAACTGTCGCTGTATACTTTTAACTTGCTTAAAGTATACCATATTTTTAGAAGCACGTTTCTAAAAGTTATCTAAATTTTCTCCTCTTCTGTTCAGCCCTCTCTGCCGGCAACCCCCTTTTCCAGCTGGACTCTGTACTCCCCCGCCGATATTCCTACCTGTCTTTTAAAAACATGGCAGAAATGAGCGCTGTCGGAAAACCCTACCTCTACGGCAATATCTCCTACCCGCCTGGATGGATCTGCCAGCAGACGTATCGCCTCGTCAATCCTTACCCTGTTCAGCAGCTCTGAAAAATTTTTCCCTGTGTGACGGTTCAACAGCTTGCTCAGATGCCACTGGCTTACAAACATCTGCTCCGCTACCCCCGTCAGAGTCAGATGCTTTCTGTAATTTTCCTTCATATAGCAGAGCGCCCGCGCAACAATGTACGCACCGGATGACACCTTTGGTCCGGTCCCGGTTTCGGATGCCATAGGCTCCCCTGGGGACGGATTTTTGCACACATTCTGTTTCACATCTGATACCCCCATTTTATCCTCTATATCCACCTATACCTTCTGTCCGTTCCTATATCAAAATCATATACCTTTTGTCAACGGAACTCAACATTTTTTCAAACTTTTTTGAAAATATATATTCTGATTTTATATTAAAAACTATTATTCAGAATAGTATGAATTATTTAAACATTCTATCCACAATCATCCAGCAAAAAAAGAGACATTTCCCCAGAATGTAAATGACTCTGCCAGAAAATGCCTCTTCTCAGTATTGATGGAATTCTTTATTTTAAGTATGCTTTCAGCGTATCCACACGGTCTAACTTCTCCCACGGAAGATCCAGATCGTTTCTTCCGAAATGTCCGTAAGCTGCCGTCTGCTTGTAAATCGGGCGGCGGAGATCCAGCATCTTGATAATTCCTGCCGGGCGGAGATCAAAGTTCTCTCTCACGATCTCTACCAGTTTCTCATCAGACAGTTTTCCTGTACCAAAGGTATCTACCATGATAGAGGTCGGATGAGCCACTCCGATTGCGTAAGAAAGCTGGATTTCACACTTGTCAGCCAGCCCTGCAGCCACAATATTCTTAGCCACATAGCGGGCTGCGTAAGCTGCGGAACGATCTACCTTTGTGCAATCCTTTCCAGAGAAAGCTCCGCCGCCGTGACGGGCATATCCGCCGTAAGTGTCTACAATGATCTTTCTTCCTGTCAGACCACTGTCACCATGAGGTCCTCCGATCACGAAGCGCCCTGTCGGATTAATAAAGAACTTCGTATTTGTATCAATCATATTGGCCGGAAGAATTGGGTCAAACACATAGCGCTTAATATCCTTGTGAATCTGCTCCTGAGTCACTTTCTCATCGTGCTGAGTAGAGAGAACCACTGCGTCTAAGCGGAACGGTGTTCCATTTTCATCGTACTCTACTGTTACCTGGGTCTTTCCGTCCGGGCGAAGATACGGAAGCGTTCCGTTCTTTCTCACCTCTGTCAGTCTTCTGGCAAGCTTGTGAGCCAGGGAAATCGGATACGGCATATACTCTTCTGTCTCATTAGCTGCAAAACCGAACATCATACCCTGATCGCCGGCTCCGATGGCATCGATCTCCTCATCGGACATCTTGTTCTCCTTCGCCTCTAACGCCTTGTCTACTCCCAAAGCAATGTCAGCAGACTGCTCGTCAATGGCAGTCAGCACGCCGCAGGTATCGCAGTCAAAACCGTATTTCGCACGGTCATATCCGATTTCGCGGACTGTCTCGCGGACGATTTTCTGAATGTCCACATAAGCGTTCGTTGTAATCTCTCCCATAACCAGGACAAGTCCTGTGGTAACTGCTGTCTCACAGGCAACACGGCTCATCGGATCCTTCTCCATAAGAGCGTCCAGAATCGCATCGGAAATCTGATCGCACATTTTGTCTGGATGGCCTTCAGTAACAGACTCGGATGTAAAAAGTAACTTTTCCACGTTGTTCCTCCTTTTTCTTAGTAAATTCATAGTTTCTTCTGCTCTGTGCGCATCTTAAAAGACTCTCTTCACCTGCATGGCTGAATCAAAGCGGGTCTGGCCGCTTTGCGCGCCAGATGCGGGCTGCCTCTGGCAGCCGGGATTCCTCTCGCATCTGTGCGCATATTCAGACTTTTTTTTATGAAAAAACACCGTTTTTATCGTAAAAAAAAGTCCGCAGCAACACGGACTTGATTTCTTTTCTATCAATTCCTCTTATTGCTCGATTTACCGCATGTCTGCAGTTCCTCGCTCAGGCTGGCACCTTCCATTTGTCTGGGGTTGCCGTGACTTCTCAGATCCTTTGTATCTCCATCACTCTGAATAAGGGATATTACGCACATTATTTACTTGTATCTAGTATTTAAATGATTCTGCATTCTTTGCTTGCGATTGATATAATATCCTATTCTCTCTCTTCTGTCAAGAGAAATATCAGCCTACCTTCAGTTTGAATTTCTGAGCTTCCTTCTCAGAATCCACCTTCTCAATCACAGCTCCCAGGCCTCTCAGCTTCTCCTCAAAGTTTTCATAGCCTCTCTGTATGTATCCAATCTCATCGACTACCGTGTAGCCCTCAGCAGCCAGACCTGCGATTACAAGAGCGGCTCCGGCTCTCAGATCCGGCGCGTTGACTGTTGCTCCGGTAAAGCCTCTCACACCATCAATAATCGCTACATTTCCCTCTACCTTGATACTGCAGCCCATCCGGGACAGCTCATCCACATATTTGAAACGATTTTCAAAAATACTCTCTGTCACCACGCTGGTTCCCTCAGCCAGAGCCAGAGTCACCGTAATCTGCGGCTGCATATCTGTAGGAAATCCTGGATATGGAAGGGTCTTAATATCCATATGCTTCTGACGCGGTTTACCCACTACGCGGACTGCCTCGTCAAATTCTGTCACCTCGCAGCCCATCTCAATCAGCTTTGCAGTAATAGCCTCCAAATGCTTGGGGATAACATTCTGTACCATGATATCGCCTCTGGTAATGGCGGCAGCGCACATAAAGGTCCCGGCCTCAATCTGATCCGGGATAATCGAATACTCTGTACCATGGAGCTTTCTGACGCCCTTAATGCGGATAATATCTGTTCCTGCTCCCTTAATATTGGCTCCCATACTGTTCAGGAAGTTGGCCACATCTACTACATGCGGCTCCTTGGCAGCATTCTCAATAATCGTTTCGCCCTCCGCCAGAGTGGCCGCCATCATCACATTAATCGTAGCTCCCACGCTGACTACGTCCAGATAAATATGGCTTCCCACCAGGTCAATGGCATGAGCCACTACGGCTCCTCTCTTTACTTCCACCTCAGCTCCCAAAGCACGAAAGCCCTTGATATGCTGATCAATCGGACGGCTTCCAATATTGCAGCCGCCTGGAAGGGGAACCTCTGCACTCTTGTACTTTCCGAGAAGAGCGCCTATAAAATAGTAGGAAGCGCGGATTTTGCGGATATACTCGTCATCCACGCTTACTTCCTTAATATGCTTCGCGTCAATCCTGGCCGTATGGCGGTCGATGCGGTCTACCTTAGCTCCAATCTCCTCAATGGCCTCTAACAGCACATTGATATCCCGCACATCTGGCAGGTTCTCTATCAAAACTTCTTCGTCCGTCATAATTGATGCAGCTAATATTCCCAGAGCGGCATTCTTAGCTCCGCTGATGGTGACCTCACCGACCAGGGGGTTGCCGCCTTTCATAATATACTGTTCCATCTTGCACCTCTGTCTATATTTGGCGAGAAAAGCTCTGGCGGGATGAAACCCGCCACGCCTTCTGACTGTCCCAACTCTTACATTTTTATGGCTTTTTTGTCTCTGTCCCCATATGAACATTAACTTTTTATTAACTGATTATAACATATCAGCAGAATTTGTAAAGATGAATACCCATTAATCTTCGAACAGGAACGCCACAAATCCGTTTCCGCCATTGGCCTCAAACCAGGCCGCCGCATCGTTAAGACCCATTTTATCTGTATAGGCCTGTTCTGTTCCAGGATACCAGAGACAGGAGATATTGTAGGAATCATAACCGTAAATAACAGCATAGGATCCGTCCCCTGTGTAAGCCGCTACCGGATAGCCTCGGCTGATAAAGTAGAGTACCTGATTCAGGAAAAGACCTCCTGCATCAATGATGGAGCCCCCGTCTGAGGTTTCCTCATCTCCTTCCTCAAACCCCTTCAGATACCGCTCTAAATCGGGAACCAGGCTCTCCGGATTTCGGATTGTCATCATATCAGCCCGGCCCACTCTGGACCAGAACATTCTTCCATCCTCGTCTGTCACAATTCCCATTCCGTCATAAGCAGCCGCCACCGCGTCTGAAAATTGCTCAAATATACCTCTCAGCCTGCCGCCGCTGTAGGCATAATACTGGCGTCTGCCGGAAGGATCCGCCTTTCCCAATTCCACTGTATTATTTTCCTCAGCCACTGCTTTAGAGGGAACTTTTAAATCAACGTCTCCTGAAACAGACTCTGCCAGCTGCACAAAGTACACGCGCCCCTTCTCCTCAGAGACCCGGTATCCGATTCCCTCTGCAGAATCCTCCTTCACTTCCTCGTTGCAGACCAGAGTATCTGCGCCGGCTGCCATGTAACTGTCTCCTACTCTCGTCATTCTCTGAAGATGGACACGGCTGTCCTCAATTTCCACGTCTGTGATATAAACGCCTTCCTTCTCATACCGTGTCTGAAGATTCATGTCCTCCCCTGCAATCTCCAGAGCATACATAGGAGCCTGAACCGTACGGCCATTTACCTTTACGCTTGAGTTCTCCTCTGCCAGGCCGTAAACCAAATCACTTCCTACAAAACCCAGCAGGCGGATACTGCTTCCCTCTGGCGCTTTAATCTGGGCGCTCTCCCCTGTTTCCAAATTCATGATGTGAACTGCAGAACTGTCGTACCGATCCTCCCCATCCTGCCATGCAATCCGCTTCTGTCCTGGACTTACTGCAAAATTTTCCTCTGTCACTCCCTCTGCCAGAATTTTGGCTTGACGGGAGGCTGCATCCACAGAATAAACGGTATTTCCCATGAGAAGATACAGAGTATCGCTGCCGCTCAGACAGCTTAAAGAGTCTATTCCCATCAGCAGCTCCTCACTGCTCTCATTTGCGGGAAGGTACAGACGCTCTGTCAGAGTATTCGTTTCCTTCTCATACCGCCACAGAGAAACACCAACTCCGCCTTCATGGCTTCCCCGGCTCATGTAACCGCTTACAAGGAAATCGACCGTTCCGCTGTCTCCTGCAGCCAAAAGCTTGATTCCATAATCCTGAAGATTGGCCATCTCATCTGTCTCACTCTGGCGGAAGCTGAACACCCGGGTGCTTTCGTTATCTGCACTGCTGTACATCCAAAGCTCCCTGTTCGCCACAAAGGCCTCATAAGCTCCATTTGGAGATCGCATCTGCTGGAGACCGCTGCTGTCAGAAATCCCGAGCATAATCCGTTTTCCTGAATACAGATCCGATCCTCCATCAAAGATCTGATTCATGGTTCTCTCATAATCCATCATATAGATTCTCTGAGAGCCCCATTTCATAGTGAAGCTCTCTGTAATGTCGTAATACTCTCTATCCTCCGGATCTGCCTGTTCTTTTTCCATCTCATCCGCGTCCGCCTCATCCTCTTCTGCGCTGGCAGCCACATAGTTCAGGCAGAGAGAAGCCATATTGCCCTGAAGCTCCTTCAGTTCCATTTCCACATTCCCTGTTTTTTCCAGAGAAAGATTTCCCCAGGTAATCTGGTCAAAACTGTTTTTAAGAGTCACGCGTCCCAGGGAACTGTTGTCCGCCGCAGGATCTGTCTCCAGATAAGTGGTGAGATCTGAGGCTCTCTCGTAATGGAACGTATTATCCGAAAACGTCTCTGCCATCTGAAGCATCGGTTCTAAATAGGCGTCATCTGTCCAGACAATTCTGGTATAGTAATAAATCTCCGGCTGATTTTCTGTGGCAATAGCAAGAGTCAGAATATACTCCTCTTCCTTGTCAATTAAATTCTGGATCGGCAGAATTGTCACCGCTTCCGCCGAACCCTCGTCCTGATGCCAGTCCTTAACTACAGTCCGCTCAATCAGGCTCTCGTCCTCCATGCTGCGGATTTCATACTGGATTCCCGTAATGCGGCTGTCCAGATTATAGAAATCTACTGTCAGTTTCCTGTCTTCAGGAAGGACAGTCAGATTTCCCCTGTCTGCCCACTCCCGCCTGTCCTCCAAAAAGCCGTGAAGGCGGTTCATCTGCCTTCCTCCCATTTCCATATAGGCAACTGGAATATTTCCATCTTCAATAGGCGTATACGCTGTGTTCTCCTGTTTTTTATCCTTTAAAGCCGTTACAGCGGCCGCAGACAAAGCCGCGGCCGCTATGACAGCCATCATAATCATCCATATTTTTTTACTGACTCTTTTCATGCTGTTTATCCTCAAATACTCAGGTTATCTGGTTAGTATGCCATATCCGTTCTGCGGATATGTGCCTCCGACGGATGCGCATAGTTTGAATTTGTGTCTGCTTCGCTTCGCTCGCCCAAACCGACGCGGCATAATATCTGACGATATTATACCATATCCATCTCCTATAATCTACTATCTGAAAAAGAGCGGCATCCTCTGTTCCGACATCTTCTGCGCTGAATTTCCGAAAACAGAAGAAGGGCTGCAATGTCTCCCCAGTCAGGGTTCCCGTGGCTGCCTGACGGAGGCGGCGGACCCCATGGATAGTTAGGCGGCGGACCCCACGGATAATTGGGCGGCGGACCCCACGGCCTTACAGATCCCGGCCCTCGAGATCCCCTTCTGTCATTTAAGTCCTCCATATGTAAACGCTCTTCCATACCGTCTTTCTTCTCTATCTCCTTTGCCGCCAGCTCCGCTTCCATAGCACGCACCTGCGGCGCCGGATTTCCCGTAATCACAGTACCGCTGTAAAAATGAACCTCTGCTGTATCAAGTTTCAAACTCTCTGCCCCTGATACACGCTCTGATACGCGGCGGGCGATTTCACGGCTGAGCTGTTCCATGGCAACACGATCTGGATATTCATCGTAAATAGGACTTCCTTTATAATCCAGACGGTCGCAGGCCGCCTCTACCTCTGACTGGATCCCCCGCAGCTTTCCAGGACATAGAGTGGAAAAATATTCAAAATCCCTGACTGTCTCTGAAAGTCCTGTATCCGGCGGACCGGCAGACATCGGATCAGAATCTAAAAAATCCTGCATATAACATGGCTCCTTCTTAAAGTTATACCATATCATATGCAGGATCCTCCACACAGTTTCCTACCTGCCAGACTCAAACAGGCTGTCTTCGTAAACGCCCTGTCGGTAAAGCTCACGAATAGCCTGGCTGACCGATTCCTTATCTTCCTTATAGGTAACGCCAAACCATTTATCCCTTGTCTCCAGAACAGTCACCTTCGCCTGTCCCTGGCGGATCATCTTGTCAATAATTGTGGGAAGCAGATACTCTGCTTTCAAATCCTGTGCCCCTGGCCCTTTTAAAAACTCCGGGAAACCGGCTTCCAGAGCTTTTACAAAGGACGGTGTAAGTCCCCACATATTCATGGAAACGTGCTGTTCCCCTGATACGGACACTGGATTTCCTTCCTTATCGAAAGCCGATAAGCTCCCGCCTTTTTTCTCAATCTGGTATGTCTCCGTCACACTTTCCAGAATCCCATTCTCTCCTACACGGCAGACGCCCCGGGTAACTCCTCCGTTCTCGCTCAGCGTATTAGCAAGGATAAATCCGGCCATACAGATATCATACGGCTCCCTCGCCTGCTCTGTGTCCATAGTATTAACCAAATAATCGTGAATTGTCCTGAACGCCTCTTTTCCATAATAGTCGTCTGCATTGATGACCAGAAACGGCTTTCTAATCAAATCTTTAGCGCTCAAAACAGCCTGTCCGGTTCCCCATGGCTTCTTTCTGCCCTCTGGCACAGAGTATCCCTCCGGCAGATCAGAAAGCTCCTGAAATGCATATGATACCGGAGCAATTTTTTCAATCCTTTTTCCGATAATCTCCTTAAAATCCTTCTCCAAATCTTTCCTGATAATAAAGATAATGTCATTGAAGCCAGCTTCCAAAGCATCATGAATTGAATAATCCATAATAATCTCTCCGCCAGGTCCGACCGGTTCCAGCTGCTTAATACCGCCGCCGAAACGGCTTCCGATTCCAGCAGCCATAATTACCAGTGATGTCTCTTTCATAATCCCTCTCCTATATACTTCTTCATTTCTTCTGTCCGTCAACAGTTCTTGATAATATGGACAGTTTAGCACATTGAGCCATTCATTTCCACCACTATTTCCATCCGGGCTTGCACACAGACTCAATCGCTGGTATACTGAAACCAGATTTTACCTGCATTTAAACTGCAGAGAAAGGAACAGGCCATATGACCGCGAGATATTTTGCGATACAATGTATCGGATTCGTTGGAACTTTTTTATTCTTTTTTTCCTATCAGTGCAAGAGCAACCGGAACCTGTTCCGAGTTCAGTTTTTATCCTATTTTATTTACACAATCCACCTGATTCTCCTGGGTGCAATGACAGGCGGAATCAGTTATATTATTAATACGTTCCGTTCCCTCTGCCTGGGCGGAAAATGGAAGTTTGCCAAAAGCCGCGGAATGTGCGCTATTCTCTGCTTTCTCCAAATCTTAGCCTTGATCTTTACCTGGTCAGGCTGGATTTCCATTTTGCCGGTGGCCGCAAATATTGCCTCAACTATTGCAGGATATTCCCACAACCCGCAGAAAATCAGGCTGGTTGGCATGTTTATCAATTCTCCCCTCTGGATTACCTACAATGCCATATCCGGTTCTCTGGCTGGTATTCTGGATGAGGTCATCACAGAGCTTTCCATGATTATCTCTATTTTCCGGTTCGGATGGAAATCCCTGGATCGAGTAGAGGAGTAAGACATCCCGCCTTACTCCTCTTTCACCGCTGCAATCTCCAGACGCGCCATTTTCCCAAGCCATGGAATCAATTTCCCTTTTACAATAAAATGCTGTTTCAGGAATTCATTATTTCTCTCCCACACTTTAAACTTTTCCCTGTAAAGCTTTCTGTTCAGACAGTCTTCACACGGCTTATCCCTGCCCAGAAGAACCTTATAGCATTTCTGTCCTTTATAGTCATAGATTCCCGTCATCTTCCGCCCTGCAGCATTCATATAATACAGTTCTCTTGTATCCATATCGCTCACATAGATGATCTCGTCCATACTTTCCACAATATTGACAATCTCATCTTTACACAGTTCCTGGATCATTGCTCTGCTTTCATTAGAATTGAGCTGTCTAAACTTGTCCTCTTTCTTTATCCGGAGCTGATACTCCTCAGAATCTTCTTCAAAATAAATCTTTTCAAGCTCTTCTGCTCTATATGGCTTTGCAAACAAAAATCCCTGTAAAATGTCTGGTCTCAGTTCCTGGAGCGCAGCCAGCTCTTCTTCTGTCTCTACTCCCTCGCAGCACACCTGAATCTGAGCGCCATGAGCCAGCTCAATCATATTGCTGAGCAGACGGTAATTGTATGCATTATATTGAATCCTGCTGATAAAGCATCTATCTATTTTTGTCTCATCAATATCAATGCTCTTTAAGTAGCTTAAGCTGGAATATCCTGTTCCGAAATCGTCAATCGCAATCTTGATTCCATACCGTTTCCATTCATAAAAAATTTTATTAAAATAGCTGTAGTCCTGAAGCTGCATGCTCTCTGTCACTTCCAAAGTCAGCGCACTTCCCGGAAGTCCCATATCTCTGAGAATTTCAATTACTTTTAGTGCAATATCATCCTGCCTCAGCTGTACATAGGAAATATTTACATTAATGTGAAAATCCGGCCTCTTCTTTCTCCACTCCAAACACTGTCTGACCGCCTCGCAGAGAGCCCACTCTCCTACCTGGCAGATCAGCTTGCTCTGCTCCAAAAGAGGAATGAATTCGGCTGGATTCACAGTTCCTCTGGAAGGTGACTCAAAGCGAAGAAGGGCTTCCGCACCATAGATTTCAAACTCTCTGCCGCTGATCTGAGGCTGATAGCAGAGATAAAATCCCCGGCAGTTATTCATAACTGCCTCGCGAAGCTCATCCTGAAGTTCAATCTTGTCCAGACGCTTCTGATAAGTTTCTGAGGAGAAAAACAGCATCTTGTTTTTCCCTTCCCTCTTTGCCCGCTCCAATGCACTGTCTGCATACTGATAAATATTTCCACGTTCTAAGTTATCGCCGCGGGCATAGGCGACAACTCCTGCTGAAAGTGTGCAGAAGTTTGTCAGCTCTGCCTTAATCATCTGGTAGAACTCTCTCACATCTTTTTCAGTTTTCTCCACAAAATCTACAGCAAACTGATCTCCGTCCAGCCGATACAGCATCATATCTCCGTCAGCATAGTGTTCCAGCAAATCTGCAATTTTCTTCAAAAGCTGATTTCCAAAAGTTCTTCCGCTCTTCACGTTAATATCCCGGAAATTGTCAATTCCCAGGACCATAAAATATCCATTCTGCTCCTTGAGACTCTTTCTCATATCCTCGGAAAACTTCTCAAAATTCCAAAATCCAGTAAGCGCATCGATCTTATAGCGCATAGCCTGCTCTGAAATACTTCCCATAAGGAATACGGGACGGCCTGCTCTGTCCTTCAATACCGCTCCGCGGCAGTAAATCCAGACTTTTTTCCCTTCCCAGTTCATCAGACGATATTCCATGCCATGGTTTTCACTGTATCCTGTCTGAATATCACTGAGATTTTCTTCCAGCTTTTTCTGATCTTTCGGATACACAATCTGAATCCACGATTCTATCGGTATCCCTTCCACTCCTGATGGAATATTGTATTTCTCGCATATCTTATCTGTAAAATACAGTTTCCTGTTCACAAGATCATATAAGTAGAGATAATCGTCCGTACTTTCATCCAGAAACTGGATGGTCCGCATATAAATTTTACGTTCTTCTTCCAGGTGTATCAAACTTTTTCCTTCTTTCAGCATCTTCCGTCTCTTTTCCAGATGCTGTTTCCGTCCCCTTTTCACAATTTTTCTGCTGGTTATTTTTATTCTACCATTATAAGCACAATTTCTCCATAAAAATATTTAAAAAATATGTTTTGTATCCCCGAAAATATTATAATTTCACTCTTGCCATTCCAAATTTTTCCAGTATAATATGTTAAAAGGACAGGGTGATAAATCATCTTGTCCATCTGAAATGTCAGTTTATTGAAATAAAATGTCAGGGAGAGTAATAATGAAAAAAAAGCGTTTTTCGCGTGTAGACTGGCAGGCGTCTCTGCTTCTGAGTGTGATTCTGATTTTATTTGGAGTTTCCATTTATTTAACCAGCAGCAGCATTTATTATTATTCTATTTTAGACAGCCTCACACATCGTGTGGAAAATATACACAGCTATGTGGAACACAAACTGACACCGGAAGCATTTTGGGAAATTGACGAAAAAGAAGATATGCAAAAAGAAAGCTACCAGGAACTGAAAGTGATCCTGGAAAATATCCGGGAGCTTGGCGACCTCCGATACCTCTACACTGCAAAGGAAAATAAACAAGGCGAACTGGTCTATGTTGTGGACGGACTATCTGAAAGCGCTGCTGACTTCCGTTATCCAGGCGATTTGATCGAACCAGAAATCCAGAAAGAGCTGAATGAAGCTTTAAGCGGAAAAACCGTGCTTCCAAATAAAATTCTCGACACTGACTGGGGCAATATCTTTATTGCTTACTACCCGCTTCATGACGAGCAGAACAAAGTTGTGGGCGCTCTTGGAATCGAGATCGCAGCCGATGTGGAAGCAGCCGCTATTGACCGGCTGTCAAAGGCTATTTTAATTTCCTGCCTGTTCTTCTGCGGAGTTTCCATTTTTGCATCGCTGGTAATTTTCCGGCGGATCTCCAATCCTCTGTACAGAGATATGTCCAATACAGACTTTATGACTAATCTGAAAAACAGAAACGCCTATGAAATTGACCGGGATAACTGGGCTGCGCAGAAAACTTTAAGCCAGCTTACTGTTGTTGTGATTGATTTAAATAATCTGAAATTGGCCAATGATCGGCTGGGACATGACGTTGGAGACGCCTGCATTATTCATGCAGCCAAAATTCTTCATAAACTGGAAAACCGTAAAACAACAGCTTACCGTTATGGCGGAGATGAATTTATCCTGCTGATGGAAGATCAGCCAGATCCAATGCCTCTGCTTCTGAGAGCAAAAGAGGAATTCTGCAAATACGGCTCTGAACTGAAAATACCTGTGGCTCTGGCTATCGGCGTTGCCCAGTTTGATAAATCTCTGGATCACACGATTGCGGATACCCAAAAGCGGGCTGACGAACAAATGTATCAGGACAAATTAAAAATTAAGGCTTCTGAAAATTTGAATATAGACAGCCATTTAGATTAAATTATACCAATTTTCATAAAAATTATAAAAGTAGAAAGAGGAGCGAGCCGTTCTGTTTTTCGGCCCACTCCTCCTGAATACTGATTCTGCGCACCTTCTCCTATCCCTCCATCGCATGCTCCAGCGTCTGGCGAGACTGAAGTCCCACAAATCTAAGATGCTCTTTCCCATCCTTAAATACAACAAGAGTCGGAATATTCATAACTCCCAGCCGGCTGGCCAGCTCCATCTGCTCACTCACATTTACGGTTCCCACCTGATATCCGTCCTCTGCCATCTGTTTTACAATCGGCATCTGCATCCGGCACGGAGCGCACCATGGCGCCCAAAAATCTACCAGCATTGTGTTTCCTTTTCCAGCTGCCGCAAGTTCTGTCTCAAAGTTTTCTGCTGTTAAAATTTTTTCCATATTTATTTCCTTTCTGCCTTGACAAACTCTGGTTCTACGTTTCCATGCCTTATGAACTATCTTTTCTTAAGTTTGATTTTATTATACAGACCAAGAGCAGTTTTGTCTGTGACTTTATCACAAAAAGAGGAAAGAAGAAAATTTCTTCTTTCCTCTTTTTATTGTCATCTGCCTCCCCTAGTCAAACAAACCAAGCTCCAATGTCTCTGACAGATATTCCAGCATATGGCGTCCTGCAATGCTGTTCCCTTTTTCATCAAGAGCCGGACCGTAAATCCCAATTCCCATTCTGTGGTCTGAAACAGCCAAGATACCACCCCCAACTCCGCTCTTACACGGCATTCCTACCCGGACGGCAAATTCTCCTGACTCATCGTACATACCACAGGTAAACATGATCGCCTTCACAGTTCTTACGATATCTGAATCCATCAACTGTCTTCCTGTCTCAGGATCTATTCCTCCATTTGCCAAAATAAGTCCAAATCCAGCCAGACTCTCTGCCGTTACGCTCAAGGAACACATCCGAGTGTAAAGCTCCAGACTTTCCTCTACGCCGCCTTCCAGCATTCCCTTGCTCTGAAGCAGATATGCAATCGCCCTGTTTCTGGCGCAGTGAGCCATCTCTGACTGATAAACCTTCTCATCCAGCGATATTTCTGGATCCAGACAAACTATTCTGGCATAGGAAATCATTTCCTCAAATCCCACCTGTCCGGTCAGATACCCGACTGTGGTGATGGCTCCTGCATTGATCATAGGATTAAACGGCTTGCTGCTGGTAAGATCCAGCTTAATCAGGGAATTAAAGGGATCTCCTGACGGCTCCATATTCATTTTTGAAAATACCCGTTCAAATCCGCAGACCTTCAGAGCCACCGCCAGAGAAATCACTTTGGAAATGCTCTGAATCGTAAAACGAACATTGAAATCGCCTCTGGAGAAACATTTCCTATCCTTTGTAAAAATACTGATTCCCAAACGGCTCTTATCCATTCTGGCAAGTTCAGGAATATAGGAAGCACATTCTCCCCTGTCAATATATCCGCGCCCGATTTCAAGAGCATGCTCCAGTATCTCGTCCATTCTTTGCCCTCTTTTCATTCCTGTTTCTTTTAAATCAGCTTTTTCTTGAACAGCCCGTAGGAATAGAACGCTGATAAAATAATCATTCCTACCATGATGTAGCTTTGATTATCCGAAAAAAATTGTCTTCCTCCCAGAAGAATCAGTACCGCAGGAATAAGAACCGGCACAATCGCCTGCTTCGGTGCCTTCGCTATCTGAGGAAACAGCAGCGCGCCAAACAGGGCCGGAACCATATTTTGAAATGCTGGCTGGAGAAATGGATTGTTATAAATCGGCTCAAACAATGGCGCTAAAAACAGCATTCCCAGAAATACGATAATTGTCGTTACAAAAGTGGATGCCGCTACAGCGATAATAGAAATCACATCCCCCTGCTGACTTCCCGGGGTATAGCCTGCTATATCCATGGCATTGGCTGCTGCCGGAACCTTCATATTGCTTACATTTCCAGTCACGCAGGCCATATAGAGAGCGCCGCTTCCGATAATCGGCATAAAGGATAGGTTTTCACAGATTCCGCTGATTCCAAAGGTAATCAGAACAGGCATTCCGCTCTTGATGGCATTCGCCAGGTCGAGAGGCACTCTGTTGATAATAGAAAGTCCAAATGGCACTGCCATGAAGCACAGAAGAGCCAAAACCACTGTCATTCTTCCCAGAGTATGTATATTGTCGTAAAAACTTCTTTCTTTCATATTTTTCTCCTCCTAAAGCGCTGCGTTTACAATGCAGGATGCCAGCATTCCTATAATCATGCTGATTGGAAATGAAAACTCCCTCAGCTTTCTGTAGTTTTTGGAACATCTGTTTAGAATCAAGGCAACGATTCCGGCCGCCAGAATTGCGGACAACGCTGGTATATTGGAAAAATTGGTCAAATGCGGAGCTGCCAGAGTTCCGTAAAGACCTAAGAACATAGCTCCCGTAATAATTGGAACCAGGACGGCATGGCTGCTTTTTAAAGATTCTACCTTTTTATCATATATTTTGAGAAAAAATACGTTAAAAATATTTCCACCTAAAATTCCGATTGTTACGACAAACAGAATACTCACAAATACGTCTATTGGAATATTGGAGGCAGTGATAGACTCCAGTCCAAAGGCCTCCGCAGCCATGTTTGCCACCATTGTCTCATAGGCAGCGGAACCTACTACGCTCAGGCGCAGCCATGGGAAATATCGCCCCAGTGCTGGAACTAAAAGCAGGTAGCTGACAATAATAGGAAGAGACGGAATAATTGAGAATACCGCACTGCTTCTGGCGGCTTTCTTCATCTCTTCTCTGCTCATGTTGAGAGATTTTCCTCTCTTAAACGCCACATACATAAATAAAGCAGGCTGAAGCAATACAATTAAAATAGTAATGGCACAGAGCACTGCCATTCCCATACTATTTGCCAGTTCTAAATGTGTCATCTCTGTTAGTTCCCCCTTATTTTTCATTGTTTTTTATAATTATTTCTTTTTCCTCTCAGGCTTTTCTGTTCTGCCTGCGGCTAGTCCTCAAGTCTTGGTCCGATCTCCTCAGGAATTGGGCAGACGTAAGTTCCGTTGGTCTCCTCATAGAGTTCTTTTAACGCTACTTTCGCTATATCTGGATTTTCAAGAACTCTGATTCCTGCAAGTCCCATGGCCTCGGCCGCCGTCAGCATAGCCTTGTGGGCAATCGCTGTATTTCCATGAGCCGTCATCTGCCATGTGTGGGGCGCTGTTCCAAGGGTGGCTGTGGCTGCACTCATCATAGCAGTCGGTACTACATAACTGGCATCTCCCACATCAGTTGAGCCTGACAGAACCTGTCCGTTCCAGACGAGAGGCAGTACGCCCGTATCTAACGGCTTCTCCAGAAAATCCTCCAATACTTCCGCTCCGTACCGCTTCTTTAACGCCTCTTTTTTCGCTTCCAGCTCCTCCTTTGATGCCGTCTCATAAAAGAAGCGTCTGGCAAGAGCAAAATCATCCTCGTCAAAAACAGGCGCTCCCACCTCCTCCAAAGAACTTTGAAGAACCTCGGAAAGTACATGATTGGGCATAAAATCAGAAAGACCTGCATACAGCTCCCAGGACACCTCTGTTCCCGTCATCTTAGCCGCTCCCTCTGCTACCTCTGTCACTCTCTTATAAATCTCCTGAACCTGCCATGCCTTAGGCGCTCTGATATAATAGTGTACACAGCTGTGGCCCTGTACTACGTTGGGTGCGATTCCTCCCACATCCCGATAGGCATAGTGGACTCTGGCGCTGGATGGAATGTGCTCTCTCAGATAATTGACTCCGACACTCATAAGCTCCGCCGCATCCAGCGCAGATCTTCCCATCTCAGGCGCAGCAGCCGCATGGGATGTAACGCCCTTAAAGTAGAAGAACACGCTCACATTAGCTAAGGTAGAATAGGAAACTACTGTATTAACTGTATCCGGATGCCAGGTAAAGGCCGCGTCCACGCCGTCGAATACACCCTCCCTGGCCATAATAGTCTTTCCATTTCCCTTCTCCTCGCTAGGGCATCCAAATAAAACTACACTTCCTGCCTCTGGGTGATCTTTCAGCCATTCTTTCACAGCCAAAGCTGCTCCGAAGGCTCCCGCGCCCAAAAGGTTATGTCCACAGCCATGTCCGTCTGGATTTGTTCCCTCCGCTGGTTTCCGCATAGTGCAGCCACCCATCTGGGAAAGTTCCGGAAGTGCGTCATACTCTGCCAAAAATCCTACAGATGGCTTTCCCGAACCATAGGAAGCACGAAATGCTGTGGGCATTCCTGCCAAGCCACAGATCACCTCAAATCCCTCTTTTTTCAGGGCCTCTTCGTAAAGTTTAACTGTCTGAAACTCATGAAATCCAGTCTCAGCCAGGTTAAAAATCTGATCACTTAAATTCTCCACCTCAGCCCTCTTCTTCTCCAATACTGCTTTGACAAATTTTGCTGAACTCAAATTAATCCTCCCTCTCTCATTTTCATTTTGTTTTATTTGACTTTCTATAACCTTGTATTTATACTAATTATAACTTTTTACAAAACTTTTGACCAATTCATCATGTCTATCACGTAATATCTGATTGGTTATAGATAGGAGGACTCACATGAATCTTCAGCATCTGCGCTACGCAGTGGAAATAGCAAATTTCGGTTCCATCTCCCGGGCGGCTTCGGCCCTATACGTCTCTCAGCCCTACCTGAGCAAAATTATACGTGAACTTGAGGAAGAATATGGAATTACCATTTTTGCCCGAAGCAAAAATGGAATTATACCCACTGACAGCGGGCATCTTTTTCTTGATATGGCCAGAGATCTTCTGGACAATGCAAAAAATTTTGAGTCTGTATTCCAGGAACGGAAGGAAGACTACCGCCTTCGTATTTCATCCAGTACAAACTCTCATTTTATTGACGCGCTGATTCGGATGGTGAATTCTGTTCCCTCCGACTTCCCGCTTCGTTTTTCTTATCGGGAAACATCTAATCAGAATGTCTTAGACGATGTATACAACAGCCGATGCGATATCGGAACCATTATTCTGAATCACAGCAATTACCAGGAATTTTCTGAACTGATTCATCTAAAACGAATGTCCGCTGTTTCTCTGTTTACCTCCAGCCCATGGTTGATTGCCAGGGAAGGTCATCCCATCTTGGCCCGGAAAGACGAACTTACCATAGAGGATATTTACAGCTATAACTTCGTTCTTTACCCCAGCAATCCAGAAAAAAAGACGCGGGCTCTGGAAAGTATTTACAATGATTCCTTTTTAAAACTCATTAACTGGAATAAAATACGGCAGATCATCTATGTGCAGACGCGAGCAGCTCTTCACAATATCTTGCTTATGACAGATTATCTTGGAATCGGCATCTTTCCTATTTTAGAACAAGAAAAAAATTATCATCTGGCTTCCATCCCATTTCCAGTTAAGTCATGGGTTCAGGATAACCCTCAGATGAACCACACGCTGTACTGCGTTTACCGAAAAGATCAGGAACTTCCAAAAGCTGCTCAGACCTATATTTCGTGTTTAAAAAAATACTATGGAGAAGGATCCGGCTTTCCTGGAACAAACCAGACCTGAGATAAAAAAAGAAGAGAAGAAATTTTCCTATATGCAAAGGAAGAGGGAATATTTTCAGCGACTTTTCTGCACGCAAAGGAAGAGGGAATGTTTTCAGCGGCTTCCAGTGGAGCGCAAAAACATTCCCTCTTCCTAATTACTATCTTATTTCTTCAAAAAACCAGAAATCCTCTTATACAGAATAAATGTTACAGCTCCGTTAATTCCGGCTTTTATCAGATTAAAACCTACAATAAACGGCATCAAATCCCACACAATCTCTCTGGACACGCCCATGAAAAGAGGGGTGATAATCAGATTAGCCCCCAACATCACAGCAGCCATTCCTGCCATTCCGAGAGCCAGGCCAATTACTGCCGAAGTCCTGGTCTTCCTGATGTGGTACACACTTCCTGAAATCAGCACCAGTGTGCCTGTTGCCAGCAGGTGCATAATAATCCCATAAAGTCCGCTTCCTGCGCTGACAGTCACTCCCTGAATGACTGAAGTTACAAGTGTTAACAGAACTCCCGCTGCCGGTCCGAAAGCGAAAGTTCCAATCAGAATAGAAATATCTGCCGGATCATACTCCAGAAATGCCACTGCCGGGAAAATCGGGAAGTGGATCAGGTACACTAACACAATCGAAATGGCTACCATAGAGCTCATCTTCACCAGACGCAGTGTCTGGGCTCTGCCTGTCTGCGGATAACTAGCTGCTGTTTTGTTCATCTTCATATTCCTCCTACTAAATGTAATTATGCATCAAACATGAAGAATCTGATTCTGCGGAGCATTTTTACTTTAGGGGGATTTTCTTTCACAGCATCCCTTGGCACGCAGTTTGAATGTTTCTGGCTGCGCTGCCCTTTGTACGCTGGCTTTAATCCTGCCAAAATAAAAAAGCCTTGAAAATAAATTTCAAGACTAAAAAAATACAGATCTGTATTTTTGTTTCTTTCATCCGGACTATACCGTTGGTATGGGGTTCCCACCCATTCTGCCCTGACGCGCAGAGCTCGCGGACTCACAGCATACGCTTATCACCGCCAGTGAGGAATTTCGCCTCGCCCTGAAACAGATTTTTCTATTACATAATATCACGTTTCACAAAACCTGTCAAATCATTGTGACGCACAGGCACGTTTTTTCTCACCATCTTTCTCTCCTATTCATCCCCTTTCCTGTATCTGGCCGAAGCGTTTTCTCGCATCTCGGTACGCTACCAGCAAAGCCTTGACTGAGGATCCGAAGTATCTTCTCTTTATCTCCTCCTCGATTTTCAGATCGTCCTCTAATATCTTCTTTCCAACGAACATACGTCTTACAAAGCTCCTGGTCAGTTCCAGAGTTCCTGAGCAGTCTGCATCCACAATCTCTCCTGTTTTCCCATTAATTTCAAAAGCCACGTAAAAGGCTCCGTACGTCTTTGTAATGGCATTTTCCACGCTGGTTCTTGACTCTCCTGTTACATATATGGTCTCATCCTTCATATCCCTCACCCATCTTCCCCTTCTTCCAGCTCTAATCCGCAAAGATGCCCTGAGATATACTTCCCTCTCAGGGCATCCAGATAGAGCTATTATAAGACAGCCTTCCTTTTTCTGTCAAGGAAAGGGCAGACTCAGGACTAAGACAGGGCGTCGAAGATTATCCGGGAAATCCGTCCTATCACTTCCCGTCCTTCTTTATTGCTCTCCATTTCACTTGTCAAAACAGTGAGAATGTAGGGATGTCCTGGAAGAAATACGATTCCTCCATCATTTTCCAGAGCATCCAGATCTCCGCACTTATGAGCAGTCTCAATCTCCTCGGGAAGATACAGCTGGAGACGTCCTCCCTGCTGCTGCCTTTTGAGAATATCCATCATCAGATGGCTCTCCTCCTCTCCCACGCACTGCCCATCGTAAATCTGCCTGAAAATCTCTGTAATATCATCTGCGCAGATATAATTATCACGCCCCTGCTTTTTAGCCTCTGAATCCATCATCAGGCGGCCCAGGCAGGCCTCTTTAAGCCCAAGCCTTGAAGCCATGCGGTTCACGCTGTCCATTCCCAGCATCCGTATTAAAATGTTCGTGGCCTCGTTATCGCTGACAATGATCATGAGAGTCAAAATCTCCCTGAGAGTAAAGGTATGTCCTGGCAGAAGCTCCTTTAAAATTCCGTCTCCCCCTGTCCTCATCTCCTCCGTCACAGTAATAGTCTGCTCCAGAGACAGTTCCCCTTCTCTTACCCTGCGCATGGCCTCCGCCATAATGACCAGCTTAATTGTGCTGGCCGATGGAACCCGTTCCTCACCACAGATAGAAAATCCTTCTCCTGTGTTCAAATCATAAAAACTGACGCAAACCTTTCCCTGCTTATCCTGAAGAAAAGTATGGATATTCTGCTTCATTTCTGTAACATCTGCCATCTCTGTTCCCCTTTCTGCGCTTCATCAGGCATTAGCCGAACATTGCCCTGATTCCTACATAAATAACAGTTACGACTGTAATAGTCACGCCGAATTTCACCATATTTTTTAAATCCTTGGAGCGTGCCAATCCCATCTGTCCCATCATATCCGCTTCCGGATAGGCAAAAGAGGTAATCTGAGAACCGACTAGTAAAATGGTAGCCCAAAGTCCAGTAGACATTCCGATAGCCGTTACCAGTTCTTTAAACATACTGTCCATAACGACCGACTGAGCTGCAGCCGCGCCTCCGACTCCGAAAATACCCGTAAGAGCCGTCACAAGAGATACGATCACCTTGCTGTTGGAATGGAGCAGCGGTTCGATGATTTTTACCAGAGCATCGAATGCGCCTGCTTCTGAGACAAATGTGATAAACGGTGTAAACAGCACAAACATGATAAACAGCCACATCATTTTGCTGGCGCCCTCAATCATTACCTCAAACAGGCGATCAGGGTGAATACCTCCTGCCAGGCCTGTAACAATCGCTGTGACAGAAATAACCAGGATTGCATAGGTAGAGCCGGACTGCAGGTAAATGCCGTATCCAATCATAGCCGCCATGCAGAGAGCAAAAGCTGCAGTTGCTCTCTTTGCGCCTGCGCTTGGAACATAATCATTCTCCACTGTCTCTTCCAGCTCATACTGATAAACGCCCTTTGTCTTTTTCTGAATCCTTGTGGCGCAGATAAATGTCGTTACCCAGCAGAGAGCCGCTACAGGAAGTCCAGTCTGGATAATATACTGAGAGTATGTCATGCCTGTTAAAGACATAATTGTCACAACCTGCGGAGAATACGGCCCGATGAACAGGCCTGTAATTCCTGCTCCCATCAGTACAGCTGCCATGGTGGAAGGCGTAATGCCTATGATGGCCACCAGCGGAATAATCATTGGCGCAATAATAGCATTGGCACCGGCAAGAGAACCTAACAGCGCTACAATCACAATAGAAGTAACCATAGACGCCAGAATTGCCTTCTTTTCAGAATTGATTCCAATTTTTTTCATCAGAGTCATAATTAAAAACTCCGCGGCTCCTGTCTCCTTCAGCACAGCGCCAAGGGCTGAACCCAGCATAATAATAAATCCGATGATTCCCAAAAAAGAGCCCAGGGCTGAGCCAAGGACTTCGCCCATACTGGAAAATGGCTGTTTCGTCATGATCGCGCTCAATACCACGCAGATCACCACATTTAATACCGGATTAATATCCTTAAATGCTAAAATAATATAGATAATTAACGGAAGCAAAGCAAAAATCGGTGAAATTCCAAATATCATTGTAGATTCCATATCGTTTCCCCCTTATCTGTCTTCTCAGTCATAAATAATTCTGTTGACGCGCTCAATTCCCAGTCCAGGGCTGTCGTTTACTGTAATCATCTTTTCCTGGAATTCTGCGCCCCCCTCCACTGGATCTTCACTGCAAAGTCCAGGTCCGTCCAAATCAATCTTTGTAATCACCTGTCTGGCGCAGGCCAGATGAACCGCCGCATTGACACTGACCTTTGCCTCCAGCATACATCCAATCATGCACTCTACCCCGTATATTTCAGCGGCAGCTGCAATCTTTAAGGCATTATAAATTCCTCCGCACTTCATCAATTTAATATTTACCAGATCCGCAGCTCTCATCTGCATAATTTTCACTGCATCCTGAGGCGAAAATACGCTCTCATCCGCTAAAATCGGAATATCGGAGTGATCCGTTACATATTTCAGTCCTTCTACATCGGCAGCCTTCACCGGCTGTTCGGCAAATTCAATCCCAAGGCCTTTGTCCTGCATGCTGTTCAGAAGTCTTACCGCCTGTTTAGGCGTCCATGCCTGATTTGCATCGATTCGGATGGAAATGTCTTTTCCAACTGCCTGGCGAACTGCCAAAAGCCGTTCCACGTCCAGTTCAGGATTCACTCCCACTTTAATTTTCAAGCAGTCATATCCTCGCTTGACTGCCTGCTCTGCATCCTCAGCCATCTGGGCTGGATCATTTACACTGATTGTCAGATCCGTGAAAATTTGTTTCCTGCTTCCCCCCAGAAGCTTATAGACAGGAATCCTGTGCAGCTGGCCGTATAAGTCCCACAGAGCCATGTCTACAGCCGCTTTAGCACTTTTATTTCCTACTATACAGGAATTGAGGCATCTCATCAAATCTTCAAATTCATCCACTTCTCTGCCCAGAACAGCCGGTCTGATATGCTCCTCAATCGCCCCTCTTACAGAGCCTCTGGTATCCCCTGTTATCACTCCGGTGGAGGGCGCTTCTCCATATCCCACATGGCCCGTATCTGTATGAACTTCCACAATCACATCGTTCACATGAGTTACTGTTCTGAGCGCTGTCTTAAACGGTGTTCTGAGAGGTACTGACAGAAGCCCTGTTTTGATCTGCGTGATTTTCATGATTCTCTCCTTTCCCTCTGAAAGCAGAAACTGCTGATTCCCTTAACGTGAAATGACCTGAAAAGTAACAAAAAATATGCCTGAGTACATTCTCGAGCTGAGCGCAGTCACTTGCGGCATGTTTCTTCTTCGCACGAGTGCACTTCTTAAGCGGAGCGTTTTTATGGCATAGGACGCAATTTCCTATGTCATAAAAAATACCCAGCCAAAAACAGATGTACCTGTCTTTGGCTGGGTTTCATTTGCTCCGAACTAGCGGTATACTATTTCACACAAAATGAAGCAGCTGTTACATTACTTTCGTTTTGTTTCTTTATTTGATTTGTTATTATTATAATACAAGCAATGTAATCAGTCAATTTATTTCCAAATTTTTCTTTTTTTACAGAAAGACCGCAGGTTCTCTTCCCTGCGGTCTTTCTTATCCTCTCTGCTTTTTATCTGGTTATGAATTCTGCCATATTACCGATACCACCGTACAATCTGAATCCGAAGCTCTGAGCCGCCGTCATAGTAAAAGTCTCCTACTTCCTTCAGCTTATAGCCCTCCGGCACGTTTGTCAGTTCGCTGGAGTTTACATTGCCTTTTCCATTCACAAGGCCTGCTGCCCAGATCTCTCCATTT
>JAGZZT010000029.1 GCA_018377235.1 Clostridium sp.
GGTTGTTCTGAATGTTCTCTCGAACTTCAAGGCTCCTGAGCCTTTTGTTCTTAGAATTTTCAGGGTTTTACATACTGTTCAGTTTTCAAGGTTCGTTGTTGTTTCTCAACAGCAACTCATTTATCTTATCATAACTCGTTGTGTTTGTCAACAACTTTTTTAATTTATTTTTTGAAGTTCTTTCAAACTTCCGTGCCGCTCTCAGCGACGCGTATTATATTATCACAGGTTTTCGACACCGTCAAGCACTTTTTTAAATTTTTTTCGGTTTTTTTGTACTTTCTTGTTTTCCACGTTTTTCCATGGGATTGGGGCAGTATCCTTTCTGCATAAAATAATAGCCCCAGTTCGATCCTGCGCTCTTCACGGCCACTGATATACAGATAAAACTGAGCCTGCCGATTTTACCGACAGGCTCAAACCTCTTTGCGCTGCGCTGACCCTATTTATCGCTGTGCCACCAGTTTTTATCGTCAATGTTGGAATAATATCGCTGAGTCGGCACAATGACTCCATTACGAATCTCAAACACTTCCCATATAACGCCAGGGCGATTTGACGGAACTGCAAAAGAAGCCGCCAGTCCGTCTGAGGTATATACATTTACTGTAGCTCCAGAATCAGACAGGTCATAAGACAGCGGATTACCTGAACTGCAATTAGTAAAATCTGCCACATAATATTTATACAGGCCATTTTTCACTACAGGAATTGTCATTGTTTCCGGCCCAAAACTGTCCGTATCGTCTACATCCAGGTTGTCTCCCATCCTGTCTGCTTTATTTCCATACCAGATATGATAGGTACTGTCCCCAAATGCGCTGTCATACGGAGTAAATAAATGGGAATCCAGATCAAAAGGTTCTTCTCCCCAGGTCAGCACTGCACGAACCTCTCCTGAGGCCAGTTTCGGCGACACATTGATCCGCACTGTATTCATTCCAGACTTTGCAGCAAAGTTATAGTAAGTGTTATCGTATCCCGTTTTTGTCACTTCTGCCGTATACATGCCGGGTTTCAAATCTGCCATAAGCTGTCCGTCCACATCAAAGACGCCCTGGTATTCTGCTCTTCCCGTTTTATTGTTAATTCCTTCTCGAATCAGTACCGACGCATTGCTCAGGCGTTCCATGCCAGTTCCATCTGCCGCATAATTCAGGGCATCGTATCCCTGAAGCTGAATTCTTACCTTGTTTTCCGTGTCTTTCATCATGTAGACAGAATTCTGATATTCTGATAAAACCTGACCGCTGGCCTTAATTCCATAAATCGAAACGGGCGCGCATCCTTCATAATTAATATTTATCTGGTATGTGTACTCTTCTGCCGGCACAATAATCTGGTAAAGACCATTTTCGTCTGTTCGGGTCATATAGAGGATATCTCCCTCTGTCTCGTCGCAAAGCGCTACTTCCACATTGTCCAGAGGTTCTCCCGCCTCGTTATATACATAGCCTGTAATCTCACTGACACTGGAAGACTCCAAAACAGTGTGGTATGTATTGTATGCGGCATTGATCATTCTCCGCTCCATAATATTATAATCTTCCTGCTGCCGGGCAGGCAGATTGCTGTACATAAAAACACTGTCAGGAGCATTATTTCCCACACTGGCTGAGGCCTGTCCGAGCACATAGTTAGTCTGTACCCCTCCTGCGACTGTTCTCCACTTAGTCATGCAGTCCTGGGAAAAATAGTATCTCTGTCCATCTTTCATCGGCACTGCATAGGACGGCACATAGTTAGCGTCATTTCTGACGAAAATAAAGCTGATCTTTCCATTATCATCATAATAGTAGTCTGTCACTTCCAGATGATCCGAAAAGTATTCGATACTTACAATTTTATTGACTTTATCATTCGCCGGATTTCTATAAATTTCATATTCTATTTTATTTCCCGTAACAGCATTTTTCAGCATCTTTCTCTCAATCGCATACCCATTGATTCTGCCGTCTGCCGCATTGTCGGGGCTTATATCTTCCAGCGTGTAAAAAAGCGTCTTATCCCAGGCATAATCTAAATTGCGCGCGCCTGGAGCGTAATTTTCTGCAAAAACATTGATAGACATTTTTTCGCTGCCGTCAGAATTGCATTTTGCAATCATTTTAGCCCACTCGCTGTCTGCAGTCTCAGCTCCTCCGGATTCTTCTGTATCACTGTTTCCCTGTACAGTGTCCAACTCTGAATCCGTGTCTTCTTTTCCTTCGCCGTCAGCCGCCCGGCTCTCCTTTACCAGTTCCTCCTGAGCCGGCACAGACTGACGCCCTACAAAAACGCCAGCTCCAGCTGCCAGAGCCAGGGCTGCTGTGCCCAGCAAAATCAGCGGGAATTTGCCTTTGCCTTTATGATTATTTCCCGCATTTCCAGACTGTACAGCGCCTCCCTGAGATTTCTCGTTCTGACCTTCTGCTTTGCCTTTCTCTTTTCCTTCTTCTGTCCTGTCTTCCGCGTTTTCCCTTCTTTCTCTGACAAAGGTTCCGCAGTATGCGCAGACTTTGTCATCATCTCCCAGTTCTTTTCCACATTCTCTGCAAAACATATTTATCCCCCTTTTCGATGTTTATCTGCATAGAAAAAACCGGAACCTTTTGAGAAGGTTCCGGCAAAAATAAAAAAGCGCGAGACGGGATTCGAACCCGCGACCCTCGCCTTGGCAAGGCGATACTCCACCACTGAGCCACTCGCGCATACTTATCAGATTAACTGATATCTTATTTAATTACTGCTGTATTATATAGTAACACAACTCTCTCTGCTTTGCAAGAATTTTCTTGCAAAGCGGGTGATGGGAATCGAACCCACGTATCCAGCTTGGAAGGCTGGTGTTCTACCATTGAACTACACCCGCATATGAATTATGAAATTCAAATGCCCAGAGCCGGAATCGAACCAGCGACACGAGGATTTTCAGTCCTCTGCTCTACCAACTGAGCTATCTGGGCATCGTACTGAAGATTTCTCTTTTGTGACGACAGGGATTATTCTACCGGATATTTTCCAAATTGTCAAGTCTTTTCAAAACTTTTTTCACAGCATATTTCAAAACTCTTTTCACAATATATACAAAGTCAGCTCTAACTTCCTTCCCAGTTAGAGCTGATAAGAGGCATTGTCAGTGTACAAAGGGCAGGATACCCTTTATACACTGACGATGCACTGGCACTATAAATACCGCCTTTCTAAGATCTCTGACCGTTCCCTCCCAGCAGATCAGACAGACGGGCAAACTGTTCTAATGTCAGGGCTTCTCCTCTGACTGCTGCAGGAACGCCCAGCTGCTCAATGGCAGCCGCAATCTGCTCTTTACCAAAGGAAAGCTCAGGAGAATTGTTCAGGCCGTTTAAGAGCGTTTTTCTCCTCTGATTGAAGGACGCCCGGATGAGCTTAAACATCAGCTCTCTGTCTTTTACCTCTACCGGCGGCACCTGGTGCCTGGTCAGGCGAATCACCGCAGAGCCCACGTTAGGCCGGGGAATAAAACAGTTAGGCGGCACGTTAGCCACAATATAAGGCTCTGCATAATATTGAACCGCCAAAGACAAGGCGCCGTAATCCTTGGAGCCAGGTCCTACCTGCATCCGGTCCGCCACTTCCTTCTGAACCATAACCGTAATATTATCAATAGGAACTCCACTTTCAAACAGGCCCATAATAATCGGCGTAGTAATATAATAGGGCAGATTGGCCACCACTTTAATGGGCCTTCCGCCATTATACTCTTCTGCCAGTTTTTTTATGTCAACTTTTAAAATATCCTCGTTTATCACTGTGACGTTATCGTAATCTGACAGAGTTTCTTTTAAGATTGGGATTAAATTCGTATCTATCTCAACGGCAGCTACCTGTCTGGCGTGCTCTGCCAGGTACTGAGTCATGGTTCCTATTCCAGGGCCAATTTCCAGCACCATATCATTCTCCGTCACTCCTGCCGCCGCAATAATCTTATCCAGCACATGGGAGTCAATTAAAAAATTCTGCCCGAATTTTTTCTGGAAAGCAAAGCCGTGTTTCTGAATCACCTGAATCGTATTCTGAGGATTGCTCAGCTTTCCTGCGTTTCTATTCTCATTCTCTTTAGCGTCTGTTTCTCTTCGCTCCATCTGTCACTCCATTTTCTTAACCGGCCCCCGCTTATGCCGCGGTATCCGGCTGTTTTCTGACTGCTTCTATCTTCCTGTATGGTTTTCCATTCTATAGAGACATCTTGCATTTTTTTCTGTAGCTGCGATTACTTCTTCTGCAGACATTCCTTTAATCTCTCCCATCATTTTTGCCACATAAATCAAATTTGCGGAAGTATTACGTTTTCCCCGGTTTGGCTCTGGAGCCATATAAGGACTGTCTGTTTCCAAAACCAGATGTTCCATTGGAACATACTTTACGACTTCCCGGAGAGTCTTTGCATTGTTGAAGGTCAAAACGCCGCCAACTCCCAGAAAAAATCCCATATTCAGATATTCTCTTGCCATTTCCTTCCCGTAAGAAAAGCAGTGAACGACACCTCCCAATTCTCCAGCTTTTGCCGCCTTCATAATTTCAAGGGTATCCTGAGCCGCCTCTCTGCTGTGGATGACCACTGGCAGATTTACCTCTCTGGCAAGATCCAGCTGATGCTCAAACCACTTTTTCTGAATTTCATGAGATGGTTCCTTATAGTAATAATCGAGACCGATTTCTCCCACCGCCACCATCTTAGGTTCTTTTACGATTTCTCTCAGTCTTTGAAATTTCTCCTCATCCAGTTCGTCCGTCCAGCTGGGATGAACACCAGCTGTACCATAGATAAACGGATAGTTTCTAGTCAGCTCAAGAGTTGTCTCAGAGCTGTCCATACTGGCTCCTATATTGATAACCGTTTCCACTCCTGCTGCTGCCAGACTTTTAATCACTTCTGCTCTGTCTTCATTAAATGCTTCATCATCATAATGCGCATGTGTCTCAAATATCAATTTCTTTTCCTCTTTTCTTCTAGTTTTACAGCAGCGTCAGTGTGCACTGACGCTATTCTTAGTAAGTGACGCCGTTCCAGCTTCAAAGCAGAGTACTTTGTAATTCTCCCCATATAGATGCTGTCATAGACGCCTCCTATTACCCCTGCGACAGGAATCCCCTGAAGAAACTTCAGATACAAAAGTTCTCTGGAAAGAGCTTTGGACGCTCTCTGTACTGCTTCAGAAGACGGCTTTTTTCTGACAGACAGCCCATTTCCCTCTGTGTGCGCCTTTTTTGCATCCTTCACAGCCAGAGCATACAGCTTTCTGTTTAAGGCGGCATCACGGCTGAAAAAATCATCTCCCTGATACAGGGAAAGCTCTATCATTTCCAGAAGAAGCTCCTGCTCTGCAGGCTTCTTATAGTCAATCCCATAGGAAAGGCACAAGGTGTAGAGACTTCTAATCAAAGCGGCCAGAAACAGTGGAATATCCGGCAGACCAATCCCTAAAAGCCCCAGCCCCGCGCCCTGGATGCCTGCGGCTGCCATGGCAATCTCTGCCTGTCTTCTGGCAGTTTTGGTGTTTTCCCTGATATGCTTTCTCGTAGGCATAAGGCTGGTTTTGTAATCTCTCACCCTGCGCTCCGCCTCCAGTTTTTCCCTGGAATAAGTTTTTTCTATCAGGCCCGTGCCTCCCTGAAGCACCGCTTCAAACGCTCTTTGAAACGCTGTCTCCAGCTTTGAAGACAAACCATCCGGAACCAGAGAGGCAAGACGCTTTTCCCAGAATGACTCTCTGCGGCTGCCAAATTTCTCTAATTGCCTTTTTTCGCGTTTCAAAAATGCCTCCCATTCCTTCTGGGCCGGCGTTTTCTTATCAAACATTCTATTCTCTCTCTTCCCCAGTCTCCAGAGCAGGTCCCTGAGGTTCGTCAGGATCCCGTGTTTCCTTCGGCGCCTGTGTCTCCAGCCCCGGACCTAAAGGCTCGTTCAGCCTGTCATCCACCGCCGGACCAGCCTCCACGCCTCCCATCATCGGCTGGAAAATGCCTGATGCCAAGATTCCCGTCATGGCGATAGATACTGCCGTCATCACTGCTGCTCTCTGCCACATTTTCATAACGATCCCTCCTTTTCCTGTACTGAAGCCAACTGGGCAGATAAATATCTGCTGGCAGCGGCAAAATATTTTAGCTGCATTTTTTCAGTTATTATACCATATCCGCTCTGCGGATATGAGCCTCCGGCGGATGCACACGGTTTGAATCTGTATCTGCTGCGCTGCGTTCGCTCAAACCAGCGCAGCATAATATCTGACGATATTATACCATATTACCGCTGCCTTTGAAAAGCTGCTGAAAAAAGGGACACTGCAAAATTCATTTCTGCAGCATCCCTTTGTTCTAATATTTCATTTAGCCGATCTCAGCTCCTGCCGGAACATCCTTCTCCGGCTGCATAAGAACTACATTGCCCTCTGCGTCCTCCGCGCAGAGGATCATGCCCTCTGAAATCATTCCAGCCAGCTTGGCAGGCTTTAAGTTAGTCACAACCATGACCTTCTTTCCTACCATCTCCTCTGGCGTGTACCAGGCCTTGATTCCGCTTAAAATCTGGCGCACCTGGCTTCCAATCTTCACCTGGGAGCAGAGCAGCTTTTTAGACTTCTTCACTTCCTCGCAGGAAATGATCTCGCCTACCTGGAACTGAAGCTTGGCAAAATCATCGTAGGTGATTTCCGGCTTCGCCTCAATGTCGATTCCCGGCTCTTCCTGCTTTTCCTCTGCCCCGCCTGCTGCGGCTGCCTCAGCCTTCTTCATTTCCTCTACCTTTTCAAGAACTTCCTTAATATCCATACGGGCGAAAAGGATCTCCGGCTTGTCTGTCACCTTGTTTCCAGACGGATACAGACCGAATTCTGCCATCTGATCCAGGCTTCTCTTCTCTGTATTTAACTGCTGTAAGATCTTCTCAGATGTCTCCGGCATGAAGGAGGACAGCAGGGACGCGCCGATAGTAATAGCCTCTGTCAGGTTGTAGAGAACCTCGGACAGACGGGCCTTTTTCTCCTCATCCTTGGCCAGAGTCCACGGAGTAGTCTCGTCGATGTACTTATTGCTTCTTCTGAAAATGCCGAAGATGTCAGTAATGGCGTCAGCCACGCGCAGTTTCTCCATCTTGGCGTCAGCCTTCTTCACTGCCTCCAGAACAACTGCCTTTAAGTCTGCGTCCACATCCTCTGCTGCGCCTGTTTTCTCTACCACGCCGCCGAAGTATTTATTGGTCATGGAAACAGTACGATTTACCAGGTTTCCAAGGATGTTGGCTAAGTCTGAGTTCATGCGCTCTACCATCAACTCCCATGTAATCACTCCGTCATTATCAAAAGGCATCTCATGGAGAACAAAGTAGCGGACAGCATCTACGCCAAAAAAGTCTACCAGTGTATCTGCATAGAGCACATTTCCCTTAGACTTGCTCATCTTGCCGTCTCCCTGCAGCAGCCATGGATGGCCAAATACCTGCTTGGGAAGGGGAAGATCTAATGCCATCAGGAAAATCGGCCAGTAAATAGTATGGAAACGGATGATGTCCTTTCCAATCAGATGCAGGTCTGCCGGCCAATATTTGTCAAACAGCTCCCCGTTCTGGCCATCGCAGTTGTATCCCAGTCCTGTGATGTAGTTGGTCAAAGCGTCCAGCCATACATAGGTTACATGCTTCGGATCAAAGGAAACAGGAATTCCCCATGTAAAGGACGTTCTGGATACGCACAGATCCTGAAGTCCCGGAAGCAGGAAGTTATTCATCATCTCATTTTTTCTGGAAACCGGCTGGATAAACTCTGGGTGCTCGTTAATATAGTCAATGAGTCTCTGAGCATACTTGCTCATACGGAAGAAGTAAGCCTCCTCCTTAGCCGGCTGAACCGGGCGGCCGCAGTCAGGACATTTGCCGTCTACCAGCTGGGACTCTGTAAAAAAGGACTCGCAAGGAGTGCAGTACATTCCCTCATAATGGCCCTTATAGATGTCTCCCTGGTCGTAGAGCTTCTTGAAAATCTTCTGAACCTGAGCCTCGTGGTCTGCGTCTGTAGTGCGGATAAACTTATCATAGGAAGTGTTCATTAAATCCCAGATCGTCTTAATCTCTCCGGCTACCTTGTCCACAAATTCCTTTGGCGTCACACCGGCCTCTTCTGCCTTTAACTCGATCTTCTGGCCATGCTCGTCGGTTCCTGTCTGGAAGCGCACATCATATCCCTGCTCCCTCTTATATCTTGCAATGCTGTCTGCCAGCACGATCTCATAGGTATTGCCGATATGCGGCTTGCCTGATGTGTAGGCGATAGCCGTGGTAATATAATACGGCTTTTTACAATTCTGACACATGTATTTATCCTCCTTCAATTTATAGCAAACGGTCTTTTTCCCCTTTTTACCAATAGTTTAAGTCTAGCGGCTTGCAGGGTTTTTGTCAAGGAAAGGTTATGGAGGAACACCAAGCGCATATTTCGCCTTGATTGTTGACAAGCACATGTCTGGACCAAAGCCAAAGATTTTCTCCTATTTTAATTTTCCTTTAATGTTTCCCCTGTATGATGAAACCATAACAAAAACAGATACAGCAAGGAGGTTTCCTATGAAAAATATGAGAAAATCAGCGATTACAGCCGCATCCGTTTTTATACTTGGAAGTGTTCTTCTTCCGTCTCGCCTCACCGCTCTGGCCACTCCTGCCAACGGGCAGCAGACCTCTGCAGTGACAGAAGACCAGGCGAAGGAAATCGCATCCTCCAAGGCAGGTCTTACAATTTCTGATCTGTCCTTCTTCCGGATGGAAAAGGAATGGGATGACGGCCGCCTCTGTTATGAGGGAGAATTTGTTTACGGAACGACAGAATATGAATTTGAGATTGATATGAATACAGGAGCCGTCACGGAGTGGGATACAGAAAGTATTTACGATTAATAACCTCCTGTAATGCTTCCCGCCGCAGGAAGATCGAGTAGGAGGCGGTGATTAACCGCCGTCCTCTCACACCACCGTGCATACCGTTCAGTACACGGCGGTTTCAATAGTTGACGTGCATTGACTGATAG
>JAGZZT010000011.1 GCA_018377235.1 Clostridium sp.
ATCTATGTCAAGGATTACCATCTGGATTTGTTCGCTTTGTTTTCCCATCATAAAAAATGACCTCCTGCAATTGGTATAATAAGTATACCATACAGAAAGTCATTTTTCTTTCGTTTGTCAACAGATCCCAAAGTTTGTGTAAACCTTCAAACTGATGTAAGATAGACTTACCAGTTTGGAGGTTTATTTTATGGCAAGGAAAAAGGATACCCCACAAAAAGTAGCTCTTCGGGAAATGATGGGCAACTACCTGAAAGAGAACAATGTAAAGGTCAAGGATGGAACGGATGTCAATTCCATTATGCGAGATATGATGTCCATCATCCTGGAAGGTGCCCTGGATCAGGAAATGGATGAGGAACTGGGATATTCCAAGTATGATTATTGGAACAAGGAAATGGATAATTCCAGAAATGGTCATTCCCAGAAGACCATGCATACCAGCTACGGCGATATGGAAATTGATATCCCAAGAGACCGGAAAGGGGAGTTTGAACCACAGATCGTCAAAAAGTATCAGAATACAGTCACTCAGGACATGGAAGAAAAGATCATCTCCATGTATGCCAAAGGAATGACCACGAATGATATCGAAAGCCATATGCGGGAACTCTATGACATCGAGATTTCTGACAGCACCATCAGCCGGATCACGGATAAAATCCTGCCCATCGTAAAAGAATGGCAGGAACGGCCTCTGGAGGAAATCTATGCGGTCGTTTTCATGGATGCCATCCATTACCATGTTCGTAATGAAGGCAGGATTGTAAAACGTGCGGTTTATATCGCTATCGGAATCGACATGGAAGGGCATAAAGACATGCTCGGCATGTATGTAGGGCAAAATGAGAGTGCAAAGTTCTGGCTTTCCATTCTGAACGGACTGAAGAACCGTGGCGTAGAAGATATCCTGATCGCATGCGTAGACGGCCTGACAGGCTTTCCCCAGGCGATTGAAGCCGTTTTCCCAGATACTGAGATCCAGCAGTGCATGATCCATCAGATCCGGAATACGACAAAGTTTGTTTCTTACAAGGAACTCAAGCCGCTGATGGCTGATCTGAAACGTGTATATGCAGCCCCAACAGAAGAAATCGCACGGGCTGAACTGGATGGCTTTGATGAGAAATCAAGCGGGAAATATCCCAAAATTGCAAAATCATGGAAGGACAACTGGGCGAATCTTTCAACGCATTTCAAGTATCCGGAAGCGGTTCGCCGCTTAATCTATACCACGAATACCATCGAGGGATTTAACCGGCAGCTGCGGAAGGTCACGAAATCTAAGACGGTATTCCCTTCGTATGAGAGTCTCCTGAAAATGCTGTATCTGGCCATGGTGGATATCGCAAAAAAATGGACTGGCCACCAGCAGGATTGGGGACAGATCCATTCGCAGTTGGAGATATTTTTTGAGGAACGATTATCTGGATTATAAGCCGTTTCTGGTAAGGCAGGGCTGGCCAAACCAGCTCTGTTTGACATGTCCGGAAACTGCATTATAATATAAGCAAGGGCAGAACCTTAAAAATCGGCTCTGCCCAATGTAACTAATGACATATCTTATATCGGTTTTTTGAGTTTACACAAAACTTGAAACGGTCTCGAAGGACCTGATTGATTTCCTTAATTCTCATGATGGATTCCACCTTGAAGAATTACAGGAACTGATCTACAAGGTCTACGATGAGTATGGTCGTATATCAAAGACTTATACCTGCATTGGCTATACAATACTGTAAAGATAATTCTTTTGATTTTGAATACGAAGGTTCCACAACGAGCAGTTTTGATAGTGTAAAACAGTTTTATCTGGATGTTTATGAGGCGTTAGGTAATTTGATGATTATTCCTGTTGCTCTTAACAATATTAAGTATAGGTCTGACATCAATGCTATGAATCCGATTGAGAAAAATGTAAAGTCTTTAGAGGATTATATTAAACTCACAAAAGCATCAAGATATCATTTTTGCTTGGATTCTGAGGACTATACAGGCTTTTTGAAAATCCTCGTGAATGCGAAATTGAGAAATGCTATCGGTCATAATGATGTTGAATACAATTCAGTAGATCAGCTGATAACATATATTCCTAATCCGAAAGATAGAATAAAAAAGAAAACAGAATATTTGCTTGAATTTGAAAATGAGGCAATGTGTATGTTTCAAGCTATATTGGGAGTCTCTGAATATTTGTATCGTCTGAGGGAACTTGAACTTATGCATGATGGAAAAATTCCTATTATGGTTCAGGAAAGAGCAAATTGGCCGAAGAAGATAGGCCGCAATGAATTGTGTCCATGTGGAAGTGGAAAGAAGTATAAGTGTTGTCATGGGCGATGAGAGTATACAGAAATTCGTTCATTGTTTATTATAGAGTGATTTATCGAAGAAGGAGGCATCCTATTTGAAAAAGAAAAAAGATGAAATAACCATCCGTTCCAGCGCAGCAGAATACCTGACCTATGTTGCCTCTATCGGCGATCAGCAGGACAGCATTGAGATGCGCTATGAGGATGAGAATATATGGCTGACGCAGAAGATGATGGCCACGCTGTATGGCGTGGATGTTCGTACAATTAATGAGCATATTAAGAAGATTTATTCCGACTCAGAGCTTGAGGAAGATACAACTATCCGGAATTTCCGGATAGTTCAAACCGAAGGTTCACGCCAGGTCACTCGTGATACGAAACATTATAATCTTCAAATGATTATTGCTGTTGGATTCAAGGTAAATAATGAGCGAGCAGTGCAGTTTCGTAAGTGGGCCAATGGCATCGTAAAGGACTATACCATCAAAGGATGGGTTATGGATAATGAGCGTCTGAAAAACGGTGGTTCCGTGCTCACAACAGAGTACTTTGACCGTTTGCTTGAGCAGATTCGTGAGATCCGTTTATCTGAGCGTAGATTCTATCAGAAGATAACGGATATCTATGCTACAGCTCTTGATTACGACCGCACAGCAAAAACGACAAAGCAGTTTTTTGCCAAGGTGCAGAACAAGATGCATTATGCAGTTCACGGTCATACAGCAGCAGAATTGATTTATGAGCGAGCAGATGCTGATAAGCCACATATGGGGCTGACCACTTGGGCAGCAGCACCGGAAGGAAAGATTGTAAAAAGTGATGTGAGTGTTGCAAAGAATTATCTTTCAGAGAAAGAAATGCGTTCATTAGAGCGTATCGTTTCGGCATATCTGGATCTGGCAGAGGACCGTGCAGAGCGTCACATTCCAATGACGATGGAAGACTGGGCAAAGCGTCTGGATCTATTCTTGGTGGCAGACGACAGAGAGGTCCTTCAGGATGCGGGCAAGATCACAGCAGAGATTGCCAAGGCAAAAGCCGAAACAGAATTTGAAAAATATCGAGTCATTCAGGACAGATTGTTTATGTCTGACTTTGATAAATACATGCTGGAATTGGAAGAGAATGCGAAGAAGTAGCTGAACTGCGTATCGCGTTCAATGCAGGATTTTCAGGCATAATAAGGTCGAGTACATGGAAGCCAGGCCATCAGTTCGGTCTAAAAATAACCGTTGACCTGTTTTTGTAGGAAGAACGGACAAGGTTGAGGCAATGGCGGTTCCTCGCAAGATTTGACTTTTATGTTGGAATCACTATAATAGTAGAAACGAATAAAAAAGTTGAACTTTTTCCGTGGATGAACGAGGTTCAGGCTGTGATATGGATAGCGGAATGTATTAAGATATTTTTGCTATAGAATTTGTAGATATGTTTCCACAAACAAGCGGAGATATTTTGGTACATACCATATTAGACGGGATAGGTTCTATATGCCTGACATCAATCCGGACCTATCGAATCACTGCGAATGCGTGGTGAGGCTGGAACGGGAAAATTAAAAGATGAGAGAACAGAGACGCAGGAGCAAAAAGCTTTTGCGTCTTTTTGCATGAGAATGAAATTGGAATAAATCTTGTAGCCAAAGGGTGTCTGTGATAAAATTCAGGTATAATAGGGGGGAGCCGAATATGAATACCAAAGAACATATGATTATCGTAAAGGGGAACGTGAAAACCTCAGAAGTACGCGCCTGCCGATATAACTCAGACACAGAGACGTGGGAGGTGGAATTTACAGCGGGGAAGGTTTATTCTTACTCATATCCTAATGTGATTCATTTACAGAATCCAGAACAGCTGAATCCATCTCTGTACCGGATTCGAAGGGGCGGGAAGGAACTGTATGCAGTCCGTGAGCTCTTTGTTTTTCATGGAACGGATCAGAATTACTGGCATCTGTGTTTTGAAAATGGAGAAGAGCAAAACTACCTTGAAAAAGAGCTGGAAATAGAAGAGTCTGTGCTGAAGGATTCACAGGCAAAGGACGTGCTGGCTTATTTGAAACAGCTGTCCCAGTTAAGCGAGATTAGAAATTCTGATACAGGGGAGAAACTGCTTCCTAAGCGGTATGAAGCCATCCGTTTTGTGGATAAGAGTCTGGCTTTGTCCCGGTATCTGGGGACTGCAAAGAAGGAGATACAGAAGACGGAAGAACTTGTCCCGATTTTTCCCTTTGGTTGCAACAATAGTCAGTACAAGGCGGTAAAACGAGCCATGGAACATCAGCTCAGCGTTATACAGGGACCGCCGGGAACAGGGAAAACGCAGACGATTCTAAATATCATTGCCAATATCCTGCTGCAGGGAAAGACGGTTCAGATTGTTTCCAATAATAACGCGGCCATAGAAAACGTATTCGAAAAGCTTGCGTCGCCCAAATATCAGCTGGATTTTATTGCGGCGACGCTGGGAAGTTCAGAAAATAAGAGAGCATTTATTGAAAATCAGAGCTCTTCGTATCCGGACTTTTCCCAGTGGCGTTTAAAGGAGGAAAATGCGGTCACGCTGGATTCGATTAAGGAGAAGTCTCTGAAATTAAAGTCGATGTTTGATATGCAGGAGAGGAAGGCAGAGCTTGAGAAAGAGCTGTCTGAGCTGGAGCTGGAAATGCGGCATTTCGAACAGTATGGGAAAGAGAAGAAGGCTACCATTCCGCAAATATCAGTAAAAAAACGGGTAAAGTCCGGCGATGTGATGGAACTTTGGCAGCAATGTCAGGACAGCGCGGAACGGAATAGAAAAATAAGCTTTTTCTTCAAAATCAGGGCTTTTTTGCAGGCAGGAATTGCGAACAGACATTTTTATAAAAATACGCTGTCGGAAATCCTGCTGTTTTTTGAGAAGACGTTTTACGAATGCCGGCGCAGCGAAATCAGGGACGAGCTGGCGGCCATAGACGCGGATCTGAAGTCCCAAAATCCAAATCTGATGGACATGATGTGCGGCGAATCCATGCGGCTTTTAAGGGATCGGCTGGCCAGAAAATATGGGGAAAGGACCGGCAGAAGATGCTTTAAAGGGGAGGATTTATGGAAGGCGCCGCAGGAAGTTCTGCGGGAATATCCTGTGATTTTGAGCACCACCTTTTCATCCAGAAGCAGTCTGGGAAATGAGACGGTTTACGATTATCTTATCATGGACGAGGCCTCTCAGGTAGATATCGCCACAGGCGCGTTGGCTCTTTCCTGCGCCAAAAACGCCGTGATTGTCGGAGACACAAAACAGCTGCCCAATGTTATGACAAGAAGCGTAAAGGAGCGCGCGGACGAACTGTTCAGCCATTTTCAGTTAGAAGACGGCTATCAGTATTCAAAAAGCTTTCTCCAGTCTGTACTGGACGTGGTAAAAGGAGTGGAGCAGACGCTTCTCAGGGAACACTATAGATGCCATCCTAAAATTATTAATTTCTGCAATCAGAAGTTTTACCATGGAGAGCTGGCAATCATGACAAAGGACGAGGGGGAGCAGAACGTACTTGCAGCCGTCCGATCTGTCAAGGGAAATCATGCCAGGGGCCATTACAGCCAGAGACAGATTGATATAATCCGGGAGGAAATCATTCCTGAATACGTAACGGATAAGAGCCAAACTGGCATAATTGCGCCGTACCGGGATCAGGTGAAGGCTCTGGAACGGGAATTTAAAGACATAGATACTGCAACGGTACATAAGTTTCAGGGACGGGAAAAAGATACGATCATTATTTCTACAGTGGATGATGAAATTTCAGACTTTGCAGACGATCCCTATCTTTTAAATGTGGCCGTATCCAGGGCAAAGAAAAGGCTGATTCTGGTCATGTCCGGAAATGACCAGCCGCCGGAGCGGAATATCAGCGAGCTGGCCGCCTACATTGCATACAATAACTGCCAGGTGCTCGACAGCAGAGTGTACTCCATTTTTGATTATCTCTATTCCCAGTATACAGAGGCTCGAAGAGAGTATCTTAAAAAACATAAGCGGATTTCAGAATACGATTCGGAAAATCTGATGTATGGCCTGATCACGGAGGTGCTGGAGGAAAATCCAGATTTACCGTTAAAGGCTGTATGCCATGTTCCGCTGAATATGCTGATACGGGACGACAGCCTGCTCAGTGAAAAAGAGAGACACTATGTGAAAAATCCTGCGTCCCATGTAGATTTTCTGATTGTTAATCGAATCACCAAGATGCCGGCGCTGGCCATCGAGGTGGACGGAACGGCGTTTCACAAAGAAGGAAGCGCACAGGCGGTCAGAGACGAGCAAAAAAATATCATTTTAAAAAAAGCTGGAATTCCACTGGCCAGGTTTGCCAGCAATGGAAGCGGGGAAAGGAAAATTTTAACGGAAAAATTAAGAGGATAGTAAGGGGAAGACAGACTGCAAGGCGTATAATCACTGGAAAAATGGGAAGGCTCTCTGAAAGGAGAGTGATTATATGCGTATTCCAAGACATATTGGAATTATTCCAGATGGAAACAGGCGCTGGGCCAAAAGCGCGGGACTTCAGAAAAAGGACGGATATGCCCACGGCTTAAAGCCGGGATTAGACTTACTGAGGCTGGCAAAAGAGGCAGGGGTTCAGGAGATTACTTATTACGGCTTTACCACAGACAACTGTGGACGCCCCAAGGAACAGGTAGAAGCGTTTTCTCGGGCGTGTACGGAGGCAATTAATTGGATTGCATCAGAATCTGTATCGCTTTTAGTAGTGGGCAATCAGGATTCGTCTGCATTTCCCAGGGAACTGCTGCCGTATACAACGCGGACAGATTTCAACGGAGGTGGTATCCGCCTTAATTTTCTTGTTAACTACGGATGGGAGTGGGATCTTGCAAAATTAGATTCACCAGGAAGCAGCCGCGCAGAAATCTGCAGGGAACTTCAGTCCAGGGATATTTCCCGCATTGATCTGATTATCCGTTGGGGAGGCATGCGGCGGCTGTCCGGCTTTTTGCCGGTTCAGTCTGTTTACGCAGATTTTTATGTGGCAGATCGGCTATGGCCGGATTTCCAGCCGGAGGATTTTTACAATGCTCTGCAGTGGTATCAAAAACAGGATATAACGCTGGGAGGCTGAGAATGCAGGATACAGATAGCAGAATAATTTAAATCAGGATCGCCTGGCGAGAGTCTTTATTCGTACAGAGAATATGATACAATAAACAGAAAAGCAGATGAGAATGAAAAGGGAGATACAGAAGATGAAGGGCTCAGAATGCAGATTGATAGAATATATGGAAGGTTCCAAAAAACGGTTTATTATTCCAGTTTACCAGCGCAATTATGACTGGAAAATCGAAAACTGCAGACGGCTGTTTGATGATTTGGTAAAGGTGGTACAGCAGAACAGGAGAAGCCATTTTTTCGGGAGTCTGGTGTCAGTTTATGAGCCGTCTGGAAGGAACACGGAGTTTTTGGTTATAGACGGACAGCAGCGTCTGACAACGGTTTCTCTTTTGTTTCTGGCCATGTATAATCTGATGGAACAGGGAAAGGCCTCTTCCTCTACGCCATCTCTGGCTCAGCAGATCTACGAGGAATTTCTGGTGGACAAATATCAGCCTCAGGAAACCAGGATTAAATTAAAACCAGTGAAAAATGACCAGAAGGCTTTTGGAAAGCTGTTTGACAGTGAGAGCGAGCCTGTCCGGGAGTCAAATCTGACTACAAATTACAACTATTTTTATGATCGGATCCAAAAGCGGGAAGTGACTATAGACGAGCTGTTTGATGCAGTCTGCAGATTAGAAATTATTAACATTACCTTGAATGGCGATGACAATCCCCAGCTGATTTTTGAGAGTCTGAACTCTACAGGTCTGGATTTGAGCGAAGGTGATAAAATCCGCAATTTTATTCTTATGGGGCTGCCGTCAAGGGAACAGAACGAGTATTATGACAAATATTGGAACCGGATCGAGGAATGCACAAAGTATGATGTGACCTCGTTCGTCAGGGATTATCTAAGCGTAAAATGTCAGTCAATTCCATCTCAAAAAAAGATTTATATTAATTTTAAAGAGTATGTGGAGGAAAAAGAAGCCAGCGCAGAGGAGATACTTTCTGATATGCTGGCTTATGCGAAGCGCTACCAGATTCTTTTAAATGGAGAAACCGAAAACAGGGCGTTAAATGGATGTATCTGCAGACTGAATCGTCTGGAAACGACGGTTACAAGGCCGTTTTTCCTGGAGGTGCTGCGTCTCTGGGATGAACAGGCGCTGAATATCAGCGCAGTGACAGAGGTATTTCTTACCACAGAAAATTATCTGTTCCGCCGGACCATGTGTGATCTGCCTACCAATGCCCTGAATAAAATTTTCCTGATGCTTCACCGGGAAATAATCCGCTATGACGGAACTGACAGTCACTATGTGGAGAAATTTAAGTATGCTCTGCTGTCCAAGAAGGAAAAAGCCCGCTTTCCAGACAACGGTGAGTTTGGAGCGGCCTTTACGGAGCGGCAGGTGTACCAGATGAACAGCAAGAATAAAATTTATTTGATGGAGAGATTGGAAAATTATGGGACAGAGGAGGATAAGGACATTTACAGTCACTGCGATAACGGCGTTTACTCCATCGAACATATTATGCCTCAGCATCTGACTCCTGTATGGATAAAGGAGCTGGGGCAGGATTATGAAAAGATTCATGAAACATGGCTCCACCGAATCGCTAACCTTACTCTGACAGCTTATAATTCCAAATACGGAAACAGCAGCTTTTTTGAGAAGAAAACCATGAAACATGGTTTTATAGACAGCGGCATCCGCATGAATACATATATCGCTTTGAAAGAACGGTGGACTCTGGAAGAGATTGAGGAGAGGAACAGCTATCTTCTGAATAAGGCTTTGGAAATCTGGAAAATTCCGGTTACAAGCTACAGGCCGGAGGAAAAACAGCTGGATTTCTGCACTCTGGACGATGATGTTTCACTGAGCGGCCGTTTGATTGCCAGGTTCCGCTATAAGAATGCAGAGCAGCCGGTTGCCAGCTGGATTGAGATGTTTGAATGTGTTCTGAAAATTCTTCACACAGACGATAAGTCGGTTCTGATACAGCTGGCCTGCATGGATGACGGAGGTTCAGAACTGGCTCCTTATGTAAGCACCCGCCCGGATTCACTCAGAGCGGCAATCCAGATGGAGGAAGGTATTTATGTGGAAAAAAATACCAGCACCAGCCTGAAAATTTCTCTTTTGAGGAGGTTTTTCAAGCTCTACCATGCCGATCCGTCAGATTTGATTTTTTATCTGCGGGATGAGGAGGAGACGGCAAATGAAGAGGCGGAAAACAGGGAAAGACTCCGCCGCAGATACTGGGCCTGCGCGCTGGAGGAGATCAAAAAGGCTCATGGAGAGAGCGGGGCCTTCAGAAGTGCCAGCCCATCAAAAGGAAACTGGATCGGCAGTTCTTTCGGATTCCATGTCCGTGGCTTTTTTATTTGCTGCGTGGCTAATTATGACTGCGCCCGGGTAGAACTGTATCTGGGAAGTGAGGAAAAAGAAGAAAATAAAAAAGCTTTTGATCAGCTGAAGCTTCACCAGCAGGAAATAGAGAATACTCTTGGAATACCTCTTTTCTGGAATCGGGGAGACGATATGAAACTTTCTAAGGTGTTTTGTCAGCTGGACGGAGTCAGTATCGAAAGAGAGGATGACTGGACGCAGATGGCTCAATTCCACGCAGAGTGGAGCAGAAAATTTTATGATGTGCTGACGCCATATCTGAATTAATGTTTGAAAGTAAATATCAGCGCATGGGGGCATACAGCCCCTTATGCGCTGACGCTATTTTCCAAGCATAATGTTTAAAATTTCCACATCTGTGGTTCTCATGCCCTCCCGCCCCATGCGTCCGATGCTTTCGATGGTTTTTTCCACATTTTCCATTACAAGGCCTTCTCCTGGCTGGAAGCAGAGACCACGGCGGCTCAGATGAAGAGCTGTAACAGCACAGTCTACTGCAGAGGCAATTTTGACTGCGCAGGAGGGTTTAGCTCCATCGCAGACCATACCTCCGATGGAAGCGATGGTATTTGTAATTACCATGGAAATTTCAGAATATCCGGCACCCAGCATCCAGGCAATGGCGGCTCCTGCTCCGCAGGCGGCGCTGACTGCTCCGCAGTAGGCAGAAAGGCTTCCAATGTACTTTTTCTGATGCAGGGCAATGAGATTGCTCATAGCCAGGGCGCGGATCAGCCGCTCCTCTGAAATATGATATTCTTTCGCATATTCGATTACAGGAAGGGATACGGTCATTCCCTGATTGCCGCTTCCAGAATTGATTACTACAGGCAGAGGACAGCCGCTCATTCTGGCGTCAGAGCCAGCGGCAGCAGCAGCTTTAGCCCTGACAGATACATGCTCAGAACCGAATGCGTCTAACAGAGTCCGCCCCGTCTGGACGCCCCAGGGGTTTCGAAGTCCCTCCTGAGAAATAGCCGTATTGCAGGCGATTTGTCTGGATATCACCGGGCGGATATCTTCCAGATTCACAGAGGAAGCATATTCTAAAATGTCCTTCACATTGAGAAGGGATTTGTCAGGAAAAACAGAGGCTTGGCCTGTACAGCCAGATTCCATCTGCGAGGCATCGAACAGGATAGCTCCGTTTTTCGTGATTTTTGTGATATTGCTGTGAAAATTCCGGATTTCCACCTGAGCCGTTTCAGATCCTGCTCTGGCGGTAATAATGAGATAAAGATTTTCCACACCTTCTATCAGTTCACATTGGCAGAAGCCTGAGGCTGTCAGCCGTTTCGTCTCTTCTATCTGAGCGGGTGTAATATCTTCCAGAACAGCCAGAACCTTTTCCGGATTTCCTCCCACAATGCCCAGAACAGCAGCTGTGTCAATGCCTTTCATGCCGCCGGAATTGGGTACAGTAACGCCTTTTACATTTTTAATAATATTTCCGCTGCAGGCAATAGAGCAGCTTTCAGGCATAACGCCCAGCACTTCCCGTACCTTTGCGCCGGCATAAGCGATGGCGATAGGCTCTGTGCAGCCAAGAGCTGTGATAAGCTCAGTATTTAAAATGGCAGTGTAGTGTTCGTATATAGAGTGATTCATGGTTATGATGGTTCCCTTTCTTAAGTGTATGCAGCCGCATCAGCGGCAGACGGAGGTGTTCCCTGTCTGACAGGATATCCGTTAAAGGATAATGTTTCGCCTTGTAATTTCTCTGCCTCAGCCGTATAATCAGGACAGACAGAAGACGGAGGGCTGAAGCATGAATTTTTTGAATTTGAAATATTTTATTGTGGCGGCAGAGGAGATGAACTTTACACGGGCAGCTAAACGCCTGTATATTTCCCAGCAGTCTCTTAGCAATCACATTGCCAAGCTGGAGGACTATTTTGGCGTGCAGCTGTTTGACCGGAACACTCCTCTTACGCTTACTGTAGCGGGACAAAGGCTCTTAAAAAATGCTCAGACCATTATGGATGTCAAGAAACAGACGGAGCTGGAACTTCAGGATATCCGCGATTTCAGAAGCGCAGAACTGACTATCGGCATTCCCAGCGCCAGAGGATCTGTCATGCTGCCGCCTCTGATTCAGAAGTTCCATCGTGAATTCCCTCAGGTTCAGCTCCACCTGCTGGAGGGAACGTCCCTGGAGATTACAGAGGCGCTGTATAAGGGGAAGGTGGATATTACGATTGGCTTTGAGCCAGATGATTTAGGTAATATACACACAGAAGTCCTCCAGGAGGAACACACCATGATTCTGGTTCCTGCTGTGGTGCTGGAACAGTTTTTCGACAGTTCAGAGAGAAATAGGCTGGAAACTAAAAATACACTCCCAATCCGAGTTTTTAAAGACTGCCCTTTTATTAAAATGAAGCACGAAAACTGGATAGGGGCAGTTTTTGAAAAAAGCTGTCAGGATGGAGGATTCAATCCTCATGTAGTCCTGGAAACTGCCAATATTATGACTATGATTTCTTTGTGCATTTCTGGATTGGGAATCATTGTAGTTCCCAGAGTATTTTTGAGTGAGAACAGTCCTATGTATGCCAGAATAAGGGAAGAAGGAGCCAGAATGTTTATTCTGGATTACCCTCTTGCCCATAAATATATTACAATTAATTATTTGAAAAATAAGTATCAGACGAAGGCTGCCCGAGAATTTATTTCCATGACCAAGCAGGTGCTGGGAGGAAATTAAAGCTGCATCCTAGATTCCACAAAATCTTTCATCCTTTTTACGTATTCAAGCATTTCATTATCCAGAGGATAACGGATCACACAGCCGGGAGTCAGGATTTGGTGACGGCCTTTTAATTGCTTAAAACTTTCAAAGATCTGGTGCTGGATAGCATTTTTGTTGTGATTTGTAATATCCATTCTTTGAATGCCGCCCATCAGACACTTCCCAGTGAGCAAAAAGGCTTCTTCCAGATTGGGCAGAGTCTCCCAAGCGTGCCAGTTGAAAACAGATACTGGATAATCTCTTAAAAGTTCAAACATAATATTATTTCCATGGGCATGGAGCGTGTTAAACCAACCGTTTTCAGCAGCTTTCAGTACTTGCAAATCATAGGGCTTTCCATATTCGGCATACTCTTCTGCTGTCATAGAATCGTAGGAACTCATTTGGGATGCAAAGAAAACGCCGTCAGCTCCCAGTCGTATCGCTTCTTCGGCTACCGCCATAGTAGTTTCAGTGATTACTTCAAGCGCTTTTTTAACCTTTTCACCATGTCCGTTTCTGATATGAGACAGCATTTTTTTTCCGGACAGCTTATCTGCTGTGGTAGCCGGGCTGAAGACAGTGAAAAGGACAGGCACGTATTCTGATTTTACTTTGTCGAGAAGGAGTTTTAAAGAAGTAAGTTCTCGATGCAGGCTGCCTTTATTGATGGGGCATACATTTAGTGAAAGCCAATCCTCCGGCTCGTGTACCGGCGTTTTGATAACTTTGGCAACGCCTCCTTCCTTTACTTCAGAGTAATCAATTTCACAGCCAAAATCTTCGATTGCATACATGCCATTATTCATAGTTTTGATAAAATCAACATCATAGGTTTTGTAAAACTCATAAGTTTTTTCTGCAAGAAGAATTGGATCCAGATCGATGCCAGGCATATGTGTCCAGAGTGAGTAAGGAAGCCTGTCCGGCGCCTGACCTGATACGGCAGCTTTAATACGTTCTTTTTTTGTCATTTCGTAGAACCTCCCTTTTTCTGAAAATTTCTTAATTAGCCCTTTCATTTGTGATAAGTATAGAGATGGAATTGGACAAATGTCCAACAGGTTTTTGAATTAAATCAACAGCTGAAAGACTGTGAATAAGGCAAAAAAGAGAAAAAAATATTAAAACAGCAAAAAATAATACAAAAAACAGCTGATTTTTTTTGTGATTAAATTATATTTTTTGATGAGGAATATCACATGTAACAGCCATTTGATTGTCGATATTAACAGAATAATTGTTGGACAATAGTGTGTATGTTGTCTATATTTTATTGTAAAGAAAGGCAATATTTTAACAGTTTGCGCGGAAACACAAAATAAGGTCTTAGGGGAATATAAAAAGGAGGAGTAATACTTATGAAGAGACATTTAGTATGGTTTATGGCCTGTACAGCAGCGATTACCATGACAGCCTGTAGCAGTTCGCAGGAAAAGACTTCAGAGGAAACAAAGGGTGCGGCAAAAGAATGGGAGTCTCCAGAAGACTTTCCAAATGGAAACATTACCCTGGTTTGTCCATTCTCCGCAGGGGGAGGAACAGATATAGGAGCCAGAAATATGGCTACAGCCCTTACAAAGGAGCTGGGAGTTAATGTGGTGGTAGAAAACCAGACTGGTTCAGGCGGATGGGTAGCCTGGACTGATTTGATTAATGGAGATTATAGCGACGGCTATACAGTGGGATTGATTAATCAGAATTATGCGGTAGGTGAATTAGATCCTGTTAATACAAGAGAGTATAACCTGGATGATGTGCAGCTTCTGGCAAACCAGGCCATTGACTATAATGTTATGGCTATCCGGGCAGACGAGACGCGCTTTACAGATTTAAAGGGATTTATTGAGTATGCAAAAGCAAATCCCATCTTAATTTCTGCTCAGGCAATAGGAATCACAGATGGAGATGCTACAACAGCAGAGTGGTTTAATAAGACATTTGGCACTCAAATTTCAGTAGTGCCTGTAGACGGAGCTTCTGACAGCCGGGCAATGTTCCTGTCTGGTGATACAGATGTGTTCTTTGGTTCTATTTCAGATGTGCTCAATTCTTACAAAACAGGAGAAATGAAGGTAGTTTGTATTTTTGCAGATGAAAGAAGTGATTTTATGACGGATGTTCCTACTGTTTTGGAAGAAACAGGAAAGGAGTATGAAGCATTTGCAGTAAGAGGGTATTTTTATCCTGTAAATGTAAATCCGGAGATTGCGAAAATCATGACTGATGCAATGGCTAAGGTTATGACATCCGAAGAGTATATCAGCAATATGGAAAGTTTAGGACTTCAGCTGGACAACACTTCAGGTGAGGAATTTAAAGAGCTTCTCGAGAGCCAGGTAGAGACAAGAAAAGAGATATGGGGAGTGGAGTAAAGCAACAGAAAGAGGGGGAAGCGTATGACGAACCGGTTTCATAGAGACGTATGGCTGGGAACAGTGCTGATGGTGTTCTGCGTATTTGTACTGATTCAGGCAGTGCAGATTCCAGGAGAAGCTGCCTATCTTCCAACAACGCTTGCAATTTTGATGGGCATGTGTTCCTTGTTTATTATTTTGAAAGGGCTACGCCTGACTAGGGAGCAAAAAGGAGAGTATCAATATTCTATGACAATTATAGGCAGTAAATACGCATTTTTGTTCATGTTTTTTATACTGCTGTATTTTCTGGGATTTCAGTATATCACTTACTGGATCGCCACTCCTGTATTTATGATATTTGCTCAAAAATTCTTGAAGCTGAAATCAATGAAAGTCAATCTGATTATTACTGGTATTTATACCGTTTTATGCTACGGGGTATTTGTACTGCTTCTGCAGCTTCCGATTTATAAAGTTGGAATCCTGGGCGAGTTGTTCCGTTTTTAAAAAGGGGGGAAACTAATGTTAGAATATTTATCTCAGGCTGTTGTATCCCTGATGTCATTTGAGGTTTTGATTGCCCTTATGATAGGTGTTGTAGGCGGAATGATCATAGGAGTTATTCCAGGACTTGGTCCTTCGGTAGGAATTGCTCTTCTGCTTCCGGTATCTTTTTCCATGGATCCGACAGCGGCCCTTGTGATGATGACCGCTATGTATACTACGGGAGTATATGGCGGTTCTATTACGGCAGTTCTTTGCCATACGCCAGGAACAGCGGCTTCTGCTGCCACGACTATGGACGGATATGAGATGACAAAAAAGGGCCGAGGAATGGAAGCGATATCGATTGTAACAGTCGCTTCTGTACTGGGAGGTATAGTAGGGGCTGTCTGCCTGATTCTGTTCGCACCGGCTTTAGGTAAAATCAGTCAGTTATTTTCCTGCTTAGAATATTTCCTGATTGCCTGCTTTGGCATACTGGTAGTAGCGGGATTGACAGGAGAAAATCAGGCAAAGGGAATTTTTGCAGCTTTACTGGGACTTCTTTTAGGCTGTGTAGGAATGGACTCTATTACAGGAGTATCAAGATTTACTTTTGGACAGCTTTGGTTGGAGGACGGACTTGATTCAACTCCTATTCTGATTGGCTTATTTTCTATTTCACAGATTTTGATTCTGGTTGAAAGATTGATGAAAGGCAATGGAGCTACGATTGTAGATGATCCAGCTGCTGGTCTGAAGGGAAAGAGATGGAAAAAAGGAAATACAAAAATGCTTATGCCTACCATGCTTAGAAGCTCTGCAATAGGCGCTTTTGTAGGATTTATACCGGCAGCAGGAGCCTCCATTGCGGCCTGGTTAAGCTATGGTGTAGCTAAGAGATCATCTAAGAAACCAGAAGAATTCGGGAAGGGTTCTGAAATAGGAATAGCAGCTTCAGAGGCGGCTAATAACGCAGCCTGCGGAGGAGCCATGATTCCTCTGTTCACCCTTGGAATTCCAGGAAGCCCGGTAACAGCGATTTTATACGGAGCGCTTCTGATGCATGGATTACAGCCGGGAAGCACACTGTTTACAGGTTCTCAGGCTCCTTTGACCTATGCCATCTTTTTAGGATTTCTTATTTCTAATATTTTAATGGGAATCATTGGTGTTGCTATGGCTAAACAGATGGCGCGGATTTGCCTGGTTCCAAACTCTGTGCTGGTTCCGATTATCGTAGCTCTTGCGTGCATTGGTACATATGCTTTGAACAATGACATGTATGAAGTTGTCATTATGCTGGTGTTTGGTGTAATTGGTTATTTTATGAAAATTTACGGTTTTGAACCAGCTCCTCTTGTGTTAGGTGTTGTATTAGCGGACATTATGGAAGCAAACTTTAGAAGAAGTCTGATTTTAGCAGAACCGAAGGGTGGAATTATTCCATACTTTTTCAGCAGACCGATTTCCATTATCATTATGGTGGTTATTCTGCTTTTTGCACTGATTCCTGTATATAGGAAGATGGCAGCCAGAAAGCAGAGAGCAAAATAGTCTTCCCCTTTACCCCACGCTTGACAGACAGTTATCTTTGAGAGAGAATTAAATTGCATAACCAAAAGCAGCAAATCTCCGCAGACGGTTTGACCGTGCTGCGGAGATTTGACTATGTGTGAAACGCTGAAAGGAATGAAACTCTTTATGAAGCGAAACTCTCAAATTTTTCAAAAACTCAGTATTCTGTTTTACCTGTTTACATTGTATCAGCTGTGGAGTCTATGTCAGTATGGCGGACTGCGCAGACATATGATACTGCTTTTTCTGGGATGTTCAGGCGCGGCTGTTTTCATGCTGATTTATCTGATTTTGGCTGCAAAAACCTGTGAAAACGGCATTGAACCGGTCCGGAAAGGCGGAGGGATCCGCCTGGATGTTCTATTCGCAGTCCTGTCGGCTCTTGGCTTTGGGGCAGGAATTATCTACTCGGCCATTCCCTATCACGGGGCGCTGTCATGGAAAATAGAGGAGTGGACACATAAAAAGGAGATTGCTCTGAAACATGGAAATGTTTTTGAAAGCGGCGCAGAGGGCATTTTGACAGATTTGGATGAAGCCCTGGAACTGCCAGAGAAACTGTACATTGCGGATGGTTTTGAGATGGCCTTCGATGGAACAGGAACGATTCAGAGCATCAGCGCCTTTCTGTATGGAACAGATGAGAAAGGAAGCACGGGGACGTATCTGATTGATTATGACGCTGACCAGGACAGCGCCATGACGGTCTGGCTGGATGGAGAGACAGGACGGGAGTACAATGAGGATAAGCGTCTGGAACCGATGCTGCAGATTTTCCAGCAGACAGACTGGAAGGAACAGGTAAAATCCTGGTCAGAGCAGTTTGGAGAAGAGACAGTATATGAGATTTTGTATTATGGAAAAAGAGCCTTTCCATCCAGGGAAGGCCTGCGCTTGACTTTCAGCGGCGCGCCCGGCCCGGATGGGACTGGAACAGGAGATAAGGAGGCCGGGGAGCAGAGACAGGAAGAGGAGAAACCCAGGGAACGGCAGTTTCTGGCGCAGCTTGACAGAGGCGGGGAATTGTCTGGCTTTGAAGTATCCCTGCACATCCCGCAGATGAGTTCTGTGACGCCGGTCCGGTATATGCTGGATCCAGAATATATCAGCCAGGAGACGCTTTCAAGGGAGAATGAAAAGCAGCAGGCGCAGACTGCCAAAGAGGCAAAGAGCTGGACGTCAGATCCAAGCGACGGAAGTATGTACTTTTTCCTGGACGACCAGCATGGATGGCGCTTGTCTGTAGCCGGCGCGGCGGCGGGAAGCAGATTTTACCAGCTGGATCAGACGACGGACGGAGGAAGCACCTGGAACTGTGCCAATGCAGATCCATTTGGCGGACAGACAGGAGTGGCAGAGGGCCTGCAGTTTTTTGACGAAAATTTCGGGGCAGCAGGGCTTACTGGTGCCTCTCGTTCTCATTCGTCCATATATCTGACGCGGGATGGCGGCGCATCCTTTGAAGAGGCAGAACTCCCATTCAGTCAGGTCACAGAGCTTCCGAAAACTGCAGAAGAATATGGCCTGACTATGGAAGATTATGATTATCTGAGCATGCCAAAACAGGAGGGGGAGAAGTTACTTATAAGAGTTACCTCCGAGGAAGCGGAGACAGACGGTTTTATGTTTCAGTCAGAGGATCAGGGCGTTACCTGGGAATACCAGGGAGTATTCCAGAAGTAAAAAACAGGCTGAATTCTACCACCCCAGCTTGCTGACATTGGCATCCTTTATAAAACCAGGAATATGGTACAGAACCAGGAGATCTGTAATTCCCTGCTCCCTGATAAAACTGCTGATTTTTCCATTGAAATACCGCAGATCCACCATGTGGGTTTCACCGAAATGGAGGGCGGTAAAGGGAGCAAAGCTGTGGGCGTAGGAATCCTTTATTATCAATAGCTTTTTATCAGATGGCTGGGCAGGATTTTCAATCTTTGTCCAGCCATGATTTCCGTCCAGAAATACCCGGTATTGATCGCGGGTCTGCAGGGCTTCCATAGAGTAAAGGCTGTGGGATGGTTCGCTGGAACCGTCATAGTATACATTCCATTCAGGTTCCTCTAAAGGCCGGTAAAGCTCGATAGAATCCGGTTTAATAGGAAGGTTCAGCTTGGAATGAATTGTCCCCGGAAAATTGCTGGAAACGGTCTCTGCCGTAAAGTCAGAGGAGGATAAAGGCTTAAGTCCTATGGAATTAGCCCAGGCCCGGTAGCCGATGTAAGCCCCGTGAGAGGTCCAGTGGTGATCGGTTCTGTAGTAGAGTTCCCTGTCTGACGGGTGAAGTTCAGAGTGGGCAGAGGCCAGAGCACTCTGAACGGGAACCATTAGAGAGGAAATACCGTTTTTCTCTAAATCAGTGATAAGCTGATTCTGCGGAAACGGACTGGCAAATGCAGGCAGCTTGTCCGTAAGGATTTCAGATGCTGAGGGAATCAGCATAATACGGACATGAGAGGATCCAAGAAGCTCTTCCTGGGAACGGGCAAATACAGACAGCCGTTCTATATTTTTTTCATACAGAACCCTGTCAATATCTTCCGGATAGAGGGCTTCGAACAGAAATTGATCAGACCCCAGCCACACTCCGTTAATTTCTTTTTTCATCTGAAGCTGTTCAGCTGCCGTTTTTACTCCGATCCAGCTGTCACGGAACGGGAACTGATCGCTTAAGTATTTCTCATAATCTGTGCCGAATGTGCCGTCTGCCAGGCGTTCCCAGGAAAATATGGGGAGCTGGGCCAGATAGCGGTTTTCCGTCTCAGAAAAGCTTTTTTTAGGCAGCAGGACAGACAAGAGCGCGCCGCAGCCCAGAAAGGCACAGAAAAGCCCGGTTACAACAGCGGGATAAAGTGATTGTTTTTTCATAGCAGGTTCCCTTTGGCCGCGTTAAAAGCGGAAATATAAAAACGGGTTGTAGGTGGCATTTACCAGGTAGGCGACAGACAGAAAGCATACCAGGCTTAAAAAAAGAGGTTCCAGAATCAGACCTGCAGTTTTAAGCTTTCCCTGGATGTCTGAACACAGCTTTCTGGCAGCTGCGGCAGGCAGCGGCGTAGAGCCGGCAGCACAGGCCAGCAGAAGAATGAGACTGCCCCACAGCAGAAATAAGGTCCTGTCATTCCAGAGAGGAAGACCGGCGCTTCCAGCCATCTGAGTCAGATAGACAAATCCGGCATTCATATCTTCAAAGGCAAACAGTACCCATCCCAACAGGACAAGCAGGCATGCGTAGACATGCTGTATCCAGACAGGAAGCTGTTCCAGCCAGCGTTTCAAAATGAATTTTTCTAATAACAGCAGAATTCCGAAATAAATTCCCCATAACAGGAAATTTAATGCTGCGCCATGCCAGATACCCGTAAGGAGCCATACAATGAGAATATTCCGTATCTGGAGCAGACCTCCCTTTCGGTTGCCTCCCAGCGGAATGTAAACATATTCTTTAAACCAGGTTCCCAGGGAAATATGCCATCTTCTCCAGAATTCCGTAATACTTTTTGAAATATAGGGATAGCGGAAGTTATCCGGGAAAGAAAAGCCCAGCATACGGCCCAGTCCGGATGCCATATCAGAGTATCCGGAAAAGTCAAAATAAATCTGGAAGGAAAAGGCCAGAATTCCCATCCACACCATTAAAATACTCCGCTCCTCAGGGAGGATCGCGGTAATTTCCGTCCACAAAGCGCCTGCCTGGTTAGCCAGAAGCACCTTTTTTCCCAGTCCTATGATAAAAAGCCGGATGCCGAAAGCAAACTGCTCTGCTGTTTCCCGGCGGCTGTTTAGTTCCTGGGCAATATCCTGGTAGCGGACAATGGGGCCGGCAATCAGCTGAGGAAACATGGACACATAGGCGCCGAAGGAGATCAGATTATTCTGAACGGGCGCCTGTCCGCGGTATACGTCAATGGTATAGGACATAGTCTGGAAGGTGTAAAAGGAAATACCGATGGGCAGGGCCAGCCCTAGAAGGGGGACGTTGCTGCCGGTCAGTTCATTGAAAGAGCGGATAAAGAAATCCGTATATTTAAAAACAATCAGCAGTCCTAAATTGATAGCGGCAGAAGAAGCCACCACCCATTTGGCTGCTGTCATATTCCCCTTTTCCCGGAAGCTGCCTGCCAGCTTTCCGTGGATAAAATCCACCATAGTAGAAAAAAGCAGGAGGGAGATATAGACCGGTTCCCCCCAGCCGTAAAAAATAAGGCTTCCAAGAAATAAAATACTGTTTCGAAACCGTTTTGGCGCTACAAAATACAGCGCCAAAAACAGGGGGAGAAAACGAAACAGAAATAAAAGACTGCTGAATACCATGGCTTATTTAAAGTATCCGTCGATAATATCGACAGCAATCTGATTATTTTCAGCAGCAGATTTTAAAGCTTCTTCATCTCCGGCCTCCATGGCCTCGTCGGAAGGCGCGCCAAGCATGACAAAGAATACATAGTCCCCGTGGCGGATTACCTGGGAAGCCTGGATTTTAGTCACATTCATGGGATACTGCATGGTATCGTTTACCAGCTGATCGCGGTAAGCATTCAGGGCTTTTTCTGCCTCTTCGCCTTTTCCTTCCTTTGCCTTTACACCGATAAAGGTTTCTACAAAGGTGCTGATCATAGGCATCTCTGCCACATAGCTTTCACAGAGATCCGGAGAAAGTCCGATAATATCGGAAAGCATCTGCTCGTCGACGGCAGAATCAGGAACATAATTTTCTCCGTAAGCTTCCTTGATATCCTTTAAAACATCGTCTAAAGATACATCGGCAACAGTTTCCTGAGCAGACGTCTCATTGGAAGAAGGGCTGCCGGAACATCCGGTCAGGGATGCAGCAGCCAGAGAAGCCGCCATAAAACATGCAATCAACTGTTTTTTTATCATAATAAATAATCCTCCTTTTAATCACCAGCTGGTGTTCCTGTCACCATTATAAGGGAGCAGGAGGAAAAAGGCAATTTACGAATATCTGAAGATAAACGGTCGATTTTCTGACAAAATCTTGTCCTACTTTTCTTTTCGGAAATTTAAAAACCAGTCGAGAGAATATTCGTTTTCTCCGGGATTCTTTGCCCGTTCCTTCGCTTCATCACAGGTAATGGGGGAGGGGAGAATTACATCGTCTCCCGGACGCCAGTTGGCAGGTGTGGAGCAGTGCTCGGCATCCGCTTTCTGAAGTGCCAGAATAACACGCTTCAGTTCGTCAAAATTTCGTCCCAGGTTTAATGGATAATAAATAATAGCCCGGATGACAGACTGAGGATCAATGATAAATACGGCCCGGACAGCCTGAGTGCTGGAGACGTTGGGCTGAAGCATTCCATACAGATGGGATACCTTCATATTCAAATCTGCAATGACAGGAAAATTGATGTGAACCTGTTCAATGCCGTTCCAGGACAGTTCCTCAATCCGGCGGATCCATGCGATATGAGAGTAAAGGGAGTCTACAGAAAGTCCCAGCAGTTCTGTGTTGATTGCTTTAAATTCTTCCTCCATGGAGGCGATAGTCATAAATTCTGTAGTGCATACAGGCGTAAAATCAGAGGGATGCGAGAAAAAGAGGACCCACTTCCCCTTGTAATCCTCTGGAAAGTGAACGGTTCCTTTTGTAGTAAGCGCCTGAAAATCAGGGGCTGTATCGCCGATTAACGGCAGACGGGTTCTTTCTAACTGTTCCATGCTATGCTCCTTTCATCAGATCCATTTTCTTTTATCTTATCATATAGAAAGTCTTCTTACAATCATTTTGCAGTTCTGCTGCGAACTGTGGCTGTGCTGCGAGTTGCCGGGCGCTGGACCGAGTGGTATACTGATATCAGTATCCACATCAGAAGCTGCGGCTGCTGTAATGGATGTTTTGCAGAATAGAACAGAGGAGAAAGAGAAAATATGATAGTAAAGCCTTCCTACTGTAACAGCTTTCAATGTATTGCATCCAGATGCAGAGATAACTGCTGCATTGGCTGGGAGATTGACATAGACGAGGAGACAGATCGATTTTACAGAAATGTAACGGGCGATTTTAAAAGAAGACTGGAGGACGGAATTTCCAGAGACGGAACGCCCCATTTTCGCCTGCAAGGGAAGAAGGAGCGATGCGCTTTTCTAAATGATGACAATCTGTGCGATATTTTTATTCATCTGGGGGAGGAACATCTGTGCGGAATATGCCGGGAGCATCCAAGATTCTATGAGTGGTATGAGGAAATTCCAGGACTTATGGATTGGACGGAGTCAGGACTCGGCCTGTGCTGCGAGGAGGCGGCGAGATTGTTTGTGTCAGAGACAGGGCCGCTCCGTCTGACTGTTGAATGGGAGAGCGAAGCGGAGCGAAAGCAGTGGGAAAAAGCGGCAGAGCAGCCGCAGACAGAGGAGGCCGCCTACCTTCTGGCTATCCTTTCTGCCAGAGATACAGCGTTTCATATCCTGGAAGGAAACAGATCTTCCCGAAAGGAAGGCGGAAAACAGGAGAGAGGACTGACAGACAGAAGCGTTCAGCTTCTGGAGCTGGCAGGAGAAATACAGGACTGTCTGGATAACTCGGAGGATTTAGAGGAGACAGCCGGAGAAATCCGCCGGATTGCCTGCCGCAGCCTGGAACACTGTAAAGAGGGCAGAACGTCTGGGGAGCGCCAGACATACAGAGAAAAAGCGGAGTTTCAGCAGGAAGGGAAAACACAGTTTCGACAGATGTTTTCTGTTTTAAAAGAGCTGGATCCTATGGGGGATTTCTGGCTTAATATTTTGGATGAACTTGATTTTTATATAGAAGATCTCCTGGCTTTGGCTGCGCTCAGGCAGAACGAAGAGACGGAGATCTATGAACGGCTGATGGAGTATGTAATTTATCGTTACTTTGGAAAATGTGCCTTTGACGGGGATATATACTCCCGAGCTGGTCTGGCCGTTTTATTTGCAGTGCTTGCGGCGCTTATGGACTTAAATACAGTCCGCCGCCAGGGGCGTCTTTCCAGAGAGGATCAAGCGGAACACATCCGGCTTCTCTCAAAAGAAATCGAATATTCCGAAGAAAATCTGGCATATCTTCAGGCCGCCTTCTGGAAAAAAGCGGCTTTTTCTGAAAAAGGGCTTTCTGAAGCCGCGAAAGCGCTGTGGGGCGGAAAAAATGAAGAGAAATAATGAAATATAACGGCAAAAGAAAAGAGAGAAGCGTTCAGGGAGGATTTTATGTATATTGCAGATTTGCACATTCATTCCAGATATTCAAGGGCTACCAGCCGTGATTTGACGCCGGAGCAGCTGGAACTTCAGGCCAGGAAGAAAGGAATCAGGCTCCTCGGAACTGGAGATTTTACTCACCCGGCCTGGCGGAAGGAGCTGAAGGAAAAATTGATTCCAGCGGAGGAGGGGCTTTATCGTCTGCGGGAAGACTATGCTTTGAGTCCTGAAGCAGGAACAGAGGAGGGCAGAACCAGATTTGTAGTTTCTGGAGAGATCAGCTCTATCTATAAACAGGACGGAAAGGTGAGAAAGGTTCACAGCCTGATTTTGCTTCCAGGACTGGAGGCGGCAGAGAAGCTGTCTGCCAGGCTGGAGACTATTGGAAATATCCATTCAGATGGAAGACCGATTCTGGGACTGTCCTGCCATGATCTTCTGGAGATTATGCTGGAAACATGTCCAGATGGAATGTTCATTCCCGCCCATATCTGGACGCCGCATTTTTCCATGTTCGGAGCCCTTTCTGGCTTTGACCGGGCGGAGGACTGCTTTGGGGAGCTGACGCCCTACATTCACGCAGTAGAGACAGGATTATCTTCAGATCCGCCCATGAACTGGCAGCTTTCAGCATTAGACCGTTTTCAGCTGATTTCCAACTCAGACGCGCACTCTCCTGCCAAACTGGGAAGGGAGGCTAATCTTTTAAGCGGGGCTTTGTCCTATCAGGGTTTAAAACAGGCGTTAGAGACAGGAGAAGGCCTTGAGGGAACTATAGAATTTTTCCCTGAGGAGGGAAAATACCATTTTGACGGCCACAGAAAATGTCATATTTGTCTGAGCCCTGTGGAGGCGGAAGCCCAGGGGGGAATCTGCCCTGTCTGCCAGAAGCGCCTGACCATGGGGGTTTCCCACCGGATTGCCCAGCTGGCTGACCGGCCGGAGGGATTTGTTCCAGCGAAGGCAAAGCCATTTGAAAGTCTGGTTCCTCTGCTGGAGGTCATTGCAGCCTCCACAGGGCGTTCTGCCGCCGGTAAGAAAGTACAGGAAGAATATGAAACCATGCTCCGGAAGCTGGGAACTGAGTTTTCCATTCTGCGGGAGGTTCCTGTGGAAGATATTAAGCGGGAGTGCGGCTATCTGACCGCAGAGGGGATCAGGAGGCTGAGAGAGGGAAAGGTGGAGAGACTGCCTGGTTTTGATGGGGAGTACGGCGCTGTACGGCTTTTTACTCCGGACGAGATTTTGAATCCAGAGGGACAGATAAGTATGAGCGGACTGCTTGATCCGGCTGAAGATGCAGAAAAAAAGGCGGAGACAAAGAAAGTGCGGAAGGAACTTGATGAGAAACAGAGGCAGACGCAGATACAGAAAAAGAAGGAGCAGCTCCCGCCAGATGAAAGAAATGAAAATTCAGCTGCAGAAGAGACAGACACGGACAGGAAAATTGATTTTTTAGAACGGCTGAATGAAAAACAGAGGGAGGCGGCAGTTCTTCAGGCTCCCTGTCTGGCAGTGATGGCAGGACCGGGGACAGGAAAGACAGCAACGCTCACAGCCAGAATCAGGCGGCTGATTGAAACACGGAGGGTAAAGCCGTCAGAGATTACAGCGGTAACCTTTACCAACCAGGCAGCGGGGGAACTTAGGGAACGCCTGAAGAGAGATCTGCCAAACAAGAGGAGCCAGGGGCTGATCCAGATAGGAACCTTTCACTCTATCTGCAGAAAAATATTGGAGGTGTCAGGTGAAAATACAGTTTTGGCCGATCCGCTGGAGCTTTCTGCTCTGGCAGAAGAGATTCTTAAGGAAAAGTCTGTGAAAATGCGTCCAGCAGAGTTTTTGCGTCAGGTATCCAGAAAAAAGATGGATGTGACCCTGGGGCAGGAGAAGGCAGGAGAGGAAGAGGAGAGATTTTTCCAGAAGGCCTTTGACAGATACAAATCTGCCATGGAAGAGCAGGGATGGCTGGATTTTGACGACCTTCTTATCAGAGCGCTCTGCCTGCTGAGGGAAGAGTGCCCGGCTGCCCGCCGTTTCTGCTCTCATTTCCGCTATCTTCTTGTGGATGAGTTTCAGGATATCAGTCCTCTTCAGTATGACCTGATCCAGGAATGGATCCGGGGAGGAAGGGAGCTGTTTGTTATCGGAGATCCAGATCAGGCTATTTACGGCTTTCGAGGCTCAGATGCAGAGTGCTTTAAGCGGCTTCTGAAGGATATGCCGGAAACTAGAGTTATTACCCTTCAGGATAACTATCGCTCTACGGAGAAAATTATAAAGGCGGCCTGCAGCGTGATTTCCTGTAATCCGGGAGAGGAGAGAAAACTTACGGCAAAGGCTGGAACAGGGCAGCCCATCCGTGTAGTGAAAACAGGAGGGAGGCGGTCTGAGGGCATCTTCGCAGCCAGGGAGATTAACCGGATGATAGGAGGAATCGATATGCTGGATGCCCAGGCAAGAGGCGCTTCCGAGGGGAGAAGTCCCAGAAGCTTTTCAGATATCGCTATTCTGTGCAGAACAAACCGTCAGACAGAGGAGATAGAGGAGTGTCTGAGAACAGAGGGAATCCCATATATTGTCACAGGAAGAGGGACGTTTCTGGAGGCAGATACAGTCCGGGAGGCAGAAAGTTTTTTCTTTCTTCTGACAGAGGCTGGACGCGGAATGGAGGAGATGGTCTTTCAGCGGACTGTTCAATTTTTGAACCGCCGTCTTGGAAAAGAGACACTGAGGGAGCTTCTGGAAAAATACCGCTCCATAGCCGGGAAAAAGCCTGCAGACCTCATAAAATCCTGGATGACTGACCGGGAACTGACAGAAGATGAGCCCCTTTCCAGGCTGATGGCCATGTCTTTGTTCCACAAGACGATGGAAGACTTCCTGTTCAGCCTGTTTTGGGGAAAGGAAAGCGACCTGAAACGCTGCGGGAAAAAGCGCTACACGGCAGACGCAGTTTCTCTGATGACCCTTCATGCCTCTAAGGGACTGGAATTTCCAGCCGTTATTATTCCGGGAATGCGAAAGGGATTTCTTCCCCTGGAGACAGAGCAGGCAGAGGAGGAGCGCCGCCTCTTCTATGTGGGGATGACCAGAGCTGAGGAAGAACTGATTCTCGTAACTTCAGGAGAGCGGTCTCCGTTTTTGGAAGAGCTTCCAGAGGCAGAAATCCAGAAGGAGGAGATTTCAGGGGAGACTGCGCCCAGAGCAAGGCAGCTGAGTCTGTTTGATTTATTTCCATCTGAAGAGGATTCTTCTGAAAAGTAAAAGGAAAAACGGAGGTTTGCCAGACCTCCGTTTTTGTGGTATAAAAGAGGGGACAGCAAAGAGAACAGGAGATCTATATATGGCAGCAGATAATAAAAATACATCGCAGATCTGGAAGGCTTTTTCCTTTCCGATTGTGCTGGCGTCCGCTTCTCCGAGAAGGCGGGACATTTTAAAACAGATAGGAATTGAACCGGTTATTATGCCGTCTCAGGTGGAGGAGCATATCACCTCCTCTGATCCGGAGCAGATTGTTAAGGAACTGTCTAAACAGAAGGCAGAGGATGTGTATGGGCGGTATCAGAAGAAGTCAGAGGGAAGCTTCGCAGTCATTGGAGCAGATACGATTGTGGCGGCAGACAGAGAAATCCTTGGAAAACCCGTGGACAGAGAGGATGCAAAACGGATGATCCGGCTGCTTTCCGGCCGCGTCCATCAGGTTTACACAGGTGTAACGATCCTGTATGGAGACAGAGAAATCACCTTTGCAGAGAGGACAGATGTAACTGTGGCATCTATGACAGAGGCGGAGACAGAAGAGTACATTTCCTGCGGAGAGTCCATGGATAAGGCAGGGGCTTACGCCGTTCAGGGAGTGTTCGCCGCCTTTATCGAGGGAGTGAACGGCTCTTATACCAGCGTTGTAGGGCTTCCAGCAGGAAAAACATATCGAAAACTGAGAGAACTGGCGGAGGGAATCATATGATTAAACTGATAGTATCTGATATAGACGGAACGCTGGTGCGGGACGGAGAAAATAAGATAAATAAAGAACTGTTTGATGTGATTATGAGGTTGAAGAAAGAAAAAAAGATTCATTTTGCAGCAGCCAGCGGCCGTCAGGCAGCCAGCATTGAATACACCTTTGCTCCTATTGGAAAGGAAATTTTTTACATTGCGGAAAACGGTGCCTATCTGGGATGTCTGGGCAGAAATCTATTCCTCTATCCTATGGATAGAACTGATGCAGTGGATTTGATTGAAGATATCCGGAAAAATCCAGAACTGGATCTGGTTATAAGCGGAGCCAGCCACGCTTATATGGAGACAAAAAATCAGGAATTTATCAACTGGGTGAGAGACGGATATCATTTTGACGTGATCCAGGTGGAAGATGTGACTAAGGTGGACGATTCCATTATCAAGGTGGCTGCTTACAAAAAGTCGGATATTCAGGCGGAGGCAGGAGCTTTCTGGGATAAGTATGGAGACAGGATGAAAATTACCATTTCCGGGGATATGTGGATGGACTGCATGGCGCTGGAAGTTAATAAGGGAGAGGCAGTGAAAACTCTTCAGGAGAGCCTTGGAATTGCTCCGGAGGAGACCATGGCGTTCGGAGATCAGCTGAACGATGTGGAAATGTTGAACAGAGCCTACTACAGCTTTGCGGTGGGAAATGCCAGACCGGAGGTAAAGCAGGCCGCCCGCTTCCAGGCTGACACTAATGTGAAGGACGGCGTCTTAAAAATCTTAAAAACGCTGCTTTAGTTTAGCAGGAGGGCTGCCCCAAAAGGAGAGAACAATGAGCAGAAGAAAAAAATGGAGAACCAGGGCGGCTGCGGCAGTTCTGGTTTCTCTGGCGCTCTTCCTGTCAGGATGCCAGAAAACAGAGTCCATCCTGGCGGGAATGGGAGGAGAGAAGGGCTACGGCCTGCCGGAGATCATGATAGCGGCCATGTCTCAGAAAAATACCTGCGAGGAGCTTTGTACAGATCAAATCTGGTCTGCGCAGGTGGACGAATCTGGAAAAACCTTTGAGGAGTATACAAAGGAACAGCTGAAGAGCTTTATGGACGAGCTGAAAATTTTAACGCTTTTGGCAGAGGAGAGAAATATTTCTCTGACAGAGGAGGAAGCAGCGGCCATGTCTCAGGCAGCGGAGGAATATCTGGCAGCTTTGACGCCGGAGGACATCTCTTATATGGGGGTAGATGAGACCTCTGTCAATACAATGTTCCACGATTATTGCCTGGCGAATAAAACAGTAGGAGAACTGACAAAAGATCTGGATATGGAGGTCAGCGACAGTGAGGCTAAGGTGATTGAGATTTCAGAGGTAAGAACAGCCGATCAGGAGAAGGCTCAGGCTGTGTTGGACAGTGTGGAGGCGGGAGCTTCTCTGGAAAAGGCAGCCTCTTTAGAAGGGCTGGAGGTGTCTTCAGAAAAACTTGGACGGGCAGACAAAGGAGAAGACTATGATTATGCCGCCTTTGGCCTGGAGACAGGAGAGATAAGCGAGATTGTGGAGGATGAGGGAGAATACTGCGTTATCCGATGCGATAATGACTATGATCAGGAGGCCACAGCCCAGCGGAAGGTACAGATTTACGATGCCAGACGCCAGAAAGCGTTTCAGGATATTTACAGCGGATTTAAGGAGGGGATTACTCTGAATGATTCTGTGAAGGACTGGGAATCGCTGACATTTGTCGGGGAGGCTCATGCAGAGAATGCCGACTTTTTTGAGATTTACAGGAAGCACACCTTAATTCAGACAGAGGAGCCGGGAGAACAGTAATGGATGGCGAACAGGAAAGACAGAGAAGAAGACGTTCCAGGGCGCGAAGCAGACGGAGGCGTCAGGCAGAAAAGAGAAGGCGTTTTCTGATTCTGACAATAGCAGTTTTGGCAGCAGTTATTTTGGCAGCGGCAGGCGCTTTGACAGGGGGAAGAAATGCAGGAACAGAGGATGCTGAGGTGATACACCCGGAGCTGCTTCCTGGAGATGATACTGGTATCGGGCTGGGAGGCATTTCGGAAAATTCCGGAGATGAAAATGGAGGAGACAGTGTAATCTCAGATCCAGACGGATATACAGAGAACCGCCATGAAAATGAACAGGAAGTTCAAAAAGAAGCCCAGGAGGAAGCCAAGAGGGAGACTGAGGCAGACACAGCGGCAGAGAGTATGGCTGAGAAAATTCTCTCCTCCATGACTCTGGAGGAACAGATATTTCAGCTGTTTATGGTTACGCCGGAGGCGCTGACAGGGTATGACGAGGTATATGCAGCCGGGGAAGCTACAAAAGATGCCCTTTGGGATCGGCCTGCAGGGGGAATTATCTATTTCAGCCAGAACCTGAAGGATGAGGTTCAGACCAGGGAGATGCTTTCAAAGACAGCACAGTATGGAGAAGAGAGAAGCGGCCTTCCTCCTTTTCTGGCTGTGGACGAGGAGGGGGGACAGGTAGCCAGAATCAGCGGAAAGGAAGGCTTTTCCTTGGACGCATTGCCGGATATGAGTGAAGTAGGAGCCTGCAAAGAGGCGGAGAAGGCCTTTGAGGTAGGAGATACTATAGGAAGATACCTGGCAGATCTGGGTTTTGATGTAGATTTTGCTCCAGTGGCAGACATATTAACGAATCCAGACAATACGGTAGTGTCCAGACGTTCCTTCGGCTCCGATGCAGAGCAGGTGTCCGGCATGGTTTCCGAGGAAGTGAAGGGGCTGAAAAAGCACGGAGTCAGCCCGGTTCTGAAGCATTTTCCAGGACATGGAGGAACGGCGGAGGACAGCCATGATACAAAGCCTGTACTGAACAGAACCTTAGAAGAACTTTCTGAGACGGAATTTCTTCCTTTTATCTCAGGAATAGAGAGCGGAGCTGACTTTGTGATGGTGGGACACATCAGCGTTCCGGAAATTGAGAAGGATGGCCGTCCGGCAGTTTTTTCCAAAACCCTCGTGACAGATATACTGAGAGAACAGCTGGGCTTTGAAGGGATCGTTATCACAGATGCCATGAATATGGGAGCCGTAACAGAGAGTTACGACAGCGGAGAGGCCGCTGTGAAGGCTCTTCTGGCAGGCGCTGACATGATACTTATGCCGGAGAACTTTGACGCAGCCGTACAGGCGGTGAAAGACGCGGTGGAAAATGGAACTCTGACAAAAGAGCAGATAGAAGAATCAGCGATGCGGATATTAACGCTGAAGGCAGAGAAGAATATGGAAAGAGAAGGGGGCCGGTAAAAGCCGGGTTGTTTTACATGGCGGCATATACTTTTAACGGCGAAGAAATAGTTCGGTGACTTTAAGTGGAACGAGAACTGTTTCTTCGCCGTTTTAAATTACATTTCTTTTGACTTTAAGTGGAACAAGAAATCTTTCTGCCCCATTTATAGTTTTTTTTAGGCCAGGAACTGGCGTGTCAGCTCAGCCAGAGCCCACTGATCCTTAACACCCATCATTTCTCTGGAGGAGTGCATTGCCAGAAGAGCGACTCCTGCGTCCACTGCCGGCATGGTCAGCAGACAGGAGGAAATACTTCCCAGAGTCGATCCGCCCTTGACATCAGAACGGTTGGAGAATTTCTTATAAGGGATCTTGTGAGCGCGGCAGATGCCCTCGATAACGCTGACATGGGAAGCGTCTGTGGCATAGGCCTGGTTTACTGCCAGCTTCAGAGCTACACCGTCATTTAACAGAACGCGGTCCTTCGGATCGTATTTTTCACCCTTGTTTGGATGGTAGGCGTGAGCCACATCCAGAGAGAGCAGGAAGCCGCCAAAAAGGGCATCCAGAAAATCGCTTCTGCTGTAGCCAAGGCTTAAATAAATTTTTTCCAGAATTCTGTCTGTCAGCGGGGAAGCTGCGCCCTGCTTGGTGCTGCTTCCGATTTCCTCGTTGTCATAGAGGGCGGCCACGCAGATACCGTGCTTTCTGCTGCTTTCCATCAGGCCGCTTAAGCAGGCGTGAACGCTGGTCAGGTTGTCCAGGCGCGGCGCAGACAGGAATTCATTGTGAATACCCAGAGTCTGAGGCATATCGCAGTTGTAGATATAGAACTGGTAGTCCAGGATATCTTCCTTCTTCACATGGAGCTCCTCAGCCACCAGATCCAGGAAAAAGCTGTCCTTATTGAGAGTCTCGTCCAGCATAGCCAGAATCGGCTGCATATCAATCTGAGGATTTAAGGCCACGCCGTTATTTACCTCTCTGTTAAAGTGAATCGCCAGGTTTGGAACGGTTAAAAGCGGTCTCTTAAAGTCAACCAGGTGAACCTGAGGATGGAAGGGATCCTCGGAAACTGTGCAGACCTTTCCTGCCAGAGAGAGGGGACGGTCAAGCCAGGTGCTTAAAATAGGACCTCCGTAGACTGCTACGTTCAGCTTTGCATAGCCCTCGGCAGAAACTTCTGGTGATGGCTTTACCATCAGGCAGGGCCAGTCTGTGTGGGAGGAAGCGATACGGAAGCACGGATGTTCTGCGGCGTCTTCTCCTACTGTGAAACCGATGAGAGTGGTATCGAAAGCATTGACAAAATAGCCCTTTCCAGGCTCCAGGGACCAGGCCTTGTCTAAGGAAAGTTCCGTGAAGCCGCGGCTTTCCAGTAAATTCATAGAATATCGAATGGTGTGAAGGGGAGACACGCCTGCTTCAAGAAGCTCTGTCAGCCCGTTTAAATCCTTTTTATACTGTTCCATTGTGTTTAAAGTCCTCCTAATTTCTGTATTCATATAAAAGTATAAATAAAACAGCGTTTTTTTGCAACTGTTAGTGTGTGGAAGAGAGAAGGAAGGTGTGGTATACTGTACCATATCGAGAGAAAAAGAAGTCTGGGAGACAGGCATTGGAGGAAAAATATGATATCGCTTCAGATAGAGGAATTAAAAGAATTTACAAGACAGCTGTTTATAGGAAATACATTTGACCGTTTTCTTCTCAGGGAAGCGCAGATCGTAACATTTAACAGTTTTCAGATAGATGGACGGATTCGCACTGATTATTATTCAGCAGAGGAGAAGGAAGAACGGGAAATCGAAGGATTTTCCGCCTGGAGCGCGCTGCGTCCCTTCTGCTTTTCACTGATTAAGGGAAAGCGTCTGCCAGAAAGTTTTCATATAGTGCTGCAGCTTTCTGACAAAGCCAAGGAAACCTTTCTGGCGGAAAGACAGACAGGCTTCTCCCCATCGGAGGTAAACGGCCTGTACTTGAATATCCGCTATGAGGACAGGCTCCTTTCCTGCGTTACAGGAACCTCAGTCAGCCGTTTTACTCTGGATAAGACTCTGGAACACGAGTGGGACGGAGCTGTGAAGGAATTTCTGAAGGAGAAGAGGATTCCTTTTGAGGAAAAATAAAGGAAAACCAGCCGATTCTTTTCAGCCATATAAGGCAGAGAAAACACAGAAGAGAGGAAACATTTTGCGCGCTCCCATCAAAGCCGCTGCAAAATGCATCCTCTCTTTTTGATGTCAAATATGCTGTGTTCTAATGCGAGATCACATACTGGATAATCAGACCTGGAACGGCCTCATTCTGTTCACGGATAGCTTCATATTCCGAGAAATTGACAGGACAGGCCGATTTTCCCACTTCAATGGTAATGCCTGGAATGGATTTTTCTCTTTTCTGGAGCCAATCCTTATAGCCGCCCACGCCTTTGCTGCCCAGAATCTGGTAGCCGTTGTGCTTAGAAACAAGCTCCGCCAGCTCTTTTGAGGAAGCAGTCTGCCTGTTATTTTCTGTATCCCAGTAGATAACCTGCCCCATGGCATGGTAGTTAATGCAGACGGCAAAAGGGTACTGGTCTGTCAGCGCTGCCAGAGCTTTGGACTCCGGCTCAGAGAGAGGAGAAGTTCCCTTGTAATCAGTGGAGGACGGATGCCCCACTGTATTTAAGGTACTCCATCCAGCGTCAAAGTTATGGTTCAGATCTACGCCTCGTCCGTTGCTTTTCCAGCGTTTTAAATAAGTATCATAATCAGCTGCAGTGCGTCCCTCGGCGGTATCCTGTTCATAGCAGGCCTTAATCTGGGCTCTGAGTTCTGGAGAACGGATAGCGCTGTCGCCGCTTTGACTGATGGAAATGCCATCTGGATTTACCAGAGGAACAAAGTGAACAGCTGTCTGTCCAAGCATTTCTGAAAGATTTTTTCCTTCAAAGGTTCCTGTATTCTGGCAGGCAAGTAAATATTCCAGCTGCTGCATCATGAGAGGCACATTAATATATTCTCTAGCGTGGATGGCGCCCTGGAATAGAATATGCTCAGATGCGGAAGGATTTCCAATGATAATGTCATAGAGATTTCGCCCGTCGGCAGACTGTCCGATGACATTGACGGTCATCTGGTTAGGATAACGGTTTTTCAAAGCCTGAATGTCACGATCCATCTGCTCGTAGGAATATTTGTCCACAGGCTTTACAATGGGATCGCTCAGACGCACATTGTAATAATTGGAGGCGCTCAGCCCCTGAGTCTGCCCCAGAGCGGCCGGACCGGTGGGCTCGTCTGAGGAAACGGTAGCTTCTTCTGCCGGGCCTGCATAGACAGTCAGGGCGCCGGGGGATATGGTTCCCGGCAGCAGGGTTTCTGCAGGGACAGCGGCCATAGCCAGGGTGAGAATTCCGGCAAGCCCATATTTCCATGTCTTTGTTCTGTATTTCATATTGTGTAAGCCTCCTGCTTCAGTCAGTTTAGTTGAAACAAATTTATTATAAAAATACAGGATTCAAAAGTCAATGGAAGGAAAGAAATGAAAAAAATTGTAAGAATTTCCACGGCGAAACGAATATAGAAAAGAAAAATTATTAGCACTCAATTAAAACGAGTGCTGATTTTCTATTGACATCTGGGGAAAGGCGGACTAAAATAGAGAAGGAATTGACAAAAAGGGCCTTACTGCAACAGACAGGAGGCCGCTGAAATACAGAATACAAAAAGGAGTGTTGACACATGGCAAAGACAGGAAGCTTATCTATTAACAGCGAGAATATTTTCCCAATTATCAAAAAATGGCTCTATTCTGATCACGATATTTTTTACAGAGAGCTGATTTCCAACGGCTGCGACGCTATCACGAAGTTAAAGAAGCTGGAAATGATGGGCGAGTGGGAGAAGCCGGAGGATTTGGAGTTTCAGATTCAGGTGACGGTCAACCCGGAGGATAAGACCATTATCATCGAGGATAACGGTATGGGTATGACTGAGGAGGAGATGGACGAGTATATTAACCAGATCGCCTTCTCTGGCGCCCAGGATTTCCTGAATAAGTATAAGGATAAGGCCAATGAAGACCAGATTATCGGGCATTTCGGACTGGGCTTCTACTCTGCCTTCATGGTAGCTGACAAGGTAACCATCGACTCCCTTTCCTACAAAGCAGACGCAAAGCCAGTTCACTGGGAATCAGAGGGCGGCACAGAGTTCGACATGAAGGACGGAGACAAGGAGACGGTCGGAACAAGGATTACGCTCTACTTAAACGAGGACAGCACAGAGTTTGCCAACGAATACAGAGCCAGAGAGGTCATTGAAAAATACTGCTCCTTTATGCCGGTTCCGATTTTCCTGAACAATGCAAAGGCAGAGCCGGAATATGAAACTATTGAAAAAGATGAATTAAACGAAAAAGATACGATTGTTGAAACAATCGTGGAAGAAGCTAAAACAGAGGAAAAAGAGAACGAGGACGGAACCAAGGAGACGGTGGAGGTTTCCCCGGCCAAGGAGAAATACAAAATTTTAAAACGCCCGGTTTCTTTAAGCGATGTGAACCCTCTGTGGAACAAGCACCCCAACGAGTGTACAGAGGAGGAGTACAAGGCCTTCTACCGCAAGGTATTTATGGACTTTAAGGAGCCGTTATTCTGGATCCACTTAAATATGGATTATCCGTTCAACTTAAAGGGAATCCTGTACTTCCCGAAGATCAACATGGAGTATGAGAGCATTGAGGGAACCATCAAGCTTTACAATAACCAGGTATTTATTGCCGACAATATTAAAGAAGTCATTCCGGAGTTCCTGATGCTCTTAAAGGGAGTGATCGACTGTCCGGATCTGCCTTTAAACGTATCCAGAAGCGCTCTTCAGAACGACGGCTTTGTGAAGAAGATTTCCGATTACATTACAAAGAAGGTAGCGGATAAGCTGTCCGGCATGTGCAAGACAGACAGAGAGAACTACGAGAAATACTGGGACGATATCAGCCCATTCATTAAGTTCGGATGCCTGAGAGACGAGAAGTTCGCCGAGAAGATGGACGAGTATATTATTTTCAAGGATCTGGACGGAAAGTACCTGACCCTGAAGGACTATCTGGAGGCAGCTAAGGACAAGCATGAGAACAAGGTCTTCTATGTGACGGACGAAAAGGAACAGAGCCAGTACATTAACATGTTCCGGGAGGAAAAGTTAAACGCAGTGATCCTGACTCACAACATTGACAACCCGTTTATCACTCATGAAGAGCAGAAGCATGAAAATGTGAAGTTCCTGAGAATCGATGCGGATGTCAACGAGATCTTCAAAGAGGAAGTGAAGGAGGAGGATAAGGAAACTCTGGAAAATCAGACGAAAGCTCTGACAGACACTTTCCGCAAAGCTCTCGGAAACGATAAGCTGGAGGTAAAGGTTGAAAAGCTGAAGAATGAGTCTGTCTCTTCCATGATTACAGTAGCCGAGGAAACACGCCGTATGCAGGAAATGATGAAGATGTACAACATGTACGGCATGGATCCGTCCATGTTCGGCGGCACAGGAGAGGTTCTCGTATTAAACGCCAATAACAGCCTGGTAAAATATGTGATGGAGCACACAGATGGGGAAAAGACTCCTGTTATCTGCGAGCAGCTCTACGACCTGGCTCTGTTAAGCCACGGAACCTTAAGCCCGGAGAGAATGACGAAATTTATCGCCAGAAGCAACCAGATCATGGCAGAACTGGCAGAGTAAAAATTGAATAATGGAAAGGATATTTGACAGAAATCCTTTCCTCCAATTAGGCGGTATAGTCCTGTTCAGGGCTGTACCGCTTTTTGCGTGGTGCAGGAAATTGCGGCAATATCTTCATTTGTTGCAGTATTTTTTATTCATCTCGATTTTCTTTACCAATGAACATATTTCTGACTTTTGTGTTATACTGTGTATGGTTTAAGTGCTTAAACGAAAGGCAGGCTGATATGGAATTAAATAAAGAAATTTCCGTTTTAGCAGAGAACTTTTCTGCTTCGGCGAAGATCCTGACAGCAATCGGGGATGAAACAAGACAGCATCTTATCCTGGAAATGATGAAGATGGGAAGCTGCACAGGCGTCCGGGTAGGCGATATTACAGAAAAAACGAATCTCTCACGTCCTGCTGTTTCTCATCATCTGCAGATTATGAAGGACGCTGGAATTATGAAAGTACGCAAAGAGGGAACCAAAAATTATTATTACTTTGATCCTGAAATGGATTCGTTTGAACAGCTGATTTCTACTTTGCAGCTTGCTATGAAAATTTCAAAAGAACTGCCGGATAGAAGCGGTGAATAAAGAAAGGAAACAGGAGGTAAATACAGCATGGAATGGCTGGAACTCATGAAACAGCGGCACAGCGTCCGCCAATATAAAGATATGGCAATCAATTCGGCACAGAGGACAGAACTGAATCGTCTGATTGAAGAAATCAACGGAGAAACAGGACTGCATATTCAGGCTTTTTATGATGAACCCCAGTGCTTTGACTCTATGATGGCCCATTATGGCAAATTTTCAGGAGTAAAAAATTATATTGCTCTGGTTGGCAAAAAATCTCCGAAACTTGATGAAACATTGGGATACTATGGAGAAAAAATCGTTTTGAAAATACAGGAGCTTGGACTTAATAGCTGCTGGGTGGCAATGACTCATGGAAAAAGCAGGGCAGATGTTCCCAAAGGAGAAAAACAGGTATGTCTGATTGCGTTTGGCTGGGGAAAAACGCAGGGCGTATCCCATAAAAGCAGGCCTCTTCAGACTGTCTGCAGCTGTGGAGCAGACGTGCCTGCATGGTTTTCCAATGGAATGGAAGCAGCGCTTCTTGCGCCGACTGCAATGAATCAGCAGAAATTTTTCTTTGAATTATGTTCAGACGGCAAAGTGAATGCGGCTTGCGGCAGGGGATTTTACACAAAATTGGATTTGGGAATTGTAAAATATCATTTTGAGGCAGGATCCGGCAGAAAATTAGAATGACAGGTTCGCAGAACCACAGTTTAGCAGAAAACAAAAGCCGCTCTTTTGGCGGCGGCATGTAATTCAGGATATGGAAGTATCAGAGAGGTACAGCCATATCCTTTTTATTTATCCAGTTCATTGCTTTTCTGAGCACGCTCCCGGTATCCCTCGTCTCCAGGCTGATCTGGTACAAAGGTAGCGATATCAGAGATATCATCGCATCCCAGGATATTGCACAGCATATTCAGAGTGCTGGTGTATACAATCTGATTGTGTTTCAGCCGGTATATCTGGGCACGGCTGATATTATAATATTTATATAAATGGTTCTGGGATATACCTTTTTCTTTCATGGCAGTCCACAGTTTATCATAGACAATCATAACATCAGTCCCCGCATGTTTCATACAAAATAATCATGTGCTTGCAATAATGATATTATCTCATTAAGATATAGGTAAAATAAGTTTCCGGGTTCGGAAACTTCAGGAAGGGAGAGAAGAAGTTGGAAGAGCTGGAAATGCGTAACGGACTGGAGCCGGTAAAAAGGGCTTTAAAAGAATTCCAGAAAACTTATGGGGAAGAGCTCTGGAATACAATTTTTCACAGGGGAGAGGATCCGGAGGACTACCTGCGGGCAGAGGTGCTCTGTGAACTGGCAGAGGCCATAGAACGGATCCAGAAGCTGGCTGATTATCTGAATGGGGCGATTATTGCAGAGGGAGTGCTGAGCCGCAGAAATGACGGCGGCCTGTCCATCGGGGACAGAGAACTCATTCCTGGACAGGAGGTGGAGGTCTTTCTGTATGATCCTGTATTTGAGGCGTTCATATGGACCAGAGCGTCTGTGAGTATGGAGCAGCACCAGAGGCTGATTGGACTGGAATGCAGTGTGAAGCAGGAGGGACTGAGAGCGAGGATTCGGGAAATGTGATCCATTCTTGACTTTAAAGCACATCGTTATTATAATAAATAGTAATGAAAACCAGATGACGCGGAGGGCCTTTCAGAACAGCAGAAAATGGTTCCCAAAACATCGGAAGAAAAGCAAACGTGGGAGGAACACCTATGACCTATAAAATTCTCGGAGACAGCTGCATGGATCTCACAAAGGAGCTAAAGCAAGATCCGCATTTTCATATGGTTCCACTGACTATTCAAGTGGATCACATACACATCAGAGATGACGAAACTTTTGACCAGAAGCGTTTTCTGGAACTGGTAAAAGAGGCTAAGGACTGTCCGAAGACTGCCTGTCCGTCTCCGGAGGACTTTAAGGAGCAGTTTGACTGTGATGCAGAGTGGATTTTTGTTGTCACGCTGTCTAACCATCTGAGCGGCTGCTATAATTCTGCCTGCCTGGCCAAAAGCCTTTATGAGGAAGAACATGGCGCAGATGCGAAAAAAATTGCTGTCATTGATTCCCTGTCTGCATCTGCTGGAGAGCTGAATGTGGCGCTCTGCATCAGAGATCTTTGTGAACAGGGAATGGAATTTGAAGAGATTGTAAAGCGGGCAGAGGAATACCGGGATCAGATGGGAACCTATTTTGTGCTGGAAACTCTTGATACTCTGAGAAAGAATGGACGTTTGACAGGGCTTCAGGCATTTTTTGCTACAGCTCTGAATATTAAGCCTGTGATGGCTGGAGATAAGGGTGTAATTGTGAAGCTGGAGCAGGCCAGAGGCATGAATAAGGCTCTCAGCCGGATGACGGAGATTGCCCTGAAACAGGCTGGGGAGACCAGGGACAGACGCCTGATTATCGCCCACTGCAATAATAGAGAGAGGGCAGAGTATGTTAAGAACCTGATTTGCAGCAAGGCGCAGTTTAAGGATGTAGTCATTACAGATACAGCAGGGGTAGCCACTGTTTATGCCAATGACGGAGGAATCATACTTACCCTGTAAGAAGCAGAAGATAGAATGAAATCAGAATCAGAAAGGAAACAGAGAACAGATGGGACGAGGAAAAGGAAGCAGGAGAAGGAACCCCGGCAATGCAGGAGGGCCGTACCGGCTTTTGTTTTCTGCCATCTGCCTTCTGTTTCTTTTTTTTGCTCTGTATGCAGGAAAACAGCTTCTTGGCAGAGAAGAGGGGACAGGAGCGAAACAGAAGGAGGCAGAAACTGCCTTAAAGCAGGAACCTGAAACAAATCAGAAAACTCCGGAAAAGCCGATTCTTCGGATTGACACAGAGGAAGAAGGAAAAACAGAGGAAAATGAGCTGGCAGAGCAGGCGGATTCAGTTTCTCTTCTTTTTGCCGGGGATATTTATCTGTCAGATCATGTGCTGAACGCTTATGACAGGGGCGGCGGAATCGGAGGCGTTCTGGACGAGGGATTCTGCCAGGTGATAGAGCAGGCAGATATTTTCATGGCTAATCAGGAATTTCCATTCAGCAGCAGGGGAACCCCAGAGACGGACAAGCAGTTTACTTTTCGTCTGCCGGAGGAGAAGGTCTCTATTCTGCAGGAGATAGGGCCTGACATTGTGGCCCTGGCCAATAATCATGCTCTGGATTATGGGGCAGAGGCTCTTGCCGACACGATCCGCGTACTGGATGAGGCTGGAATCCTTCATGCGGGGGCTGGAGAAAACTTAGATGAGGCCAAGGCGCTTAAGACTATAGAGGTGGGAGGCAGAACATTCGGCTTTCTGGCGGCTTCCAGAGTATTTCCTAAGGGATACTGGGCCGCAGGGCCTGATCACCCTGGAATGCTTACTGCTTATGATTCTGCCGTACTTCTGGAAGAAATTCAAAGAGCGAAGGAGTCCTGCGATTTTCTGACTGTCTATGTTCACTGGGGCATTGAGAGAAACACAAAGCCGGAGAGCTACCAAAGAACTTTGGGGCAGCAGTATATTGACGCAGGAGCGGATCTGGTAATAGGAAGCCATCCCCACGTGCTTCAGGGAATTGAATACTACAAGGGAAAACCTATTGTATACAGCCTGGGAAATTTTGTCTTTGGAAGCAGTATCCCCAAAACCATGCTTCTTCAGGTGGACGTGCCGCAGGAGGGAGAACCGTCCCTTATCCTCATTCCGGGAACCTCTTCAGCCGGATATACAAGAATGCTGACAGAGGAGTCGGAAAAAGAGGCGTTTTACCGCTGCATGGAGGAGCTGTCCTTTGGGATCTCCGTAGATGAAACAGGCAGGATCAGGCCGAAGGATTAGACCATTCTCCCTGAAACGCTCCTGTCTCCCGGAGCGTTTTAGCGATGGAGTTTAGTACAAACCGTTTATTGCCGCTCCACAGGGGTGCTTTCAGAAGGGACTTAGGGCCGTCTCCGCTGATGCGGTGAATAATAATATTTTTGGGCAGCAGCCGGATGCAGTCGGCAATGAGAGAGAAATATTCCTCTGGTTCCATCACGTGAAATGGTTCTTTTTCATAAAGGCGGCAGAGAGCCGTGCCTTTTAAAACGTGCAGAAGCTGCAGCTTGATTCCGTCAATAGAGGGGGCGGACATCTGTCCCAGAAAGCGGACAGTTTCAAGCATATCCTCTCTGGTTTCTCCGGGGAGTCCTAAAATTACATGAACAATGACGGTCAGGCCAGCTTCCTTCAGCCTTTTTAAAGCGTCAAGGAAACAGGGAAGTTCATAGCCTCTTCGAATCAGGCGGGCAGAGTCCTCATGGATAGTCTGAAGCCCCAGCTCTATCCAAATTGGTTTTTTCTGATTCAGCCTTTTTAAAAGGGCGATCGTTTCCTCTGAGAGACAGTCTGGCCTGGTTCCAATGGAGAGGGCTATAATGTCGGGGTGGGAGACAGCCTGGGAAAAAAGAGCCTCCAGATAGGGGAGAGGCCCATATGTATTGGTATAGGACTGGAAGTAGGCGATATATTTCCCGTCCTTTATTTTTGCCGAAACAAGCTTTTTGGCCCGCTCAATCTGTCCATGGACATCCAGAAGGGCAATGCGCTGTTCAATATCATTATCTGAGAGGGCCGGAGACACGCGCTGGAGCGCTGCAGGCCTGCAGCCTTCTGAAACGCAGGCCGCAGATCCTTCAGCAAAATCACCTGAGCCTCCCTCGCTGCAGAAAATACAGCCGCCTGAACCTAGAACTCCGTCTCGGTTTGGGCAGGTCATGCCGCCGTCTAATGCCAGTTTGTAAACCTTATGTCCGAAAGTTTCTTTTAAATAATAGTCAAGAGAGTAATAGGGCTTTTCGCCCCATCTAGTCTGCTGAAGCTGTTTTTCAGTATTTTTCAGTGTTGTTTCCTTTTTACGGTTCATTTCAATCCTTTTTATGCTTATTCCTGTTTTAATTATTCCTGCTTATCAAGAGCCATTTTTTATTTTATCACAGCCTGCAGAAATGGGAAAGAGAGGAACAACATCTGCATATTTGCCAGCAGCCAAGTTCAGTTACGATTTTCGTACATAATTTCCGGGGATATTATATTGAGGATCCACCGTTAAAATGATATACTTAAATAGAAATAAGGACTGCCGTCTATGTGCGAGGGAAGGCGGCATGATATGATATAAGTATCAGGGGCGAAGGAGAACCGAATTATGATGATTCAAGAGACATTAAAGAAACTCGATACAGACGAAGCCAAAACATTGATGGAGACGCTTTACGGAGCAGCCCAGTCAGAGGAAAATAAGGCCCGCTACCGCCATGTAGCAGAGGGATTTTTAAAGGAATACGGCGATGGAGACATACTGTTATTCAGTTCTCCGGGACGGACGGAAATCAGCGGAAACCACACGGATCACAATCATGGAAAAGTTCTGGCGGGAAGCATTAACTTAGACTGTGTGGGAGCGGCAGCCAAGAATGGCACAGACACCGTCCGTATTTTAAGCGAAACTTTCCATCAGAAATTTATCATCAATTTAAAAGATTTAAAACCCAGCAGGGATATGGCTGGAACGATTGACCTGACTAAGGGAATTCTTCAGGGCTTTAAGGAGAGAGGGTTTGAAATCGGCGGTTTTGACGCGTTTATCACCAGCAACGTAATCAGCTCTGCAGGTGTCAGCTCCTCCGCATCCTATGAAATGCTGATCTGCGCCATGTTAAATAAGTTCTTTAACGCCGGAAGAATGAATGTGGTAGATTACGCTCATATTGGAAAATATTCAGAGAATAAGTTTTGGAACAAGGCGTCAGGACTGCTGGATCAGATGGCCTGTGCAGTAGGCGGTCTGATTACGATTGACTTTAAAAAGCCGGAGACTCCGGCTGTGGAGAAAATTGACTTTGACTTCAGCGCGCAGGATCACAGCCTGATCATTGTAAATACAGGCAAGGGACATGCTGATTTAAGCGCTGATTACTCCTCTGTTCCCCAGGAGATGAAAAAGGTGGCAGAGTTCTTTGGAAAGGAAGTCTGCGCTGACATTGAGGAAAAAGAGGTAATTGAGAATCTGGCGAAAGTGAGAGCCTATGCAGGAGACCGCTCTGTGATGAGAGCCCTTCATTTCTTTGAGGAGAATAAGAGAGTTGAGGATCAGGTGGCCGCGCTGAAGGCGAAGGACTTTGATACCTTCCTTCAGAAGATTACCGAGTCGGGAAATTCTTCCTGGAAATGGCTTCAGAACTGCTATACCACAGCTGATGTGCAGGAGCAGGGAATCTGTGTAGCGCTGGCTCTGACAGAGATGTTTATTGCAGAGAAAAAGCGGGGAGCCTGCCGTGTACACGGAGGAGGCTTTGCCGGCGTGATTATGGCTATGCTTCCAAATGAGCTGGTGGACGAATATACAGCGTACATAGAGGCAGCTCTTGGAAAGGGGAATGCTTACCGCATGAGTATCCGCCCTTACGGAGCAGTCTGCGTAAATGATTTGATGTAGTGCGAAAGCAGATGTACAATCAGAGCAGATGAGGGAATACACAGAAATTCAAAAAGAACTGATTTCTCTGGCTGATGAGCCGTACCGCCAGTTTCACAGCAGGCTTCTTCCAGGAACAGACCATATTTTGGGAGTCCGCCTTCCAGTTCTAAGGAAAATGGCAGGACGTCTCCTGAAGGAGGAGGGAGTCTTCTGCCTGGAACGCCTGACAGATGAAACTTATGAAGAACTGCAGCTGCAGGGACTGATAATCGGCTCAGCCCGGGAGGACGCTGGGGAAAAGCTTGAAAGAATCAGGAGATTTGTGGATAAAATTGATAACTGGGCTGTGTGTGATACCTTTTGCACCAGTCTCAGGTTTACCAGAAAGAATCAAGAGAAGGTTCTTGATTTTTTAAAACCTTATATTTTATCAAGCCGGGAATTTGAAGCCAGATTTGCAGCAGTCATGCTGTTAAGCTGGTATGCGGACGAGGCCTATATTTTAGAGACTCTGCGTCTTCTGGATCAGATCAGACAGCCGGATTATTACGCCAGTATGGCTGTGGCGTGGGCGGTTTCTGTCTGCTATGTGAAATTTCCGGAAATTACTATGAAATACCTGACAGAGTGGAATACTCTGGAGGAGGATACTTACCGCAGAGCGCTTCAGAAGATTCTGGAGTCAAACCGGGCGGATCAGGAGCAGAAGCGGCAAATCCGGCTGCTGCGGGAAGGTGTTTCCAGACGGGAATCAAGGGGACGTTTATAGAAGCAGAAGGGAGGTTCTGTTATGGGAAATAAAAATTTGATTATTACCATTGAGCGGGAGTATGGAAGCGGAGGCAGGATTGTAGGCAGGAAGCTGGCGGAGGATCTGGGAATTCATTTTTACGATGATGAAATTTTAAAGCTTACCTCAGAGAAGAGCGCTATTGGGGAGGAGTATTTCCGTCTGGCGGACGAGAAGGCGGGAAATAATCTGCTCCACCGGATTGTAGGCAGGAAGCTGGACTTTACAGAGGAGCCGGTATTGAGCGGAAATGTAACAGCACCTGAGAATCTGTTCCGGTTTCAGTCTTCTGTGATCAGGGAACTGGCCAGAGAGGAGTCCTGCATTATCGTGGGAAGAGCGGCTGGCTATGTGCTGGATCAGGAGGAGGAACTGGAACGGCTGATCCGAATTTTTGTCTGTGCTGATAAGGTGAGAAGAGTGCAGCGAGTGATGGAGGTAGATGCCATCGACGAGGAGAGGGCGAAACGCCGAATTAAAAAAATGGAGAAATCCAGACGGGAATATTACAAGTATTTCACAGGAAGCGAATGGCACAACATGAAGAATTATGATCTGACCATCAATACGACAAACCTGGATCTGGATCAGACAGCAGAGCTGGTGAAGGACTACATTCGTCTGAAAGGATTTGACAAATAGGCGGGAATTTGATAAATTAATAAGGCGCGTCTGAATACAGGACGCGCCAATATAAGAAAGACACTGCCGGAGGCTATAGATTTTTCTGTTTCTGATTTAAACAGGGAATCATAGTCTCCTTTTTTGTCGGAAGGGAGATAATTATATTTATGGAACCAAGAGAGAATGTCATGGGGACGAAGCCGGTTTTTCCCCTTTTGATGTCTATGTCCATTCCGCCGATGATTTCCATGCTGATTCAGTCTATGTACAATGTGGTGGACAGTATTTTCGTAGCCAGAATCAGCGAAAAGGCGCTGACGGCAGTCTCGCTGGCCTACCCGCTCCAGAATCTGATTTTAGCGGTGGCCGTAGGATATGGAGTGGGAATTAATGCCTGCATCGCCAAGAGTCTGGGGGCCAGAAAACAGGAGGAGACTAACCGAGCGGCAGCTCATGGAATTTTGTTTACACTGCTCCACAGCCTGCTGTTTGTGCTGATTGGGCTTTTTTTTACGAAGCCCTTCCTGAGATTTTTTACTTCAGATCCTGAAACTTTTGCCATGGGATGCAGTTATACGTACATTGTAGTGTGTCTGTCGTTTGGAAGTATTTTTCATATTTACATTGAAAAAATGTTTCAGGCTACGGGAAACATGATTATGCCGATGATTCTGCAGGCGCTGGGAGCGCTGACTAATATTATTTTGGATCCGATTATGATTTTCGGTCTGTTTGGCTTCCCGGCCATGGGAGTGGCAGGAGCCGCTATTGCAACGGTGGCCGGACAAATGCTGGCCTGTGTTCTGGCGGTACTGCTCTTTATCTGGAAAGAAAAACAGATTCATATCAGCTTTAAGGGATTTCAGTTTGACAAGGCTGTGGCCATGAAAATTTACTCTGTGGGAATCCCGTCCTGCATTATGATGTCCCTGCCTTCCCTGCTGGTAGGTATTCTCAATGCGCTCCTGACCAGCTTTTCTTCTCTGGCTGTGGCTGTCTTTGGGCTGTATTACAAATTTCAAAGCTTCGTTTACATGCCGGAGAACGGTATTATCCAGGGAATGCGCCCGATTATGAGCTACAACTACGGAGCAGGATATCTGAAGCGGATGAAGGAAACGGTAACCTGCAGCATGGTATCCTGCGGCGCAATTTTAGCGGCAGGGACAGTTCTTTTCCTGACAGTTCCAGGCCCGATTATGGGAATGTTCGGAGCAGAAGGAGAAATGCTGGAGATGGGGGTTTCATGTCTCCGCCTGATCAGCCTGGGCTTTATTTTTTCAGCGGCGGGAACAGTGTTCTGCGGCTGTTTTGAGGCTCTGGGACAGGGAGTCTATTCTTTGATTGTTTCCCTGATCCGTCAGCTGGTGGTAATCCCGCCTCTGGCTCTGCTGCTTTCAAAGAGCATGGGACTGGAGGGAGTCTGGCTTTCTTTCCCGGCAGCTGAGATTCTGGCAGCTGGAATTGGCTTTATTCTTTATAAAAAACAGATGAGACGGGTAAAAAAAGAGATTGGCGCAGAAAGGTAATCACCTCTGCGCCAATCGGCGTATGCAGATGCTAGTTTTTGCGTCCAGATGGTTTTAAAAGCTCCGGAGATTTCTGTTGGAGATACGTTTCCAGCGTACTCTTATCAATGAGGGAAGGAACAACACCTTCCCGGGTAATGCAGAATCCGGCAGCATAGCCGGCAATCCGGATGGCATGCTCTAAATCAAAGCCATACAGAAGATAGGAAGCCAGAGCGCTGATGAAGGCGTCGCCTGCGCCTGTGTTGTCAATGGCCGGAAAGTCGGAGGCGGGAAAATGTTTTACCCCCTCAGAAGAGCACAGCAGGCATCCGTCTGCTCCCAGTGTGACAATCACTGTACGGGCTCCCTGGCGCAACAGATCTGCAGCCTTTTCCTTTATGTCATCCGAACCGGGACAGATCTCGTTCAGCTCTTCCAGATTTGGAACAAGAATATCAACCAGACGGAGAAGTTCAGGCTTTAAGGGACCGCAGGTCGCAGGTTTTAAAATGGTCTGTCCCCCATGGCTTTTGGTCAGCCGGCATGCCTCCTCCACCGTCTCCATGGGAATTTCCGTGCTGATCAGCGTGTAGGCAGCGTCCTTGAACAGATGGGCGCTGTTTTTTAGATCCTCCGGACACAGGGCGTCATTGGCTCCGGAAAGGATAGTGATCATAGATTCTCCGCCTGGTTCTACAAAGATATAGGCTCTTCCTGTGGGGAGAGCGTCATTTTTCCGGATACCGGAAGATTCCACAGAATGCTTGTGAAGCGTTTCATAGAGCATATCTGCCTCGGCGTCGTTGCCAACAGCAGTAATCAGAGAGACACGGTGCCCCAGCTTGGCGGCGCCTACTGCCTGGTTCATGCCTTTTCCTCCTGCATACTGGGCTGTGAGAGGAGTGCGGACAACCCGGCCTGAGGAAGGAAGCTGGGCCACCTTCAGGTAGATATCCACATTGCTGCTTCCTACAACGGCCATCTTTTTTGGAAACATGGAAAAGGGCAGCCCGATGGTAGACAGGCTGTCCGGCTCAGGAAGCCAGGAAAAGACGGTGGATTCCAGCTGAACGCCGGCTCCATCGCTTTCTTCACGCTCAGTCAGACGGATCAGCTGTTCGCAGAGAAAGCGTCCAAACTGCTGATGGGGAATAGCGAAGGAGGAGATATCGGGAAACGGTGTTTTCAGCCGTCCGTCATCCCGCAGGGACAGAAGGGAGAAGTCTTCCGGTGTCTTGCAGTGGAGGATCAGACCTCTCTCGTAAAGCTCCAGGGCAGACGCGAAATGAGAGCAGAGGACAGCCGTGGTTCCGTGGCCTGCCAGGCGGTGAAGGAGGGCTGGAGTGATGCCGTGAAAGACCAGCTCCTCGCGGAACGGAAGCTGGTGGTCAAAGAGACATTTTTTGTAGCCTTCAAATAGGGCATCTGTCCGGCTTCCAGGAGAGAGCAGGCAGGCGATGTCCTGATGCCCATGCTCAATTAAAAGGCGGGCAGCTGCGTATCCCAGTCCCTGGTAGTCCAGATTTACGGCTCCAGGCAGAGAGCAGTTAAAAAAGAGGCAGGGAATACCAGCCTTCTCAAGCTCAGACGCATTCTGAAGACTTTCTGCTCCAAACGCCTCCCACAGCACTGCGTCCACTCTGCTTCTGAAAAATGAGGACAGAGCTTTTTTTTCACCTTCTAAGGAAGAACCAGAGTCAGAAATCAGGACTCCGTAACCCAGCTCCCGGGCCCGCTCCAGAATTCCGTTTAAGGTGGTCCGGACAGTGGAGGAGCGCAGCAGCACGCCGATGAGAAAGGTTTTTCCGGAAGGCGTCATAACAGAAGCATAAGGCGTGTAATTGTAATCCCTGGCGATTTTTAGAACCTTTTCTCTGGTTTCCTGGCTGATTGTGCCGTCTTTCCGATTCATAACCTTGGAGACTGTGGAGACGGAAACGCCTGCCAGCCGTGCAATATCTTTAATATTCATAGTCGATCTCCTCTCTGTATCATAAAAGTATACCCCCTGAATCGGGTAAAGACAAGGGCAAGTAAGAAAAATGGTTTCGGAAACTTCGGTATTTGTAGAAAAACTTGAGAATGAAAACAGATTTGAAACTGAGCATGGTAAATCTCGTTAAAAAAGTGCCGATTGAAAAAAGAAAATATATACAAAAATGACGAAAGATATTGACAAATATGATTTTGGGATGTATGATTTGACTATCAGAGAAAATGATGTAGGAAAATTGTTTCCTAGATTCCTGCATCATGAAAGAGCAGTATGGAAACCGAAACAGTATGGAGGAGGAGAAAACATGAAGAAAAGAGCGTTGTGTCTGTTAATGGCAGGTATGATGTGCGTAAGCCTGGCAGGCTGCGGTTCATCAGACGGCGGCAAGGAGACTACGAAGGCGGCAGAAGGAGGCTCCGCAGCGGCAGAGGACGGAAAGACAGAGGATAAGGAAGCCTCTGAGGATGCTGTCCGTGTGTGCATCGTGTACACAGGAAACCTGGGAGACAAATCCTATAACGATTCCTGTAACATGGGCGCTCAGAAGGCAGTGGAGGACTTTGGAATCGAGTTGAAATCTCTGGAGGGAACCACAGCCCAGGAGTGGGAGGCTAACCTGGTAGCAGCCTGCGAGGAAGGCTATGATCTGATTATCGGCGCTTCTTCTAATATCGCAGATTATGTGACAAAGCACGCACCGAACTATCCTGACACCAAGTTTGCAGTTATCGACACCACCGTTGATCTTCCGAACGTAGAGTCTATCAGCTTTGCTCAGAATCAGGGTTCCTTCCTGGCAGGCGCTGCAGCAGCTATGTTCACACAGAAGACAGATATTGAAGGTGTAAATGAAGATCATGTAATCGGCTGGGTAGGCGGAATGGATATTCCGGTTCTTCACGATTTCTATGTAGGATATGAGCAGGGCGCAAAATACATTGACCCGGATATCACAATTCTTCAGGCATTTGCAGGAACATGGACAGACCCGTTAAAGGGTAAGGAACTGACACTGGCTCAGTATGAGCAGGGTGCAGATATTGTCATGAACGTAGCTTCCGGCACAGGCCCTGGAATCCTTGAGGCAGCAAAAGAGGCAGGAAAGTATGCAATCGGCGTAGACTTAAATCAGGATAACGATCAGCCTGGACACGTTCTTACTTCTATGGTAAAGAGAGTGGACAACGCATGCTATCTGGTTATTCAGTCTGTAGTAGAAGGAACTTTTGAGGGCGGAAGCACTCAGTACCTGACTTTAAGCGAGGGCGGCGTAAGCTTAACTGATTTCGCTGTTATGAAGGAAGCCCTTGGAGATAAGTTCCCGCAGGATATCGTAGACAAGTGTGAAGAGCTTCAGGAGAAGATCGTCTCCGGAGAGATCGTAGTTGAGAATTACGAGGGATTCGGCGCAGAGCAGTAAGCACCAGCAGAGTCCTAAATACACAGCAGATGAAACAGGCGGTGAGGGGGGAGTGTCGCAGAATGATATGGGATCACAGCGATTTCACATCAGGAACGGCGCTCCCCCCTCTTTGGGTAAAGCGCCCTGGCAGACCAGGGCTTCAAATTCACAGGAGCGTACAGGACGGAGGAAACAATGAGCGAGTATGTAGTGGAGATGAGGGGCATTTCAAAGTCATTCGGCGAGGTGCGCGCAGTGAGGCAGGGAGAATTTACCCTGAAAAAGGGAGAGATACACTCGCTGATCGGAGAAAACGGCGCTGGAAAGTCGACGATGATGAAGCTGCTCTATGGAATGTATCCTATTGACAGCGGAGAGTTTATTATAAAAGGAGAGCGGATTGCGAAGCTGGATCCGGGAACTGCCATTGCCAGGGGAATCGGCATGGTTCATCAGGAGTTCATGCTGGTGAACGAGCTGACAGTTCTGGAGAATGTGATTTTAGGCTTTGAACCGAAAAAAAGGTATCACAATTGACTTTGATAAGGCCAGAAAGGAAGTCAGACACTATATCGATCAGTACAACATGGAAATTCAGCTGGACAAAAAGGTCAGCCAGATTTCCGTGGGAGAGGCCCAGCGAGTAGAGATTATCAAGACTCTGATGCGCGGAGCCGATATCATTATCCTGGACGAGCCGACGGCGGTTCTGACTCCCCAGGAGACGAAGAAGCTGTTTGAGATTTTATTTAATCTGAAAAAAGAGGGAAAATCCCTTGTATTCATTTCCCATAAGCTGAACGAGGTAATGGAAATTTCCGATCGTATTTCTGTTATGCGCCAGGGAACCTACATGGGAACTGTGAATAAGGAAGAGACTACGCCTCTTGATTTGACTAAGAAAATGATTGGCCGGGAGGTCTTCTTAAATATTGACAAGAGCTACGGAAAGGCCGGAGAGAAGATTCTGGAGGTACAGGATGTGTGGATTCCAAGCCAGAAGGAATCCTCCAAGATCCGTGGTATGTCTCTCCATGTAAACGAAGGAGAGATTGTGGGAATTGCCGGAATCGATGGAAACGGACAGTCTGAGCTTATTGAGGCGATTACAGGACTGCGCCGTGTGGAAAAAGGAAAAATTCTGTTAAACGGCGTGGATATCACTAACCGCTCGCCTAAAAAGGTCAGAGATGCAGGTCTGGCTCATATTCCGGAGGATAGAAACAAGCGTGGCCTGAACCGCGATATGAGTATTGAGGATAACCTGATCGCCGTAGAGATCGACAAGGGCGTTTACACAAAAGGCGCTTTCATGAACAAGGCAGCTCAGGATAAATACGCTCAGGAGATGACAGAGCAGTTTGATATCCGTCCATCTGATTACCATCTTCCGACTTCATCACTTTCAGGAGGAAACGCTCAGAAGGTCGTAGTGGCCAGGGAGGTCTCCATGAATAAAAAGCTGCTGGTGGCTTCCCAGCCTACCAGAGGCGTTGATATCGGAGCGATTGAGTCTATTCGGAATACTCTGGAGCAGGCGAAAAAGAAGGGAGCCGGAGTTTTGCTGGTATCCGCAGAGCTGGAGGAGATCATATCCCTGTCAGATCGTATCATTGTTATTCATGAAGGAAAGATCACAGGCGAGATGGAGGCTAGTGAGGCCAATGAGAACAATCTGGGACTTCTGATGATGGGCGGAGAAAGCTCAGCACAGTGTGAGAATACACAGACAGATGAAAACAGGAAGGGGGGAGATGAGGCATGAGCCAGTCATTAAAAGGTTTGAGGAAAATTCTGCTGACGCTTGCGCTTGCGCTTGGCATCGGCGCTGTCTTTATTCTGGCAATCGGAGAAAATCCTCTGGCAGCCTATGGAGCAGTATTTAAGGGGGCTTTCGGAACCAAGCTGGGTTTCGGAACCACAATCGCAGGTTTTACGCCCCTTCTTCTTACTTCCATCGCTTTTGCGGTGGCAGCTAAGGCAGGAGCCTTCAACGTAGGAGTAGAGGGAGAGGTGTGTCTGGGCGGTATTGCAGCAGCCTGGATTGGCGTCAACTGCGGATTTCTTCCGAAACCAATTCTTCTGCTGGCATGTTTTGCCGGAGCCATGGCGGTAGCGGCAGCCTGGGCATTTATTCCAGCTGTATTAAAGGCCTACTGTAATGTATCTGAGGTTTGTGTGACTATCCTGATGAACACAGTAGCTCTCTACATTGGCTCTTACCTGGTCAGCGGTCCTATGAGTGCAGGAACTGCCAACCCACAGTCTGAACCAGTGCTTGTGACGCTTCCTAAAATTATCAAGCCATCTTCAGCCAACGCGGGAATTTTTATTGCGGCCGGCGTGGTGGTTCTGGTAATTGTGATGCTCTACAAGACAAAATGGGGCTACAAGATCCGTACTGTGGGAACGAATCCTTACCATGCAGATTATGTGGGAATTAACTCTAAGAAGGTATTCATTAACGCTATGCTCCTTTCCGGAATGTTAGGCGGAATTGCCGGCTGCATCGAGGTTCTGGGCGTACATGGGTACTACCTGGACAACTTTGCAAAGGATCTGGGAACCAACGGTATGCTGGCAGCTCTGATTGTAAAGTCCAATATGATTTTTACGCCGTTCATGGCGTTTTTCCTGGCAGTTTTAAAGTCAGGAGCTATGGCGATGCAGCAGTCTACAGGCGTTCCGAAATCGATCGTAGATACGATTTCCGCTATTTTTATCATTGTGGCAACGATGGAGCTTCTGTTCCAGTTTAACGGCAGGAGAAAGGCTCTGGCTGCTCAGAAGAAGGAAATGGCTGCTAAAACAGCGGGCACAGGAGTCAACGACGAGGCCCCAAAAGGCAATGATAGGAAAGGGGGAAATAGATAATGGAACTCTTTGAAAATCTTGGAAATATTTTTAATGTGTCGTTAATTTACGCCACATTCCGCGCATCGACTCCTATTATTTACGCCGCTCTCTGTGCGGCTATTACCCAGCAGGCCAATATTTTAAATATCGGTACAGAGGGAATTATGCTGGTGGGAGCTTTCACAGCTGTGGCAGTGAGCTTTTTTACAGGAAGCTGGCTTGCAGGAGTTATAGCAGCCATGGTGGGAGGCGCTGTTATCGCCATGATTATGGCACTTGGACATATTAAGTATAATTCAGAAATCTGTGCTATCGGTATGGGTATTAACCTTCTGGCTATTGCTGTTACTAAGTTTTTAATGCAGGTTTTATTTAAGACAAATGGAACCTTTTCAAACCCGGATATTATCCCGATTCCGCGTGTGCATTTTGCCTTCCTGGAGAATGTGCCGGTGTTAGGGGCACTGTTAAACGACTGGTGTCTGACTGAATGGTTTGTAATTGTTTTAATTATTTTGCTGCAGTTCCTGTTCTATAAAACTGTGTGGGGGCTGAGACTCAGAGCAGTAGGACAGTTCCCAATGGCTGCCCAGACGGCAGGAATTCATGTAAATGCAGTGAAGTATCAGGCTATGCTGATTTCCGGTCTGATTGGCGGACTGGCAGGCGCTCATCTGTCATTAGGATACAGTACTCAGTTCGTAGAGAACATGACAAATAACCGAGGATTCATGGGTGTTGCTGCTATGTATTTTGGCGGAGCCAACCCAGTGCTTACAGCTGTCGGCTGTCTTCTCTTCGGTTTCTCTGACTCTATCGGGGCCAGGCTCCAGGCCTATGGCTTCCCGGCTCAGTTTGTGCTGATGATGCCGTATATTGTAACAGTAGCAGTGCTGGCTGTCTCTATGGCTCTTAAGATGGGAGCTTCTAAGAAGAGAGAGTCCTCTCTTATGGGAAAGCAGGCGTAAGCAGTAAGAAGCGATCGGAGTTTCAAAGGCTCAGATATGGCAGACTTCTGTAAAAGCAGGTACAGATAAGAAAAGACATTCAAAAAACAGGAGGAGAGTAGACGCATGGAGAGAGAAAAAATTATCCTGGACTGCGATCCGGGGCACGACGATGCGGTAGCCATTATGATGGCTGGAAAGAGCCCGAAGATTGAGCTTCTGGGAGTGACGGTAGTGGCCGGAAACCAGACGCTTGAAAAGACGCAGATCAATGCGCTGAATGTAGTTCAGTGCCTGGGGCTTGACGTTCCGGTGTACGCAGGCTGCGGACAGCCTATGATTCGCCAGAAGATGACGGCGGGAGACATCCACGGCGAGACAGGCCTGGACGGCCCCGTATTTGAGCCGTTAACCAGGGAACTGGAAAAGGAACATGCCGTTTCTTTTATTATCAGGACACTGATGGAGTCTGACGGGGACATTACGATGGTGACAACAGGCCCTATGACAAATTTGGGCATGGCTATCCGAATGGAACCGAGAATCGTGCCGAAGATCAAGAGAATTGTTCTGATGGGAGGCGCTTACACAAATGGAAATGTCACCCCAGCTGCAGAATTCAATATTATTGCAGACGCGGACGCAGCCTATGTGTGCTTTACAGCGGGACGCCCTATTACCATGATCGGCCTTGACGTGACCAGAAAGGCGCTCTGCTATCCGTCAATTGTAGATCGGATGGATAAGATTGGAAATAAAGCATCAAAGCTGTTTGTCGATTTGATGCGCCATTTCTGCAAGAGCCAGAAAGAAGTGTTTGGATGGGAGGGAGGTCCTCTCCACGATCCCATTACTATCGCCTGGCTGATTGATCCGTCTGTAGTTAAGACAAAGCCGATGCACGCGGAAATTGATATCAGAAGCGTTCAGTCCTATGGAAGAACCAACTGTGATTTCTTCGGATACCAGAAGCTGGAGCCAAATGTAGATGTGGGCATTGACATTGACGCAGATAAGTTCTGGGATATGGTTGAAGAAGTTCTTAAAATGTACGATTAATGTATGGTTAGGGAGAAACATGAGAGATTTAAGAGAAGTTCTTGCTGAAAACAAAGACAGATACGTTGAACAGCTTAAAAATCTGGTTGCCATTGACACGCACGATCTGGGGCACGGCATTGACGGAGGTCTGGAAAAAGAGGGACAGGACTACATGATCCGCCTGTTTGAGAACATGGGAGCTGAGACAACGATAGATCCCATGAAGGAGGAAGACATCGTACGGTGCAAGGAGCTGTACCAGGAGGGAAATCTGGGACATAATCAGACAGATCGCTATAATGTGTACGCCAGATTTAAAGGAAACAGCGCAGGCAGAAGCCTGATGTTCAACAGCCACATCGACGTGATGCCGGCTGATGAGACAGAGGAGTGGACCAGTCATCCTTTTAAGCCGGAAATCAGAGACGGGAAGATGTATGGGCGCGGTACAGCAGACATGAAGGGAGGCCTGATGGCCTCTGTCATGGCAGTACAGCTGTTAAAGGATGCAGGTCTTGAGAATCTTCCGGGGGATGTTGTGATCACTTCGGTGTGCGATGAGGAAGGCGGCGGAAATGGTTCCATGCAGGCTATTATGAGCGGCCAGAAGGCAGACGGTGTGGTAGTATGCGAAGGAACCAGCGATGAGCTGATTTTGGCTCACATGGGCTTTGTATTCTTCAAGGTAGAGTTCGAGGGAAAGGCCTGCCATTCCGGAGGCAAGAGAAACGGTGTCAGTGCCATAGAAAAGGCAGTGAAGGTAATGCAGGCGTTAAATGAGAAGGAGCATGAGTGGCTTCTGACCTATAAGCACCCGCTCCTTCCGTCTCCTAACTTGAATGTAGGCGTGATTGCCGGAGGAACTGCCGGTTCCACTGTGGCTGGAGAGTGTTCTTTCTCCGCCTGCGTTCACTACCTGCCTATTCAGATGAGCTACAGCCAGGTGGTAGCTGAGTTCGAGGATGTAGTAAGAAGAGTATCCTTATCAGATCCGTGGCTGGAGGCCCATCCGCCTAAGGTGACAATTTACCAGGCAGGCGGCGGCTTTGAGATGGAGGAGAACCATCCCTTTGTGGACAGCTTTAAAGAGGCCTACGAGGCAGCTAAGGGAAAGACAGTCAAGGTAGTAGGTTCTCCGGCAGGATGTGATTCCAGACTGTGGAGAAACATTGCTGGCTGTCCGACGATTCAGTTCGGACCAGGAAATCTGGCTCAGTGCCACGGCATTGACGAGTGGGTGAGCATCGATGCTTATCTGGAGTCGATTCTCATCTATGCGGAGCTGATTTTAAGCTTTTGCAGCGGCGGGAAAAACCTGTAGGAAAGATGGATGCAAAGCAGTTCAAAACATCTGATAAGATCCTGATAAAGGACATGATAAAAGATATTTAAGAAAGATATTTGATAAACAGGAGGAATAAGAAACATGGCAAAGAAAGTATTACTTGCAGGCGAGTCCTGGATGAGCTATACAACACACGTGAAAGGCTTTGACACCTTTTACACATCCGTTTATGAGACAGGAGAAAAATATTTAAAGGCAGCAATGGAAAAAGGCGGATATGAGTTTACCTTCCTTCCGAATCATCTGGCTATGGAGGAGTTTCCATTTACCATGGAGGAGTTAAAACAGTATGATCTGATTATCCTCTCTGATATCGGAGCAAACACACTTCTCCTTCCAACTGCTACCTTCACAAGAAGCGAGATTATGCCGAACCGCTGCAACCTGTTAAGAGATTACGTGCTGGATGGAGGCGCTCTCCTTATGGTAGGCGGCTACATGACTTTCTCCGGCGTGGATGGCAAGGGCAAATGGCAGGATACAGCTGTTCAGGAAGTGCTTCCGGTTCAGGTGCTTCCTACCGATGACAGAATGGAGCACTGTGAGGGCGTGCGTCCTGTAACAGTGAAGGAACATCCAGTTCTGGCAGGTCTTGACGCAGAGTGGCCGAGAGTTCTGGGCTACAATAAAACAGTCTTAAAACCAGAGGCAGTTGAAGTCGCAGAGGTATGCGGCGATCCGTTTATCGCTCTGGGAGAGTATGGCAAGGGCCGTTCAGCTGCATTTACAACAGACTGCGCTCCTCACTGGGCTCCGCCGGAGTTCTGCGAGTGGAAGGGCTATGATGTCCTCTTCCAGAATCTGGCAAAATGGCTGATGAGAGAGGAATAATCCGTCAGTGTGAGCCGAGTCTGTCCCCACAAAAACGGCAAGGTGGTTGAAGATTATGAAGGTATTGAACTTTGGATCATTAAATATTGACTATGTATATAGCCTGGATCATTTCGTGCAGAAGGGGGAGACCATTTCCTCCAGAAGCCTGGATATATTCAGTGGTGGAAAGGGCCTCAATCAGTCTGTGGCTCTGGGAAGAGCTGGGGCAGAGGTCTATCATGCAGGAGCCATTGGAACGGATGGAGATTTTCTGACTGATATTCTGGAGGATGCAGGTGTCCGGACGGAATATGTCAGACGTCTCGCTTCAGTCCGGACTGGAAATGCGATTATCCAGAGAGACAGCAAGGGAGATAATTGTATTATTCTTTACGGAGGAGCCAATCAGAGTATTGAGAAAGCTCAGGTAGATAAGACCCTTGACCAGTTTGAAGCCGGAGATTTTCTGGTGCTTCAAAATGAGATTAATGAGCTTCCCTATATTATGGAACAGGCTCATAAGAAAGGGCTTCGGATTGTATTGAATCCGTCTCCCATGGATGAGAAAATCCAGGAGCTTCCTCTGGCCTTTGTAGATATTTTTATTCTCAATGAGGTGGAAGCCTGCCAGATCCTTAAGATCCCGGAGGCAGAGAGGGCAGAGGTTTCCTCCAGAGGAGCAGAGCTGTGCAGAAAGCTTTCCCAGGCTTTCCCGGGAGCTATGATTGTGCTGACACTGGGAGAAAACGGTTCTGTATGCCTGGATCAGGGAGTTTTAACAGAACAGCCGATTTACAGGACTGAGACGGTAGACACAACTGCAGCCGGAGATACCTTTACCGGCTACTTTGTAGCAGGACTGATCCGCGGACTTTCTGTGGGAGAGGCTATGGATCTGGCAGCCAGGGCTGCATCAATTACTGTATCAGGTCTGGGAGCGGCTCCGTCCATCCCGGCTTTACACCAGGTTGAAAACATGAAAGTAAATTAGCCTGCATGGCAGGAAAAAAGCGGTAAGCAAAAGAGACGGCTGACGTTTCTGCCGGCGCAGGTAAAATATGCGCGGCAAGGGCGCAGCCGTCTTTTCCATTTCATAATGCAGCGTCAATGTACAGAAGACAACAGGCCATTTGCATGCTGGCGCCAGCTGCAGTATTTGAAAAAAGTGAGGAAGGTGGATTTGATGGAAAAAAAAGCGTGTGAGGATGCTGTAAAGCTGTTAAAAGATATTTTAGAGATTCCCTCTGTCAATGGAAAGGATGACGAGGGAGCTGTAGCGGAATATCTGGATCAATATTTTAAAGAACATGGAATTGAGAGCCGGGTGGATCGGATCGATGAAACTCACGCTAATGTAATTGCTGCAATTTCAGGAGAAGATGAGGAGACAGAAATCTGGAATGGACATCTGGATACAGTGCCTTACGGAGATTTGGACAAATGGGAGACAGAACCGTGGAGAGTGACAGAGCATGACGGAAAACTGTTTGCCAGGGGAGCTTCCGATATGAAAAGCGGCCTTGCAGCCATGGCCTTCACCCTGACTCATCTGCCTGGAAGACCGAAGCGTACCATTCAGTTTATTGGGACCTGCGATGAGGAGAAGGGCGGGCTGGGAGCCAGACGGGTGGCAGAGATGCATCAGATGGAAGACTCCAGATTTATGCTCATTGGAGAGCCGACGGATCTGAGGCCGGGAGCAGCCCAGAAGGGGTGTCTGTGGCTTCGGCTGTCTGTCAAGGGCAAAACCTGTCATGGAGCTTATCCGGAACGGGGAGCTAATGCTATTCATGGACTGTTCCAGGCAGCAGGGGAGATTAAGGACTATGTGGAACAGTTTTCTCATCCATTTTTGGGACAATCTACAGCTCAGATTAACTGGATAGGGGGAGGAGGAGCCTTCAATATGACTGCTGACTGCTGTGAGGCGGTGATGGATATCCGCATGGTGCCGGGGCTTGACACAGATATGGTGCTGAAGCGGGCAGAGGAGGCGGCTGACAGGCTGAAGAAAGAAAACAGGATGTTTGACTGTGTTTTTAAGGCAGAAAACAACAGGAGGGCTATTGAAATAGAGGAAGACCATGAGAAAGTATGCCAGCTGAAAGAGATTTTAGGAAGAAAAGAACTGAACGAGGAAAGTATCGGCATTAACTTCTTTACAGACGCTTCTATTCTGGCGGAACACGATCTGGAGCAGAAAGTTCTCCTATTTGGCCCTGGAAAACCAAACCTGGCTCATCAGCCCAATGAATATGTGGAGATAGAGGCATATCTGACGGCAGTGGAGGTGCTGACAGAGATGGCGGACTGCAGATAAAAACTGAGCAGAGGGAAATAATACGGTAAAAGGGAGAGAATTCAGCAGCTAAGCTCTGAAAAGAGCACTGAACTCTCTCTTTTTTTGCTGCTTTTCCCTGCTCTTGCGCAGAGCCGTCCCTCAATGGTATACTGAAATCTTCAGAGAAGGAGTGATTTCAAAGGAGGAAATACCATGGCAGCTCAGACAAATACAAGAGAACATACAAAAAACAGAATAAAGAAGCCCAGTCTCTATCATGTGGTGATGCACAATGACGATTTTACCACCATGGAGTTTGTGGTGGAGATTCTTATGACAATTTTTAACAAAGGCAAGGAGGAAGCCACGGCTCTGATGCTGGCTGTTCATAACAGCCAGAAGGCGGTGGTGGGAACATATTCATATGATATTGCCAGAACTAAGGCAGAAGAAGCTGAGAGACAGGCCAGAGCAGAGGGATTTCCCTTCCGGCTGACAGTGGAGAAAGCCTGATATCTTCCAGCAGGCTCAGAACTGCAGATTCATAGACAGAGAATCAGTGTAAATTACCATTGAGATAAAAGAGAGGAGACACAGGAGATGGATATTAACGAGGAAACAGGGCGCGCGTTCAGAGGCATGGTAGAGGAAGCGGAGCGCCTTCATCTGGAATATGTCACTCCGGAGCTTCTGCTTCTCCACATAGCTGCAGAGCCTGTTTTTCAGGAGGCCTTCGAAAGCTGCGGAGGAGAGATTAGAAAAATGACAGAGCAGCTGGAGGAATATATAAACGGACTTCCAGTTCTGTCTGAGGCTCGGAGAGCGGAGGGAGCAGAACCGGAGCCATCTGCTGATTTAAATGAACTTCTGTTTACAGCCGAGTGGGCTGCCAGAAGCAGCGGAAGAGAGATCGTGGATTTGAGCCACCTGCTCTCCGCTTATTTCAGCCTGAAGGAGAGTTTTGCTCTCTATTATCTGACAGAACAGGGGATTGACAAAGGAGAACTCCTTCTGGGGCTGATCGAGGCAGAGGAGGCGGCTGACGAGGACAGCGGTTTAGCTGCAGTCATGTACTCCGGAGCAGAGGCAGGAGCGGAGAAGCAAGAGAGTGAAGCTGAGGATATGGGAGAGGGGAAAAAGACAAAAGTTTCAGAGGAGGCAGAAGATTCCCAGGGCAGCAGGGGACGCTGGAAAAGCTTTGTAACCTGTCTGAATGAGGAAATTTCTCAGGTAAATCCTCTGATTGGACGGGAAAAAGAACTGGAGAGAACCATGCAGATTCTCTGCCGGAAGGAGAAAAATAATCCTCTTCATATTGGGGAGCCGGGAGTGGGAAAAACAGCGGTGGTCTATGGCCTTGCCAGACTTATGTCTGAGGGAAAGGTTCCAGAGCCCCTGAAAGGAGCGAAAATTTACGCGCTGGATCTGGGAGGAATGCTGGCGGGCACTCAGTACAGAGGTGAATTTGAAAAAAGGCTGAAGGCAGTGCTTTCCGGGCTTTCAAAGGAGGAAAAGCCCATTGTTTACCTGGATGAGATTCACAATATTGTGGGAGCAGGGGCAGTGGGGGAGGGAAGCCTTGACGCCTCCAATCTTTTAAAGCCCTATCTGGTTTCAGGAAGAATCCGTTTTATCGGGGCTACTACCCACGAAGAATACAAGCGATATTTTGAAAAAAGCCGAAGCCTGGCCCGCCGTTTTCAAAATGTAGAGATAGCAGAACCGGGGGAAGCCGAGGCGGCAGAGATTCTGGCAGGGCTAAAAAAGCATTATGAGGAGTATCATGGCGTGTTCTATCAGAAGGGCGTGGTGGAATATATGGTTCATATGAGCGCCAGATATATAAATGAGCGTTTTCTTCCGGACAAGGCTATTGATCTGATGGATGAGGCGGGAGCTTACAGGAAGCTTCATCCTCTGGCGCAGAAGAGACAGACGGTAGGGAAAGATGTAGTGGACGAGATCCTTGCGAAAATCTGTCGTATCCCCAGACAGACTGTGGAGAGCAGTGAAACGAAAAAGCTGGCTTCTCTGGAAAAACGTCTGGCGGCCCAGGTATTCGGCCAGGAAGAGGCAGTGAAAGAGGTAGCTAACGCCATCAAGTTTTCCAGAGCTGGTCTGGTGGAGTCTGGAAAACCTCTGGCCAGCTTTCTTTTTGTAGGTCCCACAGGCGTAGGAAAAACGGAGATTGCCAGAACCCTTGCTAAGGATCTGGGAATTCGTCTGCTCCGCTTCGACATGAGCGAATATGAGGAAAAACACGCTGTGGCTAAGCTGATCGGCGCGCCGGCCGGTTATGTGGGTTATGAGGAGGGAGGTCTTCTTACTGAAGCAGTCAGGAAGAATCCCCATGCAGTTCTTCTGCTGGATGAGATAGAAAAAGCCCACCCTGATATTTACAACATTCTTCTGCAGGTGATGGATTATGCTACTCTTACTGATAATCAGGGAAGAAAGGCTGATTTCCGAAATGTGATTCTCATTATGACCTCCAATGCTGGAGCGGGCAGGATGTCAAAGCCAGGCCTTGGCTTTATGGGAAGCATTGAAGAGGAGACGCAAAAGGGAGACGAGGCGGTTCTCGATGAGGTAAAGCGTGTATTTCAGCCTGAGTTCAGAAACCGTTTGAACAGGATCATTGTGTTCCACAGTATTGACAGCAAGACTGCAGAAGCGGTAGCAGGAAAGAAGCTGGAGGAACTGGGAGAGCTTTTATCTGACAGGCAGGTGGAATTTTCTTATACCAGAAAGGCTTTAGAGCTGCTTGCCGAAAAGGGAGTGAGCAGAGAATATGGAGCCAGAGAGCTGGGGCGAGTGATAGACCGTGAGATCAAGCCTCTGCTGGTGGATCGTCTGCTGTTTGGCACTTTGAAAAAGGGAGGCGTCTGCTGTCTGGACACAGAGCTGAAAGGGGAAAAGGAAAAGAAATTTGCAGTACGGGAGGCAGATGGAAGAAATCCAGCCAGAGGCAGGAAGGAAGAAAAGCCAGGGACAAGGAAGGGAGGAAACCGTGAAATTTCAGAAAAGAGAGGGAAAAACAGAGAAAGACAGGCTTAGAAAGACTGTCGTGATTCCCCAATATTACAGGAGGTTCCGGTGCGCCGGGAATACCTGTCCGGAAACCTGCTGCAGAGGCTGGGATATCTCTGCAGATCAGGAGACCATGAAGAAATACAGGACGCTGAAAAAGGCTGGTTTTGACTTTGGCGAAGGAGTTGACTTTCTGAGAGGGCGGATTCGGATGAAGGAAGAAGGATGCCCTTTTCTGGAGAACGGGCTGTGCCGGATCCACCGGGAACTGGGAGAAAAATATCTGTGTCATACCTGCCGCAGCTATCCCCGCCATGCAGAAGACTATGGAAGCCGCAGAGAGTGGTCTCTGTCTCTGTCATGTCCGGAGGCAGCGGGACTGATTCTGACAAGCCCAAACGGGCTGCAGCTTCAGGAGTACATTCTGAAAACAGGGGAAGAGGAAGCGCTTTTATTCTGTCTTTTGAAAATCAGAGCGCTTATGTTTTCCTTCCTGTCAGATCGGACCCGTCCCCTGGAATACAGGCTGGCTCTGATTCTGACTTTGAGCCATGATCTGCAGCCTTTTGTGAAGTGCGCTTTCCAGGATGAGGATGACAGAGAGAGTTTCAAACACATGGAAGAGATTTTGAACCGGTATGAACTGTTCAAAACCCCTGCTGGATACAGGTGGCTTTTAAGAAAACTCTCTAAGTGGGAAAAAAGGCCGGAGGAGCGATATGACTCCATGGCTGGATTTTTAGGCCTTTTGAGAGAAATGCCGGAAATTTATCCTGGATTTGACTTTATGGTTTCAGAGTGGATGGAGAATCTGTACAGGACAGAAGAAGGGTATAGGGACTATAAAAAGATGATATCTGCTGCAGGCTTTGACTCAAATGGAGAGCTGAAGCTGGAATCCTGCCTCTGGTATGAAAACCTGGCTTCCAGTCTTCTTTATGTCTATACTCTGGGAGCTGTGTATGACGGACAACTGCATTCCAAGGTAAAATTCGTTTTATTTTTTATGCTCTGTATCAGGGAAGCGTATACGGCCTCAAAGACAGAGGGAAAAGAACAAGGCGAAGAGCTTTTTATAGAGCTGGTATCCAGATTCTGCCGTCAGATCGAACATTCGGATAAGGTTCTGGATCAGATAGAACAGGCCATCAGAGGGCAGAGGAGATTTTGCATGGAAGCATTTCTGATCAATCTTCTGAATTGAGAGTTAATTTAGAAGAAATGTGAAAAGGCAGACGCCGGGGAGACTCTGAAATACCATAGTGTGGCAGAAGGGAAAACTTCCAGGCGCCTTTAGGATAGGGGAAAATCAGAACAGAGAAAGTCATAGTGGATAAACTGTCTGTATAGACTGAATCGAGGAAGCAGACAGATAAGGCAGGCTCAGGTATGAGGGAACTGATCTTTCAGGTGATGGATTCGTGGGGCGGTATCGGTATTTTTGCGTTAATTCTTATTGAAAATCTTTTCCCGCCCATTCCTTCGGAGGTGATCTTGACCTTCGGCGGCTTTATGACCACCTACACAAGTATGACAGTATGGGGGGTGACAGGATATGCTACAGCCGGCTCTGTAGCTGGAGCTGCGATTCTCTATGGAGCTGGATATCTGGCTGCCCCCAGCCGCCTGGATCGCTTCCTGGGAGGCAGGGCAGGAAAACTTCTTCATTTTCAGAAGGAGGATGTGGAGGATGCGGCAGAATGGTTTGAAAAAAGGGGAAGAGGGGCCGTGTTTTTCTGTCGGTGTGTGCCGATTATCAGAAGCCTGATTTCCATTCCGGCTGGAATGTCTGGAATGCCGTTTTGTCCTTTCCTGATTTTAACAACTGTGGGAAGCTTAATCTGGAATACAGTTCTTATTTGTGCCGGGGCTGCGGCCGGAGCTTCCTGGGAAAGGGTAATGGAGAAGGTGGATGTATATTCGAGTACAGTTCTCTGGGCTGCGGCGGCAGTGCTCCTGGCAGCAGTCTGCCTTCATAAAATTGGAAAAAACAGAGAAACAGGGGGAGAAAACAGAAAAAAATAAATCCCTGCCGGATCCGGCGTCTGCGGATCTTTGCAGGGATCAAAAAATGCGTCTGATAGGAATCGAACCTACGCACACGGCTCCGGAGGCCATTGCTCTATCCACTGAGCTACAGACGCATTGATAACATTCTACTATAGTTTATAAAAAAAGGCAAGTAGTTTTCAGAAAAGGTTTTACAGAAAATTCACTATTGCATTTGCTTTTTACTAACAGTTTTGCTAAAATACGTAGAGAAAAGACAGGAGGCATAAAAATGGGAAGAAGCAGAAAAAAACCGTCTGGACAGCCTATGTCAGACAGAGAGATCCGCAAATTTGGAATCCTGCTGGCTGTGCCTCTTTTGATTCTGGCACTGGCAGCTGTGCTTCTGACAGCTGGATTTCTGCGGGAAGCAGGAAATAGAGGAGAGCTGGAGCCAGAGACACGGCTGACTTCAGAGGAGACGGAACAGGATGTGGTGATTGAACCGGATACAAAGGAGTACCATTATAATTTTGGAGGAAGCATTCTGGAAAAAGATGCGCATTACGAGATTAACCAGCTGATGGAAGAATATTTCCGTGCTGTTTCAGAGTGCGATATGGATACCTTTGTGAATCTCTTTACCTCTCAAGATACCTCTCAGAAAGAGCAGTTCAGACAGTCCTTCGAGAAACAGAGAGAATATATTGATGGATATGAAAATATTTCCTGCTATACAGCGAAAGGACTGACAGAAGATTCCTATGTGGCCTATGTAGCCTATGATGTGCATTTTTCAGGGGTGGATACGCCTGCTCCGTCTTTGATTCAGGTCTATGTAGAAAAGTGCGGGGACGGACAGTGGAGAATTTTTGACGGTGAGAAGACGCCGGAACTGGAGGCGTATCTGGAAGCAGTAAATAGAAATGAAGATACAGTGCTTTTAGGAAAGCAGATTGACGAGGCCAAGGAAGAGGCCATGAATGCAGATGAAGAGCTGAAGGGACGCATTTTGTTTATGGAAAATGGTCCCGGATATATGCAGGAAGGGGAATAAACCCCTGTAAACCGATAGAAAAGAGGCTGAAGAAACATGAATGTAAAGGATTTTTACTTTGATTTACCCCAGGAACTGATTGCCCAGGATCCGCTGGAGGATCGGGCGTCCTCCAGACTTCTGGTACTGGATCACGAGACAGGGGAGGTGACGCACCGGAAATTCCGCGATATTTTAGGATATCTGAATCCGGGAGACTGTCTGGTAATTAATGATACAAAGGTAATTCCGGCAAGGCTGATCGGAAGCAGGGAGGAGACGAATGCTAAGATAGAGGTTCTGCTTCTGAAGAGGAGAGAAAACGATATCTGGGAAACTCTTGTGAAGCCGGGAAAAAAGGCAAAGCCAGGAACTGTGATAAACTTTGGAGACGGACTTTTAAAGGGTACGGTTATTGATGTGGTGGAGGAGGGAAACCGCCTGATTCAGTTTTCCTATGAGGGGATTTTTGAGGAGATTTTAGACCGTCTGGGACAGATGCCTCTGCCGCCATACATTACTCACCAGCTGCAGGATAAAAACCGTTATCAGACCGTTTATGCCAAGCATGAAGGTTCTGCGGCGGCTCCTACGGCAGGGCTTCACTTTACAAAGGAGCTTTTGAAGGAGATTGAGGACAAGGGCGTGAAAATTGCCCATGTGACGCTTCATGTGGGGCTTGGCACGTTCAGACCTGTTAAGGTGGAAAATGTGCTGGATCACCATATGCACTCGGAGTTTTATATGGTGGAGGAATCAGAAGCAGAGAAGATTAACCAGACAAAGAGAGATGGCGGAAGGGTAATCTGTGTAGGAACTACCAGCTGCAGAACCATAGAGTCAGCCAGCGATGAGAATGGAATTTTGAAGGCCGGAAGCGGCTGGACGGATATCTTCATTTATCCAGGATATCAGTTTAAGATTCTGGACTGCCTGATTACGAATTTCCATCTTCCAGAATCTACGCTTGTCATGCTGGTGTCGGCTTTGGCTGGCCGGGAACATGTGCTGGCAGCCTACGAGGAGGCGGTGAAGGAGAGATACAGATTCTTCAGCTTTGGGGATGCCATGTTTATAAAATAGGATAGGATTATAGAAAAGGAGAAGCGTTCACGCTCCAGCTGGAAGTCGCTGAAACGCTTCTCCTTTTCTGCAGTGAGGTGTGCAGTGCAGGCTTCATTTAGAAGCCTTTAAAACGCTTCTCCTTTTCTGCAGTGAGGTGTGTAATGCAGGCTTCATTTAGAAGCCTTTGAAACGCTTCTCCTTTTCTTCATTTTAAGAATATAACAAAAAAGACACCAGACTTCTGCATTTACAGAAAACTGATGTCTTTTCCCATCTAACTGGGGTACAAGGATTCGAACCTTGAAATGACGGAGTCAGAGTCCGTTGCCTTACCATTTGGCGATACCCCAACAACGAGTGTTATTATACGACATGAAAACTGTTTCGTCAACACTTTTTTTGAAAAAAATATAAAAAATATGAAAATCAAAAAACAAATGTAAAAACAGTAACAGTAACTCCATGGACAAGAGGGGAGGGATCCGATATAATAGGAGAGTATAGCGTCAGGAGCAGAAATACCAGGATAAAGAATCTTCCAGAGAGGTGAGGTATAATGTATACATTTGAAAGCAGAGTCCGGTACAGTGAGACAGATGAGACGGGCAGATTGTCGGTGACAGGGATTATGAATTATTTTCAGGACTGTTCTACCTTTCAGTCTGAAGATTTAAATATGGGAATTGCCTATCTGGAAAAAGAAAAAAGGGCTTGGTGGCTGAGTTCCTGGCAGATTGCGATTGACAGATATCCGTCTCTTGGGGAGAAAATTCAGATTTCTACTTATCCCCATGGATTTAAGGGGATTTACGGATATAGAAATTTTCTAATCAGGGACGAAAGAGGAGCTGTGATTGTAAAGGCGGATTCCTGCTGGTTCTTCTATGATTTAGAGAAGGGATGTCCTGCCAGAGTTACACTTGAGGAGATACGGGGCTATGGGGAATGCGAGACGCCCCTGACGATGCCTGATGCTCCGAAAAAAATACATCTGCCGGAGAATTTCTGGGAGGAAAAGCCGGTAGAGGCGGCCAGACATCACCTGGATACGAATCTGCATGTAAATAACGCCCAGTATGTGGAGATTGCCAGGGAGTTTCTCCCAGAAGATTTTGAAATAGGGGAGCTGCGGGTGGAATATAAAAAGGCGGCTGTACTGGGGGATTGGATGATTCCCCGCATCAGCAGAGATGAGGACAGTTACACCGTTTCCCTTGCAGGAAAAGATGGAATACCGTTTGCAAATATGTACCTGAAAGGACGCTGCCTTGGCGGCCAGGATAAACAGGAGAAAAGAGAGGACGAATGACATGATTGAATTAGGCAGGAAACAGGAACTTAAGGTGCTCAGGGAAAAGGAATTCGGTGTGTATCTGGGAGAGCAGGAGCATCCGGAGGCATCGGTGCTGCTTCCTAAAAAGCAGGTTCCTGAAGGAACGAAAATAGGAGACAGCCTTCACGTATTTATTTACAAGGATTCTGAGGATCGTTTGATTGCTACTACAGCGGAGCCGAAACTGGAGGCAGGCCAGACCGCGCTTTTAAAGATAAAGGAAATTACGAAGATAGGGGCTTTCCTGGATATGGGGCTGGAGAAGGATCTGCTTCTTCCGTTTAAGGAGCAGACGGCGAAGCTGAGGGCAGGGGATGACTGCCTTGCTGCCTTATATGTAGATAAGAGCAGCAGGCTGGCGGCGACCATGAAGGTATATCCGTATCTTCAGACTGCAGAAGGGTATAAAAAGGACGACAGGGTAACAGGACGCGTATATGAGAATAATGACAGGCTGGGTGTTTTCGTGGCTGTGGATGACAAGTACTATGGAATGATACCGGCGAAAGAGGTATTCCGCCCTTTCCGAATAGGTGAGGTAATAGAGGCTAGAATTACGAAAATCCGTCCGGACGGAAAGCTGGATCTGAGCTGCCGTGAAAAGGCATATCTGCAGATTGATAAGGATGCAGAAGAGATTTTAAAAGTGATCGACGAGTTTGACGGAGCCCTTCCATTTAACGACAAGGTATCTCCGGAGGTGATTAAGAGAGAGTTTAACCTGAGCAAAAATGCGTTTAAGAGAGCAGTGGGGCATCTTCTGAAAGAAGGAAAGATAGAGATCACAGAGACGTCTATTTTAAGAAAATAACGGCAGCTGGAAACAGCGTGCTTACATTTTATTTTATCATTTAGGAGGAAAACAGCTATGAAACAGGTAATCAGCACAGAGAAAGCGCCGGCAGCTATCGGACCATATTCCCAGGCTATCGAGGTAAACGGAATGGTTTATACTTCCGGACAGATCCCTGTTAATCCTGAGACAGGAGAGATTGCAGAGACTATCGAAGGTCAGGCCAGACAGGTGATGGAGAATGTGAAGAACCTTCTTGCCGCAGCGGGAGCTAGCATGGATCAGGTAATTAAAACTACAGTATTCATTAAAGACATGGATGACTTTGGAAAAATCAATGAGATTTATGCCGAGTATTTTAAAGGCGCCTGCCCTGCCAGATCCTGTGTGGAGGTGGCGAGACTTCCCAAGGACGTTTTAATGGAGATGGAGGCAGTGGCAGCGAAACAGTAAGAAAATAAGGCGGAATCGCAGAATTGCCTAGATTTCATTAAACCCTCAGAGAGAATCTCTCTGGGGGTTTTTCAAATGGAAGGAACGGCAGGACAGTTTCTCAAAAGCTCAGGCAGAAACTAAAAGCTCCTTTTTTTATGCATCCGCCACAGCATCCCTCCATATCCGGCGCTGATGACAGCCCCCTGCCCTGCCAGGCGCAGGAATCCGTTCATTCCAGCTGCCTCAAGCCCTGCCAGGACGGGAGTGCAGAGCTTCAGAAGTCCTACAGCCGTAGCCAGGCACAGGCAGGGTTTTATAATCATTTCTAAGGGCTCTATGGAAACAGGAACCTCTTTATTCAGGCTGATCAGGTGGAGAAGGGCCAGCAGCAGCTCGCTGAGAAGGAGACCGTAAAAATAGGCACGCATTCCCAGCTGGGGAATTCCAAATACTACGAAGGCCAGATTGAGCAGCATGGAGACCGCGTTGTGGAGAAAGACGGAGGAGGTTTTTCCGAGTCCATTTAAAATGCTTCCCATAGTAGTGGAAATGTACATAAAAGGACAGAGCCATGCCAGAATAGAAATATATTGTCCGGCTGTTTTGCTGCGAAATACAGTCATTCCCAGCTCCGATCCCAGAAGCGTGAACAGGCCGATACAGAAAATTCCCATGTAAAGGCTGTAGCGCAGTGACATGGATATGGTATGTTCAATCTGGCTGCTGTTTTCCTGGGCCTGTGCCTCCGCCACAGTGGGGAGCAGCACTACAGCCAGAGAATTGGTGACGGCGGAGGGAAAGAAAATAAATGGTAGGGCCATGCCGGTCAGGACACCGTACATACTCAAAGCGTCCGAATGGCTCAGACCGAAGGCAATCAGCCGATTGGGCACGAAAATAGCTTCCAGGCTTTGAAGGCAGTTTAAAATCAGCCGGTTTCCCATGAGAGGAACAGCCATGGCCATGAGAGGTCCGGCCATATGGAAAAAAGACAGCTGTCTGTTTTTTTGCTTCCTGTCAGTGCTCTTTTCCCGCCTGCCTGTTTCTGATACCGCGTAAACCAGATAACTGTAGACGGCAGAGGCCGCTTCGCCAATCATCATGCCCCAGACGGCTATGGAGACTGTAATCGGACGGCCGTTTTCAGTCAGCACCTGCGCCATAAGAAATACGGCTCCCATACGGATCAGCTGTTCTGCCATTTGAGACAGTGCCGGAACGGCAGTCCGCTTCATACCATAATAGTAGCCACAGATACAGGCATGGATGGAGGAAAACGGGATGGACAAAGCCATGATAGGCAGCAGAGGACTGCAGGCAGGCTCTAAAAGGACGAAACGGGCCAGAACAGGAGCAGCCTGCCAGATAAGCAGAGAAAAAACGGCAGAGATGGACAGAGAAATGAACAGTCCTGTCCTGAGTGCGGCTCTTCCCGCCTGCTGGTCTCTGGCTACCAGGCGTGATATGGAAGTCTGGATGGCTCCGCAGCAGAGGGCAAAGGCAATAGAGTGGATGGGAAATACCATTTGATAGATACCCAGCCCTTCTGCTCCGATGGTTCTGGACAGAAAAATACGGTAAAAAAATCCTAGAATGCGGCTTAGAAATCCGGCGCCTGTCAAAAGAATCGTTCCTGTAATTAAGGGATTTTTTTTCATAAAAACACCCGGTACGGGGAATTAATATTATTATATTTTTATAAATAAGAATTATTACTACTTGTGTTTCCCAGAAATTTCTATATAATAGTAAACGTAGATGAAGCTTTTACCTTTATTTCTACAAAATAAAACGAAAGGCGGATTTAAAATGAAACAGGTTATTTATCTTGACAATGCGGCGACAACGAAAGCGCGTCCAGAGGTAGTGGAGGCTATGCTTCCGTATTTCACAGAACAGTATGGAAACCCTTCCTCTGTCTATGATTTTTCAGCAGGCCCCAAGAAGGCTATTGCAGACGCCAGAGAGACCATTGCAAAGTCCTTGGGCGCTAAGGCAAATGAGATTTACTTTACCGCAGGAGGAACTGAGTCTGACAACTGGGCCTTAGTAGCTACGGCAGAGGCTTATCAGGCAAAGGGAAAACACATTATTACATCGAAAATAGAGCATCATGCCATTCTTCACACCTGTCAGTACCTGGAGAGCAGAGGCTTTGAGGTGACATACCTGGATGTGGATGAAAACGGCGTTGTAAAATTAGAGGAGCTTAAGAAGGCTATCCGTCCGGATACCATTTTAATCTCCATTATGTTTGCGAACAATGAGATTGGAACAATTCAGCCTATTAAGGAAATCGGCGCGATTGCCAGGGAACATGGAATTTTGTTCCACACAGATGCAGTGCAGGCTTTCGGACATCTCCCCATTCAGGTAGATGAGTGCTGCATTGACATGCTCAGCGCCAGCGGACACAAGCTGAACGGCCCCAGAGGAATCGGTTTCCTCTACATCAGAACAGGTGTGAAGTCACGTTCCTTTATCCATGGTGGAGCCCAGGAGAGAAAGCGCCGTGGAGGTACGGAGAATACTCCCGGAATCGTGGGACTTGCCAAGGCGTGCGAGATTGCCATGGCTACCATGGAGGAACGTACAGGCAGGGAGAGAGAACTGAGAGATTATCTCATTGACCGGGTTCTGAAGGAGGTTCCTTATACAAGGCTGAATGGTCATCCAGTAAACCGACTTTCCAATAACGCAAACTTTGCGTTTCAGTTTATTGAGGGAGAATCTCTTTTAATCATGCTTGATATGGATGGTATCTGCGGTTCCAGCGGCTCTGCATGTACCTCAGGTTCTCTCGATCCGTCCCATGTGCTGTTAGCCATCGGACTGCCCCATGAGATTGCCCATGGCTCTCTGCGTCTTACTTTAAATGAAGAGATTACAAAGGAACAGTTAGACTATACTGTGGAGAGCATTAAGAAGATTGTGGAGAGGCTCCGCTCCATGTCACCGCTTTATGAGGATTTTGTTAAACGCCAGAACAGATAAAGATATTAGCCAGAGGAACACTGGCCAGGCGGAGGCAGACGGCTGAAACAGGACAAAAAATGCGAAATAAGTCACAATTTAGTTATAGATGAAACAGAATAGCATTCTGGTGATATGTCAAGAACTTTTTGAAAAAGATTTTGATATGTTTTTCAGAAAAAAGGGTAACTTTAACAGACCTTCGGATATGCTTTGCAC
>JAGZZT010000012.1 GCA_018377235.1 Clostridium sp.
CCTATGGTGAATTTTGTGTGGTAACTTTATTCTACCAAACGGCTATAGACCATGTCTATTTTTATGAAATTGAATTTGCGAAATTAATTATACGTTATCGCTCTTTCTCTATGGTTCACTTATCCCATTGATAACTTCTAGGATATTGTACCATAGATTGTTTGTTTCGGAAATTACTTTCCTGTAAAATGGGCAGAAGAAAACCTCCAAATCTTTGGGGACTTGAAGGCTTGATTTCGGTCATTTTATATTTTATTGTTTTCTGTATCTGGTTATCTTTTTCCAGTTTTCCGGAAAACCCATTTTCTCATATAACTCTTGCTCCGTTATGCTATCATGCTTCTTAAGGTATTTATCAATTAGTGCTTTAAGTTCTTTTATAAATTCCTTGTACCAACTATCACTCAGCATATATCTTAAAGCAATCACAACTGAAAATAAATCATTTTTTCCATTCACATATTGTATGCCTTTTTGAGCAATCTTTAATTTCATATGTATTGGTAAATCTGGAATACTATCAGTAGTTCTATATGTAAATAACCTTTCACCATGTGCACAAACATTTCTGAATTTTACCAATACCGCCAAAATAGAAATCATTTGACTTTCGTTGATGCACGGATAATTTCTGCTGACTTTAATCTGTATATCCTGCGGAAGCAACATATACATTTTAGAAATATTTCCAAACGTCAGTGCATTTGTCAGTACCCACAACGGAACATTCCCGTATTTTCTCTGTGCGTGATTTATGTAATGATAATCTGTCGGCTTTGTAACATACCCTTCTAATATTTTTATTAAACGGTCAATATCTCTTTGATTTTTCTTACCTACATAATTGTAATTTGCAGTATCAAGATATTCCTTTTGGTTCTCGCCATTCTTTTCTGTAAAATAGTAGGAGACTTGTGACTTTATTTCATTTTCTACTTTAATAAGATATCTCAAAAGCAACTGCCTTAAAGATTCATCAAAATAATATAACTCTACGATATCCTCAAATCTCGTTCCATCCTTGTACTTCTTGGTTGTTGGATTTTTAAAGATATCCTTATACCCTCCAATTAATGAATAGTAGCTTGTCTGCCTTAAAATCTCCTTGGCATATGCCTCATCATCAATTTGCAGATTTTTCTCATTCTTCAGTTTGTCTATTTGCTGATCATAACTCAAAAAAATCTTTGGCATATACAATGTCTCCTTAAAGTAAAAAAGAGGAGACCCCGCAGGTTCTCCCCCGGTCGCAGGCCTCACAGGTTTCTGCAACGCGATCACTGTATTCATCTTACTTGACTTTGAACTTCATGTCAAGCAATTTCTACAGTTACTCATAGTATATGCTAAAATGCTTCACTTAATGCTAAATAATTTATTCGACCTCTTCTTTATGCTCTTCTAAATATTATTGCTTTTCATTACATTCTTTATCACAGCATTAAAATCGTCACGTTTTTGGGTGTTAGTGGTGCTCTTACCATCATCGGTATAAATCCCAGCCATCTTCCAATTATCAGTTTCGTATATTTGGCGTGTATATTATTCCACCTATTCCTCGTAGCTGCTCTCCTGCTCCCCAAGATCCGTGCTGGTCAACAGAACCACGCTCTCAGCTTGTGTATCATTATCCAAACTCAAGCTCATATCTTCCTCTATGATAGGCAGCCTGAACTTGATAGATTTCAGCCACTGACCGTTTGGCCGCCGCTCTTCATAAATTGATATTTCGGAAATCAACGCCTCCAGAATTTGCCGCTGTTCCTGCTCATTCATGGCATCATACAACTTATCAAAGTAAATCAACACTTTATAGATATTGTCTCCGGTCAGTTTCTCAGCTTCAACAGCCTGCTTTTTGGCTCTGACCGCAATCAACAGAGATTCGGTATCTTCGATCTTATCATACATCTTGTAAAGGCGCTCATCCAAGTCTGCCTTACGCCGTACATAGTGCCGGTCATCTGGATCAAGAGAATCAATTTCCTCCGCCAGCTTTGCCTTGACAGAATAATGCTGGCGAAGCTGTTTCTCATAATTTGCAATCTCCTGGTCAATAGCAGCAGTATCCACTTTCCTGTTGATCTTTTCCTGCATCATGGCGGCGAACTTCGGATTACTCACCAGCTTTACGATAACTTCCGCCACGGCATCGTCCAGCAGTTCTTCTCGAATCTGCTTTTTGTAATCACATTTGTGCCCACAAATCATAGAGCGATGTTTGCATCCGTAATAATAAAAGTCTTTATACTTGGTGCCATCCTTCTTGTGCTTGATGCTTTTGTTTCCATACATCCCAGCTCCACAAATAGGACACTTTACAATCCCGGAGAGCAGATGTACGTGTTCATCCTTTCCACGGTTGACGTGCTCATACTTCTTTGCCTGTGCCAGCAGCTTCACCTGCGCCGCCTGCCATACTTCTTCCGAAACAATCGCTTCATGCTGCCCATCCGCCAACAAATAGTTGTCCTGCTCCACCAGCTTATACTCATTTCTCGTACCGCGTACTTTTTCTGTCTTGCGGCGGCCATAGGCGATCTTCCCGCAGTACACGGGATTTTTCAAAATCAAGCGGATCAAATGTGCGTCAAACAGGGGATTCTTTCCATTCTGTCTGGGAATTTTGCGGATGCCGTGGTTCTCCAGATATTTTGCAATTCCGTTTGCGCCAATGTCGGTATGGACATATTGGTCATAGATGATGCGGATTGCCTCTGCTTCTTCCTCATTGATAATCAATTTCCCATCTGCCAGCTGATACCCATAAGGAGCAAAACCACCGTTCCAGCGGCCCTCTCTTGCTTTCTGGATACGGCCTTCCATCGTTTGGACACGAATATTTTCCCGTTCAATCTCCGCCACAGCAGACAAAACGGAAATCATCAGTTTACCGGCATCTTTAGAAGAATCAATGCCATCCTCCACGCACACCAGATTGACGCCGAAGTCCTGCATGACCTGAAGGGAAGAAAGCACATCCGCCGCATTTCTGCCAAAGCGAGACAGTTTGAAAACAAGCACAAAGGAGACACCATCTTTGCCGGATTTGATGTCCTCCATCATCTGGCTGAACTGTGCCCGCCCCTCAATGGATTTGCCGGACTTTCCTGCGTCCTCGTATTCGCCGGCAATCTCATAATCGTTGTAATCTGCGTAGGCTTTCATCTTGGCCTTTTGTGCATCCAGAGAATAGCCGTCTACCTGCATAGTGGTGGAAACTCTGGTATATGTGTAAACTTTTATTTTTTCTTTCTTCATCTGCCTGCTCTCCATGGGGCCACTACAGCCTCTCATTTTTTCTCTGTCTTCTGTTCCAATACCTTAATGGAATCCAGATAGTCTTTTTCCACTTCACTAAGCGTTCTGGTCTTGTATTTCCTGTATTCGGTGGTTGCTTTCTCAACAGCCTGCTTATGGCTCACACTCCCGTTTCCTTGCAACAGCTGCTCGCCGCTCATCGTAAGAATACGATCTAAGTGTTCCGCCCAGTCTTTCATGGTCATAACCTGTTCCCGTTCCGCCTGTCGCTCCGCAAAATCCAGATAACCGGATACAAGCTGCCCCATTGCCCGGAGTTCCTTTTCATCCAGATAATTCTTAGCAATCACCGCTTCCCGAAGTGTCGGCTGGGTTCCCGCAAAAGTGGTAAGCCCCATAAATTCTTTCTCCGCATCAGCTCTTGTGTAAATAACCTCTGCCGCAGTTTGACCATGAACCGCATAATGAATCTTGTTCTGAACTTTTTTGAAAAATCGAATGGAAATTTCAGCTTTTGGATCATAGTCAATGCTCGTAGCATAAATCTCCAGAACCTGCCGGTAGAATACCTTTTCTGATGCACGGATGTCTCTGATCCGTTCCAGCAGTTCCTTGAAGTATCCGCCTCCGCCCAGATTTTTCAAGCGTTCATCATCCAAGGCAAAACCTTTTCTCATGTATTCTTTCAAAATTCCAGTTGCCCAAATACGGAACTGAGTACCTCGTTTGGACTTCACACGATAGCCAACCGAAATAATAACATCGAGATTATAATAATCAACCTGATAGGTTTTTCCGTCCGCCGCAGTTGTTGCAAAATTTGCAACAACTGAATCGCGCACAAGTTCACCTTCCGAAAAAATATTCTTGATATGCCTTGAAATCGTGGATTTATCCCGTTGGAACAACTCCGCCATCTGATCCATTGACAGCCACACTGTATCGCCATCGAAGGTGGTTTCAATTTTTGCCAATCCATCTTCTGTTGTATAAATAATTATATCTGACTTCTTGTTTGGTGCATCGTTACCGTTCATATCGTTCACCCCGTCAATCTTATGTATCTCAGTTCAAGAAGGTTTTTTCCCGTCTCGAACCGAGTTTGGACACTTGTTTCACGATTATTATATCATGCAACTTTTCTGTCTGCAATACATGGTTCAATTATTTTTTCTGACATGCTGACATCATCTTGTTGATTCCGCACAGTCTTTGGATCGGGCAGATTATCCAAGTCTAAGTCTGCGGCATATTTTTCAATCAGACTTGCCATCAAATCCGCAAAACCGCTCCATTCATCTATCATAGACATTTACCTCCATAAATTGATCTCATTTTATAACTGAACTCTAAAAGCCCCTGCTCATCCTGCTCACCCTGCACCGCTCTGCGCACAATGAGCAGAATGAGCAGGCCATTTTCACTTTAGCGCCAGCTTTTAGTCCCAGGGGCAGGATGCATCTACCGGCACAAATGGATTCAAGTCCACGTTGTGAAAACCACGGTTTGTTCCAATACATTTGTCATCATAGATGATTCCCAGTGACTTCTGGTGATCCCTCAGATGGTGGATAAACGTAGCTGCCGCAAACGGCTTTTCCAGATTGTCCTGACACCAGCGCACATAGACCTTATAGAAATCCGTGGATTTGCATTTGGTTCCTGTTTTGACCTCAAAATATCCTTCGGATTTCAAAAACGCCAGAATATTATTTCCCTGTTCCATAGCTGCTTCCAGGTTATCCGCCGTCCTCTGGCTGATGGTAAACTGATAGTTATTCTTTATCAGCCGGTGCAATCCCTCCAAAGCCCACAGGAAAATGCCGTCACGCTCCGTTCTCATTTTGTCAATCAGAAACGGATCGTCCTTTCTGTCTGCCGGTTGTTCTCTGGTTGTCAGAAGCAGCTGTCTGCGGTAAAATCCATTGGATTTATCATGAAGTGCGTGCAGGCTGCCGTTGCCAAAGCAGGCGAACCGGGAATACAGTGTTCCCTGAACGCTCTGCACGCCTTTCCGCTCAATGTCAATCTTGTCCTCCAGCGTAACAATGGTCTTGATGTTGTTGGTCTGCGGCAGCGCCTCCGTTTTCATATCGTCATCCACAAAAACCAGCTTGTACTCCAGATCGGCTCTGGCAAAGCGGTTCGTCTCTACCTTCTGCAAGCTGCCGGTATACATACTGCTGCCGAACAGCTCCCGCATCACCAGTCCGATTCTGGATTTCCCCTCGCCGCCTTTGCCGATCATAAGAAGCATTTTCTGGGCCTTTGTAACCGGAATCATGCAGTAGCCGATATATTCCTGCAAAGCGGGAATATCTTCGGTGTAAAGCAATTCCCCCAGAAATTGCAGCCAGCGTACTGGTCTGGCAGCATCCGGCTGATAGACCACCGGCAGACGGTTCATGCAATACTCTTTATCCGACGTAAAACTGCCATCCAGAAAATAAGTGCCGTTTGCCACATGAATCCGGTCAGTCTGAATCTCCGGCGGTTCCGAAGCGCAAGAGAGCTTGATTGTTTGAAGGAGCTGGTCGATCTTCCGGGCAACATTGGACTGCACATAAGCACGAACCAGTTCATAGATTTCCTTCTTGATCGCAGCTTCATCATCAATCATGCCGTCCACTGTAAAGAGCCGGTCATGAAAGCAGCGCATAGGATGCCTTTCCAGAAAATAATCAGCAAACAGCGGTTCCATCACCCGACCTTTTTCATCCAGCCAATTCACGGCTTCCATCTCCCCGCTTGCGGTCGTTTTGTTGATCTCTGGCTTTGAAGCCTGATACTCGCCGTTCAAGTGCCGCCACCTCCTTCCTTGTGCCAGCCACGATCGCCGCCTTTTCTGCCTCTGTGCCGGTCAGCAGCGTGTCCAGCAGATATTCCAAATAATCCTGTTTTTGCAACGCCTCCACAAACAGCGGGTGCCACTCTGCATCCTCCGGTTTGGGGGCATAACGGCCTTTCCAGTCCTCCAGCAGATGAAGATAACCGGCATAGACACGAAAGCATCGTTGCTCCGCCTGCCGCTGCCGCAGTTCGTCCCTGATCTTTGGTTTGACCGGCTTTTTCACCGGCGGGTCATGCCCTCTGGCGTCATAGCTGACACCAAAATCCGCCGCCAGCTTCATAGCGGCCTCCTTCACTGTCAGCCCGAACAGCTTCGCCGTGAAGTCGATCACATCGCCGTCCGCCTGACAGCCGAAACAATGAAACCGCTGATCCACCTTCATGCTGGGATTTTTGTCGTTGTGGAACGGGCAGAGGCACATCCCGCTGCGCCTGACCGGAATCCCATAGGCTTCCGCCGCCTGCTGGGTAGTCACGGCCTCCTTGACCGCTTCAAATACATTCATACAATCGCTCCCTTCCAAAGAAAAAGGCACCGCCATTCCAAAACAGAAATGGTGATGCCGCTCATAATTCCTGTTCTTGCTTTCGCTTTTGTTTGGGCTGCTTTTTTCGTTCCGCATCCCGCTGGGCAACGTCCTCCTGGCCTTGTTTCAGTTTAGCTATGATGGACGTTCTGGCCCGCTCTTTGATCTGCTCCGTGACTGGTTGCTTTACCTCCGGCTGCAACAGCTTCTTTTTGAGCTTATCCAGCGTGGTCTGCATGACGTTTTTGATTTTTCCGATCACCACATCCAGCCTTGCCAGCGCATAATCTCGTTCTTTTTGGGATGCTTTCCGCTCCGGGGAACGCAGCCAGCTTTTGGTCCCCTCAATCAGTTTTATATCCTCCTGATGGGTCTGCACCTTGACCTCAGCCGCCACCAGCTCCACCGCCTTGTCATAGGCAAGATCGGCAACATCATCCAGCAGCGTCTCCACATCTTCGATTTTCAGGGTCAGCGCCTCCAGCTTTTGCCCTTGCACCTCAATGGCATCGGCCTGCTCCCGGATTGTTTCTGTCTGGATGCTGATGGTTTCCTGCTGGTCAGAAATCGCCTGCGCTTGACGCTCCATTTGTTCCTTCTGCTTCATTAGGATGTAGTCCTGCTTTTCCAGATACTCACGCCCGCCATAGGACGGTTCCTGCTCCAGATGCAGCCCATGCCGCCGGGTGATGTCAAAGAGCATCGTCCGGCAGATGGCGTCAAAGGTCTGCTTCCGGTTGTTGTTCCGTCCCTTCGGCTTGTCGGGATTGGGGAGCGGTATCTCCAATTCCTCCAATGCCTTTTCCTGCTGGGGGCAAAGCTCCCCGTAGCGGTTTTTACAGTCAAATACATGGCGCTCATGGATGTGGGGCGTACCCTCATCCAGATGGATCGCCCAGTCAATAATGTGGATATGGGAACCGAACCGGCGTTCAAATTCTTCAAAAAATTCAGCGGCAACCTGTGCCAGAACCTCCGGCGGAACGGATTCATCCATGGTGCCGATCTGATAAATGCTTTCTTCCGGGCAGGTCTTGCTATTTTTCAGCAAATCCGCCACGGTGCGGTTGCGTTCGGTGTGCCGGGTCTTTTCGTTCCGGGCATTCTGCGCGTCTATATGATTGCCGTAATGCTCGGTGTAATAGATCAGTTCAATTTCCTCAAAGCTGAAATCCGGCTGCTCTGCATCCTCCCGGCTTTCGCCGGTGGTATATCCACGGTAACAATCCCAGTACACGTTTCTTTTGGCTCGTTCTGAATCAATGTGCTCGCTGTTTTCCACATCGAAGCGGCGGTCATTGTGCCGGGGATTATAGGCACCGTGTTTGCCGGAGCGCCCATTGTGCCTTGTCAGTTTCAAATGCAATTCCTCCATTTCCTCAAGATTTTCCGGCGGGAGCGGGAGCAGCGAAGCTGCCGAACCTGCGAAGTCCTGCGTCAGGTAATACCCAGTACAAGTTGACGCACGCATCAACTTTCCCTGGGCCGAGGTTTTCCACCTCTGGACACCGGAGTAAAGGCTCGCCGCCTCTACACTCCGCACAGGCGCTGCCGCCCTGTCCCCGGCACAAAGGGATTGCATCCCTCTGTACTCCCACCCGAAGAAGCTGGCCTTCGCCGTTTGCCCTGCGGTTTCAGCCTGCTCCTTCGGTTTTCTTCCACTCCCTCTGCGGGCGTCCCCACATCGGAAGGGAAAGAAAAAGCGGCGACCTCCACACGAATGAAATGTGTCAGCCACCGCTCCCGCCATCTGGCTGTAGCCAGTCATCCTGCGATACGGGCGTATGCATCCGCTCGTCAATGGGCAAAACAAAAGCGACCAGCCAATTACGGTTGATCGCCTTTGGTTTATCCATTATGCAATTTTATCCAAAATATTGATTGACCAGCTGCTCAAGGGTTCCCGTTTTTGACGCTTCCGCCGCGTCTGCCTGAACAAAATTCTTCGTCTCCACCCGCATCCGGTCATTAAATCCCAAGATGTAATTGGTGGCGATCAGGTAGATGATCCTTGTGGGAGCCATTCCGTAAACCTGCTTCGTTAGGATATGACGGATACGCGTCTCATCGTCTGGAAAATACGCTTTCATCCGCTCGCTGCGGTACAGCCTTTTCACGATCTCTGTAATGTAAAGGCCGGACTTCATATAGAGATCTGCAAAAGTCTTATCCGAGTCATCAAAGCAGCCTGGATTTTCCGCTTCCAGTTCATCCACCATTTTCTTCACCACCCACCGGGGCGTGAAAATCTGGTTAGTTTTCTGGGGCGGGATGTAATCGAAAATATCTTCGTCACTGCTCTCATCAAAATAGTTCGCCAGTTCCTGCTTCTTCCGCCAGAACTCATTCACCGAATCATTGAAAACCACCTCATCAAAAAGATGCCCTTCAAAGTGCCGGATTTCTCCATTTTCATCCGTATAGTCACCGCCATCACGCAAAAAACGGAAGTCATCTTCGGTGATGCCGGTTACCTCCAGAAACACCTCGTCCTCGGTATACTCGTCAAAATTCTGCAAGGTGAGATATCCGTCTCCATATGCCATGATAAAGCTGGGAATCGTGCGGGAGAACCCCCGCAGCCTTGCCCGGACATCGTCCTCAATGCTGCGCTTTTCTTCCTCCGCCTTATGGCGCTCCAGTTTTTCAACCAGTTCCTGCGGCTTCTGCTGGATGGTTTCTTCTACCTGTGCCTGCATGGACTGCATAAAGCTTTGCATGGCGGCGTTCATTTCATCTTGATAACCTTTGTCAGCTGCCTGCACCTGTTCCGGGGTAGCGGCAGCCTCCCGCTTCTTTTCATGCTCCATACGGGCGATGTTCACCTGCTGCTCATAATCACCTTGAAGCCGCTCAAATGCTCTGTCAATTTCTGTAGCAACCTCTCGTTCCAGCCGGTTCTGGGTGCTCTTTTTCGCACCATAACTGTCGATGACCGGCGCAATCACTTTTTGCTTGAGGGTATCCTTTACCGTATCAACCACCGTCTGCACCTGACGCTTTGTCTGACCGTAATCCAGCGGTTCCTCCGCCACACGGTCAACCGCCGGAGCGATTGCCTGTGCCATGTCCTCATAGATTTTCTCGCCAAACAAATCTTGCGTCTTTCCAATAACGATCTCGCTGGGAATCTCCACATTCCCGTCCTCGTCTACGGCAATATCGGCGGCATGGTCAAGGCTGTCCGGATTTCGCTTCAGCTTTTCCTCCTGTGCAGGGTTCAGCTTCTTCACAATCTCTGTCACAATGCTCGGCGCACCAAACACAGCGCCGATGTTCTGGAAAAGAAAGTTGGACATAAATCCACGCCGCACCACTTCCACGCTTTTGAGCTTTCTGGGAATGGACAACACCTGCGCTGCGTCCAGCTCCACCATCCGCCCCTCTTCATCCTCTCCAAGAACAGGGAAGAAGTTCAGAAGTCGTTTGATATTCTGCCGGCGTTCTTCGCTTGTTCCTCTGCCTGCCACCATATCAGGAGAAAGATTGTTGGCAAATTCGTCAAAAATAATCAGCGTCCGGGCGGGGTCAAAATCGAATACATAAGCGGTCTCTTTGCGGTAGCGCTGGCCGTTTCGGGTCAGGATGCAGGGGTTCTGCGCCCGGAAAGCCGCCTGCATATAGCTGGACGGGCTTTGCAGGTTGCACAGCATCAGAACGCCGCTCCACTCCGGAATGGTCACACCCACAGTAAGCTGTCCCACGCTCAGGGTAATCGTCTTATCGTAGTTTGCTATGGCATCCTTCACCCGGTCAAACGCCTTATCGTTTACTTCCACATCATCGTCCAACTGCCCATCGCCCGCAGCCAGAACCACCTCATATTCTGCAAATACCGGGTCTGTTTTTAACAGCTTCGCCAGTGCCTTTGCGCTGGCCACACGGTTCAGAATCCACAGCGTATGGGAGAGTTCTGCCCGAAGTTCCGGCGTAGAGAACGGGTACTTCTCCTGGGTGGAGAGAGCGTGAAGAAATTTCCGGATTTCTTCCTCATGTATAAAACGCCCGTTGTCATTGGTGGCAAAGAATTCATTCAGGTCAAAGGCATAATCAACACTTCCGTCCTCGCCGGATAGATCAAGGCCTTTTCGTACCTGCTCGTAAATCATGTTCCCAAGCTGGTAGGTATACATCGAAAGGCGGGGGAGCGCCTCGTATGGGTTATAGTCCTCCCCAGTCCACGTTTCCTTTGCCTCTTGCTCATCGGCATAACTCCAGTTGTAAATCTGTTTTTCCGAAAAGCGCCCGCCTGCCAGCGCCTTAAAAGGTGTGCCGGAAAGATACAGCGTATGCTTCCTGTCAATATTGCGGAACGCCCGGTCGGTTTTTGCGGTATCTACACCCTCATGGGATTCATCAATAATCAGCAGGTCAAAGGTAATTCCTCTTTGCACCTTGCCGGAGGCATCCCGCACCTCTTTTGCCATCCATTTGAGCTTATCATATTCCCCGCCGAAATACACGGAACCTTTCAGCCCCTGAAGGGATTCAAACGCCACCATCCCATCGTACTGGTCAGCCATGTCGATAAACCCTTCTCTGGACAAAACCCCCGGTTTTCCTTTCAGGGCATCTGTATCAGACACAAAAGCTAGTTCGTGCTGCCAGCCAATGAATTTTCGGAAATCATCCGCCCAGCTGTTTGCGATGCTGGGGCGGTTGGTGACAATCAGCACATTGGTAAAGCCCATTTGCACCACTAAATCATAGGTGGAGAGCGTCTTGCCGAATCGGGGCTTGGCATTCCAAAGGAATTCTGTACCACCATTTTTAAAGTAGGCTTTTGTCTTTGCAACCGCCTCCTGTTGTTCCTGGCGAAGCTGATAGGTGCTGCCATCCACGGGCTTTTCCGCCCTGCGGGACGCAAACTTCTGGAAGAGACGCTGGGAATCATCGCCTCCAATTTGGAACCACTCCGTTCCCGGCTCCCGACTGACCTTTTTCACGCCCTCCAGATAACCATGGAATTCATGGTCAGTAAAATACTGCCCGGAACCGTCTTTATACATGGCGTTGTCCATCCAACAGAGTTCCCAGCGGATGCCCGCCGTGTGGGTCTGCTGCTCGATACGCCTCCGCACATCCTGCTTTTCTGTATAGCCGATTTTCGTCCAGCCCTCATGATAGGGAATCAGTAAGTCCAAATAGTTTATAGAGTTGAACGTCTAAGTCTTTATTAAAATCAACAACGGCATTAGAAGAATAGTCCTTTAAATCCGGAACCCGTTTTCCCAGCGAGGTGAGCGCTTCATCCGTCATTAAAAACATAAAACGAACTATATATGTTTGCATATATTTGAAGAAATTTTGGGCTTCTTGCTCCGATTTGAAAGAAGCAAGTGCTACTCTTGAACGTCCAAAGGCAGAATGATTGTCTATGATTTCAATCTGGTTATCCCTTTTCTGTCCTCCGGCGTTTGCGCTCGATACAACAACTTGCCACTCATCAATGAAAGAGAGGTTATTCTTTATGGTTGTGCGATCTACAACGAACCATTTTGCCCTTCCCGCTTTACCCGCCTTATCATTTGTGAACAGCTTTATCTGAGTGGTATAATCCAACTTGTGAGCCTGTTCAATTGGAATCGCTTTCCCAGGATTGTCTTGTATAAAGCTACTCTCAATGCCAAAGAGAGAACGAGGCAAAATCCTCTCATGCAGATAACATAAGCCGTTTTCCTCTACATACGAAGCAATTTTTTGTGTTATAACCATGTCTCTAGGATTAAGCGGAATCAACTCTGTCCCTGGATTGTTCATATGAACAGATATATCTTTTCCATCTTTAACGTATACATATTGAAAACCATGGCTCTTTTTTACCCTGTCCTTTACTACTATTCCTACGCCGTCGGCAATAGCAACACCACCAAAAACCTCTTTTGAATCCGGGTAAAAGATAACTTTACTTAGAGTAATATCATTGATTTGGTTAAGGCCAAATTCCTCCATGCCTTTTCCAGACCGATGAATCCATCTTCCGGCAGGATATATTAGCACTGTAGCTTTATCAGCAACTTTATCTACGCCCATTTGAAAAAGATGAAATATATTCTTTTTAGGCGTTTGTCCGTTAGTTTGAGACACTTCTTGTGTTGTTTCCTCTTGATAAGGCGGATTGCCGATCACAAAATCGAACTTCATATTCCTTCCTCCTGTGTTCACTTCCCTGCATGCCAGACTGCGTTTGCCTCTCCAATCAAAAATTCTGCAAGGAGCTTGCTGCGCTGCCGCTTCCTGATAATCCTCACTTTCAAACCAGTCAAACAGGCTCATCTGCCGGTATTCTTCCTGCGCTTTACAATAGGGGATTGCCCCAGTCAGCCCATCCATCTGCCAGATATTCCAAGCGATGATATTCGCAATGGTCTGGTATTCCTTTGCTGTAGGTTTTCGCTTCCACTGGTTCCTCAGATATTCCTCAAAGGTAATAAGAAGATTCACTCTGGCGATCAGCAAACTGTCTCCCTGAAATTCATAACCATAGACAGCCTGAAAGGCTCGTGTCGCCCATGTCAGCCATTCGACCTCATCCGCCGTGTTCTCATTCACCACCCGCAACTTCCGGTCAAGAATCCCAATACGGTTTGCGATAGGAATGATCTCACCGGTCGCTACATCGTACCGACTGACCAGATAGGGCGCTTCACCGCAGGTGATTTCCAATCGCCGGTCATCCACATATCGCTGCCAGCTGCGATGCTTCGAAAAAGAAACCTGTTGTGTAGGCTGACCGCCTTTTGCAAACACATCCGGCCTGCCGAACCACGTTTCATCGGCAAAATCATTCATCTTCCGGCAAACCCATAGCGGCGTAAATACCTCACCCCGCTGTCTGGTTCGTTCCGACTGCTGCTCCATCGCTTTTCTGGCTCGGTTTTTAATAATATTGGAATGGCTACCGGTAATTAGCTGTGCCGTGATTTCCTTATCGCGTTGATATTCAGCGCCCTGCTCCCGATAGGCATCCGTTGCCCAAAGAATATTTGCACCGGTGGTTTTATCTGCAAGAAGGCGGTTCAACAGGCCGATGGAATGAAGTTTTAGTATCTCGTCCTGTATTCCAACAATCAAGTCAATTCCTCCCTATGGGCACCGGCCTTGCGTCTGCCGTTCATGCGGAAGAATCTTTCCAAATGGTGTACATTTTAGATACCCGATTTTTGATGGATTTCAGAACGCAGGTTCACTCGAAAAACGCCTGATTCCAGGTGGAAAACAACTCTCTTTTGTGCTATTATAAGAAAGAGAATAAAGAGCGGGCATTTTGCAGGAATGTACACGTTCCTGTAAAAATGCCCGTTTATAACATCTTGGCTTTTTCGTAAATCTCCGCCCGGTAGCGAAACGTGGACATTGGCATCCCGCAAGCCTTTGCCGCCGCCACACCAGTAATCTTCCCTACTTTCCACTGCTGATAAATTGAATGAAAGTTTTCCGGTAACGACTTCGGTGGTCGCCCAAACCGGATACCTTTTGCTTTCGCCGCTGCAATTCCTTCCGCCTGCCGCTGCTTGATATTGGTGCGCTCATTTTCAGCCACAAAGGAAAGCACTTGAAGCACGATGTCAGAGAGGAAGGTTCCCATCAGGTCTTTGCCCCTCCGGGTATCAAGTAGTGGCATATCCAGCACCACAATATCAATTCCTTTTTCTTTCGTGAGAATCCGCCACTGGTTCTGGATTTCTTCATAATTGCGCCCTAGTCGGTCAATACTCTTGATGTAGAGCAGATCGTCTCTTTTTAGCCGCCTGAGCAGCCTTTTGTATTGCGGGCGGTTGAAATCCTTGCCGGACTGCTTATCCATGAAGATGTTTTTATCCGGGATGGACAGCTCTTTCATGGCAATCAGCTGCCTGTCCTCATTCTGATCCCGGCTGCTGACACGGACATACCCATAAATCATTCTCTTGTCCCTCCTTTCCGCTCGGACTGGGAAAACACACCCCAGACCGGGCAATTTTTCGTTTTCTACCACACTGGATACTTGATACCCCGGAACGATTTGCCCCACAAAACAGCGGCTCCAGAGCTGGCTTTTTGCGCTCAAATCGCCCCGAAATCATGCAGATTCCTGCTCCGATATCAGAATCTGAAAACCGTGTTCTTTTGCGTAGGCACTGGCAGCGGCTTTCCGCGCCTCGCTGTACGGCGGGAGAAACCGGATGGACAGTCTCGACTTGTCCATGACATAGGTCACGCTCCCCTCGGCGATGCTGCACTTCAGCCTGCACAGTGCCGGATACTTGCGGGCAAACTCCGCCAGCCGCCGTTTCAGACTGGCGTTGAAAGTGTAAATGCTGGCTTCCTTCTCGCCTTCATTGAAATTGATGATCGTTTCCTTCTCATATTTGGTCAGTTTCATTACAGATTCCCTCCATTCCGCATCTCGGTTCCTCTTGCCATCCAGTCAAAAAACGCCTGTTTGCTGACCTTAATCAGCCTGCCGCTTCGGAACGCCGGGAACCCCGGCGTATGAACCAGCTCATAGGCGCTCGCTCTGGAAATTCCCATAATGCGCTGAATGTCTGCCACGTCCAGCACCAGCGGGAGATCGTCATAGTTTTTCAGTTTCCTGTTGTCATTCATTTGCTTACCTCCATAATCTAAATTGAATAAAAGTTATCTTTTGAATTGTTCCTTTTGCCGTTCTTCCTGCCAGCCGTTATCCTCAAAGCTGCATCCCTGCAGCGCCCCATTCCTGCGGCGTCTCCCGGCATTGGTGCGCTGGATGCGTCACTTCTCCTGCTGGTCATATCCCTGTCAGACGGTCATTCAGTTGTCAATGTACTCGTTTGCATGAAATTACCACGCAAAATCATCATACAGATTTTCCCTTGACAAAACAATATTTCCGAGATAGTATGTGTTTAACGTACAGTATTAGATTATAGAATTACCATAAAGTAAGGCAGGAGAATGGAAATGGAAATGGAATTTGTGCGGCATGAGCCGTATTATGACCGGATTCTATTCGTTCTGACGCTTGACAGGAAGAAAATGAAGGAGAGGATTCTGATCGGAGCGGAATCTCAAATCCGTCTGCGTTTAGCCGGAATAGAAGAAACGGACGTGCTTTTCGATGAAACACGCCCGTTGGGAAAATTGATTGTTGACTTTGAACGCGATGAGCAGAGAGGCTGGAATGAATTTGGCTTGATGCCTCTTTACAATGCCCTGCACACCAACCGCTGGCAACAGCCCGGACTGGAACAGACCTCCAGCTCCTTCCTTGCAGAGAAATACGCAACCGGCGATCCAGTGCGGATGTATGCCGCTGTCCGCATCTGGAACGAATATTTGAAAGCAAGGCTGCCCAGGGATCGGAACGCCGCCAGTGAACGGTTCCTGCAAAAAGTGTCTGCCCTGACCATCGCTTTTCACACGGACAGCCCGCTGGATTTTGATAAAAACACCGGCAAAGCCACCCGTTTTGACCTGACCCGGAGAATGTGGGGCAGGATACCGGAAGAGGCGCTGCGGCTTGATCTCTGGTATCCTAACCGGAAGAACATGACTGAATGTGTCTCCGCCTATAATTCGTTTTATCCGCTGCTGATCTACTACATGAACCGGCTTTCCGAGTGGGGACTGAACTTCTGCAAGTGTAAAGTCTGCGGCAAAGTTTTTCTCGCCCAGAGCCTGCGCTATGAATTATGCAGCGACAAGTGCCGGAAGCAACAGGCCCTCCAGAACAAACGGGAGTTTGACGAGAGAGCCAGATACAACGACTACGACCACCAGTACAAAAACGAATGCCAGGGCTGGCGCAATGTCTTGAACAAAGCGAAGAAAACGCCGGAATTCCCGCCCGAACGGCTGGCGGCTATGCAGGCGGCGTTTGAATCGTTCAAAAAGGAAGCCTTGCGGCGGAAAACGCTGGTAAAAAACAAACAATCCAGCCCAGAGGAATTTCGGGACTGGATTGTACGCCAGAAAAGTATTATCCTTGACTTGATGGAAGGAGATTGAATGGAACGAGCCGCCCAACCTCTGCGATTGGACGGCTCCAGCCTCAACGGAACGAAGATTAAACGCATCGTTATGATACGATATTTTCATACAATTTTGTTAATTTGTTTGCGAGTTTATTATGAAGCCATCCAAGTTCTAAAACATTGATAGAACGACGCTTATCGATTAGATTCTGTAATTGCTCTATACCTTCTACCGTAGGATGAACTTCAATAGTCTGTTGTGATCCATCAATTAAGCTAGAAACGCGAGCATATCTCCAATTTTCAATCACACGTTCACAAATCTTAATGAGGATTCCGGCAGAACAAAGCAAAACATTTAGTATGTTATTGTTTAGCAAAAGGAAGAAAAAAACGCTTCCCACAAGAATAAACATAAAAGCAGTTGTGATAATGCGTACTGTGACCATTTTGGAATTCCACCAAGTATTTTGCCTCTGACATTCAAATTGAGCATTTATTCCATGGTAAAATTTTGAAAATACATACCAATTACGAACCCCAGAAGGCGAATCTTTTCCAGCATTAGCCATTTGAATAGCAGCATAAGTTGGATTTCTCATATATATTTTTTCAGTTCGCTCTCGTATCTCACGAAGTTCAGTTTCCGAAAACTGATTTAGTTGTATATCTAACACATAAGAATCAAAGAATTTTCGGAGTTTGGATGCCCAGTTCACCTGGTAGGATGTTATCAAGGAGAACACAAAAGCAAAAATATCCGCAACACACGGTATTCCGTTTATAATATACATAGGCCAACTGTTAGGAAGAAAAACAGAAAATGCAGACACCAAGCACGCAATCCATGCAAAATAATTATATTTTTCTGCAGAATTAAAGCACACACGAGCAGCAAACTGCACTTTCAATGAGCTTTCCTCATTTTGCCTCTTTTGTATTTCGTCGCTGTTCATCGTATTTTCTCACCTCCTCCTCTAGTGATAAATAGTCTTTTCTTACAATTGTCTTTAAACGATTATCCGCGTAAAACTTCATAATAAATGGACCATGACAAGCCCGAAGCTTTTGACCTGATCCACACGGACACAATGCGTGTCCACGGTATTGGCCGATTGATATAGATTTCATCAGCCTAATCGTTTTGATACAATCAGGCTCATTAAAAAGTTCCGAATAAGCTTGAATAATTCCGGCCCAACCATGCCCACGCTCTCCAAATGGAAATTCTCCATAGCGTTGAAAAAATTCATACGAAAAATAATATGGTTCAACATATTCTGTCATCCATGCTTCGAGGGAAAAGCCATCAATAAACCGTATCTTGACATTAGCATCTGTTTCGAGACATAACTTTCCACTTAGATATCGATGTGGATAGTTGCTATCGATATGGTTACCAGTGTCTAACACATAAGGAAGCTCTTCTGATTCCAACGGGATGACAATTTTTACCGTATACTCTTTGCAAACCTGAAACCCTTTTGAAGAACGGTTAACCAGAATATGACCAGCAAGTACAATTTGTGCCTCATCCATTGTGCATATCTGCAATTTATTGTATAAGTGCAGTAGGTTGTTAGCCTGCTGCACTGCTGATTCTTTGGAAAAAATCATAGGCTTCGATAGGGTTTTGCTGCGCCTTGCAAAACTATAGGCTTCGGAGTGGTTGTACTACAATACTTTTTCCCCAGGGCAGAAGATACCGCCATGCTCCCAAGCCCATTTTCGATTGCTGTTCTAAATTGTTGTTCGTTTTCCTGCTGCAAGGATTCAATGAGATCGGTTCTAACAGCTTTGACCCACCGGAAGAAATGCGTTGGAATTCTTCCGTCTTTATTCCACTTATCGGCTAAATTGTCTTCAGGGTTAGCAGGGTTTGATATGTACCATTTCCCATCCGGCCGAGAGAAAACAGTACGACTGCCATACATCTGCGTAAACTCCTTAAATGTGAGCTTTTCCTGCTGGGCGTAGATATTGAGTTCATTGAGTACATACTCCAGCAATTCAAAGACAGAACAATAGGGGGTATACTGCGAGGCAATCTGAGTAGCGACTGCATTGATTATTGCAGATATCGGCTTGAGATCATCGCCATCCTTGAGTTTGGCATAATATACATCTCTGTGGTATTTTAAAAGTTGAATGACACGTTGAAGAGCAGAACGATCCAGTCCATGTGGGATTTCCTCAACGGAGGAGAAAAGTGTTCTGTTATCTTCAAAGAGATGTTGTCGGTAAGTCTCTCTTGATGCGGCTAAAAAAGGCTCGTTAATCTTGTCGAACCATGTACGAAATCCTTTGGGATTGTTGGTTAACCACGAGTAATTCCTTTCGCCGTTGTGCTTTGGAATAGCAATTGCCGTGCCGATCAGTTCAGGCGCCAAACTTTTTTGGGTGAGGCGGCTTTTGTTTTCGCTAGTTTCATCCACGGCAGGAACAATGTCGATTGTAAAACCCACGCCGCTGATATCGGCATATTCAACAGTGAAACATTCCTTACATACTTTTAGTTTTCCTCCATAGACGCCACTAGAAGCCAGTACGTCTTCGATTTTTTGACGAAGCTCGCTCGGAGCATAGTCCGCCCGGCTGCCGCTAACTTGACAGATAAAATCCAAATCGTAGTTTGCAGAGGGATCTTTGGCATTTGGACGGACTACGGTTCCAAAAGCAAAGGAACCTTGCGGGTACATATCAGCTTCAATACCGCAGTCCCCAAGAAACTTTGTTATCGCGTTGTACTTTTCAACAGCATTCCTGTACATTGTCGGCGAAATATCAAGGCTGGCAATGATGGACAGGATGTCTTTTTGACGTTCAGGTATATTCTTCACAGGAATACCTCTCTTTCTATCGTTTTGGTAGCACTCGGCATCCATGAGTGCTACCCTTATCGACACTTTACCACATCCGCCTCGAAAAGTCAATTATTTATCGAAAAAATCGTTTTTACATCATACTAATCAGGCAAATTGACATATAAGATGTTGATTTTAATTGACAAAACCGTTTTTTTCGGTATAATATAAATTAGCGCATTAAAAAACAGGAGAGAATACTATGCTGATTCAATTTACAGTTTCTAATTTTTTGTCTTTTGATGAGACAGAGACCTTTTCGATGGCCGCCGGAAAAACAAGAAAATATTCTGAGCGTATTTTTAGCGATAAGAAGTTGAAACTAACCAAATGTGCGGTAATCCTTGGAGCTAACGCATCAGGCAAATCCAATTTGGTATCCGCCTTTCAGTTTATGCAAAATATGGTTCTTCATGGATTGCCCCGCGGCTTTTCCAATAAATATTACAGATTGAATCCCGAAAAGAAAAATGCACCGTCAGACTTTGAAATTAAAATTCTATGTGACTCAAAGGTGTTCACATATGGTTTTTCAATCATACTGTCAACAGGGAGCATTTTAAAAGAGTACCTATATGGACATAGTAATTCAGATTCACAGAAGGTCTTATTTGAAAGAGATACTACTATGGAAACTTTTGTAGTGGGGCAGTACTTCAAACGACCAAATACAATTACAAAGCTAAATAATTATGGAGAAGATAGTGCAAATGATCAAGAAATGCTTTTTCTATCTATAATAAACAAAAACAAGGGAAAGATGTTTTCTGATTTTCCTGAGCTTCAAGTACTTCGTAATGTATTTGAGTGGTTTGCTCTTAAATTGAATATTAGTTTCCCGGACAGTATTTTGACAGGGTATCCATATTTCACAGATTCAAATCTTGAGGAAATAGCAGATTTATTAAATGCGTTGGGTACAGGTATCAGTGAATTGAAGGTTGTTGAACTTCCGGTTGAAGTAATTAAAAGTAAAATCCCGGATGAACTATACAATAAAATTGTATCTGACTTAGAGAAGGCAAATGCTCGCATACGTTCAGACGAAGATAGCCGTCCACGAATCATGGCACGTTCTTATAAAGAATTTTATACGTTCGAAATAGATGCTGATAACAATGTGGCTATCACAACAATTGAATTTAGCCACGAAAAAGAGGCTGTCTATTTTGATCTTAATGAGGAGTCTGATGGTACAGCTAGACTTTTAGATTTGATTGAGATTCTTTTTAAAATTTCAGATAACCGTATTTTTGTTATCGATGAAATTGATCGCTGCTTACACCCGGCAATGACAGTAAAAGTGATTGAGTTATTTTTGGAAATGGCTCAAAAAAGAAATACACAGTTAATTATCACATCACATGAATCGCGCTTGCTGGCAGCAGATTTTTTACGAAACGATGAAATTTGCTTCGTCAATAAAAATAAGCATGGAGCATCTATCATAAATCCTCTTGAAAAATATCAACTTAGAGCAGACAAAAAAGTGTACACCGCATTGTTTGAGGGGATGTTGGATGCAATTCCTGTTTTTAACGAACATAAGCTTAAATCTATTATCAACCAGTAATCTTTTATCGGGTTGTCCTATCTCTTAGTTTTCAGGACAGCCCTAGGTGTCACTTTTTGATGAAATGATTCGTTTGTTATGGATTCGTCCTTTACAGACAGATGATTTCCTCTACCAGCTACGGATGCTGCTCATGGTTTACGTCCCACTCAAGCCAGTCCCGGCGCTTCAAATCCGTTATTACACCTTCGGCAGCTTTCATCTTTCATTGTGTACCTCCAAAGTTTAAGATTTGACTATAAACAGAAACTGACTGCAGGAATAAGAAAAGGGCACCCCCCGGATTCTCTCCAAGAAGTACCCCGATTGGCTTTTTTCAAGCCCTATGCTTTTCGTCTGAAATTCATCATGCTTCATGATCATGCGTGAAACCTTAAAAATTTGCTTTCAAACCGAGGATGTTGCCTTGGCACAACACAATGATACAAATTGCACTTTGAAGTTCACAATCCATATTGTTACTCTCTTTAAATCATTTCAAAGTGTCGTAGGGCTTCCATAATCGCTTTTTCTTTCTCCGGCGGGCATTGCGGCTGCTTGGCATCCTCAGACTTCGGCTTATTATAATTCTCACGCCCAATGATACCACATTTCTGCTTCACCTGAGCAATATACAGGCTGCTGACTTTCATGCCGCTATGTTCCAGCACATACTCCTTAATCTCCTCGTATGTTGCCTTACTCTCCGCCGCAGTCAAATCCAGCTCGTCCATCTTAATCTCAACCTCGATATGTTGCTTTGTATTAAGTTTGGACAATAGGCATACCGTCTCCACATGTCCGCTGTGCGGAAACATATCCACGCATCTCACCCGCTCCGTCCGGTATCCCCTCTTTTCCAGATACTTCACATCCCGCGCCAGGGTGGATGAATTACAGCTGACGTACACCACCCTCTCTGGACTCATCTTCACGATTGTCTCCAGACATTTCTCATCGCAGCCCTTCCTGGGCGGATCTACCACAATAACATCTGCATAGATCTGGTTTCTCTCATACTGCTCCGGCAGTACCTCCTCTGCCTTTCCTACAAAGAACTCCACATTCTCCATGTGGTTGAGTCTGGCGTTCTCCCTGGCATCATCGATAGCCTGAGGCACAATCTCCACCCCGTACACCTGCTTCGCCCTCTGGGCCAGGAACAGAGAAATGGTTCCTATTCCACAGTAGAGATCCCATACCGTCTCATTTCCCGTCAATTCAGCATACTCCAAAGCCGTACTGTAAAGGCGCTCTGTCTGAACAGGATTAACCTGGTAAAAGGACAGGGGAGAAATTCTGTACTGAACCGCTCCAATATAATCAGTAATACAGCCTTCCCCCCAGAGATTGATAATCTTTTTTCCAAGAATCACGTTTGTCTTCTCCTGGTTCACATTCAAAGAAATACTGGTCATGCCGGGAATTCCTAATAACCGCTCCACTAAAACCTGATATGCCGGCAGTTTCGTTCCATTGAGTACCAGACAGACCATAAGCTCCCCTGTCTGAAAGCCCTTGCGAATCAGCACATGGCGAACCAGTCCTCTGTGAATCTCTTCGTCATAAGGTTCTATTTTGTATTCCTCCATGAAAGCTCGGATAATTGATAAAATTTCTCGGTTCTCTTCCACTCCCAGAAGACAGTCCTCCTGCTCAACAATATCGTGGGTTCGTCCTGCATAAAATCCAATGACAATTTTTCCGGCCTTATTTCTTCCAAATGGAAACTGGGCCTTATTTCTGTATCTCCATGGATTCTCCATGCCGATAATCGGCTCCATCCTGACGGTTCTTCTTCCTCTCTCTTCCTCCAGCCTGGCAGCCTCTAAACTGCCTGCCGGGCTTCCCTCTGGTTCTCCAGTTCCCCGATCCGCCATTTGCCCCATCGTCTCTTCTTCGTTCGGAAGAAGCAGGTCTGTGAGACCTCCTATTCTCCTCAAATTATTGTATACCTTTCTCTCTTTCAACTTCAGCTGCTCCTGATAATCCACAGCCTGAATCTGGCAGCCGCCGCAGCGGCGGGCGGAAGGACATCGTTCCTCTGTCCTGTGCTCAGATGGCTCGATGACGCGGATTAAACGGGCAAAACCATACTGTTTCTTCATCTTCATTACTCCGGCTTCGATCACATCGCCGATCACTGCGTCCTTTACAAACCAGATATATCCGTCCAGCCGCCCGATTCCCTCTCCGTTTTCTCCCATATCTTCTATTTTAAGCACAAATCTGTCGTTTTTTTTCATCTCCAATGTTTTCTGATCCTTTCCTCTTTGTCCTTCCCTCTGCTTCTTTCTGCCTGAAACCGGGCTGACTCTCAGACCTGCCGCTTCCAGCTTTTCCTATCTATACTTTGCTCTTTCTCCGCCAATGCATTTTAATCTTGTTCTGGCGCAGGTCACATGTGCGCTTCCAATCTCCCGCACAGAAGTGCGGACCGGCACAGCCACCGGGCGCAGATGCATTCCAATGAAGGTATCTCCAATGTCAATGCCGCCGTGAGCCTGAATCCGCTCCACCGCCGCTGGATTCTGAAAAGCTTCAAACGCCGCTGTAGCAAAAGATCCCCCCGCCTTCAGCTGAGGCACTACATTTACCTGCTCCAGTCCATACTTCTCAGCGCAGGCCTCCTCCACAATGAGCGCTCTGTTTAAGTGCTCGCAGCACTGGGCCGCCAGATAAATTCCTCTTTTCTGCGTTTCCTGATAAATTTCCTGAAATACCGCCTGTCCGACTTCCCGGCTGGAGTAGGAACCGATCCTGTGAGCCTCAATTTCGCTGGAAGAACACCCTACCACAAGAATCTGCCCTTCCTTCATTCCAGCTGCCTCAAAAAATTCGCCTAACATCTGTTTTATCTGGCTTTTGATTCTGTCCACTTCCATTTTATCAGCCGCTGTGTCCGCTACGCCTGATCCAATGATATCCTGTTTTTTCTCTTCCATTTTCATTTCCTCCTGTTTTTAATCTATTTTCTAAATTTATTTTTTGAATCTAATTTTTTGAATCTGCTTTTTGGAATTTGTTTTTCAGCTGGTTTCCAAACCTGCATTTTCTGTTCTGGTTTTAACTTTACTGTTCCGGACAGATTCTGTCTTTTCCCATATATCCATTTTTCCTTCTGCCAAAAGAAGATGCGGCATATCTCAACGAATGCGGCATCTTCTCTGTCCTTTTCCTATGCTGGCGTCAGCTTCCATGTGCATTGACGCTGCGGAGGGCATAACCCTCTGCGCTGTTCTTCTTCATTCCCGGGCTGTCAGCGCTGTTTCTGATAGAATTCCCTGATTCTATCCACTCTGGCTCCCATATTTAAAAGCATCAAATCCGCCGCTGTAAAGGCCGCCATGGCCTCCACCACAACCACAGCTCTAGGCACGATAATCGGATCATGGCGTCCCTTTATTTCCAGCTCTATCTCCTCACCTCTGCAGTTCACCGTATGCTGCGGCGCCGCTATGGATGGAGTAGGCTTAAATGCAGCCCTGAACACGATCTCGCTTCCGTCGCTGATTCCTCCCAGAATTCCGCCAGAATGATTGGTCTGTTTGATTACCTGGCCTGCCTGATTCAGTCCAAAAGCGTCGTTATTCTCACTTCCCACAGAAGCGGCAGCGGCAAATCCATCTCCAATCTCAAAGCCCTTCACCGCCCCGATGGAGCAGACAGCTTTGGCCAGATTGGCGCTCAGCTTGTCAAACACCGGCTCCCCTATACCGGCAGGCATTCCGGAAATCCTGCACTCTATCGTACCTCCGGCTGAATCGTGCTCTGCCATCTTTGCATCTAAAAAATGCTCTGCCTCCTCTGCCGCCTTTGGATCCGGCATACAAAGCCGGTTCTCATATATTTTGTTCAGATCAAAATGTTCCGGTGATATCCGTACCGGTCCAATTTGGCTGGTATATGCTGTTATCGTAATTCCCATCTCTTTTAACAGCTTTACCGCCACCGCTCCTGCGGCTACGCGGCCAATGGTCTCCCGTCCTGAGGAACGTCCGCCGCCCCGGTAATCCCGGAAACCATATTTCTGATCAAAGGTGTAGTCTGCATGCCCCGGCCTGTAGCAGGATGCTATCTCCCCATAATCTTTTGAACGCTGATCCTGATTTCTGACCATCATAGAAATCGGTGTTCCTGTAGTTTTCCCCTCAAAAACCCCTGACAAAATCTCTACCTGATCGCCCTCGTTCCGCTTGGTAGAGTATTTTCCCTGTCCCGGCTTTCTCCTGTCCAGAAATACCTGAATATCTGCCTCGCAGAGCTCAAGCCCTGCCGGACACCCATCTACTGTCACTCCCAGGGCCGCGCCATGGGATTCTCCCCAGGTTGTCATTCTAAGAATTGTGCCAAATGTCGATCCCGCCATCGCTTCGCTCTTCCTCCTGCTGTCTTCTGTCCGCTTGCCTCTTTGACTATCTTGTCCCCGCTGACTCTTCCTGTCCGCTTTTCAGGCACAGATTTTCTTCTCTCCACTCTGCGCCTGAACTGTACTGTAAAATTTTACTCCGGAATCTTCGTTATCACGCAGCAGTTTGGCTCGTTTACATCAATCGAGCGATGATTCATCATTAACAAGCCGTTTTCATAATCAATTTTGAAAAATGAAATCGTTCCACTTGCATGATTGATGCTGGCCATATGCTTCTGATCCGGGAAAACAGCGATATCCTTCGGATAATCTCCGCTGATTGGCAGACAGCATTTCATAGCCAGAAGGCCTGTATCCGGATCCCGTTCATAAATACTTACACAGTTGTCTCCAGCATTGCTGCAGAAGAGGTATCTGTCATCTGGAGACATACGGATCGCGCAGGCCGCTGTCAGCTCTCCTGCCGGTGTATCTGTGGAGGATATCGTCTGCAGTCTCTCGATTTTCGGAACCCTTTCCCCCGGTTCGTATTCATAGCTGTATACATCAATCGCATTTTTTAACTGATACATCAGATAAAAAAATCGTCCGTCGCTGCTGAATACAAACTGTCGCGGAGCGGACTCCAGCTCGCAGCGGACTGCGTCTACCTGGGTAATCGTTCCCTTATCACTGTCAAACCCGTAAATCTTTACCTGATCAATGCCAAGATCCGCTACCATCAGGAACTCTCCGTCCGGTGTCCGTCCGGCACAGCTGACATGAGGGCGGAAATTTCTCTCTGCTACGCTTCCAAGCCCCTTATGGAATACCTTATCTGTAATCTCTCCTACAGTTCCGTCCGGATTCAGCCTCAGAATCGTCTCCTTGCCGTCATGATATCCGGACACAAAAATATATTTGTCCTCTGCATCCGTTGCCAGATGGCAGCCTCTCATGCCCTTAATGCCGGAACTGTTTAACCTCGCCAGCCCTCCATTGGGAAGAATACGGAAAGACACCACTCCCTCGTCCGCTATAGAGTAAAGCGTCCTGCCGTCATGGGAAACTGTCAGATAGGAAGAGTTGTCTACCTCTACCTCGCACCTGTATTTAAAATATCCGTTCTCCACATCCACATCATAAACCGTAATTCCTTTTGCCTGTCCATTATAGGAATATGATCCCACATAAGCCATGTACTTGCCTGCCATCATATATTATCCTCCTCAAGCGCAGCACCAGGTCCCTTTTCATCAGCAAGGAGGCCTTCTAAATTGTTGCTATTTAAGATAAAGACATAATATCACAGTTTTTCTGGTTTGTGAACCTGAAAGACACAGTTTTCCGCCGCTGTTTTCCTGTTGACACTCCGCCCAAAGCGGGTATAATGATAGATGCTGTATGTTTATTATTTCTAAACTTTAAGATTATTTTTACATTGAGTAAACAGCGCGGACTTCAAAGCCGGCAGACGGCAAAAGGAGGCGGATATAATGAGCATCGGGGCAAAATTGAAAGCGCTTAGAATACTAAAGGGGCTGACCCAGGAGGAGCTGGCAGACCGGGCGGAGCTGTCCAAAGGCTTCATTTCTCAGCTGGAGCGGGATTTAACCTCCCCGTCCATCGCTACACTGATGGACATTCTCCAGTGCCTTGGGACAACCATTGGAGAATTTTTTGCAGAGACTGCGGACGAGCAGATTGTGTTCGGAAAACAGGATTTCTTTACGAAAGCGGACAGCGAACTGAAAAATACAGTCCAGTGGATTGTTCCCAATGCCCAAAAAAACTGTATGGAGCCTATTCTTCTCACCCTGGAAGCAGGCGGCTCCACCTGCCCGGATGCCCCTCATGAAGGGGAGGAGTTCGGCTACATTTTAAGCGGCGCTGTGCTGCTCCACATCGGGAACAGGGTTTATAAAGCAAAAAAAGGGGAATCTTTTTATTTTACCAGCGATCAGACGCACTACATAGAAACGAAAGCCGGAGCTTCCCTTCTGTGGGTCAGCTCTCCCCCCAGTTTTTAACAGAAGCTACAGAATACGGAGGATTTAAGATGAGTCAGCCATTAATTGATCTCGTAAACATCTCAAAAAGTTTTGACGGCGATATCGTCCTGGACGATCTCTGCCTGTCAGTAAAAGAAAACGAATTTGTTACCCTGCTCGGCCCCAGCGGCTGCGGAAAAACTACTACGCTGCGCATCATCGGCGGCTTCGAGTCGCCAGACCGGGGAAAGGTGATCTTCGGCGGAAAGGACATCACCAGTGTCCCTCCCAACAAACGCCAGCTGAACACCGTTTTTCAGAAATATGCCCTGTTTCCCCACATGAGCATTGCGGAAAATATTGCTTTCGGGCTGAAAATCAAAAAAAAACCTAAAAGCTACATTGATGACAAAATACGCTATGCCTTAAAGCTTGTAAACTTAAACGGCTTTGAAAACAGGACTGTGGACTCTTTAAGCGGAGGCCAGCAGCAGCGAATCGCCATCGCCAGGGCCATAGTTAACGAGCCTAAGGTGCTTCTGTTGGACGAGCCTCTGGGCGCCCTGGATCTGAAGCTCCGGCAGGACATGCAGTACGAGCTGATCCGTCTGAAAAATGAGCTGGGAATTACTTTTATTTATGTCACTCACGACCAGGAAGAGGCCCTTACCATGTCTGACACCATTGTAGTTATGAATCAGGGATATATTCAGCAGATGGGATCCCCGGAGCAGATTTACAATGAGCCTGAAAATGCCTTTGTGGCCGATTTCATCGGAGAAAGTAATATTTTAGACGGAATCATGCTTCATGATGAGCTGGTAGAAATTGCCGGGGCCAAATTTGCCTGTGTGGATAAGGGCTTTGGCTGCAGAAAACCAGTGGATGTGGTCATCCGGCCGGAGGACATTGATCTGGTAAAGCCAGAGGAGGGGACGCTGCAGGGCGTTGTCACCCACCTGATTTTCAAAGGCGTCCACTATGAGATGGAGGTCACTACTCCGGACGGATATGAATGGCTGGTTCACAGCACAGACATGTTTCCAGTTGGAGAAAAAGTAGGTATTCATGTGGAGCCTTTTGACATTCAAATCATGAATAAACCTGCTTCTGAAGACGAGGAGGCGGTAGGAATTGATGAGTAATGTTTCTAAAAAAACGATGAAACAGTACCTGGCAGGCCCATACCTGATCTGGATGATAGGTTTTACTGTCATCCCGCTGCTTTTAATTGCCTGGTACGGTTTGACGGATACAAGCGGATCCTTCACCCTGGAGAACATCGCCGCTATCGCCACCCAGGAACATTCCAAGGCCCTGTTCCTTTCCCTTGGACTCTCTCTCTTAAGCACAATGATCTGTCTGCTTCTGGCCTATCCGCTGGCCATGATTCTCAGAAAGAAGCATATTGGCAAGGGAAGCTTTGTTGTATTTATTTTCATTCTCCCCATGTGGATGAATTTTCTCTTAAGAACTCTGGCCTGGCAGACGCTTCTTGAAAAAAACGGCGTAATCAACGGCATCTTATCCACATTGGGTCTGCCTGGAATCTCAATTATCAACACTCCGGCAGCCATTGTACTGGGTATGGTGTATAACTTCCTGCCCTTTATGGTGCTTCCTATCTACAACGTGCTGGTAAAAATTGATGATAATACCATTAACGCCGCCAAGGATCTGGGCGCCAATGAATTCCAGACCTTTATCCATGTATGGCTTCCTTTAAGTCTTCCTGGCATTATCAGCGGCATCACCATGGTGTTTGTACCGGCCCTGACTACCTTCGTCATCTCAAATCTGCTGGGAGGCAGCAAGATTCTTTTGATCGGAAATGTCATTGAACAGGAATTTACCAAGGGAAGTAACTGGCATCTGGGATCCGGCCTTTCCCTGGTTCTGATGGTTTTCATTCTGATCAGCATGGCGCTCATCGCCAAATATGATAAAAACGGGGAGGGAACTGCATTCTAATGAATACGAATAACAATACAGCAGATATGACAGGCAGCGCAGGCAGAATCTCCCGGCACAGCCGTCTTCGGAAATTTTTTCAGGATTTTTATCTTGTTATTATCCTGATTTTTCTCTACGCGCCTATTGCCACCATGATGATCCTGTCCTTTAACGATTCCAAGTCCAGGACTCTGTGGGGAGGCTTTACCACTAAATGGTATACGCAGATGTTTGAGAGTCCCGCCATTATGGATGCTCTTTATAACACCCTGCTGATCGCCTTTATCTCGGCTCTGGCGGCTACCATTCTCGGAACTCTGGCGGCTATCGGTATCAGCAGCATGAAGAGGACGCCGAAAAATATTGTAATGGGACTCAATAACATTCCTATTTTGAATTCCGAAATTGTGACTGGAATTTCCCTGATGCTGACCTTTATCGCTTTCGGGATTTCCCTGGGCTTTAAGACCATTCTTATCGCCCACATTACTTTTAATCTGCCCTTCGTCATTTTAAGCGTTATGCCGAAGCTCAGGCAGACCAGCCGATATACTTACGAGGCAGCTCTTGATCTGGGAGCAGGCCCTGTTCAGGCGTTTTTTAAGGTCGTTTTCCCAGATATCCTTCCCGGAGTTCTCTCTGGTTTCCTGATGGGCTTTACCATGTCCTTAGATGATTTTATTATCACCCACTTTACCAGAGGGGCAGGAATCAATACCCTGTCCACTCTTATTTACAGTGAGGTAAGACGCGGTATTAAGCCGTCCATGTACGCCTTGTCCACGATTATCTTTGTGACAGTGCTGGCCCTCCTCTTAATTACGAATTTCGCTCCCAAGGACAATCCTTCCAAAGCGGACGGTAAGAGTACAGGCAGACAGGGAGCAGACGGACAGAAAAGCGGCTTTATTCTAAGGGGGCCTGGCTTCAAAAAAGGGCTTCTGGCTGCAGCCTCCTTTGCCATCGTGTGCACAGTCTGCGCCGCCACCTATCTTCACTATACATCCCAGTCCTCCAACGAACTCTACGTCTACAACTGGGGCGAATATATCGACGAGTCTGTGATTGAGGAATTTGAGGAGGAAACAGGCATTGATGTCATCTATGACCTGTTTGAAACCAACGAGGAAATGTATCCTGTAGTAGAAGCAGGCGGTGTAAATTATGACGTAGTCTGCCCTTCCGACTACATGATTCAGAAGATGGCAGAAAATGACATGCTGGCAGAACTTGACTACAGCAATATACCAAATATTAAAAACATTGATCCCCAGTATATGGAGAAAGCCGAAAGTTTCGATCCAGGCAATCGATACGCCGTCCCATACACCTGGGGGACTGTAGGTATCCTCTACAATACGAAGCGGGTGGAGGAGCTTGGCTTAAATCCCCCCTCCAGATGGGCAGATCTGTGGGATCCGGCCTATAAGGGAGAAATCCTCATGCAGGATAGTGTCAGAGACGCCTTCATGGTAGCCCTTAAATCTCTCGGCTATTCCATGAACTCTGCAAATGAGGAAGAACTTAAGAAAGCCAGAGATCTCCTGATTGCTCAGAAACCTCTGGTACAAGCCTATGTCATTGATCAAGTGAGGGATAAGATGATTGGAGGCGAGGCTGCCGCAGGCGTCATATACTCCGGAGAAATGCTCTTTATCCAGGAGGAAGCTGCCAGACAGAACCTGGACTATCAGCTGGAATACGTAATTCCCGAAGAAGGCACTAATATTTGGATCGATGCTTGGGTAATTCCGAAAAACGCGAAAAATAAAGAAAATGCAGAAAAATGGATCAATTTCCTATGCCGCCCTGATATTGCCAAGAAAAACTTCGAGTATATTACCTATGCCACCCCTAACCGGGCCGCCAAGGAACTTCTGGAGCCAGAGCTTCAGAACAATAAAGCTCTGTTCCCTGACACAGATAAGCTGGAAAATTCCGAGGTCTTCAAGTACCTGGGAGACACCGTGGATATGATGTATAACAGCCTGTGGAAGGAAGTAAAGTCAGAGTAGGGGATATGAAAAGGAGAAGATTTCCCGGTTCCACTTAAAGTCACCGGAAATCTTCTCCTTTCTTTTTGGGAGGGTGCAAAGGCTGTGATCAAGAATAGGAGCATTTGATAACGAGCCTGAAACGGTAGCAATGATGGATAAGTATCTAGGAGAAAATGGATATTTGAATGATTTCACAAACGAACGGCATCATCACAAAATCTATTTATCAGATCCAAGAAAGGTTACATCAGAAAAATGTAAAACTGTTATTAGGCATCCAATAAGGAAATTATAAATGAAAATCGAGATATTTTTGTTGATTTTTCCTTGATAATTGCATATAATATAGGTGAGCAGGAATACTTGCTTGATTTAAGTGCGTTGCTACTTTGAGTGCAAACCTTTAATTTAAGTGCTTCACTACTTTGAATGTGAACCTTTAATTTAAGTGCTTCGCAGCTTAAAATGCGAATCGTTACTTTTCAGGGAGATAAGCTTCTTATCTCCCTGTTTTGCTGTACTATAGAGGATAAAATATGGATTTTTATCGTATAAATGAGGACTACAATAGATATCTCCAAAATTATGAAAAAGAAAATAGAGGCATTACCAAAGTCCCCAATATTAGGTACACTGATCGCAACAAATTTGCTTTTGGTGCGGTTTTACAAGTTCATGGCATGAACTACTATGTATCCGTATCTTCTTTTGATAAAAAACAGGAAGCTAATATTTTAATCCGTGTACCAGGAGATGAAAAAGAAGTAAAAGGATCTTTGCGATTTAATTATATGATTCCTGTGCCAGCGGAATGTATTGAAAGGTTGATTATTAAAGATGTTCCGGATGAAAAATACCGTTTGTTATTGAATAAGGAATATCAGTTTTGTGTGGAAAATGCCAATAGAATTCAGAAAAAAGCAAATAAAATATACGAAATGGTTACAACAAATCGAAAACAAAAATTAACTGATAATAGTTGTGCTTTTAGCATTTTGGAGCAGGGATATCAAGAATATGTTAGGAAGGTTTTAAGAAAAAAGTCTTGATAGACTTGGGGGCATCATTGAAATCAATACATAAAAAGATTCTGCCTGAACTACTTTTTTCATAGAAACACCTTCCAAGTCAAGGAAAGTCTTGGTATAATTAGGGTACATCTATAAGGGGGCACCTCCGTAACATTAAACTTTGGTCGGGATAATGCGTTTAGGAGGCTTCTTATAGATGTATTTTATTACAACGAAAAGAATGTTAGAAGTGTGTTTTTCCGCACACCCCAACATTCAGTATAGAACCATTTAAGAAAAGGAGAAGATTTCCTTGTTCCACTCAAAGTCACCGGAAATCTTCTCCTTTCTTTTTTGGGAGGATGCAAAGGCTGTGATCAAGAAAAAGGCATGTTTTCCTCGTTCCACTTAAAGTCACTGGAAAACATCCCTTTTTCTTTTGCAGCCGTCATCGGGAAAGACAACAAAATGACAAGGCGTATGTTAATTTTGTTGTTGCAAATATATGGGACTGTTATAATATGGGGATGAAGAAACGGACAAATTGGAAGTTTGAGGTGAGAATGTGATGGAAATTAAAATTGAAAAAGCATTACCAGAAGATGCTGAAAACATATTAGAATATCTGAAAATTGTTGGTGGAGAAACTGATAATCTTACATTTGGTGCAGAGGGAATGCCAATTTCCATTGAGGAAGAACGAGACTATATTGCTTCTCTTCTGGATTCAGCATCATCTGTAATGTGTGTGGCAAAAAGAGGAAATGAAATTGTTGGCAATGCCAGTTTTAGCGGTATGAATAGAGAACGTCTAAAACACAGAGGTGAACTGGCTATTTCTGTAAAACAAGCTGAGTGGGGCAAAGGAATTGGTAGTATGTTGATAGATTATATTATTGATTTTGCAAAAAATATCGCTCACGCAGAGATTATTTCATTAGAAGTCAGAAGTGATAATGCCAGAGCAGTAAAATTGTACGAGAAGTATGGTTTTGAAAAAATAGGTTCATTCCGTGGTTTTTTCAAAATTAACGATGAGTATGTGGAATTTGATTTAATGAATTTATATTTGTGATTAGGAAAGCCAGCTTCCAGTTTGTTGAAGTATCGAGCAAAATAGAAAAATCCAGTTTTTCAGTGGCTACGCTTTTGATAGAACTGAAAAACTGGATTTTTTCATCTCCCTATTTTTTAAAAACACTTATTCCCGCAGGCACTCACATTTCCATTGCTCTCGCCGGATTGCTGTTCGCTTCTGCTCTCTTTTGTCTCAAAATGGAGCTGGCCGTTTAAAAACTTTTCTACCTGTTCTCTGGCTGATCCGTAGGCTCCGCCCATAACCTGAATCTTAACATCCTGGAGATTTAAAAGGGAAGCCACGCCGATATTACCACAAATCACCACATTGACTCCCTGATCTTTTAGGGCTGCTGCCGTCTGCGCAGGCGTCGTATCCTGGGAAATGGATACCAGCTCTTCCTCCAGAATATCAAACTCATCAACTGTATAAATCTTAAACTGAGAAGCTTCATTGAAATGCTGAAATACCTGCTCCTCTGCATACGGAATTGCTATTTTCATACATCTGTCTCCTTTCGAGGAATTTAACATCAGTATAAGCAATCCCCTCCGGAAAGTCAATGGCTGGCAAATTTCGCACACGACAAAGGCATAAATGCTTCAGCATCAATGCACGAACCGAGCAGAAAACGCAGCCCATGCCCGAGGAAAAATTTTCGGTGGCTTTATGAATTAGTCAACCAGCTTATCTAACTCTTTTACATGCTCTGTCTCACTGGATGTAGCATGCTGAGCCTTGGATGCGTACTGCTTTACAGCCGCCTGAGACTTCTTGATCGGCTGCATGGTTCCTGCGCCCGCTACACAGCCGCCTGGACAGGCCATACCCTCTAACAGATAACCATTATATTTTCCTGCCTTAGCAAGGGTTAAAAGCTTGCGGCAGTCCTTCAAGCCTTCTGCATTGGCAATTTTAATCTCTCGCTCCGGGAATCTCTTCTTAATTACATTTACAACCGACTGGGCAACTCCTCCTGCTACGGCAAAGTTACGTCCGTCTGTGGATGCATCATTTACGCCATCTGGATCTTCTGCCATATTTTCAATATCCACATGCTTTGCGTCAAAAATTCCCGCCATCTCCTCAAATGTCAGAACGAAATCTACTTCGCTGCGCACGCTTCTTCTCATAGCCTCCAGCTTCTTGGCCGCGCACGGTCCTATAAATACAACCTTGGCATTCTCATGTTTGCTCTTAATCAGCCTTGCGGTCAGAGTCATCGGAGTCAGGGCCATGGAAATGCAGTTAGCCTGCTCTGGGAACAGCTTCTTAGCCATCATGGACCATGCCGGACAGCAGGAGGTAGCCATAAATGGAATCTGCTCCGGAACCTCTTTCATGAAATCAATAGCCTCCTGCGTAGCGCACAGATCGGCTCCGATCGCCACCTCAAAGACGTCTGCAAAGCCCAGCTGCTTCATGGCCGCACGCAGCTTTCCTGGAGTTACTTTAGGTCCGAACTGGCCTACGAATGCAGGAGCCACAGCCGCGTACACACGCTCTCCGGACTGAATTGCACGGATGACCTGGAAAATCTGAGACTTATCAGCAATTGCGCCAAACGGGCAGTTTACAAGGCACTGTCCACAGGAAACGCACTTCTCATAGTCGATCTCAGCCTTTCCATTTACATCAGAATGAATGGCATCCATACCGCAGGCAGCCGCACAGGGGCGCTCCTGGACAATAATTGCGTTATATCCGCAGACGTCCTTACACTTTCCGCACTTAATACATTTGTCCTGATCAATGTAGGAACGGCCGTTCGTCCTGTCAAGCGTTACAGCTCCCTTCGGACAGACCTCCACACACGGGTGAGCCAGACAGCCCTGGCAGCCGTCTGTCACATACACGCGCTTTTCATGGCAGGCGTTGCAGGCAAACTTGATTACATTGATTAACGGCGGAGTATAATAGGTCTCTGCTTTGTCTGCCGCCTCAATATTATCGGATAAAGGAGCGTGCTCTGCCGCGCCTCTGCACGGAAGGCCCATAGCCAGTCTTAAACGCTCCCCTACAATAGCTCTCTCTAAAAAAACATCGTTTCTGAAGTTTCCAACTTCTCCCGGAATAATCTTATATGGAAGTTCCTCAATTCTCTTATCTACCGGCCACTCTGTGTGATAGGCCATACGCGCTACCTCACGGAAAATTCGGTGACGGATTTCCTGGATTCGTGTCTCGACTCCTCTCATACTGTAACCTCTCTTTCTATTCTCTTGTCTGGGATCTATTTTAATGAAAACGCTGTCTGCGTTTGATTCCCATCTTTTCGTTAAGAATATAACGCATGTTCCCCATGAATAGCAAGTTCTTAATCGCATACAATCGTATTTCATAGGGCTGTCGTGGCAAAATTATTAATCTTTGTCAAAAAAATCTCAAACATACAAATTTGTTTTTCTCCGGCATTGAAAAAGCAGGGCAAAATCGATTATAATAGGAGAGCAAACGCGCATCCTGCCCGGAGATTTCCGTTTTATCCCTCTTCCTGCCGGATGAGCAATTCAGTGATAAAGGAGAATTGATTATGCGAATTATTGAAGCTGCGAATTATGAGGACTTAAGCCGCAAAGCCGCTGATCTCATTGCTGCTCAGGTCATTTTAAAGCCAGACTGCGTGCTGGGACTTGCCACAGGATCTACTCCGGAAGGAACCTACAAGGAACTGGTAACGCGCTATGAGCAGGGCGTTCTGGACTTTTCCCAGGTTTCCTCTGTCAATCTTGACGAGTACAGAGGTCTCTCCCAGGACAACGACCAGAGCTACCGCTATTTTATGAACCGCCATCTGTTTGACCATGTGAATATCGACAAGGCCCGCACTCATGTGCCCAACGGAAAAGAGCCTGACTCCGACAAGGCCTGCGCAGACTACGACGCGCAGATTCTGTCTATGGGCGGCGTTGATTTACAGCTGTTAGGCATCGGCGGAAATGGCCATATCGGCTTTAACGAGCCCTGCGATGAGTTTGTAGTGGGTACTCACTGTGTAAATCTGACACAGAGTACCATTGAGGCGAACGCCAGATTCTTCTCCTCCATTGATGAGGTTCCAAAGCAGGCCTACACCATGGGAATCGGAAATATCATGGCCGCCAAGAAGATCCTTCTTTTAGCTTCCGGCGCTGGAAAGTCTCAGGCTATCTTCGATACATGCTTCGGCCCTGTGACCCCCCACGTGCCGGCGTCTGTCCTTCAGCTTCATCCTGACACTGTGATTATCGCAGATACAGAGGCCCTGTCCCTGGCAAAAGAAAAGGGAGTATTCTAAATAAAATGCAAACATCAAATGTTTCTGTTCCATCAAACGCTTAGTCACAGAAACATTTGATTTTGCCATTCTATTGCAATTTGAATTTCAGTAAAAAGAGGCTGTATATTCCAGTAACTTCCGCAATGGAGCTGGAACATACGGCCTCGTCTTATCTATAGGCTTTTTTACAGCATCTTTCTGCCCCGGCAGTAGGTCTGGGCTACGTCGTAATTGTCCTCCAGAACAACCAGATCCGCGTCATATCCAGCGCAGATCTTTCCTTTCCTGTCATCCACGCCCAGGCATCTGGCCGGGTTGATGGTACAGGAGTTGAGGGCTGAATCGAATGGAATCATAGCCTTCTCTGCCAGAATCTGCAGTCCCCGGTTCATATGCAGCGTACTTCCTGCAATGGTATTCGTTCCCTTCAGATAAGCCAGCCCCTCCGCAGTAATCTCGATGTCATGGCCTCCCAGCTGGTACTTGCCTCCAGGCGGACAGTGCTTTGCCCTCAAAGAGTCTGTAACCATCATGGCGAAATCCCGGCCCTTCAGCTGATAGAAGTTATTAAGAGCCGATACGTGGGAATGATGTCCGTCAGCAATCACTTCTCCATAAATATCCCTTACCCTGAAAGCAGCTCCTACCAGCCCCGGCTTTCTGTGGGTAAAAGCTGTCATTCCATTGTAAACATGGGTCATGGACATGGCTCCATTGGCAATGGCCATCATAGCCTGCTCATAGGTGGCACAGGAATGTCCCATGCTGACTACAACGCCTGTCTGTTTCAGATAACGGGTCAGGGCCAGTCCCGGATCATGCTCCGGCGCAAGTGTAATATAGCGGATATGGCCTCTGGCAGCCTCCTGATATTTCTTAAACTGCTCCACACTGGGAACAGCAATTGCCTCCGGCGGCTGTGCTCCCTTGTACTCCATGTCTAAAAACGGCCCTTCAAAATGAATACCCAGAATCTCTGCTCCCTCATATTCTCCCTCTGCCACATCAGCCACATTTCTGACAGCGTCTAAAAGCACCTCAGGCATCTGAGTTACAGTGGTAGGCAGGATTGAGGTCACGCCTTCCTCCGGAATCCGTCTCATCCACTCTCTGAGCCCTTCCGGCTCTGCATCATTTGTATCGAAGCCGTAGGCTCCGTGAGTGTGAACATCGATAAAGCCTGGAACGATCCTCTTATCTCCCCAGTCCTCATCAGCCTCCATGTTCCCATACTCTGATATCTGAACAATCTTATCTCCCTCTATCTGAAGCTGAAGGGGCAGAAACTGTCCCGCCGTCCAGACACGCCTGCTCTGAAGAATCATGATATTTCCTCCTGTCTTCTATTTTTACTGCCAGTCATAATTTCTCAAATGTCCCTGCATAGTCATTTTCTCAAACCCATTCTGTCTGAGAGCCTCATAGAGAATAATGGAGACAGAATTGGACAGATTCAAAGAACGGATATCGCCCCACATGGGAATCCGGATGCAGGTTTCCTGATGATTTACCAGAATCTCTTCCGGAATGCCTCGGCTCTCCGGGCCGAACATGATATAACAGTCCGGTTCATAAGCCGGCTCTGTATACACATTCGGAGCCTTGGTAGTAGCCATGTAGAGCTTTGCTCCCGGATTCCTGTTAAGAAAGTCCTGAAAATCACTGTATACAGTCACATCCAGCTTATCCCAATAATCAAGTCCAGCCCTCTTTAACGCCTTCTCATTTAGCTTGAATCCAAGGGGCTCTATCAGGTGCAGCCTGGTTCCAGTTGCCACACAGGTTCTTCCGATATTTCCGGTATTGGCCGGCATCTCCGGCTCATACAGCACAATATTCATCTTATGTCAACCTCTTTCCGTATCTTTCCTTCCTCATTTCTCTATTCGCTTTTCTCTTTCCCAGCGTTCTCCTCATCCAGCCGGTTTACGAACCGACGGATTCTCCGGATTGCCCGCTTCAAATCCTCCAGGGAGTAAGCGTAGGAAACTCTCAGATACCCCTCTCCGCAGTCTCCGAAGGCAGTCCCCGGTACGATGGCAATCTTCTCCTCCCGAAGCAGCCTGGTGGCAAATTCTTCGGAAGTCATATGAAACCGCTTAATGCAGGGGAACATATAGAAGGCCCCGTATGGCTCAAAGCAGTCCATTCCCAGAGAGCGGAACTCCTTCAACAGATATCTGCGCCTTTCATCGTAGGAACGCTTCATTTCCTCAATATCATTGTCTCCGTTCTTTACAGCTTCCACCGCCGCATACTGGCTGGTGGTAGGCGCACACATGATAGCGTACTGATGGATTTTCAGCATCTGCTTTAAAATCTGTGCAGGAGCACAGGCATAGCCGATTCTCCACCCTGTCATGGCATAGGCCTTGGAAAAACCATTGATCAGCACCGTTCTCTCCTTCATGCCTGGAAGAGAAGCGATGGTCACATGCTTTTTCCTGTAGGTCAGCTCTGCATAGATCTCATCACTGATAACGAAGAGATCCTTTTCCTTCACAATCTCCGCTACAGCCTCCAGATCTTCCCGCTCCATAATCGCTCCTGTAGGATTGTTGGGAAATGGCAGCACCAAAAGCTTCGTCCTGTCTGTAATTTTCTCCAGCAGCTTCTCTCTGGTCAGACGGAACTGATCCTTCTCCTCCAGCTCAATCACCACAGGCACTCCTCCCGCCAGAATGGTACAGGGTACATAGGACACATAACTGGGCTGAGGAATCAGCACCTCGTCGCCTGGATCCAGCATAGCCCGCAGAGCCGCATCAATGGCTTCGCTTCCGCCGATAGTTACCATCACCTCTTTATTGTAATCGTACTCTACCTGCATCCGCCGCTTCATATAATTACAGATTTCCTGTTTCAGCTCTTTCAGGCCTGCATTGGAGGTATAAAATGTTTTTCCCATCTCCAGGGAGCGGATGCCTGCATCTCTCACATGCCAGGGCGTATCGAAATCCGGCTCTCCCACACCCAGAGAGATAGCTCCCTCCATCTCGCTTACAATGTCAAAAAACTTGCGGATGCCAGACGGCGGAATATTTACAATCGTGTTAGATAAGGGATTTCTCATGGGTTAATCAACATCCTTTCGTCCTGGGGTCCATCGCTTAAAACTGTACCGTGGTCCTTGTATTTTTTCAGCACAAAATGAGTGGCTGTGCTGATAACAGAGTCAATAGTCGCCAGCTTCTCAGATACGAACTGAGCTACGCCGCGCATGGTTTTTCCCTCTATAATAACTGTAAAATCATAAACGCCTGACATCAAATACACAGCCTTTACTTCACTGTACAGCGCAAGGCGCTCTGCGATTTTTTCAAATCCCATCTGCCTCTGCGGAGTTACCTTCACCTCAATCAGGGCAATTACTTTCTCATCCTCCGTGTTGTCCCAGTTAATCAGGGTGTGGTAACCGCAGATAATGTGTTCCTCTTCCATTTCAGCAATCTCCGCCGCCACTGCCGCCTCATTTTCCCCCAGGATCTCCGCCAGTTCCGCTGTGCTGATCCGGCTGTTTTTTTCGATGACTGCTAAAATTCGTTCTCTCATACTGCTGCCTCCTTCTGATTTCTTATGGTTGTTCTGTCATTATAATAATTAGAAACCATTATAATCTCTGTGTATTTTTAAAATTTTCAAAATTCTTTAAATTACTTTAATAATCCTAATTTTTCCAGTTCATCCGTCTTGGGACGATCCAGAAATGTCTCGATTTCTCCATTTAAAAGCCGTCTGGCTGGTCCGGGCCTCACAGTTCCGATTACCGCACCCTCAAAGCCTCTCCTCCTAAGCTCTCTCACTGCTGCGAAGCCGCTGTCTGCAGCCATAAGAAAGCATCCTCCGGAATGAAGCCGGTAAGGGTTCAGATCAAAGAGCTCGCAGGCCTCCACTGTCTCCTGCCGGAGAGGAATGGCACGAAGCTCGATAGAGCAGCCAAGGCCATAGGCCTCCAAAAGTCTCCAGAGGCAGTTCATAACGCCTCCCTCTCCCACCGGCTCCATATCTGTGATTCCTGTCTCCCTGCCGATCTCCTCCGCTTCCTCCTGAGATAACAGCCTCTGATCCAGCGCAAAGATACACTCTGCATACTGACGTGAAAAACGCTCCCTTACTGTACGCTCTCCCTTTCTGGCAGCCAGAGCCGCCCCAGTCAGACCGATACTTCCGGCTATGATAAGATCCTGGCCCGGCTTCAATGAGCCGGGCCTTTTTTCCTGTTCCTGATTCAAATGTCTGTTCATGCACACCTCCTGTATACCTTTTCCAGGCTGGCACTTACGGATTCGGCACAGACGCCGGATCCGCCGCAGGAGCGGCAGGGCTCACAGGCTCAGAGGCAGGACCTGCGGGACCTGACGGCTGCTCTGGAACAGGAACACTCTCCTGGGGCAGTGTCTCTGCCGGAGCCGACGGGTCGGTGACAGCTGGTATGGACGGAGCCGACGGTCCTACCCGGTATACGGCCTTTGACGCCATGTAGGTGTCTGTGTGAAGGATCTCCCGCCCTGTCTCTACTCCGTTTTCATAGACTACCTTCCAGAGCCTTGATTTCTTTCCTACGTGTCCAGAGGACTCTTTCACTCTGGCTCCCGGCGCCAGGGATGGATCAACCTTCTCCACCGGCGCTCCCGGATCCGTTGTCCCAAGCGTCTCGGAAATAAACTCAATGGTTCTTCCCTCTGGCCGGGTATCCTTCCCATAAGCCGTAAAGGTAAGAGTATTTCCTGATACAGAACCTTCAATGTAGACAGGTGTATCGTAATTATTCTTAAACTTCAAGTCTTTGTAGGTTCCTGCAATAGCCGCGTCCTCCGAAGGCTTTACATATCCCACGGTCATGGAATGATTCTGCCTCTGAGTCACCTCAAGCTCTGCCCGAAGCACCACATTATAGAGAGTCGTACACAGCTGGCAGGCGCCTCCTCCAATGGAATCCACCGTCCGGCCATTCTCATAGGAGCCGGCGGCTGCATATCCATTCTCAATAGTAAACGGTGTCAGCCAGGTATAGGCAGAAAATTCATCTCCAGGCATCAGAACCGTCCCATTAATCTTCGCGGCTCCTGTCTTCAGGTTCTGAGTTCTGGATCTGGCTCCTGCATTGAAATTTGTGCTGAAGGTTCCCAGCACGTCTGAAATAGTCTCCAGATCGGATCTGTGAATCCTGGGCTCTGTTTCTGTCACTACTGCCTCCACGGAGATGGAGTCAGAAATGCCCTGGTTCAGGGCAGTGTTAAGGGCCTCCCGGGTAGCATCGAAATCGACTCCCAGGCCAATCTCCTCGTCTGTAATTACAAAAGCCCCGTTTTCTCTGGAAATAGACGCGTCCTTCGCCTCCCTCACGTAGGGCGCACAGTTATCGTTTACAAAGGCTGACAGCTTTTCATCGTCCAAAGACGCCTTTACAGTCAGGGAAAGGGGTTCCTTCTGAAGCTTTTTTGTCCGCGCAAAACGCTCTAAAAGGTTTCCGCCGGAATATTCTCCAATGGCAGCGCTCAGCTCTTCTTCATTTTCCCAGTAGAGTCCCAGCTCTCCGGCTGTGGAAGAAAAGCTGGTTCCATCAATGGAAACAGAAATTTCCTCCTCCTTCATAGAATCTACATACTCCTTCAGCTTCCCGGAAGCCTCCTCCGGCGTCCGCCCGGAAAAGTCAAGAGTCTCTTCTCCTGCTCCAGCCACAGAAAATCCCTCCGGAAGGATTCCCGCCTCTGCCTTCACAGGCTGCATAAATAAAATTCCGGCTGACAGAGCTGCTGTCAGGCCGGCTGTCCATAAATTCCTCTTCATACGCTGGAAAACTCCTCTTCCCTAAAATAAGGAGGATAAGCCTGCGATCACAGTTCCCCCTACCATGGTTATGAGAATGATCACAACCATAATCGTAGTGATAATCTTTTTTGACTTGTTATTTCCCATAAACATACGTCTCTCACCTCTTTTTCATTCTTCCGTACTGAAATATAATTTTATCTGTCATCCTGGACGCCTCGCTGCGCGTCAGGTATTCTATGTCAACAGATAGGTTTATTCTATGATATTTTGCCAATTCCCGCAAGCCTTCTTTTTGCTTTTTTGAGGCCGGCTGATCCCTTTTTACCTTATAAATCAGCGGCTTTGGGAGAAAAGCCTCCTCATGCTGGGAAAAGTTCAGAGCCCTGATTTTCTGATACAGAAAATGGGACATTCTGGCATCTGAAAGCGCCCGGTGCGCTGTCTCTTCCGGAACCTGAAACCAGGCGCATGCAGCGGCCAGATTCTTTTTCTCTTCCTCTGGCATGAACCGGCGGCAGAGAGCCAGCGTATCGATGCCCGCCCGCTCAAAGGAAAAGCCTGCGTTGACTGCAGCCCGCTTTAAAAAACTGTAGTCGAAGATCACATGATGGCCCAGCAGAGGAAGCTCCTGACAGAATTCCATGACCTGCCCGATGACATCTTCCATGTCCGGCGCTTCTGTGAGCATCTCATCTGTGATGCCTGTCAGATCCGTAATCCTCGCTGGAAGCGGCTGATGAGGGTTGATAAGCAGGGAAAGCTCCCTCTCTATCGCTCCATTTTTCACCAGGCAGGCTCCAATCTCTATGATTCTGCTGCGCTTCGGATCAAGACCTGTAGTTTCCAGATCCAGTGCCAGATAGGAGCCGCCTGCACAGCAGAGCGCTGATTCCCGTTCTCTCTCCTCCATCACAGTTCTTCCTTTCTTCCAAGGCATTCTTCTCTTAAAAAACACTCCCCGCACCTGGGGTTTCTGGCCGTACAGATCGTTCTTCCCAGCGTAATAATATGAATGTTCCACAGAATCCAGTGGTCTTTCGGCAATACCCTCATCAGCTCATACTCGATCTTCTCCGGATCCTCCTCCTTCGCAAGTCCCAGCTTTCTGGAAATCCGCTTTACATGGGTATCTACCACAATACTGGGTTCATTGTAAATATTGCCTCGGATCACATTGGCCGTCTTCCTGCCCACCCCTGCCAGAGTCAGCAGATCCTCCATCCTTTCCGGAACCTGGCCGTCAAACCGCTCCACCAGCGCCTGACAGCAGGAAATAATATTTTTAGCTTTAGAGTGGTAAAAACCGATGGAATGAATATCCTGTTCCAGCTCTCTCTGATCGGCGGCGGCAAATTTCTCCAGCGTATCGTATTTCTTAAAGAGAGTCTCAGTCACTATATTTACCCTGGCATCTGTACACTGGGCGCTCATAATCACAGCGATTAAAAGCTGCCACGGCGTCTCATAGTTCAGATAACAGCGGTACTCTGTGCCGTATTCCCTGTCAAGCAGCGCAAGAATTCGCTCCACCCGCTCCGCCTTCCTGGCTTTCGTCTCTCGTTTCACAGCTATTGTTCCCCTTTTTTATAAAAATGATTAATTGCTTTCCGCTCTCTGGCTTAATTCTTCCTCTCAATTCTGCCAGCTTCGATCCTTCTGGCATTTCCTAAAAGCGCATCCCTGTGCAGATAATCAAACAGGAGCAGCCGTCCGTCCCTCATAACCTCCATGTGAGCCATCCGGCTCATCTGCCTGGAGTCATATCCCTCGTATCCTATGAGACAGCGCGGCTCCTTCCCTTCTCTGATAAAGAACTGTTTGATCTCCTCCTTGTAAGGTGATAAATCTCTCCCAAAGGATGGACGGCTCTTAGCGTTTTCCCTGAGGTAGAGATCCTCTGTCAAAAGATCACGGTACAGTTCCAGCCTGTCCGGATCTGCCTGTACCTCTGTCTGAATATCCCTCCCCAGCGTTTTCTCAATAAAGGCAAACAGGATTTCATACCTGGCGTTCCGGCTGTGGCTGACCCCCGACAGGCCCCGCTCTCTGTAATAGCCCCAAAGAGCCTCATACATGTCAAAAGCTGATGAAAATTCGGTCTGAAGTTCCTTCACCGTATTTCTGAACTGACCGCTGTTGTAGTAGACTTCCACCATCTCCTCCACGCCTTTCAGCCGGATCAGCTCCCCGTAGGACAGCCATCTGGTGGACAATACCTCATAGGGAGGCGTTTCTCTGAATAAAAGGCCATAGTCCTGCGCCCTTTCCTCCATATAAGAGCCGGAGAGCACCTTCAAAAAGCCCAGCTGCAGCTGCTCCGGTTCCATGGCGTAAACCTGGTTAAACGAGCGCTTAAAAGACTCATACCCCTCCCAGGGCAGGCCTGCGATTAAATCCAGGTGCTGGTGGATATTTCGGAATCCATTGATTTGTTTTACATTTGACTCCAGCTTCTTCAAATCCATCCGCCGCCGGATTTCTCTGATTGTATCCGGATTTGTTGTCTGCACTCCTATCTCCAGCTGAACAAGACCAGGGCGCATCTCTGACAGCAGGAAAAGTTCCTCCTCCGACAGAAGATCCGCTGAAATTTCAAAATGGAAGTTTGTAATCCCATTGTCGTGATCCCGGATAAAACGCCATATTTCCATGGAATGACTCTTTTTACAGTTAAAGGTCCGATCTACAAATTTCACCTGCGGGACACGATGTTCCAGGAAAAAAGCCAGCTCCTGCTTCACCAGCTCAAGACTGCGGAACCGTACAGTCTTATCAATGGAAGAGAGGCAGTAGCTGCAGGAAAAGGGACAGCCCCTGCTGCTCTCATAATAGATAATTCTATTCTCCATACCCTTTAAATCGCTGTAGACAAAGGGAATATCATCCAAATCCATCAGAGGGGCAGGCAGATTCTTCACAATCTCTTCTGTTTCATGGCAGCCGCAGACTCCGCTCCCATCCTCTCGTCGGAAAATAAGGCCAGGAATCTGTTCCAGAGACTCGTCCGGCCAGACAGACCGGCTGATATTCTGGCAGGCCGCCTGACGGATAAAATCGCCTCCATCCCCTGTCTCTGACTCTTCCTGTCTGTCCGCAGCGCCCAGAAGCCGGAAAAAGGTCTCTTCTCCTTCCCCAGCCATGACGCCCCGCACAGACGGTTCCTTCCTTAAAAATTCCTCCGCCCGGTAGGAAACCTCCGGCCCTCCCAGCCAGATTTCAGTTCTGGGCAGTACCTTTTTCAGATCCCGGATCAGCTCCTGAACATAGAGAATATTCCAGATATAGCAGGAAAATCCTACTGCATCCGGATCCTTTTCGTAAATATCCTGCAGAATATCATCCATCTGGTGATTAATAGTGTATTCTCCTATTTCTATCTCCCAATCTGCCCCTGAAACATCTGCTGCCTGTCCTTTCCGCTTTTCATCCGCATACTTTTTCAGGCTGTAGACGCCCAGATTTGAATGAATATACTTAGCGTTTACCGCTGCCAGCAAAAATTTCATCTACAGAGATACCTCTATCTTTCTTCCAGTTGGATTGTACTTATAATATCTCACTCCCGCCGCATCCAGCATTCGCTTAGAAGCCCGAACGGAAGGTGTGTTTTTATATTTGTCGCTGTCATAGACCAGTGTGCGGATACCCGCCTGGATAATCGCCTTGGCGCACTCATTACAGGGAAACAGGGTGACATAAAGCTTGCTGCCCTCCAGGCTGCCTCCCCTGTAATTTAAAATGGCATTCAGCTCGCTGTGGGTGGTATAGAGATACTTGGCATTGTAGGGATCATCTGTCTCATGCTCTTTTCCCCACGGAAATTCATCATCTGAGCAGCCAATAGGAAAGCCGTTATACCCCATAGAAAGAATCTTATTGTCGCTGCTGACAATGCAGGCTCCCACCTGCGTGCTGGGATCCTTCGACCGCATGGCCGCCAGCTTGGCAACTCCCATAAAATACTCATCCCAGGTAATGTAATCTGCCCTTTTTTCTGACTTGCAGACTCTTCCTCTGATTTTAGCTGTCTCTTCTGTTCTTGCCGTCTCTTCTGCCTTTTCTGCCCCATTCATAGATACTGCCTCCTCCTGCTGCTCTTCTATTCCTCTTTTCTGCCTCTGTTCTCTCCTGATCCTACACCTGAATCACCTGATATCCTGCCGCCTTGTTCAGCCGGTTCATAATCGCCTGCCCCAGCTCATCGGCAGGAAAACTCTCTGAAAAGATAACATCCGCTCCCAAATCGTCAAAGTCTCTGAGTACCGCATAGAGATTATGAGCCACCGTCGCCTCGTCTGACCGGAGACCAATACTCTTTACAATTCCAGCCGGATAAAGCGTCTTTGTCTCTTCCGTACAGATAATACCTACCTTACAGCCCTTTCCAAGCTTCTCAGCCGCCAGCTCATTGATACGGGCTGTCACTGCCCCCGTCTCTCCCTCTACCAGCGTGAGGGACGCCTTGGGAGCGTAATGGCGGTATTTCATGCCTGGGGCCTTTGGCTTTACATCTGCCCTTATAGGGCCTGTAATCGCCGGATCCACATCTACCTGCCCCACAGCGTCCCGAAGCATCTCCATGGTAATGGCTCCTGGTCTCAAAAGAGTGGGAATTTCCTCCGTCACATCCACAATTGTAGATTCCACGCCGATTCCCACTGGACCTCCATCCACAATCATATCAATTTTTCCGTCCATGTCCTGAAGCACATGCTCTGCTCTGGTAGGGCTGGGACGGCCTGACGTATTGGCGCTGGGAGCTGCAATAGGAACGCCTGCCAGGCGGATCAGTTCTCTTGCTACCGGATCGCTGGGCATACGCACAGCCACTGTCTCAAGGCCTCCTGTAGTACCGTGAGGCACAATTTCACTTTTAGGAAATACCAGAGTCAGCGGTCCTGGCCAGAATGCCTCCGCCAGCTTTCTTCCCGCTTCCGGAATCTCAGATACCAGCGGCTTCAGGCCGTCTAAATCAGCAATATGTGCAATCAGAGGATTATCAGAAGGACGTCCTTTCGCCTCATAAATCTTCCTGGAAGCCTTCTCATCCAGGGCATTTGCCCCCAGCCCGTACACAGTCTCTGTCGGAAAAGCAGCAAGGCCTCCTTTTCTGAGAACTGCCGCCGCTTCCGCAAGAGCCGCCTGATCCTCGTCTGTCAATTCTGCCGGTCTGTTTCTGTCAGCCAGAGAAAAGCTCAGCTCCTTCTCCCGCATATTTCTGTACGCTTCATTGATTTTTACAACCTTTGTTTTTATCTGATCCATGTTTTTTAACCTCTTCCTGCCAGCTTGGCTCCGATTCTTCCCTGAAAGCAGCGTCTCCTGTTTCTGACGCTTCGGCCTCAAGCGGAGAGAATTGCGCTATAAGGCGTGTTGTCTCTTTTACACTGACGCTATCATAGCACAGGAACAGAACAGGTGCAAGACTGGCCTGCGGCAGCAGACTCTCATCTGGTATTTAAGTATTCCATCACTCCCATATGAATGGTCCAAGCCAGCCGATCCTGATATTCCGGTGAACCAAGCCGCGCTGCTTCCTGCCAGTTCGAAAGAAATCCGCACTCAACAATTACAATCGGACATTTGACGTGGAGAAGCAGGTAATAGCTGTCATTGGCCTTGGCCTTTCTGGTATTCTGCTTCCCCAAAACATAATCAAACCTCTTCTGTATGATCTCTGCCAGCCGTTTTCCCTTTACAGAACCAGTGTAGTAAAAAACCTGGCCTCCTGACACTGGCTCCTGGTGATAACTGTTCTGGTGAATGCTCACCACCAGCTCTGGCTGAGCCTGGTCTGCCAGACTGCATCTGGCCTTCATATCAGCCGATTTTTTTCTGGTATCCGTTTCGCTGTAAAGTCCTTTATCCTCCTCCCTTGTCAAAATCACCTTCACATCCGCCTGTTCCAGATAGCGGGCCAGTTTTTTTGCAATTGCCAGGTTAATATCTTTTTCCAGGCTCTGATCCACTCCCACCTTGCCTGGATCATTGCCGCCATGTCCTGCGTCAATCACCACCACCGGCTGTTTTGTCCCCACATGAACGCTTCTGCCAGCTGCCGCAAGTCCCGTATACCGAAATACAGAAAATAAAAATGCCGACAGAAGCACTGCGCAAAACGCTCCCACTATATGCCGCTTGATGAAATGAACTGCTCTCATCTCTCCACCTGACTGCACTTCGTTCCGTTCAGTATATTCTTCTTTGGCCCTGTCCCATGTCTGGCATCTGGCGTCAGTGTACAAAGAGGGCTGCAGCATATACAGAAAAAGCTCTGACAGCTAAAAAGAAAGCCTTTCTGCTCCTTTAAGCGGAATAGAAAAGCTCTCTTTCTGCAAATGCCCAGGCAGCCCCCAGGCAGGTCTTTATTTTACTTTACTGCCGTCCTCCCACTGGATTACATCCCAGATTTCAGGACTTTCCAGACCCAGCTTCCAGACTGCGGTTCCGGCCAAATCATATTTTCTGATTAAATCCATTTTAAGGCTAAGGGAGCTCTCGTCCTCCATCCAGAGATATTCTGTCACTCCGTCTGATTCCTTGTGTTCTCCATAATACTGCCCCAGCTCCTCCTGCCATGTAAGTTCCACACCGTTTTCCTCAACCCACTCCTTTGCTTTGTAAATGCCAAGAGCAGAGGAAGCTGTTTTCCCATCCTCTTCTGTCCAGAGCCTGGTATAAAACGGAACCGCGTTGATGACTTTCTCTTTCGGAACCTCCAGAAGCGTATCTGTAATTCCTTTGTCCACAAACTCGATGGAAGCCGTGGATCCCATCTCTCCTCCTGCATAGTGCTCATCGTAGCCCATGATAATCACATAGTCAGCCACAATTCCCTGCTCTTTTCTATTATAATCAGCCGTGTACTCAGACGGCACGTAATTATCTACAGAAAGGACAAGCCCCCGTTCCCGGCAGGCAATGGACATTTCTCTGATAAACTGGACATAATGAGGCATCGCCTCAGGCTTCAGGCTCTCAAAATCCAGGTTAAAACCATCAAAACCGTAGCTTTCTGCCTCCTCCATCATATCCTCAATCAGCTTTTGTCTGGTAGAAGTCCTGGACAGCAGAATTTCAGACTGGACGTTCTTACTGCACTCCTTACTGAAATTGTCCAGCATGGCCCAAACCTGAAGCCCTTTTTCATGAGCCTTTTCTACATAACTTTTGCTGGCCAGAGATTCATAATCTCCGTCATTGCTGCTGAGGGTAAACCAGGTAGGCACAATCACATTGACTCCTTTAGACGGCTCTAAAAGCTCCTCCATCTTTCCATTAGCCTCTGGAATGGTCACCTGATGAAAAGCCAGAAGAATTTTCTCATCCAGAGAAATGTTCTTGTATACTGGCTCCTTAAAATTAGTCTCAATGGTCTCTGAACGAAGATTTTTCAGTTTTCTGTTTTTTACATAGCCTACATGGCCATCCGGCGTAGCTACTTTCACCCATTTCTCATCCGTATCCAAAACTGTGACGCTGTCTCCTCTTCTGCACTCTGTCAAAATTGGACTTTTCACATCCTTTTTTGTCCTGACCTGCACGGTTCCCCGCACATCAGCCACAGGGACATTCTCAAAGGTATCCTCAATAAACACCCGTTTCACATCTGTCCTGTCAAAAGCCTGGATTCTGACTTTCGTGTAGTTCAGCACCAGCCCCATGGATACATAGACATCATCTCCCTTTTCTAAAAGCAGAGGCTGTCCGCTGCTTCCTACAGAGCTGCTGTCAGCATAGAGAATCTCTTCCGGAAGAGCGTAAACCAGCATCTTTTTCTCTTCATCCCAGTAAAATCTGCTGTTAATGCAAGCGCTTACCCAGTCCATAGGCAGGTAAGTCTGTCCATTTTCATAAATGCCTGAAGCATCCTGCTTTTCATAGTTCAAATATAAAACTGTCTCATTTTCACCTGCCTGATAAACGCTTTTTAAATCGGCACGTTCCCTGGACGGTCCAAACTTCCAGTAAAGAAACACGCTGCCTGCGGCTATCCCCAGAAAAAGCACTGCGCCCAGAGCTTTTAAAATAGGATTTTTTCTATTTTTCATATCTATCCTCCGGAAAAATCTGATGACATGCACTCGCAAACCCACGCTGTGCAGACTGTCTGCTTCAACTCCAAAATGCTGATGTGGTACATTATACCACACTCCGGATAAATAGATTTGAAATTTTTCTTACATTTCTATTCGCATTTCTTTTCTGAAGACGGCAGCCGCGTACAGACCACAGAAATCTGGCTCTCCTGCCGATGTGTTCAGGCATAACAGCATCCTCTGAATTTTACCCGGCTCTGCGTTCTGTGTGGCTGCCCTTCCTTATGCTTCACTGTTTTTCAAGCTTCCTTATCCTCCTGGCTTCACAAACATACCTCCCTTCTTTTCTATCTGTGATAAACCTTGTCAAACCGAATTTCCACCAGCTTTCCAGATTCATCCGCAATATAATCCCCCATATAAAAAGCTCCGTCCTCCCGAATCTCCACTATTTTCTCGAGATCATGAGGGCCGGGTTCTTTTCCATCTACAAGAACTGTGACGCCAACCTTCTGAAACCGTTTGATCCCCTCCAGATAACGCCGTTTTTCCTCTGCTTCCCGTTTCCTTTTTTCTGATGCTTTTTCGTACTTATCCACTGATCTTCTCCTGTCTGAAGGGCAGTCTGAAATTCCTCCTGGGAGGTTTTATAACTCTAATACTGTGATATATTATATTTACTCTGCCCGCCCTTCTTTAATATTCCAGAAATCCCCCAAAGAAAGCTATAACCTCCCCTGACACCATAAATGCGTCCTCCGTTCTGGGAATCCGCCTGGCTTCTATGCCCGGATACTTTGAAAGCTCCTTCATAAACTCGCGGCTTCCTGAACTGATAAAATACTCCCACTTCCCATCTGCGCGTTTTTTCTCTTCTGCCAGCTTCAGAAACGAGTGTATTTTCCATTCAGCCAGAGAACCTACCAGAAATTTTCTTTGACAGAGCTGAAATTTTGTTCTCGCTGACTCAAAATCATGTCCAAAGTCAATCACCACTGTGTCAAATTCTGAATTGGCCAAATCTGAGAACCTCTCCGGACCGGCTTCCTTCATAAAAGAAATCTCCAAAACACTACACGAACCATTTTCCTGTTTTAAGGCAGACCGTTCTGACAAAACCTCAAAAAGCCTTGAAAAATCCCCGCTTTTATTCTCTTCCAGCAAGGCCGTCCGTTTTCCCAGAACGCCTGAGAGGTAGGAAGCAGTCATAATAGAAAAGTGGGTCGTTCCCACTCCCGGACAGCTTCCTGCCACGCCTATCATCAGAGGATTGTGAAAAAAACCTCTTCTGTATCCGTCAGTCACGCCTGCCGTTCTCCCTTCTGTCTCAGTCTATATCCCTCCTCTCCGGCGCCGTCCCCGTCTGCACCTTTTTTTCCAGACTTCTGCCAACCTCAAAAGACTGAAAAACTGCCATACTGTTCTAAAGCCGCCTCTTTCTCTCCTTAGCAGCCATCTTTCTCCCTCTGTCCCTGACAGCAGGCTGAAAAACGTCCGATCCGCTTCTGCCTTCAGCGGCATAAAAGGATCTTCGATCCAGGGAAGCCGAACCGCAGCAAAGCCGGAGGCCTCCTCTGGCAAAATAATTTTTCCCGGACTGTTCTGACGGTTTATAAGAAGTCTTATGGGCGCATGATCCATCGGAAGTATTTTAAGAAGCCTTCTCACCGCTCTCTGGCAGTCTGAAAGTTCCCACTCTCTTCCTCCGCAGACCAGCAGAAAAAGAACTGCTCCGGCTGTTCCGGAACCTATTTCCCCGTATCCTTCTCCAGGCGGATCCAGCCGCTCTCCGACTGTTCCTAAATCCAGCACACGGACGGTAAATCCGTCCTGATCTGGCTGAACCTGTTCTCCCAGGCGGGGCTTCACTGACAGAATTCCGGCCTTGAAAATTCCTCTCCTGTCAGGCACTGCGCCGAGACACCGGCCCAGAGAAGCCGCCGCTCCGGAATCATTTCTCTCCTCATAGAGACAGGGTCCTGCATAAACCGTCAGAAAAGACGACAGAGCCAGGGCTGCGTGGGTCGCTCCCGTTCCCGGGCGGCTTCCAGCCACAGCAATGGTAAGAAGTGGTTTCCCTTTTTCACCGGAAGTCCCTTTTTTCAGAGTGCAGAGCGTTTCCAGCAATTCCTCTGCCGTTTGAAATCGTTTTTCCCGCAGCGGATCCAGACACCTTCCTATGACCGCTTCCAGACGTCTTCCAAGCAGAACTGTATCCGCATCAAAAGAATTGTCCGGGCTTCTCCCCGTTCCCATAAAAAACAGGAGGGCTCCAATGGCATAAATGTCTGCTCTCTCATCCGGAATTTCATTTCGATACAGTTCCGGGGCAGCAAAGCCGGGCGTAGCAAAACGCGGCCCAGTTCCATTTCTGTCAGACGCAAAGACAGACTGGCCAAAATCAATTAATTTAAGCGTGCCGCCGCAGATCAAAAGATTCTTAGGCTGAAGATCTAAATGTAAAATAGGGTTTGGTTTGAGCGAATGCAGATAAACCAAGATTCGGCAGAGCTGACTCCCATATGACAGGATCTCTGCTCGAGTAAGACTGCCCCTTTGCTGAATCAGGGCAGATAGAGAATGTCCTTCCAGGTATTCCTGGACAATGTAATAATATTCCTGAGACTCGTATAAATCGTAGATAACCGGTATCCCCGGATGGCGCAGCGTCTTTAAAATATCTGCTTCCCGAAGCCGTTTTCCCTCCTCCTTAGGCACACGCTTAACAGCCCTGTATTCCTGAAGGCTCAGGTGAACCGCTAAAAGGACGGAACCATTTCTCCCGCTTCCAAGCGTCCCGATTATCTGGTATTTTCCAAACAGTACCGTACCTTCTGTCTCCCGCACCTCCTCTCGGAACCGCCGGCATCTGAACAGTAATCGGAAATACCACTTCTTAGCCTGTATTCTAATACATGGTTTCTCTATTTACAACCACTTTTAGGAAAATTTCATAAAATTTTCTATAAAATTTTCACATATGAATTGCCAATTCCTTATATTATATAGTATATTGGGTATATAAAATCTTAATTCAGGCTGCAGCGCCAGCATAGGGAGACGAGTTATCCCCTGTGTACTGACGCTAATGAAAGGCGAGTGATCTCATGAAAATAGAACGCATCAATGAAAACCAGATCCGCTGCACACTCACCAGCTTCGATTTAAGCATGAGGAACCTGAATCTCACAGAGTTAGCTTATGGCTCTGAAAAGGCCAGAAAGCTGTTCCGGGAAATGATAAAAAAGGCCGAAGCTGAGGTCGGATTTGAGGCTGAGGACATTCCTCTCATGGTGGAAGCGATTCCTCTGTCAGCGGAAAGCATTATGCTGGTAATCACAAAAATCGAGGATCCGGAGGAATTAGATACCCGGTTTTCCCGATTCTCCCCTGTATCGGAGGAGGAACCATCGGACGATTCCATGTCAAATGAACTGTTAGAAGGCGCGGACCAGATTTTAAACCTTCTTTCCCAGGCAGGAGGAAAACAGGAGGCTGACAGAGCTTCTGCCCCTGCAAAGCAGGCTCCTGAGCACAAATCGGAGGAAAGCGCCGACGGGCAGGGAAAAACCTATGCCGACACTCTGGCCCAGCGGATTTTCTGCTTCGACACCTTACAGTCCGCTACCCAGGCGTGCCGCATTGGAGGACAGGCCTTTGAAGGCGAAAGCTGTCTCTACAAAAACAGACGCAGCGGAAAATATTATCTGTTTCTCAGAGAGCTGACGCCTGGATCCGGGGACTTTATCCGCTTCTGCAATCTCCTTGTAGAGTACGGAACCAGTATCCGGGCTGAATACGCGTCTCGGGCTTACTTCGATGAACACTATGAACGCATCATCCGCGAAAATGCCGTAGCTGTACTGAGCAGACTGTAGCATTCCGCCCGCTGCGCTGGCAGGCTTCCGAATAATCCGGCTTTACTGGAAGCAGACGGATCCCATGTAAAGAACAGAAAAGGCAGGTGAGCAGGGAAATCCTCCCACTCATCTGCCTTTTATTTTATCCTGTCTCAGAATTACTTCTGAGCCAGGTATTCATTGATCGCGTTTACTAACGTATCAACTGAAATTCCGTGAACCATACTGGCCTCTTCCAGAGACTCCATCTGAGAAGCCGGTCAGCCTAAGCAATGCATTCCTGCTCCCATAAGGATAGGTGCAATCCCATCGTCCAGACGAACCAGATCACCGATTAACATATCTTTATTAATCTGCATGTTTGTACCTCCTTGTGCTGTTTTTATATCCAATAATATAATACTTTTTAATTCCTATTGCAAGGCATATTTCAGCCTAATTCATCTTCCTGATATCAGAAAAGAATGGAAATTTGTAAAATATCATCGGAAAATCACTCATTCCGTCCTATTGTTTCCCTTTATCCGCCAAAATATTCCCTTTTATTCCCTTGCTTTTATTTTAGAACAAGTTTTTTTAGGGTACCATCTTGAATATTTTTGGAGTTTAGTATAAAATGTAGGCACAACCATATTAAAGGAGGTAATTTATCATGGCATATGTAATTACAGATACATGCGTTAGCTGTGGCGCTTGCGCTGGCGGATGTCCAGTAGGCGCAATCAGCGAGGGAGATGGCAAGTACGAGATCGACGCTGCTGCTTGCATCGACTGCGGAGCTTGCGCTGGTACATGCCCAACAGGTGCAATCGAGGAGGCTTAATTTAAGCTTATTTTTTCCGCTTAGAGCGGAGTTGATTGTAAGAAAAGAGACTGCTGCAGAACTGCTGATTCGTCGGCGATTCTGCTCAGTCTCTTTTTATGTTTCTTATATCATCCCCATGCTCTGGAACAGCAGAACCCACAGGAAAATAGTAATGATAGAGGCCGCCGTGCTGACAACTACGAACTGGCCGGCCAGCTCGCCGTCTCCTCCCATGTTCTGAGCCATGGAATAGGACGCTGTTGCCACAGGAGTCGCATACATGGTAAATAAAACGAAGCGTTCCAGATTCCCAAAGCCCATGGCAGTGGCCAGAACTGTAATGACAGCGGGCAAAATCACCATTTTCACTGTCAGAGAGGGAACCAGATATTTAAGATTTCCCTTCACAGCAGAAAAATGAAGAGTTCCTCCCAGAACAAACAGGGCTAATGGAGTAGTCAGACCTGCAAACTGAGACACTGTATCATTCACACAGGCAGGCAGGTGAATATGGAGCAGGAAAAATACAAGTCCTACAGCAGCTCCCATAATCAAGGGATTCGTCACCACATTTTTCACAAGCTTCCTGATATCTGACTTTCCGCCATGAAACATTTCCAGAATGATCACTGCCGTTACGTTGTAAATCGGTATGACAATAGCTACCATCATAGATGCCAGCGCCGCCCCTGCCTGTCCAAACAGGCTGGTAGTCAGCGGAATGGCAAACAACACGAAATTGCTTCTGTAAATTCCCTGAATCACCACACCTCTCTGAGGATTTCCCTTCACAATCCTCGGCACAATCAGCACCAGCAGAAGTTCCAGCAGAAGAATGCTGACAACTCCCACCGCCGCCAGCTTTCCGTCCAGAGTCGAGCCTGGATCCATTTTGTAAAGATTGTTAAACATTAAAATCGGAAAAAATGCCCTGAAAATCAGCTTGTTTAACCTGTTCATAAAGTCTTCGTCTACCAGGCCGCTCATACGCACCCCGTATCCAAAAGAAATATAAATCAAAAACGGCATAACTGCATTGACTGCTACTAAAAAACTTTCCATAATTTCTGTCTCCTCTGTCTGGTCTCTCTATGTAAGCCAGCTTCTACTGCGCCGCCGCATTGCTTCCTGTTTCCAGCGCTGTCTCCTCCATCACTACAGCCTGCACCACAAACCGATGACTGTATCCATTTCCCGTACAGGTAACAAGTGTAATCAGACGATCCGTCTCGTCTGCAGTTATTCCTGTGTCATACCAGGCCCTGGACTTCATCCTGTTTATATAAGCCGTCTTCTCCTCCCCGCTCTTGAAATTCGTAGGGAAATTCTCCTCCTGTGCCTCCTCCTGATGGCTGGAAATCACAGTACATCTTAGAATTCTGTCGGGAAGGTACAAATCAATCTCTGGATGAGCCAGAAAAAATTCTTCTTTTCCATACTGTTTCAGCATCCCGAACATAGAACCATTTCTCATGTTGTGACCATAGAAAATCGTATTATCATCGGAAACAGCCGGATCGTTTCTGTAATCCATAAACACTGTGCCTGCAAAACTGTTTTCCCCGTTCAGTTTTCTGCGCAGATAATAATCATTATCCTCCGCCTGTGCCACCGGATAGCTGACCTGCGTACCTGGAATATCAATCCAAAGAACCGCATCCTCTGAAACCGCCTTCAGCGCGTCAAAATTTACGCTCAAAGGCGTCCACAGGGCTCCTGTCTCCCCTTCCTCATTTTCCTCTGCTGCAATTTCTCTCTTCTGGAGTACCGCCTCAGCCAGCTGTTCATAGCCCTTTTCCGCAGAGCGGTATGAAAACCATATAAATCCCAGATATCCCAGCGCGCCCAGAAAAACCAGCAGAGCCAGAATAAAAACAGCCTTTGTTATCCTTCGTTTCATGTTATGTAAACCTCCTGCCGAGAAACAGGCTGCCTCTGCTTCCCTGTTAATCTCTGGCAGATTCCCATCTGCCTGTATTCATCAGTATAGCAAAAATATGATATAAAAACCAGAGTTTCCTCAGCGTTCCCATGACAAATACAGTCAGTAAAAGAGCCGCAGTTTCCCATACTTGAAACTGCGGCTCCTGTTTGTATCGCTGCTTTTTCTGTTCTTTTTTCTTTGTTACAAAAACGGCCATTCAAAGCCTACTTCTCTTCTTTTTTTCTGCAAAGAGAAGCGCCCATCCAGAGGAGAATGATTCCGCTGCCAAGGAGTGTAACGACTGCTGGTATAATAGGAGTCTCATCTCCGGTCTTTGGAAGTACTGCCAGCGGCACATCGCTGTCCTCAATAATGGTTTCGTCTGTAAGCGGAACATCTGGAGATAGCGGCACTTCATTATCATTAATCGTAGTCGTGGAACCGCCTCCTCCATGGGAGCCACCTCCTCCATGAGAACCGCCTCCGCCGTTATTGCCGCCGTTATCACCGTTTCCTCCGTCTTCCTTAACTTCTGTCACCATAAACTTCCAGTCAATCTTAGAGAGGACGCCTGCATATTGATTAACCAGATTACTCTCACCTGGTTCTGGAGTGATAGATGGATCCTCTGTCAGCGTAAGGGCTGGATCCAGCTGGAGTTCTACTCGGATAGAACCTTTCTGTCCCCCCTTGTAGCCGCCCAGATATACGGCTCTCTCTCCGTCTTCTCCCTCTGTATTCCCCTGCGTCAGAAGCGTGGAACCTGTAGCATTGCCGGCATAAAGAAGCTTCTCCTCGCCGTCTGCATGGGTGTACCATACCTTCATGGAAATCTTTTCCAGAAGTTCGTCCTGAAGAGCGCTCTGCTCTCTCGGAAGAGCCTTCATATACAGCTTCCAGGTTTTATTGCTGTCATTTTCGATATTTAACCGATCCCGGTAAATTCCTCCTGGAACCATGTCTGTGAAGCTCATAAACCAGTTGCCTTCCTCCACCTGGCCGTCCCCGTCCCGGTAAGGAATGTAAGTCATAGTTCCATCTGTTTCTGCAAATTTCAGAGTTTTCGCCTCTGCAGCTTCAAATACTCCGTCATCTGCAATATTCTTTACCAGATAATCTAACGTCTGCTCTTCTTTTCCACCCTGAGCTGCCGCGCCGAAAATCTCCTCTGCTGCCGCCTGTGTGGCCTGAACGGTCGTAGCGTCAATGGTCATAGTGTATTTGCCATTCTCATAGCCTGTTCCGTTCGGGCTGCTGGAAGTAGCGATTGTAATGATGCCGCCTGTCGGATTTCCTGCATCATCGTACTCTGCTTCATACTGTTTATCCACTATGCTGGAAGTAATCTGCGGATTCATGGTCACGCCGTCCAAGAACTGCGGAGAACTCGTTCCTGCCTTCACGATTCCCATGTAGTAGAGAGTAAATATTCCCTTTTCTCCTTCTGGAACCTCGTTTAAAAGAAGCCACTTTCCCTCTGCCTGGCTGTACTGAGTCACTGCCTGCAGACCCCAGCGATTCTCCTCTACCTGGCCGTCAGCATCTCCGGAAGCTAAGAGCACTACATTGTTTTTATTAAATTCAGGAACCGCGGCATACTCTGTCTTACCGTTCTGGGCCTGGAACGTCAGAGGAAAGGACTCCCAGCTCTGGCTGATGACAACCTTTGCCATGGCGTCCACAGCGCCTCTATTTGTGATCTGCACTGCTTTCTCTGTTTTTTCCCCTGGCTTCCAGTTTTTCGGAGACTCGAAGGTTTCGTCCAGAGAAGTGTTATAACTGCCAGTCATAAATTCATTTCCGGCCTTCAGTTCCTGAGTCCAGCTTGCCCATGTCCCGCCAATGGCAGCTGCTGAAAGCAGAGCCGCCAGACCTAATACTGCATGTTTGCCTTTCCTCATATCGTTCTATCTCCTGTCCTTGCCTGTTTCCGCCAGGCGAGGGGAAGCGCTGAACTGATTATCAGCTTTTCCCTTGCCTGACAGAGCCAGACAGTTTTTATTCTGCCTCTAATGCTGTTGGCTTATCAAGGCTGTTTGCGCTTAAAAAGTCGTTAATTACAATTTCCTCATCGCTCTCATCCATCTCAAGGGCTGATCCAAACACGTCCTTAATGGCGTCAAAGGTTGCCTGAACTGTCTTAGCATTGATAGTCATGGTGTACTGAGCGTCCTCATAACTGTCAAGATAATTAGCGTCCGCCTCTACTAAATCAACTCCGCCGTTTCCATTCGGCTCATACTTCTTGGATGTAATACCGGACTGAATTAATGGATTCATTGTTACGGATGTGAGAAGTGCTGACGTCTCTCCCGCTTCTGCTACGATACCGCTGTAAACAAAGTACAGATCCTGAGAACCATCTTCGTTGTCTTTGATATCTGTCAGAACCCATGTGTCATCCACATCAGCAAAAGAATCTACTGTCTTCTCAATTCCCATAGGAGCTGCTGCGTCAGCAACGCCAGGAGCTGCAAATGCCGCTACATTCTCTCCCCACTGAACCTCTGCTGCGTACTCTATTCCATCTACTGCCTGGAGCGTTAATTTCTCGCCGTCCCACTTCTGGGTGATCTTAGTCATTACGACCATATCTACATTTCCGGAGTTCTTTACAGATACAACCTTCTCCACTGTCTCGCCCGGAAGCCAGTCTTTCTCCGGCTTAAACTGCTCTACGATGTCAGAATCGAAGTTTCCTGCCTTAAACTCATTATTTACGGATAAATTCTGATTCCAGTATGCCCATGTTCCGCCAATGGCCGCTACTGCTGCCAGTCCTGCCAGTCCTAATGCTGCTCTCTTTTTCATTTCCTGTCCCTTTTTCCCTTTCTGTCCATGCCTAGGCTTCTGTCTTTTCCTCTTTCTTCTTATCCGGGAAAAACATATCCAGGGCAATTCCCAGTATAATAATAGCCGCCATTGCAGCAATCACAGCTATATTTTTACTGTAGTTTACAAAATATCCTGCGTATGGAATACTTACCTTCCATACCTTTCCGATGACCTCATCGTAATCGACCGGACTCGGATCTTCCGTCTCGTTGGCGTCTCCTTTTGTAACAAAATTCTGGGAAAGCTCGCTTTTTTCTACTACCCGGTGGGTTACCATGCTGTCTTCCCCTGCCCGGAAGGTAATAGCGTCTCCTACGTTAATATCAGCGAAATCTGCCTCTTTATAATAAATGACGCTTCCCACATGATAGGTGGGCTCCATACTTCCGCTGAGAACCACGACTGGATGGTATCCCGCCAGCATGGGCGCTGCTATCAGAAGATAGCAGGCAATGCAGGCGTACACAATCCAGGTCAGAATATTTACAAATCCTTTGATTAGTCTCATATGTTAAGTCCTGTTATGTATGATTTCAGCTTACTGCTCTGTCTACTGCAGAGAACCTACGTAATTGAGCGCTTCCTCGCCCCAGGCCTCTTTAACTGCGTCCTCTGTCGGCTGTACCATGTCAATGGTAATCTCCAGCTCGTAGTCAGCGTCTGCATATCCTGGATGTGCCTCGTCCAGAGCGACCTCTTTCTTAACATGGAAAGAATTTCCGGCTTCCTTTGCTGCTTCTGCAGCTGCTAACATCTCTGTGTCTTTTTCTCCCTCTTCTGCTGTCAGCCACTCTGTATCAGCGTCCGGCTTGCTGTCCTTTCCTTCTGTTGTGCAGTATTTATAAGTTGTTGTATACACTCCCATATCTGTGTCTTTATCTAAGGTTACAGACTCTAACAGGCTGTCTGTTGCTGCTCCTGGAGCTAACTGGCCTTTGTAATACCAGTAGCCGTCTCCACCCTGTGTCCATGCATCGTTAGCAGCCAGATTTTTATGTACAACTGTCTGATCGCCATCTACTAATCCATCTTCCGTACTAAGCTGTTTTACCTCTGTAAAATCCGGCTGCATTGTACTGTCAATGGCAATCATATTCTGTTCGTTTCTTGACCAGGTCTCTGCCATCTTTACACGAACGAGCAGCGGGGAGTTTCCTGTATTCTCAGCTACTACTTCCTTATCTACTGTAGCGCCTGGCTGCCAGTTATCACCATCGGACGGGTTGAAGCTCTCCACGATGGAACCGCCATAGCTTCCTGTGCTGAATGGGTTGGTGATTGCCGCTGTCTGATTAAAATATGCCCATGTTCCGCCTACTACTGCTACTGCTGCTAAACCGCCAAGCGCCGCTGCTTTCTTATTCATCTTCATTACTTTTTCCTCCTCATAGATTGCTTTATTTCCACCAGTCCGACTGCTGGCCAATGTGCTTATTTCTGAAGTTCCCAATCCCAGTTTTCATCTGACGCATGCTGTAATGCTTCCTCGCCAAATACAGCTTTTACTGCGTCTTCTGTGGCCTGGACTGTATGAGCCTTGATAGTCAGATTATAGGCTGCGTCTGAATAACCTCTGAAGTTTTCATCTGTCACAATATCAGAGCGCATATGATAAAGTGTTTTTCCCTCTTCCTTTAACTGCTTAGAAAGCTCTGCCTCTGAAACAGGGTTTCCCTCCTCATCTGTCGGAAAAGGAATCCAGTCTTCTTCCGGAACTGTCTTATCCGGATTCGTGGAATATTTCTTTACCACTGTGATTTTTCCTAAATCTGCATTCTCCGCAAGCGTCACTGAATCCAGCAAAAGTTCTGTAGTTCCGCCTGCCGGAAGGGTCTTTGTGTAGTAATAATAACCGTCGCTGTAAACCCATTCTTTTCCAAGATTAAGCTCTTTTTTCACCACCGAATCATCTTTGTCTGTAAGTCCGTCTGTCGGCTCCTCCTGCCAGACACTTTCAAATTTATTGTCTGCTTCGCCGTGGCCTTCCTCTTTTTCAGTTGTGTCAATGGTAACGTAAGCTTTGCCATCCTTTTCCCAGGTCTCCTGAAAGCTGACCCGCACCACCATCGGCACATTTCCTGAATTCTTAACTGCAAAATCTTTGTTCACCGTAGTTCCCGGCTTCCAGTTCTTTCCATCATCCGGCCTGAACTCCTCCACAAGCTCTGTGTCAAAGTTACCGGCTTTCAGGACGTTAACTGCTTCCAAATCTTGATTGAAATATGCCAGGGAGCCGCCGACTGCAAACACTGCTGCGATTCCTGCAAGAGCAGCGATATGTTTCTTTCTCATTTTCTGTCTCCTCCTGTCCTCCGCCCCACCTTCCGGCGAAGCGGCTTTCTATGGCTTTTTCTAAGATATTGGAAGCAGGTTCTTCCACTCCAGCTGATTCGTTTCCTCTGTGGACTGTGTCAGTCCCCATCCGGAAACTGCCAGGGAAGCTTCATCTGCCGGAACTGCTTCTGCATTAAAATCTACGATAAATTTGCCTTTGCTGTAATCAGCTGCGTGATCATCGTTGGACACCTCAGGATTCAAAGTCAGGCTTTCCAGAAAGTAAGAAGTTTCGCTGCCTTCCTTCCCCTGTCCATTCAGGATATGAGTGTAATAGTAGGTTCCGCTTCCCGCTGGAATCTCAACCCAGTTTTCACTGAAATCCTGTGGGTAATTCAGCTGAACCATCTCTGTGCTGAGATTCTCCAGTCTGCCTCCTGTCTCTTTATCCGCCCACCAGGTCTCCATCTGAAGCCGGAGAACTAAATCCATATCTCCTGTATTCACGAAATATGGTTTTTTATCTACCGTCTCCCCCGGCAGAATAGTATCTGCCGGGTTAAAGTCTTCTACCATGTCAATGGAACTGCCAGCCGTATCAAACGGGTTCACAATCGACTGAGTATCTGAGTAGTAAGCCCATGTGGAGCTGAATCCGACTGCCATGACGGAACCGGCCAGGATAACCGCTAATCGTTTATATAATTTCATAATCAGTTCCCCCCTCCGGCTGTTCCGACAGACCAGATGATCTTTGCTGTGTCTTTATTGGACGGCCACTGGTCTTCGTTCTGGTCTCTGTCAATTATCGTCGCTCCATCATTAACTGCTGCTGAAATATCCTTGTCAAACAACGCTGCTGCCGCATCTTCGCTGACCTTCCACTCATCGCTGGCCTGAACTGCCTCTGCCTGAAAATGGATTTCATACTCAGCACCTTTGTACGTATTCTTCAAAGATTCTTCTAAGCTGTCAATATTGGAAAAATCAACCTGTTCCATGAAACTCTCTGTCGTACTTCCAGCTGGAAGAACCTTCTTATAGTAATACCAGCCGTCTGCCTCGTTGTACTCCCAATTCTGAGAATTTACTATCTTAGAAGCTACATCCTTGCTTTCGTCCGGCATTTTATTAGAAAGAAGCGTTCCATCTTCTGCCGTCCAGGTTTCAGAGTAGGTTACTCTGAGAAATACGTCCGCTGAGCCTGGATTCTTAAAGCTTACCTTTTTCGGCTTTGTCCAGTCATCAGGGTTATCATCTTTCAGCTCTTCCTCTACCTCTACTTCTACAGTATCTGTAGAAATCTCATTTTTCAGGTTTACCTGATGTCTGATTACCGCGCCTGTGCTGCCGATTCCGACTGTAAGCGCTGCCAGAAGGGCGATTCCGGACAGCTTGATCATATTTTTTTTCTTTCTGCTTTTATACAAGTGGATCACCCTCCTCCTCTTCCATCTCTGCTACCTTTTTATTTTTCTTGCCTGTATCTGCCTTTGGCTGAGATTCTGCCGCCTCTCTGGCCGGTGTTTTATCACTTGTAAACGGCGTTCCAGGCTTTCCATTAGTCCAGTTCGTTACCTGATCTACGCTGTGGAAGTAACCTTCATGCGCCAGGTTGTTTGTTACCTTTACAATCAGATCGTCGCCCGGCTTTACGGTAAGAACCTTATTGGTGTCATTCCATCTGTCATCTGTTACGTCTGTTTCAGGCTTTTCACCGGCAGCTTTCTGGAATACCTCAATTCCTGTGAGGCTGTATTCCATCGGAACTGCCTCTGAAATCTTAAACTGAGCCTCTCCCTCTGTCTTTACAACCGGAGAGATTTCCTCATTTTTCAATGCTACCGATGAGAACGGAACGTCCTGAGAACCCTCTGCATTAGTTTTTTCCAGATTGATAATGAATTTCACATCTGCAAGAGGCGTCTCATTATCCTCAATCGTAACCAGCTTCTGAACTACGAACTGGCCTGTCTGCGGTACCTGGAGAACTGGGTGGTCATAGTCTTTCGTTGATATAGCGCCGTCATAAGTATAAGTAATATAAGCTCTCTCATTTGTCGGGAAACCTGGCTTTCCAAAACTTGTATCATTGTCCGGAGCGTCTGTGCCTTCATCACCTGTAAACGGCTCTTCCCGCTTATTTCCGTTTGGATCTCTGTAGTATCCGCCGTCTTGCTGATACTTATCCTTTGCCTCCTGTGTCGGCCTTACAGGGAAAGTGATGCTGTAGGTAACGTCCTTCTCAAGCTCATTTTCCTTTCCAGATTCGCTGTTAACTTTTGTAAGAGACAGTGTAATGGTTTTTTCAGTTACATTGATTGTATACTCGTCTTTTCCAAGCTCTGTCTCCGTTCCATCTGCAGATTTTCTGACTACTTTAACTTCATCTGTATTTTCAAGGTTCTCTGTGCCAAAGGCAAATTCTGCATACTGGCTCAATGTATCTGTAATTGACACGCTGGTTACGCCTGATGTACTGTTGGTAACAGTTGTGTAGATTTCATCGGCAATCTTATCCATGGCTTCGTTTAAACCGTTCTTATCATTTGCCTGGAACAGGTAGCCATCTGTCGACTCCTGAGCACCTAATCCGTTTGCTGCCCTGGTTATGTCGCTCATAAACTGCTTTGTCTTATCTGACCTGATATTGATCGCATAGAACTTACTGCCCGGCACTTCCGTCTGATACGTCTTGGCAATATTTACACTGGTCTCGTCATCGTTATCGTTGGGGCTTCCGTCAGTTAAAAAGATAAAATATTTATTATGATCTTTTCGCTCTTCCTTCTTCATTTCTTCCAAAGCAATCTCCAGCGCCCCGCTTGGCTTGGTTCCAGATCCAAGATCATTAAGATCGTTAAACTTTAACTTCCTTGCATCCTCTCCTTTTTTCCATCCGCTGAACGGTTCGGCGTCACCATCAAAACGGCAGCTTCCAAAAGATACGCTCTCGATATCAGACAATTTATTCAATATTAAATCCATCGCATCATTGACTGCTTTTGCTCTGCTCTTATCCCAGCCTTCTTTTTCGTCACTATACATAGTCCGTTTCATACTGCTGGATTTATCCATAATAAAGATAATATCTGCAGGTACGGACTTGGTAATCGTCTCCTCATTACTCTCCTGTGTACTGGTTACATTTAAGGTCAGATTATAAGTACCGTCCTTATTGTCCTTGATGTACTTCTGGTGGCCTGGCGTATATGCTGCGGATGCCGGAATAACCGGGTGCGGATAAAGTACCTTTGTTGTTTCATCTTCACCAAAGGTGAAATATGCCTCTTCGTTAGTTTTAACTCCTGATTTTCCAGAACTTATATTGTTTTCAGGGTCAAAATCCGTATTTTTATCACCTATTGATTTATCTCCGGCCGTAATCTCAACATCATCTTTTAACTTAATATCAAAAGATAACTCGTATACATGGTCTTCCAGCGCTTTGTCTGTATTTCCAAAGTCTAAATCAATCGTTCCCTCTCCAGAATTAATGGTTACGCTCTCATAATCTTTTCCCTGAACAAGCTCTGTTGTGTCTATAACTTCTCCCTGAGCATCCACAGTTTTTCTGACAACTTTCACATGAGATGCCTCTGGTGTATCTCCCACAAAAGTTACAAATCCGCTTAATTTATCATGAACCTTAACATTCACCATTTCCAGGTTTCTCTGAATAGAAGCAAATGCCTCCTCCAGAGCGTCTGATGTTCCGTCTGCTATAATGACGTTTTCAGAGCTTTCCGGCGCTACCAGCTTTTGCTTATAAGTCTTTCTTCCAATCGTAACGTCTTTTCTTTCACCTGTAATGCCTTCTGTGATTGCATATAAATACTGAGCTGGTTCATATACCTTGTAGGAGTTTGCTGAACTTGGCATTCCAAAGCCTACTCCGTATGTAACTCCCTGAATCTTTTCCATATATTTATGGAATTCTCCGGCTACAAAGATAGTCTCGTCTCCTACATCTTCCGTAGGTTCACTGTTCCGTCCCCCTACTGTACTTCCATTTTCGAAGCTTCCCTCTGGGGAATTGTAACAGCTTGGAAGTCCATCACTGAAGAAAATAACTACAGGAATATTTTTGCTCTCACCCCTGTTCTCTAACAGCTCCTGTGCCTTTACAAGGCCTGCTTCATAGTTTGTGGCTCCAGATGTAGTTAATTTTCCAATTGTTCCCTTTACCTTGTCTTTATCATGAGTCCAGTCTTGTTCTATCTGTCCTGTCTTGGTATATGTAGCGACAGCTATTCTATTATTGGGATTGCTTATCTCACTGGTTCCATTTCCTAAAACCTGATCAATAAAGCCAGCCTTCTCATACCCGTTTTGTCTATATCCTAATAATGTTTTCTTCAGAGAATTTAATCTGCCGTTTTGCATCATACTGGGGGACAAATCAATTACCAATACTATATCCAGTCCCTGGCTTCCTCCGCCTGTAAGACCCAGGTGAAGTTTATAAGTTCCATCTCCATTGGCTTCGATCTGCTTATAGTAACCGCCATCTGCGCCGGAAAGGCCGCTCAACGGCACAACTCCCGCCATCACAACAGCTTCCGCCTCACCGCTTCTGCTGCTCTTAAACAGTTTTGCAAGTCCCTTTGCCTGCTCTGTCTTCTTAACGACTGCGCCGACTGCCGGAAGCATAGTCATATTGAGGTAGGAGATTCCCTCGTCCTCGCTGTCGTAAGCGACGGACACTTCCTCTGTGTAGTCTTCCTCGTCTTCTTCTGCCTCTTCCTCTTCTTCCTCCATCATTTCCTGCCATTCGTCGAAGCTCATGTCGCCGAACTCGTCCTCCTCGAACTCTGCGTTCGGGTTAGGTCCCATTACTATGGGAAGATTGAGACTGGACTTGGAAAGTTTCGCGCTGTCAGAATCAGAACCGCCCTTATCGGAGCTGCTGCCGGAATTACTGCTGCCAGAGTTTCCGCTGTCGGAATTTCCTTTATCAGAGCTTCCGCTGTCAGAATTTCCGCTGTTTCCTGCGTTTCCAGAATCGCTGCCGCTGTTGGAATCAGAGCCATCCTGATTGGAATCGCCCTTGTCAGAGCTGCTTCCCTGATCGGAGGAACCACCCTCGTCCTTGCCGCTGTCGGAACCGCTTCCCGAATCGGTATTTCCGCTGTCAGAATCGGAACTGTTATCTCCTGTGTTTCCGTCATTTCCGGAATCGGTATTTCCGTCCTCTTTATCTGTATTTGAGGAGTCGTTATTCTCCTGCTGGCCGTCTGATCCGCCTTCCTGATTCTGGCCGTCCTCCGGCTTCTCATCTGGTCTCTCTGTATCTTCTGTATCTGTACCGTTTCCACTGCCGTCCTCTGTCTGTCCGCCGTCTGCCTGGCTGTCATCAGAAGCTCCCTCATCTGTCGGATCGTCCTGAGCGTCATCGCTGCTTCCTGAACCGCTTCCTGAGCCGCCGCCGGAACCAGAGCCGCCTGCCTCGCTGCCGTCCTCTGCCGGTTTCTCTGCTGGGCTTGTCTCCTCAGCTTCTTCTGTATCTTCGTACAGCTCCGCGCGGCTTGGAACGACAATGTCGTCTGCTTCCAGATTTTCAATGTTTAAAGAGAAGGTTACTGTTCCGTCGTCTGCGTTGACATAGAGGAAAATTAACTCCTCGTCTCCTGTCAGACTCCATACCCGCTCTTCCTCTGCATCAGAACTGCTGGCTGAAGCTTCTCCTTCAGCCTCCTCAAAAGCTTTGTAAGCGTTTTCGTCTACGCGGACAACTATGTAGCCATAAGCGTTTTCGTTTCCGCCTGTCAGACGTCCGCCATTTCCGTTATCAGCAAAAAGCGTGAAGCCTCTGTAGCCCTTGAACAGCTCGCTGTAGCTCTCATTTTTTCCCTCAGCGTCCTTTACCACTCGGATTTCTGAATCAAAATCAAACTCATGGCCCGCGGAGATGGCGCGGACTGCTTCTTCCTTTAACTCCTCGCCGCTCACCGTCTGTTCCGGCATCAGAATTTCTGCCGCATTGCTGTCTGTCGCTGTCGCATCGCTTGGAGTCGCTGCCATCAGCGCATCGCTGGCTGTGGCAATCTCTGCTGCATACACGGCTGAATTCATGTTAGCCATGCACATACAGAAAACAAGAAGCCATGCAACTGCGCGTCTTATGGTTCTCTTCATGGGGCTGTTGCTTTTTGCACGCGACATTCTCTTTCTGGACTCCATAATTACCCCCGCCTTTCCTTCCATCACTCCAACTCAACCTCCTCTTTTTCTATCGCAAATTCATCGTTTTTGCCGGTTTTTTTTTGTCTTTTTTTTATCAAATTTCTTAATTTTTTATGAATATGGCTTTATTTTATTCTATACACAATCATAAAACCAATCACAAAAAGTCTCTTTTTTATTTTTTCTGTTTTTTAAAGATTCCATATCTGGAAGCCGGCCTCTTCGCCGGCTGTTTCCACCCTGCTGCTGTTAAAATTGCGCAAAAAAATACCCATTCTGTCTGCAGACAGAATGGGCTGTGCCTTGTATCTATTATTTTTTAACACTTGTATGTAAAAGTAAGACGCTCTTAAAAATCCAAAATCTGGCCCATACCCCCCCCCGCGTATGTGACGTCTGTAGAAATGGCTACCTCTGCCTGTTTGCCGGAAAGATCGCGGAAATTCCGGCTGATTCTCTTTCCCACCACTGTGCAGTTCTCTTCCCCCACTCCCATAAGCAGAATCAAATACTGGGACGCACTGTATTTAGCATAAACATCGCTTCTTCTGAGGACCTGTCCAATCGTCTTTCTCAATAATTCTGACCGTTTTTTCAATTTTTCCTGATTTTGGATCACTTTGCCCTCATAATCTGTCAGTGTACACAGCATCAGGCACAATGGAAGTCCGCTTCTGTCGCTGCGTCTCGCCGCCAGACGGTAAATGTCTATAAAACTGGGCAGAGAACAATAATATGCGTTAATCTTTTCATCTTCTTTTTCTTTAATTTCTGTACTGATATTATGCAGCACATTCGGACGCCTGACAAACTGGCGGCTCATAGTCCTGTAGCACTCCAGCATTTTGTCGGAAGGCGGAAGCCCCATTTCCTCTGAATATCGCTTCGCTGTATTGTCATAAAGGAGGAACGCCTCCTTGTACTGCCCCATATAAGTCATGCTTTCAATCTGGCCCACCTGCCAGTTATCAAAGGGATAGATCTGAGCCGCCTGGCGGTACAGCTGATACATACCAGGATAATCCTTCTGGCGCTTCATATAATCCCCCAGCCAGGAAACTGCCCTTTCATACATTCGTTTAAAACGAAGGCTCTCCACAATTACCCAGTTCTCCATAGAAATGGAATGCAGCAGCTCCCCCTGGTAAAGCTCCTCCGCTTTTTTGTAATACTGAAATTTCTCCTTCTCCTGCTTTACTCTGTCTCCCATTTCTACTAAACGCTCAAATTCCCTGGCATCCACCCACACAGGAATTTCTCTCTCCCAGAAATAGACGCCGTCCTGGTTGACTACGTAGCGGGCTTTGGGAAAACCGTCTTCCACCAGAATCCTGCGCAGACGGTAAATCAGGTTATTAAGGCTGTTATTAAGGCTGGACAGGGAATCCCGCTCATAAAGCATTGACGCCAGATCCTCTCTGGTTACTCCTTTTTCTCCTGCCAGCCACACAATCTGCAGCAGCTGAATCAGCTTTGAAGAGCTGTTTCTTCCAAGGGACATAATCTGATCTCCATACTCTACCGAAAAACGTCCCAGCATATAGACAGACAGTACATTGTCTTTACTATGAACCACAAGATCCCCCCTTTTTCCTCTGGTTTTTTTTAATCATATCGTAAAAAACGGTCTGCGTCCAGTTCCTTTCTGCAAAGTTCTTATTTATGTAAACTTTATCTCTCTGCTTTTTCATTTTAAAACAGCTTTTCTTCTATTTTTAAACGTGTTATACTAAGTTTGTTTCACATTGAAACAAATATGACAGCCGCTGTCCTGCAGCGCAGATTGGGGAGAAACGAAATATGAGCGATAAAAAAGTACGAATTCTGGGCATCGCCCCCTATGAGGGAATGCGTTCGATTATGCTGAAAGCTGCCGAAGCGCGGGATGATATTGATCTGACCGTCTACGTAGGAGATCTGCAGGAAGGCGCGGAAATTGCCAGGAGAAGCTTCCATGATAATTATGACATTATTGTTTCCCGAGGGGGAACCGCAGAGCTGATCGGACAGATTACGCCGATTCCTGTGGTGGAAATTCCTCTGTCTGTCTATGACATTCTGCGGGCCATCAAAATGGCAGAAAATTTCGCCTCCCGATATGCCATCGTAGGCTTTCCCGGTATTATCAGCAGCGCCAAGCTTCTGTGCGATCTGCTTCAGTATAAGGTGGAGACATTTACAATCCACAGCACTGAGCAGGTGGAGGAAACGCTTCACATGCTGAAAAAGCGGGGCTACCGCATGATCCTGTGCGATATGATTGCCAGCACTACGGCGAAACGCCTGGGCCTGAACGCCATCCTGATCACATCGGGTAATGAAAGCATCAGCAGCGCCTTTGACCAGGCGGTAAAGCTCTGCTCAAGCTATGCCAATGTGCGGGAGGAGAACCGGTTTCTGCGGGAGGTAATCCGCACCAGCGGACAGTCTACGGTTATCTTTGACAGTCAGGGGCAGATTTTTTACTCCTCCCTTCCTGAAAATGAGGAAAATCCTATTATCCAGACTCTGAAAAAGGAGCTTCCTGCAGCCTCTGATACACCTCACAAAAGCTTTAAAAACATAGATGGAACCCTGTACTCCATCACCAGCCGCCTGGTTTCCTTCTGCGGCGACAGTTATCCGGTATTTCAGTTTACAGACAGCAAGGTTCCTTTCGTCACCAGCAAGTACGGCGTTCAGTACCTGAACCATATAGATGTGGAAAACAGCTTTTTCAACAGCTTTTTCAGCGTTACAGGAGCTATTGGGCCGCTCCAGAATACCATCAGCCAGATGAGCCAGACCCAGTATCCGATTATGATTTTCGGGGAGGAGGGAACAGGAAAGGAGCAGGCTGCAGCAGCTATCTACAATGAAAGCCCCCTCCGAAACAATCCGCTGATCACAGTAAATTTTGCTCTGATGAACGATAAAAGCTGGAATTTTCTCACCAACCACTACAATTCACCGTTTAATGATAACAACAATACCATCTACCTGAAAAACCTTCATGTGCTGGATGAAGAAAGAGCCAGAAAGCTTCTGTCCATTATTGTGGACATGAATCTGTGCCACCGAAACCGTCTGATTTTCTCCTGCGTATGCAGCCGCAGCGGAGAAATTCCCAAGACCTGTATGGAGTTTGTAAATCTTCTCACCTGCCTGACGATCCATATTAAGCCTCTCCGTGAACGGACAGAGGACATCCCTGCTCTGGCTAACCTCTATCTGAGCAACTTAAATGTCTCTCTGGCCAAGGAAATCCTGGGACTGACTCCCGGCGCCATGGATCTGTTAAAGTCCTTCGACTGGCCGGAAAACTATACACAGTTTAAAAGGATTCTCAGCGAACTGATGGTTATCACCACCTCCTCCTATATTACAGAGGAGACCCTGTCCGGCCTGTTGGAAATGGAGAAAAAAACTACCTTCCGGCGCGTGGGCTCCAGCTCCTCCATCTCCGGAACCTCAGGCAGCAATGATATTTACCATGGCTCTTCAGTAATTCTCGATTTGAAACGCCCGCTGGATGAGATAAATAAGGACATTATCCACGCAGTGCTGGAGGAAACCAAGGGAAACCAGACAGCTGCGGCCAAACGCCTGGGAATCAGCCGAACAACCCTGTGGCGGCTTTTGAAATCATAAGCTGCTCCTACCGCAGCTTATCACAGTTCCTCTCTTGACACTCCAGAAGCCGAATGATAGTATGTAAAAAAATGATTGCAGGAGGATATGAGTATGTATATTGTATGCCTTGATATGGAGGGAGTTCTGGTTCCTGAAATATGGATTGCCTTTGCAGAGGCCAGCGGTATTCCCGAGCTGAAACGCACTACCAGAGATGAACCCGACTATAATAAGCTGATGCGCTGGAGGCTTGACGTTTTAAAAGAACATGGGCTGGGGCTTCCTGAAATTCAGAAAACCATTTCCCAGATCGATCCGCTGCCTGGAGCAAAGGCGTTCTTAGACGAGCTGCGTTCCTTCACCCAGGTCATCGTACTCAGCGATACTTTCGAGGAATTCGCCATGCCTCTGATGAAAAAACTGGGATATCCAGCTCTGTTCTGCAATTCTCTCAGCGTAGATCCGGATGGAACCATCACAGACTTTCACATGCGGGTGGAAAATTCCAAGCTGACTACAGTGAAGGCTCTGCAGTCTATCGGTTTTGAAACCATTGCCAGCGGAGACAGCTACAATGATCTTGGCATGATTCAGGCCAGCAAGGCCGGATTTCTCTTTAAAAGTCCTGAGAGCATTCGGGCCTCTGTACCGGAAATACCGGCCTTTGATACCTTTGATGAACTGTTAAATGCTATCAAACAGGCCATGGTATAGGTTTCGTTATAATTTCTTTATGATTCCGTAAGATTGATTTAGAAGTTTTTTAGAGACTGGACAAATATTAGACACATTTATCTATTATTATAATCATGTAAACAACAAGAGGCCAATGAGTACAGAAACAGCGCGCATCGTTTCATTGGACTCGCCTAACAACAATTTCCTTTATATAGATTTTCTGGAACCCCTTTTTCCTTTCCCCCTTTTATGTTTCAGAAAAAAACGGGAGCACTGCAGGAATCGGCGTAAGCGCCGGGCAGTGCTCCTCTTTTTTTGTATCTTTTGAATATCTTTTTATGTCCTTTTTTATTCCTTGTCTGTGTCTAATTTTATGTAAACTGGCAGTGTCCATATGCGAAAGATACCGCAGTCCTTTGTTCACCGATTCCAAGAACCCGTATAAGAACCACTGGGCTTTCTACCAGCACAGTACCTCGTGTCCCGTCTCTGTCACCAGCACCATGATCTCCCACTGAGCAGAAGGTTTTCCATCCTCTGTATATACGCCCCAGCCGTCGTTATCGTCTACGTAAACCTCGCATCCCCCCATATTGACCATGGGTTCAATGGTAAATACCATACCCGGAGCCATCATCATGCCAGTTCCAGGTTCTCCTATGTATCCAACCCATGGTTCCTCGTGGAATTCCAGCCCTACGCCGTGGCCTCCGATCTCGCGGACTACGCTGTAACCATTCTTTACTGCGTGCTCGTTGACTGCATGAGCCATATCCCCCAGAAATCCCCATGGCTTTACCTGCTCAAGACCCAGCTCTATACACTCCTTCACCACGTCCACCAGCTTTTTCTTCTCCGGGCTTACCTCTCCGATGCAGAACATACGGGAAGAATCAGAATAATACCCCTTATAAATCGTGGAAACGTCTACATTGATAATATCCCCGTCTTTTAACACTACGCTTTCTGATGGGATTCCATGGCATACCTGATCATCAATAGAGGTGCAGACGCTCTTGGGAAATCCCTGATATCCCAGAGTTGCCGGGATTCCTCCCCGCTTTGTAGTCTCCTCATAAACCCATTTATCAATCTCTTCTGTGGTCACTCCTGCCTGAATGTGTTCTGCCACATAATCCAGAACCGCTATATTAATCTTGCAGCTCTCCCTGATTCCCTCCAGCTGCTCCGGAGTTTTAATCATGTCATGGGAGGGAATAAAGTGACCTGCTCTGGCCGCCTCCTCCAGCTTTTCATCAAACGCCTCGTGGCAGTGCTTATATTTTTTCTGGCTGCCGCACCAGCAGGCATCATTTCTTCCAAGTTTCTTCATGGTTCAGCGCTTCCCTTCTTTTCTTTATTCTTTATTATTTTAATTATGAAACAACTCAATACCTGAAGTCTATCACAGGAAAAGATAAAATGCAAATTCAGCTGATATGAGTGATGATGGCGAGGCTTTCGCAATGAAGTTCGCGCTAATTTCCGCCAGTTCTGATCTGCTCTGCGGAAAGAGGAAAGTTTTCCGGCGACTAAGCTTTTGGTGGAGCACGGAAAACTTTCCCTCGCTCCCCTCTTCTTAATATCTTATCATCTTTTTTACTGAATTTTCCTGTGAAATCAGGTATAATAAACAGATTATCAATATTTATGACAGGAGCGCATTAGTTATGAACAGACATGAAGACAGGCTGCGGCATTTTCCCACTCCGAAAACCAAGGCGGCTAATATCGCTGTTACGATGGCGTTTCTCTTCACCGCTACCGCTGTCTCTTTTTTCTTTTTTAAAAAAATGAAGGATCCTTCCTCCAGCATCAGCTTGTGTTATATTCTGGCTCTGTTTTTGACAGCCCGGTATACAACAGGCTATTTTTACGGTGTATTGTCAGCACTAATCAGCGTAGGATGTGTAAATTTTCTCTTTACCTATCCGTATTTTGAACTGAACTTTACCCTGAGCGGTTATCCCATGAGTTTTATCGCTATGTTCACTATCTCCATCATCACCAGCGCCTTGACAACGAATATCAAGGAGCAGGCCCGGATTATCTCAGAGCGTGAAAAGCTTTTAATGGATGCAGAAAAAGAAAAAATGAGAGCTAATCTGCTGCGGGCCATTTCCCACGACCTGCGGACGCCTCTCACCAGCATTATTGGTTCCAGCACCGTCTACCTGGAAAATGAAACCCACCTGACGGATACAGAGAAAAAATCTCTGGTAAGCCATATTTTAGAGGATTCCAACTGGCTGCTGAATATGGTGGAAAATCTGCTTTCCGTCACGAGAATTAACAACGAGACAGCCCGTGTTAACACTTCCATGGAACCGGTGGAAGAAGTGATGGGAGAGGCCGTCAGCCGGCTGAAAAAGCGGATTCCAGACGCTCCCATCCAGGTTCGGGTTCCGGATGAAATTTTAATTATTCCCATGGACGCCATCTTAATCGAGCAGGTTCTCATTAATCTGATGGAAAATGCAGTAGTACATTCAAACAGTACGAAGCCCATTGAATGTTTTGCAGATTCATCATCTGATTTCGTTACTTTTCATGTGAGAGACTATGGAGTCGGAATCGCCCCGGAAAAGCTGAACACTATCTTTGATGGTTCCTCCTCCACTGCCAGCACATCCACTGACGGAAGGAAAGGAATGGGAATTGGACTTTCTATCTGCAAAACTATTATAAATGCCCACGGCGGCACTCTGGCCGCCTTCAACCACCCCGACGGGGCGGAATTTTATTTTAAGCTTCCAAAGGAGGACTCAAACATTGTCTCATAAAATTTCTATTCTTCTGGTAGAGGATGAACCAAATATCTGCAACTTTATTACAGCTACCCTCTCTGCCCATGATTATAGAGTTTCCCAGGCACATACAGGCAAGGACGCCCTGTCCATCATCACCTCCCAATGCCCGGATTTGATTCTCTTAGATCTGGGACTTCCGGATATGGACGGCATGGAAATTATCCGGCAGGTGAGAACCTGGGCCAGCATCCCGATTATCGTCATTTCCGCCCGAATCCAGGAACAGGAAAAGGTTCGGGCGCTGGATCTGGGCGCGGATGATTACCTGACAAAGCCTATCGGCACGTCTGAGCTTTTAGCCCGTATCCGCACCGCCATGCGCCACAGCAACCGGCTGAATACCGATTCTCCTCTGTACAAACGTCCATTTCGAGCAAAAGATCTGATCATTGATTTTGACAAGCACATGGTCACTGTCGGAGGACAGGAAACTCATCTGACTCAGAATGAATTCAAGATTATTGCTCTTCTGGCAAAAAATTCCGGCCGGGTAATGACCTATGACTCCATTATCGAGAATATTTGGGGGCCCTACGCAGACGGCGATAACAGTATCCTTCGCGTCAACATGGCCCATATCCGGCGCAAAATCGAAAAAAATCCGGCAGAGCCGGAGTACATTTTTACGGAGATCGGGATTGGATATCGCATGATAGAGGATGAGATGAATTAGGTAAAGATAGAAAGAGGGAGAGGGAGAAAGTTTTCTGCGCTTCGCTGAAAGTCGCTGGAAAACTTCTCCCTCTCTTTCTTATATTCCATTGGACTGGTAAACATAAAACGAACAATTTTCGCCATTAAAAATCTGGATTCCTACGTACAGCGGTTCGTGATCTTGGGTGTACGTCACACTCTCAATAAAAAGGAGAGGTGAACTCTTGCTTACTCCTAAAAGTTTAGCCTCTGATGCTGTTGGTCTGCAAAGTCCAATCCATTTCTCTGATGCAGAAACAGTTACTTTTGCTTTCTCATGAAGAAATGAAAATAAAGAATTATTGTCAAATATTTCATCTAATAAAAATGCATATTTTGCTGGAAAATAATTCTTTTCGATAGCCACAGGCTGCCCATCTGCATATCTTAAACGCGAAATGGAAATTACCTGGCTGTCTTTCTCCAATCCCAATAATTTCCTGGTTTTTTCATCCGGGGATACAAGACAATTTTCCAGCATTTTTCCGCCTGGTTCCATCCCCATATAGCGACACATCTCCGTAAAGCTTTGAAGATTTTTCATATCCTTAGTGAATTTTGGTTTTGAAACAAAGGTTCCTTTTCCCTGTTTTTTCTCTACCAAGCCTTTTTCCACCAAACCGCTGACAGCACTTCTCACGGTAATAATACTCACTCCAAATGTCTTGGCCATTTCACTTTCCGATTGAAGTCTTTCACCTGGCTGATAAACTCCACAGCGTATTTTTTCTTCTATTTGATTCATCAACTGTACATATAAGGGGGTCACTGTCTTTCCATCCAGCATAGCTATCGTTCCTTTATCCTTTTCAATATCATAAGATTGTCAAAACATATTAATATGTTTTACCGGTAACATTATATCCCATTATTTGGTAAAAGGCAAAGAATTTTTCCTATTCCCCCATTATTTGGACTGTATAATGCCTGATTTTAAGACCGTCAAACTCTGCAAAGTAAATATCCTGTGCGCTTCCTCCTGCCATTGTTCCATCAGAAATCGGAAGAACACAGTGATTTCCACACAACATGGATTTTAAATGTCCCGGAGCGTTTCCGCTGCAGGTTCCATAGCTGGGCAGCATATGCGTATGAACATAAGGGCCGTCAGCAGGTATCAGCCGCTCTAAGGTAAGCTCTATATCCTTTTCCACACAGGGAAGGCTTTCATTAATCATAATTCCTGTAGTAGTATGAAGCGAAATGACGAAAACGACTCCATTTTTCACTCCGCTTTCCTCCACATCCTTCTTTACCTGCTCTGTAATCTTCACCATATGGAATTCTTCTCTGCTGGCAATCTCATGGGTAAAGGACTTAATAAGCATAGTCTCTCACCTCCATTCCTAAGAAAACCTTTGCATTATCTCCCAGAATCTTGTCTAAAACATCCTTTCGAATCGGCAGCTTCTCCAGTCCCTCTCTGGTTCTGACCTGTCTGAATCTGGGCAGATTCGATCCGAACATAACCTTGTCCATCAGATTATTCTGGAGCCATCCCGGCGCCATGTTCTTCATAAAAATCTGATCGTAGTAATTAGCCGGACTGTCCATAAATACAGTAGCCGTATCTGTATACACATTGGGATACTTAAGCAACATCATAGACAGCTCATCTACCCACGGCCATCCCAGATGAGCCAGACAAAATCTGAGAGATGGGTACTCTGTAGCAATATCTTCATACAGAATCGGCCTTCCATACTTAGACGGAGAATCCGGCTCCCAGCTGAATCCGCTGTGAAACATAACCGGCTTTTCATACTGCACGCACAGCTTTAACAGGGGTTCCAGCCTCTTATCGTCAGGATACATCTGAAGATGACTTAAATTCAGCTTCAGGCCTGAAAGCTTTAACTCTGAAAATGCCCGTTCCAGCTGCCCTTTGGCGCCGCAGTCCCTGGGATCCACACTTGCAAAGCCTATAAATCGCTCTGGCTCCAATTCTACCAGCAGCTTGACTTCTTCGTTGCTGATAATCGGCTGTCCTATTTCTGCCGAATAGTCCTCTGCCAGAAGCACCGCCTTGTCCACTCCCGCGTGATCCATCACAGCCATGACCTGGCTCATAGGAATAGGAGACGACTTATAAAGCCCAAATACCTGTTTTCTAAATTCAACTTTTTTCTTGTTCTCGCAAATCGGTCCAAACAGAACCGGATGCACATGCATATCTATTACCATACTTATTCTCTTCCTCTTCGATGATAAGGTTCAAAAATGCTGACAATTTCTGCTGCCTTTCTGGCTCCCCGTTCCATACATGCCTCAACATCCTCCCCACGGATGATTCCAGCCATAAAGCCGGAACCATAGGAATCTCCAGCCCCTACCGTATTAACTAAGTGTTCTGTTGTCAGACATTTTTGACGGTAAAACTTCTTTCCATCGTAAGCCAGAGAACCTTTTTCTCCAAAAGTTGCCAACAGTATCTCAGCGCCTCTTTCGCAACCCATTTTCAGAAGTTCCCTGACCTCCTCTGTCTCCTCTTCAAACGAGAATATACCATAGTGGATTGAGCTTAAAATCTTCGACACGTCCGGATGCTGATATCTTTTAGAAAAGTCAAAATATATTTTCGTTCCGCTTTTCTTAATATCAGGAAGAAGCTCTGTTACATTCCAGGAAAGATCCGTATGAATATAATCCTGGCTGCATATAAAATCCATATCTTCCTTTGTGGGCCTGTAATCCGGCATGACGCCTCTGTCCACAGAATGGTGAACCCTGTCTTTTCCGTTTAACAGCATTTCTATCACAGCCGTCTTTCCCCCAGGAATCACCTGCACGTGAGAGGTATCTACCTGCCTGATTCTGCACTCCTCTAAAAGCTGCTTTCCATTTTCATCATCGCCTACAGCTGTAACTACAGAAGGCTCTATTTCCTCCACCTGCTCCATCAGATTAAACAGCAGGTCAATACCGTTTCCAGTCGGATACTGAATCCCCAGATTTTTATAGACATCCATACATGTAAATCCTACCGCTGCAAATTTCATACCTTTTCTCCTCTTTTTTCTAAACCCCATTATTTAAGTCAGACAGCCTATGGAGGCTGTCCTTATTATCTTCATACAATCTGCAGAACAGCTCATAATACGGGCGGTACAGCTTCGTCCGCTTCTCATCCGGTGTATATATTCTCTTAATATTTATAATATCCCTCAGCTCTTCAAACCCCTTAAAATGTCCGACTCCAATGGCTGCCATCAGAGCGTCCCCATAACATGCCCCGACAGTCTCTTCCCCAACTGCCACTGGAATGCCTGTAATATCGGCTGTCATCTGCATCCAGACAGGATTTTTCGTTCCTCCTCCAGCCGCTAAAATTCTGGTCGGCTCAATTCCCTTTTCCCTGAAAATTTCAATATGCTGAAGGATAGAAAACACAATTCCTTCCAGTGCAGAACGATATAAGTGTTTTCTGGTATGATTGAGAGTAAGGCCAAACAAAACTCCTCTGGCTGCTGGATCATTAATGGGAGTTCTCTCTCCTGCAAAATAAGGAAGCGTAATTAAGCCTTCACTTCCTGGTTCTATTTCCTCTATACCCTTCATCATCTGTGCAAAAGAGCTCCCTGGCTCTGTTTTCTCTGCTTTCAGGCAGTCTGGAAACAACGTATCCCTATACCAATTCTGCAGAGTTCCCGCATTGTTTGTCCCTGCCGCTATGCTGTATCTGCCTGGAATGACGAAACTATTTCCCCGAACCCGCTCATCTGTTACCATCCGATCTGTACAGCAGTAGAAAAACAGAGAAGATCCAAACTGAACCATCAGATCTCCCGGCGACAGCACACCTGTGCTGATGGCCTCTGCCGCTGAGTCTCCCGTTCCTACAATCACAGGAATCCCTGGAACAAGGCCAGTTTCTGCTGCCGCCTCTTTTGTCACACATCCGGCAATATCTGTTACCGCATAACCCTCAGCCAGCTGGTCAGGGCTGCAGATGGGATCGCACAGTTCTTTTCTGATTGTTCCGTCCATCCGGTAGAATGGGCGAAATGACGCAATACCTAAAAACCGATCGATGGTATAATTGCCTGTCAGCTTTGCAGTGACATATGAAGATCCTGTTAAAAATTTATAGGCTTTTTTATAAATTTCCGGCTCTTTTTTCTTTAGCCATAGGATCTTGGCTGCTACGTCTCCAGAACAGAGTGGACGTCCAAACAGTTCCTGAACCCGCTCTTCCCCATAGTAACTGGTTATCTCCTCCATTTCTTCCGTACATCTTGCATCAATTCCATACAGAATCGCTTTCCGAAGAGGCCTCCCCTCCTTATCTACAGGAAGGCAGTCCGCACCCAGAGTGCTGGATCCTACTGCTCTTATCTCTTCTGGAGAAATACCGCTTTTCTGAATCAGTTCTCTGGACAGCTTACAGAAATCTCCCCACCAGATCTGTTCTGCATCCTGTTCAAAATATCCTGGAGCTGGATTATCCATAGTATGGCCTACTGACGCCCTTACCTTTACTCTTCCATCCTCTCCTACAAGCACCCCTTTGCTGGAAAAAGTGCCTATGTCAATCCCCAAAAAATACATTCTGCTCCCCCTCCCTGCTACAGGGTATTTCTGTATTCCTTTACTGCCTGCATAAATTCCTGTACCCTTGTTTTTTCCACAAAATTTTCAAATTTTCCATCCTTCTTAAATGCAGTTCCCACACATGCTCCATCGCTCTGTGACAGCTTTTCTGCGATATTCTCTTTTGTACAGCCTGTGTTGCAGAAAACAGGAATATCTCCCGCCACATTCTTAACACGCGTTACCAGGCTGGAATCTGTCTCAGAACCTGCGCTGGCTCCTGAGACACATAAACCATCCGGAAAACAGTGAAAAATCATGGATTTCGTAATCTTTTCGAGATTTCTCTCCGCCATGTAAACATCCGATTCCGGATTTACCTTAAAAAGCAGCTTGAGATCATGAAGACCTAAGGCAGCCTTTCTTCTCAATGTTTCAGGAATATTAGTATCTGTAATTCCATTTTCTCCGATGTAAGCTCCTGTAAAGGTACTTCTCACAAAGTTTGCTCCTGTAGCTGCCGCCAGATCAATCGTTGCCAATGGGTTGGAGACAATGTTTACGCCAAAGGGAACCTTGATATCTCTTGCCAGTTCCCCCACAATTCTTCCCATAGCTGCCACCGTAACATAAGATACCTTTTTCTCATAGGGAAGGCTGAACTCATTTGCAATCAGAATTCCATCTACACCGCCATCCTGAAGCGCATTCAGCTCTTCTCTGGCCTTCTCTATCACAGAGCTCATAGAGCCCTCGAATAATGGATCGCCCGGCAAAGCTCTCAGATGAAGCAGTGCAATAATCGGTTTCTCTACTTTAAACAATTCTTTGGTCCACATATTTAATCCTCCATATACATTCTCAAATTCTGAACATTTTTCTTATCATAGTAAAATGGATCCAGGTAGTAGGCAGGATCCGTCAGTTCCTGTGTAAAATACCCTTCATATCCATTCTTTATCATTACCTCTAAATCCTCTCTCAGATTCCTGGTTCCCTGTCCCCATATGTAGTGTCCATAAGGATTGCAGTCCTGGAAATGAGCATGGGCGATATTTTCCTTTCCAAATACATCAAACCAGTCCTGAATACTCTCACCAGCAACAGACATAGCCGTAAGGTCTATCATAACTTTGAAGTTCGGGTGATTGACTCCGTCAAACAGACGCTTCATCTGGGAAAGGCTGTATCCAATCTTAGACTCCTGTGGCCGCAGAGATTCCGCCACGATGGTAATGTTATTTTGTTCCGCTACCTCAGCAAGCATCTGATGCATCTCTATAGCTCTTTTAAGTCCTTCCTCTTCCGGCTCATCCCAATAGCCCCAGCCTGAATTGGCTTCCATATATTTAGCTCCCAGAGCAGATGCCAGTTTAATTCCATTGGAGAAAAATCCAAAAGTCTTTTTCCTCAGCTCTGGTTCCTTTACGCCGAACTGATAGCCAAATCTACAGTTTTGCGGTGTAAATACAGGACAATGCAGGTTTCGTGACTGAAGCTTCTTTAAAATCGGATCCGGCTCCTCATACTCATTAGGATCCAGCCACATCCCCTGATGTCCTCCTAGCAGTTCCACATTTTTAATTCCCAGATCCACCATCCGATCCAGAAAATAATCCAGGGAACAAACGCTTCCAATGCCTTCCAGTTCTTTTCATCTGCTTCCCTGGGGTTGTTGAGATATCTTGGGTCATTTACAGAAAGACTTAAATACCCCGTATAGTGATATTGTTCGATCCAATTGAAATGGTCTTCCAGAGGTCTGAGTCCGTCCCCCCAGGCAAGTCTGCCGCCAGGTCTTCCGTCTGTAAATCGAATATGACGTACCTTATCTCCCAAAAGCTCAAACCAGTCCTTCATAGTCTCTCCAGCCAAGCCTGACGCCGTCAAGTCCAGACATGCCTGCACGTTTTCACTATCCACAGCCTTAAGCAGGCGGTTCAGCTCTTCCAGTGTGTTGAACACCGGAGAATCTCCTGGACACAGGGTTTCCACTGCAAGCAGGATACCATGATCAGAAGCTACCTTTCCCAAACGGACCAGCCGATCCACAGCCCGTTCAAATATTCGTTCCTTTTCCTCATCCCTGAGGCCTCCGCAGCAGTTTACCACCATAAGCTTTGCTCTCGCCTGCTCTGCCGCCTCCACTGCCTTTTCAAAATAGCCCATGGAATGTCTCGCTGCCGTTTTATCCTGAGCGCACAAATTGTAATTATAAACAGTACATTCCGGAGAAAACGCAGCCAGTTTCATTCCATAAGAATCTATTTTTCCCCTCAGCTTGCTTACATCTTCAAATCCATAATCGTCCAGAAGGAAATGCGGTCTGGCACACCAGAACTCAATTGACTGAACTCCCAGCTCCCGCTGGCTCTTCAGAAAATAGTCCAGAGTTCTATATTTATAATGCATCCCCATTCCAGCGATCCGTTCTCTCTTTACAAACTTCATAGCTTTTCCTCCCTACACGTTTTAAGGCCGGCTCTGTAAAACATTTACAGACCGGCCTTTTTTCAGCTTTTATTATTTACTTTCATCCCAAACTGTGTGCGGATGTTTGTGCCACCATTTAAAAATGACAGGAACAATAATTAAAGCGGCCAGGTAAATGAGAATAGGAGCGACTGCTGCAATCCAATTTCCCTGTACGCAGGCTACTGGTACAGCTGCCAAAGCAAAAATTTCAATAATGGATTCAATAGGCGTTACAATTGCCGCATCATCCAGCGTACAGCTCTTGTTCTCTGGATCCACGATTCTAAGAAGCGCCATTCCAATAGCTGTTACACCAGTAGAATATCCATACACGTAAATTCCTCTCTCAAACCACTCCTGCTTTAACAGGCGAGGAGCCAGCACAGTAAAGTGAAATACAACCCATGCGATACCAAACAGCATCAGAAGTCCGAATGGTACTGCATACTCAATAATAACTGGGATTTTAATGGATGCTACTCCAAAAAATACTAAGAAGTCAGTTGCGCAACTTCCCATGCGGGAGATAATTCGGTTGTCTACATACTTATCTGCCTTGATTCCTTTTAACAGGAAGTGGAACACAATCGCTACCAGGAAACCTACAGAAAAGCTTGGAACACCCAATCCTGTCGCTGCCTGAATTGCATTAGTAAGAAGGTATCCTATTCCAGTCGGAATCAGAATCAACATTAAATGCCATGCAAGAGGATCAATCGCCATTGGAGAAACTGTTTCCTCTCCAAGTACCGGTCTGTTTCCTTCCTGAATCAGTCCTGTTCTCATATCATCAGGAAGCTGGCTGAAATCCTTAACAAACTTTGTGTAATTTTTCTTAGTTCCAATTTTAATCAGAATAATTCCTCCGAAAATTCCAGTTAAAATTCCAACTGTAGCAGAAGTCATACCCAAGTCTGTAGCGTCTGCCCAACCTAAAGAATCAAGAGTTGCTCCAAGAGCTGCCGCTGTACCGTGTCCTCCCTGGAAGCCTGCTGGAATCAGCATTCCGAACGCTGGATTTAAATCTGGTTCAATCACCTTCAGAACCAACATAGAAAAGATAATTGGTACTGCATACTGAAATGCCCATCCAATATTTCTAAAACAGTAATAGCTTCCGATTCTATCAAAGTTTGTTTTCCATCCGCCGCTGCTGAAGTTAAATCCTCTCAGTCCGATGGATACAAATACTGCAATAATCAAAAGTCCTGCATAAGATCCAAACTGTGAAGAAAAATTAATAATTCCAAATCCGTTCTGTCCCATGGCCAGTCCAATGAAACCTGCTAAAAGACTAACTGGAACAAATAGGCTCTGAAGTATCTTGATTTTTTCTCTTAATAATTTCGCTACAAATAGGAAAATTCCTGCCCACATAAAATCGATCAGCATTGAGTAAGCATTAAATTCCATGTTCTCTCTCCCCTCTTATTTTCATTTTCCTAAAACTTTCAAAAGATAACATTTTATAATATTATATTTTATTTTATAATATTATTTATTTGCACAGTAAAACAGCCGCTCTTTCTCTTACTGTCTCCAGTTCTTTTTGCGTCATATCACAGTACGTACTGTTCATTTCTGTTGTTCCAGCGTCCTGTACATAAATAAGCTTTGTATCTTTCTGTGTGATTGTATTAAACCAAGTTTCCTTTGGGACATTATAAATCTTTCCTGGCACCATTAAAGTCAAATCAATCTGGAACGAATCATTTTCCCGTGACGCAGTCAACAACACTGCCTTTCCATGTACCAGAACGAACTGCTCGTCTGTTTCATGGTGAACTTCTAAATACTTAATTTCCCCTATATCATTATTGGGTTTCCAATTTTTTATACACATAACCCAATTACCATTGTTGTAGACGCATTCAATCCCTTCTCCCTGATATTCAAAAACCTGCGCTTTCAAACATTATTCCCTCCAATCCTCTTACTGTACTTATCATTTATTTCATCGGCCGATTATTTATATAATGATAATACATTATATATCATTATATTGTCAATAGTTTTTGTATATTTTTTATAACCTATTCTTTTCATTTTTATTGATAATCGTAAAACTGCTTATAACACTCTATATGATTCCATTGAAAAAGCAGCAAAACTGCTTATTTCAGTTCTGCTGCTTTTTTAACCTTTTATGAAGAGTACCCTATTTAATACTCTACTTTCCACATATAACGTCTTTCATCCATAGAATGTCCCCTTACCTCTGCCATCTGAGCCACATAATATCTCTCGATCGGAATCATTACAACAGGATTAAAGAATTCTGCTACTTCCGGAGCAATTCTGCTCTGATTTAATTCTTTGAAGTCAATCGTAATATAATTTTCTGCATACTGCTTCAGGAACTTCAGACATCTCTCATCTAATGCCCTTGTTCTTCCCTCACTCATTAACAGAATCATTGGAAGTTTCTTATCTGTGGTTTCAAACGGTCCATGGAAATACTCTCCTGTATGAAGGCATACTGCATGCTTCCACTGCATTTCCATAAAGTGGCAGCAACACATAGAATAAGCAACACCATAATTAGGACCTGAAGCTAACACATAGAAAACCGGCTCGTCTTTATATGTTTCAGCCCATTTCTTTGCAATTGGAAGAACCTTTTCCTTTCCTTCTGCGACAATTTTATCAATCTGTGCATAGGCTTCCATAGCCTTATCATAATTTTCATAGTTCTCAAACTGCTTTAATAACTCAAATCCAATGCGGAGAGCATTCGCCTGGTTGGAATCACTGTATACCTGATCGTCTCCATTAGAGTAGGTTACTACATACTGACCTACCTTTGCCATTCCTGTTTCCATAGAGCCTGTCATAGCGATCGTAACAGCTCCAGCTGCATTCGCCGTCTTAACTGCCTCTACAGTCTCAGGCGTTGCCTTTAAGGAACAAATCACTGCCACACATCTATTGTCCAGTTCCTTTGGAGTAGCATGTACAAATTCATTACTTGTGTAGGTAGTAGCGCTAAATGTTTTCGCCTCGCTCTGAAGCAGGTAAAGCCCTGGGAAAATCGCTGCTTTAGAGCCACCGCAGGCAACAAAATATACATGTTTTAAACCGCCCGTTTGATCCATCTTGACCTTAATCTCACTTACGATTTCCTTTACTGTCTTTGTCATGTTTATATCCTCCTCATTATTGTAAATATTACTGAATCTCTTTTCCGTGGCCAAAAGCACCCTGAACCATACAGGTTTTAGCAGCAAACTCTGCGCCTGCAGCCATTGCCTCTTTGATAAATATTTCTGTCAGTTCATTTGTTTTACCGGGATATTGTTCCGTATTCTTTTCCAGATTTCCCACATAAGAAAGTAAAAATGCTGTTGCAAATGAATCTCCTGCCCCCAACGTATCTACTGCTTCCACTAATTTGGGAGCCTGCTTATGAAATTTTTTTCCATCATATAAAACAGAGCCATAGCTTCCTCTTGTCGCAATTACCATAGGGCATCCTGCCTTGTATATTCTGTAACAGATCTCCTCTGCTTCCTCCTCCTGCACAGAACCACAGGATAAAAACGCATATTTGATATACGGAACTACCTGAGCCACTTTTTCCTGATCTGTCCATTGTCCAGAAAAATCATAGGAAACAGACAGGCCTGCTTCAGCTAGTTTAGGCAACTGGCTGTCAAAATAGCTGTTATTGCTTGTATGGATATGGGAAAATTGTTTTACATATTCCATATTATCAGTATCCAGAACTACTGGATACTCTTTGGCAATTCCACCCTTATTACTTCCTAAAAATACTCTGTCTCCATCTACTAAAGTTACTCTGGCATATCCATTTTCACCGTCATACTGTCTACAGTGGTCATGCTTCACTTCTAATTCATCCAGAGTAACTAATATGTGATCTGCAACTGCATCACGTCCAAATGTTCCCATATATGACGAGTCTGCTCCCAACATTTTTGCATAAACAGCAAAATTCAATGCCTGCCCGCCTGGAAACATGGTATTAAGATGAATATATTTATCGCATACATTATCACCAATACCAATAACTTTCATAGTATCTCCCTCTCACAAACATATTATTATATAATGTTATAATATAATATAAGCTTATATTCTATTGTTTGTCAAGGTCTTTTTTATAAAAAAGCTGAAACTCTTAAAAAACCAGGGAATTCCGGCCAATGATTATTTTATCAAGTATATTGCAATCCCAAATCGCATATGCTAAAATGCCAGTAGGCTAAAAGATAGAAGTTATCCATGTCGGATGACCTAAACAAAAAACCCAGTGCTGGAACACTGGGTTTTTCTATTCCTAATTCTGGAGTGGGAAGACTTAAACCCACAGGCTGATTACCGACTACTTATCGCTATCCAGCCATTTGCAAGTGAGATGGCTAATCACACCTGCCACAACAGCGATAATCAAAGATAGAAGAATTTCCACATCAGACACCTCCCTTCCGTACTTGTCTAGGAGGAAGCAACATCATACATTATACCATAATACCATTTTTTCAAAAAAATCAGAAAATAACAAAAGGCTGGAATCCTTGAAAATTCAAGCAATTCCAGCCAATAAAAAAAGCGCGAGACGGGATTCGAACCCGCGACCCTCGCCTTGGCAAGGCGATACTCCACCACTGAGCCACTCGCGCATTTGAGACAATAACCTATCTCTTTTTATTTAATTTCTGAGGTTTATTTAATACATACCCTCAAAACCACACATTGAATCCTACTTCCTATCTCTTCCATCCTTCTTCTCTCTACCCAACCTCTTGGTTAAGCCCTCGACCGATTAGTA
>JAGZZT010000013.1 GCA_018377235.1 Clostridium sp.
AGTTACATACATTTCCCTACTTTTTTCTACTTTTAACAACATCTTAAATCCTTAATTTTACTGGATTTCCTAGAATTTCCCAGCCTTCGCCGCTTCCTCGATGGCAACTGCAACTGCAACCGTCATACCAACCATCGGGTTATTTCCTGCGCCGATAAGACCCATCATCTCTACGTGAGCCGGTACGGAAGAAGAACCTGCAAACTGTGCGTCAGAGTGCATACGTCCTAATGTATCTGTCATACCATAGGAAGCAGGACCTGCTGCCATGTTGTCCGGGTGAAGGGTACGTCCTGTACCGCCGCCGGATGCTACGGAGAAGTACTTCTTGCCTGCCTCAACTCGCTCCTTCTTATAAGTACCCGCTACTGGATGCTGGAAACGTGTCGGGTTTGTGGAGTTTCCTGTAATGGAAACGTCTACATTCTCCTTCCACATGATAGCAACTCCCTCGCGGACATCGTTCGCGCCATAGCAGTTTACCTTCGCACGAGGGCCATCAGAATATGCTTTTCTGAATACTTCTTTTAACTCGCCTGTATAGTAGTCATACTGTGTCTCAACATAAGTAAAACCGTTAATTCTGGCAATGATCTGAGCGGCATCCTTTCCTAATCCGTTTAAGATAACGCGAAGCGGTTTCTGACGAACCTTGTTTGCCTTCTCAGCAATACCAATAGCGCCCTCTGCTGCTGCGAAGGACTCATGTCCTGCTAAGAAACAGAAGCAGTCTGTGTCCTCTTCCAGAAGCATCTTTCCCAGATTTCCATGACCTAAGCCTACTTTTCTCTGATCAGCTACAGATCCTGGGATACAGAAAGCCTGAAGGCCCTCTCCAATTGCTGCTGCTGCATCGGATGCCTTGCGGCAGCCTTTCTTGATAGCGATAGCCGCGCCTGTGATATATGCCCAGCATGCGTTTTCAAAGCAGATCGGCTGAATTCCCTTTACCTGATTGTAAACGTCCAGTCCGGCGTCCTTTGTAATTTTCTCAGCTTCTTCGATAGAAGCAATTCCATAACTGTTTAATACGGAATTGATTTTATCAATTCTTCTCTCATATGATTCAAATAATGCCATGAGTGGTTTTCCTCCTTGATATGTAATTAACAATCTCTCTGCAATTTCACGGTTCTAACTAGAGCGGACCAATTACTCTTCTCTTGGATCGATGATCTTTACAGCGTCTGCCACACGGCCATACTGTCCTTTCGCCTTCTCGTAAGCAGTTGTCGGATCATCGCCTTTCTTAATGAAGTCAGTCATCTTTCCAAGGTTTACGTACTGGTATCCGATAATCTGATCCTCTGCGTCCAGAGCGATTCCTGTTACATATCCCTCTGCCATCTCAAGATAGCGGGGGCCCTTCTTTAATGTACCGTACATGGTTCCAACCTGAGAGCGGAGTCCTTTTCCCAGATCCTCAAGTCCTGCTCCAATCGGAAGACCATCCTCAGAAAACGCACTCTGTGTTCTTCCGTAAACGATCTGTAAGAACAGTTCCCTCATGGCTGTGTTGATTGCATCACATACAAGGTCTGTGTTCAGTGCCTCAAGGATCGTTCTTCCTGGAAGAACCTCAGCTGCCATAGCTGCAGAGTGTGTCATACCGGAGCAGCCAAGCGTCTCTACCAGAGCCTCCTGGATTACACCGTCCTTTACGTTCAGAGTCAGCTTGCAGGCTCCCTGCTGAGGAGCGCACCAGCCCACACCATGTGTTAAACCAGAAATATCCTTAATTTCTTTAGCCTGAACCCACTTTGCCTCCTCCGGAATCGGAGCTGCGCCATGACAGACACCCTGTGCAACTGTACACATCTTTTCTACTTCATGTGAATAAATCATTGTATGACTCCTTTCAAACAAGTGTTTTAGTACATTGTTAATTTTATCACACCGTACTAATCGTATTATCGCATGGATAAGCCAATTAGTCAATCAGAAGGCCGCAAAAAACTCACTAAAATTTATCCCTGACGCTGGCTCTCATTCCCGCTTCCGGCCGGAATCATTTTTTTGAATACAGCGCAGCAGACAATGAAAAATGTAATACCCTTTAAAATACTTGACACTGTCAGCGCCCACCAGATTCCATCCAGACCCAAAGCCGTAGAGCCAAGCGCCATAGCCAGCGGAATTCTGGCAGATGTGAGAAGAATGCTGATAATGGAGCTGTACAGCGTTTTTCCCATGCCCGCTAACGCTCCCACGGTCATCAGTTCCACGCACATGAAAATCTGGCCGATTCCCATGATTCTCAGATAGTCTGCACCGTAGGGCAGCACATCTGCCTCATGGATAAACAGGCCGAAAATCGGCGTGCTGAAGGTCAGCATAATCACAGTAATCAGAGCTCCCCAGGCAGTCATCATTCCTGCCGCTATAAAATATCCCTTTTTCATTCTTCCATACTGCTTCGCTCCATAGTTCTGTCCTACAAATGCGTTAATTGCCATGCCAAAGCCCTCGGCTGTCATCCACGACAGAGATTCTATCTGACCTCCAACTCTCTGAACCGCCACAGCTGTATCACCCCAGTCAGTAACAAATCTGGTGAGAATCATAGAAATACCACAGTAGAGAGACTCCTGTACTGCAGAAGGAAATCCGATTTTAATCATGCTGATAAAATAGGGAAGCGGCGTTTTCTCCCAGAAACGAATCTTGTCAAATAAAATGGTATCTTTCTTTACATGCCACAGCATCACAGACGTCACCACTGCCTGAGAAGCCACGGTAGCCGCCGCTGCTCCCGCCACTCCCATTTTGGGGAAAAAGCCGATTCCAAAAATCAGCATGGGATCCAGCACAATGTTGCTGAGCATACCGATGCAGTTGGCCGCAAAGGGCACACGGCTGTTTCCGATAGCTGTAAACAAGTTTGTAAGCGTCTGATTCAGATAGCTGAAAATAATCAGTCCGCCGGCAATCCGCAGATAAATTGCTGCATCCCCAATAATCTTTGGATCTCCCAGCCCAAAAAATCCGATGAGCTGGTGGGTAAACAGATTCATAATCAGTCCATAAAGCACAGCCAGAAAAACAGTCAGCTGAAGCGCCCCTTTTCCAAACTGGGCCGCCCTCTCTATTCTTCCCTCTCCCAGGGAATGAGCCACCTTCACCTGTCCTCCCATTTTAGCCAGCATTACTGGGCCATTAGAAAGCCAGGTGTACATACCCGCCGCTCCTACAGAAGCTACAGCAGGCGCTCCCACACGGCCAATCCACGCCATATCAGTCAGGTTGTAAGCCATCTGCACCGCTGCAGTTCCCATGATAGGAAGGGCCAGCTCCGTCAAAGATGAAACGATATTTCCATGGAGTAAATCAACCTGTTTTTTCATCCCGTTTTCTCTCCTCTCTCCTTTTTGTATTTCTTTTTTCTTCTCCAAGTCTGACAGGAGAACCATATCTTCACAAAACCAAAGCGGGGCATGATACTTGTCTATCATGCCCCTTTACTCAGACCAAGCGCTCTGCCTCAGCCTTCTTTTTATTTATTATTTTAAGTTTTTACACTTACTCAGCCTTCTGTCCGGACAGGAACTCATGGATTCCCTTTGCTCCGGCACGGCCTGCCTCCATAGCGAGGATAACGGTTGCCGCTCCCGTTACAGCGTCTCCGCCGGCATAGACGCCTTCCTTAGTTGTCTTTCCATTAGCCTCATCTGCTACGATACATTTCCACTTATTTACCTCAAGACCTTTGGTCGTGTTGGAAATCAGCGGGTTCGGAGAAGTTCCCAGAGCCATGATAACTGTGTCTACGTCTAAGGTGTAGTCAGAACCTGCGATCTCTACTGGACGTCTTCTTCCAGACTCGTCTGGCTCGCCAAGTTCCATCTTGCGGCATACAATGCCCTTTACCCAGCCCTGCTCGTCTGCCAGGATCTCTACCGGATTTGTGAGAAGGTGGAACTGGATTCCCTCCTCCTTTGCGTGGTGAACCTCCTCCACACGGGCTGGAAGCTCTGCCTCACTTCTTCTGTATACGATGTAAACCTCTGCTCCCAGACGAAGTGCTGTTCTGGCAGCATCCATAGCTACGTTTCCGCCGCCGACTACTGCTACCTTATGTCCTGCTGCGATCGGTGTGTCATAATCATCACGGAAGGCCTTCATCAGGTTGCTTCTTGTCAGGTACTCATTTGCAGAGAATACGCCGTTAGAGTTCTCCCCTGGAATTCCCATGAACTTGGGAAGTCCTGCTCCAGAACCGATAAACACAGCGTCAAAGCCCTCTTTTTCCATCAGCTCATCAATTGTAACAGATTTTCCGATTACTACGTTTGTCTCAATCTCTACGCCCAGCTTCTTTACATTGTCAATCTCTGGCTGAACTACTCCGCTCTTTGGAAGACGGAACTCCGGAATACCGTAAGTAAGAACGCCGCCTGCCTCATGAAGCGCCTCAAAAATCTTTACCTCATAGCCAAGCTTAGCCAGATCGCCTGCGCAGGTAAGTCCTGCAGGGCCGGAACCAATAACGGCAACTTTCTTGCCATTCTTCTCCTCAGCTGCCTTCGGAACAAAGCCGTGCTCTCTTGCCCAGTCAGCAACAAAACGCTCCAGCTTTCCGATGGAAACAGGCTCGCCCTTGATTCCTCTGATACATTTTCCCTCACACTGGCTCTCCTGCGGACAGACACGGCCGCAGACAGCCGGAAGTGCGGAAGACTTGGCAATGATCTCTGCCGCCTTCTCAATATTTCCTTCTTTTACTTCCTGAACAAAAGCCGGAATATCGATGGATACTGGACATCCCTTTACACACTGTGCATTCTTGCAGTTTAAGCAGCGAACTGCCTCTGCCATTGCCTCGTCCATATCATAGCCTAAGCATACCTCTTTAAAGTTTGTGGCACGCTCCTTCGGATCCTGCTCTCTTACAGGAACTCTCTTCATCATATCTCTATTTGCTTCCATTAGTCATTACCTCCGCAGTGTCCGCATCCGCCGTGATGGGTATCTCCTTCTCTCAGTTTTAATAAAGCTCTGCCCTCTTCTGTCTTATACATCTGCTGGCGCTTCATAGCCTCATCGAAGTTTACCTCATGGCCGTCAAATTCCGGTCCGTCTACGCAGGCAAATTTTACCTTGCCGCCTACAGTTACACGGCATGCGCCGCACATTCCTGTTCCGTCTACCATGATTGGGTTCAGGCTGACAATTGTAGGAATACCTAATTCCTTTGTAAGCAGGCAGACGAATTTCATCATAATCATTGGTCCAATGGCAACGCAGACATCGTATTTCTTACCCTGGTTCTGAACCAGATCTTTGATTACCTCTGTTACCATGCCTTTTCTCTCATAAGAACCGTCATCTGTAGTAATGTAGAGGTTTCCGGCAACTGCCTTCATCTCCTTCTCCAGAATGATCAGGTCTTTTGTCTTGGAACCAACAATAACGTCTACATCAATTCCATGCTCATGCATCCACTTTACCTGCGGATATACTGGTGCTGCACCTACGCCGCCGGCTACAAACAGATACTTTTTATTCTTTAATTCAGCAACATCTTCCTTTACAAAATCGGAAGCGTTTCCAAGAGGTCCTACTACATCGCGGAATGCGTCTCCGGCCTTTAACTCAGCCATCTTCTCTGTAGAAGCTCCTACTGTCTGGAATACGATAGTAATCGTTCCCTCTTCTCTGTTAAAATCACAGATCGTAAGCGGGATTCTCTCCCCCTCCTCATCCATCTTTACAATTACAAATTCACCTGGTTCGCAGGCGCAGGCAACCCTGGGAGCTTTTACATCCATCAGGTAAATTTTGTCTGCCAGCTTTTCTGCTTTTAAAATCTGGTACATGTCTTTTTCCCTCTCCTCCTGTTCTTTCAGCGATAAATTTCACCTGTCCCTATTCTATCATTCCTTTTCACTTCTGACAAGCAAAACAAGAGGAAAATTTACGTTAAAAAGCGTATGAATTCAGATTCTTTTGTCTGATTTTTTTATTATTTAAACATTTCTTCACTTAACCCAGATACATCTCCGTAATTTGTAATACATCTTCTGTTTTTTCTATATTTTTTTTGTTACGAAAGTATTTTTAATCATATTTTCCGACTTTTTATTCAGTAAAATTTTACCAGTAATTTTTTCTGTTTTTTACTCTTTTTTTTTGGATTTTCACCGTTTTTTTAAGGCTTCACATACCTGCGGAACTCATAACACAGATCAAAATAGGTCTGTTCATCGCTGCAGTCCGTCACTGTCCATCCTTCCTTCTCCAGATCGACCATGTAGGTATCTGCATTATATTCATAGTCAATGAACGTAATATGAGCTTCTGAACAAAAGGGCAGAAACTGCTGGTAAATCGTCTGTCCCCCAATAATAAAAATATCCTTGTCCTGGTATTTAGAAAGCTCTGCAAGAGCTTCCTCCATACTGTGAACTACTGCAGCCCCCTTTACATCAAAGGACGGATCTCTTGTCAGCACAATGTTGGTCCTGCTCTCTAACGGACGTCCCCCTGGAAGCGCTTCCAGAGTCTTTCTTCCCATCACCACTACTTTTCCTATGGTCTCCTGGCGAAATAGTTTTTGATCTGCCGGAATGACTGCCAGCATCTGTCCATTCTTTCCAATTGCCCAATGTTTATCTACTGCTGCTATTAACTGCATGTTTCATTCTCCCTCCTGCCCTCTCTGATTCTCTCTGGATACTGGCGTCTTAAAGTTTTCATCATGCTGGCTGCATTAATATAGAAAGCCTCATCTGGCTGATCTTTTTTGTCTACTTTAGCGTGAAACGTCTGCTCCATTCTTTTCAGCGCTTCTTCATCGCTGCTGGTCTCATTCATAATCTGTATCATCTTCTCCCGGCTCTTTCTAGCAGTCTGAAGAAGGAATTCCCATATTACAGCCTTGTCCTCATCTTCCACCAGGCCGTAGTGATTTAAAATAATTTCCTTCACCGGAATTTCAGCAGATCGGCGGATAGAATCCTCCACTCCCTTGTAGTCTACCAGAAAACTGGGCATATACTCCTTGTCCCGGTTCATGACTCCCACTGTCTCGCTGCACAGCATTACCTCTCCATTTACCACATAGGACATGGAACACTTTGTGTGGCCGACTGTAGCAAAGGCGTATACTCTGTCTCCAGCAATTTTTGCAGTTTCTCCGTCCGCCAGCCCGATATCCGCCTGAATATCCCTGTCGTCATAGCTGCTGTCCCATGGAAGGCCAGAAGCTTCGGCTGCCTCCCCGCTCAGACGCCGGATTGTATTCAGCGCTCCCGGCTTAACTAAAATCTCTTTTGCACGTTCTGATGCATACACTTTCACATCTGGCCACTCTTTTCTCACCGCCGGAAGCCCTGCCACATGATCGTAATGGGAGTGGGATAAAAGCACTGCATGGAGAGGCTCTCCCTGAAGTTCCTGCCTAATCTTCTCTATCATGGCAGCGGCCCCGTAGGCCATTCCTGCCTCGAAGAGAATATTTGCATTTCCGCGAAGCAGAAATACCGCTCCCGTCCCAACTCCTGTCACATCTATCATTTTCACTGTTTTGTCCGCCTTTCCCAGTTCTATTTCTGGCATTTTGTCTCTCTGCATTTTCTGTCGGTCTATTTTGCCGCCTGCTTTTACCATTCTGTTTTTGCTGATTTTCTTTACCGCCTGTTCTTGTCTATTCTGTCTTTTTGTTTGAAAAAACTGCCTCATAGACCTCATTCTGCTCTGGCAGATGAGTAACATAGCCTACTGGAATTTTATTTTCCGTAGCCTCAATAATTCTTCTTGCCCCGTCTGGTCCGAAAGCGCCGCATACTTCAATGCAGCTGATGCCGTCCTCGTACAGCTTTCTGGCTGTTTCGCATGCTTCATCCAAAGTAGATACGCCGATAATCTGAGCTGAACTATTATGAACTGCTGCCCTGTCCTCATCTACATTAAAGTTTCCTAAAATCAAAAATGCGAATTTCATATGTTTACCTCCTGCAGTCCTGCATTTTTTAAGTTTTTACAAATGGTTTATTTGTAAGTATACCATGAAAACAAAAAAGCTGCCATTGGAGAATCTATGGCAGGATTGCATTTTCTCCCTGAGACAGGTATAATGGGGTTAGTTTTAAACTGAATCTAAAAGAAATGAGGCTGAACCGATGATCACATTAGAAAGAACAAGCGTAATGAACCTGGAAAACGCCATGCGCGGAGCCAGAAATCCTATGAACAGCTGGCATCGTTCTGACAGCTGCTATGATGAAAATGGTTCCTATATTTTAGGTCCCAATGATCTGGATCTGGCTAAGAGACTCCGCCAGGCTGGAAGCGATCACCGCAAATACGTCCGCCAGATTTTCGTCTCTGTTGATATCACAGCTCCCCTCTACTGGTGGAAAGAATATGACACTTACAAAGTGGCGACTGTTGCCAATTCCTGCAGCACCATGCACAAAATCCACAGTAAAGAATTTACCATGGACGATTTCAGCTGTGACCACATGACAGAGGGAGCCAGGGTTTTCATGCAGACAGTTGTGGACAAGCTCGAGGAAACCAGGAAGAGATATCTGGATACAAAGAGCAAAGAGGACTGGTACGACCTGATCCAGCTTCTTCCATCCAGCTACAATCAGATGCGGACCTGCACCTTCAACTATGAAACGCTGATCAACATTTACTATGCCCGCAAGGATCACAAGCTGGCCGAGTGGCATACCTTCTGCGATTGGATCCAGACTCTGCCATACGCGAAAGAACTGATTATCGGAGAAGGAAAATAGTGAACTGTTTCTTTTCGTAAAGTCAAAAAGACACATGATCTATCTTTTAAAATCATTTAACAGATCATGTGTCTTTTTTATATTTTTATTTAGTTCCAGAAATCTGTTTTTGTTTCCAGTTCAATATCTTTTGCCTTGAATACAGGGTTTTTCCCCTCTTTTTTCTGCTTCAGATAATCGTTCATGCATCTTACGGCCGGACCTCCCAGAATCAGGATTACCGGAAGGTTAATGATTGCCATGAGTCCCATGAGAACATCGGCCGTATTCCATGCCACACTGAATTCCATCGTTGCACCGAAGCATACAATCAAAGCTGCTACCAGACGAAATCCCATTAAAAGGCCCTTATTAGGCGTCTTGTCACAGATATAGCCAAGACCCATTTCCGCATAGTAGAAGTTTCCGATTAAGGTAGTAAATGCAAACAGCACCAGAGCGATAGTAATAAATACCGTTCCGAAGCTTCCCAGAGTGTTGGCAACTGCTGCCTGTACATACGGCATTCCCTGAAGGTCTGATGACGGCTCAATACCGGAGCAGAGAAGCATAAATGCTGTTGCAGAACAGATAACGATAGTATCAATATAAACAGAAAGCATCTGAACCAATCCCTGTTTTACTGGGTGAGATACGCCTGCAGAAGCTGCTGCGTTAGGAGCAGAACCTACTCCGGCCTCATTGGAGAAAAGGCCTCTCTTGATTCCCTGCATAATAGCAGAACCTGCAAATCCTCCGAAAATAGCCTTAAAGTCAAATGCCTGAGTAAAAATATCTGCAAACATTTTGGGAACAAGGTTTAAATGTGTCACAATGATTATTAAGGAAACAAGAATGTAGAAAATTCCCATGACAGGAACCAGCACTCCTGTGATCTTGGAAATCTGCTTGCTTCCTCCAAAAATGCAAATGGCAAAAGCTGCTGCCAGCACAGCGCCGACAATAAGCGGTGTAGTGGACGGATCATAGAAGCTGTATGCCCGGAAAGAATCAGCAATATTGAAAGCTGCCACCATGTTGAAACCACCCATGTAGGTAACAATCAGAGTTCCTGCAAACAGGATTCCCAGCCATCTCTTTTTCAAAACTGCCTGTATGTAGTACGCCGGACCGCCGTAAGAACTTCCATCTGCTGCTTTTCTTTTATAAATCTGTGCCAGGGTGCTCTCAATAAACGCAGATGCGCTTCCCAGAATCGCTACCAGCCACATCCAAAACATAGCCCCGGCTCCGCCGATGCAGATAGCGGTGGAAATACCAGCAATATTTCCAGTTCCTACTCTTGACGCTGTGGAAACCATCAGCGCCTGAAAAGACGAAATTGATTCCTTATCATCGCTTGGTTCTTTTACTACGCGGATTGCTTCCTTCAGACAGCGGAACTGAATAAACTTTGTCTTTATTGTGAAATAGATACCAGCTCCCAGAAGCAGAATAATCAGAATATAGGTATACAGCCAGTTACTGAGGGTATTGATAATTTCTGAAAACATACTTACCTTTCCTTTCTCAATTTCCTTAATTTTCCTGTTGCTTGCCCCTTATCTTACAGCTTTTGAAGGCGCTGCCAAATCTCCTCCCAGTTTCCCTCCTCCTTTCCCTGTTTCTTTTACACTGGAATTTTTAGATTTAGCAAATTTTAATAATTTTTATATATTTTTTATTATAGTATAAAACAGCGCTGCTGTACAACTGAATTTTCTCAAATTTTTCAGCTGACTGTATAAATTTTATGCTTTCCGTCCCTCTCCCTAAGGTTCCCAGGCGAACATATGCAGATTCAGCTCTTCGGACACATATTTAAGCATAGCTTTTCCGCCGATACTGTTGCCTTTTTTGTCCAGGGAAGGCCCGTAAATGCCGATACCCATTTTTCGGTCTACTACAGAAAGGATTCCTCCCCCCACGCCGCTCTTGGAAGGAATTCCTACCTCTACCGCAAATTCCCCAGAACCATCGTACATACCGCAGGTCAGCATAATTGTCTTAACCGTCCGCACTACCTCACGATCCAGCAGCCGTTCCCCGGTCTCCGGATGGATGCCTCCGTTGGCTAAAACCAGACCAAAAGCAGCCAGGCTCTTTGCTGTCACGCTCAGGGAACACATTTTCACATAGAGCTCCAGGCTTCGCTCTACATCGCACTCGATAATTCCCTTGCTCTGGAGCAGATAGGCAATGGCCCTGTTTCTGGCACTGTTAGCCATCTCCGATGTATAAGCCCGTTCATCCAGTCGGATCTTCGGATCCAGGCAGAGCTTTCCTGCATAGTCAAGCAGTTCCTTAAAACTGAAAATGGGCATAAGATAGCTGACTACTGTAATCGCCCCTGAATTAATCATAGGGTTGTAGGGATAATTACTGGTCATATCCAGCTTCAGCAGAGAATTAAACGCATCCCCCGACGGCTCCATCCTTATCTTCTCAAATACCTTGTCGAAACCGCAGTGCTGAAGTGCCACGCAGAGGGAAATTACTTTGGAAATACTCTGGATAGTGAACCGCTTCTGAGAATCTCCTGCCTCATAAATTTCTCCATCCCGCGTATAGATGCATATTCCCAGATCATGCTTATCAGCCCGTGATAGCTCTGGAATATAGGACGCAGTCTCTCCTTTATCCACCTCCATGCTGCCTGCCAGAAGAGCTTCTTTTAAAATTTTTCCTCTCTCCTTGTCTGTCATACTCTCTCCCTTCCATCTCGTTCAGAGGTCAAGCTGTCTCTAAATCCGTTCAAACACAGCTGATGGCTGAAGAAGATATTTTTATAAATTATTTTTATATCTTTTATAAATTTTATTTTATATTCATAGTATAACAGAAAACAGTTTTTCTTTCTAATATCTGATACCTATAAGGCTATAGCAGATTGTTACAACCTACCTGGCCTTTTAACGCTTTTTATGGTATACTTTTAACAAAGTCCGGCAGCTGGCTGTTTTTGTTGCTGCCATTCTGATGCGGGAGGTTATCTATGGATTATGATATTAATTTAAAGCATCTTTCTTACTTTATCACAACTGCCCGTCTGGGCTCCATCAATCGAGCAGCCCAGACTCTTTACATTTCTCAGCCCCATCTTGGAAAAATCATCAAAGAACTGGAGCACACGGCCGGAACCCTGCTTTTCGAGCGTACGAGAGGCGGCGTAATCCTTACGCCTGACGGTAAAGATTTTCTGGGACGGGCAGAAGGTACTTTGCGGGCGGCGCAGTCTCTGCTGGAATTCCGCTCTGCCTCCAGCCCTGCTTCCCACTCTCTGATGGTTTCCATGACCCGTTTTTCTCACATTATGGAATGTTTTATTGAAATTGTCCTGCGTCATAAGAACGATGATGCCTTTATGCACCGCCTCCGTGAAGGCACAGCGGATGAAGTGATCGAAGATGTGTATTCTGGGCAGTTTCACGTGGGAGTCATTCATTTTAACCCTGAAGAGAAGAAAAATGTTCTTGCTCGTCTGGCATCCATGGGGCTGTCTTACAAGACACTCTCTTTAGTACGCCCCCACATTGTCCTCTCCAGAAATCATCCCTTGATCCGGGAAGGAAAGCCAGTCACCCTCCAGAATCTGGCTCCCTATGGCTTCGCCCGGTATCAGGATGCGGCGGAAGATTTTGCCTACCACATTTTTTCTGAAAACATTCAGTATAACTTAAACTCCGGCCTGAAAATTGTCTACCTGGACGGACGCGCCTCCCTTCTCCATCTGTTAGCCAACAGTGACTTCTATGGAATCGGAATTTACGGATTTTCTGCCCAAGATTCTACCTACCAGGTTATCTCCATCCCCATCGAGGAGTGCACAGATCGTTTGGAATTTGGGTATATTGTACCCAAGGGAGGAACTATATCAGAAATCACAGCAGAATTTATAGATGAGCTGAAAAGCCGTTTTTCTAAAGCTTTATCTCCCCAAGCCTGAAGGAATAGATGAGCGTTTCCTTCACCTGCTTATTCTCCATCTGCATCAGGGCCCGTCTGTAATAGTCCAGCTGAAGCTTGTAGCGTTCTATCAGCGTCTCCTCCTGCTCTGCATAGTCTGTTTTATAATCCACGAGGATCAGCTCTCCGTTTTCCTCAAAAAAAGCGTCCACAATTCCCTGGATTAAAACCAGTTCGTCAGAATCCCAGTCTCCTATTTCCCTGGCCGGGATTCCAATGACAAACTGGCTCTCTTTTTTCAGGCGGCCCTCTCTCTGGGCGTCTGCCATTCTTCTCCCCAGATCCGACTGGAAAAACGGCCAGAGCACAGACTCCCGTACCAGCGCTCTGGCATCGGCTGTCATTCTTCTCTCTTCTGCAAAACGATCCAGCTGTTCTCTGATATCCTGCTTTGTCCTGATTTTATGAAACTCCAGAAGCTCCATGGCTCTGTGGTAAGCAGTTCCTCTTCTGGCTCCCTGCCCCTCGTCCTTCTCGTCTGACAAAAACTTCGGAATAGTAGGCAGAAACACGCTCTCCTCCAGGCTTTCCTCCTCTCCCGCCTTTTTTATGTCAGATACGGAAAGCTTTGTATTAAGCCGTAAATCATCCTTCCATAGATACTGGCAGGAAGCCAGCGTCTCCAGCTGTTCCCGGTACGCTTCATCAGAAAGTCCCAGTGCCTCTTCCCAAGATGTCTTCTGAGGGCTGTTCATTCCTAACAGCATGTCTTTCGTCAGCTTTTGCTGCACCTGGCGGCTGATCTCCTGTCCTAAAAGTTCCTTCGCCATCGTCTCTTTTACACAGATTCCACAATTTCCCTCTGCCATGGCCATTAAAATCCAATCGAGATATGAATTAGCCAGAGACAAGAGGGTAAATGGCAGTCCCTCTTCTGTTTCAAAAAGAGATTCTTTCCACTTTTCCAGCTTTGACTCCAAATTCTTATCAGAAGCTGTCAAAATCAGTTTTTCCCTGGCCCGGGTCATGGCTACATAGAGAACTCTCAGCTCCTCTCCCAGGTTTTCCAGATCCATTCTCCGTTTCAGCACATTTTTCTTGAGGGTGGGAGCCTTCAGCCTGGTTTCACTGTTCAGATAATCTGCGCCGATTCCAAACTGAGGATCAATAAGAATCTTTCCCCGTGTATCCTGTTTATTAAACTGTTTTCCCATGGCGGCAGCAAACACAATAGGAAATTCCAGTCCCTTGCTCTTATGAATACTCATGATTCTCACCGTGTTGCCTCCTTCTGCCGCTGCAGAGGCTTCTCCAAAATCTGTATTGTACTTTTTCAGCTTTTCTATGTACTTAATAAAGTGAAATACTCCTCTATAGCTGGTGGATTCATAGGCAGACGCTTTCTCCACCAGCATATCCAGATTTGCACGCCGCGTTTCTCCAGAAGGCATAGCGGACACATAGTCATAATATCCCGTCCGTTCAAAAATTCTGTAAAGCAGCTCATGAATAGGCAGATAAACCGCCTGCATTCTAAGCTCCTCCATAACCTCTGTAAAAAAATCCAGCTTTTCGCAGATTTCTGCCTCCTCCGTTTCCTGATACTGGATCTTCCTCCCATGAATTTTTTGATAGGCACAGACAGCGCCGTACAATCCGCGATCCTGCCCCTTCTCCGTGCTGTTTTTAAACTCTGCCATAATCTCAGCCAATTCCCGATCTGTCAGGGCAAAAAACGGCGCCTTCAGCACTGCAGCCAGAGGAATATCTTGTATGGGATTGTCCAGCACTGCCAGGAAATGCAGCATCGTCTCCACCTCAATAGTCGTAAAATATCCTGTTTTTGACTCGGCAAAGGCAGGGATTCCCATATGTCCCAACGTCTCCACAAAACTTTCCGCCCAGCCGGACACACTCCGCAGCAAAATAACAATATCACGGTATTCTGCTCTCCGATAGGTATCCTCTTCTTTATCCCATACCAGACATCCGTTCCCCGGATCTGTGAGTTCCCTGATCCTCATGCCGATCATTCTGGCTTCCAGCTCCTGTCTGGTGTAATCCGCGCTGTCATCATCCAGCTCCTCCAAAATGCTGTCCTTGGTGTTAATCAAAAGAAGTTCCGTTGAAAAATCCTTTTCTGTTTCTGAAGCAGATTCCGGCAGAGTCTCATATACAGCTCCAGGATGGAGTGCGGCTTCTTCTGTATAGGCCACAGAGCCCAGCCTCTCCGTCATAATCTTAAAAAACACATCGTTCGTGCTTTCCAGCACCTGAAAACGGCTTCTGAAGTTCTGGTGGAGTTCTATCTTTTGAAAAGGGCTGTCCTCCCTGGTGTAAGACTTGTATTTCTCCAGGAACAGATCTGGTCTGGCCAGACGGAATTTGTAAATACTCTGTTTCACATCCCCCACCATAAATACGTCCGGTTCTCCAAACCGTTCCCTGGAAACTGCCTTGATCAAAGCCTCCTGCACCAAGTTGCTGTCCTGATACTCATCTACCAGAATCTCATCAAACTGGCGGGCCATCTCATCTGCCGCCTCGCTTATCTCCCCGTTTTCTTTATAAAGAATGCTCAGGGCCAAATGCTCTAAATCATTAAAATCTACTAAATTTCTCTCTCTTTTTTTCGCCGAAAAACGCTGTTCAAACTCTTCAGCCAGGGAAAGCAGCATAAGCACTGATTCGCTGCTTCCTTCCAGATCAGAGAGTATCTCCTCCTCAGATGCAAAGATAAACTGGGACTTTATCCTTTCCACTGCCTTTTTAATCCGTTTTCGGCATTCTGACACAGCCTCCTTCTTTTCAGGAGATACAGGGGAATTCTTTCCACGGATAGCGGCCAGCTTGGGGAATGTGAAGCAGTTTGCCTCTCTGACAAGCATATCATAGCCTGATACCTTCTCCATTCTCTCTGCATGGTCTAAGTCGGATAAAATCATAGGGAGATAAGGTTCCGGTCCATCCGGCTCTCTGCACACCTCAGAAACCGCCTTTAACTCTCTCACCCACTCAGACGCCTGGTTTCTCACATCTGAAAGCAGAAAATGCATCCATTCCGTCCTGTCCAAAGCCTCCAGCGAAGTATCAGAAAGCTCCTTTCTGCACTGTTCTATCCACTCCCCTGGCCATGGGTTGCTTTGGGAAAAGCTGTAAACCTGATAGATGTAGTCATCAATTCCTCCATCTGCCTTTCCTGAGGCAAAAGCGTCTACAAATTTCTCAAACCGGGGATCCCGTTTGGCATACCAGTCTTCCAGCAGCTCCTCCATTACATCGCCCCTAAGCAGAAGCATCTCTCCCTCGTCCCCCACCCGAAAGGCAGGATCCAGCTCCAGACAGTCAAAGTGCTCTCTCAGCAGATGAAGACAAAAACTGTCAATAGTGGTGATCTGGGCATACTGAACCAGAACCGCCTGCTGCTGCAGATATTCATTATCCGGATCCTCGGTCAGTTTCTTCTCAATCGCATTATGGATCCTCTCCCTCATCTCCGAAGCAGCCGCTTTGGTAAAGGTCATGACGAGAAGCCGCTCAATATCTCCCGGATTCTCCTTATCTGTAATCATTTCAATGATCCGTTCCACAAGAACAGCCGTCTTTCCGCTTCCCGCTGCGGCGGATACCAGAAGATTCCTGTGTCTGCTTTCAATTACCTGCCTTTGTTCCTTGGTCCAGTTTATTCCCATTCCTCTGTCCCGCCTCCTTCTGTCTCAAGATCTTCCTGTTCGTCTTCCTCATCGTTCTTCTCAATTTCCTCCCAGACTGCTTCCGGCTTCATGGATTTGAAGCGCCTGAAGCCATATCCCTTTGTCTTTAAATCGAAACCGCATATTCCGTGATAGGGACAGTAGTCGCAGGCAGTTTTCTCCCCCCTTTTGTAAGGGTCTACAGTGATTCTTCCATCTAAAATCTCTCTTCCCATATCTCTGATTTTTCGATTCACAAACCCGGTCAGAGCTGAAAAACGCTTTTCACTGGCTACGGAGGATTTTGCTTCCTGAATAATTCCCGCTTTATAGGCTACAGGAATGACATCAGACTCTGTCTCAATTCTGCGATCCAGATGGGAAATGGCCTCCTCCTGGCTGTTAACCAGGCCATTCATGCGCAGAGTCTTTAAAATCTCTGCTTCTTTCTCCTCTTCGTCCATGTCCTCGGCTTTCTCCACCATGGGATCTGCAATATTATAGTAAAAAATCCCTGCTGGAAGCACCTGCTTATCTGGATATCTGCGCTGTTCCTTCTCCATGGCAGCGTCCAGATAAACTACCAGCTGCATCTGAAGTCCATAAAACAGCTCTGTCAGTTCAAACTTCGTCCTGCCAGTCTTGTAATCAATGATTTTCACATACAGCCTGTCCCCGTCCTCACACAGATCCATCCTGTCAATACGGCCCTGCAGGTGGACAGCCTCTGTCCTGGAAATCGGAATCTTCATAGCTCTGAGATTGTCTGCCGGAGTAAAGGTAAGTTCAAATCCTGCAGGCTCAAAATCTCCTTTCTTCAGCTGTTCTGTCAGCGCCCAGACCGTCCTGTCAGTAATACGTTCTACCCTGCGCCCCAAATATTCGTTCCTTGCCGTATCAGACACCACTGTATTTCCGTATTCCTTCGTCACCTCTGATACACAGCGGCTGACCAGTTCTTTTCTTTCCTTTTCATCCAGCTGGCGGAAGCTTCTTCCCTCCTCCTGCATCGTCTTAAAAAACAGGTCAATGGAACTATGAAACAGATTTCCCAGATCAGCAGCAGCCAGCTCATACTCTCTGCGTTCTCGAAGCTCCAGCCCAAAGGTTAAGAAATGAGCATAAGCGCAGGCTGCATAGCGTTCCATCCTGGTTACGCTTCCCCTAAGAATAGGACTGTAGAGTTTCTGAGCCGCTGTCCTTCCAATCCCCTTATCTTCATATGTATGAAAGGCAGCTTCTACCAGGCGCTTCGTCTCTTCTCTTTTATCTTTATCAAAATAAAAATGGCGGTATAATTCTAAAAACTGCGGCCGGGCTGCCGCATGCTCCAGATCCCTGAGTCCTTCAATCAGAATTCTCCTGCCTGCCGGATCTGACAAAGCCGCCTCTCTGTAGAGATCAGGCTTCGTCTCCCTTAGTTCAGGGAACAGCTTTTTAACCTGGCCAATCAAGCTGGATGGCCGAAGGCTCTTTCCAGCAGAAGAGGTCTGACTCCAGGTCAGATAGAGGAAATCTGAAGCCTTCGTCATCACGAGATACAGATACAGACGCTCTAAAAATCCCGCTTCCCTGGCTGTAGGCGCCAGCTCCATGCCTCTTTCCTTCAGCATACGGCGTTCCGCCTCAGTCAAAATTCCGCCTCTCCTGGCGGCTCCCGGTACAATTCCATCATTGACTCCAATGAAGAACAAAGCCTTGATATGAGACAGACGCGTTCTGGTTAAATCTCCTGTCACCACCCTGTCTACAACAGCCGGAATCAGGCCCACCTGAATTTCAGCAAAGCCTGCATCCAGAATCTGGGCATACTCTCTTCTGCTGACTGTCTCATCCCCCAAAAGAGCGGCCAGACGGTCAAATAAATCCATCACAAGTCCATAAACCTGGCTGTATTCCTTCTCAAGTTCAGCCTCTCCCATCTCGCGAAAAGCCTGTTCCCAGCGGGACAGACGTTCCTCTGCTCCCACACTCTCTAAAAACTCTACCAAGGCCGCTGTCATTTCTCTGACTGTGGACTGGCGTTCTGAAAATACCTCTTTCAGCGGCAGAAACGGATGCAGAAGGGAATCTTTAAATTCATTTATCTCCTCAAGATTCAGGCACTCCCCATCTTTATAGGTGCGCTCCCAGGGCGCACTCCACCGCTTAAACCCCCGAATTCCCATAGCTTTCACATAATTTTCCAGCCTGGAAAGCTTCTCCTTTTCCTCTGTCACCATTCCTGTCTTCAAATAGCGAAACATACTTTCATAGGAAAAGTTCTCTGAGAGCGTCTCCAAAGCCGCCCGCAGAAGCTCCACCACAGGGTTGCTCAGAATGCTCTTTTTACTGTCCATAAAGCAGGGAATTCCATTCTGCTGAAACTGTCTGGCAAGTTCGCCGGAATAGTCCGGCAGAGCCCCTGTCACTACAGCGATATCCCGGTAACGATATCCTTTTTCCTTCACCAGGCGGTGAATCTCTGCACAGACAAACTGAATTTCCCGAATAGGATTTTCTGCTTCATAAAGGATCAGACTGTCTCCCTGCACGTTCTCTCTGATACCTGTTCCAGAACGGAACAGGCCTCTCTCAATGGCTGAAAGCTCCGGGCTGTTCTGAAAGCGGCGGCACGGTCCTGTCAGCAGGATATCTTTCTCCCTTCCTGCTCCTGTACCGGCTGCCAAATCTATGAGTCTGCACACTGTATGGCTGCTCATATAAAACAAACTGTGAATAGATTTCTCTCTGTATGGGTTCTCCTCCGGCGGCATGGTCACTGTCACAATGACCTGGCGGCAGCAGGTTAAAAGAATCTCCAGAATCCGATACTGTACAGGAGTAAAACCGGTATACCCGTCCAGAGTTACCACGCTTCCACGGATTAGACGGGACTTGGGAAGAACGCGGCAGAGAATATCCAGGATCTCCTCCTGGGCAATAAACCGTTCCTTCGTGTATTCGCGGAATCCGTCATACAGTTCACTCATATCAGACAGCTTCTGCCTCAGCATGGCACTGTCTGCGCTGTCCGCCATCTCCCGTATGCTCTCCCCTGAAACTCCATACTGAAACAGCTCCGACAACATCGATTTCAGCTCCCCAATAAAGCCAGACTGTTCCAAATGGCTGCCAAACAGACGCAGATCCTTTTTCCTGGATGCCGCCACCTTCCTGAGCACCAGAGATTTGCCCATATCATCCAGCACTGCCGGCGTCTCCACAGCCAACTCCTCAAAAATCCGATAGGCCAGGCGCTCAAAGCTGACAATATCAATATTCCTGACACCATGTCTGGGATGCATCGTAACAATGTCCTTCTGTGTCTGCATGGTAAACTGCTCCGGCACAATAGCAAAATACCTTCCCTCCGGATCCTCCATAGAACATTTAATTAAATTTTCATAGAGCGTGTGGGTTTTCCCGGAACCAGAGCCTCCGATGATAAACTGTAATGACATGAAACCCTCCTATTTCTTTGATATCTCCATTGTATAACAAACATATGTTCTGGTCAAGAGGAAATTATATTCACCAGGAAGCTGCGAATAAATCATTCATTTCTCCCATACACTATAATAAACAATACTGAGAGGTCTTTTTATGAGCTCTAAAACGAAAATCGTAGTGCTTCGGATGAAGGAAATCATCTATACTGCCATCTTTATTGGGCTGGGAATCATCCTTGTGACGCTGCTTTTTATCATGTTCCGCCCAAAAAAGGAGCCTCAGGCCGTCTCCTCCGATCAAATTCAGGCAGCTCAGGCCTCCTACACACCGGGGCTTTACCGTGCTTCTCTTTCGCTTGGAAGTCAAAATGTAGATCTGGAGGTAGCAGTCGATGCCGATCATATTAATTCCATTTCTATGCTGCCGCTGAGCGATTCAGTCGAGACGATGTATCCTCTGATGGCTCCGGCTCTGGATCAGCTGTCTGAACAGATCTGCTCCTCCCAGTCTCTGGAAAACCTTACATATCCGGAGGGCTGCCAATACACCTGCTCCGCTCTGGTTCAGGCTATCGAGTCCTGTCTTTTAAAGGCCTCCAACCAATAGGAAACAAGATAAAAAGGATGCGGGATATCTGGATCTGCCAGATTCACGCATCCTTTTCCTATCAATGATGTTATACGGTCTCCGTCTTCTGCTCCGCCCCGTCTCCTCCAGCCGGCGCGGCCGGTTTCCGATTCAGGTTGAACGGCAGATTCAGACTCATAATATTTAATACCACGCCCTTGGCCTCAGGAGCCACTAAAACGGCCAGCTTGTCTGCGTCTGCCGCTACAGGGCGGAACTTGTTCTCTCTGTTAAACTTCTGAAATTCCAGCGCATCTGTAAAAATAGGCTGATACATCTGACCGTCTTTCAGTTTAGCCAGCGGAACCCCCTTTTCTTCCTTCTGAAGAGCTAAAATATATTTTCCCTTCTTAAAATCAGCCAGCAGCTCCTCCAGCAGCTCATTAGTTTTCTCGTCCGGCTGTGGATTCGGCTGTTTTCTCATCTCCTGCGCGTAGTAAAGAGCTGTTAAATGAAGCTGCGGATTCTCAATCCAAACGGTTCCTTCTGGCTGCTCCTCAGGCTTCTTTCGTCTGACCAGCTCTTCTAACTGAAACCTCGTGTCCTCGCTGCTATTTTTCATCACAATGGCGTTAATTCCCATGGTAAACAGGCTGGTGAAGAACAGAAGCTTTTGCTTTTCCTCTACTCTGACAATGGAAACTGGAATTTTTTCTTCCAGCAGAGCCTTCCCCTTTTCTCTGGCCTCATCTTCCGTAAAAAACATGAAAATCTCATCATCAAAGGTTTCTGCATCGCACTCTACATAAGGTTCCTTTGTACATGCTGACATTAACACAAACAATTCCGGAACACTTCTCATCTTCTGAAGAAGCGCTGTCTTCTCCAACACTTCTCTGCTTGTTTCATTATTCATAAGTATATTCTCCCTCCGCCTTCTTTCCACTCTGCCGAAAAGCGGCTTATTTTCTGATATTCATTATAAGCAAAAGAATTTTTTGTGTCAACTGAAAGAGACTGAACCATTTCTGTAAAGTTCCTCAAAAAGAACAATCTTTTTGTCTTTTTCATCTGGACATTGTATACAGGAAATGTATAATAATAGCGGCAGGACTGAAAATCCTGCCTATTACTATGCTCACAAGGGGGAAATTATGGAAAAGATGCGTCCCATGCTGCTTACAACATGGAAATCTTACAGTAAGGAACAATTTTTCAAGGATCTCATAGCTGGAATTGTGGTGGCAATCATTGCTCTTCCACTGTCTATCGCTCTGGCTCTGGCTTCCGGAGTCGGTCCGGAACAGGGTATCTACACGGCTATCGTAGCAGGCTTTGTCATCTCGCTGTTAGGCGGAAGCCAGGTACAGATTGCAGGCCCCACCGCTGCTTTCGCAACCATCGTAGCAGGAATAGTGGCTCGAAGCGGTATGGACGGACTGGCTGTGGCAACAATTCTGGCTGGAATTATTCTCATTATCATGGGCTTCTGCCGTTTCGGAGCTCTGATTAAATTTATTCCGTTTACCATTACCACCGGATTTACCTCCGGTATTGCCGTCACTATCGTCATCGGACAGCTGAAGGACTTCTTCGGAGTTGCCTATCCAGAGGGAATGCCCACTATTGAAACCATGGAAAAACTTAAGGCCTTTGCTGCAGGCTTTGGAACCCTGAACACAGACGCTTTAATCGTAGGTCTTGTATGCCTGGCCATTCTTATTATTACTCCCTATTTTTCAGAAAAAATTCCCGGCTCCCTGCTGGCAGTAATCGGCGGAATTCTGATGGTAAAATTCCTTCCTCTGAACGTCAATACCATTGGGGATCTCTACACCATCAGCAGTGCGCTTCCATCTTTTCATCTGCCTGCGCTGAACTTTGAAATGATCCAGGCCGCTCTGCCGGATGCCTTCACCATCGCTGTACTGGCTGCCATTGAATCGCTCCTCTCCTGTGTAGTAGCGGACGGAATGATCAACGGAAAACACCGCTCTGACATGGAGCTGGCCGCTCAGGGCGCCGGAAATATCGCCTCTGCCCTTTTCGGCGGCATCCCCGCTACAGGAGCTATTGCCCGGACGGCGGCAAATATTAAAAACGGCGGACGGACACCTGTAGCTGGTATGGTTCACGCTCTGGTTCTGGTACTGATTCTCGTAGTATTTATGCCTTATGCAGGCATGATTCCCATGCCGGCTATCGCTGCCATACTCTTTATGGTTGCCTACAACATGTGCCAATGGAGAACCTTTGCAGAGCTGGTAAAAACAGCGCCGAAAAGTGATATTGCCGTTTTAATTATCACATTCTTCCTGACCATTGTCTTCGATCTGGTTGTCGCCATCGAATTCGGCATTCTGCTTGCAGGTCTTCTCTTCATGAAGCGTATGAGCGATGTGACAGAAGTTCACAGCTGGAAATATGCAGAGGACGAGGATGAGGCGGAACGTGAAAAACTGAGACAGCTTCCTCCCCATATCAATGTATATGAGATCAGCGGCCCTCTCTTCTTCGGCGCTGCTGACGAAATCGGCCGAATCGTGGCCAGAGAACGTGCCACGTGCCTGATTCTGCGCATGAGGAGCGTCCCGGCAATCGACAGCACCGCTATGAACGCTATGAACGATCTGCTGAAGCGATGCCAGAAAAAGAACATTACCCTGATTCTTTCCCACGTCAATCCTCAGCCTATGAAGGTCATGGAAAAGGCCGGATATGTGGAAAAAATAGGACGTGAATATTTTTGTGAAAATATTGACGCTGCCATTAAAAAGGCGGAAGAACTGGTAAAATAAGAGAAAGGATCTGCATTGAGACCCTTTCAAATGCTGTTTTCATAGAAAAATCCTCCTGTCATTTGATGTAATATCATTTTACAGGAGGATTTTTCTATCCTTTTACTCCATAAGCCCTTATTTTATGCGGGTTAAGAGGCATACCGTCTCCACATTCCCCGTTCCAGGAAACATGTCTACGCAGCATGCCTTCTCCACCTGGTAGCCCCGCTCTGTAAGAACCGCCAGATCCCGGGCCAGACTGGTAGGCTTGCAGGATACATACACCATCCGATCTACGCCAAAATCTATAATTTTCTCAATGGCCTTAGGATGGATTCCGTCTCTTGGCGGGTCTAATACAATAAAATCCGGCTTGTCCTTCAGCTCGCCCACAACCTTTAGTACATCACCTGCGATAAATTCGCAGTTTGACAGACCGTTGAGCCCTGCATTCACCTTAGCGGCCTCCACGGCTTCCTCTACAATCTCCACGCCCACAACCTTTTCCGCCACCGGAGCCAGGATCTGGGCAATTGTACCTGTTCCGCTGTAAAGGTCAAACACTACTTTTCCATCCACGCCTCCCACATATTCTCTCGTCTTCTCGTAGAGCACCTCGGCTCCCAGAGAATTGGTCTGGAAGAAGGAGAAAGGAGAAATCCTGAATTTCAATCCCAGCAGCTCTTCATAGAAGAAATCCTGGCCGAAGAGAATCTCTGTTCCCTCATCCTTCACCGCATCGGCCAGCGTATCGTTCTTTGTATGAAGAATTCCCGCCATTGTCCCCTCTAAGGAAAGAGCCAGAAGCCTGTCCTTCCACTGAGCTAACAGTTCCTCTTCCGCGCCTGTCCAGCCTTCTGTTTTTAAGGTGTCTGTCTGAGTCGTTGTAATCAGATCAATGAGAATTTCCCCCGTCTTCACGGCTCTTCTCACCAGGAGATGGCGCAGATAGCCTGTCTTCTGCATTTTTTTATAAAACGGAATCTGTTTCTCCTCGAAAAATTCCTTGGTGCAGAGCAGAATCTTCGTAAAGTCCTCATTGACAATCCTGCACTCTCCTACTGTCACTACATCGTAAAAGCTGCCTCTTTTGTGCATTCCCAGAGCCAGCGGTCCATCCTTTACCTCGTCCCCAAAGGAAAATTCCATTTTATTTCTGTACCGCTCAGAAATCGGGCTTCCAATAATCCCCTGAAAGATCCAGCTGCCTTCTCCTGGTTCCCCCAGCACAGGCGTCAAAATATCCCTCACCTGGCATTCCTTGATCTTTAACTGCTCTTCATAGGGAATCGTCTGATACAGACAGCCGCCGCAAATTCCAAAATGGGGACATGGATACTCTGTCTGCTCCAATGGAGAACTCTCCTCCACAGACAAAAGGCGTCCCTCGCATTTTCCTTTTCTCCTCTTATTTACTAAAAAACGCACCTTCTGGCCAGGAAGAGCATTTTTTACAACAACACGCTCTCCTTCTATGTAAATATTCCCTTTATTGGGAAAATCCATATTTTCAACAATTCCTTCGTAAATTTCACCTTTTTTCATTTTATTGCCGTTCCTTTCCATTCTCTTTTCATCTGCTTTTTTCAGCATTCGTGTACATTGATTCTGTATATTCTTTCTCTGTATGAATACAGCTTTGATGCTTATCGATCCTGCTCAGATCCAGCTCTCAACAGTATACACAAAAAAAGTATGTTTGCCTAGAGGCTATAAAAGCCGGAATGTTCCGATAAAGAGAAAAGCCGGAAAACCAATCGGTCTCCGGCTCCTGTTTCCTTTATTTCTGTTCCTATTCCTTCTCTACTGCCTTTGCCTCCTCTTCATCAAAGAAGTCATCGTCAAAATCGTCCTCAAAGTCATCTTCAAAGTCTTCGAGATAATCTGGTGTAAAGAAGCGGTACACTCCGTAAGCAATAGCGGCTACAGCTGCTACAACGCCGATGATTGCCAAGATCCAGAGTACGCAGGTCTTTTTCTTCTCTTCCTCTTCTTTTCTGTGGAGGAACTCATTCAGTTTGGTGGCATTCATAATCTCTTCCACACGGTTAAAGGCATCTTTGCCCATCATATCAAACTTATTCATCGTTCCACGTCCTTTCTTTATAAGATTGGTCTGATACTATTATACCATTATCCTGCTCTTTTTACTATATATATTTACTTCAAAAAAGAAATTTTATGCAGCAGTTTTATTACACCTTTTTTAATTTGGCAACAGATGCAAACATTTTTTTCACGCCTGATCTGTCAAAGTCTACAGTCACCTCATAGTCCCTGCCTCCGTCTGCAATCGTCCTGACTGTTCCCTCTCCAAATTTGATATGGCGCACCCTGTCGCCTTCCTCATAGTCCAGTTTTTCAGCTTTCTGAACCGTAAAGGCCTTTCCAAAAGGCGGGACTGTTGAGGCAGTTTTAGACGCGTAGGCGTTTGGCTTCTGCCCAAATGCACTGATTCCAGAAGAGCGTTTCGGAGCAGACCACCCTTCTGTAGAGCGATCCCAATCTCTTCCAGATATAGAAGATCCGCCATAAGAACCTCCTCCTCTGCAGGATCCGCCGCCCCAGGATGAATTGCCCGCCCAGGAAGAGCCTTCATCCCTGTGGGATAAACCTCTTCCGAAAGCGCCTCGTTCTTCTCTCTCCATCTCGAAATCATCGCCCCACGGCAGTCCGCTGTCATCGAAATCATCTGCAAAGTGGAGTCCCTCTCCCGCTCTGCTTCCTGGCAGTTTGCTTCCTTCTCCGTCTCCCGTCCAGGAACTGCCTCTGGAGAACATGGATTTCTGGTTCTGTCTGTCTAAAAGCAGAGGCGGGATTTCTTCCACGAAGCGGCTCAGCTTAGAAAAGCGCGTCTCCCCATTCGTCATCCTCTGTCTGGCCGCCGTCATAGTCAGCCGTTCTCTGGCTCTGGTAATTCCCACATAGCAGAGACGTCGCTCTTCCTCTACTGCATCGGCATCGTCAGACATAATAGACATGCTGCTTGGGAACAGGCCATCCTCCATTCCGCTTAAATAGACATAGGGAAATTCCAGTCCCTTAGCACTGTGGAGAGTCATCAGAACAACCCGGTTCTCCGATTCGTCCATATTGTCTACCTCTGCCACCAGAGCCACTTCCTCCAAGAACCCTCCCAGAGTCGGCTCCTCTGCGCCCTCCCAGTAAGCGGCCGCTTTATTAATCAGCTCCTCAATGTTTTGGAGTCTTGTCTCAGACTCTACCTCTCCCTCTTCCTCAATTTCCTTTCTGTATCCTGTTTTTTCAAGGATTTCTTCAATCAGTTCTTTTATGCTGAGTTCTGACAGTCTGAACTTGAAGTCCTCAATCTGATCGGTAAATCCAGCTATCTTATCTGCTGCCTTTCCGATGGACGGCACTGCCCTGGCTCTTAAAAGGGCGTCATAAAAGCTCATTCCGCTGGCAGAGGCGAAAGCAATTACCCTGCCCATAGATGTGGCTCCGATTCCCCGCTTAGGCACATTGACAATTCTCTGCACCGCCAGATCATCCTGCCCATTGGCAATTGTCTTTAAATAAGAAAGAATATCTTTTATTTCCTTTCTCTGGTAGAAGTTGACTCCTCCCACCAGGCGGTAGGGAACACTGTAGAGAATGCACTTCTCCTCCAGAAGGCGGGACTGGGCGTTGGTTCTGTACAGCACGGCAAAATCAGAAAACGGTCTGTTTTCTTTTTCTGTCTCCAGAAGAATATCCTTGACTATGTAATCTGCCTCCTCGTAGGCTGTATCAAACTGAGCCAGTCTCACCTGATCCCCCTCCCCATTGGAGGTCCACAGAGTTTTGTCCTTTCTGCCTCTGTTATGACGGATTACCTCGTTAGCGGCATTTAGAATATTTTGGGTAGAGCGGTAGTTCTGCTCCAGCTTAATCACGTGTGCTCCGGGAAATGCCGACTCAAAGCTTAAGATATTTTCGATGTCAGCCCCTCGGAACTTGTAAATAGACTGATCGTCATCGCCCACCACACAAATATTTCTGTATTTTCCAGCTAACTGATCTACCAGCTTAAACTGTACCCGATTAGTATCCTGATACTCGTCCACCATGATATAGCGGAATCGATTCTGATAATACTCCAGCACATCTCTGTCCTGCTCAAACAGTTCTACCGTCTTTAAGAGCAGATCGTCAAAATCCAGGGCATTATTCTTTTTCAGTTCCTTCTGATATTCCACATATAGCTCTGCAATTTTTTTCTCTCTGAAATCGCCTCCAGCATTCTGAAGAGCCTCCTGTGGAACAATCATATCATTTTTAAAAGCAGAAATCCTGCTCAGCACAGCTCTCTCCTTAAACTGTCTGGTATCCACCTGAAGACGTTTAAATATCTGTTTCATCAGCGTGCGCTGGTCATCCGTATCGTAAATCGTGAAGCTGGTCTCGTATCCAAGCCGGTCAATATGGCGTCTCAAAATTCTCACGCAGGAAGAGTGGAACGTACTTACCCATATGCTCTCTGAACCAAATCCCACGATTTTATCCACTCTCTCTCTCATCTCTGCAGCCGCTTTGTTAGTAAAAGTAATAGCCAGAATATTCCAGGGATTCACTCCCTTTTCCTCTATCAGGTAGGCAATCCGGTGAGTCAGAACTCTTGTCTTTCCCGAACCAGCTCCGGCCAGCACCAGCAGAGGCCCCTCCGTGTGAAAGACCGCCTCTTTCTGTTTTGGATTTAACAGTTCAAATTTATTGTCCATAATGTCTCCTATATCATCTGCTTCTTAATTCTTCTGCTTTATCAGTTTCTCCATTATAATATATTTTCTTTCCTGTGTCATCCTCGTTTCAGTGCCATAAGCAGCGGAATCTGCAGGCCGGACAAAAGTCAGGCCGGAAAACTGCCCGTTTTTCGAGCGCCCTCCGGCCTGTCTTATTTTCTTATATGTCCGCGTCCGTGTACATGAAATCTGCCTTTAAACAGTTTCTATCTGTCAAACAGCTCCCTGGCCTTTTTTGCAAACCGCTCTCCGTAAATTCGGAAGTCCTCCCTGCAGTCCTCAAAGTGAGTTCCCACAGAATCAAGGGCTACCGGCCCCAGGTGGATAAACGGTTTTCCAAGCGATGCTCCGCCAGAGTACAGTACCATTCCCTTTACCATCATATGGCCAATCATGGTAAGCAGTGCCACATCTGCGCCCCCCTGGGCATAGTGGGCAGTGGCGTAAACGCCTCCCAGCTTTCCGGCCAGATTGAGAGAACGGCTGTCCACATCAAACCACTTCTTAATCTGCCAGCAGGTATTGGCCACCCAGGTCGGAGTTCCAATAATCACGCCGTCGCAGGCGTCCAGATATTCCTGATCCATCGGCTCTTCGATGGAAAACAGTCTGGCCTCTCCTCCTGCCCGCTCAATTCCCTCCGCAATGACGGATCCCATCTCTCTGGTATGTCCAGTCTGGCTGTAGTAAATAATTGCAATTTTCATGACTATTCCTCCTTCACAGTCTCTGCATACAACTATTATACACCTGTATGTTTCATCTGTCATTCTCTCTTTTCACACCTGTTTTCTCCTATGCAAACTGACTGTTGTACAGCTCTGCATAAGCACCTTCCGCAGCCAGAAGCTCTCTGTGATTTCCCTGCTCGATAATATCGCCGTCCTTCATCACAAGGATTAAATCTGCGTCCACGATTGTAGACAGGCGATGGGCAATTACAAAGCTGGTTCTGTTCTTCATAAGCGTCTGCATGGCTCTGCCGATGGCCATCTCTGTTCTGGTGTCCACACTGGAAGTTGCTTCATCCAGAATCAGCACTGGCGGATTGCAGAGCATGACGCGGGCAATGGTAAGAAGCTGCCTCTGGCCGGCTGAGATTGTTTCCGCTTCATTGTCCAGAACTGTATCATAGCCCTGAGGCATTGTCCGGATGAAAAAGTCTGCATGAGCCGCTTTTGCAGCAGCTATCACCTCTTCCCTGGAGGCTTCCGGCCTTCCGTAGGCAATATTTTCTGCAATGGTCCCTCCGAACAGCCATGTATCCTGAAGCACCATGCCAAAATTCTGTCTTAAATCTGCTCTCATCATATGTGCCGTGTCCACCCCGTCTAACAGAATTCGTCCGCCGTTTACCTCATAAAACCGCATTAAGAGATTAATCAAAGTCGTTTTTCCAGCCCCTGTATTTCCCACAATAGCAATCTTCTGCCCAGGTTTCGCTGTAAAGCTCAGATTCTTCATGAGAGGGCGCCCCGGATCGTATCCAAACTGTACCTGCTCGAAAACCACACTTCCCTCTGAATTCCTTACAACCTCCGGCTTTTCCGGATCCGGGCTTATCTCCTCAGCATCCAGCATTTGATATACATGTTCTGCAGACGCCAGCGCTGACTGCATGGAATTAATCATATAGGAAACCTCTGTCAGCGGTTCAGCCGCCTGATAAACATACTGTAAAAAAGCCTGAATTGCTCCCACTGTCATAACTCCGTCTATGAGAAGCTTTCCTCCTATCACTGCAATCAGTACCTGTCCCACCCTGTTTACAAAGCGGATGGCTGGATTGATAGCCTGGGTGAGAAAATCTGCCTGTCCGGCCGCCTCTGCTAACTGCCCGGCTGCCTGGCGTATTTCCTGACGGCTCTCTTCTTCTCTGTTAAAAGCTTTGATGATGACACGGCCGCTCATGCTCTCCTCTACACAGCTGGTCAGCTGGCTTAATGCCCTCTGACGTTTGGCCGCTGTTTTCAGAGTCTTTCCTGTGAAAAAATTGGTAAGAACCATGGAAAGTCCAGTAAAAATCAGGAACACAATAGTTAAAGGCACATGATAAAAAAACATGATGAGAAGGGATCCGATTACCAGTCCCACTGAGGTAAACAGCTTTAAAAGTCCTGTCTGAAGAGCCTCCGACACCTTGTCAAGATCATTCACTGCCCGGCTTAGAATCTCTCCCGGCTGGTGTCCGTCAAAGTAGGAAAGTGGAAGCTTTGAAAGCTTCCAGCTCAGCTGCTCCCTCAGCCGTAAATTGAGCCGTTCCGCAAAGCCCGCCATAAGAAAGTTCTGCGCTGTGTAAAACAGCCAGCTGATCAGGTAAAGGGAAAACATGATTAAAAGCTGCACTCCTCCTGATTTCCATGTAAAGGAGAACACTGTTCCTGCCGCTTTAGCCTCCTTCACTCCATTCCAGATGAAATCCACCAGGTGAGCGCTGTAAAGAGGCGATATAATAGAAAACAGCGTGTAAAATATGACAGAAGCCCCTACCAGATACAGTCTCAAATGCTGATCCTTAGAGGAATCCCACATCCGCTTTAATGTTTTCATAGCATGGCTTGGAACCTCCAGCTTCAGATCCTCCCCTGTCTCGTTCTTCTCCTTCTCCATTACTCCTCCCCTCCTTTCATCTGTGATTTCGCAATTTCCTGATACACGCTGCATCGTTCCATAAGCTCTCTGTGAGTTCCGATTCCTGCAATTTTTCCCTCGTTCAGCACAATAATCTGATCCGCGTTTAAAATTGTATTAATTCTCTGAGCGATAATCAACACTGCCGCTTCCTTTGTCTCCTCCTTCAAAGCCTTTCTCAAAGCGCTGTCAGTCTTAAAATCCAGAGCTGAAAAGCTATCGTCAAAGATATAAAGATCTGCCTTCTTCATCAAAGCCCTGGCAATGGAAAGCCGCTGCTTCTGACCTCCTGAAAAATTCGTTCCTCCCTGAGCAGTATGGGAGGAAAGTCCCTCTGGAAGCGCTGTGACGAAATCTGCCTGGGCCACGGAAAGGGCGTGAAACATCTCCTCCTCTGATGCATCTGGATTCCCATATTTTAAATTGTCAGCAATCGTTCCGGAAAACAGCCATGCCTTCTGAGGCACATAAGACACATGTTTTCTCAAATCCTCCTGCCTCATTTTTTTCACATCCCTGCCGCAGATCCGTACCGTTCCCCCGCTGGCATCATAAAACCTCATCATAAGCTTGGCGATAGTAGATTTTCCGCTTCCCGTTCCTCCAATAACAGCTGTAGTCTCTCCCCGTCTGCAGGCAAATGTCAGATTTCCCAATGTATCCTCATCTGCATCTGCAAAACGGAAGGAGACACCCTCAAAAGAAGCTGCTTCTGTCAGATCTTTTTCTTCTGATATTTCCCGCTCTGTTTTTTGTTTCTCCAGATCCTCTTCTCCGGCTCCATCCCGTATTTCCGGCTCCCGGTCTAACACTTCTCCAATTCGCTCCAGACACACCCGCGCTCTGGGCAGCAGGATAATAACCATCTGAGCCATCATCAGATAAAATAAAATCAAAATTGTGTACTCTGTCAGCGCCGTAATGTCTCCAATTTCCATGGTTCCGGCTCCGATTCGGTTGCCTCCAAACCATAGAATCGCTACTACCAGGATACTGATGGAAAAAAAGGAAAAGCTGTCCAGGCCAGCAAATAAAAGATTCGTCTCCACCGCAGCTTTGGCGTAGTCCTCAAAGGACTTCTTCATCCGTTTCGTCTCATAGGCTTCCTTGTTAAAGGCCCGGATTACCCGGACACCTGTAATGTTTTCCCTCATCACCACATTCATCCTGTCTAAAAAGCGCTGCAGCCGTCCGAATACAGACGCAGCCTTTTTACTGATAACTACAGTGAGAAGCACCACAAAAACGACTCCTCCTCCCAGTATCATCCCCATAGACGGATCAATAGAAAACGCCATGACAATTCCCATCAGCGACAGAGCTGGAACTGGCAGCACCATGGTAACACACCAGACCACAGCCTGCTGAATGATCGAGACATCGCTTAAAATTCTTGTGATCATGGATCCCGTTCCGTACTGTTCAAAATCGTGGATAGAAAAATCCAGAGACTTCTCATACAGGGCGTTCCTCATATCCCGTCCAATCTGAGCCGACAGCTTTGCCGACATATAACTGCCCAGAAGAGCACTGGCTCCTGACAGTACAGTCACAATCAGCATCAGAACACCCTTTTCAATAATGTAATTCAGATTTCCACTTCCTACTCCCACATTGATCATGTCAGCGGTGATAGTAGGAATAATCAAAGCTCCCAGCACATCCAGTGTTACAAACAGAAGCGCCAGGGCCGTCAGTCCCCTGTAAGGTCTGATAAACTGCCAAATATGTTTCATGTATCCTCCTCTTCAGACAGGAACGAGCTTGTCTGACCAATCATCTCGTCTACATACAGACGGCTCAGCCGCAGAAATTCTGCCCGATCCTCTGCCGGCATATGGATAAACGCCCGATCCTCCGCTTCCATAATCGGGTAAATTTTCTCCCTCAGAGTCTTCTTTCCCGCGTCTGTCAGCCGTATGTGAAGCTCCCTTCCTCTGGTTCCTTTCTCCAGGCGGATAATGCCGCCTCCCTCCAGCTTTCGGATAGAAGAATTGATCGTCTGCTTGCTGACAGATACCTGCCCGCAGATTTCTTTCTGGGAACATCCGTCTCCCAGCTCCGCAATGGTATAGAGAATCATAAAAGTGCTGTCCGACATTCCCATTTTTAAAGACAGGCTGTGATACAGATCGTCCAGTCTCTTATAAAGGCGGTTAAATTCCCTGAGTTCCTGTCCCTGGCTTTCTTCCAGCCCATACCGTCCGGCGTCCCGGACCAGCGGTTTGTATCCATCTTCCTTCTTTTTCATTTCTGCCATAAAATTCCTCCCGGTTTATAGTATGATTTCGGACTTGCTTTTCCATTTTAGTCCGATATCGGATTTAAGTCAAGGGAAATTTTTATCTTGTCATCTAGTATTGAATACTATATAATATAACTACGAGGTGACAAACTATGAAGACAAACGAACAGAGACTCGATGATCTGATGAATTTTATTGACAGCCTGTCGCGAATCAGCGCTGCTGACATTCCAAATATTAATCTGTACATGGATCAGGTGACTACCTTTATGGACACTCATCTGGCCTCCTCTCTGAAACCGGGAGAGGAGAAGGCTCTCACTAAGACTATGATTAATAATTATGCAAAAAATAACCTTCTGCCCCCTCCGGAGAAGAAAAAATATTCCAGAAACCACATTTTGCTTCTGACCTTTATCTATTATTTTAAAAATGTGCTTTCTCTGCGGGATATTGAACAGCTGCTCTCCCCCATTTCCGAGCATCATTTTACCCCTGGAAGCCAACCCGATCTGGCTCGGCTGTACGAGGAAATTTTCTCACTGGAGGCAGAACAAAGAGGGCGTCTGGTAGAGGATGTAAAAGCAAAATTTTCCTCTGCCATGGAGACCTTTTCAGATAAAAGTTTTCCGGAATTTGCAGAAAATACAGAACAGGGAGACAGGGAATATTTACGGCTGTTCGCCTTTGTATGCGAACTGGCCTTCGATGTGTATCTGAAAAAACAGATGATTGAACTGATTGCCGAAGATTTGAGGCAGGAAGGGAATCCTAATGGGAAACGAAAAAAGGACAGGAAATAATCCTGTCCTACTCTTCCTCTTTCTTCGGAGCCGCATCTCCGCTCAAGCGTGCAAACACCATGTCATATCCATCATTTCCATAGTTCAAAGAGCGATTGACACGGCTGATGGTAGCTGTGGAAGCTCCTGTCTTATCTGCAATTTCCAGATAAGTCCTCTTTTCCCGAAGCATCTTTGCTACCTCGTAGCGCTGTGAAAAGGAAAGAATTTCATTGACCGTACACACATCCTCAAAAAAGCTGTAGCATTCCTCCGGACTTTTCAGCGCCAGAATCGCCTGGAACAGATGATCCACTGCTTCTGTCTTTATTTTTTTATTCATAGATGCAACTCCTTCTCTATCATATAGTTCCTGTTTCTAATTTTAGCATACTAAAGTTCTGAAGTCCATAGCAAAAAGATAAAGAAACTATTAATTCTTGTCCGCTGTAAACGAACAAGAAGATACATAGCTGAATTTTTCACATTCTCCCATCAGGCCTCATATGATAGTAGTATCAATTTTGCTGTGGGAGGCTTTTATTTTATGAAATTATCTGCTGTTAAGAGGGCTGCTGCTGCCCTTCTGGCTGCCGCCGTCCTGTGCGGCTGTTCCCAAAACACGGACGGCCTTACGCCTGTCACCTTAAATGAGGTGGCTCACTCCATCTTCTATGCTCCGCAGTACGCTGCCATTGAGCTGGGATATTTTGAGGAAGAGGGCATAGACCTGACTCTCGTAAATGGAAAAGGAGCTGACAAGGTCATGACCGCTTTAATTTCAGGGGACGCTGACATTGGATTTATGGGCTCAGAATCCAGTGTCTACGTCTACCAGGAAGGTTCTGAAGATTATGCTGTCAACTTTGCTCAGCTCACTCAGAGAGCTGGAAACTTCCTGGTGTCCAGAACCCCTGATCCTGACTTCAGCTGGGACAAATTAAGAGGGAAAACAGTTTTGGGAGGACGAGAAAACGGAATGCCCGAAATGATTTTTGAATTTATTCTGAAGAAAAACGGACTGGATCCAAAAACAGATTTGTCCATTGACAAAAGCATTGACTTTGGTCTCACTGCAGCTGCTTTTTCAGGAAACAACGCTGACTACACAGTGGAATTTGAACCCCACGCCACTGCTCTGGAACAAGATCAGAAGGGCTATGTGGTAGCCTCTCTGGGCGTAGACTCCGGATATGTGCCTTACACTGCCTACTGCGCTAAGAAAAGCTTCCTCTCTGAACATCCGGATCTGGTTCAGTCCTTTACGAATGCCATTCAAAAAGGACTTTCCTATGTCAGCTCCCACTCTGCAGAAGAAATCGCTTCTGTGATCAGCCCTCAGTTCCCAGAAACGGATACTAAGACCATTGCCGCCATTGTCAGCCGCTATAAGGAACAGGATACATGGAAGAAGGACACCGTCTTCGAGGAAGAAAGCTTTGATCTGCTCCAGAATATCCTGGAGGAGGCCGGAGCCTTAAATATGCGGGTTCCTTATCATGATCTGGTAACCACAGAATTCTCCAGGAGGGCAGCAGGCTCCCAGTAGCAGACCTTTTTCAGAAACGGACCGAAAAGTAAAAAGGCGGACAGAGCTTTCACTCCTCCGCCTTTTTACCGCTTTTTCTTTTTTATTTTCCCTGCTTTTTGGCTTCCAGGAAATCATTTAATTCAGCATTTGGAATATCTGTGATAAACATGTGACCAGGTGCGTGGGTAATAACAATCGGAGGCTTTGCGTTCTCAACGGCTGCCTGAGGCGTCACGCCGCAGGCCCAGAATACGGGAATCTCGCCCTCTCTGATTTCTACCGGATCACCGTAATCCGGCTTCATAATATCTTTAATTCCAATCTGCGCCGGATCCCCCATATGAACTGGACAGCCATGTACATTGGGATATCTCTCTGTAATTTCATAAGCTTTTTTGGCATTCTCCGGCGTCATAGGGCGCATACTGACAACTGTCGGTCCCTCGAACACGCCGGCTGGCTGGCACTGAATATCAGACTTATACATGGGCACATTGCAGCCCATAGAAATATGGCGCACGTCAATGTTCTCCTTCAGCAAAGCTTCCTCAAAGGAAAAGCTGCAGCCAATCAAAAAGCCTACAAAATCATCCTCCCAGTAATCAGTTGCATCTGTGACCTCGTCCACCTTCACACCGTTTTTATAAATAAAATACTTAGGAATATCCGTTACCAGGTTCGCCCCTTCTCCCATATCGTGGACTGCAGGGCTTCCCTCTATAATCTCTAAAATCGGGCATGGTTTCGGATTCTTTCTTGCAAATTCTTTAAAGTCATCTGCATATTTTTTAGGAAGAATTACCAGATTTGCCTGGGCGTAGCCGCTGCACATTCCCGCTGTGGGAATGGTAATTTCTCCCTTTCTAATCAGCTTTCTGACCTCTCCCGGTTTCATTTTACTGTAGTCTGTCATATCGCTTTCCTCCTGTCATTTTTCATTCGTGCTCACAGCTGTTTTGTGTTTTTTTCACATATTTTCATCCATTTTCTCCGTTTTATTATATAAAATCACTTCTTTTCCGTCAAGAATAAAGAAAATAAAATCACAGAGCCATAGATATTACTTTTTTAAGCGCATCCAGAAATCCTGCCTTTTCTACTTCTTCAGCAGCTACAACATCCGTCTGGCCGATCTCCTTCCCTCCCAGCCGGTACACCAGGCGTCCCACAATATCTCCCTCACGGACAGGAGCCTGAAGATCTGTCTCAAATATCCACTCTTTTTCTATTCCGGAAAAGTCCTCTCCTGTTGTGCTTAAATAAGAAAAAGTTCCGTTAAGCCTGGCCTTCACCGTGTCTTTGACACCTCCCGCCACATGAATTTCCGGAATTTCCCCTTCCTCCTTATCTGTGTACAGACGGCAGTTGGCATAACCATAATTGAGTAATGTCACTGCATCTGCAAACCTCGCTTTATAGTCCGGAGCCGCTAAAACCACTGCAATCATCTCTACTCCGTCCTTCTTTGCAGTGGCTGACAGACAGTATTTTGCCGTAGATGTAGAACCTGTCTTTAACCCTGTAGTCTCAAAGCTTGTGGCCATCTTTAAAAGCTTATTCGTATTAGACAGGCCGAATTCCTTCGTGCCCTGCTTGGTAGTGTGGGTAATATTTTCCATCCAGATAGTAGAATACTGGAAAATCTCCGGATATTTTGTGATCAGTTCCCGGCTCATCAGAGCAATGTCCCTGGCCGACATGGCGTGAGTGGAAGAATCGGTCAGACCACAGCAGTCCTCAAAATTCGCGTGCTCCATGCCAAGTCCCCTGGCTCTCTCATTCATCATTTTGACAAAAGAGGCCTCGTCCCCTGCAATATGCTCTGCCATAGCCACAGAAGCATCGTTTCCCGAAGCGATGACAATACACTTAATCAATGTCTCTACGGTCTGAACCTCTCCCTCCTCCAAGAATACCTGGGAACCTCCCATAGATTTAGCGTGGGCGCTTGTCACCACCTGATCCGTCAGCTTAATTTTTCCCGCTTTCAGAGCGTCAAATGTCAGGAGAAGCGTCATAATCTTCGTCACGCTGGCAGGATTTCTCGCCTCATCTGCATTTTTCTCGTAAATCACAGTTCCGGTAGAAGCCTCCATCAAAATAGCGCTTGGCGCCTGGATAACAGGGCCATCCCCTGCGTTTGATTCTGCCGCCGCTGCAACCTCCACCGCAATTCCCGGACTATGGGCATAAATCTCCTGTGCCGGAATCACTGCTGTCAGAACCACTACAGTCAGAAAAGCCAGGATTCGTTTCATACATATCCCCCAAACGAACATCTTATCTTCTTTCACAAGCATATGAAACGAACCTCCCTCTTTATTCCCTGTTTTGCCTGTTTCTCGCAGCATCACAAAAACTTTTAAAATTCGTAATAAACCTTAATGGCACGTTTCTTTCAAATATGTTATAATAAGATAAAAAACAATGTTCCATATACGGCTGAAACTGTACTGTAATCTCACAGCTGTTTCCGGAACATCTAAAGGAGTATGACTATGAACCAGTATTCACGAAGACGGGGCTGGAGCCGGCGGCGCAGGGGGCGCACCCGGAATAACCTTCCCCTTATTTTATCGGGAGCCGTACTGGCTCTCATTCTGTTAGCCGGCGGTATTTTCTTCTTTAAGAACAATGGCGGCCTTCCTACCCTTCTTCCCGCTTCTCCCTCCAACGCGCCTGGAGGACAGGCCTCCGAGACGCCAGAGGAGACGGAGCCTCTTACAGAGGAGCAGGAGCTCCAGAATCTGCTGGACGAGGCGAAGCGTCTGGCTGCAGGCTACGACTATGACGGAGCAATCGCTCTCCTTACAGGAAACGAGAAGTTTAAGGATACGGAGGAAGCCGCTGCCGCTGCCGCTGAATATGAAGAAATCAAATCCACTCTGGTACGGGTTGATCCCTCTAAGGTAACTCATGTTTTCTTCCACTCTCTGATCATGGACACTTCCAAAGCTTTCGACGGAGACAGGAAGCAGAACGGATACAACCAGATGATGACCACGAAGGATGAATTTGAGAAGATTCTCCAGTCTATGTATGACCGTGGTTTCGTCCTTGTACGGCTTCATGACATTGCCTATGAAACCACAGACGAAAATGGAAATCCAGTATTTAAAGCAGGGGATATTATGCTTCCGCCTGGAAAACAGGCCTTTGTCATGTCCCAGGATGATGTGTGCTACTATGAATATATGGACGGCGACGGCTTTGCATCACGCATTGTTGTAGGAGAAGACGGAAAGCCTGTCTGCGAAATGAAGATGGACGATGGCAGCATCTCTGTAGGCGCTTACGATCTGGTTCCTCTCTTAGATGAGTTTATTGAGGAACACCCTGACTTTTCCTACCGCGGAGCTAAGGCAGTTTTAGCCTTCACCGGCTACAATGGAATTCTTGGATACCGTACCGCCGCCTCCTATGGCACAGCGGAGTATCAGGCCGAACATCCTGATTTCAACTATGAGGAGGAGAAAGCACAGGCTGCTAAAGTTGCTCAGGCTCTGAAGGATGATGGCTACGAACTGGCCAGCCACAGTTGGGGGCATCGTGATATGGGGGCTATTTCCATGGAAGATTTTGTCACAGATACGAATAAGTGGGATACAGAGGTAGCACCTCTCATCGGAGGCACCGATATTATCCTCTTCCCCTTCGGCAGTGATATCAGTGACTGGCGTCCATATAAGGATGACAATGAGCGATTCCAATATTTGAAATCTAAGGGATTCCGCTATTTCTGTAATGTAGATTCTTCCCAGTATTATGTGCAGATCGGTACCGATCACATGCGCCAGGGCCGCCGGAATCTGGACGGCTACCGGATGTACTATGATCTGCCGGAATCTAATCCTACAAAAACGCATTTAGATGATCTGTTTAATGTAGAAGAGGTATTCGACCGCTCCAGGCCGACTCCTGTCCCGCCTATGGGCTAAAAGAAACTTCCATTAGGACGCAGTTTCCTATGTCATAAGAAAGGAGCGCTGCCTGTCATCCATGCCAGATGACAGGCAGCGCTCCTTTTTTGCTATCTAAAAGTGTCCTTCACCAAATCTCAAGTTTAAAACTGTACAATCTCCTGGATAGGCTCCGCCTGCTCTACATAATCGGCGTAAAGCATAGGGCCGTCTCCCTCGTACTCTGGACTGTACTCATATTCTACGCGGGCCTTTACCTTTACCCATTGCTTTGTCTCTAAAAGCCGGGCATTTTTAGCCTTGCACATAAAACCTAAGAATGTCATATCTGCCTCACAGCATGTCATGGCCATACGTCCCGGCACAAAGTAATTCTTCGGAAAATCCGGTGTCTTTAAGACCATAGCTGTAAACTCCACAGTCTTTCCTCTGTAGCGATCCGGCTTGTCCAGCATATCAATATACCAGATTCCATAGGCCTCCGGGGAAACTTCAATCACCTCTGCATTAACATCATAAGGCAGGTCTGCTTCTGTCACTTCCTCAATCTGCCCTTCCTCGTCCTCAAAGATAATGTCCACCTGTGGATTCATGCCTTTTAAAATTCTTCTGTAAGAATCCAGATCCTCTGCTTCGTCACAGCGGTTCATAATAATCATCTCTGAATTTCTCACCATAACGCCTATCAGCGGCTTCATGTTATTCAGGTATAGATCAAAGGTAGAACCGTCAACTATTGTGATCTGCTGGTACAGATCCCAGTCTGCCGGAAGCTTCAGTTCTTCCAGATTCCACATACCGTTCCACTCCATAATAACCCGCTCCGGATTATGGAGAAGCTCCAGATCTGACAGGTACTCTGGCGTCAGCTCTGACAAATCATCTACATAGACAGCCTCTGTCCTGTTCTCCTTTAAAAATTCTTCCTCGTACTCCTCCTCGCCTTCCTCGCAGACAATGAGAAGGGTTTTTCCCTCTGTTTTAAAATACTCCTGCTCCATGGTAAACTTGATAAACTCTGTTTTTCCAGCCTCCAGAAAGCCGTTAATTAAAAACAGCGGCATACGTTCTTCCTGCATCTGTTATTCCTCCTGTCTGCTATCTGGCGCCGAAAGCCTCTTCCAGAGCCTTCTCATCTAAATCAGCTCCGATTACGCACACCTTTCCAGTATAGTCGGCAGATCCCTCTCTAATTTCCACCTGCTCCGGAACCAGGTCAAAATGAAGCCATGTTCCGTCTGGAGCTGGTATCATACCCTTAGCTCTCAAAACCTCTCCGTATTTCGTGCCATATGCCAGCTCATCCAGAATTTCTTCCAGTTTCTCTCTTCCCACTCCTGTCACATTCTCACGTCCCCAGCTTGCAAAAACCTCATCTGCATGGTGGTGATGATGGTCGTGGCAGCCACAGGTACAGCCTTCACCATGCTCATGGTGATGATCGTGATCGTGGTGAGCATGGTCGTGATGGTCATGGCCGCAGCCACACTCTTCGCCATGCTCATGGTGATGATCGTGATCGTGGTGATCATGGGCGTGATGGTCATGGCCGCAGCCACACTCTTCGCCGTGCTCATGATGGTGATCGTGATGGCCATGATCATGGGCGTGATCCCTCGCCTCTTTCAGCAGATCCTCCATCATATCATCCTTTTTCTCAATAATCTCAAGCAGCTGAGAGCCTGACAGCTGGCTGATTGGAGTAGTCACAATCACTGCGCGCTGATTCTTTTCACGGATCATCTCCACTGCCTTCTGCACCTTTTTAGGATCTGCAATATCCGTTCGGCTAAGAACAATAGTCCCTGCATTTTCAATCTGGTTGTTGAAAAACTCGCCGAAATTCTTCATATACATACGCACCTTTCCTGCGTCTGCCACAGTAACGGCGCTGTTTAACTCTACTTCAATCTCAGAAGCTACATCTCTGACTGCCTTCATCACGTCAGAAAGCTTGCCCACGCCTGAAGGCTCAATGATCACGCGATCCGGAGCATACTTTGTGAGAACCTCAGACAGAGATTTTCCAAAGTCACCTACCAGAGAACAACAGATACATCCTGAATTCATCTCCCGAATCTCGATGCCTGCATCCTTTAAAAATCCGCCGTCAATCCCAATCTCTCCAAATTCATTCTCAATCAGAACTACCTTTTCGCCAGAAATCGCTTCCCCAATCAGGCGTTTAATAAATGTGGTCTTTCCTGCGCCCAGGAATCCAGAAATAATATCAATCTTTGTCATGTCTATCTACCTTCTTTTCTGAAATTTTACTGCAGTTTCTGATGCGGCTGCCGGACAATCCCGGCTGAAGCTGCGTTATTATTTTGACACAAAATGTCCCTAAAGTCAATCTGCCCGCCAGCTCTGTCCGTTTTTAGACCAATTTCTGCAAAACAATCTCATTCTCCGGCACTGGCCGTCCAAAATAGTATCCCTGAAAGCTGTCCAGATCCCTTTCTTTCAAAAATTCATACTCTACAGCTGTCTCCACCCCTTCCAGGCATACTTTAATTCCCGCATCATGACAGATAGCCACCACAAATGAGATAAATGCCGCGTCAAAGGTACTGTTTAAAATATTTCTGACGAACCCTCTGTCAATCTTTACAATATCTACAGGAGCTGTCTTCAAAAGCTCCAGAGAAGAATAGCCGGTTCCAAAATCGTCCATAGCCACCCTGATTCCAAGCGCCCTCAGTTCCTCAAAACGCTCCTCAAACATACAGAGATTTTTCGCCGTGCAGCTCTCTGTCAACTCGATAATCAAATTTTGGTATGGAAATTCTTTTTCTTCCACAGTCTGCTTCAAAACAGCTGTAAAATCTTCTTCCAAAATCTGTAAGGCAGATACATTGACGCTTACAGTAAACAACGGATCTTCTTTAACCCAGAGACGTCCAGCCTCCAAAGCAGTCCGCATCACCCACATTCCCACTGGAATAATCATTCCATTTTCTTCCATAACAGGGATAAACTCTGCCGGTGAGACGGGATGTCCGGTCTCATCTTTCCAGCGGAGAAGCGCTTCCACACCTGTGATCCGGCAGGTTCTGGCATCTACCTGAGGCTGATAATAAAGGCTGAAACCTTCATAATCCTGTATGACAGCCTTCTGCAGGCTGTACAGAAGTGATAACGAACGCTTTTTCCCTTCTAAAATCTGCTTAGAAAATATTTCCAGGCGGTTCTTGCCATGAGATTTCGCATACTGGAGTGCGTAATCTGCATAACGGCACAGTTCATCTACAGTCACCCCGTCTGCGGGATACATGGCGCAGCCGCCTGAAATTCCTACTGTCACCTTATTCTGGCGCCACTCCCTCAGATTTTTCAGCGTCTTTTGGATAGCTCTGTACAATTCCATACATTCCTCTGCAGAACCATTTTCAAGAATCACACCCATTTTGTCTTTTTCCATACGGTATAAGGCGGCATTTCCAGGCAGGATTCCAAGAATAATCCTTCCCAGATCCTTTAACATCTGATCTCCAAATTTTCTGTCGAACACTTCATTAATCCGGCGGAAACTGTCCACATCCAGCACCATTACCGCCATCTGTTCTACCATGTCTTCCTTCATCATGCGGTTCAAATCGTTAACAAACTGACTGCGGTTTAAAAGCTGAGTCAGGGGATCCACCTTGTTCTGACGTCCCAGAGGAGTCATAATTCCTGCAAAAAGAGCAGGATCTCCCTCTGGATCTCTCATAAGCTGTCCCCGGCATCTGAGCCAGATATATTCCCCTCTCCTGTTTCTCGCCCTGAATTCAATCAGATGGCTGTCCTTTTCACATTTTCCTAGTTCCATATTCACTTTTTTAAATCGTTCCCAATCATCTGGGTGAATCAGCTCTTTCCAGAAAGGCAAAGGATTTTCCACTATTTCCCCTGGCAGTTCAAACTCTGCCACCTGCTGAGGGGAATAGTGGAACACTCCTGTTTTCATATCACAAACATAGATAAAATCATCTGTACTCCTTACCAATGCGTGATAGAGTAATTCAGAAGAATATGTAACAACTGGATCCTTTGAACTGCACCTTCCTTTCTCCTGTGTCTGTTTTTTCATTGTCTTTATCGTCTCCTGCTATTTTTTACCGTAAATTACCGCTGTCTGTTTTCCGCTCTTTTTCGCCTCGTATAAAGCCTCATCTGCTTTTTGGTACAGAGTCTGAAAATCTCTTCCATCTCTGGCAGCCATAGCTACTCCAATGGAAGCTGAAATCTGAACGGTTTTTTCCTGTCCATATGAAAGATTCAGCTTTTTCAGCAAAATTTCCAGATTTTTCTGTACGATTTCTTCTGGAATGTTGTTAATTAACACCACAAACTCATCTCCAGCCAGCCGGCAGATGATATCATAATTTCTGAAGTGCCGCTGCAGAATAGATGCCACATCCTGAAGTGCCGCATCTCCTGTCTGATGTCCCAGCGTATCGTTCAGCCCTTTAAAATTATCTAAGTCTAATATAATAAACGCATGGCTTTCTGTCTCAGGATCCATGTTATTAAGAAGCTCTGTAATTAGTTCTGTTCCCTTTCCTCTGTTATACAAACCTGTCAGGTAATCTGTTCCTGCCTTCTGCCGGAAAATTTCTATTTCCTGTCTCATCACCAGCTGCTCTGTGATATTTTCAGCCAGTCCCACACATTGAAATACCTTATTCTCGTCATCCAGCAAAGCGCTGATACGGATCTGATAGTGATATCGCTTCTCCCCGTCTTCAAAAACCAGCCGAAATACCTGCGTACCCCGGATCTCCTCCAGGCTGGCGAACAGATCCTGAATCTGCCTTTTAGAATTTTCACCTTCTGGCAGAAACTGCAGAATCTGCTCCGGAGCATTCTCAATTATCTCCGGCAGAGATAATTCCTCCACACATTCCGGATTCAGACACCGGAGCTGTCTTGTTTTCAGATCATAAATAAGAATCAAAGCATCGCTTTTTCCAATTGCAGCCCGAAGCATCTCATCATTTACCTTCATCTGATGGTACATAGAAAGCGCGTCCTTTTTTTCTTTCATCAGGAAAAGAATAATAGTACCGCAAAGCAGAGCTACGGCTGCCATTACTTTTGCCATTATGATGTAGATATCTTTTCCAGACATCTTTCTTATATAATCAAGAATCTGAGACTGCTTCATTACGGTAATAGAATACCAGTCATTAATTTTAAGAGGAGAAAAATAAATCACATAGTTGATTCCATCTCTGCTGAATTCATCAAGAAACGCTTCTCCCTTCTGTATCCTCGTCTTCACCTGATCTATGCTCTGGCTCATGTTGATATTGCTGATATTCTCAAACAGGTTGTCACTGTCAAAATGAAAAAAATCTGGATTTCCTCGAAGAATGTAATCCCCGTTCCGATCAACAACGCGGTATTTCTGCTCCTCACCATCCATATCCTGGTGAAGCTGAAATTTATCCACCTCTACTACCCCGTAGAGAACTCCCCTCACCTGATCTTCTCCATCTAAAATCGGTACTGAAATGATAAAAATATGATTATTTTCTATCACCTGGGAATGTTTGTTATCTGTTATCGTATACTTTTTTTCAAGGGCATTTTTAAAATAGGGCTGTTCTGATACGTCCAGCCATGATCCATTTGTCACCCAGGAGTTTCCTTCCAGATCTGCCAGAGCAAATCTCTGAAAATCCTGCTGCATTTCGTTTGAAATATTTCTCAGGATCTCCATATTCTTTTCTGTGTGAAGCTCTCCCTCCTGAAAAAACTCCGCCATCGCACTCAGCTTTTTTAAGTATCCGCTCAGCTTTGTCTCCAGCACAAGGCTTCCCTGACTTGCAACACGCGCCATAGCGTCCAGCTCTAATTGATATTCCCTAGCCTGCATTGCTCTGTTAAAATCAAGCAAAGAAGTAAGCACAAATCCAAAAATCATGAATACAAGGATAATTTTCATAAAATAACTATAATATCTCTTCTTCATAACTGCTTCCCCTTTTCTATTTCTGACTTTTATTTTATCATCAACTGTCTGGGCAGACAACCGTTTGAAGAAAGATTTATGCACTATTTCTGTATAAATTTCGGCAAAAAAATACAGAAAGCGGTATCCGCGCTCTCTATGCGCCCGTTTTCTGTATTTTTTTCTATATTTTCCTGTTTATTTTTATTTCTGCTGTTTTTTATTGTGTTTTATTTTTCATTCCTGCTGCGCTTAGACGCGACATGGCTCTGGCCAGTTCCCTCTGGTTTCTGTAGTATTCCCTAAGAGACTGTTCCTGGCGCAGCTGTTCCTCCGCTCGTTCCTTTGCCTCCCGGGCCCGGTTAACATCGATATCCTCTGGTCTCTCTGCCGAATGGACGAATACCTTCATCCTGTTATTCACCATTTCCGCAAATCCTGCCCCTGTAGCAATCACTCTTTCTTCCTGCTTTTCTCTGTCTCCATCGTATTTCTGCGGATCCTCTGCTGGAATAAATCTGGTAATTCCAGGAACCAGAGCGATAACGGTAAATTTCAAGACCAAAACTCTTTTCTGAATCCATAAAGCTCCTCCTCAAAACAGGTTCCTGGCTACTGCTCTGTTTTTCCCCCCTCTGTCTTTGCGATTACTTCGTCAATGGTTCCTACATTGAAAAAGGAATTTTCCGGATAGGCATCCATTTTTCCGTCCAAAATCATCTTAAACCCACGAATTGTCTCTTTCAGCGGCACATACTTTCCTGGAATTCCTGTAAAGTTTTCAGCCACATGAAAGGGTTGTGACAGAAACTTCTGAACCTTCCTGGCCCTGAATACGATATTCTTGTCTTCCTCTGAAAGTTCCTCCATTCCCAAGATGGCAATAATATCCTGAAGTTCTCTGTACTTTTGCAGTATCTCCTGGACGCGTCTTGCCGTTTCATAGTGCTCTTCACCCACAATGTCAGCTTCCAGAATCCTGGATGTAGACTCCAGTGGATCTACAGCCGGATAAATTCCCTGCTCTACAATTTTTCTGGAAAGTACTGTAGTCGCATCCAGATGAGCAAATGTTGTTGCCGGGGCTGGATCAGTCAAGTCATCAGCCGGCACATATACCGCCTGAACGGAGGTAATGCTTCCTTCCTTTGTGGAGGCAATTCTCTCCTGAAGTTTTCCCATCTCTGTCGCCAGCGTTGGCTGATAGCCTACAGCCGACGGCATTCTCCCCAGAAGAGCCGATACCTCAGATCCTGCCTGCACAAAGCGGAAAATATTATCAATAAACAGAAGTACATCCTGACGCTCCCTGTCCCGAAAATATTCTGCCATGGTAAGACCTGTCTCAGCCACACGCATTCGTGCTCCCGGCGGCTCATTCATCTGCCCAAACACCAGGGCTGTTTTCGAGAGAACTCCTGATTCTTTCATTTCTGTCCACAAATCGTTTCCTTCCCTGGATCGTTCTCCGACTCCAGTAAAAATGGAATATCCCCCATGTTCTGTGGCAATATTCTGAATCAGCTCCTGAATGAGCACCGTTTTGCCAACTCCCGCTCCTCCAAACAGACCGATTTTTCCTCCTTTAGCGTAAGGAGCCAAAAGGTCAATCACTTTGATTCCTGTCTCCAGAATCTCTACTACCGGCTTCTGCTCTGAAAAGGAAGGAGGATCTCTGTGGATTACCCAGTGTTCCTCTTCTTCCAGAGAACTGCCTCCGTCCAGAGTTTCTCCCAGAACATTAAACAGGCGTCCCAAAGTTTTATCTCCTACAGGAACCTGTATTCCCTTTCCTGAAGCCTCCACCTCCATGCCGCGGCAGAGTCCTTCGCTGGCGGACATCATAATGCACCGTACGGTTCTGTTCCCCAGATGCTGGGAAACCTCCATCACACAGGTTTTTTCTCCATTTTTTACCCTCAGGGCATCTTCTATGTGGGGAAGATCCCCATTTTCAAATAAAACATCTACAACAGGTCCCATAACCTGTATAATTCTGCCTTTGTTCATACACCGTCTCCTCTAACGCTTCTTTTTCTGAGCCCCGGCTCCTCCAATTACTTCTGTAATTTCCTGAGTAATCGCCGCCTGTCTCGCTCTGTTATACTGAATAGAAAGTTCCTTCAACATCGCTTTTGCGTTATCTGTGGAAGCCTGCATTGCCATCATTCTGGCATTGTGCTCACTGGCATAGGATTCCACAAGAGCGCCGTAAATGACTCCTACTATATAGCTCGGCACAATGTTATCCATTACCTCTCCTGCGGAAGGAAACAGACGTATTTCTTCCCGATGTACATCTACAGGAAGAGAGATCCGCTTCTGAAATGGATGTTTTAATGGCAGAAGCGTCTCAAGCACAGGTTCCTCCTTTATGGCATTTACCATCTGAGTATAAAGAATCGACACTTCGTCAAACATTCCGTCCAGAAATCCCCCTGCTACTGTTTCCGTAATCATCCTCGCTCTGTGCATGGTTGGTTTCTGAACTGTGTACCGAAAGCTTCCATCCATATCTGCATCCTTTTTGGAAAAATACTGGCGTCCCACAACCCCCAGCACATAGAGCTTTGTGTGGCCAGGCTTTTTCAGCTCGTCTTCTGCCATTTTAATAATATTGTGATTATACGAGCCGTTTAGTCCCTTGTCCGCTGTAACTACTATCAACGCCCGCTTTCTGTCTTCCGGCTTTATCTCCGGCCGGCTGTCCAGATAACGGCTCTCCCTCTCCTCCTCCGGCAAGTGGCGCAAAATTCTCTCCAGAGCCGTATGAACCCCGAAAAAATAAGGTTCCGTATCAGCCAGAATCTTCTTGGCCCGTTTCATTTTAGAAGAGGAAATCATATACATGGCATTCGTAATCTTCATTGTATCCTGGATGCTCTTCATCCTTGTCTGAATTTCCTTTGTGCCGGCCATTTAATCACCCGCCTTTCTCTGCTGCTAAACAGTCTGATCCGCTCTGTACTGGTTTGCAGTCTCAGAGATCTGCTTTTCCATTTCATCCGAAAGCTCACCCGTCTTTTCAATCTCCTCTCCAATCTCAGGGAAACTTCCGTCAAAATAATTTAAAAGTTCTCTCTGGAACGCCCGGACCTTTTTCACATCCATCCCCATAAACACCTGATGTCTGGCAGCGCAGAGTGTAATCACCTGCTCATGAAGACTTAAAGGACTGCCTAACGGCTGTTTCAATAGTTCCATCAATGTTTTTCCATATTGAAGCTGCTGTTTTGTGGAGGCGTCCAGATCAGAGCTGAACTGAGTGAATACTTCCATTTCCCGGTACTGAGCCAGATCGATTCTAATGCTTCCCGATGCTTTTTTCATAGCCTTTGTCTGTGCAGCGCCTCCTACACGGGACACAGAAAGCCCTACGTTAACAGCTGGGCGCTGACCTGCAAAAAATAAGTCTGTCTCAAGGAAAATTTGTCCGTCTGTAATGGAAATTACGTTTGTAGGAATATAGGCTGATACATCTCCAGCCTGCGTCTCGATAATCGGAAGCGCGGTAATAGAACCGCCTCCCAGAGTATCGCTTAAACGGCTGGATCGCTCCAGCAGCCTGGAATGAAGATAAAATACATCTCCCGGATAGGCTTCACGTCCTGGCGAACGCTCCAAAAGCAAGGACAGCGCCCGGTAAGCTACCGCATGCTTGCTTAAATCATCGTAGACAATTAATACATCCTTTCCTCTGTACATAAAATACTCTGCCAGAGCTGTTCCAGAGTAGGGAGCAATATACTGAAGGGGCGCACAGTCACTGGCTGAAGCCGCCATAACAATGGAATACTCCATTGCCCCATGTTCTGCAAGGGTGGATACCAGCTTAGCTACAGTAGATGCCTTCTGGCCAATCGCCACATAAATACAGATTACATCTTTTCCCTTCTGGTTTAAAATTGTATCTACAGCAATAGAAGTTTTTCCTGTCTGCCTGTCTCCAATAATCAGTTCTCTCTGTCCCCGTCCAATGGGAAACATGGAATCAATCGAAAGAATCCCTGTCTCAAGCGGTCTGTCTACTGATTTTCTTTCCACAATTCCAGGAGCTTCCTGTTCCACCGGACGATAATCCTCTGCCTTTATTTCTCCCTTTCCATCAATCGGCGCTCCCAGGGCATCCACTACGCGCCCCATAAACGCCTCTCCCACTGGGATTCCTGCTTTTCTCTTCGTCCTGTACACACGGCTTCCTTCGCTGATTCCTGTATCCTTTCCAAACAAAATACAGCCGATGCTGTCCTCTTTGATATCCTGGACCATTCCCTTCAATCCATTTTCAAACAGAAGGATTTCTCCATACATCGCCTGATCCATGCCATAAATTCTGGCGATTCCATCTCCCACGGAAATGACGGTTCCTGTCTCTTCCCCCCTGCATCTGTCATCGTAATTTTTAATCTCTTCCTTCAGAATCGAAATAATATCCTCTGAACTGATCGAACTCACGCGCTTTCACCTCCGCATAAATATTCTCTTAACCGCCTGTAAAAACCTCTGAGGCTTCTGTCATACTCTACGCCTTCCGCTTCCAGGATAAATCCACCTAAAAGGGCAGGATCTATACGGATTTCGAACTCTACTGCCATTTTTCCGAATTTCTTTTTAAGAAAACTTTCAATCTGACATCGCTGTTTCTCTTCAGGAGGCGTTACGCAGGTAATCACTGCTTTCAGGATTCCTCTGCCTTCCTTCTTATATTTGTCATACGCAGCTAAAATCTCCATCAAAGAGGACGCTCTTCCATGGCTGCAGACTGTCTTTAAAAATCCCCGCATCTCCTCCGGAAAGATTCGATCAATGATCCGTTCTTTCTCCTTCAAACATATGACAGGATTTTTCAATGCTTCCCAAAGAACAGGATTATCCTTCAAGAGTTCTGCCGCTTCTGAAACGCGATTTTCCGGCACATGAAGTTCCCAGAGAGCTCTTGCATAGTTATCGAATGTTCCCGCCATGGCTTTCACCTGCTTCCTCTATAAAACGATCATAGGCTGCCAAATCTGCCAGTTCCCCTCTTCCGCTTCCAGCCGCTTTCTCGGCTGCACAGAGAGCTGTCTCGGCAATTCTTGACTTCAGCTGCTCCATGGCCTTTTTCTGTTCAGCCTCCAGCTGTTCCCTGCCGCATTTAAGGCTTTCTGCAGCTTTCATATCCGCCTCTTCCAGAATACGGCTGTATTCTTCGCCAGCTCTTATTCTGGCATTCTCCAGAATACGGCCTGACTGGGCTCTGGCATCCTTCAAGGCGGCTTCGTATTGTTCTTTCAGAGCATCTGCCTCTTCCCTGGCATTTTTTGCCTCCGCCAATCCTGCCTCTATGAAGGCCTGCCTTTTATCCATGATTCCCAAAACAGGTTTTATGAGAAAGTGCTTTAAAAGCAGACAGAGAACAATCAGGTTTATAATGTTATAAACCAAGCTCATATTAAATTGCAGCACCTTATTTCACCTGCCTTTCATAATTACTTCAGGAACAGAATAATAACAAGTGCAATAACAAAGCCGTAAATCGCAGTTGCCTCTGCCAGGGCGCAGCCCAGCAAAAGTGCTTTACTAATTTTACTTTCTGCTTCCGGCTGCCTTGCAATGGCTTCCACTGCTTTTGATGTGGCAATTCCGATTCCAATTCCTGCTCCAATACCTGTAAGAACTGCAACAGCTGCTCCAATCGCGATTAATGTTGTCATAATTTTTTCTCCTCTTCTGATAATATAATTTTAATTTTTCCCTAATCCAGCTGCTCTTTAATGAACAGAGCCGTCAGGAACACGAATACATACGCCTGAATCACCCCATCAAATATGTCAAAGTAAAAACTAAATGGAATTGGAATGATTACAGGTACAACCAGCTTAATAAGTTCCATCACTACAAATGAACCCAGCACATTTCCAAACAAACGCATGCAGAGGGATATTGGCCTGATAAAAATCTCCAAAATATTGATTGGCAGAATCACCGCCACAGGCTCAGCAAAACTTTTTAAAAATCCCCTGGCTCCTTTTTTGTGAAATCCAGCATATTCAATTACTGCAATGCTTATCACAGCCAAGGCTGCCGTCATGTTCAGATCCTTTGTCGGAGGTACAAATCCAACTATTCCTATGAGATTCGCTGCACCGATAAAAACAGCTGTAGAAATCAGATAAGGAATATAATTTTTTCCCTCCTCCCCCACTAAATCCAGGAAAAAGTCTCTGAGAAACCCAATGGAGCTTTCCAGAAACAGCTGGGCCTTTCCAGGATCCTCTACCCTGAGATTTCTCACCAGGATCTTTGATAAGAGAACTAGCGCCGCCATGATTACCCAGGTCACTGCTACCGAATCATAAATCGGTATGCCGCCAAACAACGGAATCGTGAAGGCCACCCTGCAGTTAAGTTCCTCTATCAGGGCATTTGAAAGAGCTTCCGTTTTAATCCCTCCTTTTCAAATAAAAAATGTACTCAGGCACATTCCCGCGCCGATCACAGCCGCCTGCGGCATGTTTCTTCTTCGCGCGAGTGCGCTTCCTAAGCGGAGCGTTTTTTATGACATAGGACGAATTTTCCTATGTCATGAAAAAGGCAGAAAAACACATGATATGCTTTTCCGCCTTCTCCCCTTAATTGCCCCCTATTATACGCCTATTTGGCTCAGAACAAAATCTGAAAAACTGCCAAAATTTCGTGGGCAAATATTTATTCTTTTGTCTAAATAATTACTTGATTTTTTGATTTAATTTCATTTATTTATTATTTTTTAATAATTCTTTCAACTGTCTGAATCAGTGAAAACAGCAGGAAAAATCCCAAATTCACCACCACTACGCTGGCTCCCGCAGGCGTAGAATAGATATAGGAAATCACCATTCCAATGAAAAAGCAGATAATGGAAAGGATACCCGATGATACCACAACTCCATGAAAGCTCTTAAATATCCGCATGGAAGTTAAGGCCGGAAAAATAATCAGGCTCGAAATCAGCATAGCTCCCATCATTCGCATTCCCAGCACAATGGTCACAGCCGTCAGGACGGCTATCAGGACATTATAAAAGCCTACCCGCACGCCAGTAGCTTTGGCAAAATTTTCATCAAAGGTCACTGCAAATACCTTATTGTAGCAAAATAAAAATAAAAACAGAACCACTGCAGAGAGCGCAGCAGAAAATTCCACATCTTCCCGGCTCATGGCCAGAATACTTCCAAACATATAGCTGCTTACATCTGTCGTCATTCCTGTGGTCATGGAGGTGACGATGATTCCGACAGCCAGCGCACTGGCAGAAATCATGGCGATAGCCGCATCGCTTTTAATCTGTCCCCGTTCCGTAATACGGAGCAGAAAAAAGGCAGCCAGCACTACCACCGGAATCGATACCTTGAGAGGCGACCAGCCTGCAGCCAGAGCCACAGAGAGTGCTCCGAATGACACATGGGAAAGACCGTCTCCAATCATAGAATATCGTTTTAACACAAGGCTGACACCCAGAAGGGAGGCGCACAGGGAAACAAGAATGCCGCCCAGCAGCGCCCGAACCATAAACGGATACGAAAGCATTTCCATCACTGTGCTCATTCTTCCTCACCTCCCAAAAATCCTTTTCCCACTCGGCTTTTTACATAATCTGATACCGAACCGTAAAACAGTGTCTCCCTTTTCAGGTGGAGAATCTTGTCCGCCTGGTGGACAATGTTCTGAATATCGTGGGATACCATGAGAACTGCCACCTGTTCCTCCCTGTTCAGCTTCTTAATCATATGGTAAAAATCCTGAATCGCAGACGGATCAAGGCCTGTAATCGGCTCGTCCAACACTAAAAGCTTATCTGTCGCGCAGAGCGCCCTGGCGATCAGAGTTCTCTGCTGCTGGCCTCCTGAAAGCTCCCTGTAGCACTGTTTTCTCAACTCTGTAATTCCCAGACGATGCATATTATAATCTGCCAGCTCTCTCTCCTTTTTGGAATAAAAGGGGCGGTTTCCCCGCTTTCCAAGGCAGCCGGAAAGCACCACCTCTCTTACTGTAGCCGGAAAATCCTTCTGGGCTGCAGTCTGCTGTGGAAGGTATCCAATCCCCGCCTTTTTCAGCTCATCAGACACCGTAATTTTCCCGGATGTAGGTTTTAAAAGCCCTAAAATCCCCTTCATCAGGGTACTTTTTCCGGAACCATTTTCTCCTACAATACAGATGTAATCTCCTGTCTTTACCTCCAGATTTGCGTCCACCACAGCGTCCTGGTTTTCATATCCAAAATCTGCGTGCTCGCATTTTAATAACATTCCCATTTATCTAATCCTTTTCTCAAATTTACGGCGTTCTGCTCCATCAGTTCCAGATAGGTGACGCCTGAATCAAATTCCCGCCGGGTCACATTGTGGCAGGAATGGAATAAAAGAGGCTGCGCCCCCGTCTCCTCCCCTATGATTTCAGCCACCCGGTGGCTGGAAAGTTCTAAATAGTAGACAGCTGGTATCTGAAATTCCCGTACTTTATCAATCAGATAGGCAATAGTCTTGGCGCTTGGTTCCGTATCCGTGCTGCAGCCGGTAAATGCTGCCCGATACTCCAGACCATACTCGTCAAAAAAATACCGGAGAGGAAATTTATCTCCAAACACCACCAGCCTTCCGTCCGCCTGATCTACAATTTCTCTGAAAGTCTGGTCAAGTTCTGAAAGCTGTCTTTCGTAGGCAGACAGATTTTCCCGATAAATTTTCTCATGGTCAGGATCTGACATACAAAGAGTGTCAGCAATCACAGCAGAAAGCTTCATGGCATTGACAGGTGAAGTCCAGATATGCTCATCATACTCGATTTCCTCCTGATGTCCGTCATCATAGTGCCCGCCTTCCTCCTCATTTTCTCCTGCCTCGTGGATATGATCCTCTGCGTGATCGTGAGTTTCCGCTTCCATTCCCTCCACAATCTCCTCCTCCACAGTGTCCACATAGTCCATCATGGTAATAACCCGCTGCTCATCTAAGTCCAGAGAATCGGAGACCTGCTGAAACCAATGCTCCATGGCTCCTCCGTTGCAGATAATAATATCTGCGCTCTGAAGCTCGATCAGATCTGCCGGAGTCGGTTCAAAGGAATGGCTGTCCATACCCGCCGGAACCATCAGAGTAAGCTCTGTCTCACCGGAATCCAGAAGGGAACCTGCTATCTGCCTGGTGAAATCATAATAGGGGAACACCGTCGTTACTATTTTTAGTGTCCCATCGTCTGCCGGGTTCTCTGACTGAACCTCTGCGCGGGAACAGCCAGACAGAAGAACTGAGGCAGCCCATACCGCGGCCCACGCCGCCCGATTTATCCCTCTTCTAGTCATGAGACAGAATCTCCTCCACCTGGGCCGGATGGTCTGCCAGATACCTTGGGTGAAAGGAAGCCAGCTCCTTCCTGTCCCGAAAGCCCCAGGTAACTCCTACCGTATCCATACCGGCCGCAATGCCTGTCTCCATGTCTGTATTTGTATCTCCCAGATACAGGCACTCCTCCGGCTTTACGTGAAGCTCTCTGCAGATCAAGAGCGCGCCTTCCGGAGACGGCTTTTTCGGAAGGCCCTCCTTCTGTCCCAGAATCATATCAAAGATATCTTTGCCAAAAACCGTTTCGATATTTTCCACTGCCTGATCATGAGGTTTATTAGAAAATACAGCTGCTTTGATCCCTTGTTCCTTCAGAAATAAAAGAAGGTGGGGGATTCCGTCATAGGGCTCCACTCCCCTCATACAGTTAGCAGAAAAATTCTTCATATATTCTGTCAGAGACTGGTCATAATACTTCATATTCTCCTGTCCGAAATGGCTGAGAGCTCTCTCCATCTGAGTTTTATAACCATCTCCCACCATACGCTTTGTATCCTCTATTGTAATATCTCCCAATCCGAATGTACGAAGCGTCAGGTTCGTCGCATAGGTCAGAGCAGTCAGCGTGTTCAATAAGGTTCCGTCTAAATCAAAAATACAGAGCTTGTACATAAAGTCATTCTCCTTTCCGCAAGTAACGCTGCATTTCTTCTGTTTTGATCTTGTCTAGCGTCAGTGTACAAGGAGCAACATGCCGTATTGCCCTTTGTACACTGACGCTATCATATTCCAAAACAAAAAAAGTTGCAATCTTTTTAACATTTCTACAGATATTCATATGTTTCTTTTCGGTTGACTTTCTATCCTGTTTTCCCTATAATAGTTTCGATTCTATATGGTGCGGTGTCTGCGTTTTCATTCCGCAGAAGAATAGAGAAGCGAGGTGAAATTCCTCCACGGTCACGCCGCTGTAAAAGAAGAGTTTCCTCTTTTTATGCCACTGAGTCTGATACTGGGGAAGGCGAGAGGAAATGTGGACGCTTGAGTCAGAAGAACTGCCCGCCAGAATAGAAGATCTCGCCTGCGAGATTCCCGCCTGACAGAGTGCGAAATGATCTGCCACGGCAAAATCTGCCTGCCGCTCCCGTGAAAGGACGGTACGCAGGACGGTGTATGCCCTGCCGTCAGTCTGCCCTGTAAATTCATCTCACAGCAGGGACAGATGCATTGTGGAGATGGGCCCCACAAAGAATGAAAGGAGTCATTATGACAAAACACGAAAAACAAATTATTGCCGTGTCTGTGACGCTGGCAGCCTGCCTTGGAGTTTCCTTCACGGCAAATGCGATGCACATTATGGAAGGCGCACTTCCAGCCGGTTACTGCATCGCCTGGGGACTGATCTGTCTTCCATTTCTTCTGGCCGGATTCTTCTCAATCCGGAGGGTTCTGCAAGAAAACAGAAGAGCGCTGACTCTTCTCGCCATGTCAGGAGCCTTTGTCTTTGTAATTTCCTCCCTTAAAATTCCATCTGTCAGCGGAAGCTGTTCCCACATGACAGGAACTGGACTGGGAGCTATCCTGTTCGGTCCTGCGGCCATGTCTGTTCTGGGACTGATTGTACTCTTGTTCCAGGCCGTTCTGCTGGCTCACGGCGGGCTTACCACCCTGGGAGCCAACACTTTTTCCATGGCAGTCGCAGGTCCTTTTGTATCTTATTTCCTATTTTCAGTTTTAAAAAGGCTGCCTGTAAATAAAAAAATTTCGATTTTCCTGGCAGCATTCTTAGGCGATCTGATTACCTACTGTGTTACTGCATTCCAGCTTGCCATAGCTCACAATTCCGCCACCAGCTTCTCTGCCGCTCTGCGGGAAAATATGATTATTTTTGCTGGTACGCAGCTGCCCCTGGCTGTAGTAGAGGGAATTCTTACTGTAGTAGTTATCATTGGACTGGAAGCCTATGCCAGACCAGAGCTTAAAGCTGTCGGCTTTTTAAAGGAGGAATATTAATTATGGAAAAGAAAAAAAGCAATGCTGCGCTTGTCATTATCCTTCTGGTTACGGCCGCGCTGATTTCTTTCGCCCCTCTTTTTGTTCTGAAGGATGCTGAATTCGGCGGGGCGGATGACCGCGGAAATACATTGATCGAAACTACAGATCCAGACTATGAGCCATGGGCCTCTCCTATCCTGGAGGTCATTCTCGGCGGGGAGCTTCCCGGAGAAGTAGAAAGTATGCTCTTCTGCGTTCAAACCGGTATTGGTGTGGGCATTATTGCCTTTATTATGGGACGCTTTGTAGAACGCAAAAAATGGATGAAAGATACAGAAAATGACGGCGGCGCTCTGTCATAAGAAAAACGCAAAAAAGGAGGCGGCTTATGCCCACCATTGACAGACTCAGCTATGAGTCACGGCTGCGTTTTGTACATACAGGAGAAAAATTTTTCTTTTCGCTGTTCACTCTGCTTCTCTGTGTGGGCAGCCGCTCCATCCCTCTGGCTGTCTATGTATTTATGACAACTGGGATCCTGACTGTTTACAAGGGCAAAATCCCAGTTATTGAATATTTAAAGCTCCTTGGAGTCCCCCTGGTCTTTCTGGGAATGAATTTTCTGGTCTTAGGGATCGCCATCTGCCGGGAACCCCTGGAGCTGTTTGCCATTTCAATGGGACAATGGTATCTGACAGCCAGTACAGAAACTGTTCTCTACGGCCTTCGGATATTCCTGACCGCCATGGCGTCCGTTTCCTGCCTGTACGCGCTGTCCTGTCATACACCTATGACAGATTTTATTCTCTTTCTAAAACGGATCCATGTTCCCGCTCTTTTAATCGAGCTTATGGTACTCATTTATCGTTTTATTTTTATTCTTCTGGACTGCGCTCATGCTATTTCCATATCCCAGAGAGCTCGCCTTGGAAATAAGGACTTCAAAACTTCTCTGCGTTCTTTCTCCGCTCTGATATCTTCACTTTTTATCCGGGCAGTCAGTCGTTCCAGTATACTCTACGATGCCATGGAGTCTCGCTGCTATGACGGAGTTTTAAATGTTCTGTCAGAGGAACAGCGTCCCAGAAAACGTGAAATCTGCTTTATTATTTTTTATGAGCTGTCAGCCCTCTTCGTTCTCTGGCTGACAGCCTGAAGGGAGGAAGCTTGTGAAACAAGGCGATGTGATTTTAAAAGCGGAACATCTATGTTTTTCTTATGATGACGGACAGAGTTTTTCCTTAAATGACCTGTCCCTGGAAATCAGGAAGGGAAGCAGAACAGCCTTTCTGGGCCCTAACGGTTCTGGAAAATCCACCTTCTTTTTGTGCTGCAACGGAATCCGCAGGCCCTCGTCAGGATGTCTGTATTTTCACGAAAAGCCTGTGTCCTATACGAAAAAGGCTCTGCTGGAGCTGAGACAGAAGGTAGGCATTGTATTCCAGGATCCTGACAATCAGCTGTTTTCTGCCAGCGTTTACCAGGAAATTTCTTTTGGCCTTCTCAATCTGGGGATTGAACAAAAGGAGTCTGCCAAACAGACAGAGGCAATAATGGAGCAGCTGGAAATCACTCCTTACCGTTTCAAGCCAGTTCACGCTCTGTCAGGAGGACAGAAAAAACAGGTTTCTATTGCCGATATTCTGGTTATGAAACCGGAAATCGTCATTATGGACGAACCTGCATCTGCTCTCGATCCGAAACATACATCTCTCGTCAATCATGCTGTCAGTCAAATGACAGCGGAAGGCATTACAGTTATGATGGCTACCCACGATGTAAATTACGCCTTTTCCTGGGCAGATGAAATTATCATTCTGAAAGACGGGCGCGTACTGGACCAGGGAGATCCAGTCTCTGTCTTTTCAAATAAAGAGCTTCTCCATGACGCCTGCCTGGAACAGCCGGCAGTTCTGACACTTTTTGACGCTCTCTGTCAAAAGAAAATCTTAAAAAACAGTTTAGAAATTCCCAGAAATATGAATACTCTGATACAGTATATACAAAAGTACGGCGGCCTGTAACCAGTCCGCCCTGCTTTTTCTATATTCTCCGAAAATTCTTCTCTTCTTAACTTTTAAAAAACTCTTCTTTTTTTAAACAGCCTGGCTGACTGCCTTTCCTGCTTTCTTCTCTTTAGCTGGTTTTTCCTCCCAGCGGTTGTACAGGTTTGCTAACACAGCTCCTGAAATATTATGCCATACAGAGAACACAGCTCCCGGAACTGTAGCCATCGCCAGAGTCGGGAAAGCAGTTCCTGCTAAGGATGTAGCCAAACCAGAATTCTGCATACCGATTTCAATAGAGAGAGCCTTCATCTTTGGAACACTCAATCCCAGAGCACGTCCCAGGCCCAGGCCGCAGGCGTAGCCTAACAGATTGTGGAGAATTACTACTACAAACACAAGAGCGCCTGTAGACATAATCTTTTCTGCATTGTGAGATACAACAGCAGCTACAATCAGACAGATAGCGATTACGGAAACGCTTGGAAGAACCTTTACAAGCTTCTGTGTTGCCTTTCCGAACATCTTATTGATAATAAAGCCCAGAGCAATCGGAACGATAACTACCTGCACAATAGACATGAACATGCTGACCATGTCAACAGTAACCGTTGTGCGCAGGAGTAAATAGGTAATCGCCGGTGTGAGAAACGGAGCCAACAGTGTGTTGACACTTGTCATTCCTACAGACAACGGTACATCTCCTTTAGAAAGATAGGTGATTACGTTGCTGGAAGTTCCTCCTGGACATGTACCTACAAGCACTACACCAGCCATCAGCGCAGGATCCAGATGAAAAGCTTTTCCTAACAGCCATGCCAGAAGAGGCATGATAGTAAACTGAGCCATACAGCCTGCGATGATATCTTTCGGACGCGTGAATACCAGCTTAAAGTCCTCCAGCTTCAGGGTCAGTCCCATGCCGAACATAACAACCATCAAAAGATAATTAACCCATGAGGTCTGCACCCACAGGCAGGTATCAGGTGCAAACAGAGCCAGAGCTGCTACTGCCAGCACGATAAACGCCATATACTTTCCAAAAAAATCACTGATCTTTTCTAATGCTTTCATTTTCAATCTTTCCTCCTGTTATCCTTTTCAGACACAGCCTTTTTATTCTGCGAAGCATTCCGGCTGCCAGGCTCTGCAGCGCCTGGCAAAATAGAGTTAATTCCTGCATAGCATTTTTATTTCACAGGATGAGATTTCCTCTGAAATAAAAAAACCTCTGTCTCATAAAGAGACAAAGGTTAAAATCCTCTGCGGTACCACTCTTCTTGCTGGCAAAACCAGCCGCTCCGCCCACATATCAAACAATATGGGATAATATAACGGTTATCAGCCGTTCAAACCTACTAAGCCGGAAATCTGTTCCCAGCTGTTTAGCCGAAAGCTCAGGGGTGATCTTCACAAGATAGCTGGACTGCCTCGCACCAAACGGCAGCTCTCTGAACCTGCTCAGGCCTGCTACTTTTCTCCTTCAACGCTGTGTATTTATCTGTTGTTAATACTCTATCACTGTAAGACTGTGATGTCAAGAGAAAAATTTTATTTTTTTGTCTGCCTTTCCCGCATAGAAAAAACACATCCACAGTAGTCCTGTCGGTAAAGATTATATTTTTTAGACAGTTCTGTAGAGCGTTTGTATCCGTTTTTCTTCTTAAAATCAGAGTCCAGATAAGATACCCCGTATTTCTCTCCCATCTCTTCCCCAATTTGGTTCAGTCTTGCAGCATTTTTCAGAGGGCTGATAGTGAGTGTCGTAGTGAAATAATCAAAGTTTCCTTCCTTTGCCAGTCTTGCCGCCTCCTCAAGACGCAAGGAAAAACAGATACTGCACCTTTCTCCGCCCTCCTTGTCTCCCTCATGGCCTTTCACGGCCTCATAGAACAGTTCAGGCCTGTATTCCCCTGAAATAAAGGAAATCGGATATTTTGCCGGAAGTTCTCGAATAAGGCGTTCCACTTCCATGGTTCTCTCCTCATACTCCTCAGGAGGATAAATATTCGGGTTGTAATAATAAACTGTAATCTTAAAATATTGAGACAAATATTCCAGCACATAGCTGCTGCAGGGAGCACAGCAGCTGTGAAGAAACAATGTAGGAATAATTCCCTTCCCCTGATTTTTTTCAATCAGCCGATCCATTTCCTTCTGAAAGTTTCTGTTGTTATTGCTTTTATTTATATTTTTATGAATTTCATTTATAATTTCGTTCATCTTCTGCCTCTCCTCGAATCTCCTCTGTTTTTTCGCATCCTGCTGCCTCTTTTATTTTGATAGTGCTGTAATTTCTATCGAAATAAAAAGACTGCCAAAACTTCTTTCAGCAGTCTTTTTTTCGCCCATGTTAACTTTTTCATCTAACTAAACGGCCTTCTTATATCTGAGGCCCTGTTGTCGTTTTTATGGTACGTGATATTCAAACTTCCATGAAACAGCCTTGAAAGCTGCAAGTCAGACTCCACTACAGGAACTCCCTGATTCTCTTGCTTCTCACAGGGTTTCTGAGCTTTCTGAGCGCCTTAGCCTCAATCTGCCTGATACGCTCTCTCGTCACGTTGAACTCCTTGCCTACTTCTTCCAGAGTCCTAGGATGTCCGTCCTCCAGTCCAAAGCGCAGTACAATAACCTGGCGCTCTCTCTCCTTCAGATCTCCAAGCAGAGCGTCAATGTGCTCTCTGAGCATCACAGACTCCACGTTTCCTTCAGGCGTTACTACATTTCCGTCTGCAACGAAATCGCCTAAATTGGAATCGTCCTCCTCGCCAATCGGCGTCTCCAGGGAAGCAGGCTCTCTGGCGATCTGCATGATCTCCATCACCTTATCCTCTGACATATCAAGAGCTGCTGAAAGTTCAGCCACTGACGGCTCATAGCCCAGCTCCAGAGTCAGCTTCCTCTGCATCTTGGACATCTTGTTAATCGTTTCTACCATATGCACCGGTACACGGATTGTTCTCGCCTGATCTGCAAGTGCTCTCGTCACAGACTGGCGGATCCACCAGGTCGCATATGTACTCAGCTTATATCCTTTTGTGTAGTCAAACTTTTCTACTCCTTTAATCAGGCCCAGATTTCCCTCCTGAACCAGATCCAGAAAGCTCATGCCTCTTCCGGTATAGCGCTTCGCAATACTTACTACAAGCCTTAAATTGGCCTCAATTAAGCGTTCCTTTGCAGACACATCGCCCTCTGCCTTTCTCTTAGCAAGGCGCAGCTCTTCTTCAGCGCTAAGAAGCGGAACTGTACCAATCTCCTTCAGGTACATGCGGACCGGATCCTCTGTGCCAATTCCCTCCAGAAGGTCAATGGCATCCAGGTCGATCTCCTCCTCTTCCCCGTTTTTCATAAAGTCGTCGTCCACATCATCGAGCATCAGCAGATCATCATTGAGTGCAGTCTCGTCGATCACTTCCGGAATCACATCAATATTATTCTGTTCCAGATAGTTGTAGATCTGCTCCATATTTTCCGGTGACAGGTTGTCGGCGGCAAAAAAGTCATTAATCTCTGTAATGTCCAGAGCATTCTGCTTCGTTTTTGCCAGATCGACAAGTTTTTTTAATTTTTCTAAAAAATTGTCTCTCTCTTTCTCCACGAATTAACGTCCTTTCGCTATCAGAAGCTTTATAAAAAGTTTACCGACTTTATATTATATACTAATCTTCTACAGATTTCAACAACATTTTTAAAAACCTGAGCCGGGCAGCAGAGCCGGAGAGCCAGTCTCACAGAAAGCTTGCCTGCCAGGGAGACTGGCTCTCCGGTTCTGGCCATCAGGCGAAGCCTATAAGCGAGAAAACTTCCTGTTTTCGAGCTTGCCCGGCTCAGATTTAACATGAACCCTCCCGGACAACGCCGGAAGTCCAGTCTCACGGAAAGCTTGACTGCCCCTACCTTTTCACCACAATCTCTTCCCTCAGATTTTCAATGCAGATTTCCTTTACTCCGCCTCCATATTCTCCGTCCAGCGTCCAATCCACGATTTCTTCACTTTCCATTCTCAGATTGGAGGTGCGGAACATATACACGCAGTCATTTTCCGCATCTTTATTAATCAGGCAGCTTACAATGCTCTGAATATCCTTGGGAGTCCTCGGCTTTCTCACCAGCATAACCTCAAACTCTCCATCATTTAGAGCCACTCTGGGCTGTACCAGCCCTTTAAATCCTCCGATGCTGATCGTATTAGTCACCATTCCCAGAATAAAGTCCTCTTCCAGCTCCTGATCGTCCCAAAAAAACTTCATACGGTAAGATTTCAGTCCAGCGATCCTCTTGACTGCCTCCAGCATATAGGCCTGATGCCCCAGCACATTTTTCGTCTCCTGCGGCGTCTTGTAAGAAACCTCTGTGAAGGCTCCGAATGCAGCCACATACACGAAATACCGTCCGTCTCCAAATTTTCCCACATCAATGGCAAAAGGACGGCCCGCAACGGCTATTGCAGCGGCCCTCAGCATATTTTTGGGAAGATCCAGACTGGCGGCAAAATCATTGGTAGAGCCGGCTGGAATATACCCTAGCTGAGGACGCTTTTCCCTGCTCCACGCCATCATTCCGGAAACCACCTCGTTCAGCGTTCCATCCCCTCCGCTGCATACCAGAAGCTCTGCGCCGCCGCCCTTTTCTTCTACTCGATGTTTGGCGTCACCAGCGCTCTGAGTTACATGAATTGTCACCTCACAGTCTGCCTTCACGAATAAATCCAAAATATCAAGAAGCTTGCTTCTAAGCCGTTCCTTTCCTGATCTGGGATTGCAAATAAACAGCATTTTCTTCATCTGTCCTACGCTCCTCTGTCTGCTCCTCAAATATCCGCATATATGCAGGTTCTGCTAAGGCGCCATACGGTTAGTATTTCTCTTTAAAAGCGCCGTATACGCCTGAAATGCATTGGGCAGAGGATATTTTTCAAAAATTTCTTCCACCTGCTTCATGGGATACTGCTGCGGCAGTTCTCTTTTTATCATAACACGAAAGCCTGTCATATGCCACTCTACATGGGAAAAGATATGGACTGCCTCAGGCAAAGGCTGAATTTCCAGAATGTCCTCCCGACTGACTGCAAGAGCATCAGGAATTTCTTCCTCCTTTAAATGTCCTGGAAGATTCGGGAATTCATAGAGAGATGCCAAAAGGCCCTTGGCACTTCTCTTTCTGATGGCCGCCTTGTCCTCATATTCTATGATAAAAACAGTTTTTTCCTCTCTGCGTCTCTCCTTTTTTCCGGCCTTTACAGGAATTTCTCCTGTAGTCTGCCGACGTTTTGCCAGACACAGCGTCACAAATGGACACTGGCTGCAGAGAGGCTCTCCGGATGGAATGCAGACAATGGCTCCCAGCTCTATAAGGGCCTGATTAAAATCTCCGGGAAATTCTTTTGGAATTACCTCTCTCAGCTCATTCTCCAGCCGCCTTTTCACCGACTGTTTCCCAATATCCTCTCTGCTCTCAAACAGCCTGGACAAAACACGGAGCACATTGCCATCAACTGCCGGTTCAGGAATTCCAAAGGCAATGGAGGCAATAGCGCCAGCTGTATAGCTTCCAATCCCAGGCAGCCCAAGAAGTCTGTCATAGGAAGCCGGAAGCTGTCCTCCATATTCCTCCACACAGACCTGAGCCGCCTTCTGCAGATTCCTGGCTCTGTTATAATATCCAAGTCCCTCCCAGAGTTTTAAAAGCGTCTCCTCCTCCACAGAAGCCAAAGCCTTTACATCTGGAAGCGCCTCCATAAACCTGGCAAAATACGGCTTTACCGCTTCTACTCTCGTCTGCTGAAGCATAATCTCTGAAATCCACACCCGGTACGGTTCCGGCTGTTCCCTCCAGGGCAGAATGCGGCGGTTTTTATGGTACCAGGAAAGAAGCGGCTCTCTCACTGCCAAAAGCCTCTCTTTTCTGTCCATGGTCTGATTCTCTGCCTCTATCTGCATCAGACTGCCGTACTGACGCTTTACCCAGCTGTTTTCCATGTAGTTTTCCCTCTGTTTCCTCTGTTTTTTATTCCTTGGTATCCAGCAGTTTCAGGACTCTCAGCTTCTCTGGACATACAAACTCCTAAACATATCCGTAAATCCCTCTTACAGAGACCTCGCCGGAAATAACGGTTTTTACTGCCTTATCCTCTGTCTCCACAAGCAGTTCTCCCAGGCTGTTAATCCCCTGAGCTGTGCCGCTGTACTCTCCTGCCGGATCCAATACGCGGACAATCCGGCCGCAGTTCGCCAGCTTTCCATTATACTCCTCCAGCAGTCCGCTCATATCTGCTGTTTCCATGAAAGTACTGTAGTATTCTTCAAAAGCTTCCATTACTGCGCTGATCAGCACGCTTCTCCTGATCTTTTTCCCTGATTCTGTGTAGATAGATGCAGCTACCTGGCGGATTTCCTCTGGAAACTGCTCCATATTGACATTGATCCCAATCCCTGTAACCACATAGTTAATACAGTCGGGATCTGCGCTCATTTCTGTAAGAATTCCGCAAACCTTCCTGCCATTTATCACAATATCATTAGGCCACTTAATAAGCGGCTTCACCTGAGCGCACTGCTCAATCCCCCTGGCTGCAGCCAGAGCAGCTACCAGAGTCAGCATGGAAGCGTGAACCGGAGCCATATCCGGACGCAGGACCAGGCTCATAAAAATTCCTGTTCCACCTGGGGAATCCCAGGTTCTTCCCCGCCTGCCCTTTCCGCCTGTCTGACGTTCAGCTACCGTAAGGGTTCCATGAGGCGCGCCGTTTTCTGCTGCCTTCTTAGCCTCTGTATTTGTGGAATCTGTCTCAGAAAAATAAAGAACCTCTTTTCCCGCCCATTGGCCTTTCATGCTGCTGAGAATCTCTTCCCGGCTCAGAATATCATCGGCATTCTTCAGCCTGTAGCCTCTGTTTCTCACTGCCTCAATCCCATATCCCTCTGCCTCCAGTTGTTTTATCACCTTCCAGACGGCTGTTCTCGACACATGGAATTTCTCACAAAGTTCCTGCCCAGAAATATATCCGTCTGCTTCTTTTAAATATCTAAGAATTTCTGTCTTCATGTTATCCTTACCCCCAAAGAATGGATCCGGCGCTGAACAGAGCCATCAGAAACAGAGCTGCTGCCAGTCCTGAAAACACCAGCCCTGTCCGATATTTTTTCCCTCTCCTGCTGCCTGCCTCTCTTGTTCTGTCTGCGCCGTTGGCCAGACTGAGTCCAGCTGCTATCAAAAAAATAACAGGGAATAAAAGCCTGTACCTGTCGGGATTGATGAAAACCAGAATGGAAAAAATTACAATCCCCAGTCCCGCCGCAATGTCAGCTGTCTCCCGTTTCAGCCTGGACGCTCTGTTTTTTCTCTGTCCTTCTGTCATCAGCATCTGTTCTCCTAACGCCTCTTTCTCCGGGCTCTCTCTTTCTCAGTAATCTCTTTTATTTTAACCGAATCCTGACTGATTGTAAATAAAGTATGACAGAAAAGCCGCTGACAAAATGTACAGCGGCTTTCCCGGCTTTATTTTATGGTTGTCTGTTATAAAAGTCTGTTATCTGGCAGCTTCGTCCTTCTCTCCAATCTCCACCAGCGATTTTACAAGACCAGCGATTCCCTGAATCTCTGACGGAATGATAATCTTTGTAGCCTTGCCATCTGCAGCCTTGGCGAACGCTTCCAGACTTTTCAGCTGAAGAACTGCATTATCCGCTCCCGCTTCCTTGATAAAACGAATACCGTCAGCATTGGCCTGCTGCACCTTTAATATCGCCTCCGCGCGGCCCTCTGCTTCCTTGATCATCTTCTGTTTTTCAGCTTCTGCCCTTAAAATAGCGGCCTCCTTCTCAGCCTCTGCCTCCAGAATCGCAGACGCCTTCTGACCCTCTGCTACCAGAACAGTAGACTTCTTCTCACCCTCTGCGCGAAGAATAGCTTCTCTTCGTTCACGCTCTGCCTTCATCTGCTTCTCCATGGCATCCTGAATTGCTGCCGGAGGAATAATATTCTTTAACTCGACGCGGTTTACTTTGATTCCCCACGGATCAGTAGCCACATCAAGAGCAGCTCTCATCTTTGTGTTAATGGTTTCTCTGGATGTCAGCGTCTGATCAAGCTCCAGATCTCCGATAATATTTCTCAGCGTGGTAGCAGTCAGATTTTCAATGGCCATAATGGGATTTTCCACTCCATAGGCAAACAGCTTTGGATCCGTAATCTGAAAGAACACAACCGTATCAATCTTCATGGTTACGTTATCCTTAGTGATTACCGGCTGCGGCGGGAAGTCTACTACCTGCTCCTTTAAAATAATTCTTTTCGCTACGCGGTCTACGAACGGCATTTTAAAATGTACACCTACAGACCAGGTGTCCAAATAAGCGCCCAGTCTCTCCACAACCACTGCCTGAGCCTGAGGAACGATTTTAATGCAGGAAAGCAGCACTAAAAGCGCCACTACTGCAAGCACAACAAACAATATGAACATACTATATCTCCTCCCTTATTTTTCTTACAATCAGCTTAACACCTTGAATTTCCATAATCTCGGCCAACGCCCCCGCCTCAATCACTGATCCATCTGCAGAACGCGCAGTCCACTCGCGGCCGTCCAGTACAGCGGTTCCTGCCGCCCTGTCATTATCCACGTTCTCTGTAATCTTAACTGTCTTTCCTATCAGCTCATCCACGTTTGTCTTTATCGTCTTCTGATTGACATACCGCAGAGCAATCGGCCTTGTAAAAAAGAACAGAACGCAGGATACGGTAAAGAATGCTGCCAGCTGGCCATATTTTCCCACTCCCGCCAGAGTAAGAAAAAATGAAACCAGCGCGCCTATGGCGAACCATATGGTGCACAAAGACATAGTCGCGGCCTCAATTCCTATCAATACCACAAAAGCTGCCAGCCAGATAATCCGCTCCAAGTCTGCGCCTCCTTTCCCTGATTAGTTTTTCTGTATCTGCCCATTATTATATACTTTTTTCTGACTTTATTCAATCGATGTCAGAAAATTGTAAGTTTTTTAAGAATTTCGTCTCTGTCTTGCCGTCTCGTACATCAGAATGGATGCAGCCACAGCTGCGTTAAGAGATTCTACTTTCCCCAACATGGGAATTCTGACGTAACAGTCTGCCAAAGCAGCAGTCTCACCGCTCAGTCCGTTAGCCTCGTTTCCAATCAGGAAGCCTGTATTCCCTCTGTAATCCTCCATATCATAGCTTCTCTCCCCCTTGAGATGAGCTGCAAACAAGCGGACGCCGGCCTCCTTCACCTGTCTTATCGTTTCATGCAGATTGTCTGTATAAAGAAACGGCACCCGGTAAATAGAACCCATGGTAGAACGGATTACCTTAGGGTTATAGATATCTGCTGTAGTCCTGTTCATAATGACACCTGTCACTCCGGCGCCCTCCCCAGCTCTTAAAATTGTTCCAAGATTTCCCGGATCCTGAATAGTTTCTAAAACAGCCAGATGCATCTGTTTTTTCCCTAAAATGTCGGAAAGCTGGTAGGAAAACTGGCGGCATAAAGCCAAAATCCCCTGAGGCGTCTGGGTGTCCGACATGGCCCGCATCACCTCATCCGTCACCGTCTCATACCGGCATCCGGACAGGAGTTCTTCCGCCTTCTCCCCCTGCTGCCTCAAAAAGCTCTCTGATACATATACCCGGTCAAGACGCTCTCTGGGAAGCTCAGAAAACATCTTCTCCCCTTCTACCAGAAACAGGCCGCTTTCCCTTCTGGCCTTAGCCCTCTTCGCCAGGGCACTGACCTGTTTTACCTGTGTATTCGACGTACTGGTAATCATGATAACGCCTCCAGTTCTTCCAGCCACAGACGGCTGACTGCATCGCTGGGCATTCTCAAATCTCCCCTGGGCGAAACGGCGGCAGAGCCTACCTTCGGGCCGTCTGGAAGGCAGGAGCGCTTAAACTGCTGGTTGAAAAATCTTCTGTAGAATACCTTCAGCCATTTGAGAATCGTCTCCCTGCTGTATACTCCCTGGAAGGCATAGAGTGCCAGACGATAAATTTTTCCCGGATGATAGCCATACCTCAATACATAGTAGAGGAAGAAATCGTGGAGTTCATAGGGACCTACCAGATCCTCTGTCTTCTGGGCAATCGTTCCATTATCCTCTGGAGGAAGCAGCTCAGGGCTTACCGGGGTGTCGAGAATATCAAGCAGTACCTCCTTAAGCTCATCCTCCCCGCAGGTATCCGCATAATAACGAACCAGATGGCGCACCAGAGTTTTCGGTACAGAAGCGTTTACCCCATACATAGACATATGATCGCCGTTGTAAGTGGCCCATCCAAGAGCCAGCTCTGACATGTCTCCCGTTCCAATTACCATGCCTCCAGTCTGATTGGCAATATCCATGAGAACCTGAGTTCTCTCTCTGGCCTGAGAGTTTTCGTATGTTACATCGTGAACGGACGGATCATGGTTAATATCGCGGAAATGAATATTTACCGCATCTTTAATATCCACCTCCATAAGCGTTGCTCCCAGCTTCCTGGTCAGCAGGCAGGCGTTATTGTAGGTACGATCGGTTGTTCCAAAGCACGGCATGGTTACAGAATATATCTTTTCCTTTGGAAGGCCGGCCATCTCAAAAGCCTTTACTGTTACCAGAAGAGCCAGAGTAGAATCGAGGCCTCCGGAAATTCCAACCACTGCGTTCTGACAGTGGGTATGGACAAGACGTTTTTTAAGACCCATGGCCTGAATCATCAGAATCTCCTCGCACCGCTTCGCTCTGTCCGCCTCATTGCCCGGCACAAAGGGAGAGGGATCTACAAAGCGCTCCAGATGAGAATACTCGTTTTCTCTCTCTGTCTCCCCGTCTTTTAACTCAAACTCTATCATCTGGTAATCTGCGCGGCCTTCTGTCTGATAGGTAGTCATCCTTCTTCTCTCACACTCCAGGCGCTCCAGATCAATATCGCAGAAAATAGTTTCATTGTAAAAACGTCTGGACTCCTTTAAGATTGTGCCATTTTCTGCAATAATATTTTGTCCTCCAAAGACCAGATCCTGAGTGGACTCTCCCTCCCCTGCATTGGCATAGACATAGGCGCATAAAAGTCTGGCAGACTGGCCGGAAATCAGATTTCTCCTGTAATCAGCCTTGCCTGTTGTCTCATCGCTGGCAGAGCAGTTGACGATCACGGTAGCTCCTGCAGCCGCATGTGCGCTGCTGGGCGGATTCAGCACCCACACATCCTCGCATATCTCAGCGCCAATCACAAGATTTTCTGCATTTTTGCAGGAAAACAGGAGCTTCGTTCCCATAGGAACCTTCTGGCCATCAAATTCCACTGTCACATTTCCAAACTCCCATGGATTAAAGTGACGGCGTTCATAAAACTCTCCATAGTTAGGGATCCACAGTTTCGGAACAAGGCCTAACAGCCTTCCGTCCTGAATCACCGCTGCTGTATTATAAAGCTTGTGATTATACTCCCAGGGAAGACCTGCGAACACCAGCATATCGCTCCCCTTTGTAAAATCCACCAGAACCTTCAGTTCCCTCTTTACCGCTGCCAAAAGGGGTTTCTGAAGAAACAGATCGCCACAGGTATAGGCAGTCAGGCACAGCTCTGGAAAAACCATAAGCTTGACTCCATTCTTCCTTCCCTCCTCGATCTTTCTGCAAATTTCCTCCCGGTTAAACTGTACATCCGCTACTTTTACCTCCGGTGTAGATGCCGCCACACGTAAAAAACCATCTTTCATAGTCTGTCTCCTTGTTGTATGATTCATTGATTTATTAGGGAACTTTTCTGTCTTCCTCTGTTGATTTTCAGTATACCATTAGTCTTACAAATTGTCATCTATTCCTGCCAGGCTTCGGATCACACAGCCTGCAAGCATCATGCCTGCGGCGGGGGGGACGAAGGAAACGCTTCCTGGAACCGCCCTCTTTCTGGGAGCCGTTCCTTCTATTTTGCCATCTTCTTCCTGTTCCGATTCCTCTCTTTTTTCAACCGGCTGCTGCGGTTTGAGAGGAATCTCCTGGGAGTAAAGCACCTTCAGCCGCTCAATTCCCCTCTTTTTCAGTTCTCTGCGCATCACACGGCACAGGGGACACACGGAGGTTTCTGAAATATCCGCTATCTGGAACAGTTCAGGATGAAGCTTATTTCCCGTTCCCATAGAAGCAATAAGAGGAATATTATGTTTTTCAGCATACTCTGCCAGTGCCAGCTTTGCCGCCACCGTGTCAATGGCGTCCACAATATAATCTATAGTCCCGCATACTCCTGCCAGAAGCTCCTCCAGATTATCGGGGAGCACAAACGCTTCGATAGTAACCACCTCTGTCTCCGGACTGATATGGTGGATAATCTCCCCCATCACCTTTGTCTTAAATATTCCAATGGTCTCCTGGAACGCTACGCTCTGGCGGTTAATATTGCTTCTGGACACCACATCGCTGTCTATTAAAATGAGCCTTCCCACTCCGCTTCTGGCAAGAGCCTCAATGCAATGTGAACCTACGCCTCCCACTCCGAATACAGCCACTGTGCTGCTTCCAAGCCTTGCCAGTCCCTCGTCTCCCAGCAGGAGTCCTGTTCTCTCAAATTCTTCCATTCTCTCTGTCTGCATTATCAAATAAAGGGATGTATCCTACATCCCCTTTCCTCCTGTTTTTTTTGATTTTTTTTTGATTATAGAAATACTTTCCTTGTAAATAATAAACGGAACGGAAGCAATCGCCCCAATGCATGAGTAAATCGGAAACGCAATAACCCCGATAATTATCTTAGGAGCGGCCGCCGTCAGCCATCGCTTTGACAGGTTCTTATAAAAAATCAGTCCTGTGGGAATTCCAGAAAACAGCAGTGCAAATGAAATCATGCATTTCGCGTATCCCAGCGGCTCTGGAACAGGCATATTTTTATCAGCCCAAAGCGCAATATATTCCGGATCGTTAAACTGACTGATTTGGGCAGCTGCCACAAAACAGCCAAGTATACAGCCAATGAGCAAGCATGCGCAGATAGCCGCGATTTGCTTCTGTTCTTTCTTCACAGTGTATCTTCCTTTCACTTTATATTCATTTTGTCCAGAAGTCAAAAGAAAAAAAGAACCGCTTCTCCCCCTAGAAAACGGCTCTCCCCGGTCACGTTCACCAACCGATACATTAAATAGTTTTGCTTTGTTAAATATATCACTGAACCCTTCCTCTGTCAACCTTATTTTTGTCATTTTGCACAACTTTTCCCTTAGTTCAGCCATGAGCAAGCCCTCTGAAATCTGAGTCCAAACTTGTTTGAAGACGAAGATTTTTGCGGTGCTCGTTTTGGCAGCTTATATTTTTTATCCAGTCGGGAATACTGTAGGAAAACCAGATTTTGAGAGGAGTTTTTGCCTTATGGAAATTTCTAATAGACTGGACGCTAACCTGCGTCATTTTCACCAGCTTCTGCGAGTCAGAGAAAACTTCGATGTAGTGTACCGGGTGATTCAGATAGGAGGACGTGACGCCTGTGTTTATTTTGTAGACGGCTTTGCAAAGGATGATACTCTGCTCCGGATTCTCCAGGGTTTTACCTCCTTAAAGCCTGACTCTGTTCCTCAGACAGCCCATGAGTTTTCCAAACTATTTATTCCGTATGGGGAGGTAGATCTTCTGACCGATGATGCAGAGATCGCCGTCCAGATCCTCTCTGGCGTTCCCTGCCTGTTTGTAGACGGCTACAGCAAATGTTTCGCCATCGACTGCCGCACCTATCCAGCCAGAGGCGTGGCAGAACCTGATAAAGACAAGGTTCTGCGCGGTTCCAGGGACGGCTTTGTGGAAACTCTGGTATTTAATACGGCTCTGATACGGCGCCGCATCAGAGATCCTCAAATGACCATAGAGGTGATGCAGGCTGGCAGCAAGTCCCACACAGATATCGCTCTCTGCTACATGGATGGACGGGTAGATCAACAGCTGTTAGCCACTATTAAAAGCAGGATTGAGTGTCTTCATGTAGACGCCCTTACCATGAATCAGGAAAGCCTTGCCGAATGTATTTATCCTCACAAATGGTTCAACCCTTTCCCAAAATTCCGTTTTTCCGAGCGCCCTGACACAGCCGCTGCATCCATCCTTGAGGGAAATCTGGTCATACTGGTAGACAACTCCCCTGCTGCTATGATTCTTCCCTCTTCTATTTTTGATATTGTAGAGGAAGCAGACGACTACTATTTTCCGCCTCTGACAGGAACCTACCTGCGGGTCTCCAGAATGGTCATTTCATTTCTCACCCTGTTTCTGACCCCTGTCTGGCTTTTATTTATGCAAAATCCCAGCTGGATTCCTGAGTGGCTGAAATTTATCCGCCTGTCTGACGAGGTTCATGTGGCTCTGATTTTCCAGCTCCTGATCCTGGAATTTGCCATTGACGGACTGCGTCTGGCAGCAGTCAACACTCCCAGTATGCTGACCACTCCTCTAAGCGTAATCGCCGGCATTGTGCTGGGTGAATACTCTGTTAAATCTGGCTGGTTCAACAGCGAAACTATGCTGTACATGGCCTTTGTCACTGTGGCTAACTATTCCCAGGCCAGCTATGAGCTGGGCTATGCTTTGAAATTTATGCGCGTTTTTCTGCTGATTATGACGGCATTCTTCAACCTGTGGGGCTTTATACTAGGAACCGTGCTCTGTTTTCTGGCTCTGGTCTTTAATAAAACTATTGCTGGAAAAAGCTATATTTACCCTCTCATTCCCTTCAGTTTTTCAGAGCTTAAAAAACGCCTAATCCGAACACGTCTCCCTCATACAGATGGCCAGAGAGAAAAGGGCTGTTAAATAGAGTCACATTCCCAGGCTCTGTTTTAAAAGGAACAGAGCCTCTTTATAATGTTCAGCTGGAACAGAAGCACAAGACAGAAGAATACGCTGGACCTGAGGACGCCCAGAGGTTCCCGTAACGTCTGACAAAAAATGATTTGAGCTGAATACTCTGTCCCACTCTTTCTCATCAACCATCCTCACTCCAACACCTGCCATTTCTGCTCTCTGCCTGATCTCTTCTCCCAAAAGCTCTGTCTGAAGCTCTGCCAAAACCAGAAAGCCGGCCTCTCCCGGACAGGCCTTTGCCTTTTCCCCGAATGTCTTCTGAATTTCTTCACACAGCAGCTTTGCCTTTTGAAGATACAGCCGCCTGGACTTTCTGATCTGCGCCTCCAGATGACCGTCTCTGATAAATTGACACAGCGCAATCTGCTCTGCCTTGGAAGCCGTCTGATTATAGAAAGCCCCTCTTCTTTGATAAGCAGGCAGAAGTTCCGGCGGAAGCACCATAAAACTCATACGGATAGACGGCAGAAGAAGCCGTGAAAAGGTTCCCATGTAAACGACGCCTTTCCCGCCAGAAAGTCCCTGCAGAGACGGTGTTGGCCGATTGTAATAGCTGAATTCACTGTTATAGTCATCCTCAATAAGAAGAAGATTCTTTTCTGACGCTGCCTTCATCAGACTCATCCTCTCTCCAATCCCCATTACTCCGCCCCAACTGGTAATCTGAGAAGGAGTAAGATAAAAAATACTGCCCGCCGGCAGCTCTGTTTTTTCACCTTCAATTCCTGAGACTGAAAAACCATGATCTTCAAACACCGTACGCCCCTGATGGAAGCTCTCGTTATTCATCAGAACCTGACTTCTTTCATGAACCATGGGACACAAAATGTGAAGAAGACTCTGGACTCCTGCCCCCACCACAATCTGATCTGGCGTACAGACTACATTCCTGTGTCTTCTCAGATAGCGTGACAGCTCCTCTCTAAGCTCCCTTTCTCCCTGAGGTTCGCCATATGACAGAAGGCGCTCATCCTGTCGAAGAGCGCTCTTTACATATCTTCTCCATACTTCAAATCGAAAGCTTTCCCGATCCACTCTGGAAGAAGAAAAGTCAAACAGCAGTTCCTTTTTTCGTTTTTCTGTCTGATGCCAGCTCTCCCCCCGCCTCGTCCTTTCTAAATCTGTCACATAATAGCCGCTCTGAGGCTTTGCCGCAATATAGCCCTCCGCTGCAAGCATCAGGTATGCAGTCTCCACTGTTGTGCGGGAAAGGTTAAGCTGAATTGAACAGGTTCTGATAGAAGGCAGCTTTACCCCTGCCTCCAGCTTTCCCTCTTCAATCAGGCTGCGGTAATAGCGGTATACTCTCATATATCTGAGTGCTCCTTCCTCGTTCAGATATCTGGAAAAATCCCTCTCCATCATTCTCCCCCTGTCTCTTATTTTCTGTATTTTTTCTCTTTTTTCTGTATTTTCTCTTTTCAAAATTGTTTTCAGCTATTATAATAACCCCTGTACGCCTGGCAGAAACTATTATCTGACAGATTTTAAATATGGGAAAATGAGGTTATTTTTATGCATTCATCTAAAGCTTCCCGGAAGAAAACCCGGGGAATTATCTTTACGCTGGCAGGAGGAACTCTGTGGGGCTTTTCCGGAACCTGCGGCCAATATCTTTTTTCATTTGAAGAAGTAGATCCAGGCTGGCTCACTGTCACCAGAATGCTGTGGGCAGGCGTCATTCTGCTGGCGTTTTCTTTTGCCAGTCACCGTGATTCCATGAAGGGGATTTTAAAGGATCGCAAGGATCGGCTGCGCCTGATTATTTTTGCTGTGCTGGGTCTGACCAGCTGTCAGTATACCTATCTGGCGGCCATCTCCTATTCCAACGCAGGGACTGCCACAGTCCTCCAGTACCTGGGTCCGGCTCTCGTCATGCTCGTTTCCTGTTTTCTCTCTAAGCGGCTTCCTTCCAGAAAAGAATTGTTTGCAGCTGTTCTGGCTATTTCCGGTACATTTCTGCTGGCTACTCATGGAAACCCCGGCTCGCTGGCCATCTCTCCAGAAACACTTTTCTGGGGCCTTTCCTCAGCTGTGGCTCTCATGCTTTACACCATGCTTCCTGCATCCATTATTCCAAAATGGGGCAGCACAGTTGTTACAGGGTACGGTATGCTGATTGGAGGAATTTTCCTCTTCTTCACTACAGGATACTGGAACTATCATGTAAATTTTAATCTTCCCCTGTTTTTGGGATCTGCTGCTATTATATTAATTGGAACGGCTCTTGCTTTTACTCTGTATCTTCAGGGTGTCAGCGATATCGGCTCCGTAAAGGCAAGTATGCTGGCCTGCATTGAGCCGGTGTCTGCCACTGTTATCTCTGCTGCATGGCTGAAAACAAGCTTTTCTCCTGCAGACATCATAGGTCTTTCCTTAATTGTCATTACAGTCCTTCTTCTCAGCAAAAAAGACGATACTAAGCTAAAATCTCTGCCGGAATAAATCCTGGCAGAGATTTGCTTTCCATCTATTCTGTAAAATTTTTAAATCCAAGCCCAAACACCTCTGACGTATCTGTCACCATTACAAAAGCGTTGGGATCTGCTTCGTACACAATTTTCTTTAGACGGCTGAATTGAGATTTTCTGACTGTACACAGAAGTACGTTTGTATCCTTCTTGCTGTAAGCCCCTCTGGCCGGAATCAGCGTTGTCGTCCGATCCAGTTCTCTAATAACCTTGTCAGAAATATCATCTGGATTAGAGGTAATAATGGTAGCCATACTGCCTGCTTCTCCGCCGTAGATAATAGCATCTATGACTTTTGTCTGTGCATAGAGGGCAATCATGCCAAACAGGGCTGCCTCGATATTTCCAAATACAAAAATAGACACAGCCAGAATTACACCGTCCACGATCATAAGAGCACGTCCAATCGATATGTGAGGACGTTTTTTCTGAAGTACATATCCCAAAATGTCAGTGCCCCCAGTAGTACTTCCTGCAATGAAAATGAGAGCCATTCCCGCTCCTACAATAACACCTCCGTAAAGGCTGCATAAAAGTCTGTCTCCAGAATAAGCCGGTACTATAAAAGGAACTACAAAGTCCAGAACCAGTGAGCAGAGGGTTGTGGTTACTGCTGTAGATATAGCAAATTTTTTGCTCAGATAGAACCAGGCCAGTGCTAACAGAGGCACATTCAGCAGCAGAGTCAGAATTCCTACTGGCAGCCCTGTTATATAATTGACCATCAGAGCCACGCCACTGGCTCCTCCAGGAGCAATATTCGCAGGAACTACAAACACATAGGTTCCAATACCATACACAAACGAACCGAGAAGTAAAAGAAACATGTCCTTCCATAGTTCTTTTCCACTGATTTTCTCCATAAAAACCCCCCTTATTTTCCATGCTTTTTCTCTTCGAGAAAACAGGTGATGCTCAAAAAAGCATCACCTGCGTATCCTGCAAACTGCATTTGTTATATCAGAAGACCATCTTTACTGCTCAATGCTGTAGTTAGGTGCCTCTTTTGTGATATGAATGTCATGAGGATGACTCTCTTTCAGGGAAGCAGCGGAAATCTTTACAAACTTTCCTGTCTCCTGAAGGGTAGGGATATCAGAAGCTCCGCAGTATCCCATTCCGGCGCGCAGGCCGCCCAGAAGCTGGAATACTGTATCCTCCACCATTCCCTTATAAGCGACACGGCCTTCCACTCCCTCTGGAACCAGCTTTTTAGCATCTGTCTGGAAGTAACGGTCCTTGCTGCCGTTCTCCATAGCTGCAATGGAGCCCATGCCGCGGTATACCTTATATTTTCTTCCCTGGTAAAGCTCAAAGGTTCCCGGGCTCTCATCGCATCCAGCAAACAGGGAACCCATCATGCACACGCTTCCGCCAGCTGCAATCGCCTTTGTAATATCTCCGGAATATTTAATTCCTCCATCTGCAATAACAGGAATTCCATATTCCTTCGCCACTGCATAGCAGTCCATAATTGCTGAAATCTGCGGTACGCCAATTCCTGCAACTACACGTGTCGTGCAGATAGAACCAGGTCCTATTCCAACCTTAACAGCATCGACACCTGCTTCAATTAACGCCTTTGCAGCATCTCCAGTTGCCACGTTTCCGGCGATCACCTGTACATCCGGATAGGTTTCTTTAATCATTTTTACACAGCGGATTACGTTTGCAGAATGACCATGAGCAGAATCTAAGACAATTACATCGACTTTCGCATTCACAAGAGCCTCAACACGCTCCAGTACATTCGCTGTAATACCTACGGCTGCTCCGCAGAGAAGTCTGCCCTGCGCATCCTTGGCAGACAGAGGATACTTGATCTGCTTCTCAATATCCTTGATGGTGATCAATCCCTTTAAGTTAAAATCATCATCCACAATTGGAAGCTTCTCTACTCTGGCCTTGGCAAGAATTTTCTTTGCCTCAAGCATAGTAGTTCCCTCTTTAGCTGTAACCAGATTTTCAGAAGTCATACACTCCTTGATCTTCTTGGAGTAATCCTCTTCAAATTTCAGATCACGGTTTGTGATAATTCCTACCAGTTTTCTGCCCTCTGTAATCGGGACACCGGAAATACGGAATTTTCCCATCAGATCATCTGCATCTTTTAATGTATGCTCTGGGGATAAATAGAATGGATCTGTGATGACTCCATTTTCAGAACGCTTTACCTTATCCACCTCTTCTGCCTGTGCCTTGATAGACATATTCTTGTGGATGATGCCGATACCGCCCTGTCTTGCCATAGCAATCGCCATCCTGTGCTCTGTTACAGTGTCCATGCCTGCACTCATCAGCGGAATATTGAGCTTAATTTTCTTGGTCAGGTAAGTGCTCAGATCAACCTGATTCGGAATCACTTCTGAATAGGCCGGCACTAAAAGGACATCATCAAATGTAATGCCATCACCGATAATTGTACCCATTAATTTTTCCTCACTTTCGTATTAGTTTTATTAATAAGTTTAATTAATAACATCTTTGTGATAGTAATTTATTGTATCAATTTTAAAATAAGATGTCAACACAGGGTGAGGAAAATTTTTGTCCCGGTTTGTTTTGTTATATTCTGGGAACTGTTTCCGTGCTTATAAACTTTTTTGCCTGAATAATCAGTCTGTGTTCTTTTCCATAACAGGTAGATAAAGTCAGACATATCTTTCCCAAATCTGTACCGCCTGGTTCATAAGGACTCTTATCCCCGCTGTCTGTCAAATACACTTTTTGAATCTGGTACTCCGCCCACTGCTCTCCATAGCAGAAATAAATCTTCCTGTTTTGTCTGAAAAACTCCTCCTCCCTATATTTTTTTAAGCTTCCAAACATTTCTCCAGACTTCATATTGTGTCCGTAAATCACTGTGTTTTCTGAAGAAAACGGCGGTCTGGATGCCTCAAAAAAGAGGCATCCGCATAAATTTTTCTGTCCTTCAAAAGTTTGCTTCAAATACTCCTGATTGTCTTTTGGGTACACAACCGGATAGCTGACAGATGTTCCTGGAATACAAATCCATCCCGCATAATCTGAATTTATCTCCAGAAGTCTGCGATTGTCAGGAAGAGGCATAAAACATTCTTCTTGCTGACAGTCCCTGTCTTTGTTTTCCTCCATACCAGCAATCTTTTTGATAAGCTGATACTCTGCCTTTCCCCGCCGATCACTACAGCATTTTTCTGCCAAAAGGGCCGCGCTAAGTATCATAACAACGAGCAGAATGACGGCGGCTGCTCCTTCAGGAATTTCTTTCAATCGGTTTTTAATACCGCCGGTTTCTTTTTTCATCTATCTCCCCCTTTTTCCTTTTTAGAGATCCCTTTTCCGTCTCTTGCGGCCATATAAAATCAGAAGTCCTGCTGCCGAACCTGCAAGCAGCGCGGCTAAAAGCTCTGCTGGAAAATCATCTCCTGTTTTAGCAAGAAGAATTTCCGCGTCCTGCCCCCGCGTGTTCAGAGAGCCATTTCCATACAGTGCTTCATTGTAGACTGCCGTAATCTTCCCCTTCAGTTCCTTTTTCTTTTTGTTCACAGCGATGAACACATAACTGTCTTCTGTGTCCTGATAAAACATATCGTCCCCATTGAGCAGCTTTGCGTCTCCACTTTCTGAAATATGAATCTGATACTGCTTTTTTAATTTCTCGTATCCACCTGGGGCCGATATTTCTGTCACTGTGACTGTCTGCGGCATCTTAAGCAAAAGCTTAAATTCTGTGCCGTTTTCCCCTGCCTCAAAGGCAAGTTCCCTTCCATTTTCATCCAGTGCAGAGAAAACTGCACCGGAAAGCGGTTTTCCAGTCTCATCTGACTTCTTCAGCCTGATCACATAGTCCCTTCCCCCGCCTCCTCTCTTTTTTCTGTTTTCTGCTGTTACAGCTGTAATCTCTCCAAAGCGGCTGACTGTAAACTTCTGGTTTTCCATCAGAACATATCCCGCAGGAGCCTTTCTCTCATGAAGAATATAGGTTTTCCCTGCCTCTAATTTCTGATACAGCTTGTGGGGCTGCTCATCTGATATCCACTGTTCGATACAGTTTCCTTTTTCGTCTAAAATTTCCAGTTCAGCCCCCGCAAGAGGTTTTTTGCTTCTGCTGTCAATTTTTAATATCTCTGCTTTTGTCACATCATCCCGCATCTCTACCTGATTGACACTTCCGTCATGATTTACAGTAAACTTCACCTCGGCCGCATAGGCATATCCAGGCGCTGGTTTTTCCTCAGTTAAGATATAAGTACGGCCAGCTTCCAGTTTCCCTGTAATCTCATGAGGCTTCTTTCCTGAAATCCATCGTTCAATCTCCGTCCCGTCCTCTGTTATCAGTCTCATCTCACAGCCCGGAACCTCATATTCTCCTGTAATATCTTTTTTAGAAATAACAGCCCTCGTAGGCCTGTCCTCCATCACCACAATATCTATTTTCCCATCTATGCTTACTGTAAATCTTACATCCTCTGCATAACCGTAACCAGGAGCCGGTTTCACCTCATGAAGCCAATAAGTCTTCCCCGCTGCCAGCTTTCTCTCCAGAAATGCAAAGGTTTCTCCTGTTGTAAAAATCAGCTCCCTTCCTTCAAAAAGCGCCGGGGTTTTATCTTCATTGAGAATTTGCAGAATCGCACCCCGTACTGGTATTTTCTCTTCTGCATTAGAAGAAGACGCCTCTGGAAAGTCTTCTCCTGATTCCTGATACACGTTTTTATAAATCCTTACCTTTGTAGTCTCATCCTTCATCTCTACATAGTTCACGCTTCCATCCTTATTTACTGTAAACTCAACGTCCTTTGCCAGAGCATAGCCGCCGGAAGGTATCGTTTCTCTTAAAACGTAGGTTTCTCCGGCTGTCAGCACGCCCTGTATCTTGTGGGGAACCAGGCCTGATATCCACTCGTCTTTTACAGTTCCAGCCTGATCAAGCACCTGTAAATGTGCTCCCGGCAGCTCCTCCTGATTTGTAATATCTTTTTTTGATATTATAATTTGAGTCTGGCGATCCTCCATGCATAAAATCTCCGGAGCGCCGTATTGATTTATTGTAAACGTGATATCCCCGGCATAGCCATATCCACTCGGAGCTTCTTTCTCCCGCAGCCTATATGTACGTCCTGGAAGCAGTCCTTCTGCCAGAAATCCTTTTTTTTCTGATGTCCATTGAGTCTCCAGAACCTCTTTTCCATTCTCCAGCCTGTAAAGCTGCAAAACTGCCCCCTCCACTGCTTCTCCTGTGAAATGATCCGTTTTCTGCACCTCCAACTCTGTCTTTTTATCATACCCTCCTACAACCGAAAGACCCCCCTGTTTATCGAGCGTAAAGGAAAGCCGGCTGCTGACTGCTGTTTTCCCATCTGAATAAACTGTATTTTCTGTCATCAGATAGGAATTTCCCTTTGAAAATACAGCTCTGCCTGATGTGTCCTCCACAGTCCGGGTAAACCATGCCGCCGTCCCTTCTTCAGAAATTGTGCCTTTACGTTCAAGAGCCTCTGACTCTGTATGAGCCCCCCTTCTGCTCACCTGATAAGTACATCCCTTCAGAACAGGATCAATAGTAATAAATTCATTTCCTGCCAGCACAATGGTATCCCCGCTTCTCAGTATCCCTTTTCTGCTTCCTGTATAGGCGTAGGTTCCTGCCAGCTCGTCTCCCTTCCGGTTCCACATTTTGATTGTGAACAGAGCGGTCTCATTTTCTGCCTGTTCCGTCCCGGAGCCTGTCAGTTCATTGTACACAGTAAGGTGATTCCATTTCAAAATAGGAACTGTCTTTCTTCCTGTCAGCCGTTTTCCATCTTCCAGCACCAATTCTGCCGAAATCTCTGCGGCCTCTCCTGAAACAGCTTCTGCCATAAATTTTACGCTCCCCTGGCTTAACGGAGCTGCCTGTCTGACCTTCCACTCAATTACCTGTTTTTCGTTATTTTCTGTCCTTGCTTCTTTCTTCCCTTCTTCAGTGTCAGTCACCTCTAAGTTATCTGGAATTTCAGCCCTGATTATAATATCCTGCGCTTTTCTTGATGGGTTATACCAGGTAACAATCCCCTCTATCGGCTGCTCTTTTTTGACAGGTCTTCCTGCTTCCTCTCCCTTGTTTTTGAGAACAATCTGGGGATTTTCGGGATTTACGCTGTTTTGAATAACTGTTTCCAGCTGATCTGGCAGAGGAATAAATTCTGCAATAGACGTTCCGTCTTGAGATGTCACGTCAATTCTTGTCTCCTCAGCCTTTCTGCCCTGGAATACAAAAAATCCATCTTCATTAAAATGAACGCGTTTTGTAATTCTTCTCGATACGCAGCTGTTTCCATCTGAATAGAAGGTGCGCTCTTCAAAGGTATACAGTCCGTTTTCCTTCAGCCCGTCATTCCGGCTCAGCTGATGCACTTCCCCAGTCTCCGTTACTGTAAGGGCATTCTCCCCCTTTTCATCCAAAACTGCCAGTTCTGTTCTCACAGCCGTTCTTCCTCTAAACGCAATGCTGTCAATGGAAGCGCTGTCTGCATTATCATCCGATGCCATTCTGTAGTTCACTTTAATTGCCGAAAGATTGTTAGAAATAGAAGCAATTCCCCGCCCGTCTTCCTTTAAAGTAAACAAAACCGGCTCCATCAGTGCATAACCTTCCGGAGCTTTCTTTTCTACCAGAACATAGCTGCGCCCCGCTGTCAGTCCTGTAATCAGATGTCTTTTCTCTTCTGATGAAGTAATCCATTCTGTTATCAAATCTTCTTCTGTGTAAGTATACTCCCCCTTGTGATTTATCTCAGAAATCTGGTAGACAGCCATGCAGGCTCCCTCCAAAAAAATTCCTTCTGTTCCAGAATCCTCCAAATCTTCCATCTCTCTCTTCTCCAGATAAATTTTTGTAACGTCATTTTTCACATCCTGTTCATGAATCACTGTATGAATCGCTCCATCCTCACTGTAGTCCCCTTCTCCATTCTGGAAGGTAAAGGTATAAATCTGAGGATTTACAGCAAATCCTTCTGGAGGCAGAATTTCCTTCAGACTGTATTTGTAAGGCTCAATTTTTCCATTTTCTCTATTGATGCTTCCTACCGGAAGCTCTGTCACACGAATTGTTCCATTGATATCTGACACTTTTCTTGGAAATCCTGATACCATTCGTCCTTTTCCATCATACGCGGACAGTTCAAAGAGCACGCCATGCAAAGCACCTCCTTCCTGGTCCATTTTATGTATGATTAATTCCCCTTTTATGGGTGCGTTAATCACCGTCTCTATCTGCACCGATTCACTCTTTGTTCCACTGCAGTAAAGCTTCACAGGAACCAGCGCCTTATAGTAAGCTGGAGCCTTCTGTTCAACTAAGTAATAATATCCCTCAGATAAATGGTACAGATAGTGCGGCTTCAAATCTCCCTGGGAGAATCCTTCTGGGATAAGGCCATTCACAGCGTCTTTCTCTGTATATACGCCATCTGTCCCTGAAATCCAGGAATCAATCAAATAGAAGTCAGTCTGGTTCAGCATTCCATTTTCATCTGCCCTGTAAAGAGCAAGTTGCGCACCTGCCAATTCTTTCCCAGTCGCTGAAGAACGCTTAGAAACTGCCAGAGCATTTTTTTCATTTAAAATTTCATGTTTCTGAACTTCGTGTTCTTCTTCTACTGTTATAAGAACAGGCTCTGCCTTGACAAAGCCTTCCGGCGCCGTTTTCTCTTCTAAAACATAGGAAGTTCCAGACGGGAGATAATCGATCCTCCTGCTTCCGTCTTCTGTCAGCCAGGCGTTTGCATATTTTCCCACATGCGGAAGCCCGCAGTAATCAAATTTATAGTGATACTCGAAGCTGCTTCCGTTATATCGGATATCAGCAAGAACTGTTTTTCCCGTTTCTGCTATTTTCAGAAACAGCTTCGCAGTTTCCGGATATTTTTGCGGCTTTCCTCCCTCCAGAGACACATCCAGACTCTCTATTCTTTCCACAGAAGCTCTTCTGGAAATTACCCATTTCAGAGTCAGCTGTCCTTTCTTTCCCGCCTTATAGGCCGCCTTAAACCCCTCTCTTTCCTCAAGGCTCATAGACAGAGGAAATGTAACTGTTTCTTCTCCTGTTTCTTTATTTTTACCTGTAATAACGCGGTTTCCGTCTTCCAGAAGCCAAACGTGGGAATCCTTTGACGAACGCTCTGCTTTTCGCTCCACGCTCCAGGAAAATCCGCTTCCCTTGACTCCGTAGGACTCATACATGTTTTCTAGTTCCTGCATAAATCCTGTCCGGCCTCTCATTCCTCCTGCGTTGGGATAATTTTTCAGATCAATGGTATCCGTATAGTCCGTAGCATCATCTGTAACCCAGGAATCTATTTTTTTTGAAGTATCCGGCACAGGATTTCCATCTTGATCATAGAGTACTGCGCCATTTTCATCTGTTTCTGCCTCGTAAAGCGTGAACTTGGCACCTGGAAGAAGCTGTTTTTTCGTTCCGTTCTGCCTGTATTTGTAAAATTCCGTTTTCGTGTGGTCGTTATACAGTCTGAAGTTCTGCGGTTCTGGGGTATGTTCAATCCAGATTTCCTTCGGCTGTGCCTTGAGAAATCCAGGAGGCGCGTTCAGCTCCTCCAGTATATAAGGACCGGCCGGTATTCCCTCTGCATAATAAGGAATGGCTTCTGTGCGCCAGAACATTTTCTGGTATTCCTTCGCTCCGATTCGGCTGTTTGTAGTCTCGAAGGAAAGAGGAGTATCTGAGGCTTTTTCCAGCCTCCATCCATCCGGCTCAGACGGATCTGCAGTCTGCTTTGCCGGATATAAAGCCAGTTCAGAGCCCTCCATCTGCCGGTTGGTAAAGCAGAACGCCTCTTCCCCGCTTTCCTCCTTTCCGTCTATTTTTTCAAAATACGTCTTTGTTGTATCGTCCCAGATGCTGATATTTCGCACCGCTTTCTCTTCCTCCACGGTCACTCCAACGGGAAATGCCTTCGTATACCCGGTTTCTTCTGGTACCTTCAATTCCTCTATAATGTAGGTTCCTGCTGGAATCCGTTTGAGAAGATCAGGCTGCCCTTTTGTCAATTCCTCCTCAAAGGGATCATTAGGAGTCTTATCAGAAGAAATCCAAGAATTTTCTAAAAGATAGCTTTCACCCAGACGGTGATACAGGCGATCCTGCATTTGACTTTCAACCTCTGCCTTTCCATCGAATAACTTATCATGGCTGTCTAAAGCGTAGGCTCCCCTGTTATATTCCTCCAGATTGTCAGAATTTTTATACCTTACAAAGTCACTGTTCCTGTCATACAGCTCTGTTCCCTTGTCATAGCAGGCACCGCTTCTCTGATAATAGAGCACCAGACCATATTCATCATAAACCGGATCCATAAAATTCAAAAGATTCCCATTATTCAAATCAAACAATGGTTCCCTGTTCATATTCTGCCCTTTTTGATTCTGTACAATGGTCTGTTCCTTATGGCTTTCCTCTGACGAATCCCAGGTTCCATTAATAAATCCCGTCTCTTCATGGCTATACTGCGGTTTTTCCCATTCCTCAAGCTTCTGATCAGACTGATTATTAGGTTCAATAACAGCGCTGTCTTTCTCCCCCTCCTTATTTTCTCCTACTGTAGCAATGCGGGAGGTTGTAATCTTATCCCTGGCGATTACATTTCCAGATGAATCTCTGGCTGTCTCGATTGGCCACACAAGGATTCTATCTGATATGTGCTTCCCTGTTTCATCCAGCTTCGGTTCCACTACATAAGCCATTCCTGTTTCCGGATCTACCAGCGAGTCCCTGTTTCCATGGGAATCCAAATGGTAAACCAAAGTTCCCTCTCCCATTTTCCATTCCCCAGTTTTTGTAATGCGGCGGGGAACGGCAAATGCTCCTTTCAGAACCTTGTCCACAGGATGATAGCTTAATTTTGTTAAATCTCCTCCGGAAAACTCAAGGTAGGGCTTTCCTCCCTTAAATGCAAAAAGCGTCCTCTCTCCATCTTCCTGGAGCTGATCCACCGAAACCTTCTGGCGGGCTTTATTCCAGCCAAACAGCCTGGCTCTTGCGCCTATGTTTTCCTTCCATGTAAGGGACAGCGAATCTAAATCATAGTACAAGATTTCTGTATCCGGTCTCTCTACGGTACCCTCCTTCCATACATAACCCTTTTCTTTGACAGGGTTTCCATCAGCGTCAAAGCCAGTGACATAGTCTGTCAGCATCTCCTTTCCGTCAGAATCCTTCTCCTTTACCAATTCTGTCTTTGTTCCTGCATATCCCTGTTTCACAATCATTTTCTTCACATTGCCGTTAAGGCTTCGCTCAATCTCCAGCCCCTCATAGGAAAAGTCCTCTGTGTCTCCGGAAGGCGTCAGCTCAATAGCGTCAAACAGAGTCATTCTGGCTCCCGCTGCATATGGATTTTCATCGTCATTTGTCTCCCTGACCTTTGTTACATATCCATATCCCGCAAAATGCGTTCCATCATAAACTAATTTTACCTGCTCTCCCGCCATTTTTAAGGCAGAGAGGCGTTCCAGAGTCCCCTTGGGATAGGCGTACCCCAGATATACTCCATTATCATTATAGGCATACTGAAGAGCCGGATTTCCTCCAATCTCTGTCAGGCTTCCGTCAATTCTTTCGCCAATTTGGAAGGTAACGGTTCCTTTCTTTTTAAGCTTTTCTACCTTTAGCTTAATCGGAACATTTTCCACATAAATCTGAGCAGAGTCAATGCTTTTTTGTTCAGAATTTCTATCTTCTTCTGCCGTATGCCTCTCATCCTCATATACTGCCGCAAGAACTCTCTTGTCTTTCTTTCCTTCTTTATAGTAGGAGATCTGATCGGAATAAATTTCAACGGCGATCGGAGCTGTTCTGACATAGCCCCTAGGCGGAATCTCTGCCAGCACGTAAACACCAGCTCCAAGAGGCTCTGGAGTTGTTAAATAGCCGGCTGCCTGCAGGCGGTATTCCTTTGGCCCCTGATCTGTATCCTCCTGTTTCATCTCTATCTCGTGAAGAGTAGAAAATGCCGCAAACTGTCCTGTCTCATTTCCAGCTTTATCCTGCATGACAATTCTGTCTTCCTCCCTGCACACAGGTGTCTGCGCCTTCACTATTCCTGAATACAAGGTCCCCGGCCCCTGTCTTTTTCTCTGCTTCTCCCCTCTCTTTTTTTCTCTTTTTACCGGAGTAATTTCAGACGCCCCCATAGTCTCCAAAAACTCTCTGCTTCCGGTAATAAGAGTATCTTGTTCATAAAACAGCGCTTTTCCTGTTCCACTGTCTCTGGCAGCCTTATAAATCATAAAAACAGCCCCATCGTGAAGCAGATTTTCATGAGTCTCGCTGTCCAGTTTTTCAATTCTAAGCTTTGCCTCATAAAAAGTATTTCTGAACTTTCTGTCTGCATATCCCTTAAAGTTTTCCGGCTCATACACTTTTTTTGATGGTTCCAGCACAGAATATGGCACCAGCATAGAAGCGTACAGGCCTTCATAGGCAGTCTGGATTCCCTGCATTGCTCTGGCATCCTTATAAACCGCTTCTTCTTTAGAAGTCTCTCCCGATTGATGGCCAAATCTCACCTTTTTGGCAATGCCTGACTGCTCTGATACAGAACCATAACTATAGTATTCCTCTATCCCATCGCTTCGATAAGTTTTCCCTCCTTCTGATTCTGTTTCTTTATTTTTATCATCCGCAAAATAATGGCAGTTTTCGTTTGCTCCTTCTTTTTCTGTCAGACTTCGTCCTGAAAACTGATGAACTGGATTATAGTAATCCTTCCACGGGGTGAAAGGATCCTGTGCAATCGAAAATCCCTGATACTGATAGCTCTTCCCCTCGTGGGAAATAGTTCCCTTTAATTTGTCCGGCTCTAATCCGTACTTATAAATTTCAAAATCTCCATTGTGATTATGAGCCTGGATTACATACTCCCTCTGATCTGATGCATGCTGATCCCATTCTTCACCAAAACGAATCAGAAACCGGTTCTCTCCAGCCTGTTCATTCAGTGAAAGAGCGGTCTGGTATTTATATTCCTGGCTCAGTTCAGATACCTGCTGTTCCACCTTTTTTCTTCCGTAAATACTGGGAACCTGAATTTCCTTCGGACAGTCTATTCTGTATTGACGATTTATAACCTTCTTTTTAGGCTGCTGCTCTGCTATCACATAAGTTCCATAAGGCAGGTATTCCGAAAGTCCATAATAGCCGGCCCTGTCCTCTGTTTTCCTGGAAACCTCCAATGTTGTTCTATCTCTGTCTGTTCCACCGGCTTTCTCTGAATCCCAGCAAAGCGCATAGATCTGATCCAAATCATACTGGAAAAATGGTTTTAGGTAGTTGTACGCTTTTTCCAGCGCAGCGTTCAGCGCTTCGTCGTAAACAGTCTCTGATGACAGGTTTGCATTGCTCTCTTTTTTAAACTCATCCTCCTTCTCTCCATTATTCTTCACTAATTTTGCCGCCTCATCATCTAAGTACCAGGTCACCGCAAACTGCCTTACCGCGTCAGAAGCCTTCGTATTATTAACAGCATACTCTGTTCTCTTGGCCTTATTGCCTAAAGGCCTCCAGGACGTATAGGTCTGCGCCTGTGTATCCCATTTATCTGTATTTACTGTCTCCAGGGCGTCAAAAAATTTCTCATAATTATACTCCTGCACTGTGACAGGCCCGTCTTCTCCCTGTACCAGCCTGTCCTCCAGCTCCAGAAGCCTTGTATAACCCTTATTGGCCTGTTTCCTGATCCTATCAGTTTTTTCTGTATTTTCATTTTTACCCCGGTAACTGTACAGAGCCGCATTAGAAATAACTCCTGTTCCACCTGGAGAAATAGCAGTCGCAAACGGCATTTTCTGTGCTGCATTTTCATCTGCTGTCTCCGGATTTTTGTAATCGGAAAGAATCGTATTTCCATTCGCACTCGTTAATGTAGATTTCACATCATGCCGAACCTTGGTATAAATTTTCGGCACGTTCAGCTTTTGGTTTCCTGCAGACTGCGGATAGGAAGAATGCAGCATTTTCTCATATGGTATCTCATTTCCGTTTCGATCCATCCATATCACCGAACCTTTTTCATCCCGATACAGTCTCTCCAGATTGCTTTTCAGGTATATTTTAAACTGAAAGCCCGGTTCTGCTGCTGTTTCTTTTACATCATATGTATTATTGTCATAAGTCCCATCAGAATTCACATAAATATCCTTTGATATTTTAACTTTCTGCCGAATAGGCCGTTCATATACCTGGGCTGGCTGCTTTCTTGTCTTCTGATCCTCATACAGCTTTTCCTGCCCAGGATAGGATAAGTCTGTCTGAATGATATAGGAATTTTCGCCCTGCAGTTCCACAGCATCCGCGTCCAGACATACTCTGGCTCTTGCCTGTCTTACATGAATAAAGTAAGAAGCGCTTCCCATAGCTTTCCCAGGTACAAAGCCTGACATCAAAACCTCCTCAAGAATTCTCACATCCCCCTCTGACAGAACAATATTCTTTTCCGGAAGAACAGCTTTAAATTCTATGGTCTGATCCTCTCCCTGATTTGTGTGGGAAACTCCAAAGGAATCGGTGTAGGAGGCATCCACCGGAACAAGAAGGGTTCCGTCCTCTCTCCTCTCTGCCAGAATCTCCTTCCACGCAGTATCCTCCGTCTCTGCAATCTCTGTTTTCAGAATTTCTCTGTACTCAAACGCCTGAATCAGATTTCCATCCTTATCTCTCGCCAGTTCGCCCGGCTTCCAGTATTCATTTCTCAACACAGTTTTAGGAATCAGGGTTCCATCCTCTGCAGCTTCTGCATCTGAAATCAGGCGGGCAGAGGCAAGCACAGAAGAGCCTGTCTGTATTTCTCTGTACTCCTCATAGGTTCCAAAAGCCCCGTAATCTGAATTGTTAGAATAATCTGCATAAATCAGCCTCGGAGAAAGGGACTTGTCTGCCGGAATCCAGGAAACCGACCGAAAAATAATGCTGTCTGCTTCCGGATCTGAACCAAGAACCATAAAATATTCTGGATTTCCAGAAATTCCTGCATATATGACAAAGGTAATTTTTCCATTTTTCTCTTTAACAGAGTCTATCCCCCCATAGCTGTAATAAGGATGGCTGTTATAGTAATCCAGCAAAGCTAAAACAGCGTCTTCCACTGTGAGCAAAGAACCGTCCCCTTTTTCAGCATCCACTGTCAAAGTCTTTACCGGAGCCCCATATACAGTATCAGCAGCCGGCTGGCCTGGCTCCACGCCTGAAATTCCGTCTAGGTCTGGTTCTCCTTTCCGGATGCCTCTGTCAAAAACGCCTCTCCTTATATCTGAGCAGCTGATTCTGCCGTCTGCATCTTTGCTTCTTGGCGTTGCTTTCCCATGCTTTCGGAGAATCCGCTCCACCTTTCCTTTTACAAATAAAAGCTCTGACTGTGTCATTGGCTTTAAAAGCGTCTCCTGATTTTCTGATTCTGTCATGCCTTTTTCAGGCTCAAGCATCATTTCCTGTACTGTATTTAAATCAAGCCCCCTCACTGGAACCTGCCTGATATACTCTGCCATACAGTCAGCCGGAATCTCTGTTGTCATAAGGCTTCCGTCTGGATTGTACTTAGGATACTGTCCTTCGTATTCTGCTCTGACATACTTAGGCGATCCGTCTGGATTCTTCAGAAATACCTTTTCATAGGTTCCTGTACCTGCAGAAACCTCTATTTTTTTCGTTCCTGTTTCTTTTCGGTATACCCTTGTTCCTTCCGGAAGCTGCGATAAGAGTACATCATATCGCTGATTTTTTGTATCTCTGGAACGGACTGCAAAAAACAGTTCATTTGGTCCTGCCCCCCTGCTGTCTTCTGATGTCTGCTCTTCTGCATAGAGAGGCGAATCAATGACAGCATATCCCTCTCCCTTTTCAGCTGTCTGTATCGCCAGATCCTGCCCTCTGTTTGTCAAAGGGTGTTTCTTATTCCCTACAGAAAGTTCATATCCTTCTGAACGCGACAGCTCTTTTACGTAATAGCTTCCCTCCAGAAGAGGCCGCCCAATCCAGCAGTTTCCGTTATTTTTTTCATTATCTGCATAGGTTCTTTCATATTTTTTATCCGGCGTATAGTCATCGTATGAGGTATTTTGTGTATATAAATTTCCTGGCGCCTTATCCTCCCATCCATCCGGTGTATCTGTAACCATTCCTGTTTTATAGTCATAGGTACGGCCAGGCGCTTCCGTATTCACTAAAAAGGAAGCGTCCCCGTTTCGATCTGAAGCCGCTATAGCCGCCAGATTCCCAGCTCGATAGACAATTCCTGTTTTTCCATCAGGATGATAGATATCCTCTGCTGCAAACAGGCCATATACTGCTCCTTCCAGCGCTCCATCCCCCTGCGCATCTCCGTAAGCATCGTATGTTTCAGATTCTCCTGCCGAAAGATCCAAATCCTTTTTATTAATGTGAAATTCCATCTCTGTTCTGTGATCATAAATCCTCCAGGCATCTTTCTCTCCATCTGTTCCACTGCAGTGGCTGTATCTGTCGTTTGGCTCTGGTCTTACCTCCTGCCCCTTGCTTTCAGACAAAAGTCCTTTCTTGTAAGCAGCCTGAAACAAACTGTCTTCCTCTGTTGTTCCTGCTGCTGCCTTCGGCATACGGAACGAAACACTTTCCTCCGTCCACTGAAATTGTGGGACAGACGGCGTTGCCTTCTCCTGTTCATTCTCCTCTTCGTCTGTCTCTTCCCTGTTTTCTTCTATTCCATTCTCCGTTTCCTCTTTATCTTCCTCTGTTTCCTCTTTCTCCTCCTCTCCTTCCCCTTTGTTTTCTTCTTTCTTATCATCCTTCTCTTCTTCTGCTTCTGATTCAGTCGCTTTTGATAAATGTGCCTTTACCAGCCTCTGAGGGTGCGAGGAGATTTCTGCCTTCTTTGTCTCCGCAAAAGGCCTCATCTCCCAGTGTTTCTCCTGCTGCTCCAGCTGTTCTTTTTTACTATATTCACCAGAAAATACAGCGTTTGCTCCATTTTCAGAAGAATCTGTTGTAATGATCTCAATAGGAAGATCGTCTGGATGCAGATCATGGCGGATGTATCCGTCTCTGGCCTGAAATTCTGAAAATGCGTAGCTGTATCTTAAAGAAATAAACTTACGGTAGGTATCATTCATGTCCTGGTGACAGCCTGATTCATCGTATGCTTTCTCTGCAGACGGCTCCTGGGTATTTCCAGCTGATGGAACAGTTCCTTCCTCTCCCCCTGAATCAGCTGTTTTTTCGATTTCCTGTCTGTCAACATCCTCCATATGCCAATGGAAATGTACCCCTTCAAACTCTCCTGATGCCTGTTCTTTACAGTCCTCAGCCGTAGCAAGCCACTTCTTTGCTGTAAGCTGATTGACAGCCTTGGCCTGCTCAATCTCTGAAGAGTTAAGGATTTCTCCTGTCTCTTCATCCTCCTCCGGTTCTGGAACAGGAAGAAATACCGGCGCCGGATGGCCATTGCAGAAGGTTTTATCATAATGATATCCATGGATAACCCTCTGCTTTCCATGGCCATCCTGGTCTGTTACCACAGTTCCAACTCTGCGAAATCCATCCCAGATAGCAGGATTATCCTTGTGATAGCTGGCATATGGACTTCCTCCCTTATAAATATAGGCTGGACCGTCCCGCTCTGTATTAAGCTCTCCTTTATCGTCAAATCGCTCATACAGAACAAATCTGGCATTTTCCAGAGGTTTTCCTGTCTCATGATCGAACTTAAACAGCTGTACATTGTAGGCAGAGGTGAAATCCTCTGCATGGCGGAACACATGAAATATTACGTTTCCCTCTGTTTTTCCCGGAGCCGCTGCTCCTCCCACAGATGCAAAGAGACCTGTCTGAGCCTCTTTAAGATCCAGCCAGACCATGCGCTGATGGATTTCTGTGGGGCTGTCTGGCGGAGTTCCTCCTGTATGATTTCCAGAGCACTGAATACACTCCCATAACTGCAGACAATCCTCAAACAGTTCTCCCTCTGACCTAAATCCACTTCCCAAAACCGCGTAGTCTGTTCCTTCTGCCGCAAATTTTACCAGAAGTCCCGGTGGATTCTGAGCTGGATTGTAAAACTTTATTTCTTTGTCTGTCTTTGTACAGATCCATCCGTCAGGCGGCGTTTCCGTATAGGAGACACCGGAATCATTTGAAAAGAGGAGAGGTACCTCAGCAATAAATTCAGCGTCTGAGCCATCTTCAGCAAAATGTATGGTATTATCGGAAGCGCTGACTGGGTAAGCCATTCCCTCAGAGGTACAGCCGGACAGAAAATCTGGTATCTTTTTCCCGCTTTTAGAACCTCCTTCTCCTTCTGAAATCAGCCCTGCCATTTTCAGGTATCCCTCTGTGTCAGAGGCAGCTTCCTCCAGCCAGGGATATTTTCCCCTGACATCAGCCCTGTAAATTAATGCTTTTAAAGCTTCCTCCGTCACCAGACTGGTGATCGGTGTTTTTCCCTGGACAGCAGCGTTCGCCTTAATATTTTTTACTGCACTGGCAGCCTCTGTCACCCCCATAGAAGCCTGCAGCGTCAAAATTCCCCAGAAAATATATTCCTGTTCCCTCTGAGACAGCGGAATCCTCATGCTTGAAGGACTATGTTTCTCATATTGATCTCCATCATCTGCAATTCCCCATATTGCCAGGCCGCCCTTGTCAATACAGTATAGCTTGTGAGCCCCGCCGAAATCTCCATGAGCGGAGGTCAAAGTCACCACATCTCTGCTTTCTGCCGCCTGAAATTGAAGCGGAGGCAGATACGGAAGACATACCATCCACATTAAAATCACTGACAAAACCAGAGATACGGCACGCCGGCCCTTTCCCCTGAAACAATACCCGCTGAATTTTTCCACTGCTCATCCCCTCTTTCCTAGTCCTTCTGCCAAACTGCCAGACTATTTATAATAATTCTCTGCCCAGCTGTTATACTCCTCTGCCGTAATTTCTCCCCGCGCAAGACGGTCCATCATGAAAAAATCCTCCTCCATGCGGCTGTCTGGATGTTCCCTGAAATATGCGTCCCATTTTTCCTTTGACGCTTCACTGGCGCGCCTTTTTTCTCTATCATAATCAGCCGGACAAAACGCCGCATTACTAAAAAATGTGCTGGATGAAGTCGGATCTACGCGAAACCAGTGCCCATCTATTTTGAGAAGACAGGCCCTGTGGTTCAGATCGCTGTCGTATGCTTCGCACTGGAGTCCTGTCAGCGCAGCCAGCTCTGCATACTCATCAGCAAAATTTTCACACAATCCCAGTCCTCCTACCAGAGTTGGAAATCTGGTGGAACGAAGAGATGGAGCCGGCATTTTATACTGGTTTCCCGAATGTCCGTTGGCAATCCGTTCATACACCCTTTCTGCCCGTCCTGCTTCGTCTGTATGAATCCAGTCAAAGCTATTGAGAAATTCTCTCAGCTCTTTAGTCTCCCTCTCTGTCAGAACCGTCTTTACCTGCATCTTACCGCCTGTTTCTCCTATGTGATATCGTTCCTTTAAATAGTATTCAGGATCTGTAATTTCCGGATGAAGCTCGCTGAATACAGGTCCCCTGTCATAGACATTTGCTGTTCCGTCCTGAAGCGTCCATTCCATCGAATCCGGATTCGACCAGTATCCTCCGTTTACATATCCTTCGGAAGCCAGGGCAGAAACCGCCCCAGCCCCTGTCAGAAACGCCGCCAATATCGCTCCTGCTGCTTTCTTCATATTTTCTTTCTACCCTTTCGTCTGAACAAGCCCGTTTACAGTCCATACTCCCCTGTCGTTTACCTGGTATCCGTCAGACGTTACTGCTGATTTGACCAGTTTTCCCTTTGTTCCATCTGACACAGGATTAAAATAGCAACACTCTCTTCTGCCGTCCTGTTCCCTGTCAATCCACTGCCAACCTGTTACCATATGGCCTTTTGAACCGTCAGATTCCGGCCACAGGTAATATTCATTCCCATCTGTGTCCGTAAACCATCCTGTCATCATATGGCCGGCCTCGTCAAACCGAAACCAGTCTGTCTGATTCTGCCCCTCTGCTGCATAAGGATTTTTAATATAAGCCCACTCATTCCTGTATTTTCTCCCTGCTTCAAATGTCCAGAAGCCTTCCTGCGTGCATGTCCATATTCCAGAAATTCCCTCTATCTGGCTGGAAACGCCTGGACCTTCCCCCGCCGGCCCGGTTCCGTCTTCAGATCTGACAGAACCTCCGGATCCTGAAGAAAAGCTTCCGCCAGAGCCTGAAGAGGAACCTCCTCCAGAGTGGGAGGAACCTCCGCCAGATGAATAAGTTTTGTCATTCATCTTAAAGGTAAGCTTGGCCAAAATTCTGTCTTTTGAAATACCCTCTGGATCCGATACCTCCAAAAATGCCCTGGTTTCTCCTGAATATGGATAGGATTCCATAGCCTTTTTCATCCATTCTGCCGCATTTCCTAAACTGTTTTTTACAACTGGTACTGCCAGACCGTCAGGCGTCACTGTGATAACAGAAGCGTCACTGCTTGTCCAGACTGGTTTTTCGCCGTTTCTCTCCGGATACAGCTCTGCTTTCATCTGCTTTCCTTCTGTTCCCTTCCAGGTAAAAGAGGGATTAGATCTGGGACCACTTTTTGTAAGAACAAGATCAAACTGCTCCTCCTCCCGGTCTGCCTGTACGGCTTTTCCCTGAAAATGAAGCTTAACACGGCAGGCTGCTTCCTTTCCTCCATCCTCTGTCCTGGCGGTTATAATTACCTCCCGGTCTGCGCCGTATGGAGAAGCCTTAAGAGCCTCCTCAATCCATGCAGCCTTATCATTTACCGATAGAACCCCATCCTCCACTGACACAGCGTCTGGTTCACTGGAACTCCATAGGACTTTCCTGTTATAGGGTTCATACTCTTCCCTGTTCTCCAGCTGAGGCAGAACACAGGCTTTCAGCGTATCTCTGACTCCAAATCCTTCCTCTTTTATGACTTCTGAATGAGTATCTCCTGCAAACTGGAATGATAAATCATAATTCAGCTCATTTTTGTCCAGAATAACCGATTCTGGATGAATGACCGTCTCATCCTCTGTCTGGAAATAGACGCTTACCTGACAGTCGGCGCTTACTACCCCATGCGTCTGATCCTCCGAGGCCGCAGTGATAACCTCCTGAGCCTCTCCGGAGCCTGACAGTCTGATGTAGCCTCCTGACGCCTCCTTTCTGCCATTATCCTGATTTACAACATTTTGAATCCAGGCAGGATGGCTGACTCCATCCTTACCAAATACGGCTGAAACCTGGCAGCTCTGCTCATTCTGCCCTGATGGCTCTAACGAAAGAATCTTCTGTCCCTCCTTTGTCTTCCAGGAAACATTTTTAAAGAATGGCTGCGATGGACTTAGACTGGCATCCAGATAATAAGGAGCGTCAGCTGTATAGGTTTCCTTTGGATTTTTCCTGTCTCCTGTCAGCCTTCTTGTCACATGAAAAGTCAGGTTCGTCTGATTCAGCTTCATATGCTCTACTCTGACCGTTGTCTGGTCTAAAATCTGGAAGGAGACATTTACCCTGCAGGTTCCTGTGACGGCCTTATTATCCACACTTGTAGCAGGATTCGTTGACGCTGTAACCACCGCTGTATCCGTATATACCGTATTTCTGATGGCCTCCTGATATCCGCTGTCTGCCTGGGCTTTTGTCTCCCTGAGAATAATTTCCTGTATAAATTCAGAGTCCAGCCTTGGAAGCACTCTGGCGTCCTTTGACGTATATCCCCCTGTCCAGCCTTCCTCAAATTTCAGCAGATCCTGATTGTCGATAGACCACTGCACCGTTCTGTCTGCAGCAGAGCCCTGACCGTTATGCTCTGCATGAAGTCTGACTGGAATCACCTGAACCTGTGAATTTTCACTTCCATTCAAATATTTCGCGATCAGATTTCCCTCTTGATCTTTTACTTCTGTCATAATCTGAGGCCGCTTCCTGTCTCCCGTTCTCGTCTGGATCACAGAAATATTAGTTTCTTTTGGCGTCATGGAAAGTTCTGTCGTCACCTTCACATACTCGGCATTCAGCTCTGTGTCCGCCTGAGGCATCTTAAAAGAATAGGAACCTCCGTTTATATATGCCATAGGCCGGCGTTCCCCCTCCTCATCGGTATAGGTCGGAGGTTTCACCTGTCCCGGTTCATTCTCATCGTAAACCATCTGATATCTGTTTCCATTCTGATTCTTCGGTGCAGTCGCTGCTGTAACCGTACAGCCCGGCGCTACTGCTGATGGATGTTCCTTATCTATCTGCCTATAGTAGCTGTTATTTGTAGAAGAAATAGCCGTCAGGACTGCTACGTCATTATCAAAAGTTCCATTTGCGTTTTTCGTGTCAATTCTTGGAATGGAAACAAGATATCCTCTGACAGGCTCTCCGCTGTTTCCAGGAGCATAGTGGTCCAGATTAAACAGACGTTTTTTCGTCAGCTCATCCAGCTTTTCTCCCAGTTTCTGTGTAATAATGTGCTGAATGCCGTCCTCCAGCTCTTCATAGAAAAATCTCTCTCCTCCATCCTGCTCCCCGGTTCCTCTCACCAGAGCATACCGCCTCTGATAATCAGTAAAATATCCAATGTGAGCGTCATAAGTCCAGGCATTATCATCTGCAATCGAAGAGCCGATAGCTTTTTTTGCCTGCGCAGCCGTTCCGGCAAATAAATATGAAATCTGATCATTCTTTCCCGTTCCGTAGGTGAAGCCATTCTTCGCCTCCCGCGTTCCTATAAAGGTTCCCTCATGTGCGGCTGTTCCCTGTCCTGTCCTTCCTATTTCTCCGTCAAACCTGGATACAATCAGATTTCCGGATTCATAAAGACCCGTCACCCCTCCTGCCGCTCTGCTTGCATTTCCTCCTACTGTTCCAGATACAGAGCTGTTATAAATATCAGTCTGGTTCTGGCGTCCTGCCACGCCTCCCACATATCCTTTTCCCTGAATGCGGCTGCTGTCGCCGTCCTGTGTGACAACCGTCACGTCCGCCAGCTGAGCCTTCTGTACATTTCCTGCAATACCTCCTGTAAATCCAGTCCTTCCCTCTGAATTGACAGTAATGCTGTCCGCCGTGCAGTTTTCCAGAACTGCCCGCTTCGTTCCTCCCATCACCTCTCCGGCGATTCCGCCAGCGTCCTGTTCTGCATAGACGGAACCATTTACTGTTACATTGCAGATAACGGAATCTCCCTCTACGCAGCCTGCCAGAAGAGCTACGTTGTCATCTCCTGAAATCTCTTCTGCCTCCAGCGTCAGATTTTCGACCGTTCCATTCTTTATCAGTCCAAACAGTCCCAAATAGGAATAATTCTGATCGTTTTTCGTAAATTTAAGTCCTGAAATTGTATTCCCTGCTCCGTCAAAGCTTCCTTCAAAGGCTGTGCGCGGCTCTCCACCCAGATCTGCTTTGTTCTGAAACCATCCAATAGGGTTCCAGGAGCCGTGATTTGACTCCAGATCTCCCAGATGAATACTGCTCTGAAGTTCAAAAAAAGTTCCTGCAAATGACTCTCCCTGGGCAACTGCCTCAGAAAGCCCCATCAGCTCAGAAAGATTTGTAATTTTATATGGATTCTTTCTGGTTCCTTCTCCCTGCCAGTCCATCTTCGCTCCATGCCACTCTTCCCACAGATCTCCTGTGGCCAGACTGAGTGTCTCTGGAATTTTTTCCAGTTCTTCTGGCTTCTCAGCCTTGTTCTCATCCTCTTCTGGCTCGTCTCCCTCAGGTTTTTGTTCCCCTTCTGTTTCCTGTCCCGGATTGACATCTGGCTTCTCTGGCTTTTCTTCCGGCTTCTCCTCTTCCGGCTCTGATGGAGATGCCTTGTGTACAGCTCTGCTCAGGCCATTCAGCGTCTCTTTCCCATACTCTCCCTGTTCTTCCTCTCTGTGTCGTTCCTCAGCTCCCTGCACCTGGGCAGGAACTGCATTTCCGGCCGCTATGGCAGCCGCCATCATCCAGGCAGCTGCTTTCCCCAATAATATTTTCTTTCTCAATCCATTTCCTCCTGTTCTTTTAATCCTGCGGCATCACAAAGGCTGGTCTGACTCCAAAAGGCGATGTGACGTCCAGCTCCTTATCTCCAGTTCCTCCTTCCGGGCAAATCCGTTCCGGACGAATCATTCCCTTCTCCAGATCAACTCCATATACATACCCTGTATCTGTTCCATCCCCGGTTCCCATTGGATTCCTGAGCCAATATCCTTTTGAAAAAGAGGACAGCTGCGTCTCCGGATTTTCCCCCTGGTCTCCCTCAAAGGTCCAGAGAAAATCCCTGTATTTCACTGCTTCTTCTACAGACAGCAGAAAAAGCTTTCCATAGAGTGACTGAGCCCCAATCGAATGGCTGCTCAGGCTTGTCTCGTCAAAGGAGGAATACTCCCCTTCTGGTGTTTCCCCTGTAAACGCTGTGTCCGTTCCAATCTGCACCTGCTTTGCCAGATAGAGTTCTTCTCCCGCTTTCTCCATCCATTGTTTAATTTGGGAATACTTATAGTCGCTGCTCTCTCCAAAATTCACCACCGGGCCGGGAGAAAATTCATATCTGTGGCTTCCGTCCTCCTTCTCCTCTATCACATAGTCAGAACCATAATCAGCCGGAATCACCGTCTCACAGAAAAATAAAGCCGCCTGCCCATGATTTTCCATATTGTCTGAATAATTCTGGTCAATGCAGCGGAACAACAGTTTCTGTCCATCTATCTCTGCCTGCTGAAGATCTCCTGTCTCCCAGTGGATTCTCTCCGTCTCCCCGGCCCAGGGTTTCTTAAGCACAATAGCCGGACGTATGCCATAATGTGGATCCGACGGATCAGCCATCAAAAAATTTCCTTTCTCATCAGCCGCCCATACCTGAGTGCCTGTATGATCTCTGAGAAAGAATCCTTCTCCTTGTATCAGTCTTCGATATTTATCATATTCTTCCCTTGACAGACTCATGGCGTAATCGATTCCGCTGCATTCAGGGACGGCAATTCCTGTCAGTGCTTCCCCCAGAGAGCATCCATTCTGGAAACCATCCCTAAAATAACGCCTAATCTGGCTGTCCTCATAAATACAGGAACCATATCCGCCTAAAAAGTCCGTCTCTATAGGCTGATCAGCCAGATAGAGCATCCCTTCCTCTGTCAGACTGCCGTTCTGATAGTCTCCGTCAATGCAGGTAAAGGTCATCTGCCGTCCTCCCAAAAGAACATGAATCTGCGATCCCTCCTTCTGTTCAAAAGCCCGGCAGCGGCAGCGGTCGCAGAGGGAATCTCCATCCGCATCGCGATGTCCCAAAGGAGCTGTGATAATCTCCCGCTCTTCCTTCGTCTCCTGGCAGCGATACAGCGCTGTCCCCTTTCCCAGACAGGAAGCCCTGGTTTCCCTTACTTTCTCCCAGTGTTTTAGATTGTCAAAGCTTCCGTTTTTCCAGACACTCATCCTAGCAATATACCAGGTGTTTTCTCCTTCCTCTTCCTCAGCCTCCAGATAATTAGAATACACTGCCCCGGAGCCGAACCACTCTGCCACTGCCTTCCCATTGGGTACAAAATTTTTTCCGATTACATAAAAGGTCTTTTCCTCCCCATCTGGAATCTGAGAAGCCATACTTATAATCCTGATATCATTCTCTTCTTGTCCTGTAATCACAAATCGTCTCTCTGGAATGGCATCAACTTCTTCGCCTGTTACTCTGCTTTCATACTCCCTGGCAGTCTGAAAATACTCCTGAAGCTGAAAGCTCTCCTGTGTCTTAAACCTTTCCTCTGCATCAGAAGCAGTAGCGGAAGCCTCTGAAAAGCCCCTCAGCGGCCCTCCATAACTCTTCATATTCATGCTTCCCACAGATCCGGCAAGACAGAAAACGCATGCAGCCAAAGCTGCTTCCAGCTCTCTGGCCCGGAATACCGTTTTCCCACTAACTAGTTTCGTTTCTTTCACCCTCCTTCCTCAGACGGGTTTCCTGATTTTTTCCTGTAAAGCTGTTCTTCCTGTTCTAAACTTCCGTTTCAATCTCCCTGCAGTTCTCTCTTTTCTGAACTGAAACGGGCTGATTGAGTTTATTGTGTCTGATTATTTCATTATTCTGAACTATTCGAATTGATTATGCTGAAACAACAGATTTGTCTTAGAATGCCTGCCAGCAATAGAAATTTAAGAAGCGAAAAGCCGGCTGTCTCTTTCCCGTAAACTGTAAAAAAACTGCCAGATTAAAATACATATTAAACTGCATCTGGTATATCTTTTATCACTATTTGGAAGATCGGTCTGAACAGACCTGAATGAATTAGGAAACCCGAATGTCTCCTGAAACTATTTTTATCTTATCACAATCCGGACGATATTTCAACTATCGTTTGAAATTTTTTATCATACTCCATTTGTTCATTATTCAGCTGAACAAGAGCGTTTTTTCGGCATAGGATACAATTTCCTATATCAAAAAAGAAGAGCAGAAATTTCCGCTCTTCCTTTTATTTCCTGTTATTTTCTATTAGTTTTCAGCAGCCTCTGCCTGCGTTTCTTCCTCAGAAACCTCAATGCCAAGCTCCTCTAACTGCTTTGCGTCTACTGGAGACGGAGCCTCTGTCATCAGGCAGGACGCGTCCTTCACCTTCGGGAAGGCAATCACGTCGCGGATGCTGTCTGCTCCCACCATCAGCATAACCATACGGTCCAGACCGTATGCAAGGCCTGCGTGCGGCGGAACTCCATACTTAAAAGCGTCTAACAGGAAGCCGAACTGATCCTTCGCCTGTTCCTCTGTGAAGCCCAATACCTCGAACATCTTGGACTGGATATCACTCTGATGAATACGGATGGAGCCTCCGCCCATCTCTGTTCCGTTTAACACGATATCGTATGCCTTTGCGCGGACTGCGCCTGGATTGGTATCGATCAGATCCAGATCCTCCTCCATCGGCATGGTGAATGGGTGGTGCATAGCCACAAAGCGTCCCTGCTCCTCAGAGTACTCTAATAACGGGAACTCTGTTACCCAGAGGAACTTAAAGTCGTCCTTCTTTAACAGGTCAAGCTGTCTTGCCAGCTCCAGGCGGAGGTTGCCCAGAACATCAAATACCACCTTATCCTTGTCTGCGGCGAATAATAACAGGTCGCCTGGCTTTCCGTCCATAGCCTTCACGAGAGCGCTTAACTCTTCCTCTGTCATGAACTTGGCGAAGGAGGACTTGTAGGATCCATCCTCGTTGACTGCCAGATAAGCCAGTCCCTTAGCTCCGAAGCCCTTGGCGTACTCTACCAGAGCATCGATTTTCTTTCTCGGCATTCCAGCCTGTCCCTCAGCGTTGATTCCTCTGACAGATCCGCCGCTTTCCAGAGCTCCCTTGAATACTACAAACTGGCAGTCCTTCACTGTCTCGGACACGTTCTTAAGCTCCATTCCGAAGCGGAGATCCGGCTTGTCGGAACCGAAGCGGTCCATTGCCTCCCGCCATGTCATTCTCTGAATCGGGAGCTGTAAATCATAATTGCAGATTTCCTTGAAAAGCTTCTTTAACAGTCTCTCGTTCACATCCAGCACATCATCCACATCCACGAAGGAAAGCTCCATATCGATCTGTGTGAACTCCGGCTGTCTGTCTGCTCTCAGATCCTCGTCCCTGTAGCATCTGGCAATCTGGAAATAGCGGTCATAGCCAGAACACATTAAAAGCTGCTTAAAGAGCTGCGGAGACTGAGGAAGAGCATAGAAACTGCCTGGATGCACACGGCTCGGCACAAGGTAGTCCCTTGCTCCCTCCGGCGTGCTCTTAATGAGGGTCGGAGTCTCGATCTCTAAAAATCCCTCCTCTGCCAGAAAGCTTCTGGTGAGAGTGGTAACGCGGCTTCTGGTCATCAGGTTTCTCTGCAGATCCGGTCTTCTCAGATCCAGGTAACGGTATTTTAATCTCAGCTCTTCCTTTGTCTTGGAGTTCTCCTCTATGGGGAAAGGCGGAGTCTCAGACTCAGACAGAATCCGCAGAGAATTCGCGCGGATCTCAATGGCTCCTGTCTTTAAGTTCTCATTAACAGCGCCGGAACGAGCTTCTACCTTTCCTGTTACTGCGACTACAAATTCGCTTCTCAGCTTCTCAGCCTTTGCAAAACTCTCCTCCCCGCAGTCTGCCTCCTCAAAAATAATCTGAAGAAGACCGGAGCGATCCCTTAAATCCACAAAAATGATTCCGCCTTTATTTCTGCTCTTCTGAACCCATCCCATGACGGTGACGTTTTCACCGATATTTTCTGTGGACAGCTCTGTACATCTGTGGGAACGCTTCAGTCCCAGCATTGATTCTGCCATGATTTATTTTCCTCCTAAATTTTGTAAAAATGTAGATCCGGTGCAGGAATAAAACCTACTTTAATCCTTCCCGGTAGTACTCCTTAAACTCTGTGTAGCCGTCCTTCTGGAGCTGCTCCTTCTGGAATTTCTTATTCTTGTTCATCTGGGCTACCAGAACCTGTACGCCTGCCTTTCTCTCCTCGGAAGCTTCCTTTAAAACCTGGGCTAACTTCTCTGCTCCGATATTCTTCTCAAAAAGGTAAGCCTTCTTTCCTGCTGCTGCAGGTACCTTGAAGCCATTATCAAGGAGAATGGTTACAATCCTCTCAAAACCGATAGAAAAGCCGCAGGCGGGCGTATCCATGCCTGTGAACTTGCCAATCATCTTGTCGTAGCGGCCTCCGCCTGCCACAGAACCGCCGAAGCCCTCCATGGACACCTCGAAAATTGTTCCTGTATAATATCCCATTCCTCTTACAAGAGTCGGATCAAACTCAATGCCGAATTTTACCTCTGCAATAGAGGATACAGTCTCCATAATCTCAGCCAGTCCTTCGGCTGTACCTTCCTTTAAAACGCCCTTTAATGTCTCGCCCAGAGCTCTCACTCCGTCTGCATCTGTCTTTACGGAGTCCAGTAAAGCCTTGTATTTCTCTACGCTCTCAGCCGCATAGCCCATCTCCAGAAGCTCGGCTGCCACCCCGTCCAGACCAATCTTGTCCATCTTGTCCAGAGTAATAAATACCTTGTCGCAGTCATCCTCTGGAAAGCCGCAGTAGGAAGCCATAGCCTTTAACAGCTCCCTGTCATTAATGCGGACTGTAAAAGAATTGTCCGGGCAGATCCTGGACAGAGCTGTAGTGGTGGCTGTAATCAGCTCGATCTCAGCCAGGGAAGTAGCGTCTCCTAAAATGTCAATATCACACTGCACAAATTGTCTGAAACGTCCCTTCTGAGGGCGGTCAGCTCTCCACACGCTTCCCACCTGCAGAGCCTTGAACGGGCTTGGCAGATTGGCGGAATTATTGGAGTAATAACGGGATAAGGGAAGGGTCAGGTCATAGCGCAGACCGCCGTCTACCAGATCCGCCTCCTCCCTGGCTGTCTCCAGATTTAACTTCTCGCCTCTCTTTAAAATCTTGAAAATAAGCTTCTCATTGTCTCCGCCCTGCTTGCTGGTCAGATTCTCAATGTGCTCCACACACGGCGTCTCAATGGCAGAAAAGCCGAATCCGCGGTAGGTCTCCTTGATCTTTCCAAGCACATAGTCACGGATTTCCATCTCTGCCGGCAAAATGTCCTTCATTCCGGTTACTGGTTTTTTCTTTAAAGCCATGGTAATCACTCCTGTTTTTCTAAGTATTTATTTTACTGTTCCTTGTTCCATCTGGCAGATGAGCTTTTCCTTACGAAGAAGCATCTCCTCCACCCGGTCGATGTACTGCTCTACTTCCTTTACATTTTCCGCTCTCTCCAGGCGATTTTCTGCGGGAAAGACCACCTTGGTCGTCGTTCCCGCTCCGCAGGCCATAATGGTCTGCTTCTCCTCCATGATGAGGATATTGTAGATGCAGGCCTTGCCAGGCGCGCTGTAGCCTACATTCTCAAAATTGCCCGCCATGTTCTTCTGCCTGTAGAGATAGTAGGGCTCCATGCCCATCTCCTTCGCATACCGGGCTGTCATATCTATCATTTCCTGGGTTCCTGTAATCTTCAGATTTCCATATTTCTCCCGGAACATATTGAGTCTCGCTGCCCTCTTAATAGCCAGGGAATGAACGGTCAGGCTGTCGGGGCCCAGCTTTTTTATCTCCTCCATAGTAGCTCTGACATCTTCCTCATCTTCCTCAGGGAGGCCCACAATCAGATCCATATTGATATTGTCAAAGCCCAGCTCCCTGGCCAGACGGAAGGTTTCTTTCACCTGCTCTACCGTATGACGGCGTCCGATCAGATCCAGCGTCTCCTGCTTCATTGTCTGTGGATTAATGGAAATCCTGGTAATCCCATGCTTTCTTAACACTTCCAGCTTCTCCCTGGTAATGCTGTCCGGCCGTCCCGCCTCCACAGTAAACTCCTTCACCTGATCCATGGGGAAGGTGCTCTCCACTTTATTTAAGATGGCCTCCAGATCTTCAGGACTTAAAGAAGTCGGAGTTCCGCCTCCAAAATAAATGGTATCCAGGACGCGGCCCTGCATCTTCTCTGCCACATAATCCATCTCCTGGAACAGAGCGTTTAAGTAAAGACCTGTCCTTCCCTGCCATTTTCCGATAGGAAAAGAGGTAAAAGAACAGTAGAGGCAGGTGGTTGGGCAGAATGGGATGCCAATGTAAAGGCTGTATCCATTCTCATAATCTACCGCTGACAGAAGTTCCTTCTCTCGTCTGGCCACATCAAGGCTCAGGGCAATCTTCTCCTCGCTGGTAAAGTAGGTTTCCTTCATGTGATCGTGGATTTCCTGTTCGGACGCCCCCTCGTAAAGTCTCGTAAGGGCAATTTTAGTAGGACGGATGCCGGTGAGAGTCCCCCAGGGCAGCTCTTTCCCCGTAAGACGGTGCATCATCTGATACAGCTCTCTCTTGATCCTGTTCTTCGTCTCAAAGCGGCTGTCCTCATCCACAATCATTCTGCCCTCGGAAACCGTCTCAAACCTGCGCAAAGCCCTCTGTCCCTGTCTGCTGTTCTGCATATCAGGTACGCTCTCTTCTGCCGCACAGCCGCCTCTGTCCAAAGCTTTATCCTGAAACACAGGACGCTCCGCTGAAAGCCAGAACTCTCCTCCGTCGCGTCCGCCCCGCACGATAAGCTCTGCCTCCTGCAGGGCTTCCTCTTCCTCATGGGTAAATTTCTGTCCTGGGCAGAAAGCCATAAGAAGCTCTCTAATATCCTGTTCAAATGATTGATCGCTTAACAGTATTCCTATCATCTTGTTATCTGCTTCCCCTCTATTCTAAGAGCTTTCCCTTGTAGGGAGCCAGTGGATTGTACTTTTTCTCATCTCCAATAGTCGTGTATCCCAGATGGCCTGGATATACGTTCACATCTTCCGGAAGCTCAAACAGGCGGTCAAGAACTGAATGAAGCAGCTTGACAGAGCTTCCTCCAGGCAGATCTACTCGGCCGTAAGAGCCCTCAAAAAGCGTGTCGCCGGCAAACAGAGCCTTCTCACTTTCTATGTAGTAGCAGCAGGATCCCTCCGTATGGCCTGGAGTAGCGATGACCTGAAAGGAAAGGCCAATCAAATTCACTGTCTCATTGTCTCTCACCCATACGTCTGCCTCTGTTCGGATAATTGTTCCAAAAAGGCTCTTGGACAGATTCAGATTTTCATCTCCCATCAGTTCCTTCTCATCCTCCAGAGCATAAACCTTTGCGCCAAAGGCCTTTTTCACCTCATCCATGGCTCCAATATGGTCGGAATGGCCGTGAGTCAGCAAAATAGCCTTCACATCCAGCCCATCACGTTTACAGCATTCTATAATCTGATCTCCCCGGTCGCCAGGATCTACAATCACCGCTTCCTTCGTCTCCTCATTTGATACAATATAGCAGTTCGTCTGCACATAGCCTACGGTCAGCTTTTTAATCTGCATTCGCCTGTCCTCTCCTTCAGCATAAATTTAACAAAATACGGAAACATAGAGAAAACTGCTTATCCGGCAGTTCTCTCTATATCTATTACGCCTTCAATCTGTCTCAGCTTGTCGGCCAGTTTATTCAGTTCTTCAATTCCACGGATGTCGAAAGTCATAAGAATCGTGGCTTTTCCCTGCTTGCTGGTTCTCACATTCATGGACTTAATGTCAATCTGACGCTCTGTGAACACCTTAGACAAATCCACAAACATGCCAATCCGGTTATTGGCAAAAATTTTAATCTCTGTCGTGTAGCGTTCCTTGCCCGCCTCGTCTCCAGCTGGCTGCTGCCACTCTGCTTCAATCAGCCTTGCCTTTTCGTCATCCGGCAGGTTCATTACATTAATGCAGTCCGTTCTGTGGATGGAGATACCGCGGCCTCTTGTTACAAAGCCCACAATCTCATCCCCCGGCACCGGGCTGCAGCACTTGGAAAAACGTACTGCCAGATCATCGATTCCCTTCACCACAATGCCGCTTCTTGATTTACCGTGAGCGATGGCCACCGGAACTTTATTTCCATCCCCAATAGAATCCAGGATGGTGGCGTCCGTTTTCTCCTTCTCCATCTTTTTTGTGTGGGCCTCCATCATCTTGTTGATGACCTGACCCTCCTTCAGTCCGCCGTGGCCAATGGAGGCAAGGACGGAATCCCAGTCCTTGTAGGAGTACCGCTTCATCACCTTTTCCATAAACTCCGGCTTGTTAAGCTCCGCGTAGTTAATACCCTTATTCCGGCAGTATTTATCAATCATATCGCGGCCGCGGATAATATTATCTTCCTTCAGTTCTGCCTTGAACCACTGATTGATCTTGTTCTTCGCCTGAGTACTCTTGACAATCTTCAGCCAGTCCCGGCTGGGTCCTTTACTGTTCTGGGACGTCAGAATCTCAATCCTGTCTCCATTTTTAATCACGTAGTCAATGTTTACCAGCATACCGTTGGCCTTGGCTCCCACCATCTTATTGCCTACCGCGCTGTGAATGGAGTAGGCAAAGTCTATAGGCGTAGAGCCGCTGGGCAGGTTCTTCACATCGCCTGACGGAGTAAAGCAGAATACACTGTCTGAGAACAGATCCAGATCGCTCTTCAGTGAATCCAGAAATTCCTTATTATCTGACATATCCTTCTGCCATTCCAGAATCTGGCGCAGCCAGGAAAGCTTCTCCTCTGCGCTGTCCATGGCGGCCTTAGTGCTTCCGCTCTGCTTATATTTCCAGTGGGCGGCGATTCCGTACTCAGCTACTCTGTGCATTTCATAGGTGCGGATCTGAATCTCGAAAGGACGTCCGCTGCTTCCAATCAAAGTCGTATGAAGAGACTGGTAATTGTTAATCTTCGGCATGGCGATATAGTCTTTAAAGCGTCCTGGAATCGGTTTGTACATCTCGTGGATAACGCCCAGAGCTCCGTAGCAATCCTTCACTGTATCCACAATAATCCGGACTGCAAACAGATCATAAATCTGATCCAGCGTCTTGTTCTGCTTCACCATCTTTTTATAAATGCTGAAGAAATGCTTCACCCGGCCGTCCACCTTGCACTCGATTCCCGCATCGTCCATGTGGCTCTTAACCTCATCCACAATGCTCTTGACGAAGGCCTCCCTGGAATCCTTTCTCAGGGAGATCTTTTCTGCCAAATCGTAATATACGTCCGGCTCCAGATACTTGAGAGCCAGATCATCAAGCTCCGTCTTGATTCTGGAAATTCCCAGGCGGTCTGCGATCGGCGCGTAAATCTCCATGGTCTCTTTGGCCTTTTCCTTCTGCTTCTCCGGCTTCATATACTGAAGAGTCCGCATATTGTGAAGACGATCCGCCAGCTTTACCAGAATAACCCGGATGTCTTTGGCCATAGCTAAAAACATCTTCCGCAGGTTCTCCGCCTGCATCTCCACCTTGTCCTTGTCCCAGTTAATATTGGTCAGCTTCGTAACGCCGTCTACTAACAGCGCTACCTCGTTTCCAAACTGTTCCGCCACGCCTGCAGTAGTCATCACGGTATCCTCCACTACATCATGAAGAATACCCGCTACAATCGTCTCCTTGTCCAGCTCTAAATCAGCCAGGATAATCGCTACGCACAGAGGATGGATAATATACGGCTCCCCAGATTTGCGCTTCTGCTCCTTATGGGCATCATAAGCAAGCCTGTAGGCCTTCTCCACCATCGAAATATCATCGGACGGGTGGTATCTGTGGATACTGTCAATCAGATCCTGATACAATACCTCCGGGCTTGTAAAATCAGCCGGCTGCTCCAGCTCTCTATCCAGTTGTTTTATCTGATCCATCTTTTCCATACATACGCCTCCCAGCTTCAGGCATCTGCTCCCATCATGCCTTTGTCGTTTTATAGAGAATTATCACTATTATAATTTTTTTTGTCAGAAAATGCAATTATTTTCTGCTCCCTCCTGGACGCCGCAGGCGTTTTGGTCTGTTTCTCTGTAAAATTTCTAGGATTATTCCCCGTTTTCCGTTCTTTTATACCCTGTCTTCCTATCCACAAGACTGACATACTCCCCGTCTCCCAGAAAAGCTCTCATATTCTTTGCGCTGATTTCCACAATCCGATCCAGGGTAACGCTCAGGTGAAATCCTCCTGATACATGTGGGGTAATGATCACATTAGGACAGTTCCACAGGCGGCTGGATGATGGCAGCGGCTCCGGATCGGCCACATCGATTCCAGCGCCGAACAGCTTCCCCTCCTCCAGAGCATCCGCCAAAGCGTCCGTATCTACGATATTTCCCCTTCCTACATTTAAAAAGACTGCTCCCTGTTTCATACATTGAAAAAGCTCTCTTCCAAACAGGCCTCTGGTGGACTCAGTTCCTGGCAGGCAGACTGCCACAATGTCTGCCCTCTTCAGTTCTTCCTTCAGCACATCCATGGTATAAAGCTCGTCTACCCAGTCTGGTTTTTTATGCACTGTTCTCCTGATTCCTACTATGCTGGCTCCAAATGCTTTCATTCTTCTGGCAAACTCTGTCCCAATGTCTCCCATGCCTATGATCAGAATTCTGCAGCCCCAGATCGGCCTCACCTCCCCCTTATCCTTCCACTGGCGGTTTTTCTGATTTTCCATGTACTTGGGAAATTTTTTCAGGAGATTTAAAAGCATCCCTGTCATATGCTCTGAAATGGCGATCCCGTAAGCTCCCGTAGCGTTAGTCAGCGCTGCAGAGGCCGACAGCACTCCTTCATCTGTATATCCATCTGTCCCCGCGCTGTTTAACTGTACCCAGCCCAGATTTTTATTCTGTTTTAACAGAACTGGCGGCACATTGCCAATTACTCCATCTGCCTGTTTCAGCTGTTCCTCTATCTCTGTTCTGTCCTGTGTGCAGATCAATTCTGCCTCCCCTGCCGCCTGCTCCAGCAATTTCCTGTGCTGTTCTGTCACTGGCAGTGTTATCAGAATCCTCTTTCCTTTTCCGTATCCCACCATATAGGAACCTTCCTTTCATTCTCTTTTTTATAATGGCCTCTTTATTCCGCACGCTCACATATGTATGCGCCAAAGCGCCGGAATGCCGCTTCCTGCAGCACCCCGGCGCTCTGCCGCCTGTCTTCTATTTTCCCTCGTAAACAATCAGGGAATCTACCGGATAATCTTTCAGTTTCTTTCTTCCCTCAAGTCCGGCTAACTCCATTACAAAGCAGATGCGCACAACCTCTCCGCCCAGGCTCTCGATAAGCTTACAGATCGCCTCCATAGTTCCTCCTGTGGCAATCAGATCGTCAATAATGACAACTTTCTGGCCTGGTTTAATAGAATCCTCATGCATCTCTACCTCAGCGCTTCCATATTCCAGATCATACTTCATAGAAACAGTCTTACATGGCAGCTTTCCCTTTTTACGGACTGGCACAAAACCTTTGTGAGCGGCGTAAGCCACCGGGACTCCAAAGATAAAGCCTCTGGACTCCGGTCCCACTACCACATCGTACTCCACGCCCTCCAGAGTCTTTAACAGGCCGTCTACTGCCAGTTTCAGACCGTCTGGATCCTGAAGAATTGTAGTAATGTCTCTAAAGATAATGCCTGGCTCCGGAAAATCCGGAATGCTTCTTACATATTCCTCTAATTTCTTCATACTGCTCTTTCCTCTCTTTTCCTGTTCTTCAATTCAATTTATCAGATGAACTCCTGTGTTTCTTTCAGCCTTTTTCTGCAGGCGGCAATCACCAGCTTCATAGCCTCCTGGCCTGGGGCGCCTACAGTCATTCTCTTTTTCACGCAGGTCTCCATGCTGACAGCCTCATAAATGTCCTCCTCAAAAACAGGACAGATCTCCTTGTAAGCTTCCAGAGGGAGCTCATCCAGGGAGCATTCTCTCTCAATGCAGGTTAACACCAGACGGCCGATCATTCCATGAGCGTCCCGGAAGGGCACCCCATGATTTACCAGGTAATCTGCCGCATCTGTGGCGTTGGTAAAGCCGTTTTTCGCACTTTTTTCCATTACATCCTTTTTAAAAGTCATGGTAGAAATCATGCCTGTAAACAGAGCCAGACAGCCCTTCACTGTGTCAATGGCATCGAATGTCAGCTCTTTATCCTCCTGCATATCCTTATTATATGCCAGAGGAATGCCCTTCATTGTAGTTAACAGGCTGACTAAAGCTCCATATACCCGTCCTGTCTTGCCGCGGATCAGCTCTGCAATATCAGGGTTCTTCTTCTGTGGCATAATACTGCTTCCCGTACTGTAGGAATCGTCAATCTCCACAAACTGGTATTCATTGGTATTCCAAATAATAATCTCCTCACAGAACCGGCTTAAATGCATGGAGATAGTAGACAGGGCGCTTAACAGCTCTATCAGATAGTCTCTGTCAGCCACAGAATCCATGCTGTTTAAGGTCGCTCCATAAAAGTCCAGAAGCTCTGCCGTATATTCCCGGTCCAGAGGATAGGTCGTGCCTGCCAGAGCTCCAGAACCCAGAGGGCAGTAATTCATTCTCTCTCTGATATCGTGAAGTCTGGAAAGATCTCTGAAAAACATCTCAAAGTACGCTCCCAGATGGTGAGCCAGGGTAATCGGCTGAGCCTTCTGCAGATGGGTGAAGCCTGGCATATAAGTGTCAAGATGCTCCTCCATCAGCGCAAGCAGAGTTTCCAGAAGCTTCCTCACCAGGCCGGACATCTCGTCGATTTCATCCCTGGTATAGAGTTTCATGTCAAGGGCTACCTGATCATTGCGGCTGCGTCCTGTGTGAAGACGTTTTCCCGCCTCCCCGATTCGGTCAATGAGATTGCTCTCCACAAAGGAATGAATATCCTCGTATTCCGACGTCATCAAAAGAGTTCCGTTCTCCACATCCCTCAGAATTCCCTTTAATCCCTCGATAATTGCATTTTTGTCTTCCTCAGAAAGAATTCCCTGTCTGGCCAGCATCGTCACATGAGCGATGCTTCCCCTGATATCCTGGCGATACATCTTCTGATCAAACGAGATAGAAGCGTTAAAATTGTGCACCAGCTGATTTTCTTCTTTTGTAAATCGTCCTCCCCATAATTTCATGGCCATTTCCTCCTTATGTCTCTTGATTTATGTCTTTTTCTATTTGTCCTGTTCCTTTTTCCAGCCGCTCCCCGGAAGCCTTCTCCAGAAGTCTGCCCTCCCGGCGGTCTCTCCGCTCCGAAAGGCGTCTGTGTAAATTCCTGCGTTCCCTCTTTCTTTTTCTGAAGGCCGCAAAAGCTGCAGCACCCAGGACAGCCGCACAGAGCAGTGAGATGAGTGCTCCCTCCTTCAGGCCCTCCGGCATGTAGGAAAGCTCTACCACATGGCTTCCTGGATCCATCTCAATACCCAGGAAAGCGCCGAACAGCTTCTGAGGCTGTCTTTCCTGTCCGTCTACCGTCACTGTCCACCCTCCGTCATAGGGGATAGACGTAAAGAGTGTCCCCCCTGTACCGGCGTCCACAGTTCCCTTCAGCCTGTCATCTTCCCAGACAGACAGAGCGAACGGACTCTCAGCCAGCTTTCTGTATACGTGTTCAAGTCCAGCCTCGTTGTAGCGGTAAAGGCGGATTCCCAGATCTTCGTTTCCTTCCTCATTCTGGAAGGTCAGAGTCTCTCCGGCCTCCACCATGCCTACCTCAATCAGATAACCACGGTTTATATTGTCAAAGGTATCTTTTTCCTCCCCTTTCTTCAGGGAAACAGATTTTACCTGCCTGTTGGAGACAAAAGCGTAGTACTCGCCCGGCTCCTGCGGCGTATAAATCAGGCTGGGACCATTTCCCAGGCCCTCTGTCTCCTCCAGCACATCCGGTGCATCAAACAGACTGCAGAGAGAATTCTGAACGTCCGCCGGGTTCGCCATGTTTAGATGCCACTCATTTTTCATGATATCAGGAATCATAAAGCCAAGCGGAAGGGCATACCGGTTGGCATAAAGGTATGTGCCCTGATAGTCCTGAATATATTCCAGACGGAAAGGCATATTTGACCGCCAGCAGACAGTCCACGAAAGGCGTGCTTCCTGTAATGCTGTATGCATTTGTAGAGCCTTCGCAGCCCAGGCTTTTCATAAATTCTGTCACATCAGCGTGAGCCATGGAAGAGAACAGGGAAACAGATGGAAAATGCATCCAGGCCCCATCATTTTTCGTCCTCTGATCCGCTTTTTCTATGCGGTAAAAGTCTGTACCGCCTTCCAGACTGTCTGCCAGCGCCTCGACTCCCTCGTTATCGGCAGTGTAGGCTGTTCGGCTGGTGGTAGTCACACTGGTGCAGGTAGTGTTCACCGCCGCCTCCACGCAGACGGTAAACAGGGCCAGAAAAGCTGCAAGAGCCGCCCGCTTCCTGCCACTTTCGTTCTCCCCTCTTCTCCTGTACAAAAACATCAGGCCTGTATAAACGGCAAGGAAGAAAATCGCCCCGTAAAATACCGCAAAATGATAGGCCTCGTCCCCTTCCCTGAATTTCTGAGTCAAAAGCACAAAGGAAACGGCTCCCAAAAAGGCCGCCGAAATGCTTCTGTCAGAAAACTGTTCCAGGTTCCTATAGGCCTGAAAGCAGGCTGTCAGCATCAAAGCGATATAAATAAAGGATTGTCTGGCCGGCAAGCTGTTCGGATAGTGAAAGCCATGCCAGATAAAATTCAGCACGTTTACAGAAAAACTGGCCAGGAAAAACAACAGCAGGGAGCAGTAAACAGCCTTCTCCCGCAGAGAAATATTTCTGCAGACCAGATAAAGCAGAAACAGCATCAGCACCGCCGTTCCGCAGTAAATATTCGGCCAGTGATCCAGGCCAATCTCCACCTGCACGTTTCCGATATGACGGGCCAGCATATCCACAATAGAGAAATAGCTCTCAACTGTCTGCGGAAAGCTCATCTCCCCGGAAGCTGTGCTCTGAAGAGCAAAGATCTCCGGCAGCAGCACTGCCGATGCCAGCCCTCCGGCAAGGAGAGAACAGCCTGCAAACAGGCCGATGCATTTGCCCCATCCATCCTTAAAGTGCTCCCAATCCAGCACGATCAGAGCAGCAAAATAGATCACCATGAAAATGCAGATCATGATGGATATATAATAGTTAGACAGAATGGAAAGTCCCAGAGAGACGCAGTAGAGAAGCCCCCTCTTCTCCCTTACCAGCTGTTCCAGTCCTAACAGAATCAAAGGGAACAGGACAATACAGTCCAGCCACATAATGTTCCAGCTATAGGCTGCCATATAACCTGACAGCGCGTAAAAAATCCCGAAAAAGCAGGCACCGAAATCTGAGGCACCGCTGCGTTTTCTCAAATACCAGGTAAAGGAAAGTCCTGCCAGGCCTATTTTCAGCACAATGGAAGCAGTCATGAATTCAATCACGTACCTAGCAGGGCACAAAATCAGAAGCCAGTTGAATGGGCTGGCCAGATAGTAGGCGTAAAGAGCCGCAAAGTTCACTCCCAGACCGATATCCCAGCTGTACAGAAGGCTTCTCCCTTCAGACAGTTTATGGCGGAACTCTGAAAAAAACGGCGCGTACTGATGGTACATATCCGTTCTCAAAAAGCTTTCCTCGCCAAAAGGGAAAATTCCTCTCTGGGCAAAAATAATAATCATAATGACAACTGGCACAAAAAATGCTGCTATATAACCATCCCTGGGCTTTAAAAGGCCTCCTTCCGGCATTTTGTCCCGTTCCTTCGGCATTTTTTCACGAACCAGTCCAGCTGTTCCTGCCTGCCGTTTCTCACTTGAAGCCTCCATTTCCTCTGCTGCCTCCTCCGGCCTTGTTTTATGACAATTTGCCATCTCCATGTCTCTCTCCTGCGCTTCCTTTTTTTCCGGGAACATTACCTTTTTTAACGCCTGATCAAACTCCCTTGAAATCCCTGTTATATTGTCTTCTCTCATACAACCTCCGCGCAGCCTGCGCCGCGCTTTTTACTTTTTCCATTTCTCAGAGGCTGCCTCTCTGCCACGGAAAATGAACAGCTTGCTGAGTATATAATTTAAAACCAGGGACATAGCGGAAACCGCAATTTTTCCAAACAGGTTGGACCATCCAAGGCCGTTTACCATAAGCTCCATTCCAGCAATGGTCAGAATTCCTGTGAACAGTCTGCAGGCCACGAAAGAAACCAGCTCGCTGAACAGTTTTGGCAGCTTCAGGGAAGTACTCTGGAATACAAACAGCTTGTTAGTAATAAACGCAAATAAAACAGCAGCCGCCCAGGACATGGTCTGGGAAAACACTACGGAATACCCCATATTATAGAGGGCAAAATATCCAACCCAGTCTACTGCCGTTGTCAGGACTCCGAAAATAAAGTAGGATACCGTCTCCCGGTTGACGCATTTTGCTGCCAGCTGATTCCATATTTTTCTAATCATATAACACTTATTTCCTTAACTCTTTTCTTAATTTGTTTTTTACTTGCTGTCTCAGCTTTTCTTTTGCTATTGTAATGTGTTTTTCTGCAAAAAGCAAGGACGGGAGCCTGCCAATTCACATGTTCCCGCCCTTTTTATATTGGAAATCTTATTTATCTTCCAGCAGCTTCTTCACGCTGACTAACTTTACGCAGAGGGCAAACAGCTCTGTCGCTGTAATCAGATCCTGAAGCGGCGGATAGGAAGGAGCAATACGGATATTGCTGTCATGAGGATCCTTTCCGTACGGATAGGTCGCTCCGGCATTTGTCATCACCACGCCAGCCTTCTTGCACTTGGCTACAATGGCCTTTGCACAGCCTTCCATGGAGTCAAAGCAGATGAAATATCCTCCTCTCGGCTTTGTCCAGGTTCCAATTCCAAGGCCGCTTAATTCTCTGTCAAGAATCTCCTCAACTGCCTCGAACTTCGGACGGAGAATGTCAGCATGCTTCTTCATATGCTCCACCATTCCATGAATATCCTTGAAGAAACGGACATGACGCAGCTGGTTTACCTTATCGTGTCCAATTGTCTGAATTTTCAGCTGTTTCTTAATATCCTCCAGGTTATTATGAGAGGTAGCAAGAGCTGCGATACCAGATCCAGGGAAACAGATCTTAGACGTAGACGCAAATTTGTAAACAAGATCTGGATTTCCGGCTCTCTTGCACTCTGCCAGAATCTCTGTCACCTGATCCTGCTTGTCCTCGTACAGATGATGGATGCCGTAAGCATTATCCCAGAAAATTCTGAAGTCCTTCGCTGCTGGTCTCAGTCTTGCCAGACGGCGTACTGTCTGATCAGAATAGGAAATTCCGCTTGGGTTGGAATATTTCGGAACGCACCAGATTCCCTTGATCGCCTCGTCCTCGGCAACCATCTTCTCTACCAGTTCCATATCCGGGCCTTCGTCGTTCATCGGGATATTGATCATCTCAATATTAAAATATTCTGTAATTGCAAAATGTCTGTCATATCCTGGAACAGGACAGAGGAACTTTACCTTGTCAAGCTTGCACCAGGGAGTACTTCCCATAATACCGTGTGTCATAGCGCGGGAAATAGTATCATACATTACATTTAAGCTGGAGTTTCCATAGATAATCAGATTGGCCGCCGGAACCTCAATCATATCTCCAATCAGTTCCTTGGCCTCGCTGATTCCGTCCAGCACGCCGTAATTGCGGCAGTCCGTCCCGTCCTCGCAGGTAAGATCCGTGGAGCTGTTAAGCACGTCCATCATCTCCATGGAAAGATCTAACTGCTCTGCAGACGGCTTTCCTCTTGACATATCAAGCTTTAAATCTTTTGCCTGAAACGCACGGTACTGTGCATTCAGCTCGTGGCTGAGCGCAACTAATTCTTCTTTTGTAAGTTCGCTGTAAGGCTTCATTCCCTCAAAATCCTCCTTGTTTTCAGGCTTTCCCAGCCATTTATTCTTATAAATGCTCTTTCACTGAATTATCATATCAAAACATGATTTCATTGACAAGACATTTTTTGCGCTCTTCCTGCAATTCCCGACAAAAGATTGATTCCTTTAAAAGACAATGGTATAATAAGACTCCATGTTTTAATCAATTTCAGGAGGAAATTTATCATGTCGCTGACAGAGCTTTTTATTCTCGCCGTGGGAGTGTCCATGGATGCCTTTGCCGTGTCGGTCTGCAAAGGACTGTCCATACAGCGTTTAAACTGGCGCCATGCCGTTTTAGTAGGACTTTACTTTGGAGGTTTTCAGGCTGCCATGCCTCTGATGGGATATCTTTTGGGAGCCCGCTTCAAAGACTCCATCGCTTCCTTTGATCATTGGATCGCCTTTATTCTTCTGGCAGCTATCGGCTTCAGCATGATTCGAGAGGCCTGTTCCAAGGAGGAGGAAGAGCTGGATGGCTCTCTGGGATTTAAAACCATGAGTATCCTGGCCCTGGCTACCAGCATCGATGCCCTGGCTGTGGGAGTCACGCTGTCTTTTTTAAATGTTGAAATTGTTCCTGCTGTCTCCTTTATTGGAATTATTACATTTCTTCTGTCTGCAGCCGGCGTCAGAATCGGCCATGTATTCGGAACCCGCTATAAATCCAAGGCAGAGCTTGGCGGCGGCGCCATTCTGATTCTTATTGGGCTTAAAATCCTGATTGAACACCTATTTTTTTAAATCCGCTCCAGCTGGCAGGAAATTATTTTCCTGCTGGTTTCAGCGGATAAGTATGATGAAGGATCAGCTCATCCTCCATCTTATTTTCCCTGTAAAATGCCTGGCAGATACGGTTGGCAATCATCTCCACATTCTCCTCCGTTGTGTCAGACAACATGACCAGAAACTGGCAGCTGCTGTACTGAGCGTAAAGATCTCCCATACGCAGATTATTCTGAATCGCCTGTCCCAGCTGTTCCAGCTGGTAATCACGCTGTTCCAAAGTCGGAAATTCATTAGCCATATCTGTGAGAGTAAATAAAATCAGAAAAGCTCCCATATCCTTTCGCGTCATTTTTCTCTCTACAAAACGATAAATACTTTTAAATGTCTCATAATCCTGGCAGTACGCTCCTGGAAGTGGATCTTCCTCCCGCATTTCCTTAGCCAGGATTTTCATATCAATCAGGATTTCATCGCCGTTTACGTCAGCTACAGCCTCTCTCTCCAGTCCTTCCCCTCTTCGGCTTCTCTTTTCCTTTACAATCCTCTGATCCACCAGATCAAACAGATCCTTATACCCAAATCCCGGATGGAAGCTTCCTCCGCAGATCGTCATGGAAAGTCTGAGTATCACTGTACTGCTCACCTCGACTCTCACGAATCTCTCACGAATCTGTCTGCACCGTCTCTGGATTTCTTCCTCTTCCAGAGTCTGAGGCATGAAAATTACAAACTCATCGCCTCCGCATCTGCCGATCAGACAGCCGGAAGGGAACATTTTTGTCAGCACAGACGCAATATTCTGGAGCAGCTGATCTCCGATAATATGGCCGTAAGTATCATTAATCTTCTTAAACTGGTCAATATCCATAAGAATCATAGATCCTGCTCTGTTTCGCTTCAGATATTCTCCTACTTTCTCTTCCATGGCTCTGCTGTTATAAAGCCCTGTCAACCAGTCCTCCTCCGCCATTTTCTGATAAGCGGCAATGGCCTGTTCCAGCTGCTTTCGTGTTTTATCTTTTCCTGCTGTTGCTCTCTTTCTCATTCCCTGTCCCCTCTTTCATTCCGTTATGTTTTTTTTACAGTATCACAGGGAACTCAAAAGTTCAATCCTTGTACAGAAAATAAGACAGAAAAGTCATATTTGACTATTCTGTCTTATCTCCTTCACCGTTTTCTGTTTTTCTTTCCCTACTTCAGCACAACTTTCTTGAAGTTTTTCTTACCGCGTTTTACCACAATTCCATCGCCTGCAAACTGTTCTTTTGTGAAGGATGCCTTGATATCCTTTACCTGAACGCCATCTACGGCAACGCCGCCCTGCTCTACATTTCTTCTGGCCTCAGAACGGGAGGGAGCCAGTCCTGACTTCTGGAGAACAGAGAGAATATCAATAGCGCCGTCTGCAAAGTCCTCCTCAGAAAGTTCTGCCGTAGGCATATTCGCTGCATTTCCGCTGCTGAACAGAGCCTTGGAAGCGTCCTTTGCCTTCTGAGCTTCCTCCTCACCGTGAACAAGAGCAGTCAGCTCATATGCCAGGATCTCCTTTGCCTCATTTAACTGGCTTCCCTCCCACTTGTCCATCTCATCAATCTGCTCCAAAGGCAGGAAGGTAAGCATACGCAGGCATTTTAACACATCGGCATCCGCTACGTTTCTCCAATACTGGTAGAACTCAAACGGAGAAGTTTTGTTCGGATCCAGCCATACGGCGCCGGACTGTGTCTTACCCATCTTTTTGCCCTCAGAGTTTAACAGAAGAGTAATTGTCATAGCATGGGCATCCTTGCCAAGCTTTCTTCTGATAAGCTCTGTTCCGCCTAACATATTGCTCCACTGATCGTCTCCGCCGAACTGCATATTGCAGCCATACTTCTGGAACAGCATATAGAAATCATAACTCTGCATGATCATGTAGTTAAACTCTAAGAAACTTAATCCCTTCTCCATTCTCTGCTTGTAGCACTCAGCTGTCAGCATGCGGTTTACGGAAAAGTGAGGTCCTACCTCTCTTAAAAGCTCTACATAGTTCAATCCCAGCAGCCAGTCTGCATTGTTTACCATCAGAGCCTTTCCGTCAGAAAAGTCAATAAAACGGCTCATCTGCTTTTTAAAGCAGTCACAGTTATGCTGAATCATCTCCGGAGTCATCATGGATCTCATGTCCGTCCTTCCAGATGGATCGCCGATATATCCTGTTCCTCCTCCAATCAGGGCAATTGGCTTATTTCCTGCCATCTGAAGTCTCTTCATCAAGCACAGAGCCATGAAATGGCCTACATGAAGGCTGTCAGCCGTTGGGTCGAAGCCAATATAAAAGGTAGCCTTTCCCTCATTCACCATTTTTTTAATTTCTTCCTCATTTGTCACCTGGGCAATCAGGCCGCGGGCAACCAGTTCTTCATAAATCTGCATATTTTTCTCCTTTTCCTGTGAAATAAAAAACTCCATCCTATGAATCATCAGATCCAAAGGACGGAGTTATAGTTCCGTGGTACCACCTTAGTTTAAAAAGACGCTTGCGCCTCTCTTCCTCAACGAGTACAGTCTCCTATACTCCTGCCGCTGTAACGTGCGGCAATCCCGCTGCAGCCTACACAGACAATCTTCTTTCTTCAGAATCATTCAGAAGCTTCTCCTTCGGTGCAGGGCTCCGAGATGTATTCGCAGATTCTTCCTCCAGGCGCCTCTCACCATCCGGCTGCTCTCTGTCTGGGGTATAAAACAGCTACTTCTTCCCGTCACTGCCTTCTATCAAATTTTACTCCCTCATTGTACGTGGTTTCTACGGGAAAGTCAAGCCTGCAAATCAGGAATTTTAGGCAAATCCAATCATAACCGCAATAATTACTGCCGCGGAAGCGCAGACAAACAGGAGCGCCTGGAATTTAATCTGGAACTTCGCCCACTGTCCCCATTCCATCCTTGCAGCCGCCAGAGCGCCCAGAAGGCATCCAGAAGTAGGTACGATAAAATTAGTAAATGCGTCACCCAGCTGGAAGGCCAGAACTGCTACCTGTCTGGAAACTCCTACGATATCGGCTAACGGAGCCATAATCGGCATTGTGAGAGCCGCCTGTCCGGATCCAGAAACAACGAAGAAGTTAAATACAGACTGAAATACGTACATAAACCATGCGGAAATCATTGGCGGAAGCCCCTTCATGCTTTCGCCGATAGTATGAAGAATCGTGTTTAAAACAGTTCCGTCTGTAGCGCTTGTGCCGCCTAACACCAGTATAATACCCTGCGCCATGCCGACACAGAGAGCGGCTCCCAAAAGGTCTGCAGCTCCCTTATCAAAGGATCTGGCAATATCATTTAACTCCATTCCGTTTAGCTTGAATACAACACCGATAATTCCTGCTACGAAGCCCATCACAAAAAACTGAGAGGCAATCTCCGGGATGTAGTAGCCCTTTGCAAGCACGCCCCAGATAGTCCAGACAACTGTTGCTAAAATTGTTAAAAGCACCAGTTTATGGCCCAGCGTAAACGGGAGATCCCCTCTGCCTTCTGCGCTGAACTCACTTCTATAGTAAGCGTCAGACTCATAGGCCACGGACAGCCTTGGATTTTTCTTAATCCTGGATGCATAGCGCATGGTAAACACTATCGTCAGTCCAGTAAAGAACAGCCAGAGTACAATTCTAAAAGCCGCTCCTGACATAACCGGAATTCCGGCAATTCCCTGAGCTACCGCCAGACTGAACGGGTTCATCCAGGAGGTTCCAAAACCGATCTGCGTAGCCACATAGGAGCAGACAACGCCTACCACTGCATCATAACCCATGGCCACAAACATGGGAACCAGAATCATGACAAAGGGAATAGCCTCCTCCCCCATGCCGAACACAGCTCCTCCCAGGGAGAACAGTGTAATGAGAATGGGAATCAGCAGTATTTCCCTTCCCTTCATAATGGCGATTACCTTCATAATGCCCGCATCTACTGCTCCCGTCCTGAGAACGATTCCAAAGGCTCCGCCGACTACCAGAATAAACGCGATGATTCCCACCGCCGTACCATTCTTATCGCCTACCGTCATTCCCTCAAACACAAAGTTTAAAATACCCTGACCGCCGAAATCCTCTGTTCCCCAGATTGGCGCTGCCTTGGTCACCTTATTTCCGTTTTCATCCAGAACATACTCAAAGCTGTCCGGATCCAAAACGGTCTTCGTTTTCTCTACTCCATCCTGCATGTAAGTAATCTCTTTTTCCTGGTAAGTTCCCAAAGGAATAAAGAGAGTCATCAGAGCCGCCGCGCAGATTACCAGAAAAATGATAATATACGTATGAGGCATCTGAAATTTCTTCTTCTGTTTTTCCATTTCACACTCTCCTCTTCTTAATTTCTTAATATTCAAAGGTTCCCCGTTTTAACACCCGTTTTTCCGAAATCATCATCTGTCCCCTGGCTATAACGCTGTGAATTTCCAGCGTATCAGAATCAGCCAGTACCAGATCCGCGTCAGCATTCTCCTCAATTCTTCCTTTATTGGAAAGTTTCAGAAGAAAAGCTGGATTCGCAGTGACAGTCCGCAGAGCGTCTTCGAGAGACACACCGTCCTTTTTAACTGCGTCCCTCATCTCCCTGTAAATAGAAGAAACCTTCCCCACTCCCAGATGCAGGAAGTTTCCCTCTCTGTCAAAAACAGGAAGGCTGCCCTGGCCATCGGAGGAAAATGTCACATGATCCGCAGGTACGCCTGCATCAAGAGCCATCTTAAGCCCTGTGCTGGCCTTCACCTCCTCCGGATCCAGGAAATCCGGATCTGAACTGGTGGTCAGATCAATGTATCCACCCATGTTCTTCGCATAGTCAATTCCGTCCTCCATCAGCTTTTGGCTTCTGTTAATATGCGTTGGAAGCATATTGGAGGCCGGGATCTGCGTCTCTGTAAGCACATACCGGAGGTAGGAAAGCTGCTCCTTTCCGTCACCCAGATGAATGTTCACAAGCCCTGCCTTGCCTGAGAGAATACCGCCCACTCTGGTATCAGCCACAATTTTTGCAAACTCCTCCTTCGACGGCTGGGATGAACGGTGATCCGATATGGCAATTTCCCCCGTTCCTACCACCTTATCAATGAGAATCAGATCGTCCATGACATTTCCCGTCAGCGTCCGCACAGGAACCTGATAGGAGCCCGTATAAATATACGCAGAAATTCCTTCCTCCTCCAGACCTCTGGCCTTAGCAATAAGATTTGTCATTGTTCTGGTAGTGCCATCTGTGCCGAGGCAGCCCACAATGGTGGTAACTCCCCCCTCCAGGGCATCGCTGAGCATCAGTTCCGGCGTTCTCGTCCTGTAACCGCCCTCTCCGCCTCCGCCCAGAATATGGACATGGGCGTCAATCAGGCCCGGCATCAGCGTTTTTCCCTCTCCGTCAATCACCTCTACTCCGTAGGTCTCCTCTGCTGGCAGGTTATCCCCGATTTTTAAAATCTTCGTTCCCCCTATCAGCACATCCTGGATTCCCATATCCTGAGGCGCGAACACATGAGCTCCTTTTATTAAAATCATCTGGCAGTTTCCTTTCTATTTTAAAATAAAGTCCATCCCTGCAGACTGCACTTTTCCTATCCATTAAAAAATAGTGCCTGCAGACTCCTGTAAATCGCCATTCTCTCCGTCCTCCATCAGCGCCCTGGCGGCTTCCTCTGCTGACGCAGTCAGAGACTCTGAGATCATTTTTCTCGTCATAAAGGGCTGTCCCGCCATAGCTTCCACCATGGTCTCATCATAAGGCACATGGATAAAGCAGCATTTCATGGAACGGTATCTGCGCGAAGCCAGATAAAGTCCCGTATACAACGCCGCGTTGCACACGAAAGTTCCTGCCGAATAGGATACACAGGCGGCAATACCTCTGTCTTCTATTGCCTTTGCCATACGCTTAACTGGAAGCGTCGAAAAATAAGCCGTATCGCCATCAGGACGAACCGGCATATCGAAGGGCTGAAAACCATCATTGTCCGGTATCCTCGCCTCCATCAGATTAATTCCTACCCGTTCCACGCTCACTCTTTCCTCTCCTCCGGCCAGTCCCACACAGATCAGTCCGTCCGGCAGCTCCTTTTCTATGGCATTCTCCAAAGGAGCAGAAAAGCGCTGAAAGGAAACCGGCAGCTTAAGCTTTACAAGCTGCACACCCTCTATCTCATCCGGCAGAGCTTTCACTGCATCCCAGGACGGATTGGATCGATGGGAGCCAAAGGGTTCAAATCCAGTCACTAAAATTTTCATCTTTTCCTCCCTGTGTGAAAAGTTTGAGCCTTAAAATCAGCGGGCTTAAACCTGTTTTACCGATAATCCCAGAGTATTCTAACACAGAGCACAGAAAAAGTCATGCCTTTTCGTAAATTTATTCATGGATTTTTTATAAATATGTAAGTTCAGACAAAAGGATCAAATAAAAAGGGCAAACAGCTGCATTTTCTATTTACTCTACACATCATCAGACAGGGCATAAAGTTTTCCTTTCCTTCTCTCTGCAGAGTCATTGACATTTTCCTCCGCCTCCCGTATAATAAAGTAGTCTTGCGGGTATGGCGGAATTGGCAGACGCGCCAGATTTAGGTTCTGGTGGGAGACCGTGCAGGTTCAAGTCCTGTTACCCGCATAAAAAAACCATTGTAAATCCTGATTCTCTGAGGATTACAATGGTTTTTTGTCTTTTAATAATCTGTTTCTATACACTGACGCTGTTCTGATACAGCTGTTTATCCTGGCAGGCGAACAGCCTTGGCATAACAGCCATGGCCAGACATAACGCCGTTACGCCTCCCACCAGTTTTCCAGTCATTACCGCAGCGCACAGTTCTGGAGCCACCTGTCCCGTATACGCCATGTGATCTCCCAGCGCGCACCCGGCAGACACAAGAAATGCAACGTTCAAAAAGCGTCCTCTCTCGTCCATATCATGGAGCAGCATAATTGCGGCCAGTGAATTCGCCAGCGACAGAATCAGAGCGGAAACGCCGCAGCTGTTGGTGTGAAAAAAGCCGCCTGCCCTTTCTATGGATTTTCCAAATACTTTGCAGATGACTGCAATCGCCGGAAATGCCCCTGCCAGAAATATGGATATGTTTCCTATAATCGGAAACGCCTCCTCCAGTTTTCCCGTTCCGGGAACCAGCTGGATTCCTAAAAAGCTGTCTGCCGCTCCCAGAAGAAGTCCCAAAATCGCTACGGACGTCATCAGTTTTCCAAATCCCGAAAATATGCGGATAATTTTGTCCCGCAAAATCAGAAGAGACGCCAGAATCGCCAGGGATACGAAAAGAACCGGCACTGTATTTTTCACAACCAGCGCTGTGGGGAATCCGGCTGCTGTCCCCCCCGATAAAACAGCCGAGAGGCACAGTTGCCAATCCGCACAGCAGGCCATAAATTACCGGAGGCCGCTCTTCTTTCCTGGTCAGAATCATCAGAGACGGAATTACAAGCATCACAGTCGTTCCCAGCATGGATCCTACAATCAGGCCGTTAAACAGGCCGGCCTCCGCAGAATCGGCCAGCTCCATGGCAAGAACAGCTCCTCCTGCATCGTTGGCAAGAAACATTCCTGCCACCACAGAGGGATCCAGCCCGGCCAGACGGCAAAGAGGAGACAGCCCCATCTCCAGAAGCCGGGCCAGTACCGGAGCCAGTACCATAAAACCCGCCATGCAAAAAGTCAGATGTCCGCTGGTTAAAATTCCTTCTTCAAATTCATTTTTTATTCCAAAGCGCCCGTCTAATATGTAATCAGCTGCTCCCAGAACCAGAAAGCACACCATTACCATATTGATTATCTGTGTTAATTCCATTTTCCCAAGACCTGGATTTCCTTCCCAATCCAGTTCCTCCGTTACCATTTATTTTCTTACTTCCGCTCCGTTACAGTCACGATTCCCTTTTTATAGAAGATTCTGGCTATTCCGATTACTACTGGAATAGAGAACAGCAGCACATATCCCTGTTTTGGAATTAAAGCCGGAAATACCAGGAATAAAATGATCATCAGCGCCAGCAGCGTCATACTTAATTTCATTTTTCCATGAATCACATAGGAACCTGCGTTTTTATTGAGGAAGAATGCAGTAGCCATGCTTCCAAACAGAGCCGGCATTACATACTTTGTAGCTGTAGTAACAGCCGGAGATGTTAATACTGGCTGAAGGGGAACTAAGAGCAGCACGCCTAAGGCTACAATTACCGTGGTAACAATACCGGAAATGCACATAGCGCAGGTAGCTATAACCTCTCCCAGCTCTGTACCGGAGCTGGCATTAACCCTCTCCATAGCGCTCATGGCGCAGGGAAACTTAATATTTGAAACATTTCCCATAATAGCTGCAATATATCCTGCAGAACCTGTAATCGGAGTAAAGCTGATTACCTCTGACAGGGCGCTGGGAATGTACATGGCCAGCAGCGGACCAGCTGTAGCCAGTACGCTGGCTAACGTAGGCCAGATATCATATACAGTGCAGACAACAGCGGGGATTCCAAGCATAACAGCCATGGAAATCACTGTGACAATCCGGCCAAGTGTGTGGGTGCGGTTCATATATTCGCTCATCTTCATAATGCAAACTCTCTCCTTTTATCCCAGAATATTTGTAAAAAGCACGGAAGAAGCCATTCCGATAATTAAAGCTGCTGACATGATATAGTCATTCAGCCACCGGATATTCTTCTTCTCAGCCAGCCAGGAAAGTCCCACAGTAATCGCTGCGCTCACAGCAAAAACAAGAACTGGAATCACGCCTGAAATCAGCTGAACAGAGCTGAAAGTTGTCATCATGGCCAGGGTAAAACAGGAAATGGCAAGAGCACCCCAGGCGCCGCCTTTAGCTGTAAATGCGTTCGCAGTCATGCAGATTCGCTTCGTCAGGAAAATATTGCAGACCATTCCCGCCATAATGCTCACGCTCATAACGAACAGAATCGTTCCCAGGGCTGATGGATCGTCTGCTGCCGCAAAAGCAGACAGGCTTTCATAGCCAGTTCCTATGGCAGCTAAATCCGCCGCCATCAGCTCGTACTGCAGAGAACCTACTACAGACAGACGGAACCAGGGCCATGGTGTTCCTAAAAGAGGCGCCAGTGAAAAAAGTCCGATAATAACCGCGATTGACGGAACAATCGAAAAGACAGCGCAGCCGCGCATGGCCTTGTTCAGCTCGTCCTTGTCTACTCCCAGCTCCAGAGCTCTTTTTCTCGCTCTGATAAAGAACGTGATACAGATACATAAAACCACTGCAATTCCCGCAAAAACCAGCCCATACAGCAGAGGGCTGTTTAAAATCTCCATTGTTGACATATGCTTTCCTCCTAATCCATTGTGTTCAGATAATTTAATGCCATATTTATATGGAATAATGATCCATAGGGAAGTGTTTTCAGAGAAATGTGGAAGCCTGGATTGTGCAGCGCAGCCGGCTCGTCCTCAGGCATGGCTCCCAGCCATCCCATACCGCCTGGAACCTCCTGGAAATAATACCCCGCGTCCTCAGATCCCATCATAGGTTCTTCTAAAGCCACTGCATTCTCTTCCCCAAAACACATTTCAGCGGTCTCCATCATTTTTGAAGAGATCTCCACAGAATTGACGGCCGGAGCATATCCCTCTATCCTCGTCACCTGAGCGCTGCAGCGGTGGGCTTTACATATTCCGTCTGCTATCTCTTCTAAACGGCTGAATACGAAATTTCTTGTTTCATTGCTGAAAGTTCTCAGACCTCCCGTTATTACAGCTGAGTCCGGAATCGCATTCCATGCCTCTCCTGACCGTATTGTGCCAATGGACAGGGAACAGGAACTTAAAGCTGACAGCTCTCTGGCTGGAAACGCATTGACAGCTGAAATCAGCGCCGCTAATGCTCCTGTGGGATCTACTGCGTTTTCCGGAGCGGAACCATGTCCGCCTTTTCCCTGAATTTTAATTTCAAAAATATCACTGGAGGCTGCAAAGCGCTCTCTCGGAATATAGATGCTTCCCACCGGATACAGTGGATTCACATGTAAGGCAAAGCAGGCGTCTACTCCTTCTAAAGCGCCGAACGCTATCATGCTGGCCGCTCCTCCCTTTGCGCTTCCGCCCTCTTTCCCGATTTCTTCCATTGTCTCCATGGAAACGCCTTCCTCTGCCGGCTGGAAAATCAGGCGAACCCTTCCCTGTATTATTTCACGATGTCCGGCCAGATATCTGGCTGCCCCCAGAAGCATGGCTGTATGGGCGTCATGGCCGCAGGCGTGCATCTTTCCTGCATGTTCTGAGCGGTATTCGCCTTCCCATTTTTCTTCAATAGGCAGAGCGTCGATATCTGCCCGGATTGCCACTGTTTTTCCCGGTTTTGTCCCCTTGATATCTGCAATTATGCCAGTTCTTGCAGCTTTTCTTCCCTCAATTCCATATGACGTCAGCTTTTCCATAATAAACTCCGACGTCATTCTCTCCTGGAAGCCAAGCTCCGGATGGCGGTGCAGATATTTATAGTTTTCTTCCAGCTCCTGAAACAGTGGCTCCAGCTCTTCCATCTTCACCATTTTGTTTTACCTCCTTTTATTTTCAGCGGCCGCTCTGACAAAGGCATTAAAAATCTCAGCGTGCCCCTCATATTTCTCCTCCAGTCCTTCTGGATGCCACTGCACGCCCAGAGTAAAACCTTTGCGCCCTGGAATTTCCAGACATTCCGGAATTCCATTTCGATCTCTTGCTGTGATTTTGCCTCCCTCGCCCGGCGTTTTAATGCACTGATGGTGGTAGGAGTTTACTCTGTTTTCCGCTCCCATCAGCTTATCAATCAGAGAGCCTGACTCTTTTTCTATTGTATGTACCAGCACGTCCATTCTCTGTCCCTCCAGAAAATGATTTCCTGCCTGAGCCACATCAATGTCTGCCACCAGACTGCCTCCGGTCGCGATATTTAAAAGCTGGCATCCGCGGCAGATTCCAAACACTGGGAAATTATCCTTCTGAAGAGCCTTAGACATAAGAGAAAACTCCTGCTCATCCCGCTCTGTTGAAATCTCTCCAACTTTTTCTGTTACCGCCTCTCCATAGTAAAGGGGAGAAATATCGCCGCCGCCGGAAAAAAGAATCCCATCCACAGCGTCCACATAAGCCTCCGCTGTTCCAGGCTCTCCTGTAATAGGAAGCAGAACCGGGATTCCTCCCGCGCGCTTTACAGCCTGTACATAATGATCCGCCAAGGCCTGCCAGCTTTGTCCCTTTCCACCAATATGATTATCTATTCCCAGCTGGTCATTTTTCACTAAATTCATCGTAATACCAATTAACGGCTTCATCCTGTTCCTCCTAATAATATCTTTATCAACTATTGATTTTATCAACTATTATCTTTATTAATCTTATCAGTAATTCAGGTATTCTTCAATCCCTTTCGTATTTTTCTGTATTTTACACAAAAAAATTGCAGTTTTTTCAGCATTTTTCACAATTCACATTGTGGTTTTTGTTTTTTTATATACTCAGTTCAGTCCCTTTCGACATGTTTCTATTTCCCGCGAGTGTGCTTCCTGAGCGTGGCATTTTTTATTACATAGGACGCAATTTCCTATGTAATAAAAAAAAGAAGCTGCTGCAGCTTCCATTTTCCGGTTCCTGCAACAGCTTCCATTTAGGCTAATCCAGCTCTTCTATTTTTTTATCTCATAAGCGTAATCGCCCATTTTTTTCAAAAGACTGCCAAGCGTCCTGATCTCTGTTTCTGACAGACCGCTGCTCAGCCGTTTCCAATATTTCTCCTGAATCTCTCTGCTTTTTTCAGTCAGCTCTTTTCCCTGGGGTGTCAAATGCAGGTTATAATTGCGTCTGTTTTCTTCATCCCGTTCCTTATAGACGCAGCCTTTCTTCTCCAGCTCCCGCAGCACTCTCGAAAGTACGCTGGTTTCCATGGCAAGAGCATCGGCAACTGCCTTCTGGTTGTTCCCCTCATAGCGGAAAATTCCCATTAGTACAATTGACTGCGCCACCGACAAATCCAATGTTTTCAGCTCTGCAGCCAAGTCTGCTCCTGATCGGCGGTAAAGGTAGGAAATATACTGCCCGCACGCCCCTATGCTCTCGACTGTCAGGTCTTTTTCCTTCATATGCTATCCCATCACTCTCTGGCGCACGATCTCATAGGCCAAAACTCCGGCTGCTACTGAAGCGTTCAGGGAATCAATGTCTCCCTTCATGGGGATGGACGCGATCATGTCGCATTTTTCCTTCACCAGCCGGCTGACTCCCTCGCCCTCATTTCCAATGACAAGGCCGATGGGTCCTTTTAAATTCAGTCTGTACATACTCTCTCCGCCCATATCGGCGCAGACAAACCAGAGTCCCTTTTCCTTCAGCTCTTCGATTGTGGCAGAAAGGTTCGTCACCTTGGCCACTGGCGTATAATTCAAAGCTCCGGCAGAGGTTTTCGCCACTACGGCAGTCAGACCCACTGCCCTTCTCTTTGGAATAATCACACCGTGAGCTCCAGCCAGATTAGCAGTTCTGATAATCGCGCCCAGGTTGTGGGGATCCTCAATGCCGTCCAGAATAAACAAAAACGGCGGCTCTCCCTTTTCCTCGGCAGCCTTGAGCATATCCTCCACCTCCGCATACTTGTAGGCGGCGGCATGGGCGATGACGCCCTGGTGTTTTCCCGTCTCGGACAGCTGATCCAGACGCTCCTTCGTCACATAGTTAATGATCGTGTCCTGCTTTCTGGCCTCTCTTGTAATACTTTTCACCGGACCGTCCTGACAGCCGTCCAGCACATACAGCTTATCGATTGTTTTTCCAGAACGAAAAGCCTCCAGCACGGCGTTTCGCCCTTCTATGGTAAGTTCCTCATATCTCATCTTTTTATTCTCCTGCTTTAAATTTCCCCAGACGTTCCAGCCCCAGGCCCAAAAGCTCTGCCAGTCTCTCCAGTCTGCCCTGCAGATACAGATAACCTATCAGAGCCTCGAAGCCTGTAGCCATCCTGTACTCCTTCATAGTGGCGTGCTTGGCCATAGTCACAGACTTAGCGTTTCTGCCCCGGCGGTAAACAGATTTTTCCTCCTCTGTCAATTCATCCTCTATAGCAATCAGAAACTCCATCTGAGTTCCCGCTTTCACCAGCGAAGCACTCTCCCTGTGCATCTTGTTCACCTGCCGGTTTCCCTCGTTGACTACCAGTGTACGGATCGCCAGCTCATACACCGCATCCCCCAGATACGCCAGCACAAGGGGAGAATAGGAGGCGGCATCCGCCTCCTTAAGCCTCAGCGCCTCCTTAAAGCAGTTTAGACTCTCTTCCATTTAACGCCCTCTCTGGTGTCCTCCAGAACGATTCCCATGTCGAGAAGTTTTCCGCGGATCTCATCGGCCAGAGCAAAGTTCTTAGACTTTCTAGCCTGCTGTCTGGCTTCGATCATGGCCTCGATCTCGCTGTCCAGCGCCTCTGTTTTCTTCTCTGTAACAATTCCCAGAACGCTGCAGAGAGTTTCAATCTCTTTCTTGAGATCTGCCAGATAAGCCTTGCTGCTCTCCTCGCAAATCGTGGAGTTGCTCAGCTTCACCAGCTCAAACACAGCGGAAATCGCATCAGCCGTATTGAAATCATCGTCCATAGCTGTCTCGAATTTCTTCACCAGTTCCGCCTTGAACTCCAGATTCTTCTTCTCCTCCTCAGACAGCTCCTTCTCAGCCGCTCTGGACAACAGATCATTTAAACGCTCCACGCCTGTGAGAATTCTCTCCAGACCGTTTCTGGAAGCCTCCATCAGCTCTGCGCTGAAATTTAACGGGCTTCTGTAGTGAGCGCTCAGCATAAAGAAACGCAGCACCTGTAAATCATACTGCTCAGAAATCTCACGCACTGTACGGAAGTTGCCCAGGGATTTAGACATCTTCTTATTGTCAATATTCAAAAATGCATTATGCATCCAGTAGGTCGCAAACGGCTTTCCATTAGCCGCCTCGCTCTGGGCGATCTCATTCTCATGGTGAGGGAATACCAAATCCTCTCCTCCTGCATGGATATCAATAGACTCTCCCAGATATTTCTTGGACATAACAGAACACTCAATGTGCCAGCCCGGACGTCCCTGACACCATGGAGACTCCCAGAATGGCTCTCCGTCTTTCTTCGGCTTCCAGAGCACGAAATCGGTGGGATCCTCCTTGTCCTCCTCTCCTGTCACCTTAATCTCGCGGAAACCTGACTGCAGATCTTCCAGATTCTTGTGAGACAGTTTTCCGTATTCCTTAAAGGACTTGGTACGGAAATAAACGGTTCCGTCCTTCGCCACATAGGCGTGGCCCTTTTCAATCAACGTCTCAATCATCTCCTGCATTCCGCAGATCTCCTCTGTCGCCTTCGGATGCACGGTAGCAGGCTTTACGTTCATCATTTCCATATCCTTTTTGCACTCGGCAATGTAGCGTTCGGAAATAGTCTGGGCGTCCACGCCCTCCTCGATAGCCTTCTTGATAATCTTATCGTCTACATCTGTGAAGTTGGAAACATAGTTGACCTCATAGCCCCTGTATTCAAAATAACGTCTAACCGTATCAAATACAATCATAGGCCTTGCATTTCCAATGTGGATAAAATTGTATACGGTAGGGCCGCACACATACATCTTTACTTTTCCTTCCTCCAGCGGGACAAATTCTTCCTTCCGTCTGGACAGGGTATTAAAAATTTTCATCGCTTTTCTCCTCTACAAAATCGTTCTTCTGTTCGCAATCGCTCAGCTATACCAGTTTTTGTGATGTTTAACGTCCGCAGCCCCCATTGGGGCAGCATCCTCCACACCCGGCTGACGTCATCATCTCTCTATCATAACAATAGTTATCCACTTCCGTCAACAGTGTAATAGCCTGCGCAGAAATTCCCTGACCTGATCCCGTAAAACCAAGCCCCTCCTCTGTAGTGGCCTTCACACTGACTCTGCCTGGAGCAATTCCAAGAGCGCTGGCAATGTTCTCCGCCATCTGAGGCCTGTAAGGCAGAAGCTTCGGCCTCTGGGCAATCACTGTAGCATCAATGTTTTCTATCACATAATTATGCTCTGACAAAATACGGCCGACCTGTTTCAGCAGTTCAATACTGGATGCACCTGCGTAGGAAGGATCTGTATCAGGAAAATGCTGTCCTATATCTCCCAGGGCGGCGGCTCCCAAAAGCGCGTCCATCACTGCATGAACCAGCACATCTGCATCAGAGTGGCCCAGCAGTCCCTTCTCATAGGGAATCTTTACGCCTCCTAAAATCAAATCACGTCCCTCTGTCAATTTATGGACATCATAGCCCTGTCCAATTCTCATACCATGTTCCTCCTGCTTTCTGCATTATACAATTACTCTTATTTTTCTCTCAATACACTGAATTTCCAGATCGTTCTGAAACCGGCATCTCTCTCCGTCTGTATGAACTGCTGCAGGCCGATCCATATGAATTTTCGCTTCCCTGCACTCATATATGCGGACTCCTTTTCTTTTCACAAAGCGCGGAAGCCTTGTCCGGATCAGCATAGGAATTAAGCGCAGCTTCGATGAATGGCTTGCCACGCAAATCGCCAGTTTTCCATCTCCTGGATCCGTTCCAGGAGCAAAATAAAAGCCTCCGCCCTCTGAAGGGTGAATATGGGCGGAAACAAAGTACATATGATTAAACTCTATCTTTCTCGTCCTGTCCAGCAGAATATAACCCCTGGACGGTTTCGCCTTCATAAACTGCCAGATTCCTCCTGCCAAATACCGAAACCTTTTAATAAGACGGCGGACAGCCCCAAATCGGCGGCATAGCCGCTCAGTTTCTGCGCCGGGTCGATCGCCGGATACATCTTTGCAGACTGCGGCTGTCAGCCCCATTCCCGCGCTCACTGCAAATCGGCGGTGCCGCAGGGAATCCTCACCATAGGTGACCAGTCCATAATCCAGATACCTGTATTGCCTGGGAGAAAAAATTCTGCGCAGACATCTTCTGGGGCTTGAAGGCAGGCGCAGACTTTTCGCTAAATCTTTCCTGCTTCCTGCCGGAATATAGCCAAGCGTCACATTTTCTCCCAGATTCAGGCCATCCAGCACCTCGCCGAAGGTATCATCTGCTCCCACCACTACAATCGTCTGCCCGGTACCTCTTCCCCTGGTCAGCTCTCCCGCTATTTTCGATGCCTGTCCGGAGCCCTCTGCCATAAATGCCCGGTACTCTGTGCCTTCACATACAAGCTGCTGTTCTATTTTCTTCCATATCCTGAGACCGCGCCCGCAGCCGGAACAGGGATTTACGATAAAACAATACATAACGGCCTCCGTCTATTTCTATATCTGACGATATTATGTCATGTCCGCTCTGCGGACATGAGCCTCCCGCAGATGCGCACGGTTTAGTCTTGTGTCTGCTTCGCCTGTGCTCGCTTAAACCGGCTCGATATAATATCTGACGATATTATATCATATATGAAATAAAAAACTAAGAAAATTTCTATTAAAAAATCTAAAATAAAGTATTGACATTCTCCGGAAAGTATATTATACTGTCTAAGCAGTCGCAAATGAGCGACAGCGAATGGGGTCTTAGCTCAGCTGGGAGAGCATCTGCCTTACAAGCAGAGGGTCATAGGTTCGAGCCCTATAGGCCCCATTTATATGAAATATGGCGGAATAGCTCAGTTGGCTAGAGCATACGGTTCATACCCGTAGTGTCGAGAGTTCGAATCTCCCTTCCGCTATTTGAAGGCTCTTGATTTTTCAAGAGCTTTTTATTTTTTTCATTAACCGGATAATTGAAAAATATCCATCCAAGATACCACATTATCTCAGATGGATATTATCCAGGTGCTCTTTCCTCTTCTTCAGCCGTTACTTGGCTGCATTCAGATTTTCTTTCTCAATTATGTTCTTTAACTGCTCTACCGTCACACCGCTTTCAGAAATGAATTCAGCAATTGCCGTCAGCTCAGAGGTCTTTAATTCCTCCTCTAATTTTCTTTTCTCTGCCTTTAAGCCCTTCAGTGTTCCCTCTATTTTACTAATTTTTTCATCAATTTTTTCCAACTGTGACTTAATGATTTCGCTCTGTGTTCTTCTAACTCCTCTTGCCATAATAAATACTCCCTTCTATTTTGTTCTTTTTCTATAGAATACCATAGTAGAAAACTTTTTACAAGAAAATCTCTATCTATAAATAAATCGCAGGAAAAATTATGTTTTTCCTGAATATGAAAAATTTTTTGTCAAAACATTCAATTTTCGGTTGACATTTCCCGAAAAACATGGTATCTTAATAAAGCGTTAAGCAGTGCGGCGGAATAGCTCAGTTGGCTAGAGCATACGGTTCATACCCGTAGTGTCGAGAGTTCGAATCTCCCTTCCGCTACTTGAAAGCTCTTGATTTTTCAAGAGCTTTTTATTTTTCCAGATCACTGTCTGTTCCCCAGGTCACAATCCACTCATCTGGGGCTTACGTTTTTATTAACCTTTTCTAAACTCCCTTGAACCCATTTCCTGAATGTGCTATAATCTCCCAAAGTTATTAAAATAATGTTAATATGATTCTGTGTCCTTATTAAGGAGTGATGAATATGAGTTCGTTTAAAAAAATAGTCAAAAAATACGGCCATATCTGGATTATGGCTTACTTTGCCATCTATCTTCCATGGTTTCTGTATCTTGAAAAACATGTGACGACCCACTACCATGTTATGCACAGCGTGGTGGATGACTGGATTCCTTTCAGCGAGTATTTTATCATCCCCTATTTTCTCTGGTTTGCGTATATTGCAGCAGTGGTTCTCTGGTTCTTTTTTACCAACCGGGAGGACTATTACCGTGTCTGTATTCTCCTGTTTACAGGGATGACTCTAAGTCTTTTAATCAGTACCCTTTTTCCAAACGGCACTGATTTCAGGCCTTACGTTGACCCGGAGAAAAATATTTTTACAAAGGCAGTATCTCTTCTGTATGCTGCAGATACCTGCACAAATGTTTTTCCAAGCATTCATGTTTATAACTCCGTGGCCGTGCATATCGGAATCATCCGAAGCGAACAATTTAAGAACAACCGGACTGTACGCCTGATTTCCGGAGTCCTTATGGTTTCCATCTGTATGTCCACCGTATTTTTAAAGCAGCATTCCATCATTGATGTGGCAGGCGCTCTCCTTCTATGCGGCGCCGTTTACCCCCTGGTCTACTCTCCAGACGCTCAGAGATCCCACGAAAATGATCAGGAGGGTGTTTTAATACGCTGATATTTCAAAAGGAATTCCGAAAAAATCCCATTTAAAATCCATAAACGGCAGCTGCCGGGCATCTGACCAAATGTCAGATACCCGGCAGTTTTTTGTGAAAAAAATCTTTTTTGAATACAGGATCAATTAAATCCATAGAACTTCTGCGAAATTTTGTAGCAGGCAATGGATACCTTTCTGCCGCTCTTTCCCGGCAAGTTGACTCCCTGCCCCAGAAATCCCCAGCGCAAGCGGATGTAGAGAGGAAGATTCTGCTTCTTCAGGTATTGCCACAATTCCTTTTTCTTAGCCAGATTTTCCTCTGTCTCTGAGCGGATAGCCAGAATAGAAGAAACCGTCATCATAATTTCCAGATAGCGGATCATATAGCGGCGCAGCTTCCGATTGGAAATCTTCATTACGTCATAATATCCCAGCATCAGCTTTGTTACTCGAATCTGCTGGTCGATGCGGCCGATCATGACAGTCTCATTGACAGACTGATCGTCCCTTCCAATAAAATAGCGGTAAAAATTTACATCCAGATAGTACATGGATTTTACATGGGGAAGGGGCTGATACACGAAAATATTGTCCACATAAAAAGTATGCTTAGGCAGTTCCAGACCGCAGTCCCGCAGCAGCTCAGTCCGGTAAACCACAGAATGCATCAGGATATACTGTCCCAGCATAAACATGCGCACGCTGCTCCAGTCAATCAGCTCGTCCTTTGGAATGGCTGTCCTGTAGTTCATCACCGCCTTGCGCTTAACGCCCTGCTTCTCGTAGACAAAATTTGTCAGAAGCATGTCCAGTCTCTGATTTTCATGGGCAAATCGGCGCAGCGTGTTAAGTACCTCCCGGTAGGCTTCTGCATTTACCCAATCGTCACTGTCCACTACTTTGAAAAAAATACCCTGAGCGTTTCTAAGTCCCGTATTGACAGCCTCCCCGTGTCCTCCGTTTTCCTGGTGGATAGCGCGGCAGATACCAGGATAATTTTTCTCATACTGGTCTGCAATCTCTGCTGTATTGTCTTTTTGCGAACCGTCATCCACAATCAAAATTTCCACTTCCTCCCCGCCAGGAAGCAGGGATTCTATGCACCGTTCCATATAGGCGGCGGAATTGTAGCACGGTATGGCAATCGTCAGAAGTTTCAAGAGTACGTCCTCCTTTTATACGTTGTATGCTTCCATCTGTCTGCCCACTTCGTCTTCGCAGGCTCTCATAGCCAGAATTGTCTTCTCAAGCAGCGTGTCCAGCTCCCAGCCCAGCTGTTCAGCTCCAGCTCTGATAACATCTCTGGAACATCCTGCTGCAAATTTCTTATCCTTAAATTTCTTTTTCAGGCTGGAAACCTCCATATCCTTGGCGCTTTTTGATGGCCGCATCTTAGCGGCGGCCCAAATAAGCCCCGTCAGTTCATCTGCTGCATAAAGCACCTTTTCCATCTCATGCTCCGGCTTTACCTCCACCCTATGACCATATCCATGGGACACTACACCGTGGATCAGCTCCTGAGAGGCTCCGGCCTCCCGCAAAAGCTCCGGCGCTTTAAGGCAGTGTTCCTCCGGGTACAATTCAAAATCAATGTCGTGAAGAAGCCCCACAAGTCCCCAAAACTCCTGTTCTTCACCATATCCCAGTTCTTTTGCATACCAGCGCATCACACCCTCTACTGTCAGCCCATGAAGAATATGAAAAGGTTCTTTATTATATTTTTTTAAAAGTTCAGCCGCCTCGGCTCTGCTGATTCCCGCATCCATTCCTTTTTCCTCCTTGCTCTCATCTGCTACCTCTAGTTATATCAAAATATTCTGGTTAAATAAAGCGTTTTACTGAAACTTAAAAGAAATGAAAGATTTTTGTACTTTCCGGAATCTTCATCCACAGAGACAGGCATTTTTTCAAACAAAGCCAGACTGTATTTTCTTCCACTGACTCTGCAGCGCAGACTGGGTAGCTGGAAAGAAGAGTTTCTCCCAGATAGTAATCTGCCTTTCCCACCGGTTCTCCCTTTTCCACAGGTGCAGACAGCTCTCTGGGATATTCGTAGCGAACGCTGGGCTGTTCCCCCTCTCTCATCAGCACGCGCAGAGAATTTCTGGTATTTTCACGGATTTCCAGAGAAACGGTGTCCTTTACCCCGTTTTCCACCTTCACCTGCGGAAACGTCTTAGTGCTGTCATAGATTTCTCTGTACTCATATTCCTTTAAGGCATAGCTGGAAAGTCTCTTCATATCCTCCCATTTATATGTCTTGTGCGGAGGCCAGCCGCACCCTAAAAGAGCCGCTATAAAGGTTTTCTCCCCCTCCTTCACAGCCCCTATGTAGCAGTAGCCGGCCGCTCCTGTAAACCCTGTTTTTCCCGTCAGAGCTTCCGGCATCATAGTTAAAAATGCATTATGGTTCCCGCAGTAGAAGGATCTTGTTCCAGACTGATCAGAAAAGGAGTGGGATGCTGTTCTCGTCAACTCCAGAAACTCCTCCTTTTTCGGCGATATCTGAATGCAGTACCGCATGATTTCCGCTAAATCTGCCGCTGTGGTAGAATGGGGGGTCTGATCGGATTCTCTTACCTTATCCAATCCGTTGGGCGTCACAAAGCAGGTATCTGCACAGCCAATATCCCTGGCCTTCTGGTTCATCAGATCCGCAAATTTCTCTACAGAACCGCCAATATGCTCCGCCACTGCCGCTGCCGAATCATTATGTGACTCCAGCATCAGGGAATACAGCAGATCCTTCAGGTAATATTTCTCTCCCTCCCTGATTCCCAGCTGCACATCCGGCATAGACGCCGCGTAGGCCGATATCTCCACCAAATCCTCTGGATTTCCCTCCTCAAGGGCCAGAATGCAGGTCATAATCTTTGTTGTGCTGGCCATAGGCCGTTTCGTCTCCCCATCTTTTTCATACAAAATCCTTCCCGTCTCAGCGTCCATCAGGACTGCTGACTGAGCGTGAAGGGAAAAAGACGGCTGTTCCCTTTTATTGTCCCCAAGAGGCGCCTGGCTTTTGCAGAACGGCTGTTCCAAATTTACAGTCATTTCCTCTGCATTCGCTACTGGGAGGGATACCGCCAAAGCGGCCAGGCCAATCCCCAAAAACGCTCCTTTCATTTCCCGGCCTTTCGCTCCTTTTCTTCTGCTTCCCTGTTTCAATCTTTCACTGCATTCCTTTCCTGCCCGCTTATTAAAACTATATGCGGATAGAAATTGCTGTATTCAGAAACAGACATGGTAAATGGCTCTCTGCTCTTGCCAGCCTGCCTTCCCTGTGATAAAATCAGTTCCATGAAACAGACATTTACCTATCGCATTACAAAACATGAGCAGGGAAAAACGATTGAACAGTTTCTGCACCTGAAGGGCTTCTCTCGCCGTCTTATTGTCCGCCTCAGGAAAACAGACCATGGGATATGCCTTGGAGAAAACGGTGAAATCCCTGTGTATACTACAAAGACTTTACTGGACGGCGATCTCCTTACCATCCGGCTTCCGGATGATTCTCCATCTGAACACATTGTGCCTGTGAAGCAGGACTTTAAAATTCTCTATGAAGATGAGGATCTGATGGTTATCGATAAGCCGGCCGGCATGCCAGTTCACCCCTCCCAGGGAAACTTTTATAACACCCTGGCCAACGGGATTGCCTGGTACTTCTCCCAGAAAGGGGAGAATTTCACCTTTCGGGCTGTCAACCGGCTGGATCGGGACACCACCGGTCTTCTGATCCTTGCAAAGCATCTGCTGAGCGCAGCGCTTCTCTCAGAAATGGTATCCAAAAAGCAAATCCATCGTCAGTATCTGGCCGCCGTATCCGGAAAAACAGAGGACGTCGGTATTGTCCGCGCCCCCATTGCCCGAGCAGACGGATCCACCATTGAACGATGTGTAGATGAGAGCCGCGGAGAGTATGCCTGCACCCACTATCGAAGACTGGCCTACTGTCCAGAGAAAGACTGTTCTTTGATTCTCCTTTCCCTTGAAACAGGACGTACCCACCAGATTCGGGTACATATGAAGTACATCGGCCACCCTCTCTACGGAGATTTTCTGTATCATCCCGATTACCGCTTCATAGGCAGGCAGTCTCTCCACTCCTTCCGCCTGGCTTTCACCCATCCTCTTACAGGAAAGGAGATGTTCTTTGAGTCTGACATTCCAGCAGATTTTTCCTTCGCTGTACCGGAAAATTTCTCTATTTCCAGCCTCCTCCTTCTTCAAGGAAACCAGGAATTATAAATATGGGATTACAGATACCAGACTGCAGATGTAAAATACAAAAAAGAGGAGAGCTTCCCCGCTTTCTATGACTTGAAGCTTTGGGATGCATCTCCTTTTTTAATGTATCTGCGTTTTATAATTACGGACGTTTCAGATTTTTTCTTACAAGCTCTGCATACTGCTTTCTGAGCAGATCCTTCTTGCGCTTTAACTGGCCGCAAAGCTCACCGCCGATAGACAGGTTAGCGCCAAAGGGGTCTACCACAAATCCAAGCATGTCTGGATTCCAGCCTACTACGGAGCACAAATCGTCAAAAGTCAAAACTGCTGTCTCTCCCTTGTACTCCTTATCCCAGAGAAGCAGCTGGGCCGGTGAAGTGAATGCCGGGAAATACTTCTGTCCCTTGGCATTTGTAAATGTAGTAAAGCGCATCTTTTTGCCTTTTCCAGATCCAACCTTGCGGCTCTCCTCCTCTGTAAGCTCTGCCGTCACTGCTGGAACCAAGAATTTTCCAGTCATAACAACTTCCTCCATCACAGCGTTCAGATTCTCTCTGGACGGATTTTTTTCCCACTGGGAAAGAGCTTCTATAAGCTTTTCATTTACTTTTTTCTTCTCCTGCTGCTTATCTGACGCCTTCTTAGAAGCAGTTTTGTCTGCCGTTTTCCTTGAGGCAGTCTTTTTCTCAGCCGTCTTCTTTGTGGTTGTCTTTTTCTCAGCCGCCTTCTTCTCGGAAGTCTTTTTCGCTGCTGTTTTCTTCTCAGCAGGCTTCTTCTCTGTCTCCGGGGTCTCTGCGCTGCCGTTCGTCTTATTTATATCGCTCAAAACATTTCCTCCTTAACTGGTAAAGCTGTCTCTCAAGGCTTTTCGTCAGCCATAAATTCTAGTTTAATATGTATTATCCCAAAAGTCAAATATTTTATTGCATTTTTAGCGTCTGAGTCCTTTAGGATAGTGGTTTTTCAGAGTCTTGCCAGCCAGCTTGGCCCAGCCGATGGGGTATCCTTCATCTTTCCCCTTCACAGTAATTAATACCCAGCCTTTATCAGATGGTCCGGCGCCCTGTATCCTCTCCTCCCCGTCCAGCTGGGAAGCGCTGACTGCCTCTCCTTTTAGATAGGCGGCCAATCTGGGACTGCCGGGACTCATACGGCAGAAGCGCAGGACATCCTTCTCCTTCAGCCAGAGAGCCAGGGCGTGAGATGGCTCAAACCTGTTCTTTTTCATGGTTCCCAGATGCAGCCCAGGCCTCAGCACCCTGAGCCCGTCAAACGCTGGAAGCTCCGGCGGCAGCAGATACAGCTGTTCTCCATTTAGGGTAAGCTCCCTTCCATTTAAAAGATGGAAAAATGCAGATTCCTCTCCCAGATTCTCTATGGTCTCTCTCAGAAAGCTTTCATAGTCCTTGAGAGCCTTCCTGTCCTTCCAGTAGGACGGGCAGGCTCTTTTTCTGTCATTTTCCCAGCCCTCCTCTTCCCCCTTCTCCAAAACTGCAATAAAATGTCCCTCTCCCCCTGTCCTGTGAGGCCAAATCCTCACTGTATCTGCCAGTTCTGTCTGTCCATTGATTCCCCACTGGGGCACTCCGTCAGACAAGCCCTCCGGCTTTTTTACTGTCTTAATACGAAATTCCGGATGGCGGTTCAGAAAGGCTTCCACCGTCTGTTCGTCCTCCTCCGGCGAAAAGGTACAAGTAGAGTAGGCCATGGTTCCTCCAGGCTTCAGCATTCCAGCTGCGCAGTCTAAAATATGAGCCTGACGCTCTGCACAAAGCTTTACATTATCCTGGCTCCACTCTCCTCTGGCCGCCTCATCCTTCCGGAACATCCCCTCTCCAGAGCAGGGCGCGTCTGCCACAATTCTGTCAAAATACTCTGGAAAATGCAAAAGGAGACGATCCGGCGTTTCGTTAAACACAGCACAGTTTCCAATTCCCATCCTCTCTACATTCTGGGACAGAATCTTCGCTCTGGACGGATGGATTTCATTAGCCGCCAGAAAGCCGCATCCTTTCATCCTTGATGCAATATGGCTGGTTTTTCCTCCTGGAGCCGCACATAGATCCAGAACTCTCTCTCCAGGCTTCGGCTCTAAGAGAGAAACCACTGCCATGGCGCTGGGCTCCTGAATATAGTATACGCCTGCCTCGTGATAGGGATGAAGGCCGGGGCGATCCTCCTTCCCGTAATAGTATCCCTCTTCCGTCCACGGAATCGTGGTCAGAGAGAAGGGTGCTTCTTCCTCAAATGTTTCCCGGCTGGTCTTCAAAAGGTTCAATCTGAGTCCCTGCCTTCTCTCTTTCTCATAGCTTTCCAGAAAGTCTCTATATTCCGCGCCTAAAAGGCGTTCCATTTTCTCTTTAAATGCCTGGGGCAGATCCATCATTATCCCTCTCTTTTCATTTTACATTTTATCAAAGTTTATTTTAACATACCTGCAGCATCTTTGGAAATACTAATCCCTGTGAGGAGGGTTTTTTCTATGTTTTTTGATTTTTTCGGCTATTTCGCTATCCCATTTCTGGCGGCCTCTCTGAGCAGAGATACCGATCTGTTTGCCACTAACTTTTCTTCTATTAGAACCGCCAGTCACAGACAGGGAGAATTCCTTTTGTGGAGCCTGTCTCTCCTGAGCTACTTGTTTCTATGTATCCTGCCCTTATGCTGCCGCCTTCAGGATCAAAGCTGCCGCTCCCGGTTAAACAATCCAATTTGGAAAAGGCGGCCATTTCCTGTCTTTTTCTTCTTTCTTATTCCAGCGCTTCTCCTTCTGACAGCTATCTTTACCCCTTATCTGCCCAAGGAAGAGCCCTTCTGGTCTCAGGTCCATGTATATACCTGTGTCTGGTCTTCAGTAAGTTTTTTTATCCTGCTGACACTGTCTGTGCTGCCTGTTTATTTCAACGCTTCCTCGATACAAGAAGGAAGAGCCATGCTGTGTCTGCTCATCTTCAACGCAGCCTTTTGCGCAGCTTCCTACCTGATCACAGGAATTGTCAACAGCGCCATGGAAATTCTCTATACCTTCGTCTGCTGTATCTGCGCAAACCGCCTCAGATATTATTTTTCCCGCCCGGTTTTAGAAAAACGTATATAAAAACGCGCCGGAAGCTGTGATACTCCTGACGCGTCTTTTCATCCGTTTTTATAACTGAATTTTGTACTCCTCAGAACCTGCGCCGTTTACTGCATAGTAAGCTGCGTTCTCCTCCGGCTTTACATACACGCTGATTGTCTTAATCTCGCTCTCCTTATGGCCTGCTGCCACGAAGGCTTTCTTAGCTTCCTCCACAAGGCTGTCAGCTGAAATTTCCTTGCCCAGATACTGAACGAACACCTGAGCCTTCACCTCTTTTTTAGCGGCTGTTTTTTTAGCTGTGCTTCTTCTGGCCGCCGGTTTCTTTGCTTCTGTCTTCACAGCCTCAGCTGTCTCTGAAACAGTTTCTGCCGCTGTCTTAACCGCGGTTCTCTTTCTTGGTGTTGCCATTGTTTCCTTTCCTCCTAACAAGCTTTTATATGAATCCCCTTATGAAAAATCCTATGATGTCGTAATTCTTAGGAATTATAAGCCTATTTTCGTGATTTGTCAACCAACGCCAGCAGAGACAGGAGCTTCCCTTCCTGTTCTAGTTATTGGTTCCCCAGCGGAAATCAGGAACCACATCACTCCACTTATTGATTCCAATGACAGCCTTTAAATCCTCTGTCGCTTCTACTGCCTTTCTGGAATCAATAATCTTAAAAATCGGATAAATTCTCTTTCTGTCAAAGCCTGCAGCCACCGCAGAATTCGGGTTTGCCGTCCACAAGCCGAAAGCCATGCTTAACGACGCCTCGTGAGGGTTATCTACCTGGCGGCTGAGAATAAAGGAATCAATGTATGGGTTGCTGTCTACCAGGAAATATGCATAGGCAAAGGCAGCTGCCTGCTCCTTCTCCACATTTCCCCTGCTGGGACTCTGGGAGGTAAATCCCTGCTCTGACAAAATAATATGGCGTACCTGGCCTGCGCTGTTCAGGAGTTCCGGCCGCTGAAAATAATCGGTCAGTACATGGAGGTTCTTAAAGTTTACTACCTTGGAATCCACGCTGTCTGTCACCTTTTCATTTTCCAACCAGAACTCTGGTTCCTGCAGATTTACCGGATATGGGTGATAAGCCAGATTCCAGTCAATCTGTCCGCCCTTCTTAATCTGATTGTTAAAACAGTCTATTAAATCTCTGGCGCCATAACTGAGCGTCTTATTCTCCTGTACCCAATTGTAGTCAGTGGAGAAATAAACTCTGGCGTTTGCATTCTCACTGCGGATGGCGGCGTACATAACGCGGAACATTCTTTCATACACAGCCACATACTGCTCTAAAGGCATAGGACCGGTGTAGTTCCAAATCTCCTGGTTATTAATCTCATTTCCAATAATCCAGTTTGACACCTGTCCGTAGTTGGGATCACTGCCATTATAACGCTCCGCTAAAAATGCCATCACTGCACGGCAGGTCTCAAAGCCCTCTGGGGTAGAAGTGTTAAACATATAATACTGAGAAGTTCCCGTCTCCTTCACTCCTGGATAGAGAAGCTCCGGATGAGAAGTATTCCATCCATTCAAGATAATTCCTGTGATAATAATTCCTTTATTGGAAAACATACGGATGGTTTTATCGTATTCCTCTACACGGCTTTTATTAAAGCGATACGTTTTTCCATTATAATTGTAGGTCAAGGCTCCATTCGGATCCAGAAACTCTCTGACTGAAATATTAATTGCTGTGTGCTTTACACCCAGAGACATAGCGTCATCCAGCATAGACAGCTCGATATTCAGTCCTTTTTTCGTCTGGGCCTCAGGAAATGGTTTCTGGTAATCAGAAGTGGCTTCCGGATTGGTCACATAGGCTTCATTGCTAATCGGCTCATAGGTTCCTCCCCTGTTCACTGCTACTACATATCTGGCAAACAGAGGATCTTCATTCTGATTTTTGTCAAAAGGCAGTGTAAAGGATAAGCTTTCTGTTTTGTCTGCAGATGCTGCATAATCTGTTCTGCCCTCCAGAGACGTCTCGTAAGGCATCAGGTCAAACAGATAATATTTTCCATCATCCGCTAAAGTTTCTCCCTGGGACGCATCATCCTCTGTATTAGATGCCGAACCTGTAATCTTAATCTGATTTCCATCCACAACGCAGGACGAAAGGTTTGCTGAGTCTGCCGCAAATACTGTCCCTGCAAACAGGCAGGCAAACGCTGCCGTCGAAACTGCCGCTTTCATCCATTTTAAATGTCTCATTTCATCCTCCTGTCTCTCACTTCAGCTGTTTTTGTCACAGAACGGGCTCCTATGACGTGAATAAGCGTCCCGCCGACAGCAGGACGCCCCGTTTCAAGCTTTCTACTATTTCCCCACTTGCAAACCCGCGCTCCGCGCTCTCTGCCTGCTGCACAGGCTGTTTGCTTGTTATCTCTCCAAAATGCAGCTGTCTCTGACAGCTCTTCCATTTTGTCGATACCTCATCGGAGAAAAATACATCTCTGCTTTGCAGATGCTTATTTTTCTCACGATGTAGTATATTATACCATATCCTCTCTGCGGATATGTGCCTCCGGCGGATGCGCACGGTTTGGATTTGTGTCTGCTTCGCTCCGCTCGCTCAAACCGGCGCGGTATAATATCTGACGATATTATACCATAATCTGCAGCGGAATAGTCTTTACAATTTTCTTACGACTGCAGTTCACTGATTAGCTGAATACGACTCCGTATACACTTACCAGTCCAGAGATAGTGACTACGCCTACCAGAACAGGAGTGAGGAAGCGGATGCAGAGAATCCACAATTTTTTAAGCTTAAATCTTACTCCGTTTTTCTCAATCTCCTCTACAAGATATTCTGGCTTCCACTTCCAGCCGATATAGTAACACATGGTCAGACCGCCGCATGGAAGAAGAATATTGTCTGTTACCATTCCTACAAAGTCAAAGACACTATAGTTGGCGATCATCACATCTCCCAGCACACCGAAGGATAAAGCGCTTGGAATTCCCAGAAGGAAAATCAGCGTTCCGATGATCAGAGTAGCGCTCTTTCGCTTCCATTTCAAGGTATCAATAGCAAAGGACACAGATACTTCCAGAAGCGCGATGGCGCTTGTCACCGCTGCAAAAAATACAAGTGCAAAGAAAGCCAGCGCAAAGACAGCTCCTCCTCCGATGCTTCCGAATACCTTTGGAAGCGTTCCAAAAATCAGTCCCGGTCCCTGGCCTGGCTCCAGACCAAAGGCAAAGACAGCCGGGAAAATGGCAATTCCAGCCAGAATGGCCACCGTCGTGTCAAGACCTGCCACACTGGCGCAGCTTTTAGGAATGTCTTCCTTTTCATTTAGATAGCTTCCATATGTAATTGTAATTCCCATACAGAGGCTTAAAGAATAAAATACCTGTCCCAAGGCAGCAGTGATAGAACCCAGGGTAAATGTAGAGCCCTGCGGCGTAAACACAAAGGCAAGTCCCTTCCCTGCTCCTGGAAGCGTCACGCTTCTGCCTATAATAATCAAAAGAAGCACAAACAGCATCGGCATCATAAATTTGGATACTTTTTCAATTCCGCTGACTCCCTTATAACAGATAACCGTTGTGGCCAGCATAAAAATAAAATGCCACACTACTGGCTCCGCTCCATTGGAAATAAAAGCGTCAAAATCTGCCGGAGCGTTGAACGTAGTGGCGTAGCTGACAATGTACTTCAGAATCCAGCCTCCGATTACACTGTAGTAGGACAGGATAATAAACGCCGCCAGCACACCGAAAATACCTACCACTCTGGCATGAGGATGAATATCCGCGTAGGCCTGTACCGGGTCATGGCGGGTCTTTCTTCCCAGAGACATTTCTGTGATCATAACCGGGATTCCCAAAATGCAGATAAAAATTAAGTAAGCGATGAGAAAGAAAAATCCTCCGTTTCTTCCCATCAGGTAGGGAAATTTCCACAGATTTCCCAATCCTACGGCAGCTCCTGCCGTAGCCAGAATAAAGCCAAGTTTGCTGGCCCATTGATTATGAGCTTTCATCGTAATTGTATTCTCCTATTTTCTCTTTTTCATAAATATAAATATCAGTCCGCTTAGTCCCATTAAAATCGGATAAAAACAGTATGGAATAATTTCAAATGGAGTCAGACCTGTCAGGCTGGCCGCCGCCAGAAGCTGCGCACCATATGGAATCAATCCCTGCCCCATGGAACTGAACATATCCAGAAGAGAGGCTGAACGCCTTGGCGTCACTCCGAATTCATCGCTGATCTCCTTGGCGATAGGACCTGCCATAACGATAGCCACTGTATTGTTGGCCGTACACATATCCACCAGCAGGGAAAGAGCTGCTATTCCCAGTTCTCCGCCTTTCTCATCGCTGATTCTCTTCTTTATAAAAGAAAGAACAAACTCAATCCCCCCATACTCCTTCACCAGAGCTACAATGCAGGCCACCACCACAGAAATGACTGTTATATCATACATTCCTGTAACGCCTGCTCCCACATGAGTGAACATCTCCGCCACTGTGAACGCCCCTGTAGCCACGCCTACAATCAGAGAGAGAACCGTTCCTGCCAGCAAAATGATAAATACATTCACTCCCGCTAACGCTCCAATTAATACCACCAGATATGGAAGCACCTTAAATACATTGTAGCTCAGTTCATACTCCATCTGATAGTCTGCGTCCCTGGCCAGTACCAGGAACAAAATAACAGTCAGAATAGCTGCCGGAAGTACAATCAGAAAATTCTCCCTGAACTTGTCCTTCATCTCACAGCCCTGCGTTTTTACTGCCGCAATCGTCGTATCGGAAATCATGGACAAATTATCTCCAAACATGGCTCCGCCTACTACGGCGCCAGCGCATATTGCCATGGAAAATCCCGTCTTCTCACTGATTCCCACTGCGATGGGAGCCAGCGCTGTAATAGTTCCCACAGAGGTTCCCATCGAAATCGAAATAAAGCAGGCAATCACAAACAGGCCTGCCACCGCCACATTGGACGGCAGAATGGAAAGTCCCAGATTCACCGTGCTGTCCACGCCTCCAGCGGCCTTCACCGCTCCGGAAAACGCTCCTGCAGCCAGGAAAATCAGACACATGGTAATAATATTTTCCTCTCCCACTCCTTCTGCCGCCAGCTTTATCTTGTCGGCAAAGGAAAGACTTCTGTTCTGGATAAAAGCTACAAACAGCGCAATTAAAAAAGCCACTATGGCCGGCATGCTGTAGAAATCTCCTGTCAGAAAACCAGAGCCCAGGAAAATAAGCAGAAATACAAGGATCGGCAGAAGAGCCGACGCCCTCGCCCTTTTTTGCTCTTTCATAAAAATCCCTCTCTTTTTTTATAGTCACAACCGATTATATCTGTTTTTTCCAGTCCTTTCAAGGGAAAAGTCTTCAATTTCGGAAAAACTGACATGCCTGCGCCATATACATACAATATAATCATGGAAGCGAGGTATCAATATGGAAACCTATAATTATGATCCGTCTGCTCAGGCAGGAAGCGAGGCCAGGACAGCAGAAAATGATCCAACCGCCTATCATCCTCATCCAGACCCAGGATCTGATCCGAACACAGCGCCGGGATTCGGACCAATCGGCCCTGTCACTCCCTCTCTCCCCGGAAATACCGGAGGCTGCATTAACTGTGGAACCGGACAGGGAAATCTCTCAAACTTATTAGGCAACGTGCTGTGGGCCTGGGGAACCTTTCCCTCTGTCTCTCCATCCGGCACCGCCCATGTCCGCTTCTATAACGCTGCCTCCATCCGGGAGCCGTTGGATATTTACTTAAATGGCCGTCTTGTGGTCTCTGATCTGGACTATATGAACTTCACACGGTATCTCCACATTGTGCCAGGAAATTATCTCCTGACCGTTTATCAGAGAACTAATCCAGGCGGACCTCCTATTATCAACAACCGCGTTCAGTTCCAGGCTGGAAATTACTACCTTCTGTCCATCCTGGGAGGACCTTACGATTACTCAGCCCAGCTTGTAATTTCCTAAAACCTTTTCTGTCTGGGTTTACCCAGAAAACAGGAGGCAGAACCCGCTGTCATATGCAGGCTCTGCCTCCTTATTTTTAGTTCTTTATCTGGTTCTTTGAGCCTTCCTTTCTGGAATGGCACATTCCGGAACAGCTGCACCCACCACAGTTTCCGCCGCAGAGGGATTTTCCATTTTTTTTATCTCTCACAATACTTCTGACTGCCAGGAATACAATTCCAGCCACAATCAGTCCCACAATCAAGGTGGACAATCCAGATACCATCACTTCCATCACTGTCACCCTTTCTTAAATGAATATTCTGTGTTTAAGATTCTAACACTTTTTAGTATTATATTCCAGCCATTTTCCTGTATTCTCTCTGAAACGCTTTTCTCTCTCTGTTTGGGCGTGCCAGCATATAAATCAAAAAGGCTAAAGCAATAAGAGCTGCTGCCGTTCCAAGGCCAAATGAGAGTTCACCAGTGATAAGGCCGCCGAACTGATAAATGCAAAGAGATACGAGATAGGCAAAGCCGCACTGATATCCAATAGCAAACCAGGTCCACTTTGTATGGTTCATCTCTCTCTTGATGGCACCGATGGCTGCAAAGCATGGCGCGCATAAAAGATTGAACACCAGGAAGGAATATCCTGAGGCAAGTGTAAAGCTGCCTGCCAAAGTCCCCCAAATCTCAGCCCCATCCTCGGCTACCTCAGCAAAGCCGTAAAGGATACCAAAGGTTCCTACTACATTCTCCTTCGCTACAAGACCTGTAACAGCCGCTACAGCCGCCTGCCAGTTTCCCCAGCCGAGAGGCGCGAAAATCCAGGCAATTCCATGTCCCACAGAAGCTAACAGTCCCTGGCTCAAATCTTCTGCCGGGCCGAACTGTCCGTTTACAAAGCCATAGCTGGAAGCAAACCAGACGATTACAGTAGAAATCAAAATCACAGTACCTGCCTTTTTAATAAAGGAAGAACCTCTCTCCCAGGTACTTCTGAGAATACCTCCCACAGTCGGAAGATGGTAGGCAGGAAGTTCCATTACAAACGGAGACGGATCACCGGAAAACATCTTTGTCTTCTTTAAAATAATTCCAGAAACCACAATAGCCGCAATTCCCACGAAATAAGCGCTGGGTGCCACCCATGAGGCTCCTCCAAAAATTGCCCCTGCAAACAAAGCGATAATTGGAAGTTTGGCGCTGCACGGAATAAATGTAGTGGTCATAATAGTCATCCTTCTGTCGTGCTCGCTCTCAATGGTTCTGGAAGCCATCACGCCAGGAACACCGCATCCAGTTCCGATTAACATGGGAATAAACGATTTGCCGGACAGACCAAACCGACGGAACATCCGATCCATAATAAAGGCAATGCGGGCCATGTATCCGCAGCCCTCTAAGAAAGCCAGAAACACAAACAACACCAGCATCTGCGGAACAAATCCAAGGACAGCTCCTACTCCGGCCACTATACCGTTTACAATGAGATCCTGAAGCCAGGCTGCACAGCCTGCTGCCTGAAGTCCGGCAGTGATCACCGCTGGAATAGACGGTACGGCTTTCCCGAATATCTCAAACCCCTCTCCAAAGAGGCTGTCATTGACAAAATCTGTAGCCATGGTTCCCACTGTAGTCACAGACACATAGTAGACAAAAAACATTACTGCTGCGAAGATCGGAAGAGCCAGAATTCGATTGGTGACAATCTGATCGATTTTGTCAGACAGAGTCAGCCCCGTTTTTTTCTTCTGACAGCTCTTCCCTATTATGGAAGTAATATATGTATAGCGCTCGTTGGCAATCATACTCTCTGCATCGTCATCCACAGCCGCCTCTGCCTTTTTAATGATATCCTCCGCATCCAAAGCCTGCTCCATGCGGGCTGTGATTGTTTTATCCCGCTCAAATATTTTAATGGCGTAAAACCTTCTCTGAGCTTCTGGAATAGAGTGGGACAGCATGGATTCTATCTCCTCTAAAGCTGCCTCCACCGTACTTCCATATCTGTGAACCGGAGTAAAATCACAGGCACTTTTAGCCAGAAGAACCGCTTTTTCCGCCATCTCCTTGATTCCAGTTCCCTTCAAGGCAGAAATCTCTACCGCTTCGCAGCCGAACTCCTCTGCCAGGGCAGCTGTGTTAATTGTATCTCCCTGTTTTCTCACCACGTCCATCATATTGACAGCCAGGAGAACCGGAATTCCCAGCTCTGTCAGCTGAGTAGTCAGATACAGATTCCTTTCCAGATTCGTTCCGTCCACAATGTTAATCACAGCATCTGGCTTTTCGTCCAGCAGATAATTTCTGGCTACTACCTCTTCCAGAGTGTAGGGAGACAGCGAATAAATCCCAGGAAGATCTGTAATAATCACATCTTTCTGCCCCTTCAGACGCCCTTCTTTTTTCTCCACTGTTACGCCCGGCCAGTTTCCTACTGACTGATTAGATCCAGTCAGAGCATTAAACAGCGTTGTTTTGCCGCAGTTTGGATTTCCTGCAAGAGCAATTTTTACTGACATTAATTTTCCCTCCCCTGCTGAACTTCTATCATCTCTGCATCCGCCCTGCGGACGGAAAGCTCATATCCTCTGAGGCTTATTTCCACCGGATCTCCGAGGGGAGCAACCTTTCGGATATAGAGCTCTGTACCCTTTGTAATTCCCATGTCCATAATACGGCGCTTCACTGCTCCGCTGCCGCTCATCTTCACAACCGAAACTGTCTGGCCTACTTTCACATCCTTTAATGTCATCCTGTGTTCTCCTTATACCATAATTTTGCTTGCCATTTCACTGCTGACGGCTACTCTCGACTCCTTTATACTGACGATCACATTTCCTCTGTTGCGCGAAACAACTGTCACCTTTCCTCCTGGCACAAAGCCCAGCGTCTCTAAAAAACGCCTGACTTCTTCTTTTCCTCCAATTCTCTTAATGAAATTCTCTACTCCTGGTTCTGCTATTGTTAAAGGCATCCCGCCACACTCCTTTCATCGGCAGACAAATCTAATTCCCTTAGTTACCTTTCCCTAACTTCGGTTAGTTTTTTCTAACTTATATCAAGTTAGCACAAACTAACTATTTTGTCAACTGTTTTTCTTCCTGATTTTTTTGAGCTGCAGATTCGACTGGCTTTTTATTATATTTTTGGTATAATATGTAATAAAGGAATAGTGGTAAAGGAGAGGTTATATTGAAAATCCAGCAGTCCGCAGAGGATTATCTTGAGACGATTCTGGTTCTGAGCCGTAAAAAGCCTCAGATTCGTTCCATTGATATCGTCAATGAATTGGGGTACTCAAAGCCCAGCGTCAGCGTGGCCATGAAAAACCTTCGGGAAAACGGCTATATTTCCATGGATCGAGAGGGTTATATTACGCTGGAGGAGCCAGGGCAGAAAATTGCCGAGACCATTTATGAGCGCCATACCTTTCTGACAGGATTTCTCATCTATTTAGGCGTAAGCCCTGAGACCGCAGCAGAGGATGCCTGCCGGATGGAGCATGTGATCAGTTCAGAAAGCTTTCTGGCCATGAAGCAGTTTGCTGAAAAAAATTTGAAAAAACAGGATATGCGTAAATGATCTGAAAAGAGAGAAGATTCCGCCGAAACAACGGCGGTCCTTCTCTCTTTTCAAATTTACATGCACCTCTCTTTCAGAATATCAGAGAGCGCTTTCTGACTGCTGGTATGACATCGCACTACCTCTGTTCTGCTTCCCTTTGCACCGTCCACAGCTGCCCGTATCATTTTATGAGACACTGTATTCGTAAACAGAACCAGTAGATCCGGGCTTCCCACCTGTTTTCCAAAATCAGCGCCCATCTGAGTAAATACTTTTGCCTTGCACTTAAAATTCCTGCAAATTTGCTTGTACTGACAGATCATTCTGTCGTGTCCGCCTACGATTACAACGCTCATAAATTTCTCCTCTTTCTCTAGTTATACTTCTGCCAGCTGTCTTCCAAGCTCCTTTAGAGCTTCTCTGGCAGCATCATCCGGCGCTCCGCAGCAGATGGCGTCCTCACCGCCCAAAACAAAGGCTCCAGCCTGTCTCATCCGATCCGTCCAGTCTCTCATCCACTGACCGTCTCCCCAGCCATAGGAGCCAAAAAGGCCTACTGTTTTTCCTGAAACCACTTTTTCTGCCTCTTCTACAAAAGGCTCCATTGTGCCCTCTTCCAGAATCTCATCTCCCATAGACGGGCATCCTAAAGCTGCAGACTGGCAGGAAGCCAGTTCACTGACAGAAGCTTCCTCCACAGGAAGGAGAACCGGCTCCTTCCCTGCCTCCTTCACTCCCTCAGCTACCATCCCTGCCATGGCTGCCGTATTTCCTGTTCCACTCCAATAAATAATTAAAATCTGATCCATAATTCTTTATTCCTCCTAATAAATTTTCTATCTGCAGGCAGGCCTCAGCAGCAGACCGCCGCGCTCTAAGCCACCGCTGTCAGACCATGGGCCGGCTGTCCCAGAAGGGAAGCACAAATCTGCCATAAGCGTCTTCCCCTTTCTGTCTCCTCCACAACGAGTTCCCTGACAGCTGTATAAGCTGCAAAGCGTCTTCTGGCTTCCTCCGGTTCCTTGTACACCTTCCAATAACCTGAAAACAGAAAATCTCTGCCTTTGTGCTGGATGAAGCCCTCGACATCCCAAATGGGATACTCTAAAATCAGACCTATTTCATGTGGAAATTCTCTCTGTCCATCTGCATAGAGCCTGTAACGTTCCGCCAGCCTCAAAAGCACCTTTGAAAGCTTCATGGAACCATAACCAAAGCTTTTAAAGAATCTCTCTGCCTCCCTGTTTTTAAGAATCTTTTCTGCCTGCTCTCTCCGGTACAGAAGATAAACACTTCTGTCTTCTCCCGCCCAGAGACATTTATACTCCACTCCTGTCCCCGAAAGGATAAGAGCTACATCTTCCTCTGTCCCCTCTGTTGTAATTAAAATATTGGAAGCTTTCACTCCGGCCAGTACCTGCGCACAGTGGAATGCTGCCTGCTTCTGGATTATATTCTGTTCTATCGTGTACTCTTTTTGAGCCATCCGGTATCCTCCCTGTCTCTTCAGCCTTTGCTTAATTTGACTAAGACTGTCAGCTTTACCTTTTGCTTTTGATGGTTAGCTTTGGCTAACTCATACAGTTAGTATACACTAACTCTCTTTCTTTGTCCAGCACTTTTTATTTTTTTCAAAAAAAGAAGCGCTTCCTCTGTACCAGCCAGAAACGCTTCTCTTCTCTATTCCATATTCAATTATGATTTTCCCGCTCCGTCCAGAACCTCCTTCATCTGTCCCTTCAGCGTCTGTCCGTAAATACGGTTAATGGCACTCTCTGCCTTTTTCCGAAGCCTTTCCTGTTCCTCAGGGCTGGCTCCAGCCATCTGGTCAATATATTTCTGTGCTTCATCTGCCAGTGCATGATCTTTTCTGTAATCACCCACCGTATAATTAGGCGAGAGAACGTGGGAATCATCGTAACCTTCCAGGTATTCTCCCCTTCCCTCTTTCTTAATGTCTTCTTTTTCCGATCCAGGAGCTGTAAATGCAGCTTCTGGAAGTCCTGCAGTCAGTCCCTCCATAGCCTGCTTCCAGATAGAAGCCGGGTAAGAGGAGCCGTACAGAGAAGAAAGAGTTCTGGGAGTATCATAACCGACCCACACAGTTACTGTATAGTAAGGGGTCATTCCACAGAACCAGCCGTCCTTGCTGTTATTCGTAGTTCCTGTCTTTCCAGCTGCCTCAATCCTGCTTTTCCATCCCATTCCGCGGGCAGTTCCCTTTGATATGACGCCTTTCATAACATCTACCATCACAGCAGCTGTCTGCCTGGAATAAACCTCCTTGGATTCTCTTCCAGTGTAAATATTCTCGCCTGCGAGATTTTCCATCCTGATAATGCAGTCCGGTTCCCGGTACACACCGCCGTTCTCCAGGGCACTGAAAGCGCCAGCCATCTCCTCCGCCGTCACGCCGTAGGTAAAGCCGCCCAGGGAAGCCGCCATATTGTAGTCGTCCGGTACAATTTTGTCAAATCGCATCTGCGTCAGATAGGAAAGCCCTTCCTCCGGCGTCACCTCGTTAAACAGCCACCAGGCCGCTCCATTCCGGCTCTTCTCCACCGCCTGACGCAGGGTGATCCAGTTTCCTGGAAGTGATGCCACATCTGCCTTCGGCTCCTTCGCCGCATCCACGCTGATATCCTTCACGCTTGAGAAGGAAGCATATCCATTTTCCAGTGCCGGAGCATAGACGATCAGAGGTTTAATGCTGCTGCCCGGCTGGCGGAAGCTCTGGAACGCCCGGTTCAGCGTGTAGGTGCTGGTTTCCTGGCTTCTGCCTCCCACAATGGCCTCCACCAGGCCTGTATCGTTATTGACAGCCACCGCCGCGCCCTGCAGAGCGTAAATACCATTATCAGCTGTCTCTTCGTCAAAGGAAAGTACCTGATCTACCGCGCTCTGTAAAATTTCCTGTTTAGCCGGATCCAGGGAAGTGTAAATCCGATAACCGCCCGTATACAGCTCATCCTTAGCGGCAGCGTAGCTCTCTTCATAGGCTGTCTGGTAAGCTTTGTAGTCATCATAGCTGGAAAATCCATACTCGAACTGAAAACCGTCCCGCTCCATCAGCCACCGCACTGCGCAGTCAATGGCATAGGTTGTCTCATAATTGCGCATCTCATATGAATTTCCTGTCACTGTAATTTCTTCAGCAACAGCCGCATCATGTTCCTCCTGGGTAATATAGCCCATGGTCAGCATATCTCCCAGAATCTTATCCCGCCTTGCCAGGGCATGATCTGGATGGCGATACGGATTATAGTAGGATGGCGAATTGGGAATCGCGCACAGATAAGCAATCTGGCTTAAACTCAGTTCATCTGCATCCTTTCCGAAATATCCCTTGGCCGCAGCCTGCAGCCCGTAATATGTATTAGCGTAATTGATATCATTGATGTAAAACTCCATAATCTGCTCTTTGGAATACTTCTCCGTCAGATCCATGGCAATCAAAATCTCTTTCACCTTGCGCTTAATGGACACATCCCTGGTCAGATACTGGTTTCTGGCCAGCTGCTGAGTAATCGTGCTGGCTCCATGTACCTCTTCTCCTTTTGTAAGAATAAAATTAATTCCCACTCGCAGAATTCCCTTAAAATCCACTCCGCAGTTTTCCCAGAAGGTTCTGTCCTCAATGGCAATAAAGGCGTTCACTGCATCCTGTGGAATTTCCTCATAGGGAAGGTACTGCGAATCCTCATCCCCTGAAATTTTAGCCAGCACATTGCCTGCAGCATCGTAAAAGTAGGACGCCTGGCCCGGCAGAAAGTCTGCCTCTGTGCTGTCTGCCACCAGCCCTTCTACCTCTTCCCTGCAGATGGTATAGAACTTCCATCCCAGAAGTCCGCAGCCTGCAGCCGCCACAAACAGAATAAGGAGAAGCATCAAAAAGAACCTCTTCCACAGCCGCCTCCATCCCCTTTTCTGTCTGGCAGAGCGGCGTCTGCGTCCAGCGCCCTCCTCCCGCTTGGAAGGATCCTGGCTGGGGATTTCCTGAACCTGGCTGGAAGTCTCCAGCTCCAGAGTTTTCGGCTCTGACATCCTCGGTTTCGAGATCTTCTGCTCCAGTGCTTCCGACTCTGGAATCTCCGGCCCGGATACCCTTACAGCCCTGGTCTCCTCCTGGAGAATGTTCTGGATCTGCTCACCCAGCTCCTGCTGCACAGCCTCCTCTGCCCTTCTCTCCTGAAGCCGCTCTGCCTCCCTTATATCCTGTTTCTTCTGCGCGTCTGCCAGCCCCGGCGTTTTCTGCCCCTGCCGGCTCCTGGTGTGCCCGCGTTTATTTTTCTCTCTATCCATGTGACTCCTTTTTCTGCCTGTACCAGTTTTATCCGTGCATCATCTGCTCTGTCCGTCTCTTCCAAAATATAGTTTCAGGCCGCGGGCAGAGCTTTTGTCTATTTTACCGCGTTTTCCTCCATAATACAACCTGTTTGCAGTTATCTGCATGGTAAACGCAGGAAAGAGGTTATCTGTGTAAAAACAGCACGGCTATTTCATGAACAATCAGAGGCGCAGCTGCCAGCGGCAAAAGAAATCCCCATTCTGACAGGGAAAGGACGCAGGTTCCAAAGGCCTGTGTCAGAGCCGGAATCTCTGTCACCGCAGCCTGGAGAAGCATTCCCAGGCCGAAGGCCAGAAGCATCAGCCGGTTGGAGCACAGGCGGGAGCCAAAGACTGAAGAAGAAATGTCCCGCATCCCCACTGCGTGAAACAGCTGGGAAAGGCTCAGCACGGTAAAAGCGTAGGTCTGGGATTTTAATAAAACCTCCGGATTCTGCAGACATTCCCTGACTGACGAAAGCTCCATGGAACCAGCCAGCTCCATAGGAAGCCGGAAAAATGCCGTGAGGCTGACCGCTGCAATCAGAAAACCGTATCCCAGGGTGACGAACCATCCTCCGCCTGCAAACAGGCTTTCTCCAGACTGTCTCGGAGGCTTCTCCATCAGACGTCTGCTGTCATTTTCATCCACTCCCAGAGCCAGGGCAGGAAGCGAATCTGTGATCAGATTGATCCACAAAATATGGCTGGGCTTTAAGGGAGAGGCCACCCCGGCCGCAATCGCTGCAAACATGGTGGCAATTTCCCCGAAATTAGAGGACAGCAGAAAAATTACTGATTTTTTAATATTCTCGTAAACGCCACGCCCCTCCTCCATGGCTCTCTCAATGGTGGCGAAATTATCATCTGTCAGAATCATATCGGCCGCCTGCTTGGCCACGTCGGTTCCCGTCTTTCCCATAGCGATTCCAATGTCTGCGTTTTTCAAGGATGGCGCGTCGTTGACTCCATCTCCCGTCATGGCCGTAATGTGGCCCGCCGCCTTAAAGGCGTTTACAATTCTCACCTTGTGGCCAGGGGACACTCTGGCAAATACCTTTAAATGCTTTATTTTTTTCTTCAGCTCGTCATCCCCTGTCCGCTCCAGCTCCTCCCCTGTCATGCACTGAGTCCTGTCCTCTGCGATTCCCAGCTCTTTTGCAATAGCCAGAGCCGTGTCTACATGATCCCCTGTGATCATGACGGTGTCCACCGACGCCTTCCGAAACTGCCCGACCGCCTGTTTCGCCTCGTCTCTGGGCGGATCCATCATACCGGCCAGTCCCAGGAAAGTAAGCCCCTTTTCCTCCGGTCCTGCGGCATCCTCCTTCACTGCAGCGGCCAGCACCCGAAGCGCCTGGGAGGACATCCTTGCGGCTGCCCGCTCCACTTCCCTGCGCTCTGACTCAGTCATGGGAACCGGACGGTGTTTTTTCCAGATATGCGTACACTGCCTGAGCACGCGGTCCGGCGCGCCTTTGGTGCAGGAAATGCCTGTCTTTCCCTGTCTGTGGAAGGTCGTCATCATTTTCCGGTCCGAGTCAAAGGGAAGCTCTCCTTTTCTGGGCATTTCTCTCTCCCTCTCCTCCTTTTCAACGCCTGCCAGGCTGGCAAACTGGAGAAGGGCCAGCTCGGTCGGATCTCCTTTTTCCTGCTCTAACCGGGCGTCGCTGCACAGGGCGAAGCACTCTGCCAGGCGTTTTGAGGGTTTTTCCGCCGCTGCGTTCTCCAGCGTCCTGATTATCCCGTCCTCATACCACTGCGTTACGGTCATCACATTTTTAGTCAGGGTTCCTGTTTTGTCCGTACACACTACGCTGACAGCTCCCAGCGTTTCCACTGACGGCAGTTTTCTCACAATGGTTCCTGACTTAACCATCCTGGTAACGCTTAACGCCAGCACAATGGTGACTACTGCCGGAAGTCCCTCCGGCACGGCGGCTACTGCCAGCGATATGGCGGTGATAAGCATTTCCATCACGTCCCGCTTCTGAATCACCGCCATGAGAAAAAGAGCGGCGCACAGGGCTACCGCCGTCAGGCTGAGCACCTTTCCCAGTTCTCCCAGACGTTTCTGAAGAGGCGTCTCTTCCTCCGGCGCCGCGTGAATCATGGCGGCAATCCTTCCGATCTCCGTTCCCATCCCCGTGGCTGTTACAATCCCTTTTCCGCGGCCCGAGGTCACATAGGAGGTCATATAGGCCATATTTTTCCCTTTTCCGGATCCGTTTCCGGACTCTGACGCCAGATAATCAGCGGACTTGGACACGGGAACCGACTCTCCCGTCAGGGCTGATTCCTCAACTTTAAGGCCTGCCGACTGAATCAGGCGCATATCGGCCGGAACCTGGCAGCCGGCTGTCAAAAGCACCAGGTCGCCTGGAACCAGCTCCTTGGCGTCAATTTCTATCTCCTTGCCGTCCCTGACGACGGAAGCCTTCAGACGGGTCATCTGCTTTAAAGAATCCAGAGCCTTCTGCGCTTTTCCCTCCTGCACCACGCCCACAATGCCGTTTACGGCCACCACAATCATGATAATCACTGCGTCGCTGTACTCCCCCAGAAGCACGGAAATCCCGGCCGCTGCAAACAGCACGAAAATAAGAGAGTCGCAGAGCTGTCCGGCAAACCGCTTCAGAAGCGTTTTCTGTTTTTTTTCCTCCAGCTCATTGCTTCCATAGTGTTTCTGCCGCTCTTTTACATCCTCCTCCCTCAGCCCCCGCTCTCCGTCAGCGCTCAGTTTCTTTAACGTCTCGTCTATGGTTTTTCCTTCATACATGAATGTTTCCCTCCTTTGGACAGCCGTTTTGCCTTTTGACACTTTATGAAGGGCAGAATTGTTTTAGAACTGTGTGGGAGATAGGAAAAGAGCCGCTGGGAAGCAGGTGAATCTGTACCTTGCTTCCCAGCGGCTCTGTTTCTCTTTCTATGCTGTTTGCTGTCCTTTCCAGCTCCGGACTTAGGAAAGTCCTGGACCTGAAGGCTTTTCAGGATTGATCTGAACGATTCCGTTGACCGTCCACTGTCCCTGGGCGTTTACTGTATAGCCGTCCGGTGTCTTTCCGTTCTTTACCATAGAGCCTGCAGGCTGTCCCTCTGCCGAATCCTTGGTGAAGTAATAGCAGTTGTCTCCAATCCAGCGCCATCCCGTATACATTGCTCCGATCCTGGCGTCGTTCTGGTCGTGAAGGAAATAGGTATGGCCGTCCTTATCTGTAAACCAGCCTGTCTCCATATAGCCTTCTGCGTTGAAATGGTACCAGCCTTTCTTTCCGTTCCAGGAGCACTCGAACCAGCCGTCCGCCGGATAGCTTCCGTCCAGCTTTGCGAACCACCAACCTCTGCCGTCCTGTTTCCAGGAGCCGTTAGGCTTTTCTGTCCACTCAGACCTGGAGTTTCCACGTCCGCTGTTTCTGTCTGAATCGTCGTCCTCTGTGTCCTCATCCGGAGTATCTGGATCCTCTGGTTCAGGAGTTTCCGGATCCTCTGTCTCTGGTTCTTCCGGTTCCGGCGTCTCCAGAACCATCTCATAATCCTCGTACTCGCCGAAGTTTGTCACCTCCAGCTTCTCATGGAAGCTGTTCACGCCCTGGAAATCATCTCTGTCCACAGAAATCCTCACATTTTCGTCGGAATCCACTGTGATGGTTCCCAGATCCAGTTCCTCGCCCTTTTCCAGTACTGGATCGCGATCCGCCACATAGATAGTCATCTCCTGGGCGTCCTCGTCGTACCGTGTCTCGTACACAGCCGGATCTAGTTTTGACTTTATGTTCTGTGAAAACTTAAACGCCGGATCCTCAGACATCGGTTCGTCGCTTTCAAATATAAGCTTCAAGCTGAAGGCTGTAAAGCTGTCGGCCGGTTCCTGGTCCTGAAGCTTAAGTTTCAGCCTGACCGAATTTTTTCCTGTTTTTTCCCAGGTGATCATCTGGTTTCTTTCCGCCATGGAATGCATGGACGGAAGGAGCGCCAGGCTGAGCGCCGAAGCGCACAGACCGGCTGCAAATGTCGTCTTTTTCATTCGTCCTTCTTTCTCTCCTTATTTTATGCGGCTGCCCTACGGCTTAATTTCAATGTCCGGAAGATTTTTCGGCAGCTCCACAAACAGCGTGTCGCTGACAAGACGATCTCCCTCGTTTGTCTCTGCGTTGTCAACGCGGTACATCTCCGCGCGGACCTTATCAGGAAGCGTTACGCCGTCCAGCTCATCCGGCTCGATGTAGTACACCCAGATTCCGTCTGTGATCTCGCCCAGCTGTCCGTTCACCGGATCCGGGGCAAAAATCAGCTGGTGGGCTGTGACTGCGCCATCTGCATCTCTTCCGCCTACTACGTTTCCATCCTCATCATAGAGAATAAATGTGTTGTAAGCTGGATTTCCTTTGTATTTTCCGGTAAAGATAACAGAACCTGCCGGAATCTTGTCTGCAGTCTCTTCTCCCGTCTCTCCGGAACCTGCGTCAGTTAAATAGAAATCTTCCTTCAGAATTCCGATTCCAGCCTCCGCTAACTCCACATTGTCGCCGGTCGGGCCGAGAATATCAAGCTCCGCTGCTGCAAAGTTCTTGGATCCTGCGGCTGTAATCTTTAAGTAAGCCGTCTCGTACACATGGTAGCGCGGATCGTCCTTCAGGTCAAAGTAAATGAGAGCAGAACTGCTTCCCTCCTGGAATTCGAAGGTTCCGGACTTAATCTCCGTCCACTTCTCTCCGTCCTGGCTGATGGAAAGCCTGTAATTTTTCACTGGGTTCTCTCCGCCGCAGGTGTACTTAAATCCTGCGATGGACTCTGTCTTTCCAAGAGAAATCACTGCCTCAGCTTCCTTCTCTGTGGTAGTTCCCACATACGCCTGATCCAGCTGATTGTCAATCATCATGCCGGCGGCGCTGATGGTTCCGGAGCATGGAGTATCGGTCTCATCCTCATTGTCCGGCTTCTCATCGCTTTCAGAGGTGGTGTTGACGGTGATCTCCCAGTCTGTCTTATCTAACATTCCCTCGTGTAAGAGCTTGAACTCATCGAAAATCCGGTAAGTCTCTGTCGGATTCATGCACTGGTCAATACCCCGCACCTCGTAGGATACGACTCTGTTGTTCGTCGTCATCACATGATCCGTAAATGTATCGCTGGTGGTAAAGCCAACCACCCGTCTCTCTTCTTTTCCGTATTTTCTCTCGATTCTGGTAATCTCATAGCCCAGAAGCTGATCCCGTTTTCCCTCGTCGCTGAGGCTCATGGTGAGATGAACCTGGTTGGAGGCCTGAGAATCCTTCTCTGCCTCTGCCTTCACTGTGACAGATTCGGCAATGCTCTCTCCGCCTTCCAGACGGTATACTCTGGAATCATCGTTCTCATAGTAAATAGCACGTGTTTCCTCGTCAAACTGTCCGGCGTACTCGTCCGTCGTCTTGTCAGGCGTCAGTCCCCAGCGGATGAAGAAGTCTCTTAAATCCTTCTCTGCCGCCGCGCAGGCCAGACGGATCATCTTGTTGTCCTTATCCGCGTTGTCAAGCGTCAGCTTAATGCCGCCCGGCGCAGGAGCGCGGCTTGTATCTCTCGCATAGGAGTCAATCCTTGCAAAGATCAGGTTTTCTCTCTGATCCTTATAATTGTCGTATGTCTTAAAGTTATATCCTCCGTTGTCGTAAGCCATATGCAGCTGCCAGTACATAGCCAGGCGCTCGCTGCCGCCTCCCTTGGTTCCGGAGGTTACCTTCTTATATACGTCCTCGTAGGAAAATCTTGTGGTATCATTGCTGTCCCGGGACTTGGCCAGCTGCGGATAGTAGTTGTTTGTCGTCTCCGCGTAGGCGTATGCTCCCTCGTTGATAATGTGGCCAATCTCGTGGGAAATTCCCCAGCCGAAGTACTGGCCGTCCTGGTTTTCTAAGGCTTTTCCGTTTTCGTCGGTCTCAATCGGCTTGGAACCGCCCAGAGCCGGCACAGACCCCCATTCGATACCAATATGCAGTCCGCCTGCGTACATGAACGCACCGGCAAACATACGCTGGTAGCGGATGTTGAGACGGCTGGTCGGCGTTCTGTCCCTGTCGTAGGTTTTTTCGCCTATCACCGGATTGTCGCTCAGTCCCTTGTGCTGATAATATAAGTCTATCATAGCGTCCATAGCATCCAGAGAATCTGCCAGCTGCTGAACGGCATCCTCCTGCTTGTCAGAGCGTTTTGTCAACTCGTCATAGAGAGGCTTAATGGCTACAGAATACATCATCTGATCCAGGACGATATCCGTTGCTCCCAGGATACAGTTCTTCTCGTCGTATTCCTTGCCTGAAATATGCCTGTGAGAAGTCTCGCTGTCCGGATCCGCGTTGTGAAGCGCTTCCAGTTCCTTCACCCGCTCCTCCATCTCAGTGAAATAAGTTTCAATCAGCTGGGCTCTCTCATCCTCGTTCTCAGCCTTAGTCAGGTCAAGCACTGGGTAAGGTGAACCGCCGCTGACGCGGACTGCGTAGGAATCATTTATATTTCTTCCAGTGTACTCCACATAGAGGGCGCCGCCCTGCTCGCAGTCAATGCTGGAAATCTTCGGAATGGTGATCTCGTTGACGCCTACCTTCAGATCTGACGCATATTTGTAGAACGGGGAGGATTCGCTGTGGTACTGGGTTGCAACCAGCTTTAACGGAGTGCTGTCTCCCTGAGTCTTTCCTGGCGCGCCTACATAGATCGTCACCTTCTCGCCTGCCAGAGCCGCTGTACCCAGAGGCTGCCATGCGTTCAGGCCTCCCAGGAAGGTAATATGGCTGTCATAGGATTTGGATACAGAGGTATCGATCTGAACCGCTTCCTGGCTTACGCCTGTCAGCAGAATACTCTCAGCCACACTCAGATCCTTTAAAGCCAGCTCCTTCTTCGGATGCGTCTCGCCGCTGGCCGGATCAATTTCATTAGCTCTCTCCTTCAGCGCCTTGACGTCGTCCATCGTTACCTCTGCCTTCAATGCTACATGGAGAGCGTCTGTAAACAGCGCGTCAATATCGTTTAAAAGGCTGTTGTATTCATAGAAGCGGATCTCGCCGATACTGATATATCTGACATTTCCGCTGGCGCTCAGATTGATCTGAACCTTTTTTGCTGTAAACGGCTCGCTGGCAATAAATTCGTAGTACACGCTGCCATTGTTGTCCATACTGGCAAGTCGTGAAAAACGTCCTGGAATCTCTTTTCCGCTTCCTGAACCATCCTCAGTCTCCCATGCAAGCACCCTGATTGCACTTAAATCAGATTTCTGAGCCGGTCCTGCCGTAAAGCGGATGGTATCCATCTCATAAGGCTGGTCCAGTGTGATAATCGGACCTCTGGAACCGTAATACACGCCGGAATCCCAGTCCTCCAGCAGCCAGTAGCTGGTGGGATCTCCGTCCACGATTACTTCCGGAACGTCGATTTTCTCATCTGCTCTGTTATAGTTTGCTCCTGTTATATTCTTAACCTCTTTAATGTGGTTTGTCACATCTTTGCCCTTATCCGGGCCGTCATTGAGCAGGCCGTAGGCGGGCATCTTAGCTGTAGCCGCCGGAGCTGTCCTTCCGGAATACATCGTGGAATCAGGGCTGTCTCCCAGCGGATTGTGGCCTACCATGTAAAGCTCGTATTCCGTGTTGTCGGCCAGATGCTCTAAAGTAAGGCTGGTCTGGCTTCTGTCGATATTCTCCACCGCTGTGAACTCTTCGGTTCCCTTCTGGCGGTAGAACAGGGTGTAGGACTGCGTATCCTTCATCTTCTTCCAGGATACGTTCAGACAGCGGTAAAAGCCGTCGATCTGAATGTATTCCGGCGCTGGCGGCGGACCGCTTGGCTCCGGCGTCACAGACAGCTTGCTGCTGTAATTGCTCTTCCAGGTTCCGTTGATAGAACGCACTCTTACCTGGTAGGTCTCATAGTTTAACAGCTTCTTTTCACCTAAGCTATTGACGGTAATGGAATTTTCCTCGGAAGCCACCGTCTCAGTCTCCCCGCCATGAGAGATAGAAACCTCGTAGCCGGTTACGTTATTCTCCTTGTCCCAGGTCAGAGTAAACTCTGCGCTTCCAATCTCCGCCTGCAGATTCTTCGGAATATTCTGCACTGGCGGCGGAATGCGGTCCTTCATGTCCTCCATAAATTCCACCTGGCTGATCTCCGCCAGGCTTCCCTGGCTTACCGTTCCGGTTACGCGGATCGTCACCTTTTTCACCGGCTTCTGGCTCTTTAAATTAACTACGATGGATCCGTCCGGCTGAATCTCTGCCGTGCCGCCGCTTCTTCCAAAGCGGGCCTTTCTGGCCTCTCCGGCTTTTACAATGGTGAGCGTCTCTTTCTTCTCTTTTCCATCGTCGTCCACCGTCACCTCTATTTCTCCGCTGGTGATGGCGTTCTCCGATCCGGACGGAGACTGGATAACAAATCCCTCTGCCTTCAGCTCCGTCTCGCTGTGGGTGAAGTCCAGAGTCAGCTCAACAGGATTTTCCTCAGAGATCTTCTCTCCGTCTTTTCTCGCCACAGTGACAGACGATTCCTCGCTGTCATGGTCAAAGAGCGCTTCCGGTTTTCCATCGATCTCCACCGCGTCGCTGGGGCTTGCAGTGTCGTCAAACTTTACCTCTCCCTCCTTGCGGGTTACAGACCGCTCCACTGTGGAAATATGCTTGCGGCTGCTGGAATCATAATCGTAAAAGCTTGCGAAATACTGAAGATCAGACAGATTCAGCTCCCCATCCTTATTGAAGTCCATAGCGTTTACGCCTGACTCCTCTGCGTGGATGGCGTCCAGAAGCTCCTCCAGATCCTCGTCGTCGATGATATCGTCGCCATTCACATCTCCCATTCGAATCAAGCCTGGGTGGGCGCTGGAAGTATACTGCTCCTCGTCGTAATAATCATTAAACAGCATGACCTTGCAGGTATCCCCCTTGATTTTAATCTCCTGCTTATAAGGCTCATACCCTTCTGCGTTTACTGTCAGCACGTACGTCCCGTCCGGTACATAATTGGACTGGAACACTCCCTTTCCAATCTCAGACATCTCTCCGGGCTGAACGGTGAATTGACCGTACTCGTTCACTTCTGCTTCCTGTCTGAGGAATTTTGCCAGCTTAGACGGCTTCTCTGTGAGATGAATCTCAAATGGAATCTCTCCCTCCACAGGGAGCACCGTGCGGATCTCCACGATCACATTGCCGCGGTACGGGTTCTCCAACGGAGCGTCAGGCGTTGCCTCAGGCAGGGTTTCCGTCTCCTCTTCCTGTCCGTTTGAAGGACTGGATACAGGAAGCCATTCACTCTGACTGCTGCCTGCCACTCCTGCTGCCAATGGCTGGGCCGCGTAGGCTTCCAGCGTGCCGAGGGGCTGCTGCAGTCCAATCCAGGCAGCCAGCACAAATGCCAGTTGTCGTTTCATGTTTTGCTTCTCCTACTCTCTTGTATTTTTTTGCTTAAAAGCGGTTTATTATACCAATTTTTTCTTATTTGCACAAGGAAAAATCCGGAGAAAAACGAGAAGAATTCCTGAAAAGAACAGGTGGAATCGAAAAAAAAAGAAGAAAAGAAACTTCCTGCTGTTTAAAATTGAAACAGGAATTATTCTTTTCTTCTTCTCTCTATCCGCTTATTTCGCCTGTATTATGCATCCTCGGCGCTGATCTCGTACGCGCCGTTCTTTCTCTCCACAACCCAGACCGTGCCGCCGTCCCGGTATCGTCCAGGACTCTGGATTTCTCCGGAACGGTTTACCAGATAATCCTTATCGTCTACCGTCCTGATCTCATATTTCCCCACATCTTCCGCCTTCTGCAGCGATCCGGCCCGGTAGAGCTTCCCCTGATGGGGGCCGTGAACCGCTTTTCCGCTTCCGTGGAATTCAAATGTGTAAGTTGCGCCCTTTGGCACAAGTTCCACAGTTCCCGTCCGTCTGGCTCCGCTCTCCTCGTCAAAATACATCAGATCATACTCTTCCAGATAGTTTTCCAGATCTTCCACGCTGCAGTCTGTGCTGTCTCCTGCGCAAATCAAGGTTTCCGCATATTTTTTGTCTTTGGTCACAGCCACCAGGCCAGTCCGCATAATTCCTGCCTGGTCGAACAGATACTCCTTTCCCCCGATATTTCTCATCCGGTTCTGAACTACTGTTCCGTCGGAAAGTCCGTAATACCATCTTTTTATATGATTCTCGCTGGCATAAGGATCCTGCGACGCTTTTGGAACCCGCTCAATCCACTGTTCTGTCAGCGTGTTTGGACTGCTTCCCAGCTTTTTAGAGGACCGCATCATTCCATTCTCGTCAAAGGTATAGCGGTATCTCCCGTTTTCATCGCTTTCCGTGATGCTGGTGTCCGCCGCCTTCTTTCCATTAGGATAGAAGTAAAACCAGCGCTGTTCCCTGCCTCCGTTCTCTCTCTGGACAGGAAGGCAGCGCCATCCCGCCGCAGCCACGTCATATACAAAGTCTGTCAGCACGTAAACCGGCATAATGACCTTATCGGACTGATCTCCGCTGCCGCTTCCGCCGCCAGTAGATCCGGACGCTCCTGTTTTTCCGGCTTCTCCGGTCTTTCCGCTGTCGCCGTCTCCGCCTTCGTCTCCCTCTTCGCCTTCCTCACCGGCGTCTCCGGCCTTTCCGGCTTCTCCAGTCTCGCCCTCAGCGCCTGCCTCTCCGGCCTGGCCCTCTTCTCCATCCTCGCCGTCAATGGTGGTGATATCGAAGGTGGGAACCTTCAGCTCTCTCTCCTTCGACGGAGTGACTAAAATATTTCCTCCCGACAGATCGTCTGGAAGAATCTCTGAAAAGTACAGACTGACTTCCTCATTCTGCACAATACTGCGGTTTTCCAGATCAAGTTCCGTCCCGTCGGCCAGGCGCATCCTGCTACCTGACGCCAGAACCTGGAACGCTGTCTCGCCGCCTGAAATACGCACGATTCCTCTGTCAATATACGCAAGCTCCGCGTAGCCCTTCAGGCTCTCCTCTGTTCCGTCCGGAAATGTAAGGCTGATCTCCGGGGAGGAGACCAGATACTTCTCCTCCTGCATTTTCCAGATATAGTCCTGGAATTCCAGAGGCGTTCCCTGGTTGTCCAGCAGATATTTGTCCCCCTGGCGGTTCATAACAGACTCGGCTCCCAGGCTGTAGTAATTTAAAAGCCCCTTCTTCAGCTCATTGCACTCTACAATCACGCCTTTGTGGAACGTGCTGATGGAATCGTCTGCATAGTGGATAAAACTGTCTGCAGGAACCTCCTGTTTCTTCCCGTACATATCCTTGAAGCTGATATTTCCGGAATAATTCTCCTTGTACCGGGTTCCCGCTTTAAAATACAGCGGTTCGGGAACAACCGATCCGTTCTCCCCGTTTTGGTATGACAGCACATAGCCGTCCCCCCAGAAGGCCTCCGCATTTTGGACATGGCGGGAAATCCCGAATGCCGCCGCGCCTCCTGCAATCAGCAGTACCAGAATCATAATGACAGTATAAATTTTCTTACTCATTTGTCCTTCCCTTATTTCAAGCTGCTATGGATGAGCTGTTTTTACACACGGAAACAAACAGACCGTCATTCTCTCCTGTCTGTCTGCCTGTAATTAGTATTTTTATAAAGAAACACTGCATTTTTTGCGTTTATTTTATTCCCAAAAGATGTCAAAAATCAATAATGTTTTCCAATATTTCTCAAAAAAGACAAAAATCCCCTGCGGGCCGTTAAATTAACAGTCCGCAGGGGATATGTCTTCTTATATCAGCGTCTTACAGCGCAAAATCTTTTTTTATTCAGCAGTCTCTGCCGCCTCGCCTACTGTGCCGTACATGAAGTACCAGTAGCCGTATGGAGAATGCCAAGTTCCCTGAAGCTCAGGCTTCTGTAACCAGAAATCGTTCTGGTATGCAATCGGAATCATGGCCATATCGTTTAACAGCAGCTGCTCTGCCTCATGGAGAAGCTTGTAGTGCTCTTCCTTATCTGCCGTCATTCTTGCATTTGCGATCATCTCGTCGTACTCTGGACTGCTGTACTTGCCGTCGTTGTTTCCATTCTCTGTCTCAAACAGATTCAGCATATTGGACGGATCGTCGTAGTCGTATACCCAGCCATTTCTGGCAATATCAAAGTCACCGTTTCTTCTGGTTGGTGTGAAAGTTGCCCACTCAACCACCTTGATATCCATAGTAATTCCAAGCTCGCCCCATGCACTCTGCAGATACTCTGCCAGAGGCTTATGATAGCCTGCGTCATTTGTCATATACTCGATGGCCGGGAATCCCTCTCCATTCGGATAGCCTGCATCTGCCAGAAGCTCTTTTGCCTTAGCCAAATCGCCCTCAAAGTCATCTGTATGGAAGAACTCACCGTTCTCTGCGATAGTCACTTCTGCGAAGGAAGAACCTGGCTCTACATCGGAAACGCCTGGCCCTACGAAATTAGTAGCCGGGGAATATGTTCCCTGCATGATAGTGTCCGCAATATAAGCGCGGTCAAGAGCAAGGCTTAATGCCTGGCGTACCTTTACATCCTTAAAATAGTCTCTGTTTAAGTTCAGGCTGATGTAGTAGGTTCCAAGAATCGGATCTACATGGAACTCAGGGTTCTCTCTGAGGTTCGGAACCTCCTCAGTCGGAACGTCCTTAATAAACATAACCTCGCCTGCATTGTATGCGCTGTAAGCTGCATTCATATCCTCCATCAGGACGAACTTAATAGTGTCTGCTGTTACAGCGTCTGCATTCCAGTAATTTTCGTTTTTCTCCATCAGGATGTGGGAGCCTGGAACCCACTCTTTAATTTTCATGGAACCGTTGCAGATGTAGGTAGACGGATCAATCGCCCAGGACTCGCCGTTTGCTTCGATGGTAGCCTGGTTGACCGGGCTGAGAGTTGCAAACGCACAAATCTTATCAAAGTATACGCATGGGTAGGAAAGCTCTACCACAAAGGTCTGATCGTCAGGAGCTGATACTGCTAGCGCATCCAGATCTCCTGCTGCCGCCTCATCGTAGCCCTTTACCATGCACAGAAGGTCATAGCCATAAGGAGCTGCTGTCAGCGGATCTGCCACACGCTTGAATGTATATACGAAATCATTTGCTGTCAGCGGTGTACCATCACTCCACTTTAATCCGTCTCTTAAGTGGAACGTATAAGTGAGGCCGTCCTCGGAAACCTCCCAGGTCTCTGCCATTCCGCCAACAATATTGTTGTCTTTGTCAAAATTTAACAGCGGCTCAAATAAGTGAATAATCATGTTGGCTCCGTCGATGGCGCTATTTAACGCCGGATCGATGGTCTCAGGATCCGGGCCAATCTCTACTACCAGATTATTTCCGCCCTCTCCTGTCTGTGCTGTCTGTCCGTCCTCGCTGGCCGCAGGCTTGGTCTCCTCAGAGCCGCCTCCGCCGCAGCCGGTTAAAACGGTTGTGGAAAGCATTGCCGCTGCTAACATAAGCGCAAATTTCTTTTTCATAACATTCTCCTCCTTGAGATTTTTCTGAAAAGCGCACAGCAGAAGCCGGCGCTCAACCTCTTTTTCACTGTCCTTTGGTAAAGCACGAAACAAAAAAGATAGTTCAATAATACCACAGAATTAAAAATATGCAAGAACTTTTTTATTAATACACATGGTTTTTTGTTGCAAATGCTAAATCTCACCAAAAAAGGCCCGGGATTCTGTTTTCCCAGGCCTTTTTTGTATATTATTTACTTTTAGAAGAAAATTTTATTTTTTTTCAGTTTTTATTTTGTTTCCTCCGCAGCCTCAGCTTCTCCTACGCTGCCGTACATGAAATACCAGTATCCATACGGGCTGTGGTAGGTTCCCTGAAGCTCCGGTTTCTGCAGCCAGAACTCATTCTGCCATGCAATCGGAATCATGGCCGTATCGTTTAACAGCAACTGCTCCGCCTCGTGCAGCAGCTGGTAATGCTCTGCCTTGTCAGCTGTCTTGCGGGCCTTTTCTGTAAGAGCATCGTACTCGGGATTGCTGTATTTTCCATCATTGTTTCCGTTTTCTGTCTCAAACAGATTCAAAATGTTGGACGGATCATCGTAATCGTAAATCCAGCCGTTTCTGGCGATGTCGTAATCTCCGTTGCGGCGGGTCGGGGTAAAGGTCGCCCACTCCACAATCTTGATGTCCATATTGATTCCCAAATCTCCCCACGCACTCTGCAGGTACTCTGCCAGCGGCTTGTGATAACCCGCATCGTTGGTCATGTACTCGATCATCGGGAAGCCCTCGCCGTTTGGATAGCCCGCGTCTGCCAGAAGTTCTTTTGCCTTGGCCAGGTCACCCTCGAAATCGTCTGTATGGAAAAATTCGCCGTAAGTTTCAATAGTCACATCGGAGAAGGAAGAACCTGGCTCAGCATCGGAAATTCCAGGACCTACAAAATTTTTAGCTGGCGTGTAGGTTCCCTGCATGATAGTATCCGCTATGTACTGGCGATCCAGCGCAAGGCTTAAAGCCTGTCGGACTCTCACATCCTGAAAATACTCTCTGTTCAGATTCAGGCTGATGTAATAAGTTCCCAAAAGCGGCTCTACGTGGAACTCAGGATTCTCTCTGAGTTTTGGGATTTCCTCTGTAGGCACGTCCTTGATAAACATAACCTCGCCTGCGCTATAGGCACTGTAAGCCGCGTTGGCGTCCTCCATCAGGACAAACTTGATAGTATCTGCCGTTACAGCATCCGCATTCCAGTAATTCTCATTCTTCTCCATAAGAATATGGGATCCAGGAACCCATTCTTTAATCTTCATGGAGCCGTTGCAGATATAGGTAGCCGGGTCAATGGCCCACGCCTCTCCATTTGCCTCCACAGCTGCCTGCTGAACCGGACTCAGTGTCGTGTAGGAACAGATCTTGTCAAAATAAACGCAAGGGTGAGCCAGCTCTACCACAAAGGTCTGGTCGTCTGGAGCAGATACTGCCAGCGCATCCAGATCCCCGGCAGCCGCCTCCTCATAACCTTTAATCATGCACAGCAGATCGTAGCCATAAGGAGCTGCTGTCTTCGGATCTGCCACACGCTTGAAGGTATAGACAAAATCATTGGCTGTCAGAGGCGTTCCATCGCTCCACTTCAGCCCCTCCCGCAGATGGAAGGTGTAGGTAAGTCCGTCCTCAGAAACGTCCCAGGTCTCTGCCATTCCTCCGACAATATTGCAGTCCTTGTCAAAGCTCAGAAGCGGCTCAAACAGGTGGAGCAGCATAATCGCACCATCGCTGGCACTGTTCAACGCGGGATCGATGGTCTCCGGATCCGGACCGATCTCCACAATCAAATGATTTCCCTCTTCTCCCGCCTGAGCTTCCTGGCTTCCCTCTCCTCCATCTGGTTTGGAATCATTTCCTCCGCAGCCGGACAGCAGGGCTGATGACAGCATCGCCGCTGTCAGCGCAAGTGCAAGTTTCTTTTTCATCCTATTCCTCCTTCATATCTCTGGGGATGAGGCCTGCGCCGCTCCCCCTTATTTTTCTCCGCTCTCTCATAAATTTGTAAAATTCAATCTGCTCTAATAGTAGCATATAATTCTGAAATATACAATATTATTTTTAGAATTATTACATTTTAACTCTTAATTTCAAGAAATTATATGTTAATATAATCACAATTTCCACCATATCACAAATAATTTCGTCTGAATCTTTTTCTATTTTGTACAAATCCCGTTTTCTTCGCAAAAGAAAAAATGGCTCTTTGTCAATGGTTGGGGTGGGATTTGTTAAAATCCTGCCCCAATTCTATGAAAAGGGCTCTTTTTATATTTGGTTCCAAGTTTTTCTGATTTT